>NZ_JAHWGU010000039.1 GCF_020873875.1 Actinoplanes sp. DH11
CCCCGGCAGGACACAGGAAGCCCACCACACCACGACCATCCAGCCACCACCAACCACCACACGCCAGCCGACACGCCCACCACACCAAATGGGCAACAGAGTCGCTAGCAGATCAACATCTCGACAGAGCGGCGCGCCACCGGAGCCAACGGGACGGGCTGATGCGCGCGTTGTCGGCCGGTCAGTGTCGAAGGTGCGGCGGCCGGGGCACTTCGAGTTCCGTCACGCGCGCCGCGGGTGGGCTTCGGGGAAAGGGTCAACGGGCCGCTGCCGGGATGGGAATGTCGACGGCATGACCGATAACGTCGCCGAGAGGCTGATGATCAAAGCGAACTCGACCGTGTGGCTCAACGAACCGGCGAGGCTGCCGCTGCTCACACCGATGCCGGACGGGGTTCGGGAGACGGCTGTGCTGGCTACTGCCGGTACCGCGGTGCTGTTCGCCGAGAACGCCACCGCCGTGCGGGAACAGCTGGCGGAGCATCGGGCGGACCTCGACAAGCCGGGCGCGTTCTGGATCGCCTACCCGAAGGGCAACCAGGCGGACAGCGACCAGGATTCGCTGGGCTCAATCATGGCCGATTTCGACATGCGGCCGGGCGAGCAGGTGGCGATCGACGAGCGGTGGTCGGCGCTGCGGTTCAGCACCAACCAGGCAGCCAAGGACCTGAGCGCCGACCAGACCGACGAGGGCTGAGCGCCGACCAGACCGGCGGGAGACTGAGCGCCGACCAGACCGGCGGGAGACTGAGCGTCGGCCAGACCGGCGGGGGACTGAGCGCCGGCCAGACCGGCTGGAGCCCGGCCGACGACGAGGGATGACGCGGGCGCCACACAGCGCCCGAGGACGGCGGGGCTCAGCGACCCAGGACCGAACCGCCGTTCACGTTGATCACTTGGCCGGTCACGAAACCGCCGCCCGGGCCGACCAGCCAGCGGACCGCCTCGGCGATGTCGGACGGCACGCCGGCGCGTTTGACGAGGGTCGCGTCGACGCGCTTCTGATGACCTTCGGGGGTCATCCGGCCGGCGAAGAACTCGCTGTCCGTGACGTAGCCGGGGGCTATCACATTGGCCGTGATCCCGTCCGCGCCGAGGCTGGTGGCGAGGTCGAGAGCGTACCCGTGCAGTGCCGCCTTGGCCGCCGAGTAGGGCCCGCCGCCGCCTCGCTGAGCCGCGATCGAGCTGGTCAGGATGATTTTGCCGCCGGGGCGGCGCAGGCGGGGCAGCAGGGCGGTGGTCATCAGTACGGCGGTGAGCACGTTCGAGTCGAGGTTGGCCCGCCAGCGCTCGGCGACGCCGGCCAGGGTGGTCTCGTCGTGGGCGAGGAACGCTCCGGCGTTGTTGACGAGCACGTCGACGGGCCGGTCACCGACCGCCTCGACGACCGCGGGCACCTGCGCCGGGTCGGAGACGTCGGCGGTGACGGCGACGGCCTGCGGGCCGATCCAGGTGACCGCGTCGGCGAGTACGCCGGCCCGCCGCCCCACGATGATCACGTCGTAGCCTTCGCCGGCGAGCATCCCCGCCGTCGCCTTGCCGATGCCGGTCCCGCCGCCGGTGACCACTGCGAGTCGAGTCATGCCTCGACCCTATGGCCTGCGGTGGGGCGCTACCGGGGCAGGGCCAGCGAGAAGCCGGCGCCACGCTTGGCCGCGGGCGGCAGGGTCGCCTCGGGCGTGGCCTGGGGCGGGGCAGGTTTGCGTACGCCGGCGCGGCGCTGTGGCACCCGTTTGCGTTTCCCGGTTCGGGCCGGTGGTTCGGCGGTGGTGCTGGCGCGCACCGAGTTGTTCTTGACGGGGGCCGGGTTGACGGTGCCCAGCACCTCGGCACGGCAGGGCAGGCCGTCCACGGCGAACGACAGCGGCAGCGGGTTCCGTTCCCGGTAGCCGCCCTGCAGCAGCACCGACTTGGACCGGCCCTTGCCGTTGACCACGACGCGGCGGCCTTGCTGGCTGATCGCCTGCGACGCCGGGGCCAGCCGCTGACTGCCGGGGTATCGGAACTCGGCCCGCCAGCGGGCGTTGTCGGCGGCGGTGGTCACCACGGTGAGCCGGGCCTCGAAGTCGGCGCCGGAGTCGCGCCGGACCTCGTACCGCACCGAGCACCTGCCGCGCGGCGTGCTCCGGGCGGAGCCGCCGACCGCCGCGCCCGCCGCACCGGCTGCCGTGGCGTGTGTCGTCTCCGCCTCGCCGGTCTGTTCGCGGTTGGTCCAGCTCAGCATGGTCGAGCCGAGCAGCACGGCGGTGGCGAGGGCGGCCAGCGAGAAGCCCCGGGACCGGCGGACGGAGAGGAACCCGGGCGACGGCCGCGGGACGAGGCCGCCGAGGAAGAGGCCACCGCCGAGCGGGCGTACCCCGCCCATCCGGAGCGCCGTGCCGATCCGCAGCCCGGCCCGCAGACGCAGGTGCCTGGCCCGGCCGGCCGGCCGGATCGGCGGGACCGGGACGACGGCTCGGGCTCCGGGGACGATGGGGCCCTCGCCGGACCGCAGCGGCGGGATGATCGGCCGCAGTCCGAGGGTGGCGGAGAGCGAACGGGCGATCTCGGCGGCGCCGGGGCGGTCGGCCGGGTTCTTGGCGAGGCAGCGCAGGCACATGTCGGCCACGGCGGCGGGCATGCCGGGCAGTTCGGGTACGGGTTCCGGGTCGGAGTAGAGGTGGGCCCGCAGCGCTTCGGCGGTGTTCTCGGCCGGCCACGGCATCCGGCCGGTGAGTGCGCGGTAGAGGAGCAGGCCGAGGGCGTACACGTCGGTGGCCGGTGAGACGGAGGCGCCGCCGAGGCGCTCCGGGGCGAGGTACGCGGGTGTGCCGAGCAGGCTGCCGTCCGGTGCGGCGTCCCGCTGCCCCACCACCGCGGAGATGCCGAAGTCGACGACTTTCGCACCGGCACCGGTCAGCATCACGTTCGCCGGGGTGACGTCGCGGTGCACCACGCCGCGGGAGTGTGCGGTGGCCAGCGCCGACGCGACCTCGGCGGCGATCATCACGGCTTCCTGCCACTCCAGCGAACCCTGCCGCCCGATCCGCGCGCCGAGCGACTCGCCGTCGTTGAGCTCCATCACCACGAACGGCACGGTGAGCCGCTCCGAGATCCGGGCCTCGCCGAAGTCGTGGATCCCGGTGATGTGCGGGTGGCACAGCCGGGCGGCGGCGAGGGCTTCCTGCCGCAACCGGTCACGGAAGGTACGGTCCTCGGCGAGCCGCGGCGACAGGACTTTCACCGCCACGTCGCGGCCCAGCGTCTCGTCGTAGCCGCGCCAGACGACCGACATGCCCCCGGCGCCGAGTTTTTCGATCAGGCGGTACCGGCCGGCGATCCGGAGCGATTCGTCCTGACCGGTTCGCTCCGTTCGCCCCATGGGCCGATTCTCGCCCGACTGATGAGCCGTCCGGTGCCGCACACAAAAACCCGTTCTTAAACCCGCGAATCGGCCCCAGTCGCCGCCGATCCTCGAAGATCCAGGCGGCGGGGTACGGCGGGCGCGTCAGCCGGCCAGGAGCTGGTCGACCGGGGCGTAGTCGTCGGTCAGTACCCGGGCGTCGCCGACGAAGGCCGTCAGCTCGGCGCCGGACAGCAGCGTCACCGGCTCGCGGACCGTGGCCAGCCGGGTGCGGATCGCCTCCAGCGGTAGGGGGCTCTTGGACGCCAGGATCACCAGGTTCGCGCCCTGCTCCCCCGCGAGCGCCTCCGGCGGGGCGATAAGCGCGACGTGCGGGAGCGCGGCCGCCACCGTCGCCACCTCGGCGCGGATGAAACGGTTCGGCGGGTAGTCGATGACGTTCTGCGCGTAGATGCCGTCGGTCCGCAGCACCCGCGCCACATCGGCCGCCATCTCCCGGGTCGCCAGGTGCCACGGCACCACCAGATGACCGAACGCGTCCCCCACGACCAGGTCGTACGCCGCGTCGGACTGCTCGGCCAGGCCGACCCGGGCATCACCCACCCGGACCCGCAGGTCCGGCCCGGTGACCAGGCCCAGTTTCTCCCGGTCCAGGTCGACCAGGCCGCCGTCGAGTTCCAGCACGACCTGGTCGCTGCCCGGCCGGGTGTCCCGCAGATAGCCGGGCAGGGTGAAGCCACCGCCGCCGATGTGCAGGGCGTCCACCGCGGTGCCGGCGGGCCGGGCCACGTCGGAGACGGCACCGATCCACTGGACGTACTCGAATTCCAGGTAACGCGGGTCGTTGAGGTCGACGTACGAGTGGCGGGCCGAGTTGAGGACCAGGGTCTGCCCGCCGGGTCGTGCCGGGTCGGCCTCCACCTGGGCGCAGTGGTAGGCCGTCTCCACGTCGCACGGCGTCGGGGACGTCGCGCCGAGCCCGGCACCGACCAGGCCGACCGCCGCGAGGGCCGCCCGGACCTTGGGCGAGCCCGGCATGTCGCGGCGCAGCCACCAGCCGAGAACGAGGCCGCTGACCGCGAGCAGCACGGCGAGGCTGAGCACGATCACGCTGCTCGGCATCGCGGCGACGAAGACGAACCCGGTCACCAGGGTCGCGGTGATCGCGCCGAGGGTGCCGATGCTGGAGAGCCGGCCGACCACGCTGCCGGCCCGCCGCAGGTCGCCGAGCTGAAGTTTGACCACCATCGGGGCGATCGTGGAGAGCACGAACGCGGGCAGGAAGATCGCCAGCGCGGCGAGCATCAGCACGGCCGGCGCGGCGCCGCCACGCAGCAGTTCGCCACCCCACCTGACCAGCGGCAGGGTGACGGCGGTGCCGATGGCCCCGAGAATGAGCGCGGGGGCGAGCAGGGCGCGCGGATCGTAGCGGTCGGCGAGACGCCCGCCGAGCCATGCGCCGTAGGCGATCGCGGCCAGCGCGACCCCGATCACCGAGCTGCTCACCTGGAGGGTGACGCCCACGTACGGCCCGACGAGGCGCAGCGCGACGATCTCCAGGACGAGGACGGCTCCGCTGGACCCGAAGGCCAGGGCGGAGGCGAGGGCCGAGGGCAGGGCGCGCGGCGGGGTTTCCACCGAGCGGATGCTACCGGGCGATTTACCTGCGCCGGGCGGCGGCCAGGACGCCGAGGTGCAGGTTCGGCTCCTGGGCGCCGAGCGCGAACTCCGGCAGCTCGAGGACCTCGACCCCGGCCGCCCGCAGCATGGACACGCCCTCGCAGTGCACGAAGATGTCCGGCTCGCGCCAGGCGATCACGACGCGCGGGATGCCGGCGGCAACGATCAGGCTGGTGCAGGTGGCGTGCGGGCGGCTGGCCCGTTCCGAGCACGGCTCCAGGGTGCTGTAGATCGTGGCGCCGCGGAGCCGGGGGTCACCAGCCACCTTGAGCAGCGCCGACTCCTCGGCGTGCACGCGGGGGTCGTCGTCGCGGGAGAACCCGGCGGCGATCTCCCGGCCGGACGCGTCGACGATCACCGCTCCGACCGCGAAGGCGGTCTCGGAGCGGGGACAACGGTGCGCCAGGTCGACGGCGCGGCTCATCCACCGGTGGTGGTCCATACGGCTCCGATCTGCGGTCACGGTGCTGGCCCGTACCTCATCGGAACGCTGTAGCCGCACTTTCGGTTCCCACCGAAAGGGTACGCAAAAGCAACTCAGAGCATGGACAGGTGCACGTGGTTGGTGTGCACCGCGGCCGGTCCCCCGCCCGCACTGTAGGCCCGCCAGCCGGTGCTGGGCATCCAGATCTCCCGGTACCAGATCACATACATCACGCCGAGTTTGCTCGCGTTCTTCACGTAGTACGCGGCCAGCCGGTCACCGTACGCCTTGTCCCCGCCGGTGGCCGCCTTGTTCTCGAAGCCGCCGGAGGCCGCGGAGAAGTCGCAGGCCCGGCCCTTGGGGTGTTCGCCGGACGCCCGCGCGCTGTAGCAGACCGTGTAGCGCTTGAACCCGTCGGACCGCGACTCCTGGTAGGCGTGCAGGGTCCGCGGCGTGATGCAGCCGCCGGAGGTGGGGTCCTTGACCGTGCAGGACTCCTTGGGCCAGGAGCCGTCGGAGTTGCGCGGCGCCGGTCGCGCGGCCGGGGAGTTCGCGTCGACGAAGCCGCCGGCCGCGCCACCGCCCACCTCGGCCAGGGCCAGCTCGGCCTCCTTCTTCTTCCGGGCCATCAGGCTGACCTGCTTCTTCTGCTCCTTGACCTCGGTGTCCAGCGCGACCTTGGCCCGTTTCGCCGTCGCCACCTCGTCGCGGTAGTCGGCGAGCAGGCCACTGTCCACCTGGGCGAGCATGTCGAGGCTCTGCACCCGTTCCATGAAGCCGTCCGGCGAGCTGCTGTTGAGCAGCATCGTCACGGTGCTGATCCGGCCCACCTGGTAGGAGCGGTTCGCCAGCTCGTTGACCTGCTTCGTCATCGCGGCGGCCTTCGTCTCCGACTCCTTGAGCCGGACGGCGAGCTGCGCCTGCCGCTTCTTCGAGGCCGCCAGCTTGGTCTTGGCCTGGTCGTACCCCTTCGCCGCGGTCGCGAGGGCGTTGCGCAGCTTCTTGCTGCCGCCCTCGTCGTCGGGGTCGGCAGCGGCCGGGGACGGCACGGCGAGGATCACCGCGGCGGCGGCGGTCAACAGGGCGAGCAGAGCGGTGCACCGGCGCGGAAATCTGGCCGACACGGATACCTCCAAGTCGTGAGCGCCGGTACTTTACCCCGCCGGACCTGGAGAGAGTGCTGTCGATCAGGTGGCCGAGTATCCACCGTCGACGAAGAGTGTCTGACCGGTGACCGCCTGAGCTGCGTCGCTTGCCAGGAAAACCGCGCATCCGGCGAAATCCACCGGCAGGCCGTTGCGCCCGATCATGGTGCGAGCGGCGTGTGCGGCCACTTTCGTGGGATCCGAGAACACCTCTTCGGTGAGTGGTGTGTGCACCACACCGGGTGCTATCGCGTTGCAGCAGACGCCCTGCCGGGACCACGCCTCGGCCTGCGAGCGGGTCAGCCCGACCAGGCCGGCCTTGGCCGCGCCGTAGGCGCCACTGTTGCCGTAGGCCCGGAACGCCTGCTGCGAGACGACGTTGATGATCCGGCCCCAGCCGCGCCGGGCCATCGCCGGGGCGAACGCCTGCCCGAGCAGGAACGGCGCGGTCAGGTTGGCCTCGATCGTGAGGTCCCAGTCGTCCTCGGTCAGCTGCGCCAGGTGCGGGCGGATGTTGACGGCTGCCGAGTTGACCAGGACGTCGGGTTCCCCGTACTCCTCGATGATCTTGGCTGCGGCGACCTTGACCGCCGCGCGCACCGCGAGATCGGCGGTGACCGCCCCGGCCTGCACGCCGTGCGTGCGCAGCTCCGCGACGACCTCGGCCATCGGGGCCTCGCGCCGGGCCACCAGCACCACGCGCGCACCGGCGCGACCCAGAGCGAGCGCGATCTCCCGGCCGATCCCGGAACTGCCGCCGGTCACCACCGCGAGGCGCCCGCCGAGACCGAAGAGCTGATCGAGGTACGAGGACACGCGCCGACCCTAACCCTCGGGGGTTTCTGGCGCGCCGTCCGGGAAGAGGGTGTCGCGCACCGTCTCCCAGATCTCGTCGTTCGCGGCGACCAGCAGGCCACGTCTGCGGTTCGTCGGCAGGTAGGCCGAGCCGTCCCAGTGCCGCACGGTGCCGCCGGCCTCCCGGACGATCAGCGAGCCGGGCACGTGGTCCCAGGGCAGGATGCGCCAGAACATGGCGAACTGCTGCTCATCGGTCGCGACGGCCGGGTACTCGTACCCCGCGCAGTGCCGCCCCTGGGTGTGCCCGCCCAGACCGGTCGCGTTCGCCAGGATCGGGTCCCGCAGGTCGTCGGGGTAGTACTTGTGCGAGATCACGCCGTGCAGGCCGGCCGCGCCCGGATCGTCGGCCCGGGTCTTCACCCGGACCCCGTCGCGGTAGGCGCCCGAACCGGCCTCGGCCACCGTCAGGTGGTCACCGACCACGTCGAGGATCCACGCGGCCTGCGGCTCACCGTCGCGGACCAGCGCGACCATCACGCAGAACGGTGTCCGCCCGGCGGCGAAGTTGTTGGTGCCGTCGACCGGATCCACGATCCAGACGGCGCCTTCGGAACCGAGCCGGTCACGGACTGCCGGGTCGGCCGCGACCGCCTCCTCGCCGACCACCAGGGAACCGGGCAGCAGCGCGGTCAGGCCGCGGGTCAGCGCCCGCTCCGACTCCTGGTCGGCGATGGTGACCAGGTCGCCGGGTGCCTTCTCGAGCACCTCGCCCTCGGCCAGGTGCTTGAAGCGCGGCAGGACGACGGTGTGCGCGACCTCGCGGATGAGTTCGGCGACCTGATCAAGCACGCGGCGGCAACTTCACGACGCTGACGAAGAACTCGTCGATCTGGCGGATCACCGCGATGAAGCGCTCGAAGTCCACCGGCTTGGTGACGTACGCGTTCGCGTGCAGCTGGTAGCTGCGCAAAATGTCCTCGTCGGCCGAGGAGGTGGTCAGCACGACGACCGGGATCCGGCCCAGCTCGTCGTCCTTCTTGATCTCCTCGAGCACCTCGCGGCCGTCCCGCTTCGGCAGGTTCAGGTCGAGCAGGATCAGGTCCGGGCGGACCGCGTCCGCGTACTGCCCCTCGCGGCGCAGGTAGGCCAGCGCCTCCGACCCGTCCTGGACCACGGTGAGCCGGTTGCGGACCTTGTGCTCCTCGAACGCCTCCTGCGTCATCAGGACGTCACCGGGGTCGTCCTCGACGAGGAGGACCTCGATCGGTGTGCCGTTCTCCCTCGTGATGCTCATGCATCCACCACCTCTCGCGCGCCGTCATGCTGCTGCTCGGGGTCGTCCGTACCGGGCAGCACCGGCAGCGTGAAGTAGATCGACGCGCCCTCCGGCACGTCGACATCCAGCCAGACCCGCCCGCCATGGTATTCGACGATCTTTTTCACGATCGCCAGTCCGATGCCGGTCCCCTCGTACGCGTCACGCGCGTGCAGCCGCTGGAAGATCACGAACACCTTGTCGGCGAACTCGGCCTCGATGCCGATCCCGTTGTCCCGGACGTTGATCTGCCATTCGCCGCCGTCACGCTCCACGGTTATCCGCACCACGGGCGGCACGTCCGGCCGGCGGAACTTCAGCGAGTTGCCGATCAGGTTGATGAAGAGCGTGGTGAGCAGCGGCTCCTCGCCCTCCACTGTGGGCATCTCCGGCCAGGTGATCTCGGCGTCCTCGCCGGCCCGGGCCTCCAGCTGCGACTTCGCGTCGGCCAGGATCTTGTTCAGGTCGACCTCGGTGAACCCGCTGGTGAGCCGGCCGATCCGGGAGAACGCCAGCAGGTCGTTGATCAGCCGTTGCATGCGCTGGGCGCCGTCCACGGCGAACCCGATGTACTGGTCGGCCCGCTCGTCCATCTGGCCGGCGTAACGGCGCTGGAGCAGCTGGCAGAAGCTGGCCACCTTGCGCAGCGGCTCCTGCAGGTCGTGCGAGGCGACGTAGGCGAACTGCTCGAGGTCCCGGTTGGATCGGGTGAGCTCCTCGGCCTGGTTCTTGAGCTGCGCGTTCACCCACTCGATGTGGCTGCGGGCGTCGCGTACCTCGGTCAGTTCGCTGGCGATCTGCTGGCGCATCCGGTCGACGTCGTTGGCCAGCGCCACCAGGTCGGACGAGCCGCCCTCACTGACGATGTGCCGGTCGTAGTCGCCGGCCGCCACCCGGCGCACCTGGTCCGCCAGGTCGGTGATCGGCCGGCTGACCAGCCGGTCGAGCAGGAACAGCAGGAACGCGCCGGTCAGCACGATGATCACGGCGGCGGCGATCTCGATGTAGACCAGGGTCCGGCTGGAGTCCCGGGCCGCTACCGCCGAGGCCGCCCGCAGCACCTGGATGTGCGACTGCATTTCGGCGACCGACTGGCGCACCGCGTCGAACTCCGTGGTGTCCGAGGCCTCGACCAGCCCGCGCCCGGCGGACGGACCCTGCTCGCGCACGGTCCGGATGATCGGCTCGGCCACGTCGGCCCGCCACGTCTCGGCCCGTGCCTGCACCGTCGCCAGGGCGTTGCGGATCTCGTCGTCGCCGGGTTTCAGCAGGCCCTGGATGCGGGCGATCTCCCGTTGCTGGTCGGCGAGGCCGGTCTCGTAGGGCCGGAGGTTGCGGTCCTCGCCGGTGATGGCGAACCCGCGGATGCCGGTCTCCTGGTCGACCAGGGCGGTGTTGAGCGTCTCGCCCGCGGCCCGCATCGGGCTCGCCCGGTTCAGCACGTCGTCGACCTGCCGGTTGTTGGCCGCCGCGGTGAGCGCCGCGAAGACGCCGAGCGCGCCGAGCAGCACGCCGACCGCGGCGCACAGCGCGACGATGCGGCCGCGCAACGTCCAGCTGCGCGCGTCGAACAGGCTCACCGTCCACCACCCCGGGAGATCAGCAGCATCGCGACGTCGTCGGTGAGCGGCCCGCCGTTGTCCTCGTCGGCGCGGCTCACCAGCCACGGCGGCAGGCCGGGCAGCGGCACCGCCCGGGCGGCCGGCTCGTCCAGCAGCTTGCACAGGCCGTCGACGTCGAGGCGCTCGTTGCCGGCGCCGACCCGTCCCTCGATGAGGCCGTCCGTATACATCAGCAGTGACCAGTCATCGCTGGGGAACTCCAACTCCGTCGCGGGTGTCGGGGTCGGACGTACCCCGAGCACGATGCCGGTACGCGCGGCCACCGGCTGGGCCCGCCCACCGGAGAGCAGAACGGGAGGCGGGTGGCCGGCCAGCCGCACGGTCGCCCGGTTCGCCGGCAGGTCGATGCTGACCGCCGCCACCGTGGCGAACACCTCGCGGGCCCGGCGCTCCGACATCAGCACCTGCTCCAGGGAGGCGAGCACGTGCTCCTCCGGGACACCGGCGAGCACCAGCGCCCGCCACGCCACCCGGAGCTCGACACCGAGGGCGGCCTCGTCGACGCCGTGCCCGCAGACGTCACCGACGATCACGTGCAGCCGGTTGGCGCCGATCTGCACCGCGTCGAAGAAGTCGCCGCCGAGCAGGCCCAGCGCCCGCCCGGAACGGTAGAACGTCTCCACCGCGACCTCGGAGGTCTGCATCAGCGGCTGCGGCAGCAGGCCCCGCTCGAGACGGGCCGACTCGGCCTGGAGCAGCTCCACCTCGCGCAGCCGGCGGGCGTTCTCGTCGGCGCGTTTGCGCTCGACCGCGTACCGCAGGGACCGGATCAGCAGAACCCCGTCGACCTGGCCCTTGACCAGGTAGTCCTGGGCGCCCTCGGCGACCGCCTGCACACCGAGGTGCTCGTCCGAACGCCCGGTGAGCACGCAGACCGCCGCGCTGCCGGCGACCGCGAGCAGCTTGCGCAGCCCGTCGATGCCTTCGGCGTCCGGCAGGCCCAGGTCGAGCAGCACGCACTCGACACCGGTCAGTGACTCCCGCGCCTCGCGCAGGGTGCTGGCGACCGTCAGCTGGAAGGGTGCCTCGGCCTCCTCGAGCAGCTCACGCACGAGGAAGGCGTCGCCCTCGTCGTCCTCGACGAGCAGGATCCGCAACCGCTCCAGCTGGTCCGCCGCGTACCTCGAGGGCGCGAGCGACCGCTCCGTCATTCCGATTCCCCACTCGACGCATAGGTGACCCGCAAATCGTGTACCACCCGGCGCGCGACCACAACTCGCGTCATCACCTCGTGACCTGCGCTCACGGCTGCTCCGCCGGCGGGGTGCCCCCGTTGTCGGCCGCCACCCGGCGGGCGTGCTCGGCGATCACCTGGCCGAGGATGCCGTGCAACCTGCCGCAGTCGCGGCAGTGCAGGTTCTCGTCGAGGTGCCGGCCACCGCAGCCGACGCAGTTACCGCGATCCTCCGGATCCCGGTAGGACACCAAGGCTTTGCACAGCGCGCGCACCACGTGATCACTCAGAGTGAATACGTCCTCGCCGAGCGCGGTACGCACGCCGAGGACGGCGACGGGAGCGGCGTCCGGATGCGGGTTGTACGGGGACACCGCGTCGATGAATTCCGCGATCACGGCGGCCGGGTCGAGCGGAGTAGTCACCGGTCCACGCTATTGCACGCGGGAATGGATCTTCGGGGTACCCAGCCGGCACCTCCGCGGGCTTAGATGTCATCCATGCATCCCACGGAGCCCGGCCGGCCCGCTCGTGACTTCGCTCTCACCCGTCCGGCACGCCGCGGGATCGCCGCCGCGGCGGCCCTGGCCGTCCTGGCCCTGGCCGGGTTCTTCGCGGTCGGAGCGATCCGGCCGCCCGCCGCGCGACAGGCCTCGGCCCCGGCCGGCGACTTCAGCGCCGAGCGCGCCTTCCAGCAGGTCCGCACGATCGCCGCGACGCCGCACCCGGCTGGCAGCGCGGCCAACCAGCGGGTGCACGACCACCTGATCGAGACCTTGCGCGGCCTGGGACTGACCCCCCGGACGCAGGACACCGTGTCGGTCCAGGGCGGCACGCTGTCGTCGAGCGCCGGCGGCACCGGGCTGGCCCGGGTCCGCAACGTGGTCACACTGATCCCCGGCACCGGGTCCACCGGGCGGATCTTCCTGGTCGCGCACTACGACTCGGCACAGGTCAGTCCGGGCGGCAACGACGACGCCGCCGGCACCGCCGCGATCCTGGAGACGGCCCGCGCCCTGACCAGCACCGGCGTGAAGCTGCGCAACGACGTGGTGCTGGTGCTGACCGACGCCGAGGAGGCCTGCCTCTGCGGGGCGAAGGCGTTCGTCGACCAGGACCCGCTGGCGCGCGACGGCGGTGTGGTGCTGAACCTGGAGGCGCGCGGCAGCGACGGCCCGGCGATCATGTTCGAGACCTCGGCGGGCAACGGGCGGCTGATCGAGGCGTACGGGCAGGTGCCGTACCCGGTCGGCACGTCGTTCGCGGTGGAGATCTACCGGCTGCTGCCGAACGACACCGACTTCACGCCGTTCCTGGCCGACGGGTTCCTCGGGATGAACTCGGCGTACATCGACGGTGCCGCCGTCTACCACGCGCCGACCGACACGCCCGAGTCGATGAACCGGGACAGCCTCCAGCACCACGGCGACAACCTGCTCGCGGCCGTCCGGGAACTGGGCGGCCGGGACCTGACCGGGATCGGCGAGGGCGGTGACGCCACCTACTTCCCGGTGCCCGGCCTGCTGGTGCGGTACCCGGGTGCGCTGGTCGCGCCGCTCGCCGCACTGGCCCTAATCGCCGTCGCGGCGCTGGCCTTCGCGCTGCGCCGGCAGGGCCGCGCCACCGGCCGGCGGATGGCCGCGGCGGCCGGGCTCACGCTGATCCCGATCGTGGTGGCACCGGCCCTCGCGCAGGGGTTGTGGGCGCTGCTCACGGTGATCCGCCCGGAGTACGGCGGGCTGCCGATCGACCCGTACCGTCCACTGTGGTACCGCCTCGCGGTGATCGCTCTCGCCACCTGCACCGTCCTGGCCTGGTACGCGCTGCTGCGCCGCCGGATCGGCCCGGCCGCGCTCGCGGTGGCCGGTTTCGGCTGGCTGGCCGTGCTGGGCCTGGTGCTGGCGGCGGTCACGCCCGGCGGCGCCTATCTGGTCACCCTGCCGGCGCTGGCCGGCGCCCTCGCCGCGCTGCTGGCGATCCACGTCCGGCCGCCCGCCGCGGTCGCCGCGATCACCGCCGGTGGCGTGGTCGCGGTGGTGATCCTGCTGCCCACGGTGCTGATGCTCGCCCCGGCGCTGGGTATGCCGATGGCCGGGGTCGGTGCGTTCCTGACGGTGCTGCTCGCGCTGGCGCTGCTGCCCGTCGCCGACCTGATCCACCCGGCGGCCGGTGGCGCCCGCGGCCTGGCGGCGCTGCGGGCCCGCCGGCTCGGTGCGGCGCCCACCGCGCTCGCCCTGGTCGCCGCGCTGGCCTGCACCGCGACCGGCCTGGCCGTCGACCGCTTCGACGCCGAGCACCCGTCGCTCACCCATCTGATGTACGCCCTCGACGCCGACACGGCGACGGCGCGCTGGCTGAGCGAGGAGGCCGAGCCGCAGGACTGGACGGCGCAGTACGTGACCGGGGACGCCGCCCCGGTCACCGCGTCGCTGCCGGCCTTCGGCGCCGAGAAGTTGCGCACCGGCCCGGCGCCGGCCTGGCCGGACCTGCCCGCGCCGCAACTCACCCTCGCCGGGCAGACCGCCGCCGGGCCGGACCGGACGCTACGGCTGCTGCTCAGGCCGCAGCGCGCGGCCCGGTTCGTCACGCTGCACGTCGCGGCGCAGACATCGGTCACGGCGGCCACCGCCGGCGGTCAGGCGATCGCCCCCACCGGCGCCGCCGGCGACGGCTGGGGCTTCGGCCTGGTCTTCCACGCGCCGCCGGTCGAGGGGGTCGAGATCACCCTGACGGTACGCGGAACCGCACCCGTCACGTTCCGGGTGATGGACGCGACCGACGACGTGGCGGCGGTGCCGGGGTTCCGGCCACGGCCGCCAGGGGTCGGCGTGCAGGGCTCGCACAGCAGCGAGATGGTGGCGGTCGCCAAGACCTACACCCTCTGAGGCGTCAGCGGCCCCGGCCCCGGCGGCCGGTCGGTGCGTCGTGCCGGAAGTGCACGAAGAGCCGGCCCCAGTTGTCGCCGTCCTTCTCCACCCGGTGGTAGAGCTGCTTGATCTCTTTCTGGTCGAGGAAGCGGAGCACCTTCTTCTTCAGGGCTCCGCTTCCCTTCCCAGGGATGATCTCGACGGACGAGGCCTTCTTCTGGATGGCCTCGTCGATGACACCTCGCAGGGCACGGTCGATCTCGTGGCCCTTGTTGAAGATGTCGTGCAGGTCCAGTTTCAGCTTCACGATCGAGACCCTACGCGGCGTCGTTCTTACCGAGCCAGGTCTCGACCCGGCGCAGTGCTTCCTGGTAATCGGGCTGCGTCTTCATCGCCGCGGCCAGGCGCAGGTGCGGCAACGCCTCCCGGAACCGGCCGGCCCGTTCCAGGGTCCGGCCGAGCACGTGGTGCGCGTAGTGGTCCGACGGGTCGTGCTCGATGAGCGCCCGGAGCTGCGTCTCCGCGCCGTTCAGCTGCGCCGAGTTGAAGTAGGCCCGGGCCAGCAGCTGACGCACCGCGGTGTTGTGCGGCTCGGCCTCGACGATCTGCTCCAGCAGCTTCGAGGCTCCGAGCGGGTCACCGGACTCGAAGAAGAAGGTTGCCCTGCGGTACTCCTCGAGAAGATCCACGTCACGCTCCCCACGCTCGGCGCCGCCGACAGAGACCAACGCTCGCACAACATCGGGACGACGGCGAGTGTTCCCGGCCCGGCTTTCACCGCCTCGCGTCCCGGCCGGCTCTCACCGCCTCGCTTCCCGGCCGGCTCACCGTCTCGCTTCCCGGCCGGCTCACCGCCTCAGGAGCAGCAGGACCAGTCCTCCGGCGAGCAGCAACATCGCGAGCAGCTTGGATTCAGGCCTCACCCGCCCAGTATGTTACTTTTGCGCGCTTCCCGGGCCCAGCCGCGCCGTCCTCCCCCGAACGCCTCACGGGACCGGTCCGTCATGCCGAAAACCATGGCGGCGGCGCCGTGACCGACAGGTGCCCGCACGCACAGCTGGCACACAGCGAACGGAAAGCCGGCGCCGAGCGTCGCCGCGCACAGTGGGGGCATGACGATGGCGAACGCAGACTCCGGCACCGACCTCCGGCGGGCCGACGGGACCCCGGTCCGGGTCCTGGTGGTGGACGACGAACCCACGCTGGCGGAGCTGCTTTCGATGGCCCTGCGCTACGAGGGCTGGGAGGTGCGCAGCGCCGGCGACGGCATGACCGCCGTGCGGACCGCCCGGGAGTTCCGGCCCGACGCCGTCATCCTCGACATGATGCTGCCCGACATCGACGGGCTGGAGGTGCTGCGCCGGCTGCGCGGCGAGACCCCCGAGGTCCCGGTGCTGTTCCTCACCGCGAAGGACTCGGTGGAGGACCGGATCACCGGGCTGACCGCGGGCGGCGACGACTACGTCACCAAGCCGTTCAGCCTGGAGGAGGTGGTGGCCCGGCTGCGCGGGCTGATGCGGCGGATGGGGCACGCGCCGATGCGTACCGACTCGCAACTGGTCGTCGGTGACCTCACCCTGGACGAGGACTCGCACGAGGTACGCCGCGCCGGTGACCTGATCACCCTGACCGCGACCGAGTTCGAGCTGCTGCGCTACCTGATGCGCAACCCGCGCCGGGTGCTGAGCAAGCCACAGATCCTGGACCGGGTGTGGAACTACGACTTCGGCGGCCAGGCCAACGTCGTCGAGCTCTACATCTCGTACCTGCGCAAGAAGATCGACGCCGGCCGCGCCCCGATGATCCACACCATGCGCGGCGCCGGCTACGTGCTCAAGCCGGCCGACTGAGATGGCCGCCGACTCACCGGCCCGTCCCGCGCGCTGGCGCAGCCCGGCGGGGTGGCCGCTGCGCACCCGGCTGGTCGCCATCATGATCGCCCTGCTGGCGGTGCTGGGCCTGGTCGTCGGCACCACCGCCGAGATCTACCTGCACAAGTCGCTCTACACCCAGCTGGACCAGAAACTCGACGAGGCCAGGAAGATGGCCGGCGGTGGCCCGTTCCAATTCCGCGGCCAGGACCCCGCCACCATCCCGCCGGAGATCGTCGACGAGATCCTCGCCGAGCCCCCGGCCTCCGCACAGCCCGGCTGGATCGTGGTCTTCCTCAACGTCGCCGCGGACGGCTCCACGTCCTACCGCGCCGGCGGCCTGGTGCAGTACCTCGAGGCCGACGAGAGGTCGAACACCTTCCGCGGCAGCAACTACTACGCCAAGCTCTCCGCCACGTCGCTGTCCGCCCTCAGCGCGGTGCCGGTGGGCGGCGCGAAGACCGACGTCGGCATCGACGTGGGTGGCGAGTCCGCCGAGTACCGCGTGATGGTGACCACCAGCCGGGTGGACGACTCGGTCGTGCAGGTCACCGCGCTGCCCCTGGCGGACGTCAACCACACCCTGGTCACCGTCGCCATGTTCACCGGAGGCGTCGTCCTGGGGTCGCTGCTGATCGCCGGCTGGGGTGGTGCGCTCATCGTCCGCCGTACCCTCAAGCCTCTCGATCGCGTGGCAGCCACCGCGACCCGCGTCTCCGAACTGCGCCTGGACCGCGGCGAGGTGCGGCTCGCGCAGCGGGTGCCCGAGCCGGACACCGACCCCCGCACCGAGGTGGGGCAGGTGGGCGCCGCGCTCAACCGGCTGCTCGACCACGTCGGCAACGCCCTGGAGGCCCGGCATGCCAGCGAGATGCAGGTACGCCAGTTCGTCGCCGACGCCAGCCACGAACTGCGTACCCCGCTCGCCGCGATCCGCGGGTACGCCGAGCTGAGCCGCCGCAGCCGCCAGGCCGTCCCGGAGGAGATCGCGCACGTGCTCACCCGGGTCGAGTCGGAGGCGAAACGGATGACCACGCTCGTCGAGGACCTGCTGCTGCTGGCCCGCCTGGACGCCGGCCGGCCGCTCGCCCAGGACGAGGTGGACCTGACCATGCTGGCCGTCGACGCGACGAGCGACGCGCACGCCGCCGGGCCCGGCCATTACTGGCAGCTGGACCTGCCGGACGAACCGGTGACGGTGGTCGGTGACGGCGCCCGGCTGCACCAGGTCCTCGCGAACCTGCTGGCCAACGCGCGCACCCACACCCCGGAAGGCTCCACCGTGACGGTCCAGGTCGGCGCGGTGCCGGACGCCGCCGTGCTGCGGGTGAGCGACGACGGGCCGGGTATCCAGCCGGACCTGCTGCCGCGGATCTTCGAGCGGTTCGCCCGGGGTGACAGCTCGCGGTCCCGGGCCGCCGGCAGCACCGGCCTGGGCCTGTCGATCGTGCACGCGGTGGTCACCTCGCACGGGGGCAAGGTTGGCGTGCAGAGCCGTCCCGGGCAGACGATCTTCACCGTGATGCTGCCGCTCGGCCCCTCCGCCGTCGTCCCAACAGCTGAACAACAGCCGCAGGCACTGCACGCGGCGGGATGAGGCCGCTATGCTGGCGGCGTGTCTCAGACGTGGTCTTTCTATTGGTTTACGAGGCCGGCTCGCGCCGGTGCCTCGGCCATGACCGCATGACCTGAGACACCCGCCAGAGCCGGCCGAGGCAGCGACACGACGTCGCTGCCTTTTTGTTTGCGACGAGCAAGCCGGCTCACGCCTGACGGTGGCGCCGGCGAAGGAGAAGAATCGCCATGACCGCCCCTGAGGTGCAGCGCGTCCGCGACCAGCGCATCGAGAAGGTCGTCCCGCTGATGAGCCCGGCGCTGCTGCACCACGAGTTGCCGCTGACCACCGAGTTGCACGACACCGTGCTGGCCGGCCGCAAGCAGGTCGAAGACGTGCTGAACGGCCGAGATCAGCGGCTGCTGGTCGTCGTCGGGCCGTGCTCGGTGCACGACCCGGAGGCAGCCGGCGAATACGCCTCGCTCCTGGAGAAGCAGGCCGAGCGGCTCAGCGACGACCTGCTGATCGTGATGCGGGTCTACTTCGAGAAGCCGCGTTCCACGGTCGGCTGGAAGGGTCTGATCATGGACCCGGCACTGGACGGCACCGGCGACGTCGGCACCGGCCTGCGGGTGGCCCGCAAACTGCTGCTCGAAGTGGTCGGGCGAGGCCTGCCGGTCGCCGTGGAGTTCCTCGACCCGATCACGCCGCAGTACATCGCGGACACCGTGGCCTGGGGCGCGATCGGTGCGCGGACCGTCGAGTCGCAGGTGCACCGGCAGCTCTCCTCGGGCCTGTCGATGCCGATCGGCATGAAGAACCGCCCCGACGGCAGCGTCTCCACCGCCGTCGACGCGATTCAGGCCGCGGCGGTGCCGCACGTCTTCCCCGGCATCGACTACTCCGGCACCCCGGCGATCCTGCACACCACCGGCAACCCGGACTGTCACCTGGTGCTGCGCGGTGGCGGCGGCCGGCCGAACTACAGCGCCGCCGACGTCGCGTCCGCGCTGGAGCTGCTGCGCAAGTCGGACCTGCCCGAGCGCCTGGTGATCGACTGCTCGCACGGCAACAGCAACAAGGACCACCTGCGCCAGCCGCTCGTGGCCGAGGACGTGGCCGGGCAGCTCGAAGCCGGCCAGCACGGGATCAGCGGTGTGATGCTGGAGAGCTTCATCGAGCCGGGGCGCCAGGAGCTCGGCGGGGAGATGACCTACGGGCAGTCGGTCACCGACGCCTGCATGGGCTGGGACGCGACAGTGGCGGTGCTGGAACGACTCGCCGCCGCGTCCGCGAAGCGCCGCACAGCCTGAGCGTCCGCTTCGGACTCACAGCTGGCCCATAGCTTCGCCACAAGGGCGCGACAGCGCCGACGCCGAAGGTTCACCGGGTACGAATCCGCCAGTCCAGTTCTGGGGAGATACCTGGATGACCTCGACGTTGCCGCCCGTTGTCGACGAGCCGGCGTCCCCGGAGACCGGGACGCCGGCCCCGCCGGCCGCCCGCACCGGTGCCGCACGCCTGCTGCTCGGCCGTACCGATGCCGCCTGGATCCGGCCCTGCCTGCTCACGCTCCTGGTCGCGACCGGGGTCCTCTACATCTGGGGGCTCGGTGAATCGGGCTGGGCCAACGCGTTCTACTCGGCCGCGGTGCAGGCCGGCTCGGAGAGCTGGAAGGCTTTCTTCTACGGCTCGTCCGACGCCGCGAACGCGATAACCGTCGACAAGACGCCGGCCGCCCTCTGGATCATGGCGCTGTCGGTACGGATTTTCGGCCTCAGCTCGTGGAGCATCCTCGTCCCGCAGGCGCTGCTCGGCGTCGCCACCACGGGACTGCTCTACGCCACCGTGCGACGCGCGTACGGCCCCGGCGCCGGCCTGCTCGCCGGGACGATCTCCGCGCTCACCCCGGTCGCCGTGCTGATGTTCCGCTTCAACAACCCGGACGCGCTGCTGGTGCTGCTCATGGTCGCCGGCGCGTACGCCACCCTGCGTGCCGTCGAGACCGGCTCCACCAAGTGGATCATGTTGACCGGCGTGTTCGTCGGGTTCGGTTTCCTCGCCAAGATGCTCCAGGCGCTCCTCGTGGTGCCCGCGTTCGGCCTCGCCTACCTCATCGCCGGCCCGCCCAAGCTCGGCAAACGCCTCGTTCAGCTCCTGCTCGCGCTCGTCGCGCTCGTCGTCTCGGCCGGCTGGTACATCGCGATCGTCGAACTCGTGCCGGCGTCGATGCGGCCCTACATCGGCGGCTCGCAGAACAACAGCCTGCTCGAACTCACCCTCGGCTACAACGGCCTGGGCCGGCTCAACGGCACCGAGACCGGCAGCGTCGGAGGTGGCGGCGGCGCAGGCGGTGGCATGTGGGGCGAGAGCGGCCTGCTGCGGCTGTTCGCCGACGCGCAGGGCGGTCAGATCTCCTGGCTGCTGCCGGCCGCCCTCGTCGTCCTGATCGCCGGGCTGGTGATCACTGCCCGCCGGGCCCGGACCGACCTGCACCGCGCCGGCCTGCTCGTCTGGGGCGGCTGGCTGCTCGTCACCGGACTCGTCTTCAGCCTCATGCAGGGAATCTTCCACGCGTACTACACCGTCGCGCTGGCACCGGCGATCGGCGCGGTCGTCGCGATGGGCACGACCCTGCTGTGGGCGCGGCGGCGCAACCTGTTCGCGGCGCTCACCCTCGGTGCGGCTATCGCGGTGACGGCGTGGTGGTCGTACACCCTGCTGACCCGCAGCTCCGGCTTCCTGCCCTGGCTGCGCCTGCCGGTCCTGGTCGGCGGCCTGCTGGCGGCGGTCGCGGTGGTGGCCTCCGCCCGGTTCACCCGGCGGCCGGCCCTTGTCGCCGCCGCGGTCGCCGCCACGGTCGCGGCCGTCTCAGCGCTGGCGGGGCCGGCGGCGTACGCGGTGCAGACCGCCGCCGACCCGCACACCGGCTCGATCCCGTCCGCCGGCCCGGCGGTCTCCGGCGGGTCCGGAGGCGGGCCGGGCCGCGGCCGGGGCGGCGGCCGGGGCGGATTCCCTGGTGGCGGGTTCCCGGGCGGCGCCCTGCCCGGTGGCACTTCCCCGGGTGGCGCCCTGCCCGACGGCACTCTCCCAGGCGGCACTCTGCCCGGCGGCACTCTCCCGGGCGGCACTGTCCCTGGCGGCGACGGAACCGGCGGCGACAGAGCTGGTGGCGACGGAACGGGCGGCGCGGCGAACGGCCAGAACGGCGGCATCCCGAACGGCGGCGGCCGCGGTGGCGGCGGGCGGGACGGCGGCGGGGCCCGGGGCGGTCGCGGCATGGGCGGTCTCCTCGACGCGGCCCAGGTCAGCGACGAGATGAAGGCGTTGCTGACCGAGAACGCCGACCGGTACACCTGGGTGGCCGCCGCGATCGGTTCGCAGAACGCCTCCGGGTACCAGCTGGCGACCGAGAAGCCGGTGATGGCGATCGGCGGGTTCAACGGCACCGACCCGTCGCCCACTCTCGAGCAGTTCCAGCAGTACGTCAGCGACGGCCGTATCCACTACTTCGTCAGCGGCGGCGGTTTCAGCCGGGGCGGTGGCAACGGCGGCAGCAACCACAGCTCCCGGATCAGCGAGTGGGTCGCCGCCACCTTCACGGCCAAAACGGTCGGTTCCACCACCGTCTACGACCTGACCACCCCCACCGGCGGGGCCACGCCGCAGCGGACGGTGGCGTGATGAGCCGTCGGGCGAGCTCCGGATCACGATCGCTCTGAGTGGCTGCGGAGAAAGCTCTCAACGACCGCCGACGACAGCCAGCTGTCACCAGCGGCTGCCAAACAAACACACAAACAACCACCAACGACAGCCGGCCGAACCAGCTGTCACCAGCGGCTGCAAAACAAGCACCCCAACAACCACCAACGGCAGCCACACCCAACCAGCTGTCACCAGCGGCTGCAAAACAAGCACCCCAACAACCACCAATGACAGCCACACCCAACCAGCTGTCACCAGCGGCTGCGAAACAAGCACCTCAACGACCGTGAACGACAGCCGCGCCAGACCGGCCGTCGGGGACAACGCCGGCGTGGAAGCTGAGGCCGACGTCGCGCGGCGGCTTGCCGCACGGTTCCCGGCGGTGATGTCGGTCCGGCCGGCCGAGAAAGGTCGCGGGCGAACGCACGACAAAGGGTCGCGCGGCATCGGCCGGGGCACGGCATAGGCCGGGTCACGCTGGCAACGCTGCGGGGACGCTCCACCCTGGCCTGATCGTTATCGGCCAGCTGCGGCGGCATCGGGCTCCGGTCCGGTTCCGCCGTTCCGTACCTTTCTGATCTTTCCGGTGAAACCGGATCCGGAGCGGTGCGCGGGGGCGGCCCGGCGGAAAAAATCGGCACACCGAGCCGTATCACAAACGCAACTAAGAGGTAACAATGGCTGTGATCGGGATCGCTATATCTCGATCGAAGCTTTACCCGGCGCGGGCTGACCGGAAGGTGGCGACATGCTCAGCAAAGAGGACAACCGGCGGCTGGCGCAGCTGGAACGTCAACTCCAGCGGGAGGACCCGGACTTCTGTGCCCGGATGGGCGGCGGCAACTTCAGCGTCTCCTCGGCCGGTCGCCCGGCTCTGCCGCTCTTCGTCGTCGCCGCCGTGATGGCCGCGGTCTCGCTGGTGCTGGGCCTGGCCGGCTGGTGGATCGCCGCTTCGGCGGTGGCCGGCTGGGCGGTCGTGACTGCGATCGCGGCGGCCTTCCGGATCCGGCGGGCCCGCACCCGATAGAGCGAAAGCCACGTCGCGCGACGGCATCGCTCGCGGAACGCAAAGGCCGCGCCCACGCGGAGAAACCGGTGCGAAGCGCGGAGGAGTCATCGCCCAGCGCGGGGAATCGTCGCGAAGCGCGAAAGAGAGCCGGCTTGCGAAGCCAAGCCAGACAGCAGAGGCCCCCACCGGGACGAACTCGGTGGGGGCCTCTGCCTCAGGGTGTTACTTGACGATCCGCGTGCTGTAGGTCTTGGACGACGAGGTGTTGCCCGCCTTGTCCGAGGCCGAGTACGTGATCTTCAGGGTGCCCTTCGCGACGCCGGTGACCGGCACGTTCCAGGCGCCCTTGGCGTCCGGGATGGTGCTGAGCACCTGGGCTTTCGCGGCAGCGTCGCGCTCCGAGGACGCCTTCGTCCACGTGCCGCCGGCGAAGTAGTGCCACTTGCCGGACCGCTCCTGGATCAGCTTGACGTCGACGTCTGCCACACCGGCGCCCAGGTCGTAGGCGGTACCGGTCACCGACGTCCAGGACGAGGCCCGGTCGTCGTTGCGCGGCTCGGTGAGCCGGACGTCCGGCCGGAAGAAGTCGGCCAGGACGGTCACCACACCGGCCGTGACGGTTTTGCCCGCCCCGGCGGCGTTGGACGGCGTCACCTTCACCTGGAAGAAACCGGGCTTGGTGTACGCGTGCGCGACTCCCGCGGCGGTCGCGGAGGTCTTCGTCCTCGTGCCGTCGCCCCAGTCGACCGTCAGCTCGGTCGCACCTGTCACGCCGGAGAAGGCGAGATCGGTCGACTCGGTCTCCCAGATCAGTTTCGGGTTCAGCTGGTACTTCCCGGCCTGCGCCGCGACCGCGACGGTGGCCGGCCCGGTGAAGCTGGCGGCACCGGTGTTGCCCGCCTCGTCGGTGAGTGTGACCGACACCGTCCAGTTGCCCGCCGTCGCGTACCGGTGGGTGGCGCTTGTCGCGCCGGCCGTCAGGGTCTGCGGCGCGCTGCCGTCACCCCAGTCGACCACCCGGCTGATCTTCCCGGCTTCGCTGACGTCGTCGGTGAGCGAGAGCTGGGTGAGTGTCACCGACTGTCCCGGCCAGAGCGCCGCGGCGTTGAGGCCGAAGGTGCCCGCCGGAGCGGTCGTGTCGGCCACACCGGCGGTGCTGCGCGGGGTGGTGTCGGCGGTGATCGGCGTGTTCGCGGCGAAGTAGTTGACCAGCATCGTCAGGTCGTTGTCGCCGGTGGTCACCTTGTTCTTGCCCGTGCCGAGGGTGGCGAAGTTGTCGCCGCCGGAGGCGAGGAACGAGTTCGAGGTGACGCGGTACGTGCCGTTCGGGTCGAGCACGACGCCGTTCAGCTTCAGCGTCGACGCGATGATCTTGGAACCGCGCGGCTTGCTGTCGTCGTAGGAGTAGGTGAGCCCCTTCGACGAGCCCAGGTGCAGCACCGGCCGGGACGCGCCCGCCGGCTGCCACTGCTCCTCCAGCACCTGCTTGATGTCGGCGCCGGTGAGCGTCTGGGTCACCACGTCGTTCGAGAACGGCTGGACGGCGAACGCCTCGGAGTAGGTGATCACGCCGTCCGGCGCGTACAGCAGGTCGGCCCGCAGCCCGCCCGGGTTCATGAAGGCGATCTGCGCCCCACCGCGGCCGGGTTCGCTGGTCTGGCTCAGCTGGACGTCCGCGATGAAGTTGCCGAGCACCGACTCGGCGCCACGGTCCTCGGCGCCGGCGGCGTTGTACGCCCGCTTGATATCCCCGGTGATCTTGCCGAGTTCGGCCTTGCCCAGCTCGGTCGCGGTGGCCTTGGCCTTCGTCACGATGTCGGCGACCGCCTGGTTCGACGGCCCGCCGGTGACGTTCAGCAGCTCGGCAGTGGACCCGGTGACCGACTTGGTGGCCGGGTCGTAGGTCAGCACCGCCTTGCCCAACTTCAGGCCGTAGTCCTCGGCCTGGATGACCGGACGGGTCCGGTCGGTGCCGGGGACGGGCACCTGGAACGCGTACGGCTGGTGGGTGTGCCCGCTGAAGATGGCGTCGATCTCGGCGCTCACCCGGGTGAAGTCGCCGAAGACCTCGTCGTTCTGCAGCGCAGCGGCGGAGTCGATGTTCGTCTCGGCCGCACCCTCGTGGGCGAGCAGCACCAGCACGTCCGCCTCGCCGTTGGCCTCGTTGCCGTCGGAGAGCTGACCCGCGAGGGTGTTCGCCTCGGCGACCGGGTCACGGAACTCGACGCCGGCGATGCCGTCCGGGCTGACCAGCGAACCGGTCTGCTCGGTGACGACCCCGATGTAGCCGACCCGCACGCCGCCCAGGCTCTGCACCGAGTAACCGGGCAGGACCCGCTCGCCGCCCTTGTAGACGTTGCCGGCGAGGTACGGGAAGTCGGCCCGGTCCTCGACCCGGCCGAGCAGGTCGGACAGGCCCTTGTCGAACTCGTGGTTGCCGACCGCGGAGACGGCCAGGCCACCGGAGTTCAGCACGTCGATCGTCGGGTTGTCGTTGTCGATCGCGGAGATGAACGTCGACGCGCCGATGTTGTCACCGGCCGAGATCCACGCGGTGTTCGGGTTCGCCGCACGGAGCTGGTCGACCATCCCGACGAGCTGGGCCGCGCCACCGTTGCCGGCGGACGGCGCCTCGAGCCGGCCGTGGAAGTCGTTGATGCTCAGCAGCTGGAGGTCGACCGGGCCGGCGGCACCGGTCTCCAGGCCGACGACGACCGGGTCGTGGTCGCTGGAACGGTACGCGTCCGCCGCGTAGAACGGCGCGTACCCGTTGTACTGGAAGGCGAACGACTCGACGGAGTTGATGTTCCAGATGTCGACGCCGGTGATCCGCTTGGAGAACTCCGACGTGACGAGCGCGTGGTCGAGCGAACCCGACTCGCCCTCGAAGACGTACGACGACTTGTCCGGCGCGAACGTGGTGTGCGCGTCCGACCAGCCCCTGTCGTAGAGGACCTGCAGCGGGTCCTCCTGCCCGTACGCGTTGAAGTCGCCGAGCAGGATCACCTTGTCGGTGCCGAGGCCCTCGACGAAGGTGGCGAGCGCGGTCGCCTGCCGGACCCGGTCGCCGTTGTAGGCGCCCTGCCCGTCACCGGTGTCCACGTTGTCGCCGGTCGGCTCGACCGAGGCGCTCTTGGACTTGAAGTGGTTCGCCACCACGGTGAAGTCGATCGCGCCGGACGTGAAGGTCTGCGCGATCGGCTCGCGGGCGTTGCCCCAGACCGTCTCGTCGTTCACCGACTTGGACGCACCCTTCGGGGTGGCCGACGCCGGCTTGTAGATGATCGCGCTGGTGATGAAGTCCTGCTGGGTGGCAGCGGGTAGCTCGGCCGGCGTGCGGACGTAGTCCCAGGTGCCCGCGCCCTCGGCGGTGTTCAGCGCACCGACGAGCGTCTTCAGGGCCAGCTGCGGGTCGTTGTCCTCGAACCGGACCGAGTTCTCGATCTCCATGAGGGCGATCACGTCGGCGTCCATCGCGGTGATCGCGGAGACGATCTTCGCCTCCTGCTTCGCGAGGGCTGCCGGGTCGGTCGCGCCGCGGGCCTCGCCACCGAAGTGGACGAAGTAGTTCAGCACGTTGAAGCTGGCGACCTTGATGTCGCCGCCGACGTTCGCCGGAGCGGCGGTACGCGCGTTGGTGTGCTTGAACGTGGTCCGCGAGGCGGCCGGGGTGGCGGCGTCGACAGGCGTGGCCGGCTGCAGGCGCCACTCGTCGAAGCCGTAGCTCAGCACCGCCGGCCCGAAGCTCTCCACCTGGTCGCCGACGCGCAGCGGCTCGGCCTTGGAGAAGTACGGCGGGGCGAGGCCGGCCGAGGTGAGGTTCGTGGTCCGGGCGTCGTCCAGCAGGATCCGGCCGGCCGTGTTGTCGGCCTTCACCTTGGCGGCGGCCGCGGAGCCGGGGCGGGCCACGTCGGTCGGGATCCGGGCCGGCTCGTCACCGGCGGCCAGCACGACCTCGCCGAACCGGTTGGTGTCGTAGATGTCCGAGACGGTGTAGGCACCGACCGGGGCGACGAGCATCGACTCGGCCGACTCGCGGGCCGCAGCGTCGAGCGGGAGGGTCAGCGCGACCGGGGCCGGCAGGGCCGTGCCGGTGGCGCAGACCTGGACGCCGGCCTTGGCGGCGATGCTCAGCTGGGTGAGACCGTTGTACTCGCTGACCGACCCGGTGACCCGGACCTGGTCACCGATCGCGACGGCCGGGTGGTTGGCGGTGTTGGAGGTCAGGTAGACGAAGATGCCGTCCGACGCGGTGCCCGCGGCGACCGGGCGGTCCCCGCCGGAACCGGCGGTCTGGATCGCGATGCCGTTGTAGCCACCGGTGCGGTGGTCGGCGGTCACGACGCCCTCGACCGTGACGGTCTGCCCGGCCAGGCCGGTGGCGGTGCCGGTGCCCTGCACCTGGGCGATCGTGTGGGTGACGGCCGTGGTGCAGCCCTCGGCGGGCTCCTCCGGCTCCTCGGGCTCGGTCGCCTTGGTGTTGCGCGAACCGAACGTGCCGGCGGCCGGTGCCTGCCACTTTCCGTCGATCTTCTGCAGCGACTGGCCGATCGGCGTGCTTGTCGTCTCGGCGACGCCGATGTCGGTGCCGGCCTGACCGGCGGCCGGGCCACCGACGGCGATGAACGTGCCCTCGTAGGTGAGGAACTCGGCGACCGTACCGTCCGGCTTGACCAGGGCGATGCCGTCCGGCGAGCCGTTCTGCAGCCCGTCGGCCGGGTAGTTGCGGACGACCACCCCGGACGCCGGGACGGCCCCGCTGAGCGTGGCGGTGTGGTACGCGGCCCCGCCGCTGCCGTTGTAGAGGACGATCTGCCAGCCGGTCAGGTCGAACCCGGCCGGGGCCTCGATCTCGACAGCCTCACCGCTGTCGGCGCCGGCGTTGTCGTAGTGGATCTCGCTGATGAACGGCGCGTCAGTGGCCGCTACGGCGGGACCGGCGAGGGAAAGGCCGAGCGCGGTAACCACGGCGGTGGCGCCCAGAGCCCGCAACCCAGGTCGGGTCGACAGTGCTGAGCGGGACCGACCGGCGGAACCCACGCTGCGTATGTGATGACGCATCGAGACAGGTCCTCCGAATGAAGTAGATCCGCCGGAGCGTAGGTAGACCGCATGACGATGAATGCTCGTTCAGGTAACGAAAAGGCATTCAGCCGATGAGATCGTCCGGCGAACTGTCCACCGGAGACTAACGCCGGCGATACCTGCCGAAACAGATGTCAGACAGGTTCCACGCCGAAAGCGACGTCCAGGCGGTACCGCTCCCCCGCGTACCGGGACTCGCTGAGCTCCAGCGGCCGGCCGGCCTCGTCGAGGATCAGCCGCTCCTCGACCAGCAGGGCGGAACCGGCGGGAACGCCCAGTTCCCGGGCGTCCTCGTCGGTGGCGGGCTGCGCGGTGAGCGTGGCCGTGCCCCGGGTCGGCACCCGGCCGAGGGCGACGATCGCCTCGTGCACCGAGGTGGCGAGGTCGGCGTCGAGCACGGCGGCCAGCGCGCCCGGGTAGACGGCGCGCTCGACCGCGATCGGCTCGTCGTCGGCGAGGCGGACCCGGTGGATGGCGACCACGTCGCCGTCGCGCAGGCGCAGCCGGGTGGCCTCGACCGCGGTGGGCGTGCGCAGCTCGGCGAGCAGCACCCGGGCCGACGGCTTGCGGCCCTGCTTGCGGATCTCCTCACTGAGCCGGACCAGGTTGTCAGCCCGGCGCGGGCCCGCCGGCACGGCGACGAACGTGCCGCGGCCCGGTGCGCGGTAGACCAGGCCGTCGTTGACGAGCTGGGTCACGGCTGCCCGGGCGGTCATCCGGCTCACGCCGAACTCGCGCGCCAGTTCCGGCTCGGAGGGCAGCGGGTCGTGCGGGCGGGACTGCGCGATCCGTGCGCGAAGCGCCTGCCCGATGCGGAAGTAGCGCGGCACGAAGTCGGGCATGGCCACACCCTACCGAGACCCGGCTCAGCCCGACCCAACCTGTCTAGACAATTGGCTGTATAGACAGGTACGGTCGCTGGCATGAACTTCACCGTCGCGCAGATCGCGAAGATGATCGACCACTCCATCCTGCGGCCCGAGTTCACCGTCGACGACGTGCGCGCCGGCTGCGCCGTCGCGGCCAAGTACGACGTGGCCTCGGTCTGTGTGCGCCCGTGCGACGTGCCGGCAGCGGTGGCCCTGCTGGACGGCACCACCGTGCGGATCGGCACCGTGATCGGCTTCCCGCACGGTGACAGCGCGACCCAGATCAAGGTGGCCGAGACCGAGCTCGCCGTCGACCAGGGTGCCACCGAGATCGACATGGTGCTGAACATCGGCTGGCTGCGGTCCGGCGACATCGCGTCGGTGGAGAACGAGATCGGCTCCGTGGTGAAGGCGGCCGGCGAGGCCCACGTCAAGGTGATCCTGGAGACGGCGTACCTCACCGACGAGCAGAAACTGGCCGCCTGCGGGGCCGCCGAGCGGGCCGGCGCAGCGTTCGTGAAGACCTCGACCGGCTTCGCGCCGACCGGTGCCACGGTCGACGACCTGGCGCTGATGCGTTCCGCCGTCTCGGCAGCCGTGCAGGTCAAGGCGTCCGGCGGGATCCGCAGCCTGGACACCGTGCTGGCGATGGCCGCTGTCGGGGTGACCCGCTTCGGCACCTCCGCCACCGCCGACATCCTCGACGACCTCGCCCGACGCCGGCCCGACGCCGCCGGCGACCAGGCCTGATCAACCCACCCGGGTCAGCTTCCACCAGGGGGACGGCGGGTCGACGGCGGCGTCGGTGCGCAGCTCCACCCGTACCCCCGAAGCCTCGACCTGGCCCACCGCCTCGCCCGCGGTGACCTCGGAGCCCGGCTCCGTCGTGGTGACCCGGACCGGGACCGCAAGTCCTGGCCAGCCCACCACCGTGAGAGGTGCCGCGGGCGACACCGTGGTGGAGCCGCCCCAGGCGGTCCGCACCACGCCGGCGGGCGCGGCCGGCAGCAACTCGTACTCCTTCACCGTCCGGCGGACCGCGGCCAGCAGCTTCTTGACGTGCTTGTTCACCTCGTCGAGCTGCTCGGGAGTGTTCGCGCCGGGCTGGTTGAAGACCGCGCCGACGACGGTGAGTGTGCGCTTGCCGACCTTCAGGCGGGACGCGAAGACGAGGTTGCCGCCGGCCTCGTCGGTGGAACCGGTCTTGATGCCGAAGACACCCTCGACACCGAGCATGTCGTTGTAGTTGTAGATCGTGCCGGCCACCGGGATGGTCGCCTCGCGCATCTCCACGATCTCCGCGAAGACCGGCATCCGGATCGCGGCCCGGGCGAGTTCCACCTGGTCGGCGGCGGTGCTCACGGTGGTCGGCAGGAAACCGCTGGGATCGGTGTACTCGGTGTCGTCCATGCCGAGCGAGTCGGCGGCGGCGTTCATCTTGGCGACGAACGCGGCTTCGCTGCCGGCGTCCCAGATCGCCAGCTGACGGGCGATGTTGTTGGCCGACGGCAGCATCAGCGCCTCGAGGGCGTCCCGTTCGGTGAGCTCGGTGCCCTCGACCACGTGCACCAGCGACTGGTTCGTCGCCTTGCGGCTCTCGTAGTCGGCGACGTCGGCGGCGGTCACCGTCAGCGCCGGACCCTCGGCCGTGCCGGTGAGCGGGTGCTCCTTCAGGATCACGTAGGCGGTCATCACCTTCGCGACGCTGCCGATCGGCTCGGCGCCGGCACCGCCGGACCCGCCCAGCCGGCCGAGGCCCTCCACCATGAGCTCGGCGGCGCCGGTCGGCGGCCACGGCAGGTTCGCCTTCTTGCCCGGCACGTCGATCCGCGCCGCGATCGTGGTGCTCAGCGTGGCCACCGGGAGATCCCGGACCAACTGCACCGTCGCGAGCAGGGCGATCAGCACGGCGACTGCCGCGGCGACACCCGCGACGATCAATCCCCGGCGCTTGGGTACGGGCGCAGGCGTGCCGTAGATCGTCATCGGCCCAGTAAAGCCGGGCCGTTCAACTCACAGCCCCGCAACGAGGTATTCCCGGACGTGGCTGCGGGCCCCTCAGTGCGATGCACCCGCCGCCGACCTGGTTCGCGATCTCCGGTAACCGATCGACAACGGCCATCGGGTGATCAAATCGATCGCCGGTCACGCTCCCGGCGGGTAGGGTGCGCGCGGCGATCACAGGCTTCGGTGCGGGGATGGACGAACGTGCGTTTCGAGGTGCTCGGCCCCTTCCGGGTGTTCGACGGGGACCGGGCGGTGGACGTCGGCAGGCCGCAGCACCGGGCCGTGCTGGCCGCCCTGCTGATCGACGTCGGCCGGGTGGTCCCGGCCGACGTCCTGCTCGACCGGATCTGGGGCGAGGACGCCGGTGCGGGCGGGACGGCATCGCTCTACTCCTGCGTCTCCCGGCTGCGCAAACGGCTCGGCCCGATCATCGTGACGCAGGCACCGGGATACCGCCTGGACGTGGCCGGCGGCGCCATCGACGCGGTCCGGTTCGGTGAGCTGGTCTCGGCAGCCCGCCGGTCGATCGCGGCCGGCCGGCCCGAGGCGGCCCGGGACCACGTCACCGAGGCGCTGTCGCTGTACCGGGGGACGCCGTACGGCGGCATCCGGGCGGACTTCCTGGCGCACGAGGTGAGCCGGCTGGAGGACCAGGTCCTCACCGCCACCGAACTGGCCGCCGAACTCGACCTCACGCTCGGCCGGGAAGCCGGACTGGTGGGCTGGCTGCCCGAGGTGGTGGCCGCGCACCCGCTGCGGGAGGGGATCCGGGGCACCCTGATGACCGCGCTCTACCGGCTCGGGCGGCAGGCGGAGGCCCTGCGACTCTATGAGGAGGCGCAACGCCTGCTCGCCGACGAGCTCGGCGTCGACCCGGGGCCCGGCCTGCAACGGCTGCACACCCTGGTGCTGCGCCAGGATCCCAGCCTGGACCCGGTACCGGCGCCCGCCCCCACGCCGCCGGCACCGCCGGCCACAGTGGAACCGGCGGTCGAATCGGCGCAGCCGCGCCGCCTCCGGGACGAGATGATCGGCCGCGATCAGGAGTTGCGCCGCTGCCTCGACGCGCTGGGCCGGGCCCGGGAGGGCGCACCCGCCGGCATCGTGATCTACGGCGAGGCCGGCATCGGCAAGACCCGCCTCGCGGAGGAGGTGACGCAGAGCCGCGCCGGCACCTCCGACGTGGCCTGGGGCCGATGCTTCGACCATCCGGGCAGCCCGGCCTTCGGGCCGTGGGCGCAGGTGCTGGCAACCCTGGCCGAACGCCGGGGCGCCGAACCCGTGGCCCGCGCCCTGCAGGGCCGCGGCGCGGAAGCCGCGCTGCTGCTGCCCACCGACGTGGTCCCGGCGGATCATCCGGCGCCGTTCGCCGGCGCACCCGAGGTGGCCCGGGCCCGCCTGTACGACGCGGTCACCTCGTTCCTCGAGACGATGGCCGCCGAACGGCCGGTCACCGTGGTCCTGGAAGACCTGCACTGGGCGGACCCGGAGTCGGCCGAACTTACCGAGTACGTCGCCGTCACGGCACGGGCGGCCGGGCTGGCGCTGCTGATGACCGTGCGGACGCCCGCCGAGGACGGCGGGATCCAGGGCGAGACCCTGCTCGCCGCCCTCGCACGCCGGCCCGGCACCGAACGGGTGGCGCTGCACGGCCTGGGCGCCACCGAGGTGCGGCGCTTCGCCGCGAGCCGCCTCGGCTCCGACGTGGACGCCGCGGCGGCCGAGCGGCTGCGACGGCGCACCGACGGGAACCCGTTCTACATCGCCGAACTGGTCCGGCTGCTCGGCGAGGAACGGCAGATCTCCGGCCGGGCGCTGGGTGCGGTGCCGACCACCGTGCGGGCGGTCATCGAGCGGCGGCTGCGGCACCTCGACCCGGCGACCCGGGAACTGCTCACCACGGCCGCCGTGATCGGCCGCAGCTTCGACGTCGGGGTGCTCGGGGACGTGTCCGGGCGTACCCCGCTGCAACTGGCCGGGGCCCTGGACCCGGCGGCCGCCGCCGGCATCCTGGCTCCGGACGAGGAGAGCCCGAGCACCTGGGCGTTCGCGCACGCCCTGGTGCAGGACACCCTGGCCGCGGTCACCGGCCCGATGCGGCGGGCGGCCCTGCACGCGCAGGTCGCCGAAGTACTCGAACGGCGGCACGAGGGGAACCTGGTCGCCGTGGCAGCGGCGCTGGCACATCACCACGCGGCGGCCGGCCTGGTCGGCGACCCCGCGAAAGCGGTCCGGTTCAGCCTGCTCGCCGCCGAGGCGTCCCAGGCCCGGCTGGCCTTCGGGGAAGCCCGGCGCAACCTGGACCGGGCCCTGGACCTCGTCCCGTCGGTGCCCGGCGCCGCCGCCGGCCCGCTGGAACTCGCCGCCCGGCTGCAACTCGGCGCGCTGCTCACCCTCACCCACGGCTACAACGCCGACGAGGTGGTGGTGCAGCGCCGGCACGCGTTGCGCCTGGCCGTCGAGACCGGTTCCACCGAGCACCTGCTCCCGGCGCTCTGGGGCACCTGGGGTATCGCGCTGGTCTCCGGCGACTTCCCCGGCGCCGAAGCGGTCACGACGGAGATGCAGGCGGCCGCCGCCCGCACCGGCGACCCGATGATGACGCTCGCGTTCCACCAGTCCCTCGGCCAGGTCCGCTACCACCAGGGCCGGTTGCCGGAAGCGCGGCGGCATCTGGAACAGGCGGCGGCCCTGGCAGATCGGCACGCGCAGGCCGTACGCCTGGAAGTCTTCCTGCAGCACCCGGCGGTCGCGGTCCGCGGCTGGCTGGCCAAGGTGCTCGCGCTGATGGGCGAGATCGCGGCGTCGGACGCGGTGACCCGCGACAACGAGGCCCGCAACCGGGCCGTGGACGACCCCTACACCGCGACCTACATCGACATCCTGGAGGGCTGGCGGGCGATCTTCCTGGATCGCCCGGCGGACGCTCTGCAGCACGGCGAGCAGGGGTACGCGGTCGCGGAGAAGCACGGTTTCGCCCAGCTCGTCGCGTTCAGCCTGCTGCCACGCGGCTGGGGCCGGGCCCGGCACGGCCGCACCGACGAGGGCATCGCCGACATCCGGCGCGGCATCGCCGCCTTCTCCGCGCAGCCGGCCGGCCACATGTTCGGCCACATCATGGCGTACGCGCTTGCCGACGCACTGCGCGTGGCCGGGCGCCCCGAGGAGGCGCGGTCGGCCGCCGAGCAGGGTATTGCCGAGGCGGACCGGGTCGGCGAACGCTTCTTCCTGGCCGGGCTGCACCTGCAGCACGCCGCTCTGACGCGCGAACTCGGCGGCCCGCCGGATCAGGTACTCGCTCACCGGGAGCGTGCCGCCGAGATCGCCCGCGAGCAGTCAGCCGGCCTGTTCCTCGACCGGGCCGAGGTGCGCTGACCCGGGCCCGAACAGGTCCTCCAGGGTCACCTCCGGCTCGTCGGGCGCCGGCTCCGGCTCCAGCTCCGTCGCGACGTTGTCCACCATCGACTCCAAATGTGGGGATTTGGGGAGAACACCAAGGATCGCAGGCGCACCTTGTCGTTTCCTTGTCGCCGCCGGCACCGGCTGACGGCAAGGCCGTGACAAGGCCCGGCGGAGAAGCTTCCGACGATCCGCCGTAGTGCGCGGCGGCACGTCGATCCCGGAGAATCTCTTGTCAGCGAAACTCGCGCGCCGCCGGTTCCACCGGTTCGCCGGGCTGCCGGTGCTCATCGCACTGTCCGCCGCGGCGATCGTCGCGCTCCCAGCGTCACCCGCCGTGGCCGCTGAAACTCCACCGTCGCCGAGCGGCCCCAAACTGGTCGACCTCGGCCCGCTCGGCATCCCCGGGAGAGGTGTCGGCCGTGTCTCGGACATCAACAACAAGGGTCAGGTCGCCGGCGTGGTCTGGACCGATTCCGGGCCGCACGCCACGATCCTGGAGTACGGCGCCCGGACCGACCTGCAGGGCGACCTTCCCGCCGGCGCGACCAGCAGCGAGGCGGTCGGCATCAACGACGCCGGCCTGGTCACCGGCCGGGTGGGTGGCGTAGGCAAGGAGAACCAGTCCTTCCGGTGGAAGGGCGGCAAGGCCGAGCTGATCGACCCGAGGATGGCCCGGGCCGTGAACGAGAAGGGCCAGATCGCCGGCGACGCCTGGGTCCTCGAGCCGGACGGCGAGATCCTCGACATCTCCGCCTTCAAGAACCAGTACACCGAGGTCGCGGCGATCAACAAGGGCGGCGTGGTCGTCGGTGTGGCCGACACCACGCCGGAGGGTGGCCTCGACGCTCCCTTCGCGTTCCGGACGGTGCCCGGACAGCCGATCGACCTGAAGAGGGACCTCCTCAAGTACGTGGGCCGGACCCTGGCCCGCGACGTCAACGACCGAGGACAGGTGGCCGGCTACGGCACCGACCTGAACGGCGGCTACGTCCCGCTCATCTGGGACGCCGGCACCCCGGTCGCCCCACCGGCACCACTGGGCGGCACGGCCGCCGGGATCAACAACGCCGGCACCGCGGTCGGCATGATCCGTGTGCCCGGGGGCCAGCATGCCGCGATGTTCGAGAACGGTGGCACCACCGACCTCAACACCCTGATCCCGGCCGACTCGGGCTGGACGCTCACCGACGCCCGGGCGATCAACGACCGCGGGCAGATCGCCGGCGTCGGCCGGCCCGCCGGCGCCGAGGTGGACCACGCGTTCCTGCTCGATCTGACGCCGCAGGGGCCGACCGTGGAGTCGCTGACGCTGGAAACCCGCAGCTACCCCTCGACCGAGTGGAAGCCGGTGGACGCGGGCGGCACGATCGACGGCAACCGGGTCCGGATCACCGTGCGGACGAGGAATCCCAACGACTACTTCCTCTTCAGCAAGCTGCGGCTCAGCGAGAGCGTCTCGGGCAAGGAACTGCCCGGCGGTACGCGGGACGTGGTGCTCGGGCCCAAGGAGACGGTGACCGAGCAGATCGAGTGGGACACCGCGGGATACGCCTGGGACGAAGGTGCCAAGCCGGCGTCCGACCGTACCGTCGTCGCCCAGCTGATGACCGGTGACACGGTGCGCGACGGCAAGAGCGCGCCCATCCTGATCCAGCCCAAGCCGGCCATCCTGACCCACGGCTACAAGAGCAACGCCGCCAGCTCGTGGGGCGCTTACCAGCCGATCCTCACCAAGGGGCATCCCCTGCTCAAGGGGTACGCGGTCGGTGACGGCCAGGCCACGGGGACGATGAACACCGGCAGCGAGAGCGCTCCGTACGCGGGCACCTTCACGATCCGGCAGAACGCTCAGCAGCAGGCGCAGTACATCGAAGGCGTACGGCGGAAGACCGGCGCCGAGCACGTCGACATCGTGGCCCACTCGATGGGCGGACTGATCTCCCGGCAGTACATCCAGACGGAGATGCCGGCCTCGACCGACGAGAAGCCCGTCGTCAACCGGTTGATCCAGCTGGGCACACCGAACATGGGCTCGCCCTGCGCGGACACCCTGATGGACCTGCCCATGCTTCCCGTCGTGGGTCTGCCGGCCATCCCCATCCCGTTGCTGCCGGCGACCCTGCAGCTCACCCCGCGGTACGTGAACGAGGTCTTCAACACCCAGATCACCGACCTCAAGGGTGTCGTCGTCTCCAACATGGTCGGCCACGGGATCACGGTGCCCTGCTTTCCCTTCCCGGACGGCGACATCGTCGTGCCGGTGAAGAGCGCGCAGTTCACCTACCAGGACATCCCCTACACCGACACCATGCACACCGAGATGACGGAGTCCGCGAAGGACTTCGAGGACTACGTCAAGCCGCGCCTGGCCTCGCTCTCCACCGCCGAGCCCCGGCAGAAGAGGAGCGCCGCGGCGGCTTCCGACGCCGACTCCGGGTCGGTCAACAGCTTCGCCGCCCCGGCCGCCGAGGTCTCCCCCGGCGCGACCGAGACGCTGAACCTCGACGTGCCGGAGGGCACCGCGTTCGGCGTGACAGGCGCGCTGCCGCCGACCGTCGGTGTCACCCTGCGCAAGCCGGACGGCACCGTGGCGGCGAGCTGGGCGCCGAACAGCGACCAGGCGAAGCAGCCGATCCAGTCGCTCGCCGTGGAGAAGCACGTCGCGGGCGGATGGACCGTGGAGGTGACCAACACGGGCACCGAGAAAACCCGGGTCGCCCTGGCCGCGTGGGTGGCCGGCAACGACGTGAAGGTGTCCGCCGAGGCGGAGGCCGACGACGCCGGCCGGGTCACGCTCACCGCGAAGGTGTCCCGGCCGGGAGGCACGGTGACCGCGATCGTGACCGACGAGAAGGGTGTGGGCAAGGCCGTCGAGATGACGGACGAGAAGGGCGACGGCACCTTCCGGGCCGTCACCGAGGCCCTGGCCGACGGCGGGTACGCCGTCACCGTCCGCGCCGAGACCACGGCGGGCCTGCGCGTCACGCACACGTCCGTGCAGGTGCAGCGGCCCGACACCCGGGAGTTCCGGCTGGAGGTCACGCCGCAGCCCGGCGGGACGGTCAGCATCGACCCGCAACAGGACGTCTACCGCGTCGGCACGAAGGTCACCCTCACACCGAAGGCCGAGGGCCCACGCATGCCGATCGGCTGGACCGTGAACGGTGTGGCCAAGCCGGCCGGGAAGCTCACCCTCACCATGGACCGCGACCACGAGGTGGTGGCGAAGTTCGGCGGGTACTCGGTGACCGAGCTGGGCGCCGCTCCGGGGAGCGAGGCGAAGTACACGTACGCCACCGGCCTGAACGACAAGGGGCAGATCTCGGCATCCGTGACCCTCGGCGAGTCCTCCGGGCCGGCCAACGACCAGCTTTCCCGCGCGGTTCGCTGGGAGGGCGGCAAATTCACCGAGCTGCCCTGCGAGGACGGCGTCAGCCGGTGCAACTCCTACGGGTCCGGCATCAACGAGGCCGGTGACGTGGTGGGCTCGTCCTCGACCACTCGCGGAGACCACGCGACCGTCTGGTCGAAGGGCACCGTCAAGGATCTGCACACCGCCGCCATGCAGAGCAGCGACAGTTCCGGCAGCGCCATCAACGACAACGGTCAGGTCGTCGGATCGGCGACCCGGTACAACGCCCGGTTCTCCGAAACGGTCGTCTGGTCGAACGGAGGCTTCCGGCGTCCCCCCGAGTCGCCGCAGTTCATGGCCAGGGGAAACGGAAGCATCAACGGCAAGGGAACCGTGCCCGGTGGCTATGTCACCGCCTCGAACATCGTCGACGGACCGTACGAGTGGATGCCCGCCGTGTATGAGAACGGCCAGATGACGAAGCTGCCGGTTCCCGAGTGCGAATCCGAGTTCGAGCACGGCACCGCGGACGACATCAACCATCGCGGCGACATCGTCGGCAGCTACGACTGCTCGTCGGACGCCGAGATATGGGACCACGCCTACCTCTGGAAGGACGGCGAGCGCACGGATCTCGGCGCCGGCGCGGCCAAGTTGATCAACAACTCCGGCATGGTCGCGGGCCTCAGTGTCGTCGGCAAGGAGTACAAGCCGGCGCTCTGGCTCGACGGCACTCGGTACCAGCTGTCCGACCTGCTCAGCCGGCCGATTTGCGCCGGCCCACTGGCGGACGGCCCGTGTATCACGGTCGAGCAGATCGTCGACATGAACTCCTCGGGCGAGATAGTGGTCCAAGGCGAGACCAGGGAGGGGCGCATCAACGGTCAGCGCGTCTCAGAGCACCGCTCGTTCCTGCTCCGCCCGACCTCGGAGAGCGCGGACCTGCGGGTCAGCCAGGCGGTGTCGTCCCTGACGCCGGCACCAGGCCAGCCGGTGACGTGGACGACGACGGTGACCAACCTCGGTCCCGGCGCGGCCACCGGCGTGCGCGCCGACGTCACCGTGCCCTCCCGGGCCCCGATCCAGGACTGCGAGACCACCCGGGGCGCCTGCAAGAAGACCGGCGACGTGGCTCGGACAACCATCTCCACCCTGCCGGCCGGCGCCACGGCGACCATCACGGTCACCGGCCGGGTCGACGCCAAGCTGGCGGAGAACGAGCAACTGACCAGCTCGGCCACGGTGCTCAGCCTCGCCGTGCCGGACCCGGAGCACGCGAACAACACGGCGTCCACGACGTCGGTCGTGCACAACGTCCTGGACCGCAAGGAGATCGCCTTCGCCGACCCGGTACGGGTCAACGCCTCCAGTTACGAGGTGCCGGTGACCCTCACCAACCGGCTGTCCACGCCGATGAAGCTGCTCGCGATCGGGACGACGGGCCCGTTCCGGCAGACGAACTCTTGCCCGGTCGAACTGCAGCCGGGCGAGAAGTGCGCGATCCAGGTCAGCTTCGCGCCGACCGAGATCGGGCCGGCCACCGGTCAACTGCGAATCAGCACCGAGGAGGGCGCGCCGCCGACGTTCACGGTGTCGCTGTCCGGTAGGGGCATCGAGTCCAACCACCCGCCGGTGCCGAAGGACCCGGAGGAATGGCAGCAGGGAGTGGTCGGCAAGCCGATCGTCGTGGAGATTCCGTTCACCGACGGCGACACCGGCGACACGCACACCGTCGTCGCGGACTGGGCGGACGGCGGAAAGGGGCAGACCGAGCTGATCCAGAAATCCGGTGGCGGCACGATCCGGGTCAGCCGGACCTTCGAGGAGGCGGGCGAGTACTCCGTGTTCCTCACGCTCAAGGACTCGAAGGGCGACACCGCCTACACGTCGATCGGTTACCTGATCGCGCCGGGTGGGGCCGACGCGGCCCCGGAGATCGCGGCCGGACCGGACGCCGAACTGACCGCCGGTGAACGGTTCCAGCGGACCGTCACCTTCACCGACCCGACCTCCACGTCGTGGAAGGCCACCGTCGACCACGGCGACGGAACCGTGCGGAGTCTGGACCTCGACGCGCAGGAGCTGGCCCTGGACCACACCTGGGCGAAGCCCGGCGCCTACCCGGTGACGATCACCGTCACCGACGACGGCGGCCTGTCCGCGACGGCCCGGTTCACCGTCACGGTGACGCCGGCGCAGACCCCGAACACGGCCCCCGCGGTCGAGTTCAGCGGTCCGGCCTCGCTCACCGAGGGCGGCACCTGGATCGCGAAGGGCACCGTCGTCGACCCGGACGCCGACACCTGGTCGGTCACCGCCGACTTCGGTGACGGCAGCGGTCCGCAGCCGGTGCGGCTCGACGGCAAGTCGTTCGACCTGAGCCACGTCTTCACCGACGACGGCGCCCGCACCGTCGAGGTCCGGGTCACCGACGACAAGGGCGGCAACGCCGCCGGCACCCGGCAGGTGAAGGTGGCGAACGCGGCTCCGGCCGTCACGCTGACGGCGCCGGCCGCCGGTGCGGTGGTCGCGGTCGGTGGCACGGTGCGGCTCGAGGCGGCGTTCACGGACGCCGGCGTCGCGGACACGCACACCGCGACGTGGGAGATCGGCGGGAAGACGTACGACAGTGGCCTTGCCGGCAGTGGTGGCAGCGGCGTCGTGAGCCTGCCGCACGTGTTCACGAAGGCCGGCCGCTACCCCGTCTCGGTCACCGTCTCCGACGACGACGGCGGACGCGGAACGGCCGGGAAGATCGGCGAGCAGAAGGCGTACGTGCTGGTCCACGACCCGGCATCCGCGATCGTGGGCGCCGGTGTGACGGCCTCACCGAAGGGTTCCTGCACGCTCGGCGCGTTCTGCGGGCAGGCCTCCGCGGCGACGTTCGCCCTGCACGCGGCGTACCCGCGGAAGGCCACCGCACCCGTCGGTGAGCTGCGCTGGACGGCGGCCGGGTTCGACCTGCGCAGCAGCTCGTTCACCGTGCTGGCCGCCGCGGACGGCACCGCGGTCCTGCGCGGCGCCGGCCGGGCGAACGGGTCGGACGTGACCTTCGAGGTCACCGCCACCGACTCGGGCCGTCCGCTCGACCGCACCGACTCGGTACGTCTGGTGGTCACCTCCCGCACCGGTCAGGTGATCTACGACAACGAGCGGGACGGCACCCCGAACCCGGTGCTCGGGGTGGTCCGGATCAGCGACTGAGTCGACTGAGACAGTGGAAGGGCCCGTCTCCGACGTCGGAGGCGGGCCCTTCGCGCTGTGCCGGTACTACTTCCCCGTCAGATCTTTCCCCAGATCTGGTTGGCGGTGCCGGCGCAGTCCCACAGCTGCAGCGCGGCGCCGTTGCTGCCGACCCAGTCCTTGATGTCCACGCACCGGCCGGACGAGACGTTGACCAGGGTCCGGGCGGAGGTGAGGGTGAACCGCTGCACCGGGTTGGCGTTGCAGTCGGCCAGCTGGATCGGCGTGCCGCCGGTGAGGGCACCCCCGGCCGGGTCCATGCACTTGCCCATCGCGCGCACGGTGCCGTCCGCCGCGAACGTCCATTTCTGCGCGTCGGTGCCGTTGCAGTCCCACGTCTGCAGGCGTACGCCCGCGTTTGCCTGTGCGTTCGGGATGTCGATGCAGCGGCCGCTGAAGTTGGACTGCAGCATCGTCGCGCCGGAGGCGGGCGGCGTGGTCGGCGGCGTCGTCGGCGGGTTGGTGCCGGGCGGCACGCCGGGGTCGCAGTCGTTGGTGGTGACGACACTGTCGGCGTGCGTGGTGTTCCCGGACCGGTAACCGTTGATCGCCGCGGCTGCCTGCGCCGGGCTCAGCACCTGCTTCTTCGCGTGGTAGACGTAGTCGACCGACTGGAGGTAGGTGCTGGCGCCGCCACCGGTGTGCCCGGCCAGGTCGATGAACCACTGGTTGAAGTCGATCGACATGTTCTGGCGCGGGTAGACCTTGCCGGAGTGGTCGCCGACGAGCGTGCCGTCGATGTAGTACTTCACGTGCCCGCCGGAGACGGTCGCCATGACGTCGTGCCAGCCGTTCAGGCTGCGGGACTGCTGACTGTGCTGGTTGTCGGCGTACCAGGGATCGGCGACGTAGGTGTACCAGGTGGTCTGGTAGTTGACCGGGCCCGGGTCGCCCCAGCCACCGTTGGGCAGGTACTCGGAGAAGTCCATCTCGGAGTACATCGGGTCGCGCGGGGCGGCCAGCGGGGAGATCGTGTAGAAGGTCTGGTTCACGTGGTCGCCGTCCGGGCCGCTGACCGGGGCGTCGGCGAACTTGATCCGGGCGAGGTAGGTGCCCTCGAAGAAGCGGCGGTTGCTCTGCGAGAACTCGGCGTGCGACGTGCCGCCCGCGGTGCCGTCGGTGACCGCTCTCAGCTGGGCGACCTTCTGCCCGTCGACGGTCGGGAACGAGACGTTGTCGGCGAGCCAGCGCGCACCTGCCACGCCCGGGCCGCCGGCGTTGCTCCGGATGCTCCAGCCACGCTGGCCCAGCGCCGCGTCGGTGCGGGACGCGTAGTTGAAGTCGTCGAAGAGGACACCGCAGCCGACGGCGGCACTGCTCTGCGGGGCGGCGGCCACACCGATGCCGGTGAAGGTGGCGACGGTCGCGGCGAGGGTCGTACCAATGGCGATCTTGCGGGTTCTTGTAAGTCCCATGGGGGTGGGCTCCTTGACCAGTGGTATGGAATTGGACCGCCCGGTCACCGTCGTGCATCGCAGCGGCCGACGTCAATACCATTCGGGAAAGTTTCTTTCCAGTGTCCGGATCGCTGCTCGCGGGCCTCATCAGGGTCGACAGGACGGGCACCGGACGGAACACTGTCCACGGCAGACCAGTGGACAACTTCTGGCAGACGCGCGGGCCTGCGCCGCGCGGCATCCGAGAGGCGATGGGGACGCTATGCGGCGCGCTGAGGTACGGGACAGACTGCGCGAGCTGATCGACGCACGCGCCCCCGGTGACCCCATGCCGTCGGAGCGCTCCCTCTCCGAACACCTCGGCGCCTCCCGCCCCACGGTCCGAGCCGCCATCGACGACCTGGCAAGCAACGGCCTGCTGGTCAGACAGCACGGACGGGGCACGTTCACCAGCCCTCACAAGATCACGCAAGAGGTGCCGTCCGCGTCCGACCGGCCCGTCCCACCGGCCGACGGCGACTGGACCAGCGAGGTGCTCGAATTCCGCACCGAACCGGCGGGCGCCCGGCTGGGCCGGCGGTTCGAACTCTCCCCCGGCGACGACCTGCTCCACGTCCGGCGCCGGCGCATCGTCGACGGCGGCCCGATGGCCCTGGAGTCGATCCGGCTGCCCGCCGCCCTGGTCACCGGCATCACCGCCGAGGACTTCGTGGCCGGTTCGCTCTACCGCCTGCTGCGCGAGCGCTACCGGGTGACCGCGACGGACGCCGTGCAGACCATCGAGCCGACGGTCACCGACATCGAGGAGGCGCAACTGCTGGGCGTGCCGTTGCACTCGCCGGCCCTGCTCTTCGAGCGGACCACCCGGGACGACGCCGGCCGGGTCGTCGAGTTCACCAGGTCGATCTACCGCGGCGACCGCTACCGGATCACCAGCCGCCTCACGCTGGGCCCCGACTCCGGCTGAACAGCCCGGCCCGCTCGTCATCCACCGGGCCGGTCACCCCGGGCCGGCAACCACGCCGACGCGCGCCGCACGATGTCGTCCGGCACCTCGTGGCCACCGCGGAACTCCTCGTAGGTGACGTCGTAACCGGACGTGCGCAACCGCGGCACCAGGCGCCGGCTGCACCTGTCGATCGGCAGCACGCGGTCGTCGTCGCCGTGCGAGATGAACACCCGGGGCGCGCCGTGCGTCACCATCGGCGCGGCGAAGCCCGGCGAGAACGCCAGGATGCTGTCGAACAGGTCGCCGTTGGTCAGGCCGAGCGACAACGCGTACGAGGCGCCGTCGGAGAAACCACCGACGCTCATCCGGTCGACCGGATAGCCGCCGAGTACCTCGGACAGCACCCGGTCGAGTCGCCGCACATCGGTGCCGAACCCCGCGGAGATGACGTCCCAGGTCGACCCGGCCGACTCCGGGGCCACGAGCAGCAGCCGGAGGCTGTCCGCGACCGGGAGCATCAGTTCCAGGCCCTGCCGGGCCGAGCCGCCGGCACCGTGCAGCAGGACCACCAGACGGTACGGCCCCGCGTCGACCGGCTCCGGCACATACGTGAGCGCGAGCAGGCCGCCGCCGGGCTCCGCGACAGCCGCCGGCCCGGTGCGGGTGGCGTGGTCGACGGGAGCGCTGAGACGTACGCTCAACCGGCCGTGGCGGGAGTTCTCCTCAGGTCCGCCGTGCGCCTGCCCCGGTTCCTCGATGATCGGCACAGGCCCCTCCTCGAAAGCCGCCCGGGGCTCAGCCCGGCGTCTCGTCCGGCACCAGTGCCGCCCGCATACCCCCGGGCCGGCGTCTCATTCCCGGCAGATGGGGCGCTCCGGCCTCCGTACCGCCAAGGAGTATGCCCTTGTCATCCGGGTATGTCCTGGTGAGCAGCTATCGAGAGGGAGACAGCATGGTCGACCATTCCCGCGTACCCGTGCTCGAAGCATTGCAGGAGTTCCGCCGCCGCGGTGACGTCGTCTACGGACCTCCCGGGCACAAACAGGGGCGCGGCGCCGACCCCCGGGTGATCGACGTCCTCGGCGCCGGAGTGTTCGCCTCCGACGTGCTGTCACTCAACGGGCTCGACGACCGCCGCCAGTCCCAGGGCGTGCTGGAGCAGGCGCAAGAACTGATGGCCGACGCCGTCGGGGCCGAGCACGCGTTCTTCTCCACCTGCGGCAGTTCCCTGTCGGTCAAGACCGCGATGCTCGCCGTCGCCGGCCCCGGCGAGAAGCTGCTCGTCTCACGCAACGCCCACAAGTCGGTCATCGCCGGGCTCATCATCAGCGGCGTCGAACCCGTCTGGGTGCACCCGCACTTCGACCCCGACTGGCAGGTGGCCCACCCGCCGGAGCCCGAGGACGTCCGTTCCGCGCTGCGCGCCCACCCCGACGCCAAGGGCATGCTGCTCATCACGCCCACCGACTGGGGATCGTGCGCGGACATCGCCGGCGTGGCCCGGGTGTGCCACGAGCACGACATCCCACTGATCGTCGACGAGGCGTGGGGCGCCCACCTGCCGTTCCACCCGGACCTGCCGGCCTGGGGCATGGACGCCGGTGCGGACCTCGTCGTCACCAGCGTGCACAAGATGGGCGGCGCGATCGAGCAGTCGTCCGTCTTCCACCTGCGGGGCGGCCGCATCGACCCGACCGTCCTCAAGCAGCGCGAGGACCTGCTCGGCACCACCAGTTCGTCGTCACTGGTGTACGCCACCCTCGACGGCTGGCGCCGGCACATGGTGGAACACGGGGAAGAGCTGCTCGGTGGAGCGCTGCGACGCGCCGAGCGGATCCGCGCCGGTGTCACCGGTCTCGACGGGCTGCGGCTCATGGGACGCGAGGTCATCGGTACCGGCGGCGCCGCCGACATCGATCCGCTACGGCTGACCATCGACGTACGCGGCTTGGGCATCAGCGGCTACCAGGCCGGCGACTGGTTACGTGCCGGCTGCCAGGTCGACGTCGGCTCCGCCGACCAGTGCCACGTCGGCGTCCAGATCAGTTACGCCGACGACGACGACACCGAGCGCCGGCTGCTCGACGGCCTGCGCAGCCTCGTCCGCGACGCCGGCCGGTTCGAGAACCAGCCGCAGGCGGACCTGCCCGCACCCCGGACCTTGGAACTGGAGAGCGTCATGTCTCCGCGGCAGGCGTTCTTCGGCCGCACCGAACAGGTACCCGTCGACGACGCCGCCGGCCGGATCGCCGCCGAGATGATCAGCCCGTACCCGCCCGGTGTACCGGTCCTCGTGCCCGGCGAACGCATCAACGAGGCCGCGCTCGACTACCTGACCACCGGGGTACGGGCCGGCATGCTCGTCCCGGACGCCGCCGACCCGGCCATGAAGACCGTGCGCGTCGTCGCCGGCCACTGAATCCGCACTGCCGGCGCCTGCCGCCCCCTGAGCGCGCTGCCGACGCCTGCCGCCCCTGAGTGCGCTGCCGGACGCATCAGCCGGTGACCGGCAGCGCGGGCTCCGCGTCGGGCTCGGCCGGCTCTGCGGGTTCGGCGGGCTCGGCCGGCTCGGCGGTGCTCACCCCCGCCCGGCGACAGGTGTCCAGCAGATCGGCCGACGCGACGCGCCACGCCCGGTCACCGGCATCGGCGCTGCGTCCCATCGCCGCGGCGCTCTCCACCAGCGCCGCGCTGTCGCTGCGCCACGCCAGCCGCTCCACCGAGTCGGCCAGCCGCAACCGGGCCGGCGTGTCGGCGGCCCGCCGCCAGCCCGACCGGAACTCCGCACAGGCCTCGCGGCCGCTCGGGTCCAGCCCGGCCGTGGAGGCGCTCGCGGGCTCGGCCGCGAGCGAGGACCGTTCATCACAGCCGGCCACCGCGAGCATCGGCGGAATCAGCACGAAGGCAGCGATACCGCGGCGCCACCGGAAGCCCGTCAACACGCTCATGGGGCCCGCCTTACCCACCGCCCCGGCGGGCCTCGCTCAAGTCACCCGGTCGAGGCTGACATCGTCGCGTTGCTGAGCGCCGCTCCACCTGTTAGACAAGGCCGGTGAGTCGCCGTTCACGCGGCCTGAACAGTGAGAGTGAGCCATGGAGCGCAACAGTTCTGCCGCCGCGACGGACGACACCGCCGGCCGGATCCCGCCGGTCTATCGCGCGGTCATGGCGGCGGCGGGACCGATCGTACGCTGGTGGGGCCGTCTCGAGGTGGAAGGCTTGGACAAGCTCCCGACGCACGGCGCGACGATCGTCCCGGCCAACCACGACAGCGCCTGGGACCCGGTGGTCATCGCCCACGCCGCCCGCCACCGCCGGCAGATCCAGGCCCTCGCCAAGGCATCGTTGTGGAAGAACCCGCTGCTCCGCTGGGTGCTGGACGGGATGGGACAGATCCCGATCCGGCGCGGCCAGGCCGACACGGACGCGCTGGACGCCGCGGTGCAGTGCCTCTCGGACGGCGGTTGCCTCGGCATCTTCCCGGAGGGCAGCCGTTCGAAGGGCCGGCAGCTGCGTGCCCGCAGCGGCGCCGGCCGCCTCGCTCAGACCGTGCCGCAGGCCCGCATCGTCTGCGCGGCGGTCTCCGGAACCGTGGACATCGCCCGCTTCCCGCGTCGCCCCCGGCTGAAGGTGACGTTCTTCGAACCCACCCCGCCGCCGCCGGGGGAAACCGCACTGCAACTGTCGACGAGACTGACCGCCGAGCTCCGCGCCGTCGCGCCGGTGGCGCCATCGGGACGCGACTCGTGAAGCGTCAGTCGATCGGTGTCCCGGTGATCTCCAGGACCCGGCGGGTGATTCCTCGCGCGTTGAGAACCCGCATCCGGATCCCGGCCGTGTTCGCCCGCGCGTAGGCCTCGGAGAGCGCACGGACACCGGAGGCGTCGCAGAAGACCACCTCGGCGAGGTCGACAAGCACCTCGGCGAGGTCGCGGCGTGCCAGCAACTCCCGCAGGGACGCCGCGAGCGGTTCCACCGTCGCCATGTCGATCTCACCGGTCACGGTGAGCCGGACGGAGGCGCCCGGCACCCACGGCTCGCCGTGTGGCACGCCTTGCGGCATCGGCAATGCTCCCCCTCGATCGGCCTCTCAGGTTAGGAAGCCGGGACGGAGAGATCAAAGCGAATGCGGAGAATCGCGCAGTGAGCATTATCAACCGGTCATCGGGGGTTCAGCAGTAACAAAAACACCCGCCGCAGCGCTGTCCGGTCCGCCCGCCGGAAGAAGCAGGCATCAGTCGCCGCCGGGCACGAGGATGCCTTCCGCGACCTCCTCGAAAACGTAACCCCACCACGCCTCGTCGCCACGAAAAGCCCGGGCGTCCAGCTTCCTCAGCGCCGTCCGGGCCGACATGCCGGACCTGACCGTCGCCGGAGCGGGCCAGGTAGGCGCCGGCGTACTCCTGCTCGTTGAGCCCGAGATGGTGATAGCCGGTGCCGTCCACAGTGATCCGGCCGAGGAAAGAGTGCCCGGTGCGGTAGAACATCCCCTCGATCTCCACCGGGAGCCCGACGCTGCCGAGCAGGGACAGGGCATCGGCGGGGAGGTCGGCGGTCACGTCGGCCCGCACCGCGGCACCACCCCGCCACGGATCCTGCCCGATCGCAGGGGCAACGTCGGTCATCGATCAACTCCCGGGCTGTCGGAGCGGCGATGGTAGCCCACAGCTGACCCCGGGTAGCGTGCTGCTGTTCTCGAGGGGGCCGGCTTTGCCGAAGGACGACGACCTGGCCGACGCGCTCACCGCGGCACGCGCCGGCGACGAGCGCGGATTCGCCGTGCTCTGGCGGGCACTGCATCCGGCGGTGCTGCGCTACCTGCGGGTGATCGCCGGCGACGCGGCCGAGGACGCCGCGTCGGAGACCTGGTTGCAGGTCGCTCGTGACCTGGACCGGTTCACCGGTGACCCGGCCGCGTTCCGCGGCTGGCTGTTCCGCATCGCGCGGCACCGCGGCATCGACGAGCATCGCCGCGCCGACCGGCGCCGCGAGGACCCGGCGGAGATCGTCGACGCCGGTTCGACGGGCACCGACGCCGCCGCGGAGGTGATCGAGGAGAGCGGGACCGCCTGGGCGCTGAGCCGGGTCGCGCTGCTGCCCGCGGACCAGGCGGAAGCCGTGATGTTGCGGGTGGTGGCCGGGCTCGACGTCGCCGCCACCGCCCGGGTTCTGGGCAAACGGCGCGGCGCGGTGCGCGTCGCCACCATGCGGGGCCTGCGCCGGCTGGCCGCCGATCCGCAGGTCCAGGTGCGGGCCGACCGTCCGCGCCACGACTCCACCGAGGCCGACCGTCCGCGCCACGACTCCACCGAGAAGGTGCAATAGGATGCGTGCCCTGATCCGTGCGTTCCGGAGCTGGCGGACCGACCGGCGCGCCCTGGACGAGGCCGACCGGCTGGTCGCGGACGCCACCGGCACCAGCACCAGCACCAGCACCGGGCTGGACCATCTGCTCGAAGCGGTCCGCGCCCCGGCCACCGCCGGCGAGCTGAGCGGCGAGCAGGCGATGGTCGCCGCCCTCGCCGCGGAACGCCGCCGGGCCATGTCGGCGCCGGCACACCCCGCACGGGTACGCACCCGCACCATCGCCGTGGCCACCGCGGCGGCAGTGGCTGTCCTGACCGCCGGCGGCACCGCTGTGGCGGCACGCGGCGGCAACCTCCCGGCCGGCGTCCAGCAGGAGGCGCACCGCCTGTTCTCGGAGCTCGGCGTGCCCGCGCCGGCCACCTCGAAGCCAAGTCCCGCGCCCCGGCCGGCCCGCTCGTCCGGCCCGGCACCCACGCCGGCCGCACCACCTCCCGTCACCGCATCGCCCTCGACCACCGCACCGCCCTCCGCCACCGCATCGTCCTCAGTCACCGCGTCCCCTTCCGGAGCGGCGTCGCAGGCCGGTTGGTGCGCGCAGTGGCAGACGGCCGCCGACGGCGGCAGGCCGATGAACGGCCGTGACCGCCGCGACCTGATCGCCGCCGCCGGCGGTGCGGACGCCGTCGCAGCGTTCTGCGCCTCGGCGACCGGGTCGGCGTCGCCCGCCACGAGCAGTCCCACCGCCACGGAGAAGACCAGCCCCGCCCCTACGCGGAAGGCCGGCCCCGCCGCCACGAAGAAGAGCAGCCAGACCGCCACGCCGAAGAAGTCGAAGAAGCCGCACCCCAGCAGCAAGGCCAAGTGACCGGCGCCCGGCCGCCGTGATGTTGACCCCAGGTTCGGCTCCGGGACCGAACAGGACAGTGCGAAGCGGCGTCGATCTCTAGGATGCACGTGCCCCGATTCTCACATCGGGGTACACGGGAGGAACTTCGATGAACACCCCTTCGGTCCGGCGTGCCCTCGTCGCCCTGGCCGCAGTGACCACCCCGCTCGCGCTCGCCGCACCGGCGCAGGCCGCCGCCGTCCGGCCGCTGGTCGCCGGCGCCGACACCACGGTGAGCGCGGCGCCCGGCGGCGTCTTCACCGCCCAGTTGTCGGTCACCAACATCGACTCGGTGGCGGTGGACGGGACCGGGCTCTGGTTCGGCGGGCTCGGCGACTACCAGTCGGCGACGCGGTACTCGAACTGCACCTACGACATCCACGACAACCTTCAGTCGTGCCGGTTGGCGCTCACTCTGGAACCGGGCAAGACGTACCGCGCGGAGTTGCCGCTGCGCGTCCCGGCGGACGCGTACGCGCCCGGCTCGCGGAAGGTGAGCTTCGACTGGATGACCGGCAAGAACTACGACCTGGTCACGGGCCCCGCCAAGCCGGGCACCGGTGAGGAGCTGCGGCTCACCGAGGACACCGCGCCGGGCCCCCGCCACGTCACGTCCTGGCAGACGGTGAACCTCGACGTCACCGGCAACCAGGGCGCGGACCTGGTCGCCTCCGGCGGGAAGGTGTACGGCGCCGCCGGCGAGACGGTCCAGCTCAAGCCGGCGGTGCGTAACAACGGCCCGGCCAGCCTCGACTGGATCAGCAAGGGCGTCTCCCCCGGTCAAGCGATCGTGACGATCCCGCCCGGCACCTCGGTGGTGACGACGCCGTCGCTCTGCAAGGCGACGTCCGACGCACAGAAGTACGCCTGCGAGACCACCAAGCTCTTCACCGTCGGCAGCACCAACTCCTGGCCGTTCAACCTGCGCATCGACCGGGTCGTCCCGGACGCGACAGGCACCGTCGAGGTCAACCCGGCCTGCGACTGCGAGCGGTTCGCCGACGACCTCGACAAGTCGAACGACACGGCGTCACTGGTCGTCAACCCGGCACCGACGGCTCCGGGCAACAAGGACACCAATCCGCCGGTCGTCGCCTCGACCGGCCTGACCGAGGGTCAGTGGATCGGCCGGTTCCACTACGTCACCCCGGCCTGGTCGGACGATGTCGCGGTGACAAAGGTGCAGGTGCTGGTGAACGGCACCGTCACCAAGACCTGGACGGGCACGCTGCCCCGCGAGTTCCTGGTGGAACCGCCCTCCGACGTGCACAACCGGGAGGCGCGGGTCACGGTCCGTGCCTTCGACGCGGCAGGAAACCACGGGGACCGGACCACCACGGTACGAGCGGACGTGCTCAGCCCCACCGCGACGATCACCCCGGCGTACGGGACCCGCGTCACCGGCACGGTGCCGATCCGTCCCACCGGCGTCGAGTCCGACACCGTACGCATCGAGCTTCGCGAGTGGGGCGGCAAGGTCGTCGGCCGCAGCACCGCGGCGCCGTGGACGATGAACTGGAACACCCGCGGCGGCGCCAACGGTGACCGGTGGCTGGAGATGCGGGCCGTCGACCGGGCCGGCAACGTCTCGTTCGCCATGGGCGAGTACTACGTGGACAACGCCGGCCCGTCCGTCACCGCCATCACGCCGGGCAACCGGGCCCTGGTCCGCGGCAGTGTGCGGACCACCGCCAAGGCCTCCGACCCGAGCGGCATCCGGTCGGCGCGGGTCACCGGGGCCAAGGCGACCAGCTCGCCGTGGGCCTGGACGGTCACGCCGAAGGCTCAGGGCAACCATACGATCGAATGGGTCGTGACGGACAAGCTGGGCAACACCACGATCGCCCGTCGCGTCGTCGTCAACGACACCGTCGCTCCGGCGCTCAAGCTCACCAAGGCACCGGCGAACAACGCGAAACTGACGAAGTCGACGACGCTCACCGCGGCCGCCAGTGACAGGAACGGCATCGCGAAGGTGCAGTTCCTCGTCAACGGCAAGGTCGTGGCGACCGACGCCAAGGCCGCTTACCAGTTCACGCTGAACCCGAAGAAGTACGGCAAGAAGTTCACCGTGCAGGTTCGTGCGTACGACAAGGCGGGGAACAGCAAGACTCTCGCCAAGCGCACCTACCGCCGCTGATCCGACAGGTGACGGCGGCGGCCACCCGGTGCTCATCGCACGGGTGGCCGCCGCTTTCACATCGGTACTACGTCGAGGTCAAGCCGTGGGCTGACGGTCAGGGGTACGCCACGACCTGGCGCGGGGTGGTGTTGCCGGCCGGGTTGGGGACGGCACCGCCGGTGTCGTTGACGACGTTGGCGATGGTGCCGACGTCGCCGAGCGAGACGGTGAGGATGCTGCGGAGCCGGACACCGGGCCGGACGGGCACCTCGAACGCCCGGTCCACCCGCACACTCGGGTTGACGTTGAAGTAGGCGTACGAGCCGCCGCCCCAGAGTTCGTGGTCGGTGACGTTGTCGGCGACCTTGTAGGCGGCGTAGCCGTTGCCACGGGGACCGATCCAGGCGGCTTGGTTCGGTACGTCGTACGGCTTCTCGTTCTGGAAGAAGATCGTCCGGCCGCGGTTGCCGTTCCAGATCACCTCGTACTTCTGGTAATGCTCGACGAACAGGCCGGTGGCGAGGACGTCGTCGCCGTTGACAATGAGGCCGGTGTCGCCGGTGTTGACCGTCCAGCCGGTGGGCGCCCCGCCGTGGTCGGCCCGCCAGGCCCAGATGTGGTCGATGATCGTGTCGTCGCTGTGCACGGCGAGGGTGGTGGTGGCCCTGCCCTGGACGCTGCTGCCGATGCGGAAGAAGACGTCCTGCAGGCTGATCGGGTTGGCGGCGTGGTCGGTGTGGACGCCGGCCCGTCCGACGCTCATCAGCGTCGGGCTGTTGGCCGTCCCGGCGTCGAAGGTCAAACCGCTGACCTTGACCCCGTCGACGTCGGCGACGTTCAGCGCCTCGACCCCGTTGGTCGGGATCAGGGTCGGGAAGCCGATGCCGGTCACCACGGTGTTGGGGCGGGTGACCCGGATGGTCTCGCTGAGCGAGTAGGTGCCGGGGGTGAAGAACAGGTTCAGCCCCTGGGCGAGCGCGGAGTTGATCCGGGCGGCGCTGTCACCGGGCTTGGCGACGTAGAACTCCCGCATCGGGATCGAGGTGCCGGCGGTGTTCGGCCAGCTGGCGCCCGCGGAGTTGCGCCGCAGGGCGGGCACGAAGACGCGGTACAGGCCGGCGTTGTCCACGTACAGGAAAGGCTTCTCCCGGGTGACCGGAGTGGTCGCCAGGGTGGTGTGCGGCGGGTTCGGGAACGCGTTCGGCGGTGCGCCCTGCACGCCCGAGTAGACCATGTTCCAGACGCCGCCGTCCCAGCGCCCGATCCGGCTGTCCCGGGTGTACCACTGCTGCTGGGAGCCGGAGGAAACGGTGCCGTCGACGACCGAGTCGGCGAGGTAGCCGCCGCTGGAGTAGCCCTGCCCGTTGTCCTGGTTCGAGGGCGCCAGGGTCAGGTTGCCCTTGACGTGCACCCGGCGCATCGGGGCGGCCTGCGAGACGGCCCAGCGGTTGGTGCCGCCCTCGGGCACGATCGACAGGTTCTCCATGCTGCGCCAGAAGTTCTGCGTCGCGTTCGACTCGTCACCGAAGTTCCAGCCGGAGTCCACGTTGACCGCGCCGTTGATCGTCACGTCGTCGGGGTTGAGGCCGAGACCGGCGAGGGTGGTGTAGAAACCGACGTTCGCCCACACCCGGCCGTAGCTGCCGGGCTTGAAGAGGAACACGTGGCGCTGGGCCCCGAACTGCGCGGTCGGGCTGCGCAGCTGCGCGTTGAACGCCTGGTCCACCGCCGACTGGATGGTCGACGCCGGCGTGGACGGATCGAAGATCCGCACGTTCGGGCCCAGGTCGGGGGTGTCCGAGGTGGGGAGTGCCGGGCCCGGAGTCGTCGGGCCGGAGCCGCCACCGAAGACCTGGAACTCCCAGAGCGAATAGCCGTACGGGGTGGCCCGCGTGGTGCCGTTCATCCGCACGAACCGGCCGTTGCCGGTGGCATTCAGGGTCTGCACGCCGGCCTTGCCGGTGGTGACCGGAGTGATGTTCGTCCAGGTGGTGCCGTTCTCCGAAGTCTGAATCGTGAAGGCCGAGGCGTACGCCGCCTCCCAGTTCAGCACGACCTGGCTGATCGAGCGGGTGCTGCCCAGGTCGACCTGCAACCACTGCGGATCGGCGAACGCGCTGGACCAGCGGGTGCCGGCGTCACCGTCGACCGCGGCGCCCGCGGTGAACCCGTTCTCGACGGACGAGGCGGTGGCCGGCTTGCCCTGCGACAGCGGGAGGTCCGCGGCGCTCGCGTTGGTGGCGACCGAGACGACGGTGATGCCGAGCGCCGCGGCGAGGACGGCACTGAGCACGACCCGGCCGCGGTGCCGGAGTCTCTGCGGGGGTGGGGAAGTCAGGGGTGTCATGTTCCTGCCTATCGACCTGAGTGCCGCGCGTCCATGGGGGCGGACGCACGGTGGACGGGGGGAGCGAAAGCGCAGTACCGAGCGGAGAGCGCTCTCTTGGAGTGTTACGCCCCTGTTGCCGATCGTCAATGTCCCGGCAACAAAAGATCCGCGCAGGCCGCCGCAATGGGCCCTTACCGGTGCAGTCCTGGATTGATTTGAGAAAACTCGCGAAAAAGTGTTCTCCAAGAAACTGTTATGCCGAGCCTTAAGCGTGGTTGGCCCGTAATGAATAGCTACCGGAGGGGCTGAGGCGCCACCCGCAGGACCTCGGAACCTTCTCCCACATCGACGGGCAGGACATCCCGCGCGAGTACTGCTCCCAGTGCGCTGATCGGCAGCCGTTGCGACCCGCTGCCGATCACCGCTTCGAGCTGCCTGAACATCGTCCGACCACGCCTTCACCTGACGAAGCAGGATGACGGAGTCCTGTGCCATGGAAGATGGTCGGGCACTGAGCACCTTGGTCCAACGCCATGCATCCCAAGGACACGAAACGACCCTTTCATCTGAAATCGTCCGAGTCACGCCCCGGGGCGGCACGAATCGGACGGGCTTGACAAGACCTGACATGTCACGCAGAGTTTCACTATTCCCCTAGTGAAGGGGGGCGAAGTCCGATGATCGTTTTCTATCTGGACCGAGGGTCCGGCGTCTCCACATACCTCCAGCTGGTGCACCAGGTGAAGCACGCTCTCCGGCTTGGCCTGCTGCGGCCGGGGGATCAACTCCCGACGGCCAAGGAGGTCGTGACACAGCTGGCCATCAATCCCAACACGGTGCTGAAGGCATACCGAGAACTTGAGCGCGACGGCCTCGCTGAGGGGCGCCCAGGCCAGGGCACCTTCATCCGCCGCTCGCTCGGCGAGGCCTCGGCCTCCGACCGCGCGCGGCTCAGCGAAGAACTGTCGGCATGGGTGAACGCCGCCCGGCGCGCACGGCTTGACCAGGAAGACATCGAAGCGCTCTTCGCCTCGGCACTGAACGCCTCGTTCCGAAGGGAAACAGCATGAAGGATGTCCACCAGCTGAGCAGTGCCCCACGGCGCGAATCAACGAGCGGTCAGGCACCGAATGCGTTGGAGGCGACCGGCCTTTCCAAGCAGTACCGGAAGGCTTGGGCATTGCGGAACGCCTCGTTCGCGGTACCGGCGGGGCGAGTCGCTGCCCTTGTCGGACCCAACGGCTCGGGTAAGACCACCCTGCTCAACATGGTGGTCGGGCTGTTGTCGCCGACCAGCGGTGAGGTCCGGGTCTTCGGTGAGACGGTGCGGCAGGACGCAGAGGTGCTGTCCCGCGTCGCGTTCCTGGCTCAGGACAAGCCGCTCTACGACAGTTTCACCGTCGCCGAGATGCTCAAATTCGGTCGCGTCATGAACCCACGCTGGGACGACGAAATGGCTCGGCGGCGTCTGGACGAGCTGGGCATCCCACTGAAACGGAATGTCAGCAGGCTCTCCGGGGGCCAGCAGACCCAGGTAGGTCTGACCGTCGCGGTTGCCAAGCGCCCACACCTGCTCGTGCTCGACGAACCGCTGGCCGACCTCGACCCGGTCGCCCGGCATGAGGTGACCACCAGCCTGATGGCAGCGGTCGCCGAGACCGCGATGACGGTGCTGCTCTCGTCACACGTGGTACCCGATCTGGTGGACACCTGCGACTGGCTGGTCGTCCTGAACGGTGGCCGGGTGCAGGTCAGCGGCGATATCGATGACCTGCTGGCGAGCCATCGGATGGTGGTCGGCCCGGCTGACGGCGCCGAAACGGTGGCGGGGCGCCTTCCCGTCGCGGCCCGCAGCACGTCCGGCCGACAGGCGACGCTTCTGCTGCGGGGACCGGCGTCCCTGCCGGATCCGCGATGGACGGAGCGACCAGTGCGCCTCGAGGACCTGGTTCTCACATACCTCCGTGACCCGGACGCGTCAGCGCTACCAGCTCCGAGCTTGATCCGGGCACACTGAGAGAGGGAAGACGATGGTTTGGCTCACCTGGCGGCAGCACCGCGCCCAAATGCTGGCGACGATCGGGCTTCTGGGCGTGCTGGGCGTCCTGTTGCTGGCCTCCGCCATCGAGACGACGCAGTGGGCGGCCGCCAACGCCCCTGCCGGGTGTCCCGGCCTCGATCCGATCTGCCGAAGCTTCAACCGTGGCATGTACGAACGGTACGACCTCGTCTACCAGGTGGTCGGCTTCCTGCCGCTGATCGGGCCGGCCCTGATCGGGGCCTTCTGGGGCGCGCCGCTGGTGGCCCGGGAGATCGAACGCGGCACGTTCCGGCTGGCGTGGACGCAATCCGTTCCCACCAAGCGCTGGGTCGCCGTAAAACTGGGCATGCTCTCGGCTGCCGTGGTGCTCGCCGGAGCGGCCCTGTCCATCATGGTGACGTTGTGGAACGGCCTTTTCCACGGCGCCTTTCCCGACACGTCGCTCTCCAACCCGGGCAAGTTCAATGTCGTCGGTCTGGCGCCGGCCGCCTGGTGGCTGTTCGCCTTCGCGGTGGGCGCGGCGGCCGGAGCGCTGATCCGCCGCACCATCCCGGCGATGGCCGTCACCGTCGCAGTGATCGCCGTGGCGTTACCGGCCATCATCATCAGCCAGGACTTCTACGCGGCGCCGGCCGAGGTGATCGGCGTGGACCGGGACACCCTCATGAACAACGGCGACATGATCGTCGAGGAGAAGTGGATCGGCCCGGACGGTCGTGACATGACGGTGCCGACAGAGACGCTCTGCCCGCCCGCGGGCGGCACGGACGCGTCCGGCAGCCGGGCGGAGATAGCGGAACAGGACTGCTTGGCGGCCAAGGGATATCAGATGGTCTTCGACGTGCAGCCGGTGAACCGCTTCTGGCTGTTCCAAGGGATTCAGGCCTTCATCCTGGTCATTGCCGCTTGTTTCTGCTTGGCGCTGGCGGTATGGGGAACGCTCCGCCGCCGCACCTGATCGGCATCATCCATGTGGGCGAGCGGTGCTGGGCTGCCTGCCGGCTCGGCTGCCCAGGCCCGGATCAGCACCAGGCGGCAGCGCTGCTGACCCGGTCGTCCACGCTGATCTCAAGGCCGGATCAGCGCCCGAACGGCAGAGCCGACACCCGTTCAAAGCGCTTTCTCGAGTTCGCTCCGCGCTTCGCTCCGGGCCAGTCGCCCGGCCAGCCGCTCACCTTCGACGTCGACGTCCGGCAGGATCCTGTCCAGCCACCTCGGCAGCCACCACGCGGACCTGCCGAGCAGCGACAGCACAGCCGGGACGATGGTCAGGCGGACCAGCAGGGCATCGACCGCGACGCCGAACGCGAGCGCGAACCCGAGTGACTTGATGATGATGTCGTCGGCGAGGACGAAGCCCGCGAAGACGCTGATCATGATCAGTGCCGCGGCGGTGACGACCCGGGCGCCGTGCTTCAGGCCGGACACGATCGCCTCGTCCGGGGTCGCGCCGTGCACGAACTGCTCCCGGGCCCGGATGATCAGGAACAGTTCGTAGTCCATCGCGAGTCCGAACAGGATGCCGATCAGGAAGATCGGGATGAAGCTGACGATCGGGCCGGTCGACGCGATGCCGACAACGCCGGTCAGGTTGCCGTGCTGGAAGATGAAGACCAGGGCGCCGAACGACGCGGCCACCGACAACAGGAAGCCCACCGTCGCCTTGATCGGCACCAGAACGCTGCGGAACACCACCATGAGCAGTACGAACGCCAGGCCGACCACGACGGACAGGTAGGGCAACAGCGCGTCGTTGATCTTCTCCGACACGTCGATGTCGACCGCGGTCCGGCCGCTGACAGCCAGGGTCGCGCCGCCGGTGGCCGCGGTGAAGTCCGCCTGCCGGGCCCGCAGGTCGTGCACCAGTTCCTTGGTCTCTTCGCTGGTGGGGCCGCTGCGGGGAATGACGTTAAAGGTGGCGGTGTCGCCGGCCTGGTTCGGCTCCGGCGGGGTGACGAGCACCGCGCCCTCGAGACCGGAGATGAGCTGCTGCGCGCGCTCCCCCGCGGAGGTGACCGTGCCGGCGGCGGCCTCGACCACGATGAGCAGGGGGCCGTTGATGCCCGCCCCGAAACCCTCGGCGAGCTGGTCGTACGCCTTGCGCTGGGTGGACGCCGGTGACGCGGTGCTGTCGTCGGGCAGAGCCAGCTCCAGGTCCAGTCCCGGGATCGCGACGACACCGACGGCGGCGACCGCCAGGATCAGCGCCGGGATGCGGTGCCTGATCACGCCGCGGGCCCAGCGCTCGCCGTACGGCATCTTGCGGGGTTTGTTGTCCTTGCCGTTGCGTTGGGCCTTGGGCAGGACTCTGCGGCCGGCGAAGCCCAGCAGGGCGGGCAGCAGCGACAGGTTGACGACGACGGCGACGGCGACCGCACCGGCGGCGGCGACGCCCATCGCCGCCAGGAACGGGATGCCGACCACCGCGAGCGCGGCCAGGGCGATGATGACGGTCAGGCCGGCGAAGACCACGGCGGATCCGGCGGTGCCCGCGGCACGGCCGGCGGCCTCTTCGCCGTCGCGGCCGGCGGCGAGTTCGTAGCGGTAGCGCGACAGGATGAACAGGGCGTAGTCGATACCGACGGCCAGGCCCAGCATGGTGGCGAGGTCGGCGGTGTTCGAGGTGAGGTCGAGGAAGCCGGTGGTGATCTCGATGCCGAGCAGGCCGATGGCGACACCGATGACCGCGGTGAGCACGGGCAGGCCCGCGGCGATGAGCGAGCCGAACGTGATGAGCAGGACGACCGCGGCCACGAGGATGCCGAGGGCCTCGGCGGCGCTGTCGGCCTCGGCCTGCACGGTGACTTCGCCCGAGTACTCGACGCCGAGGCCGGCGTGCCGTGCGGCGTCGCCGGCGGCGAGCAGGGCGGCGCGGGAGGTGGCGTTCACCTCGGTCTCGTCCACCGCGTAGGAGACGCTGGCGTAAGCGGTCCTCCGGTCCGGTGCGATCGTTCCGGACCGGTACGGGTCGGCGACCGCCGTGACCTGAGGTGCCTCACGCAGGGCGGCGATCGTGGCCTGCACGGCCGCCTGCTGGTCCCGGCCGGTCAGCGTGGCGTCGCCGGGGACGGTGAACACCACCCTGGCCGAGGCGGTGTCCGCGCCCTCGCGGAACTTGTCCGCCACCACGTCCAGCGCCTGCAACGACTCGGTGCCGGGGATGGACAACTCGTCACTCGTCGGCCCGGACAGGTGGGCCGCCCCCACGCCGAGCAGGCTCAGGAGAAGGACCCACACGGCAAGCGTCAGCCGGCGGCGCCGGAACGAATATCGCCCCCAGCGGTACAAGATGGTCGCCACGAGTGTCCTCCGTCGTTCGGGTGTGCTCCGGTTCGCCGAGCGGTTCCACGATCGCGGCCGGCACCGGGTCACGTCGTCCCGCCGACGCAGGCATCCGGGTACTGCGTACGCAGTAACCGCGCGGCATGGCGATACCGCGGGAAGAGGTCGATGAACACCGCCGCACCGCACTACCGTCGAGATCATGTACTCGGCAATCAGCCGGTGGCGGCCTCGGCACCTCGACCGCTACCGCGGCCCGCTGGGCGATGTGGTGCTGGCGGCAGCCGGGTTCCCCCTGGTTCTGCGCCTGGGCCCGACGCCGGTCCACAGTGGTACGGCGCTGCTGGCGGCGGTGTGCGCGGTGCTGATCCTGGTGCGCCGCCGGCATCCCGTGCGGGTCCTGCTGGCGGCCGGCGCGGTCTTCATGCTCACCATCGCGCTCAGCCGGCCACCGGACGGGATGTTCATCGTGGCGGGCGTGCTGACGTACTCCGCCGTGCTGGCCGGCCCGCTGCGCAGGCCCTGGCTCTACGCATCCCTCATGTGGGGCTCGCTCATGCTCGCCGGTTCGGTGGTGTACCGCGCCGACTGGTGGAACGCGGACCAGTTCACCACGTTCACGCTCATCTTCGGTGGTGCGGCGGCGGGAGACGCCATCCGGATGCGCCGGGCGTACATCGCGGAGGTGACCGAGCGGGCCAGGCAGGCGGAGATGAACCGCGAGGAGGAGGCCCGGCGCCGGGTGATGGACGAGCGGCTGCGCATCGCCCGGGAGTTGCACGACGTCGTCGCCCACCACATCACGGTGATCAGCGTGCACGCCGGCGCGGCCGGCCACGTGCTGCGCAACGAACCGGACAAGGTGTGGCCCGTGCTCGGGCACATCCGCACCGCTGCCGACACCGTGCTGGAGGAGATCAAGTCGGTGATCAGTGTGCTGCGTGATCCGGAGGAGGCGCGCAGCACCGCACCGGCACCCGGTGTGGAAAGCCTGCCGGAACTGCTGGCCGGGCTGCGTGCCATGGGATTCGCCGTACGGCACCGGCAGCAGGGCAAGCCCCGGCCGCTGCCGGCGGTGGTGAACCTGGCCGCGTACCGCATCGCGCAGGAGGCGCTGACCAATGCGCACCGCTACGGCGACGGCGACGCCACCCTGGACCTGGAGTACGCCGTCGACACCGTGAACATCGAGGTCACCAACCGGATGTCCCGGTCCGGCGACCGCCCGCCCGGTTCCGGGTTCGGTCTGCTCGGCATGCAGGAACGAGCCGCGGCCGCGCACGGCACCATCGTCGCCGGGCCGGTCGGCGGCGGCATGTTCCGGGTTCGTGCCGAGCTGCCCACCGATGATCGGGCGGTCGATCGCCTCAACCACCACGTACATCCGCCCGTCGCCCTGAGGGACATGTGACGTGAGCATCCGGGTTCTGCTCGCCGACGACCAGGCGCTCATCCGCGCGGGCTTTCGAATGATCATCGATGCGGAGCCGGGGCTGGAGATCGTCGGCGAGGCCGCCGACGGCCGGGAAGCCGTCGACCTGTGCCACCGGAGCCGGGTCGACGTCGTTCTGATGGACATCCGCATGCCGTTCATGGACGGCATCGAGGCGACCCGCCGCATCGGCGCCGACGAACGCCTCGCCGGCGTACGGGTGCTGGTGCTCACCACGTTCGACAACGACGACAACGTGATCTACGCCCTCCAGGCCGGGGCGAGCGGCTTCCTGGGCAAGAACGTGGCGCCGGGCGACCTGGTCAACGCCATCCGGGTGGTCGCCCGCGGGGAGGCCCTGCTGTCACCGCGGGCCACCAGCGGGCTGATCAGCCGGCTGGTCCATCACCTGCAGCCGCCGACGCGGACGCTCCCCGAACTCGAACTGGTCACCGGCCGGGAGAAGGAGATCCTGCTGCTGGTCGCGCACGGGCTGTCCAACGACGCGATCGCCGAACGGCTCCACCTGTCCCCGCTGACGGTCAAGACGCACGTCAACCGCACGATGATCAAGCTGAACGCGCGCGACCGGGCCCAACTGGTGGTCCTCGCCTATCAGCACCACCTGGTCAGGCCCGGCGACTCCCTGCCCGAGATCTGACGACACGGACGCGGAACCGGGTTACGCGTCCGGCGTGATGTCGGTGGAGAAGGCCATTTCACGGCCGTTCTCGACGTCGGCGGTCAGCGCGTCGATGCGGGCCTTCGCCAGCCCGTACGAATCGGAGCCGAGCAGCTGGTGCAGCGGGGCCTTGCCGGTGGCCACACCGATGATCCCGGCGGCGGCCTTGACCGGGTCGCCGAGCTGGGTGCCGGGCATCGCCAGATGCGCGTCGGTCATCTCCCGGATCGCCTCGTAACCGGCGATCGTGGCCGACGGCAGACCGAGCGAGCTGGTGCGCAGGAAGTCGGTGCGCGTGTAGCCCGGCTCGATCAGACTCACGTCGATGCCGAAGCCGGAAACCTCCGCGGCCAGTGCCTCGGTGAGGCCTTCCAGGGCGTACTTCCCGGCGCAGTAGAGGCCCCAGCCCGGGAACGCGGTCAGGCCGAGGATGGACGAGACGTTGACGATGCGGCCGCCGCGCCGGGCCCGCATGGCCGGCAGCACCGCCCGCAGCACGTTCCAGACCCCGAAGATCTGGACGTCGAACATCTGCCGGGCCTCGGCGTCGGAGACCTCCTCGACCGCGCCGAGGAAGCCGTACCCGGCGTTGTTGACCACCACGTCGATCCGACCGAAGCGCTGGGTGGCCTTCTCGACGGCCGCCGCGACGGCCGCCTCGTCGGTGAGGTCGAGTTCCAGGCTCAGCAGCCGGGACCGATCGACGTCGCCGAGTGCCTCGTCGAGGCGCCGGGCCGACCGGGTGGTGGCGGCCACCGAGTCACCGCGGCGCAGCAGCTGGGTGACAAGTTCCCGGCCCAGGCCACGCGACGTGCCGGTGACGAACCAGGTGGTGGGGTGTGACATGGGAAGCTCCCTCGTGGTGTCTCGGATCTCGACGGGTTCCATCCTGGGAGCCGCCGCGCCGGTGCCGACAGGTCCGAACCGGCCCAGCGCTACCTGGGAACGCCATGCCCCCGCACGCCCTTCTCGCAGGTGAACGGTCGCGCCATAATTTCTGGCATGGCGGCGAACACGGACCTGAGCGGCTTCCTGCGGACGTGCCGGGCGAACACGAACCCCGAGACGGCCGGGGTCGGCGCACCGGACACGGCGGCCGGGCGGCGGGTCCGCGGGCTGCGTCGCGAAGAGGTGGCGCATCTCGCCGGAGTGAGCGTCGACTACTACACCCGCCTCGAGCAGGGCCGCCACAGCACCCCGTCGGACGCGGTCGTCGACGCCCTGGCCCGGGTGTTCCAGCTGGAGCCGGCCGCCCGCGCCCACCTGGCCGACCTCGCGCGACCGGCCCGGCACCGCACCCGGAAGACACCGCCGCAGCGGGTGCGACCGGCCATGCAGCAGATGATCGCCTCGATGACCGAGCACCCGGCACTGATCCTGGGCCGGCGCACCGACGTGCTGGCCGCGAACCCGCTCGCGCGGGCCCTGCTCACCGACTGGACGCGGCTGCCGGCCCGGGACCGCAACTACACGCGGTGGATCTTCCTGGATCCGTACGCCCGCACCGCTTTCCTGGACTGGCCCTCCGTGGCCGCCGACGTCGTCGGCACCCTGCGCCTTTACGCCGGACGCAACCCCGACGACGTCAGGCTCAGCGAACTGGTCGGCGAGCTGACGATCAAAAGCTCCGAATTCCGTACGTGGTGGAACAGCCACAAGGTGCACGAACGCACCCACGGCACCAAGCACATGACCCACCCCGCCGTCGGGCCGATCACCTTGCGGTACGAGGCCTTGGCACTGCCCGGAGACGAGGACCAGACGCTCTTCCTCTACACCGCCGACCCCGGCAGCGCGTCACAGGAGAACCTGCGGCTGCTCGGCCTGACAATCAGCGGCCAACAGAACCCGGCAGAGGTGCCGTAACGTCGGCCGGAGAGACGGACGGTGAGCGTATGGGACTCGGCCAGTTCCGCAACGTGAGGCTCGAAAGCGCTACGCCGCCGCGTACCGGGCGGCCCTGGACGACATGCCGGAGCCGAGCAGCGTCGAGGACATCACCACCACGTTCGGCACGGTCCGCGCGTACCGCTGGGTCGCCGCCGGCGATGACCGCTCACCGATCCTGCTGTTGCCCGGCCGCAGCGCCGGAACGCCGATGTGGGGCGAGAACCTGCCGAGCCTGCTGGCGACCGGGCGTACGGTCGTGGCCGTGGACGCCGTGGGCGACGCGGGCATGTCCGTGCAGACCGCACCGCTGCGTAACGCCACGGACCAGGCTGCCTGGATCGAGCAGACACTCGAGCGCATGGGACTGGGCCGGGTCCACTCGATGGGGCACTCCTTCGGCGGCGCCACCGCGCTGGCCCACGCCCGCCACCATCCCGGCCGCCTGGCGTCGATGGCACTGATCGAACCGGTTTTCAGCTTCGCCTGGCCACCGCCGGCCACGCTGTTCTGGGCTTTCGTGTCAACTCTGCCCGGTCCGCGTCGATGGCATGACCATGCGCTCGCCGCGATCGGCGGCGTCACGGTGGAGGAGATCCGCGCGGTCACACCGATCGGCTCGATGATCGCCGCAGGAGTGGAGCACTTCCGCGCCGCGCTACCCACACCCCGCCCGCAGAGCCGTGCTGCCCTCGCCGCCATCACCGTGCCGGCCTACGTCGCGATCGCCGGACAACGATCCCAGGCCGGTGGCACCGCGGCGGCCGCCCGGGCCCGGCTCATCCCTGGGGCACACGTGGAGATCTGGCCGGACACCACGCACTCCCTGCCCATGCAGGTACCGGGCCCACTTGCCGACCGCCTCACGGCGTTCTGGACGACCGCGGAGAACCCGATGTGACCTGGGCCCTCAGCCGAAATGGATGCGCATCAGTCTGCTGTCAGCCCAGTCCGCCGTGGGTGTGATCTCGATGGCTTGCCTGATCTCCGGCGGCAGGTGCGAGAGTGACGTCATGCTGCCTCGTTCTTCAGGGCGGGTCCGAGGAGCAGCCCGCCGTCGACGATGTGCTCGGCGCCGGTGATGAAGGCCGCGTCGGGCGAGGCGAGGAACAGCAGCGTCGCGGTGATGTCGGCGGGCTGTCCGAGCCGGGGGACGGCGAACGGCTCGGGAGAGTAGAAGTCGGCGATCGGGGCGTCGGCGCCGGCAGCCGGTTCGGTGATGAACGCGGTGGCGACGACGCCGGGGTGGATGGTGTTGACCCGGATGTTGTCGCGACCCAGTTCGAGGGCGGCGGTCTGGGTGAGCCCGCGGACGGCCCACTTGCTGGCGACGTATGGCGCGTAGAAGGCGGTGCCGCCGGCGCCCATGACGGAGGCGATGTTGACGATGGCCCCGCCGCCCGCTCGCCGCAGGGCGGGTGCGGCAGCTTTGATACCGAGGAACGTGCCGGTGAGGTTGATGTCGAGGACGCGGGCCCAGGTGGCCTGGTCGGTGGACTCGATGAGGGCCGGCGGGTTCTGCACTCCGGCGTTGTTGACCAGGATGGTGAGCGCGCCGAACGCTTCTTCGGTCGCCGCGACGGCGGCGGCCCACGACTTCTCGTCGGCGACGTCGAGGCGGACGAAAAGCGCCCTGTCCCCCAGGTCGGCGGCGAGGGCGGCGCCGCGCTCGGCATTGATGTCGCCGATGACGACGTTGGCGCCCTCGGCGTGGAAGGCGCGTACGTGGCTGGCGCCTTGCCCACCGGTCCCGCCGGTGACGAGGACGGTGTGGTCGGTGAAACGGGACATACGGTCCTCCGCAGCTAATGGCGAGTCGAGCAACTCACCATGAGGACGGTACGTCGCAGCGAGTGGTGAGTCAACCCACTCACCTCGCTATGATGGCCGCATGACGACCTACCACCAGCGGGTGGCTCAGCAGAAGCGCGCGCTGATCGTGCAGGCCGCCACGCAGCTGTTCCTTGAACTGGGCTACGACCGGGCGTCGCTGGCACGCATCGCCGAGGAAGCCGGGGTGTCGAAGGCGACGCTGTTCAAACAGTTCCCGACGAAGGCGGCCCTGTTCGACGCCATCGTCATCGACTCCTGGGCCGGTGGTGATGACACCGAGGTCCCGTCCGCGGGTGACCTGGCAGCCGGCCTGACCGCGCTCGGGCGGCATTACGCGGCACTGCTGGGCCGGCCGGGGATGGTGGACCTGTTCCGCATCGTCATCGCCGAGCTGCCCCGCTTCCCGGAGCTGGCCAAGGCGCACTTCGCCGAGGGCAAGCTGCCCTACTTCGAGACGGTTCGGACCTACCTCGCGGCCGAGCACGACGCGGGGACAGCGGACATCACGGACCCGCAGATGGCCGCCACGCAATTCCTGGGAATGATCTCCAACTACCTGTTCTGGCCGAGCCTGGTGGTTCCGGGATGGACGGTGACCCCGGAGCGCGTGATCGCGGTGGTGGACGACGCGGTCCGCACCATGGTCGCGCGCTACGCCCGGCACGGAAACCGATAGAAACGCCACCCTCCATGCCGCGGTGGCGGGCGCAACCCCACCTCACTCTCCGCGATCAGCGCCGCAAGAGTGCGCTTCGTTACTCAACGCGTTCATCTCGTCTTATCCGTTCGCAATACCGCTACCAGGGCCTCCTCTTCTTACCCGGGACGGGCGCAGCGGACTACCCGGATCGCGTCGACGGTGGTGAGGAACCCGGGCCGCCCGCCGCCGGCGCACCGCGACGGCTCGTCGGTGCGGAACAGTGCCACGTACACCGGTGCCGCGGCCAGCGCCGGGTCGTCCGGGTGAAAGTAGTACGACCGGTAGTTGCGGACGAAATAGCGACTGTCGTCGATCCCGTACTCCGCGTTGGCCCGGAATTCGCGCGGGTCCACCTCCCGGTGGAAGAGCACGTACAGGTAGTTGAGCGGCACCTGATCGGTCACGTAGATCGGCATGCCGGGCGCGGCCCGCGTCGCCGCGAACGCGAGCGCGCCGTCGACGCCGGAGCTGAAGTCGAGCCGGATGAGCCGGTCGATGCGCTCGAAGTAGTCAAGGACGAAGGCCCCGTTGTACACCAGTCCCACCGTCAGCAGCGCGGCGACCACACCGGTGCCGGCGCGCGCGTCGCTCATCGACCGCACGATGCCGTCCAGGCCCAGCGCCGCCAGGATGACCAACGGCAGGAAGATCACATTGATCCGGTTCACGTTCAACGGGAACAGGAAGAACATCGGCAGCGTGGCGAACAGCCAGAACGCGATCAGGTACGAGAAACGGCCGCGCAACGCGAAGACGAGCCCGGCCGCCGCGAGGGGCACCACGATCAAACCGAGCGGCAGGTACGGGTCCATGACGTTCCACGGCCGCGAGTCGTCGAACCCGTGCAGGGTGAACAGGAAGTTGTCCCCGGCCATGCTCTCCGCGTTGATCTCGTCGATCCGGTTTCCGGGCAGCAGCTGGATGCCGAACGGCAGCCACGACATCCACCCCGGCACGCTGCCCAGCACCTGGTTGGCGAGCACGAACAGCCCGTACGGCAGGGCCACCAGGCCGAAGACCCCGACTGCGGCGGCGCCCGCGACCGGGCGCGCACGCAGGGTGCGCCACTCCCGCGCCAGCACCGCCACCACGAACACGATCACCACGGGCGTCGCGGCCGCGTACGCGTAGAAGACCAGCGCCAGCGGGGCCAGCGACAGCGGCAGCAGCCAGCGGCGCGGCGACTGGTACGCCGCCACCAGCCACCACACCGCCAGCAACATCACCGGCGGCAGCATGTTCGACTCCAGCGACCAGCGCGACATCATCACGTGCCAGGGCAGGATGGCCAGCAGCAGCGCCGCGAACAGCCCGGCCCGACGCCCGGCGAGCCGGGTGGTCAGCGCATAGGCGGCGTAAACGCTGAGCACGCCGAGCAGGGCAGGCAACAGCCGCAGCCCGAGCGGGGACGGCCCGAGGATCGCCAGGAAGGGCATGTTGAGGTACGACAGGAGCACGTTCTGCCCACTCCCGAAGGCACTGAAGTAGACCGGCCACCGATTGCCCCACCGATCGGTACCGGCCGCGAGCAGCGACATCGTCTCGTACCCGGCCGACACCTCGTCCTGGCTGAGCCCGACCGGGGTGCCCGGGAACCGGAACAACCGCACGGCCGCGGCCAGCACCAGGATCAGCCCGAGCGCGACCGGCAAGCGGCGCGGCCTCCTGCGTTCCGGCTCCGGTGCGACCTTCTCGGCCTCGCGTTCGATGACGACGGTTTCTGCTTCCACGTGTCCCCCATACCTGTGGTGCAGGCACGGTAACGGATCGTTCAATCGGCCGCGATTACGCCGAAGCTCGTATAACCGCAGGTCAGATGACTTCGTTAAACCTGCCGATCAGGTTTGGTCAACGAATGTGCGCCAAGAAGTCACCGCACGCTGATCACTCCGCGTCGATCAACCCAACCCACTCCGGCCTCGCAGTACCTCTGAACGGCGTCCATAGACATGGGACCGATTCTTCGTTTTGGAAGATATCCAACGGCGGAACGATCGCGTATCATCGCTCGGATCCAAGATCATCTCCACAGGGGTTCTTGTTGCGCATCGTTTCCTCATCCCTGATCGCGGCACTGCTGGCGACGGGCTTCTCTGTTCCAGCGACGGCCGCAACCGCCGACCCGGTCGGTCTGGACGTCGGTCTGGCTGACGGCGCCGACGCGTCCGCGGTGATCTCCGCACTCGGTCCGGACGTGCCGTTCCGGAAGTTGGCGGGCCTGAACGCCGTCACCGTGGACGTGCCCGCCGACAAGGTCGCCTCGGCGCTGGCCACGCTCGGTCAAACCGCGGGAGTGCGTTACGCAGAACGCGGCGCCCTCGTGCAAGCCGACACCGCGCGCAGCAACACCGGCTTCAACGACGCCGAGATCCCCCAGGCCTGGACCTGGACCACCGGCAGCCGAGACGTCACCGTCGCGGTGGTCGACACCGGCGTATCCGTCACGAAGGATCTGCAGCCCGACCGGTTCACCGCCGGATACGACTTCATCGGCGGCGACGATGACGCCACCGACGAAAGCGGCCACGGCACGCTGGTCGCCGGTGTGATCGCCGGCGACATCGACGACGACGACTCCTCGGCCAGCGGAGTCTGCGACACCTGCCGGATCATGCCGGTGCGGGTGCTGCACGACCGCGGCACCTCCGCCACCCAGGGAACCAGCGCTAACGTCGCCTCCGGCATCGTCTGGGCAGCCGACAACGGCGCGCAGATCATCAACCTGTCACTGAGCACCCCGACCGACAGCACGATGCTGCGAGAAGCCGTCGCGTACGCCGCCGGCAAGGGCTCCCTGATCGTGGCGTCGGCCGGCAACGCCACAGGTACAGCACGCCGATACCCGGCCGCGTACGAACCCGCGCTCGCGGTGGCCTGGCGCGGCAACCCCCGCAACAGCCCATCGGATCGCTGGGTCGACATCGCCGGCCCCACCGGCATGGTCATGCTCGGTCGCGACGGGGTTCGCCGGCAGGTCGGCGGCTCGTCAGCGGCGACCGCGTCACTGTCCGGCATCGCCGCGCTCGCCCTGGCGTTCAAACCCTCCGCGACCGCCGCCGAGATCCGTGAGGCGATCCGGCACAACGGCGAGCTCGTCAGCGCTCAGGCGCCCCACGACCCGCCGATGGTCAACGCGGCCCGGACGATCTACAGCCTCGGCGCCACCGACACCGTCGCACCGGTACTTACCTCGACCGGCTTCACCAACAACCAGCTCGTCGGCGGAAAAGGACAATACTCAGCCGCGGTCGTCACCGACGACCACGGCGTCGACCGGGTCGAAACCATCGTCGGCGGCAAGGTCGTCGACATCGCCACGCGGCTCCAATGGCAGACCTCCGTGGTGCCGAAGCCCGGTACCGAAGGCCCCCTCACGGTCACCGTCCGCGCCTACGACTACGCCGGCAACGTCAGCGAACTCAGCACGGTGATCCGAGCCGACACCAAAGCCCCGCGCGCCACCATGACCCAACCGGCCGCCAACGCGGTCGCCCACAAGACCGTCGACGTCGCCATCTCGACGCCGGACACCGACGTGGCCTACCTCTACTCCCCCGTCAACGGCGCCAGCGCCTTCACCTGGGACGCCAAAGCCAAACTGTGGCGAGGCCGCGTACCGGTCCAGGCCGAACGCGACGGGTACAGCCAGATCGACATCGCGATCGTGGACCGAGCCGACAACCACACCTGGGCCAGCCGAAAGGTACGCGTCGACACCGCCCCACCCGCCGGCGGCACCATCAGCCCGGCCTCAGGAACGAAGGTTCGTGGCACCTTCACCAGCACGCTTACCGGCGTCACCGACCTCGGCGGCGTCGCCAAGGCCGAACTCTGGGCGAACGGCAAATACGTCGGTGCCGACAAGACCGCGCCCTACGCACTCCCGGTCAAGACGGGCACCTACTCCGGCGCGGTGAAGCTGACCTGGAAGGTCACCGACCGCTTCGGCCTCGCCCGCACCCTGCCAATCCGCACCGTGACCGCCGACAACAAGGCCCCTTCGGTCTCCATCACCAAAGCGCCGAAGAACAAAGCCAAGGTCAAAGGCACCGTCAGGGTCTACGCCAAGGCCTCCGACACCTCCGGCATCGCCCGCGTCGAACTCATCATCAACGGCAAGGTCGTCGCCAAGGACACCACAGCCGGGTACGTGCTCAGCGTCAACACCAAGAAACAGAAAAAGACGATGAAGGTACAGGTCCGCGCCTACGACAAACTCGGCCACGTGAAGTACACGAGTAGCCGTACCTGGCACCGCAAATAGCAGGCCAACGTCGAGTGCGACACCGGCGACGACATGGTGTTGCCGATGCTCTTGAGCAAGGCTGGCAAAGTGGAAATCAACGGCGAACTGCTCCGGAAAGCACCTCCCGGCAAGCCCTAGCAATATCATCTACTGCCGCCGCAAGCGCGATGGCTAAGGCGCAGGATGAGGTGCCGAACAGCAAGCGCTCGGGGAACCGCACCGAGGCGTACCGCTGCCTGGCACCTGAACAGGGTAGGTGCGTCGTATTGCGGACGGCTCCGGACTATCAGGGCCAGCGCGTGCCGGCATGCACGCGGCCGGCATCGCCGCTCGCCCCGACATCAGTTGCGCCAAAAATGCTCGGGGACGCCTGGTCACTCTGAGGTAGCACTGGTCATCTCGTGGCAGCCGGAGCCACGTTCCGCCGGGCGGTGGATCCATATGCTCCTCATGTGCTCGCGACGACGGCCTACCCCGCCCACGATGCCGCCGATCAGTGCCGGGCACCGGTGGGCAGTGGTGGTCACTCAGGGGCAGCCGCTGGTCCGGTAACATGAGCCTTCGCGCCCTCGTAGCTCAGGGGATAGAGCATCGGTTTCCTAAAACGCGATGCCCCGTCGACCCGAACTGGCTACACGTGCGGATTCGTGGCTCACGCCAGCTCCAGCCGTGGCATGTTTGCTCGTTATGTGCTCGCCGAGCCAGGCTCCCAGGAGGAGCACGCCATTCCGGTCAACTGACCGCTACGCACTCGCCCATGGATCCGGGAAGTTTGCCCCAGAATCGTCCGGCGCCCTTTTACGGTACGGCTCGTCCTGTCGCCAGCCGTCAATCCTTCCGGGAGTCCAAGAAACGCATTCCGGACGGTCCCCAGTCCCGGTGGCGCAGAACTCCACCAAAGCAGCTCTAACTTGCTCCAACGGAATAGCACTACGGGGGTGGTAGAAGCCACCGGCATCCGGATCCGCCACCACGCGGGGGTCGGCATCCGTCGGCTGCGGGTTGTCCGTCACCCAGACTACGTCGTGGATATCGCTCGCGCGTGGCCGGTTCTGCATGACGTACCAGGTGAGCGCACCAAACCCCGTTTCTACGTTGATGGATATGAACAGGTGGTTGTCGGTGTCGACGTCATAGCCGTGCCACGGCTGTCGCGCGAAGGTCAGCTCGGCGACCTCACCAGGGAAGCCCTGCTCACGCTGAGCGGCTAGATCATCGAAAACACTTTCGACAACACCGGCCACATCCTCTCGAGAACTGATGAAACGCCAGCTTCTTCCCACTTGGACCGCCAAAATCACAGAACACCTCGATCGGTTGATGTACCGAGCGGGCCGGGCACCTGACGGTGTTCTCTCCACGCTGGAGGCGTTCCGCTGACCGCATTGGGTGAGTACGCGATGCATCCTTTCCACGCAGGTGGAGGTGTTCCGGCGTTCGTGCGCGCCGACACCGTGTTCCGCCCCGGGTTTGATGGAGACATCCAAACCTGGGAGAAAAACTAGCTATGGCGGCACCGAAGAAGTACCCCGAACGGCCGGCACGACAGCGGATTTTACCAGCGTCGATCGGCACGAGATGATCGTAGGGGACCGCCAGGACGTAACCCAGGCGGAGTTGGGCAGTTCACCGCGCAGCCGGGTGTTGTTCCCGTAGGCCTCGTCCGCGGCGACCCACGGCGAGATCTGTAGTGGTGTCGGCCGGTAGGCCACTATCAGGGACTGCTCCTTCGTGATGGGTCGGCCGACGATGGACAGGCTGGCAAGCCTGATCGCGGCAGTCGATGCGGTAGCCACTTACGGCTCCTGCCCGCCGCAGCGTTTTACGCGACTCCGACATGGGAGTTGCGGCGATGCCATCTGTCGTTGATGGTGTCGCGCATGGGGCTGTCAGCGCTTTCTGAAATCTGACCCTCTGCGGGTTCGGGAAAGTTGACCCCACGGACCTGCGGTTATGAGCGGTTGGCGCGTGTTTCTCTGGCGAGGAGTTCTCGCCGGTGACGGGTTCGGTAGG
>NZ_JAHWGU010000003.1 GCF_020873875.1 Actinoplanes sp. DH11
CCTCGGCCCGATGCAGCCGACGGATCTCAGCCCAGTCCTCCACCTTCAACACCCCTTCCAAGATCAAGGAGGAAGGGGGTCAACTTTCCCGGATCCCTACGGGGTCACTCTTCAGGAAGCGGCGACAGGAGGGTCAGGCTCGGTCAGGTGCCGGCCGACGCACGGTCGTGCCGAAAGTAGTTCGTCGCCGGCTGTGGCATTACGCCACCCACCACCAGCCGTCGCCTACCTCGCGTCGCGGGTACCCCTGATCGCCGTCGGCGGTGTTGACGACCGACTTTTCGGTAGGCGGGTCGGCGAAATACGCGAGTCCTGTGCCCGACTCGTGTCGCCGGTTCTGCCATAGCTGCACGAACAACTCGGTCTGACTGGCGTACGCGAATCCGGACGGGCACAGGGATCGCAGGTCGGACGGCAGGGTGAGCCCGTCGTTCAAGCGGCCGGCCCGGTAGTCCTGGGCCAGTTCGGCGAGCGCGGCCCGGTGCAGCCGATATCGATAGTCAACGGGGTAGACCTGTGAATCCTGCCGCGAGACGACGACAAAGGCGGCAGCGGCCAGGCACAAGCTCACCACGGCGACTCCCCATGAACGGCGTACGCAGGCGATCAAGATCGCCGCAGTCGAGACGAGTACAGCGAACACCACAGCTAACAACGAGATCCACCAGCCGACGAACGAACCGACGAGCACGGGCGTCTCAGCGAGCCACCAGGCGGGAATGAGCAGCAGCCAACCGGCACAACTCAGAACGGCCTGCAGCAAGCCGCGCCCGCTCCATGCTGCCGTCGCGGACGGCTCGGTCGGCTGATCGACCGGATCCCACTGGAACTCCATGGCGACGATCTTGCACCGCCGTCGCAACCCACGGGAGGCCACACACGAAACCTCCACACGATCTCCCTGCCGCAGTCAGAAAGTGCGATCGAGCGACCTGACGGCCGGCCCGTGAGCGAGCACTTCTGCCGCGGATCGTGCCCACCGCCGCCGGCCGGCCAGTGACTGCTCGTAGGGTTGGGCCGGGATGATGCTGTCCATGAGCAACGAGCGTCTCAGCTTCTTCGTCGTGGCCGTCCAGGCGGTTCGTGACGGCTGGCGGCTGGAAGGCGAGCCCGGCTATGACAGCCGACATTGGGCGCGGCCCGGTGACGTATTTGACCATGTACTTCGCGAAGATGGCTCCGACGAGCTTGAGGTCAACCTCGTCGTAGTCGAGCCGTCCAGCCTGCACGCGGTCGTCGCCGGCGTGGGTGGCAATCAGCTTAAATCGGGTGACCTTCTGTCCGGCGAGCGTTGATCAGTCGCGCAGGCTGTGACGGCGCCCATCGTTTGACATTCGCTCCTGCGGCGATCTGGGGTTCAATGCTGGGCCGCCGAAGTCGTCGGCCGCGTCTGGCAGGCTTGTGCTGTGCAGCTTTGCGTATGGATGGCCAGCTGGCAGATGGAATGCTGCGGCACGTCCTTCCCAGCGGGCGCCAAGGTGTCGTGGCGGTTGCGGCATCCGGAATCCGCCGAGTTGGCGTGGCTCGACACCGTACTCCAAGGCGGCGTCGCCGCGACCGTCGATGCGATTGAAGACCATCACGGCGATCCGCACGCTCCGCTGGTGGAGGGAACCGTGATCTCGATCGCCACGTTGCATTGCCGCTTCGAGCCCGAGCCGGTTGCCGGATCCGGGCTCGTGACATCCGTCGTCTCGGCTGAGAGGTGGAATGACGACCTGGAAGAGCGAAATTTCGCCGGCTTCCTTATCCGCATACGCGCCCTGCACCCGGCCACGCGTTAGGACGAGTTTCAACGTCCTCTTCTGCCGCTGAGAATGCGCGCTCGTCCGGTCGCGGATGGGCACGCTGTGTGAAGGACGGGTTTGGATTGCGGCACTCGGCGACCTCGCTACAGTCCTGGGATGAACGACGCTGCAGCGCGAGCCGCGCGGATTCTGTTCTTGACGGAGTCGGCGCGAGCGATGCGCGCCGCCGGCGCTGACGCTGACGACATAGCCAGGGAACTGCTCCGGCGCACTGATTCGCCGATCTTCGCGATCAAGGCCATTTCCGACGGCACCGGCCTTGGTCTGGCTGATGCCAAGCGGGTTGTGCACCGCAACCTGGCATCCGAGACCCGCAAGGCCGCGGAGACGTTATGGGCGGATCTGCTCGACGCCCTTGAGCAGATCCGCGAGAGTCCCAGCGAGCCGGTACCAGGCCGCCCGGATTCGTGAGGTGCGGCTTGACAGGGTCAGGAGCATGGCTCGCATGAGTCTTGACTGGGACAGGTTCCTGGCCGGTGCTGTGGTCACTCCCGCTGCGCGGCTGATTCTGCCGAGCGGCCGGCTCATCGCTGCTGAACCAGGCACCGGCTTTCCTGCTGGTGAGGCCGCACGGTGGGCGTTCTCCGAGACTGTGGCACCCGGTGCCTATCCCGTTGAGATCCTGCACCGCGACGGCTTGATGATCGCGGCTCGGGTGGTCGTGCATCCCCAAGCGGTTGCCGGCTGGCGACCGGCCCAGCGCAACGGGGAGCCGTACGTGTACCCGGTCGACGGCGGCGCCGGGTCGTTCGGTTCGCCGGAGGTGTTCGAGGCCTTGACGGATGACGAGGCTCGGGAGGACCTGATCGCCGACCTGTCGTTCGACAGCGACGAGGCTTACGGCGTCTACACCGACCCGGCGAGCGGCGCGAACCTCGTCGCCTTCCGGCTTGGTGCGGACGGACGGTATCTGACCTGGGCCGGCTGTACCGCTGACAATGACGTCGCCTGTTTCCTCACCGACTTCGGAGACCTGGAGCACCGGGCGCGGTACTGAACTGCTGACATATGTGCCAACAGTGGTGCGACGGCCGCCTGAATCCGCCCCACGACGATGCCCAGTGCCGCGTACCCGAGAAGGCGCCGGACCACTGCGGCCGCTCCACGAGGAACACTACGAAGGCCAGCGTCAGGAAGACGCCGATGGCTCGCCGGTCGCGGGTGCTCCGGCGGGCGTCGTCGCGGGACCGCCTCGCGCGGGGCCGCCTACAGGCCCGCTTTCGTGAGCGCGGCCAGCAGGGACGGCTTCAGGCGATGCTGCTGTTTCACCGAGGCCACGTAGTCGGCGAACCCTGTGCTGCCGGCCCGTTCGTGCAACTCCCGCAGCGCGGACATCAGCCGGGCTGCCTCCGCGTACGCCTTCTTGTTCTTGCCCTCGATCTCCTGCTCGACCTGGGCCGCGTACACCGGGATGACGTCCGCCGGATGCGTCGCCGCCCGGTCCTGGGCGAGGCGCCACAGGATGCCGTGGCCGCACCGGTAGCGGACACCTGCCGCCCAGGCGGCGTCCGCGTCGCCGGCTGCCAGCAGCACCTCGACCAGCGGGTCCGCCTGATAGCCGCCCCGCGCGGCCCGCTCGTGCAGGTGGGCGTCGGCGCGTTCCGCGGTCCCGGCGAGGGTGCCGGCCCGCTCGGCGGCGTCGAGCAGTTCCCGGTGCCGTCGCGGGCTCGGTGAGCTGGTGAACAGCCGCCACCGGATGCCGGCCGCCTCGTCGTGCGATCCGGTCTCGGTCAGCAGGGTGGCCAGCAGGTCGTCGATGCGCTGGTTCGGATGGGCGGCTTCGGTCAGGCCGCGCCGCAGCCACGTGATGGCCTCGTCGCGCCGGCCGGCGGTGCGCAGCGCGTCCCCGATCTGCCAGTAGCGGTAGGCCGTCGGCAGGTCCTCGGCGTACAGCGCGACGAGCGCGTCGGTGTCGTGCGAGATCGTTTTGTGGAAGTCCTCGAGCAGGATCCGGACCATGGGTTCGCCGGGCCGTTCGGCGAGCAGCCGCCGGTAGACCGCGAGCCCGTCGGCGCCGAGCGCCTCGGCGAAGTCGGCAATCGGGACGTCCGGCCAGCCGGGCCCACTTCGGCGGCTTTGCGCGCGTAGTCGAAGCTGCGCCCGTACGGCAGGAAGCCGCGCGCCCGCAGCCCGGCGACCGAGCGGCGCAGCTGGGCGATGTCGGGCTCGCCGGCGGTGGCCGCTTTCAACGACAGCCGCCGGTGCAGCGCGGGATCGTCGGCGGCGAGCTCCAGCACCAGGTCCACCAGGCTCTGCTGGTCCACCGAGGTCAGGTAGGCCCGCAGGTCGACGGCGGGTGCGGGTCGGCGCCGCCGGGCCGGCTGGGCAGCGAGCAGCGACAACCCGACGGCGACGCAGTGTTCGCAGAAGTTGCCGTCCCGGCCGTACGGGCAACCGCACTCACCGCGCAGCCCGTGATCGTCGACGAGCCGCACCAGGTGGGACTCGGTGCCCTCGACGGACGCGACGACGCCGTCGGGGAATTCGTCGACGGTGCTGACCGCGTCGACGTACTCGGTGCCCCGCTCGTAGGAGGTGGGCCCGGCCACCCGGCGCAAATCCTTGTCGCTGAACCACGTCATGGAATCGATTTCACCAGTCCGGCCGTGTGGCGGCGTCCTCGGGTGGCGGCTCCCGGAAGCGACGGCCGGAAACCCTGCCTATGCTGCTTGATCGAGCGTGGCCGATATCAGTCCTGCCGCTGTCTCCTGACGCCGAGGAGTTGCCGATGCCCCCCACGTGACGCTCTACGCGCTCGAAGACGATCTCGCCGGCAAGGAACCGTCCCGGTCCGGGCTCGGTGGAAAGGTCATCGGCGACGGCAGCGCTCACGACTGAGTGCCACCCAGCTATGCCATGGCACGTCGAGCGTGGGTCTTCGGGATTTCTACCGCACTGGATCAGGGTGCTGGCGGGTCCACCACCGTTCCCCGATTCCGCCGATCAGGAAGACGAAGCCGACGTACGCCCAGCCGACCAGCACGTCGATCACCCAGTGCTCGGCCGTGTAGACCAGCGTGAAGGTCATCGACAGCGGGTACATGAGCAGCAGTGGCCACCACCGCCGGCGTACTGCGGGCAGGAAGAAGACGACCGCCATGAAGGCGAACGCGGTGTGCAGCGACGGCATCGCGGCGACATCGTTCGCCGTCTCCACCTGCAACGCGTTCAGGGTGTTGCCGGCGCCCTCCAGGCCGATCGCCTTCCAGCCGTTGGTGGAGATGCGGGTCGCCTCGACGAGGCCGCGGTACTGGTCCGCCCACCACGGCGGCGCCGCCGGGTAGGCGAAGTAGGTGATGAGGCCGAAGACGCTGAGCAGGAACCACCGTCGCATGAACCGGGCCCACCGCGGCCGCGACCGCATCCACAGCACCACGGCGATCGTCGGCAGGGTCAGGAAGTGCGAGAAGTAGACGATCGAGACGACCACCTCCCACCACTGCACCACGTTCGGCTGCCAGAGGTGCTGCTGCAGCCATTCGGTGGGGGTGAGCCCGCCGGTGAACCAGCCGAACGCCCAACGGTCGAACGCGATGAGCTCGGTGACGTGCGGTTCGGCCAGTCCGTCGGCCCAGGCCCGAGACATGTTGTAGACGGCCAGCAGCAGGCAGATCGGCAGCCAGTCGCGCGGGAACCGCAGGTGCGTTCGCCACGGTTCGTCGTTACGCCACGCGATGGTGGCCAGCCACAGCCAGCCGAACGCGATCAGCGGGTCGCTGGTCGGCACGCCGACGAACTGGATCCCGACAACGAACAGCGCCGTCCAGACCAGCATCCCGATGATCCGGCGACGCCGGCGGTTCGGTGTCGCGACGGTCTCGGGGTGCTCGGGGGGAGCGTCCAGCGTCGTCACGGCGACCAAGGGTAGTGGTCGATGTGACGCCGGACGACCCTTCGTCACAGCCGGTCGTATCGAAAACGGGGCCCTCCGAGTGCGCGGATCCGGCGAGATGAGTACGTCGGGTCCCGTACCGCTGAGAGGCGTGCCACCGAGGCTCACCAACGGTAGGCGAGGCTACGGACCGGTTGCAGAAGTAAAACGCCGAGCAGGCGCAGGGGTTCGTTGACGCTCCCCGCGGCGACGAGAAGACCACACGTCACGTCGATCCGCTGTCATGTTCCCGGAAGCGGAGCGACGATTCGGCGTGCGGCCGGCATCTATGATCGCCGCATGCGACGACCCCTTCGCAGCGCTGTTCCCGGATCGGCGCCCGCTGCTCCGGACGGCCCCGCGCCGGCTGCCGCCTCGGCCCCCGCGCCGGCTGCCGCCTCGGCCCCCGCGCCGGCTGCCGCCTCGGCCCCCGCGCCGGCGCCGGCCGCAGTCGGCGAGGTGGTGGAGACAGAGTCTGCCGGGCCGTGGACTCCGCCGGTTCTGCCTGAGTCGGCCAGGAACTATGTGCCGCCGCAGGAGAGGAACAAAGCTGCCCGCGAGCCTGGCGCTGTAGTGAACGGCATCGCGCGCGGGGTGGCAGGCGTGGTCACTATTGCTGTCGGTGTCGGGGTCGCGGTGTTTCTCCATGACCTTGCGGACGCGGGTGAGCCGTGGGCGTCCTGGCGCGATGCTTTGCGCTCCAGCGGGTACGTCATTGTGCCGATGACCTTGACCTGGCTACTGCTGGGCGCTGTTCTCCAGACCCCGGTGGCCATCCGCCGCAGGGCGGGACTGCGGGCCGGTTGGATCGTCGTCGGTGGCCTGTTCGCGTATCACATGGTTGTTGGTCTTTTCGCCGTCAAGCTGGCTGCCATCGCACCGCTGCCGTCACCGGGCGTCAGCGGGAGTGATCCCGGCTACTTGTACGGCGTGTTCTTAGGCTGTGTTCTGGTCGGGCCGGCTCTTCTCTCCGCTTTCGGGGGGTGGTTCCTCGAGCCTCTTCCGCCGTCGCGGCCGGGGTTGCTGGACAACCGGCCTGAGGACGTCGACGACCGGACCGACCCGGTGCGGCTCAACCTTTTCATCATCATGGTGGCGAGCTGGGCGCCCGGGTGGTGCTTCCTGTCCTACATCTTCTTCCACATCGCTGACCGGTACGAGCTGCCGCTGCTCCCGTCCGACGGTATGCCCATCCTGGCAGTGGGCACAGCCGTCGCCGTCCCCTCACTCGTGATCGTCGTCGTCATCCGGCTGTTCCTGGCCGACATGCCGGTGAAGCGGGCGTTTCCGCGCCTCCTGCTCCTCGGGGCGGTGGTGGCGCTGCTCATCGCGGCGGCACTGGCCCAGCTCACCCGATTCCTGCCCGCCGGCTACGTCATCTTGGTGTCCATTCTGCTGCCAATGGCCTACGTCTATGTCGTCCATCATCTGTACCGTGCCGCCCCCGGCGAGTAGGGAGTCGACTACGGGGCAGCCGCCCGTCCCGCTCTGCGCGCGCCCCAGGAGTACGGCACCGAGCGTGCCGGTCAGCGTCCCGTCGCCGGTGAGCCGGCCGCGGAGGTGCGCCGGCACGCGCGAGGGGCTGCTGATCCGGATCTTGGCCAGGCCGGACCGGAAGAGCCACAGATGGGCTCCCCTGTCCCAGATCCACTTGAGGCGCCGGTCGCCGAGTCTGTTCCTGAGCTCGGCCAACTATTCGTCGTCGACCGTGATGGTGAACGCTTCCGCAGACCGCCCCAACCGCATGGTGGGAGACTATGCCGGGCCCGAGGCGGCTCAGCACTCACCCGGTCTCGACACGCACTCTCATGCCGCATATAACGTGCACGCTGAGTGGGGCACGCAGGGTGTTCGGTTCCGCCGGCCGCCCTCGTCAGTCCTCCCGCCCGTTGGTTCGGCTGCTGCTCCGTGCGAGGTCGCGGCGCCGCGGCGGGCTCGGGCGGCGCTGGACGGGACGTGTGCGCCGGCCCGGCGTACGCGTTGCGCAGTTGGGCCCGGACCTCCAGCGGCAGGTCCGTGTACGGCTGGACCGGTTGCCGGGGAAGTTTGTCGAAGATGAACTGCTGAGCGTCGGCCGGAGCGCGAGCGTCCCGGAGACGATCAGCGAGACGACGGAGATGGCGATGGAGATGAGGGTTATCGCTGTCCTGGCGTCCGCGCATCCAACGTAATCAATCAGCGCCGGGCTCCGTGAAAGCATCTCTCGTACACCGGTGGGATGCGGTGCGGTGGCGGGAGCTCGGTGCCGATCAGCTACCCAGGAACTTCAGGACGGCGAGAACGCGGCGGTGGTCGGTGTCGGTGGGCGGAAGGTCGAGTTTGGTGAGGATGCTGCTGATGTATTTCTCGACCGCGCTGTGACTGACCCGCAGCGCGTCGACGATGCCGTTGTTGGAACGGCCCTCGGCCATCAGCCGCAGCACCTCCTGTTCGCGCGGGGTTAGGCGGTCGATGGGGTTGTCACGGTGACGGACAAGTAGCTGGGCGACGACCTCGGGGTCGAGCACGGTACCGCCGGCGGCGACCCGGCGCAGGGCGTCGAGGAAGTCGGAAACGTGGGCGACGCGGTCCTTGAGGAGGTATCCGACGCCGCTGGTCCGAATGGACAGCAGGTCGGTGGCGTAGCGCTCCTCGACATACTGGGACAGGACGAGGACGGCGACACCGGGGTACTGGTGGCGTATGACGAGGGCGGCGCGGATCCCCTCGTCGGTGTGGGTGGGTGGCATCCGTACGTCGATGAGGGCCACGTCGGGACGATGCTCGCCGACCGCGCGGAGAAGCTGCTCGGCGTCGCCCACGGCGTCGACGACGTCGAAACCGCCGTCGGCGAGCAGTTTGGTCAGGCCCGCCCGGAGCAGGATCGAGTCCTCGGCGATCACGATTCGCACGGCAGCTCCACGGTGATGGTCGTCGGGCCGCCGGAGGGGCTGTGCAGGGCGAACGTGCCGTCGACCGAGGCGGCACGCTGGGCGAGCCCGCGCAGGCCGGTGCCGTCACCGTTCACCGTACGGCCGAGGGTGGCACCGCCCTGGCCGTCGTCGGTGACCACCACGCGGAGCCGGCCGGTGGCGTGTTCGACGGTGACTTCGGCGTGGTGGGCGTGAGCGTGTTTGGCGATGTTGGTGAGGGCTTCGGAGACGACGAAGTAGGCGATCGCCTCGATGACCGGCGAGCAACGCGACGGCACGGCCACGGTCAGCCGCACCGGTAGCGGCGCGCGGGCCACGATGCCGGACAGGGCCGCGTCGAGACCCCGGTCGTTGAGCACGGCCGGGTGCAGGCCGCGGACGAACTCCCGGAGCTCGGCGAGGGCCTCGGTGGCCTCGTCATGGGCGGCCGCGATGGCGCGCCGGGCGGGTTCGGGCGTGTCGGTGAGGTTGGCGCGGGCCATGCCCAGGTTCATCGCGAGGGAGACCAGCCGTTGCTGGGCACCGTCGTGCAGGTCGCGTTCGATCCGGCGGCGTTCGGCGTCGGTGGCGGCCACGATGTCGGCCCGGCTCCGGGCCAGCGACTCCACCCGTACGGACAATGCCTCACTGCGGCTCGGGCCGAGCAGGGCCCGGGCCGCGGCCGTGTCGACGCGGGCCACGCCCCGGGCCACCCACGGCGCGGCGAGCAGCGCCGCCGGCACCAGCACGTTCAGCCCACTGCTGGCCGACGGCAGCCGCTCGTTGTCCCAGACTCCCGTGAGCTGCAGGGCGAGGACCACGCCCATCCCGATCCCGGCCAGCCAGAAGGCCGCCGTCACGGCGGCCCCGACCGTGCCGATGAACAGTGCCAGCACGTGGTAGGCGATCTGTCGCCACAGGGCGGACGTGCCCAGCTCACCGAGCAACCGGCGGGGCAGGGTGCCGTCCCGGCGCGGCAGCGGCGGAATCGTGACGCCGAGCAGCGACCGGAAGCGCCTGCGGTGCAGCGCGGTCAGACCCGGCACGGCCACCAGCAGCGGCAGGGGGAGGACCACGGCCAGCACCACGAGAGCGGTGGTCGACGCCCAGTCGCTGCCGGGGGCGTAGAGCAGGCTCCACCCCGCGCTGTAGCCGACACCGACCGGCAGGCCACAGGTCAGCGCGAAGCTGACCACGCCGGCCGGCAGCCCCACGAGCGCATGGGCGGTGGCACGCCAGCTGCGCGGCGACCACAGGGCGCCAAGCGCCGTGGTGAGCGCTCTGCCGCGCAGTCGGGGAACGGCCGCTTCTGTCGAGATCACGTGATCACGGTAGACACCCCGCGGCAGGCCGGCCATGAGGCAACCCTTCCGCCCGGGGTGCGGAAAACCCCACCCCGAACCGGCTGCCCGCCCCACCGACAACGCGCCCGGATCCCGGCAGCGTGATCACCGACCCCGGCAGCCGCGAACGAAGGAAAAAGGACCCCACCATGACCGACAACTCCCCGGCCACCGTACGGCCATCACGACGTCGCCGCTGGCTGCTGGCCGCCGCCGCGCTGACCTCCGGCCTCGGACTGATGGCCGCCGCCGCACCCGTCGCCGCGCTGTCCCAGCCCGCGACACCGCCGCCCGCCGGCCCCGACAGCTTCACGCTCCCGGCGCCGACCGGCTCCGGACGCCTCGGCACCGTCTCGCTGCACCTGATCGACTCCGCGCGCACCGACCCGTGGGTCCCGTCCCACCCGACCCGCGAGATCATGGCCCAGATCTGGTACCCGGCACAGAACAGCCGCGGCTACCCGGCGGCGCCGTGGCTGTCACCGGGTGCGGTACCCCACTTCACCGAGGTCTTCGGCCTGCCCGCCGACATGGTGCGCGCAACGAACACGCACGGCCGGGCGGGCGCACCGGTGGACCGGAAGACCGGCGGCCACCCGGTCGTGCTCTACTCGCCCGGCCTCGGCGGTGACCGCGGCACCAGCACCGCCCTGGTCGAGGAACTGGTCAGTCACGGCTACATCGTCGTCACCATCGACCACACCCACGACGCCTCCGAGGTCGAGTTCCCCGGCGGGCGGGTCGAAGTCTCCACCATTCCGCAGGAGATCGACGACCAGGTCATCGCCCAGGCCGCCGCGGTCCGCGCGGCCGACACCCGGTTCGTCCTCGACCAGCTGGCCGCCATCAACGCCGGCCGCAATCCGGACGCCGGGAATCGCCGGCTCCCCGCCGGGCTGCGGGGCGCGTTCGATCTGCATCGCATCGGCATGTTCGGCCACTCCCTCGGTGGCAGCACCGCCGCCGCCACGATGCACGACGACCCGCGCGTCAAGGCCGGCGTCAACCTGGACGGCACCCTCGTCGGTGCCGGCGCCACCGCGGGCTCCGGCCGTCCGTTCCTGCTGGTGAGCAGCGACCACGGCACCGATGCCGAAGATCCCACCTGGAACACGTTCTGGGCGAACCAGCGGGGCTGGAAACGTCAGCTGAAGCTGAGCGGCGCGGTCCACGGATCCTTCAACGACGGTCAGGTCTTCTACCCGCAGGCTGCGCCGATCCTGGGCCTCACCCCCGAGCAGGTGGCCGAACTGACCGGCACCCTGGACCCGCACAGGTCGGTCACGGTCCAGCGCACCTACCTCCGGGCGTTCTTCGATCAGCACCTGCGTCACCGGGACGGCCGGCTGCTTCGTGCCCCGCACCCGCGGTTCCCCGAAATGGAGTTCGTCCGGTAGGTAACGACCCGTGCGGTGGCAGTTCGTCCGGCAGCGACCCGTGCGGACCCCGCAGGGGACCATGGGAATCGAAGAGTCACCGCCCACGCCACGGGTTTGCTGCTGGCCGGGCTCACGCCAAGAACGGCCGGGAACGGTACGGGGTGAGCGCCGACACCCCACAACGGTACGAGGCCTGCCTGTCGGAGGCCGCCGACCTCACGATCCCGGCGGCGGCCCGCGCGGCCCGGGCGAATCTCGACGTCGCGTTCGTCCACCCGTACGACGACGGCAACGCCCGCCTGGCCGGCGTGGTCCTGTCAAGGATCCAGTCAGCGAGCAAACCTCGTGTCGAATGACCTGCAGGATCAGCCGGCCCGGCCGACCGTCATGATCGAGCCCAGACGTCAGGAGGCTTCGCTCAGCCGGCGAACCGCCTCGATGACGGCCTTCCGACCGGCTTCCACGTTCCGGAAGCCCACCGAGTCGACCTCGTGCGCCAGGACCCGCCGCAACACGAACAGGACCGCCGGCAGCTCACCCTGTCCGATGCTGGTCAATTCTTCGACGACGCCGCGGCGCACCGCGGTCACACAGGCATCGATCAGATCCTGGTCGCGGCTGCCTGTCCGCTGCGGGTCGTGGGCGTCGACGAACGCGAACTGCTCGGCCGGCTCGAGGTCGGCGGAGATCTGGGCGAACCCGCCACAGTTGGTCTGCGTGCCGGCTCGGACGGTGATGTCGCGTACCGGCCGGTCGAAGGCGACGGTCATCCACGCACGATAGACGCGGCCGACCCGCACGACCACGGGGCTCTTGTCGGCGGCGTACGCGACGGCTTCTCGCAGCCCACGCTTCCGGCGATCGCCGCGGTCCGGATCATGACCGAATACTGGCCGTATCGGCGCTCAGTCGGTCAGGCCGGCGTCGCGGGCCAGCAGGGCCGCCTGCACCCGATCGGACACCCCCAGCTTCGTGAAGATCGGCGTCAACTGGTTGCGTACCGTCTTCTCCGACAGCCCCAGCCGCCGCGCGATCCGCGCATTGCTGTCACCGGCCGCCAGCCGCGTCAGGATGTCGCGTTCCCGCGTGGTGAGCTGGTCGAACGGGGCAGGCAGGCGGCCGGGGTCGTGCCGCAGCGAGGCCAGCATCGCGGCGCCGACGGCGGGGCCCAGCACGATCCCGCCGGCCGCCACGGTGCGCAGGGCGTCGATCACGGCGTCCGGGTCGGTCGCTTTCAGGACGTAGCCCCGGGCACCGGCCCGCAGCGCCCGGGTCACCAGATGCTGGTCCTCCGCCATGGTCAGGATCACGACGGCGACCTCGGCGCGGGCCTGCAGGATCCGGCGGGTCGCCTCGATGCCGTCGCCGTCGGGCAGGCTGATGTCCATGGCCACGACGTGCACCTGCCGGGTGACGGCCTGCCGGACCGCCTCGTCGACCCCGGCCGCCTCCACCACCTCGGCGACCCAGGGTTCGTCTTCGAGCATGGTGCGCAGGCCCCGGCGTACGACCGGGTGATCGTCCACGATGAGCACCCGCAGGCCGTCGCTCACGGGGCCACCGGGACGGCCATCGGGACCAGCGGCAGGGTGGCTGTGACGGCGGTCCCGCCGGGCGGCGACGCGGTGATCGTGCACCGGCCGCCCAGCTCGGCGGCCCGCTCGCGCAGGGAGGCCAGGCCCACGCCGGGCCGGGTGGGCCGGTCCATCCCGACGCCGTCGTCGGTGATCCGCACGGTCAGCGCCGCGGCCGACCGTTCGACGGCCACGTCGCAGACGCACGCCTCCGCGTGCCGGACCACGTTGGTCAGCGCCTCGGCCACGGTGCGGTAGACGACCACCTCGACGGCGGCCGGCAGCGTCTCCAGATCCCCGCTCAGGTGCAGCCGCACGGACAGGTCCGCGCCGTCGAAGCGCCGGCACTCGGCACGCAGCGCGGATTCCAGGCCGTTGTCCAGCGCCGGCGGGCGCAGCTGGTCGACGAGTTCGCGCACCTCGGCGGTGCAGGACTTCAGATCGCCGGCGAGGGAGGTGAGGATCTGCCGGACCCGGGACTGATCGGGTACGAGTTTCTGCGCGGCCCGTACCTGCATCGACATGCCCGCGAGACTTGGCCCCAACCCGTCGTGCAGGTCCCGCCGCAGCTTGCGCCGCTCCTCCTCCCGGGCGCGCACCAGCCGCAGCCGGGAATGCTGGAGGTCGCGGACCAGTTTCGTCGCCTCGGCCGCCACGGCCGCGTGCACCGCGACCCCTTGCAGCAGGCGGCATTCGCGGCGGCTGAAGCGGCCGCCCGGGCTGCGGGTGGCGACCAGCAGCCGGCCGACCTGCTGCCCGTGGGCGACCATGTCGAAGGATTCCACCGCGGTGGACGGCGTGCCGTGTTCGGCGTGCCGGCGAGAGTACCCGTCCTCGGCGAGCTCGACCGCGACGTACGGGACCTGCAACGACCGGGCCACGGTGCTGGTCAGCAACGGCAGCACGGCACGCGGCTCGATGGTGCGCCCCAGCAGGTCGCCGAGTTGCGCGACGACCTTGTACGGGGTGTCGCGGTCCCCGTACAGCAGCCGGTTCACCACGATCTGCACCCGGCGGCGCAGCGGCTCGAACGCCACGGCTATCACTCCGGTCGCCGCCAGCGACGCGTGCGCGTCGGTCCGTGCCACGAACATCTGCCGGACCGTGGCGACGATCAGCACGTAGCCGGCCACCACGAGCAGGCTCATGATCGACCAGACGAGGGCGCGGCTGACGATCGTGTCGAGGTTGTAGAGGTGGTAGCGCAGCACCGCGACCGTCATCGCGATCGGGACCGTCATCGCGGCGACCGCCCAGGCGCCGGACACGCCGGCCGTGCTCAACCCGAAGCCGATCACCATCAGCACGCCCGCGGGCAGCAGGCACATCAGCTGATGACGGGTCTCGTCGTCGGCGCGGCGCCAGCGTGCCGCCAGCGACCACAGGACGCCGAGGAGCCCGGCGGTCGCCGTGAGGAAGCTGAGGCCGGCGATGCGCAGCGGCAGTCCGGCCGCCTCCGGCACCGGGGTGTCGATCTCGGTGAGCAGCGTGCGGGGGGCGTGGAGCGCCGCCGTGGCGAAGCCGGCGGTGGCGAGCCCACCGGCCAGGGCGATCACCGCCGCCAGTGGCCGCCACCGCGGCGACGGCAGCCTGCCGTCGGGAAAGTACAGCAGGGCCAGGAAGATCAGCGGAAACGGCGGCCACCACGACCATTGGCTCAGCCACGCCGCCGGCAGCGCGGTCGACCAGCTCGCGCCCAGCAGGGCGACGCAGGCGGCCAGGCCGGCCAGGATCATCAGCCGGCCGACGACGTGTCCGCCCACCCCGACGAGCACCAGCGCGCCCATCAGGGTGAACGAGAGGGCGATGGGCGCGGTCAGCAGCGCCTCGTCGGCGGCGGGGCGGCCGGCGCCGGTCACCTGGCCGGCGACGACTAGCGCGATGCCGGCGACGACGGCGGTGGCGGTCAGCGCCCCGCGAACCGACCTGAGCGAGCGGAGATGTTCGCGCATGGCGGGTCGCGCGCTACCAGCAGCGGGCGTGCGCGAGACAGTTGTGGATGGCGCCGCGATCGTGGCGCCCGGGCCGCCCGATACCGGGCTGACCGGTGTCGGCGAACGGTGGTTGTTCCAGTAACCGGTACCGGTCGGCGAACGACGCGTCGGCGAGTTTCTCGAGCATGGCAGCCGCCGTGTCCAGGCTGGTCCGGTCGGCGGCGTGCACGCCGGTCACGAGGATGTCCTCGATGCGGCGCCTGCTGTTGGCGATGACCCCGTCGAGGCGTGCCTGCAGGACGTCCTCCGGCACCTGCGAGGTGGTCCGGAGCATCTCGGTGACCCGCCCTTCGGTGTCGAAGCGCGGTGTCAGCCGGTAGCCGTCCCGATCGAAGTACTCCCGCACCTCGCCGGGGTTGGCGACGAGGCCGGCGCGCAGGGCGGTGACCGAGGAGTAGAAGTGGACGGTCACGCCCGGGATGTCGATGCCGATGAAGTCGGTGGCGATTGATTGGCTCATGTCAACCTCCGCATGTGAAGCCGTCTGGCCTGCGGTATGCGGTGCCGTGTGCAACGGCCGAAGCGTAGGCCACGGTGCCGTGGCGTCGAAGCGTTGTGCGGCGATCCGACACCAGGCCGAACTCTGCTGGTGACGTTCATCGTCCCGTGCCCGGTGTCCCGTCGAGCAGGACATCCGCCCCACCCGGCCGGGACAGCCGCCCGGGCAGCCCGGCCGTTGCGGTGAGCGCGGCCGGGCGGACCACCCGGGTTCCCGGGACATCCACCTCTGCACCCGGGGACGTGCCCGGCCACAGAGTCGAAGCATCAGCCCGAGGAGGACAGATGAACGCCGTGCTCGACTGGAACGAGACCTTCCTGCAAGCCGTCCGGGTGCGTGGCGGCGCACCGGGACCGATCGCCCGCGCGGGCGCCATCCTGCACATCGCCGTCCACGACGCGATCATGGCGATCACCCCGACGCACGCACCGTACCTGGCCGGTCTGGACGCGGCCGGGACGGAGAACAAGGAGGCGGCGGTGCACCGGGCCGCGCACCGGGTGCTGAGCGCGCTCTTCCCGGAGCAGTCCGCGACGTTCGACGCCCAGCTGGCGCAGCGTGAAGGCGCGCTGCCGGCGCCGGGCGCGAAGCGCCGGGCCGTGCTCGCCGGCCGGCGCATCGGTACCAGCGCCGCGCTGGCGATCCTGGCCGACCGCAGCGCCGACCGGCACGACGACGCGACCCCGTACCGGCCGGGCACGGCGCCGGGAGCGTGGCGCCCGGCGAACCCGGCGATCGAGCCGGTGACCCCGAACTGGGGCCGGGTGCGGCCGTTCTCGCTGCGGGGCGGGCCGCTGGAGAGCTGGCTGGCCACGTTCCGGCCGCCGCTGCCGGCCGGCGCGGCCGACGTGGCGTCGCTGCTGACTTCGCAGGAGTACGCGGCGCAGGTCAACGAGGTGAAGGAGCTGGGCCGCTTCGACTCGGTCACCCGTACCGCCGAGCAGACCGAGATCGCGCACTTCTGGGCCAACGACCTCGACGGCACCTACAAGCCGCCGGGCCAGCTGTTCACCATGAGCCGGGTGCTGGCCACCGACGAAGGCCTGGACCTGGCCGCGACCGCGCGCCTGTTCGCGCTCGTCGCGATCGTGATGGCCGATGCGGCAGTGGTGGCCTGGGACGCGAAGTACGCCACCGAACTGGACCTGTGGCGTCCCGACACGGCCATCCGCCTCGCCGCCCTGGTGGACAACCCCGGTGTGGCCGCCGACCCGCTCTGGCAGCCGCTGTCCATCGACTACGGGGGCGCGCGGTTCTCGCCGCCGTTCCCCGCGTACGTCTCCGGGCACGCCACGTTCGGCGCGGCACACGCCCGGATGATGGCGAACTACTTCGGCACCGACGACAAGACGTTCGAGCTGTCCACCGACGACCCGTTCGCCGCCGGCGTGAAACGCGGGTTCACCACGTTCTCCGGCGCCGGCAAGGAGAACGGCCGCAGCCGCATCTACCTGGGCGTCCACTACTCCTGGGACGCCGACGAGGCGCAGCCGGTGGCGTACCGGCTCGCCGACCACGTCTTCGCCACCCTGCTCACCGAATCCTGACCGTCATCCGGGCCGCGGCCGACACGGAACGGGGGCGGCCGCGGCCCCTTCTCGAAGGAGACCCACCATGCGCTCGTTGATGAACCGTGCCGTACTGATCGAGGACACCGCCGTCCGCTTCGCCCAGCGCCACGGGCTGCTGCTGTTACGGCTCAGCCTCGGCGTCGTCTTCGTCTGGTTCGCGATACCCAAACTCAAACCGGGGTTGAGCCCGGTCGACACGCTGGCCCAGGACACGATCGGCGCGCTCACCTTCGGCGTGCTCACCGGCCAGCCGGCGACGTCGCTGCTGGCGGTGCTGGAGTTCTCGATCGGTGTCGGCCTGCTGCTGGGCCTGCTGCTGCGCACGACGCTGGTGGCGCTGCTGCTCCAGATGGCCGGCACGCTGACACCACTGATCCTCTTCCCGCAACTGACGTGGAAGGCACCGGGCGTGCTCACGCTGGAGGGCCAGTTCATCGTCAAGAACCTGGTCCTGATCGCGGCGGGCGTCGCGATCGCGGGCACCCTCGCGCGGCGCCGGCCGGCGCGCAACCGGCCGTACCCGGTGGGCCTGAAACGCAGCCCGGACGAGCAGCACCGGCACGCCGGCGCACCGAACTCCCTCGTCTGAGCAGACGCGGACGGCGTCGTGGCTGCCATCCCGGCCGCGCCGCCGGCTTCGCGCGAAAGGCCCTGTCCCGGGCCGATCGCCCTGATCTGCCGGAGATCAGGGTGTCGCTCAGCAGGCGCCGAAGTAGTTCTTGGTCCCCGGCCCCGATCAGATCGATGAGGCCATCGACGCGCTCGCGCAGATCGAGGCGCTCCACTGGTGGGGCAGCGAGACGATCCGGTAGCAGGTGCCGAGTCGGGCGCGCCGCAGCACGGCCATCAGCCGGGCTGCGGATCTGGGCGCTGGGTCGCCGATCGGCTACCGCACCCGCCAGCCGTCGTGGACGGGTCTGACGCCGGTGCCGTGCGGCAACGTCCCACAGCAGTTCGGTGACCCGCTGTAGCTGGGTGTGGTTCCACACCTCCCGCGCTTTGTCCCGTACGGACGGTGGCGGCGAGAGTGATCGGCGCTTACCAGCACTTGTGGCAGCGAGCGCGGCAGGCGGCTGCGCAGGCGCCCGTATGGTGCGAGCGAGCGGGCGGGCCGGTTGTCGTTCGCCGGGACCTAACGGCTGGTGGTTGTGATGGCGTAGCTAGGTGACTTGGAGCGTGGTGGCCATGCGTAAAGTGAGCGATATGCCCGACACCGGCGGTGCCGCCGAAGTTCATGGCGAGCGGCTGTCCGGCGCGGTGGAGCTGGATCGGTCCATCGCCGGCGTGGATCCCTTCCCCGTGCGTTTCCCGGTGGTGGCACTGATCGCCTCGGCCGGCGGAATCGATGCCTTGTCGGATCACGTCGTCGTCGGCGCCGGTGACCATCTGTGCGGTGCCCTCGATAGGAAGCTGGTGACAGCCTGCCGACACGGTGGTGGCGACCGGGCCGGGCAGATCTTCGGACAAGACCGGACTGTTGAACCGGGTTCCCACACCGCTCACCCGGCCGAACTGGGATTTCCGACGGTTGAATCGCCGGCGACCTGACCGGCATGCCAGGCAGCCCGGTCGCAAGATCAAGACTAGGTGAGGGCGTTGTCGGTGGTGTCGTAGAGGTCGAGGACCTGGTCCAGGTGGAGCAGATGGAATGACTGCAGGACGAACGGTTTGAGGGCGGCCAGGCGGATCCATCCGTGCTGTTCACGTGCGCCCTGCGCCAGATCGATGAAGGTGCCCATACCGGTGGAGTCGCAGAACGTCAGGCCGGCCATGTCGAACACCAAGTGGGCTCGGCCGCGGTCCCACAGCGCGCTGGCCTGGGCGCGGACAAGTTCCTCTGTGCGGATGTCGAGTTCTCCGACGATATTGATCACGGTGACGTCCGCGGTGACGTCGGCGCTGGTGACTGTCAGTCCCGACCGGTTCATGACCGTTCTTCGCTTTCGTCCGGAGGTGTGGGGAATGGTGGCCCTACTGAGGTGCGCTGTGCGGCGGCGGCCGACCATTCGACCAGGACCATCGCGGCGTCGTCGCTCGGTGGTCCGCCGCGGTGCTCGGCGACGGCGAGGGATAGTCGGCGTAGCGTTTCCGGCGCCGGCAGGCGGGCCTTTTCGCATTCAGTGGCGAGTTGGGTCAGCCGGGCGGCGCCGAACAGACTGCCATCGGTAGCGCGGGCCTCGATGACGCCGTCGGTGTGCAGCAGCATCCGGTCACCGGGCTGCAGTTGCTTCTCGCCGACGCGGATGTCGGAGGTGGAACGTAGGCCCAGAGGGACGCGGGCGCCGCCGGTCACGACGCCGAGCAGGTCGGCGTCGCGCAGGATCACGGGCAGCGGGTTGCCGGCGTTGATGTAGCGCACGTGGCCGGTTTCCAGGTCGAACTGGGCCAGCAGGCCGGTGACGAACCGGGCCCGGCCGGTGGGCCCGAACTGCTCGACGAGGTTCTCGTCGGCGGCGCGTGCCTGCTCGAGCAGGTCACCGCCGGCGCGGCGGGTGGCCCGGATTGCCGACAGCGCCACCGAGCAGGCCACCGCAGCGGTCAAGCCGCGGCCCATCGCGTCGAGCAGCACCAGCCAGGCGGTGTCGCCGTCGACGGCGTAGTCGTAGCCGTCGCCGCCGATGTCGTAGCACGGCTCGATGATCGCGGTCAGCGCCAGCCGTTCGTGGCTGGAGGTCAGCGGCGGCAGCATCTGCCACATCAGCTCGGCCGCGACCGTCATCGGCTGGGCCCGTCGGGTTCCTGGCAGGATGTCGCCGGCGAACATCTTGGAGTGCACCAGGTGCGCGGCCAGGCCGGCGACCAGCTCACATCGCTGCTGCCATCCGCTGTCTCGCGGGTCGGCATTGCCGGGCAGAGCGAACCGGATCACGCCGAAGCGTTCGGTGCCGTCGAGCAGCGGCACCCACAAGCGCCTCGGGTGCTGCGGGTCCGGTTCCGGCTGCACCAGCATGTAGGAGCGGCCCGGCACGGATTCGTCAACCGGGATCGACGACGGCGCGTGCTGGCCCGGCACCGGCAGTACGTTGAGCAGTACCTGCTCGTGATCAATCAGATACATCGTGGCGCCCATGCCGAGCCGCGACAGCGCTGAGTCCACCTTCGGCGCCACCTCGTCGGCCTGCATCAGATGCGACGACGCCGTCATGTCGCCCAGCACCTGCAGCAGCCGCAGGTCGACGTGCTGATCCATTGCCGCAACATACGTGCTCAGCGCCGGGGTCCGACGCGTTATCCGGTCGGTTCAATGCCAGTGATTTCGCTGGTGGAACGGCAGGGAGCTGGAAGAGTTTCGTTCGCGTCACCATCGCTGGTGTTGTCATTGCTGGTCGAGGCGCCCCAGGCAGCAACCACGGCCTACCGCGCGGAGCGTCGGCGGCGACTACCGGCGTGGATCACCAGTACTGCCGTCAGTTAGCACTCCGCCATCTCCGCCGGCCCGCACCCAGCGCGCGGGTGCGAATATTCCGCGAGGGCCTTAGACCATTGGTGGTGGCCGCCCTGGGAAGCAGCGCCCTTGCCGGCCCCGGGCGGGGCCGGTACAAGCGCTTCAGGGCAGTGCCGGCCACCGCCTTGGCGGCCGGACGCGACGCCCGCCACGATCGAGGACGACGCACCGATGGCCTGATGAGGCTTTCCAGCCTGATCGTGCGGCTCAGCGCGGGTACCGGCGGGTTGCAGACCGATGGCGCCCGCGGGAGCGTGCGAACGGTGTTCAGCGGCGCCGATTCCTGCCGGAGCTGTCACGCTGGTCAAAGGCGGTCAACCGGGCGCATGCGAGATCCGCGCCCGGGGCGAGCGGAGCTGTCGCCACCGTCGAGACCTGGAAGGCTATCCAGAGGTGTCCGACGGGGGTGTGTGCTCCGACAGGGGCAGGTGGATGCAGGTGCTGGTACCGGATGGATTATTGGCGGCAAGGTCGATGGTGCCGCCGTGCAGGGTGACGATGGTGCGGGCGAGGCTGAGTCCGAGGCCGCTGCCGGGTGTGCCGTGGTGGCGGACGTTGCTGGCGCGGTAGAACCGGTCGAAGACGCGTTGTCGTTCTTGTTCCGGGGTGCCGATGCCGGTGTCGGCCACGCATAACCGGGCCATGCCGTCGGCCTGGTGCAGGCGGATGTGTACGTCGCCGCCGGGGCTGTATTTGACGGCGTTGGTCAGCAGGTTGTCGATGACTTGCCGCAGCCGGGTGGGGTCGCCGTCGAGCGGCAGCCGTGGTGGTAGGTAGGTGTGCAGTCGCACGTGCGCGTCGGCCGCGGTGGGGCTTGCTGCGGTGACGGCATCGGCGACGATGGCGGCGAGGTCGATGTGGCCGATGTGCAGGTTGACGTGTCCGGATTCGAGGCCGGCGAGATCCAGCAGCGTGTCGATGGTGGTTTGCAGTGTCGCGGTGTTGCGGGTGATGGTGTGGATCATCTGCTGGTGGTCGCTGTCGAACCTGATGGCGTCTTCGCCGAGCATGGTGGCGTTGGCGGCGATGGAGGTCAGCGGGGTGCGCACCTCGTGGCCGACCAGGGCGATGAAGTCGTCTTGAGTACGGGCGAGTTGGTGGGCCAGTTGCTGGGCGCGGCGCAGTGCGACGTAGACGCCGATCTGCGCGGCGACGCCGTCCAGCAGGACGGTGAGCAGGTCCTCGTGGACTTCGGGGGTGGCCGCGTAGCAGGTGAGAACCCCGAGCAGGGTGGTGCCGTCGCGGACCGGTACGGCCAACGCGGCCCGGACGCCGCGCGCCAGGCACACTTGTACCCGGCTCTTCTCCTGTGCGGTGTGCAGCTGGGGGCTGGCCGCGATGTCGGGCACCCAGATCGCCTGTCCGGTCTGCCAGACCCGGCCGGTGACGCCGTACCCGCGCTGTGGGGTGTGCCCGAAGAAGCCGTCCGGCTCGGCGTCGTCGATATCCCAGTGGCCCACCGAGCGCAGGTGGCCGGTGGTCTCGTCGATGAGGAACAGTTCCGCGCAGGGCCAGCCGAGGGCGGTGCCGACGGCCTGCAGCACGCCGGGTGTTGCCTCTGCTGTCGAGGAGGCGTTCCTCAGCGCGTGCTGAACGGTGCGGTGGCAGGTGCGGAACCGTTCGGCGCGGCGCATCGCGGTCACTTCGTGCGCTACCGCCACCGCGCCGAGCAGCCGGCCATCAGCGGCGCGGATCGGCTGGGCCGTGCTGGCGAAGGTGCGGATCCGGTCGCCGGGCATCGTGGTCAGCACGTCGACGCTGGCGATGTGCTCGCCGCGCAGGGCGCGCATGAGCGGGGTCTGCTGCCACGGAATGGGCTGCATCTCGGTGTCGCGCAGCAGCCCGTCGATTGCCGAGGGATAGTCGGCGGGGGGCGCGCCGCTGGCGGGGCGGCCCTGAACCTCCCGCAGTACCCGGTTCAGTACCACGACCTGTCCCGTTTCGTCGCAGGCGACGACGCCGACGCTGAGGCTGTCCAGCAGGGCGGTGAGGAACCCGTCGTTGCGGTCGGCCCGCTCCTGGATGGTCGTCTGCTCGGACATGTCGGTCAGGAAGATGCAGGCCAGCGCGCCGGCGGCGCCACGCGCCACCGACAGCGACGCGCGCACCGGTAGCCGGTGCCCGTCGCGATGGCGTGCGCTGATCTGGCGCGGCACCGGCTGCCGGGGCCCGGCGGTGAACAGCCGGTCCAGTGCTGCCCCGATCGGCTGACCGCCGTAATCGGGCAGCAGGGTGTCCTGCAGGTGCCGGCCGCACACCTCGCCCGGCGGGTACCCGAGCATTTTCTGGGCGGCCCGGTTGAAGCCGACCACCAGGCCGTCCGGGGTCACCGCCAGGAACGCCTCCTGAAGGCCGTCCAGCAGCGTCGCACTGTCCAAGGCGGCGACGGTCGGGCCGGCCGGTTCGGTGCCAGCCGGGCGCAGCAGCTCGGCGGCTTCGACCAGGACGGTGATGTCGTGGTCGCTCCACTGCCGTGGCGCGGTGTCCAGGACGGTCAGTGAACCCACCGCACGGTCCTGGGCGTCACGCACCGGCACCCCCAGGAACGCCCGGATCCCGAACTCGGCGGCGAGCGGATGATCGCTCAGCCGGCCACCGAAGTCGCGACGCATGTCGCCGCAGTGCACCGGGTGGTCCTGGCTGACGATGTACTTACACACCGAGTACGCCAGCGGTGCCCGCCCGCTCGAGGTGAGTTGGCCGGGCATGTCGTGCACACCGACGAAGAACTCCTCCGTACCGCCGACCAGGGTGAGCGCCGCCATCGGCGCGTGCACCAGCCGGGCCGCCAGCCGGGCGATGGCATCCAGCGGCATCGGCTGCGCCGGCAACACCCGCCGCGCCCGGTCCGCCGCCGCCACCCGCGCGGTGTCCCCGATTACCGCCTCGTCGACCATGCTCATGGGCAGTCCTGACTTGTCGCACGGCCCGCAAGCCACCGGTCTCGTCCGGCTGGCATTCCCTGTTTTCCCCGGAGAAACCCCGCCGCGTGCCGGGAGGGATCTCGTGAGGATGGCCGGTCCGCCCGTTGTGGCGGCTCGGGCGTGCAAGCCTCCGTTTCGGAGACTTTTGCCTGCTGAGGGTGTGAGTACCGGATGTCGGGGAAGACGGCCCCGAACCGCCGGAATCACCGGCGACGCGGCGAGAGCGGGCACCTCATGGCAGATCGTGATCTGGTAGTGGCCGGCGGTTCGCTCGGCGCGCTGGAGGCAGCCGGCGCCCTGCTCGCCGGCCTGCCCGCGGACCTTGCCGCGGCCGTGCTGCTGGTCATCACCCCGGCCCGGGTACGCGACGCCGAAACCCTGGACCGTGCCGGCCCGCTGCCGGTCGCCACGGCCACCGACGGCGCCCCGCTGCTTCCCGGTCACGTCTACGTCGCCCCACCGGGCCTGCACCTGCTCGTCGGCTCCGGCCACCGCGTGCGGCTCAGTGACGCCGCGCCGTACCACCGGGTGCGGCCCGCGATCGACCCGCTGCTGCTGACCGCCGCCCGCTGGGCCGGTCCCCGCACCGTCGGCATCCTGTTGTCCGGGGTGTTCGACGACGGCATCGCCGGCCTCGCGGCGCTGGGCATGCACGGCGGGCTGACCGCCGTGCAGCACCCCGACGACGCCGCCTACCCCGACCTTCCCGCCACCGCCCTGCGCATGCGGCCCGACCACGTCGCACCGGCCACCACCCTGGCCGGCACCCTGCCCGGGCTGCTGACCACAGCAGGCCCGGCACCCGCCGAACTGCACCCGGTGCTGATCACGGAGACCGACATGCTCCTCCACGCCACCACCGCCGAGCGGCCTGACGACCAGCATCGCCGGCCCGTCCCGGTCGGTTGCCCCGACTGCGGTGGCGGCATCCACCGCGTCGACATCGCCGGCACCATCCGCTACGGCTGCCACGTCGGTCACGGCTTCGCCCCGCACAGCATGCTCGCCGCGCAAGCCGACAACGCCGAAGCCGGTCTCATGACCGTCGCCTCCACCCTGCGCGACCAAGCCGAGATCTACCGACACCTCGCCGCGCAAGCCGACACCGCCGACGAAGCCGACCGGTACCACGCCGCAGCCCACACCAGCGAACACACCGCCGACACCATTCAGAACCTGCGCCAGCACGTCGGCGCGACCCGGCCGGCGAACCCATGACCGGCACAGCGCGCGCGAACTGGGCAGGAAGGCGACGGACCCGGCCAATCCCGCGCTGTCGTCACAAACGGTCCGACGTCTGCCGGTGCTCTATCGTGCCGGCACGGCCATGGATTTCCCGCGTCGATGGCGATCACGCACGCACAGCGAATCCGGTGCGAGAGTCAAGCCGCTGCCCGAGGCCGTACTGCGTTCAGTGCACCGACAGCACCCCACGGCGTAGTCGGCCGCGCGGGGTACGGTCTCGGGCCGCTACTGACCGCGGCTGTCGCGGACTCTGCGGCGGGCGCCCGACGTTCGCGGATGGGCCTGACCGAGCGGGAACGCGAGGTGCCGCTTCTGGTGGCGCAGGGCCTGTCGAACCTCGAGATCACCGGTCGCCTGCAGGTCGCCGAAGCAACCGTGAAGACCCACATCGGCCGGATTTTGAATAAGCTCGGCCTGCGCGATCGGGCGCAGGTGGTCGTCTTCGCCTATGGATCCGGGCTGGTGCGTCCGGGCAGCGGCAGCTGATTCCGGGTCAGGTTACGCGGTACGGACGGCGCTGTTCCGTCTCAACGCAGCCATCGCCGCCAGCCCAACCCTGGGGCCGGTATGCACGGGCAGTAGACAGCGTCCGCGGGAACACAAAACTGCGGAATCAGAGCGTGCCGTGACAGTCGGGAATTCGGGGCCGTCTGAAGGATGCCACGGCTGGTCGGTGTACGGTGCCGCGCACACGTCATGCGCTATGCAGGACGGCGTGCGGGAAGTACAGCCGTATCGAGGTTCGGCCCGCAACGGTGTTGATGAGTGCGATGTCGGCCAGTTGCCGGGCAAGCCAGAGCCCGCGCCCGCCGGGGGCGGCGCCAGTGGTGTTCGGGTGGTGGAAGCCGGCAACGGCCGGTACCGGCAGGCCGGCGGTGTCGTCGCATTGGACGACGAGGGTGCTGTCGCGGCGCCAGGCACGGACCCGGACCGCGGTAGCGGCGTGGCGTAGTGCGTTGCTGGCCGTTTCGGTCACCGCGACGATGAGATCGTCGGTGGGTTCGTCAGCGAAGCCGTGGCGGGTTGCCCAAGCCGTCAGCGTCGCGCGCAGGTCGCTGAGTTCGGCGACCTCGGTCAAAGTTCGGTCATGGTCGACGTGTGGTGGCGCCGGGGACAGCGGCGTCCGGGACCAATTGGTCAGGTACTGCTGCGGTGGCTGGTACTCGAGATTGGGCTGCGAGCCCGCCGGGGTCAGCAAACGTGGATGGGTACGCCGTACTCCTCGCAGGACGACATCGGGGTGGCGGCGGCTGTCCCAGAGGCAGGTCACCGCCGAGGGGTACGGGGCGTACGCGTCATTGCAGGCCGCCTCGTACGCGAGGTACGCGGCGACCCGGGTGGGGCGCAGGGCCGTGTCTGTCCGCTCGATCAGGTCGGGTTCGGCGACGACCTGAACCCGGCGCTGCGACTGCGCCTGCTGGGACAGGTAACGGCGGAAGCCCTCGTAGGCGAACCCGAGTCGCTGGTAGAACATCGCGGGATCAGCCCAGCGCAACGAACCGGTCCGGTCGGGAAGCTGGTCGGCAAGCAGTTTGCGAGTGTGCTCGCTGACAACCAGCAGTACTTCGTCACAGATGGCTGCCGCGCGGTGCAGCTCGGGTATCAGCGAGGTGCTCAGGTCGTCATCCGTGCCGGCGATCAGCGCACTGTGAACGAACGCGTCACCATCCTGGTGGCCGTCGTGGTCCACGATCATCGCCTCCCCTCACGGACTCAAGGGCCACAGCCCCAATGGTCTTGATCGTTTGGTGTCCGGCTCTCCTGGTCTTGGCGGCTGAGTCCGCGGCGCCGATGCCGCGGATGACCGCACAAGGCGTATATGATCCGATACCCTCGCCGCTGTCGCCTATGCGGGCGCAACACTGCGGGCTTAGGCAGGCCGCGCGCCAACGCACACACACGGGTGCTGCGGGTGACGTCGTGGTCAGGCAGCGGTCGTTGGTTTGCGGCGAATGGCGAGCACGGCGACGTCGTCGGTGGGGCGCTCGGTGCCGGCCCGGTCCATCACTGCCGCACACACCGCTTCGGGTTCACCGGCGTAGACGGTGTCGAGCAGTGTCTTGATGCCCACGTCGATGGTTTCGCCGCGCCGCTCGACCATGCCGTCGGTGTAGCACACCAGGACCGACCCGGCCGGGAATGCGATGGTGGTGCTGTGCCGGTGACGGGAGGTTCGGCCGACGCCCAGCGGCGGGTCGACCGGCATGTCGACCAGCACGACGTCCTCGCCAGGTGTGGCCAGCACCGGCCGCAGGTGCCCGGCGGTCGACAGCATCGCGGTGGACCGGTCCGGGGAGATCATCACGTACAGGGCCGTGGTGAGAGCGCCGGCCTCGAAGTGCTGGACTTTACGGTCGAGCAGGGTCAGCGCCTGAGCCGGCTCATCGGTGATCAGGCTGTAGGCGCGCAGGGAGCTGCGGATACGACCCATCACCACGGCCGAGGCCAGCCCATGCCCGGAGACGTCGCCGATGACCAGGCCGAGCCAGCCGGACGGCAGGGTGAACACGTCATACCAGTCGCCGCCGACGCCGAAGTGGTGACCGGGCACATATCGGGCGGCCATCTGCAGGCCGGCGACATCGCCCAGCTGGGTCGGCAGCAAACTGCGTTGCAGGGCCAAGGCGGCGGCGTGCTCAAGTTTCTGGGAGCGGATCTGGCCGGCCACACTGGCGCGGTCGGCAGCCAGCTGCAGCAGCGTGATGTCGTCGGCGGTGAACGCCCCTGGCCTGCGCGCGCCGACGTGCAGCACACCGATGACATCGCCGGCTGCGAAGATCGGCACACCGAGCAGACAACGAAGTCCCGCGTCGATCAGCATCGGGTTGACCACGTCCGCCGGGGTGACGTCGTTGAGGATGACGGGTCCGCGGGTGTGGGCGACGCGGCCGGCGAACCCGGCGCCGACCGGGATCCGGAACCCTTGCCGCACCTCGTCCTCGAGCCCTGTGGAGGCGGTCGCGACAAGTTGCTGGGCTTGTCGATCCAGTAGCAGAATGGCCGCGGTGTCGGCGTTCAACACGTCCCGGACCCGATCGAGTAGCTCATCCAGCAGGTCCGAGACGTCCAGCCGAGACAAGGTCGCGTCAGTGACCGCCTCGAAACGGCGCAGCCGTTCGACGTCGGGCATGGCAACCGGTGAGTCCACGAGTTCAGCCTAGTGCGGTATGCCGCTATCACTGGCAGCTGGCACGCCGCAACGGCAGGTCAAGTGATACCGATGAGCAGCTCGGACCGGCCCAGCAAGCCATGGCGTATGCGGGGACGAGGTGCCCGGTATGGCATGTCGAGGCTCGCTGCGGCGGTGGTTGTGTCATCGTGTCCAGCAGTCGGAGCGGGCACACCGATGGCTGCCCGTCCACGAGCTCAGATGCAGGGCACGACCGCGCCGGCACCATGATCGAGCCGCCCAGCAGATGAGCCGCTTCTGCAGTGATGACGCGGTCATACCGCCTGGCTGACTGACCGGTGCTGGCCCGCACGCCTGCGTTAGCCTGAACGTGACAGCGCCGCCCGCGTCCCCCGGGCACGACACCGCCGCCGATCCAGGCGCGTTCACCGGGGGAAACGATGCCAGCAGGATCTGAACGTACCGGCTACAGCGACATAGCGCCGCCCCCGTCTCCGGCAGTGCTCGCCGCCGCGTTGGAGGCCTACCTCGCCTTCGACACCACAGGCCGTGTGGTGGCCTGGAACCCCGCCGCCCACACCACGTTCGGCTACACCCCGGCACAGGCATACGGCCGATCAGTCGACGAACTGATCGTGCGACCGGAGGAGCGCGAGGCAGGCCGAGCCGAACTGGCGACACTGGCCAGCGGCCTGCCCGGCCAGACCCTCGACCGGCGAATGCAATGGACCGCCCGGCACGCCGACGGCCACGACGTCCCGATCGAGATGACCCTGACCGCCACCGACGAACCCACCGGCCGGGTGTTTCACATCTTCGCCCACGACATCACCACCACCCAGCGCGCCAGCCGCTTCACCGCCACCGAAGCCGCCGTCGCCCGCGGCCTCGCCGAAGCCGACTCCAGCACCGCCGCCGCCAACCGCGTTGTCGAAGCCCTCGGCGTGAAGATGGGCTGGCCGGTCACCGAACTGTGGGTCGTCGACGACGACCGGCAACTCCTCACGTGCGCCGCCCGCCACGTCCAACCCGGCCGGCGGCTACGCGACTTCGCCGTCGACACCCTCGAACCCGGCATCGCGCTGCCTGGCCGCGTGTGCGCCGACCAGGCAGCCCACTGGATCCCCGACCTGAGCGCCGACACCGGATCACTGCGCAGCCGCGCTGCCGCCCGGATCGGATTGCGCGTGGCCGTCGGTGTGCCACTGCGCACCGGCGCACACGTGCTGGGCGCTCTGTGCGTCTACGGCGACCGGGTCGAAGACCCCGAAGACACCCTGCTCGGCCTGCTCAGCGGCCTCGCCGCCCAGATCGGGCAGTACGTGGAACGACGCCGCGCCGAAGAACTCGCCATCGAATTGGCCCGTACCAAAGACGAGTTCCTGGCCATGGTCACCCACGAACTACGCAATCCGCTCGCCGCGATCACCGGTACCGCTACTCTGCTCGCCGACGAACTCGATGACCTGTCCTGCGACGAGCAACGGCATTACCTGCAGGTCATCACCCGCAACGCCGAACGGCTCTCGGTCATGGCAGAAGACCTCCTCGACCTGGCTCGCCTGGAATCAGGGCATCTGGCCATCAGCCCTACGAGCACCGACCTGTGCGTCATCATCCGCCAGGCATTGGACGCCGCCACGATGCCCGGCGACAAGAACCTCACCATCGCCGTGCGGCTACCCGAGCGCCTGGAGCTGCACGCCGATCCTCACCGGCTGCGCCAGGTCGCCGACAACTTGCTGTCGAACGCCATCAAATACACGCCCACCGGCGGTACCGTCACCATCACCGCCACCACCGATGACACCGATCAGGCAATCACCTGGACCGTCGCTGACACGGGCATCGGTATCCCCGTCGCCGAACGTCCCCGCCTGTTCCGCCGCTTCTACCGCGCCTCCACCGCCCTCGACCGGCGTATTCCCGGAACCGGGCTCGGCCTGGTCATCGCACGAACCATCATCGAACGCCACCACGGCGCCATTACCCTGGCCGAGAACACCGGGCCCGGCACCACTTTCGCCATTGAACTCCCCACCAAACCGCAATAGGCGGTACAGCTTTGGTGCGGCGAGACCCAGCAGTGCCACGAAGCAGAACGACACCAGACAGATCGCCGAGGGCCGACCACGATCCCGTCCCGTTGTCGTCGGAGGAGACGTATACCGGCCCTTGAACCTCTGTCGTTCTCCTACCGAACGGCAAAAACTGTCGTCGCAGTAAACGATGATCCACGACCGCCAGCTGACGTGCGGCGACGGTACGGCGCGCCAGCTCACGAGCAAGAGCCTGGCACAATCAACCGTCGGCGTAATTCCGGCTGTGGAGGAATGCAAGACACGATCAGTGTGCAGGAGTTCGCCGGCCGGCTCAGCACGCTGGACCCGCCATCGTGACCAGCGACGACATCGAGGACTTGGCCGATGCCGTGCCCGGCATGTTCGCGCAAAACCGGGCAGGCAGGTGCCGGGCGACCCGGAAGAAAATGGCGCTCTGCCAGCGGAACGTCACCGCGCCGGGGTTTGCCCGTTGCTGTGAGCGGTGATAGTTCTCGAACAACCGCCTGGGTTCGTGCGGCAGTGATCCCCGTGCCCAGACGGGACATGGCGGCCCCTTGCCCCTGGCGGGAGGGGCCGCCGTCATATCACGTGGGTGCTGGGCGCGACGTCGCGGCTGTATCGAATGTTCCTTACCCGATCGCATCAGATCGACGTGTGTCAGGCATGCGATTTCTTGCTGGCGAGGACCTCACGAAGCTCGGTGAGAAGCCGGCGTGGCGAGACGGGCTTGGTGAGGTACCGGTCGGCACCAGCCTGCATTCCCGCTTCGACGTCGTGCTGCAGGACATCGGCGGTGAACATCAGAACCCCGGTTCGTGGGCCGCTGGTGCGGCGCACCAGCCGGCACAGGTCGATGCCGTTCATCGCGGGCATGCGAACGTCAGCGATCACCGCAGCGGGGTGCTTGATCGCGAGCATTTGTGCGGCCGCCTGCCCGTCGCCTACGCTCACCGCCTCGTAGCCGGCCGAACTCACCACGAAGTGCAGTAGTTCACGAATGTCGGGGTCATCTTCAGCGATCAAGACCACAGGGTGGTTCATGCGGGTTCCCTCCGTCGGCCTGTCTCCAGCTGTATCGGCGGGTATCCGTCGCGCCGAGGTGCGAAAACGGTGCGGGTGCGGAGCAAGATCAGATGGTGTCGTACAGCTCTCGGATTCCGCAGTGCCGCAGGAGCCGAGCGACCGACGGTCCAGCGGCGATGACCACGAACCGGTCCGTCAGCTGATGCTTCGCGATGAGCAGGACGGTGATGCCGGCGCAGGAGAAGAAGGTGACCGCGTCGAGGTCCGCCTCCAGGCGAAGACCGGGATGGTCAGCGGCCGCCATCATGAGCTCTTGCTGCAATGCCGGGGCGGTGTGGTAGTCGATGTCGCCTGCGACCAGGACTCGAATCCTGTCGGGCATGGCCCGCCGGGACAATATGAGGTGCCCTTCTTCGCTGAGCATCAGCCTCTCCTGCAGCTCAGGTTAGCCCTCGGTGCGGCATCGCGGTCGCGTGCTGCCGGCGGATGACTCCGTCAGTTTTAGGACAGCGCACTGGCGTATCTCCTGTTGCTGTTCGCGGGGCAGTGCGGCGATCCGCACCCGGTCGCAGCTCGCGAAAGCGAAGGCGATCGGCCCAGATCGTGGAGCAGCGTGATGAGGGTCAACGGTCCGACAGAACGTGTGCTTCTCACAAGCCGGGCCGAGGCCAGCATCGTGGTCTATGATCCAACCCGCTGGCCGGATGTCTATCCGCGCGCTGACGACAACGGCCGGCGCGGCCAGCGAGCCGACGCGACGGCGAGCAGCGCACCGGACCGCGTGGCGCCGGCACTGCTCCGCTAAGACACACCGTAGTTGCGACCAGGCGCGCTACGAGAGCCATCAGGTCACCTTCACGCGGCCCAGCCTTCGCTCGCATGGGTAGCGTGGGCCGCTCAGAGATTCCGTATAGATCGCCAGACCGGACGCGACAGCCAGCATGTACAGCGGATCTGTAAACCTGCGGTTACCGCTTGGCAAGCCGGTCGTGGCGGTGCGGCACAGATGAGGCACCATGTGGGTACCACTGACGATAGGCGGAGGTAACCGGTGGAACATCCGCCGATCTGGCGTCACCAGCTGACTAAGGATGCTGGGGTATGCACCATCGCGCTTGCCGGCGAACTGGACCTGGCATGTTCGGCCACCTTGCAGGGCTTGTTGATCGAGCAGGCCCAGGCCGCCGGTGTCGCGGACCTGCGAGTAGACCTCGCCGAAGTGGGATTCCTGGACTCCACCGTGCTGGGCGTGCTGATCAGTGCGATGCACTACGCGACAGAACAGGGCCGCGGCTTCAGCGTCGTCGCGCCGAGCCCGGCAGGTCAGCGTATCCTGGCGATCACAGGTCTGGACACTGTGCTTGCCGGAACCGACGAGCGCTGATCAGTGCGGGGCGACAGCGAAAGCCGCCCACACCCGCTCTCCTGTGCCGGTCGGATGCCAACCGATGTCCTCGGCGAAATGTTCGGCCAGGACCAGGCCCGGGCTCCCAGCCTGCCGTCCTCATGGTCCATTTGCGCGGTCGATCACGACCCGCTCCCGCAGGCAGCGATGGCTCAAGAACCGCCCACCGCAGGTCGGTCAGGTCGTGTCGCCTCGCTCGGCACGGGGTCTCCGGTATGAAGTTCTGGCTTGGTCGCTGAACTAGATACCGGAGACCTCTTCAGTTATCGATCACCGCCACGCCGCAACATTGACGACGCTACGAAACACGTCCTAGCTAGAGCGCCACCCGCTTTCCACGGGGACCGCGGTACACGACGCGGACACCGCCGGCCGGGCCGACGGTGACGGTGTAGCGCCTGGGGCGGACCGGCGGCCGGTCGACCAGGTCGAAGCGGTGCCCCGCCAACAGCGTACCCATAGTGATCTTTGTTTCGTGAACCGCGAAATCGGATCCAGGGCAGCGGCGCACTCCACCCCCGAACGGCAGGTACTCGGCCGCGGAGAACCGGCGTTCGAGGAACCGTTCGGGCCGGAACAGCTCCGGGCGCGGGTACGTGCGGGGGTCGGCGTGCGCGAGGACGGTCGCGGCCACGGCCACCGTCCCGGCGGGCAGGTGATGGCCGAGCACGTCCAGCGGCTGTGCCAGTTTGCGCTCCACGCTCGGGCCGATCGGGTGGATGCGCAAGGTCTCGTCGATGACCGCGGAAAGGAACGGCAACCGGACGAGTGCTTCCGGGTCCGGCTCGCGGCCCAGGGGTTCGAGTTCGGCCAGGACCCGGGCGTGCACGTCCGGGTCGGCGTGGATCCAGTACATCGTCCACGCCAGCAGGTGCGACGCCGCCTCCTGGCCCGCGGACAGGAACGTGACGAGTTCGTCGCGTACGTCCCGGTCGCTCAGGCCGACGCCGTCGTCGTCCCGGGCGAAGAGCAGTGCGCTCACGACGTCGTCGCCCGGCCCGCCGGCCGAGCGCCGGGCGCGGATCTCGGCGTGAACGAGCGCGTCGAAGGCGGCCAGGTGTCGCTGGATACGCCGCCAAGGGGTCAGGCCGAACAGGTCGCGCCGCAGCAGCGGGACGAATGCGACCAGTGGCGTCACCGCGCCGACGACGTCGCGCACGGCGTCGGCGAGCAGCGCCGCGCGTCGCTGGTCCTGGGCGCCGAACAGCACGCGCACCACGTTGCGCCGGGACAGTTCCTTGGCGAACGGCACCATGGTGATCCGCTCGCCGGGTCGCAGCTGCGCCGCCCGCTGTGCCGTGTTGCGCTGGATCGTGGCCGTGTGGGCCCGCATCCGGGTGCCGTGGAAGGCGGGCATGATGAGCTGACGCTCGCGCAGGTGGCGCCGGCCGGAGAGCAGGGCGATCGAGCCTGGTCCCAGGTACCACTGCATCGGTACGGCCGCGCTGGGCCCGAAGCCGGCCGGGTCGGCTCCGAAGATGGTCCTGATGCCCTCGGGCTGCCCGGTCACGAACCATCGGCCGAACAGCGTCGGGACGGTGAACGGGTCGCCGTAACGGCGTTTGCCGTCCAGGAACAGACCGTACGGGTCGCGGGCGAACCGGATCGTCTGCGGCAGAGCGCCCCGTGGGCCGTTCGGGAGACCGCCGGTCATGGCACGGCCTGTCCGGCCGGTGCCATCTCGGCGGTGTTCAGCCGGGTGCCGCCACCGATGCCGACGTAGTCCAGCGCGGGGTTGCCGCTGGCTTCGGCGAGCATGACGTGGTGGCGCAGCAGCGCCCCGACGGCGGGCTGATACCCGAGGTGCAGCATGCGCATCAGTACGCCGTAGGGCATGAGTCGCGGCGAGGCCACGAACTCGTTGAGCATCCCGGACACCGGCTGCACGGCGACCATCAACAACCTCAGTACGCGTCGCCGCAACGGAAGCCGGCCGCCGAGGAACTCGCGTAACGACAACCACCTGTCGCTTCCGGTGACGCGGGGCGGCAGTTCGCGTTCCGCTGCGTGCGACAGCGCGATGAGCGCCGCACACGCGAGCGCACCGAGCCAGGGATTGACGGGCGTCGGTGTGGGTGTGAAGAACGAGCGCTGCTGCGGGTCCAGTGCGAACAGGTGCCCGTAGTAGACGTTCGCCGCCACGTAGAGGCCGGCCACGATAGCGACCATGATCAAGCCCCAGGCGATCATCCGCGTGTGCACCGCGAGCACCAAGTACCAGACGGCCAGCAGCATCGCGTAGACACCGGCGAGGTTGGGGCCGGCGAGCACTGTCGCATGCGTGGTGGGGTGGGCACCGAACCAGACCTGGGCGAGGGCGGCCAGGACGAAGAAGTTCACCGCCGGCATCAGCAGCAGGTGTGCGGCCTTTGCCGGTAGTCGCTGGTGGAAGACCTCGTACAGGAATGCCTGCAGATCGAAGCTGAAGATCGTGAACTGCGTGAAGGGCGCGACGACAAGCATGGCCACCGCGCGCGACCATCGGGTCTCGGCGCCGGGCGCGGGCGCCACCAGCGAGCCGAATCGCCGGCAGAGGAATCGAGCCTCGGCTGACGGGGCGACGAAGATCCGCGCGTCGGGCATCTGATCGGTGCGGACGTAACGCTGAAGGGTATCCGGGACCGCGGTGCTCATTTCCCGGCTGCCTGTCGGGTGACCCGGGCGTGTTCGGCTGCCCGGGTGCTGCGGATGATCCCGGCGACGTCATCCGGCGCGCCCTTCTTCAGGAGATTCACCTTGGCCCGCAATCGCTTGATGGTGTCCTCGGCCGGTTTCTTGAGCGCGTCTTCCTCGTGCCACGGGATTTTCGCCAGCTGATCGGCCGCGCTGGTGAGCGCTGCGATCGCCTCGGCGCGGGTGTCCGCCTTGGGGTCTGCGTTGGTGAGAGCTTCGTGGATCAGCTCGGCGGCATCATCCAGGGAGGTGTCGTCGAAGTTCACGTTGCGGGGGCGGGTCGAGCGTTCGCCCTTGCCGCCGCGCCCGCCCGCGTCCAAGGTGGCGAACGGCAGCAGGTTGCGGAAGCTCAGGAAGGCGGTGGCTGCTTCGGCGACGTCGGTGGTGTCGAGTACCGCCTCCGCTTGGGCGAAGATATCCACCAGCTGGCCTGCCTCCAGCTGGTCGGCGGGCAGGAGCCAGTCCAGCTTCATCACGTCGGAATCGAGATCGTTCAGCGTCTCTTCGGCCAGCGCGCCGATTGCTTCCTCCGCCGAGGTGGCCTTGCTGACCAGCGCCTGTACGGCGGCGACCTCCACGGTCCAGGCTGTGGTGTGCGAGCCCATGCCGGCCACCCCGGTGGGAGCGGCCGCCCGTCCGTTGACTGTCAGGGGCACGGCGGCGGCGGGGTCGTAGGTGACGACCAGTTCCTCGTTGGAGGAGTCGGTGGTCCAGCTGTTCGCCTCCGCCGGCGTCGGCGTGGCGGTGATCTCGCCGTACCGGGCGGTGACGGCTTTCATGAGATCGGTCAGGGGCGTGGTCTCGGCGGCCTTCGGAAAGGCCGCGATGATTTCCGTCTCGATTTTGTCGAGTGCTGCCGCCGTGGCCTTCTCGCGGCTCTGGGCGTCGGTGTCCTCCTTCTCGCGGCGTCCGAGGAAATGGGAGACCGTCACCGCCCGGGGGTATGCGGCGGCAGCCGTGCGTTGGTGCTCGTGCACCAGTTCGGCGAGCATCAAGGCGGCCCTGGGCAACGCGTTGATCTCCCGCGTCACAAGCTCATTGACCTCGGCTGTCGCGTCCGCCGTCCCACGCAGGACCGAGATCTGCATCTCATTGATGACCTTCGTACGTGATTGCTTGTTCGTCACATTGCTGAAAGTGTGCAACTGAGTTGCGCTGTCCCGGATCCGCTCGGCAGCGCGCTTCATCGACGTGCTGGTGGTTCGAGCGGCCAGAGCGATCGCCTCGGTCCTGATCGCCTCGGTGTCGAGCGCCGGCCGGGTGGGCCCGGACTGCCACTCGATCTCATAGCTGAGCCTTTTCGACAGGCCGTTGAGCGTCGTGAGTTCGGCCTGTGCGACGGCCACCTCGTCGGTGAACAACAACGACGCGTCCGACTCCCGCAGCGCGGCGTCGAAGGCGAACAGGCCCCACAGCTGGTCACGCAGGATGCCGGCGTCGGTGTCCGGCAGCGCCGCGGCCCCCTTCGGCTCACCCCGCTTCTCGACCTCGAGGATGCGCTGACGTTTCCAGTTCTCCGTCGAGCCCTTCGAACCACCCGCGGACGCGGCGAGCACCGTCGCGAACGGAAGGTAGTTGAGATAGGCCAGGTGGTTGGCGATCGCTTTCTGCAGCTCGGCGGCCGCCTTCGCGGTGTCACCGGCCGCCGCTGCGGTCTTCGCCGCCGCGAGCTGAGTGGCGGTGAGCCAGGCCCAGTTCTCCAGCGGGCCGACACGTTGCTCCCGGTCGGGCAGCATGTCGAACAGTTTCATGCCTGCCGAGTCCGGCTGGGACATCCACCCCTCGGCGTCTCGTTGGGCGTTGCCGAGCAGGTCGATGGCCTTGTCGATCGGCTGGCCGTGCATGCGGGCCCGGATGCTGTCGACGATGGCCGACCAGGCCACCGTGTGGTCGCCCATCGGGCCGCCGAACGGCGACGGCGTGCGCTGCTGCGAACTGATCTGCAGGTTCGTGATCCGCGCCGTGTCGTCGAGGGTGACCAGCGGTTGCATCCGTACCCGGGTCATGGCCGGCAGGTCATCGTGCCGGCGCGCCAGCAGGGTCTGAGCCGCCGTCGTGGCGGACCCGGAACCCGGCCCGCTTACCGAGGACGTGTCCCGGACGGCACCCCCGGTGAGGTCCTCGGTCTTCACCCGTTTGGAGGGCCGGGCGGAGGCAGCCACGCCGGTGTCACCGCCGGTCGCGGCTGATCCGCTGCCGGCCGGCGACAGGTCACCGGTCAGCGGGCCGCCGTGCGAGCCGGACGAGGCTTGCGACTCGTGCGTGCTGTCATCGGTGTCCATCCGACCCGGGTCGGGCGAGGTGTCCGTGTCTTTCATCGGGTTACGGCTGGGGGTCTTGCGCTTCGTGGAGCCCTTGGGCTTGCCTTTGAGCGGCACGGCCGCCTCCGTCCGGATCGTCCGCGCTCAGGCGGTGGCTCGGTAGTTGATGATGAGGACGAGACCGGTCAGCCCCGCGGGATCGCCGTCCAGCACCAGGTCCAGCCCGGTGCCGTCGGCGGGCAGGGTAAGGCCCGGTGTGCTCAGCAGACGGCCGTCGGCCAGCGGCAAGTTGCGGTTGCCGTTGATCAGTAGCCTGGCCCCGCCGGCCCGGCCCGGGTCGTAGGAGTAGGCGGCGTGGATGCCGTTGATCTGCCGCCCGGTCATGGCCGGGAAGTCGTGCTCGGTCAGCGGCAGCCGCAACCGCCGGCTCTCACCGGTGAGGAGCTGTTCCCAGTCGTACGGGAAGTCGGCGGCGACGTCGAGGTAGCGGGCCGCCGGGTACGGCTTGAGCATGCCCCGCACCGCGCCGGTAAAGGTCTCGCCGCCGTTGGCGGCCGTGTACCGCACGGTCAGCGCGACATCACCGGGCTGCTGCGCCGGCCGCCGGCCGGTCAGTTCCAGCCGCCAGCTGGAGACGGCGCCGGTGCCCTCGAACGGCAGGTACCGGTCGTCGTCGAAGCGCGTCTCGAACAGGCCGTTGTTGTCGTAACCCTCCGGCACGTCGGATAGGGCGATCTGCTGGTCGGCGCGCCAGTCGAAGCGCACCGTGGGCGGCGGCTCACCGCGCGGATCGAGCAGGTGCTTGACCGCGCGGGGATCGGCGGCCAGCACAGTCTTGTGGCCGGTCTGGGTCAGCACGGCGCTGAGTGGGACTACCGTGCCTTCCGTGCCGGTGAAGGTGACCGCGATGGTGCGGAGCTGGCGCCGGAAGTGGCCGGGGAAGTCCCGGTCGAAGAGTTCCTCGCGAAGCGTGAACTCGCACACTCCTTCGGTGCGCAGCCGTAACAGGGCCACCGCGTCGAGGTCTCGCAGCGACACCCGTTTGGTGATCTCCAGGTCCCGGCTGTGGCTGTCCGCGTACGCCTTGCCCAGCTTGTCCAGGTCGAGGGTGAGGCTTTCGCCGGCGAGCAGGCCGTTGCGCCGGCTCTCCCAGTACGCCGCCTTGACATACGCCACGGTGCTCTGCGGCACGCCGCGTTCGAAGTGGAACGCCCGCTCGGCGCTGCGGGCGGTCTCCTCGGCCAGCCCGTACGCCTCGAAGTAGAGGGCACCGAGCCGGGCCGCGGTCCACTGGTAGAGCTCGGCGCCACTGAACTTGTCCCGCAGGAACGCGGCGACCTGGTCCTGGTGGGCGATCTGCTGCCGCAGGATGTCCAGTTCGCCCCGCACGGCGGTGAGCTGGTGCTCGGCGGCGGCGACCTCCGGCTCCAGTTGGGCGAGGTCGTTGCGTGCCATGTCGAGCTGGAACTGCCAGTCCTGCTGGGCCTGCTCCTGATCGGATCGGACGCCCAGCAGTTCGCCCATGACACTGAGCCCTTCGCCCAGCGACTCGGCGATCTCGGCGGCGTTCTCCAGCGAGTCGCCGACCTGTTTTCCGCCGTACTCGGTGCCGAGGATGAACGGGCCCACCAGCACCTGTGGGGTCGCGTGGGCGACCGAGGCGTAGATCTTGAGGCCGCTGGAGACCAGGTGCGCGGTGGAGGCCGCCGCCATGGTGGTGAGCTGGGCGAGCTGCAGCGGCGACAGCCCGTCATCGAGCAACTTCTGGTAGTGGGCGATCCGCGCGCCGGCGGCGTCCCGGGCGGCCCGCGCCGATCGGAGGTTCGCCTCGGCCGCGCCGACCTGCGCCTGCCGGGCACCGCGGGTGAGCGCGAGGATCTCCGACTCCTGCCGGGTCTGCAACAGGATGAGCTGCTCGGTGTCGCGCCGGTCGAGGGCGCCCAGCAGGTCCTGCCCGAACTGGCGCAGCCGGTCGGCCAGTTCCTGGGCGCGGCGGAACACGACCGGGAACCGGTGGTGCGGCACGGGCACGGTGCCGCCGCGCAGGGCGGACTCCACCCCGGCGCCGGAGGCGACGCTGCGGACCAGGTCACCCGGGTCCACGGGTGGGGCGAACAACGGCACCGGACGGCTGATCCCCATGATGTCCAAGGACAGCCGGATCTTGCGGAGCCGGTCCTCGACCAGATCCCAGTAGGCACCGAGCGCCGAGTTGCCCGGAACCTGGAAGTAGGTGTCGGCGACGGTGCTGTGCACCGCTCCCGCACCGTCGAGCATGGCGCCGCCCGCGGTCAGCTCGGCCCGGGCACCGGCCGGTTCGGCCCGGGCGTCGAGCTCACGGTAGCTGCGGGCGGGTGTCGGGGCTGCGGCTGCGGGCATGTCCGGGCGTACGCCGAGCAGATCGTGGGCGAGGATGTAGAGCATCCGTGCCTCGTCGATGCTCTCCGGGGTGTACTGGCGGAACAGCAGGTCGCCCCAGTCGAGCAGGTTGTCGATGTAGCCCATGACGGTGGCCCGGCGGTAGGCGGCCGGGCGGAGCTCGGCGATGGCGTGCGGGTCGAAGGGGTCGTTGCGGTAGGCGTCCAGCAGCCGGCCACGGTCACCCATCAGGTCGTACTGGCGCTGCAGTTCCTTCGCCACGGCCAAAGCCTCCCGCAGTGGGGTGAGGTCGCCGGGGGACGGCAGCCCGGGCGGCGCCGTCACCGTCACGGCGGCGACCCCGGCCAGGGACCGGCGGTCGGCTGCGGTCAGTTCCCGTACGCCGTGGAACACCGGCGCCACCGACCGCAGCGTCTCCAGAACCGGGTCCAGTTGCCGGTGCAGGGCGTCGGTGTCGGCGCCGATTCTCCGCAGGTCGGTCAGCGCGCCGGAGATGTCGTCGGCGAGCGCGGCCGGGTCCACGGCGAGGAAGGGCAGGAAGCGCCAGTAGCGGCCGGGCCGGGTCGGGTCGAAGACGTACTCGTACCAGACGCGCGCGTCCTCGAATCGCTGCGCCGCGTTGAGCGCCTGCGCGATGAGCAGCGGGGCATGAAAGAAGATCTCCCAGTAGTAGATGCCGTTGGCGCTCTGGAAGTCGAGGTGGTCACGGCCGGGCAGCCAGGCCGGGTTGACCCGGTCCGCACGGACCCGCACCGTCGTCGCGTCGGAGCTGCCGGTGCTGAACGCCGGCAGCTCGTCGGTTTCCTGCGTGCCGGTGTCCAGCAGCGCCGCCACCCCACCGGCGAGCAACCGCTGATTCAGCTTGTACGCGGTGCTGGTGGTGAGGCGGATGACCTCGTGCTGCAGGGCGGCGAACTCGTACGGCCGGGTCACCGCCGCCGATCGCGGATAGGTGACATAGGTCGTGTCGATGAACAGGAACAGGTCGGCGGTCGTCTCGAGGGCGCCGGTGATCCCGTCCGGCAGGTCGCCCCAGCGGCCGGCGGTGCGGGCGAAGTCGCCGAGCCCCGCGAGCCCGGCGGGCGGCACGACCGCGTAGGCGTCGCCGCTGAGAGCGTATCGGCGCCCGCCTTGCTGGAAGACGGCGTCCAGCGGCCGCGGCAGCGCCCGGGGGTAACCCTCGTCGATCAGGTCAGGGATGCCGCCGTCGGCGCCGAGGGTGTACCGGACGTACTCGGTGCCGCTGGTCAGATAGAGGTGGTTGCCGTCGACGTACCCGGCGTCGACCGACCACCAGCGGGCGAGCAGGTCGACCTGCGGCGGTTCTTCGAGACTTCCCTTGCCGGGCCGGGCGTTGCCGGCTTTGACGGCGGCTTCCAGGAACGCCGCGCCCCACTTGCCGAGCAGCCCGCCCGCGAAACGCGTCAGCAACGCCACGCGGTCGGCCTCCGGCAGGGCGCTGGCCTCCCACCCGCGGTCGACCGGGCGCAGGGTATGCAGATCGGCCGAACTCACCCAGCCCTTCAGCTCGGCCGAGAAGAAGTACTCGACGCCCTGCGCGCCGGTGTAGGCGTGGTCCACCTTCGACCAGCGCGGCAGGCGTTCGGTGTTGATCGGCAACTCTTTCGGGTATCCGGCGTCGGCCGGCGCGGTGAGACCGTTGGAGTAGCGCAGGTACTGGCTGCCGGAGAAGACGAAGATCTGATCACCGCGGGTCAGAGCGGCGTCCACGACGCCGCTGCGGGTGATCGGACGCCCGGTGCGGCCCCACCGGGCGGAGATGGATGAGCTGGGCCCGGAGCGGCTGCGCCCGGTGCGGATCAGCACGTACTTCCCGACGGTGTTGTCGAAGAAGTAACGGGACCCGTCGGGCAGTTCGACGGCCGCGTCGATGCGGTCCCAGGCGGGCAAGGTCTCGGCGCTGCCCCGGATCGGCGCCGGTGTGGGTTGCTCGGCCGGGGCCGGGACGACCGGGCGGCACAGGAAGCTGCCACCCTTGTGGTCGACGCTGAACCAGGCTCCCTCGGTGAACGACGCGGGCGAGCTGAACCAGACGACGCCGAACGGGTCGATGTCGCCCGGCTCGTCGAGGATGAGACCGAGGTCGCCGGTGCGGGCCGGCTCGGTCGGTATGCCCTCGACTGCGACGGTGTACAGCTCCGGGGTGAGTGCGAAGGCGGCCCCGGTGAGCTCGCCGGCCCCGGTGGCCGCGGTGTAGGTGACGACGATCGCCTGGTGCTCGCCCGACTGACCGGGTAGCGGGCCGGAGCGCACGGACAGGGCGACGTTGCCCAGCCCGTCCGGGCGCGGCGCGCCGGTGGCGAGGATCTGGGCCGGCACCCATTCCTGGTTCAGGTTGCGGAACGAGAAGTAGATTTTGACGTTCTGCTGCACGTCGGGGGTGCTGACCTGTTGGGTGTCACCGGTCTGCTTGGCGATGATGGTGGTGGAGCCTGTCGCTTCCGGGGTGACCGTCTCGATCGTCGCCCAGAACACGAAGACCCGGTCGAACGCGTGCACCGGGTACACCTTCTCGGCGTCGATCTGCACCTCGACGTTGAGCCAGGGTCCCCAGGTGGCCGACAGCCGGTCACCGTCGCGGAAGGTCGCGTCCCGGTAGTAGTAGCGGCGAGGGCTGGTCCGGGTTCGTCCGAACAGGACCAGTGACCGGCTGCCCTCGGCGGCGTCGCGAGGGGCGTAGACGTAGCCACCGGCGATGGCGAGCCGGGACACCTCGGTGTATTCGTCCAGATAGCGTTTGTACGCCGCCTGCGCGGCCGGCGCGGTCACGCCGGCCTGGAGCAGATCGTTCTCCAGCTGCCGGAACGCGGGCGTCTTGGAATCGCGCAGCTCCGGCCGCAGGTAGTTCTCCGGGTAGAGGAAGACTTTGCGGTTCGCCTGCCACGTGCGGTAGTTGCGCATCCATGCCCACCACCGCTTGACCCGCTGCCGGGCCTCGTCGTCGTAGCCCGCCGGTGCGGCGGCCGGCTCCAGATCGAGCAGGTAGCGGTGCAGGTGCAACTGGACGGCCGCGATCGCCTCCCGGACTCGCGAGGTGCGGCCCTGCGCGCCCATGTCCACGTCGATGAGCAACCGCTCGAAGAGGGTGCCGGGCAGTGGGTCGGCGACCGGGGCGAGCACCGCCGAGGCCAGCGCGTCGCGGCGCAGCGCGGCCACGTCGTCGTGCAGTTGGTCGGTGAGCACGCTCAGGTCTGCCGCGGACAGGGTCTCGGCGAGCATGCCGTGCAGGGCGCGCGCTGCACGCTCCAGCGCTGCGGCCCGCTGCGGCCCGCCGGCCGCGCTGTGCACCGGCGACCAGACATCGGTGTGCAGGCGAGCCGGTCCGGTGCCGAACCGGGCGGCGAAGGAGAACTGCTGCACCAGGCGCAGCACCAGCTCCAGGTCGAAACGCTCCTCCTCGCCGGGCGCCGCAGGCAGGAAACCGCCGTGCCGCTTCGCCCACCGGATGTCCTCGGCAGGCCATCCGAACAGCTCGCTGAGCCGCTGGTAGGGGTCCGGCACGGCGGGGTCGTCGGCCAGCACGGCCGAGAGGCTGCCGTCACCGGTGCGGTGTGCGAGCCGAGCGAATCGGGAGATGGTGTGCACGTCGCTGAGCCGGTAATCGCCGGCGTCGGCGAATCGGTGGGCGATCGGCTGCGGGAAGGTGCGGTCGACGGCGGTGTACCTGCCGGCCGAGTATCGGACGTACTCGGCGCCCTTGACCAGATAGGTGGCCTGCCCCAGACGGAACGCGCCGTCGATGCCGTCCTCGAACGCGGCGGGCAGATCGCCCCAGTCGTCGCGGATCGTGCGGGGGTGGCCCGGGTCGGCGTAGGTCAGATCGTTTCCGCTGTAACGGGCGAACTGGCCGCCCCGGAAGATGTACAGCTCCCCGCCGGGGGCGACGAAGGCGGCGTCGATCGGTGTCCCGGCCGGTGCGAACTCGTTACGCACCCGGCCCCACAGTTCGGCAGCCGGGCGCGGGTCGGCCGGCCGCACGTCGGCGCGCAGGTAGTCGGCGCCGTGGAACAGGTGGACACCGCCAGCGGCGTCGCGGAACGCGGCGTCGATGCCGTTGCGGAACGGCACCGGCAGGTCGGCGCCGCTCACCGCGCCGAACTCGCCGGCCGGCGCGGACTCGATGGTGCGCGGGTAGCCGTCATCGACGAGCGCGTAACCGGTGCCGCTGTAGCGGACGTACTGATCGCCGGAGAACAGGAACGTGGCCGTGCCGGCCACCAGCGCCGCGTCGACCTTGCCGGTGTCGGTGACGGTGTTGCGGGCCCGACCCAGCGTGGCCACCTCATCGGTCGCGTAGGCCGACCGGGAGACGACCTGGCAGCCGTCGCCGGCGAACAGGTACATGTGGCGTCCGCCGGCCACCACCGCGTCCACCCCGCGCGCCGCCGCAGTGTCCTCGAAGGACTCGGGCAGGTTACGGAACGGCTCCTCGGTACGCAGGTTCGCCGCGATCAGGCGGGGATACCCCGGGTCGGCGTCGCGGTAGTCGGTGCCGCTGTAGCGGGCGTAGCGCTCGCCGCAGAACACATACGCGGCGCCGGTTTCCGGGTCCACGACAGCGGCGTCGACGCGGGCGAAGGCGGGCATCCCCCACGCCGTGCGCACCTCGGCCGGATCGCCGAAAGATCGGCCGTCGTACGTGGCGTAGCGCTCGCCGAAGAAGACGTGCGCGCTGCCGTCGCGGGCGATGAACGCGGTCCGCAGCACCTCGCCCGGTTGGGCGAGTGTGCCGTAACCGCGCCACAACAGGTCCAGCGGTTGCGGCGCGGACCACGCTCCGGACATCCCGGTCCGCCGGACGAACCGCTCACCGCGCAGCAGCAGCATGGTTTCGTCGATCACCAGGACAGCGGCGGGTGGCCCGAATCCCGGCGCGGCGCCGAAGAACGATGCGTCGGCGATGCCGGGCGCCCCGTCCGGCTTGGAGTAGTCCGCGCCGGAGTAGGTGAGGTACCGCATCCGGCCGTCCGCGTCGGCCGGCTCGAACAGGTAGGTCGTCTGCTGGTAGACGTAGGCCAACGCCACCGCGGTGATTCCGGGGAAGTGCTCCGCGACCGGCCGCGGTGCGCCGCCGGCCTCCCGGGTCGGATAGCTCTGCCCGGAGTACGTCACGAACTGGTCGCCGCTGAACACGTACGTCGTGGCATCCCGGCCGACCAGGACCGCGTCCACCACGCCGTCGAGGCTGATGGTGTCGCGCGGCCGGCCCCAGGTGTCGGCGATCGGGTACTCCCGGCGCAGCCGCACGTCGTAGCATCCGGCGCCCTTGAACAGGTAGGCGGCGCCGTCCGGTGCGGTCAGCGCGGCGTCCAAGCCGGTCATGTAGCCGGTCGGGACGTCGCGCAGCAGCCGGGGACGGGCCGGCGCGGAGTCCGGGACCTTCGCCTCCACCGCGCTGACCCGGCGCCACCCGGTGACCCCCTCCACCAGCAGCGTCCCGTCCTCGAGGAAGGCACACCGGACGTCGCTGTGACCGGTGTACTGCCGGTAGAGCCGGTCGGAAACGGCGTGTCGGCGGGAACCCTCGATCAGGTGCACGGTGCCGCGGTCGGCGAACGCCGCGTCGACCCGGGTGAGCGTTACCGGTAGCTTGCCCAGGCGCGGCTCATCGGGCAGCGCGGAGAGCGGCCGGGGGTAGCCGTCCTGCACGGTGGTGTAGTCCCGGCCCTCGTACCGCACGTACTGGTCGCCGGAGAACAGGTAGGTGTAGACACGGGTGACCTCCACCCGGTCGACGGTTTCCACTGCCTCCATGACCAGCGTGGCGTCCACCCGGCCGGTCCGGGCCAGGTTGTTCGGCACGTGTCCCCACAGCGTGGCGGTGCCAGCCGGGTAGCGGTCGTCGACGCGGGTGTAATCGGCGGTGGAGTAGCGGACGAAGCGGTCGCCGGAGAACACGTACGTGCGCCCGTCACGGCCCAGGAAGGCCGCGTCGACCCGGTCGAACGGGATGCTGTCCCAGTGCTGCCGCAGGGTACGCGGTTCGGACCACCAGCGCCGGCGGCCGTCGAACACCACGAACGTCGTGCCGCTGAACAGGTACGTCAATCCGTCGCGCCCGGTCAGCACCGCGTCGACCTCGGCAAGCCCGGTGCCGAGCCCGGCCGGCAGATTCCACCAGTCGTCGCTGAGCGGGCGCGGGTAGCCGGAGTCCGGCACGCTGTAGTCCCGGGTCGAGTAGCGCACGTAGTAGGGGCGATCGTCAGCACTGGACACGGTGAGCCGGTCCGGGCCGAGCCGTACGGTGAAACGGGCACCCTGTTCGTCGGTCAGACCCCACATCGACCCAGTGCCTGGTTCGACCCGGGCGTCCGCCGGGAACGACACGCCGTGCTCGGCGAACCGGCGGCGCAGCAACGGCGACAGCCGGCCGCTGTCCAGAGTGGCCTTCCAGCTGGCCGGGATGGCGAACAGATCGCCGGCGACGCCGACGAGGTAGGTCCGGCCGTCCAGCACGAACGACGCGCGCACCGTGCGCAGCCCGCCCCAGTCGCCGGTGATCAAGCGAGGGTAGCCGAGGTCGGCCAGCGCGTAGTCGGCACCCGAGTACCGCAGGTAGCGGCTGCCGCTGAACAGGTAGGTGCGCCCGTCCAGGCCGGTGAACCCGGCGTCGACGCGGCCGCCGGGCAACGCCGGTCCCAGCCGGCCCCAGCGTTGCGCGGTGGGCACCGGCTCGGCGTCGCGGGTCAGCGCGACCGTCCGGTCGCCACGGAACAGATGCCGCACGCCGTCCGCGCCGAGCATGACCGCGTCCAGGTCGCGATCGAATCCGGCGGGCAGGCCGGGCAACTGCGACCCGAGCCGGCGGGGATAGCCGTCGTCGGTGCGCAGCCCGTTGTTCTCCACGCCGTCGCAGTGCCGCACGACCAAGTCCCCGGCGAGCAGGTAGGTGGCCGAGCCGTCGGTCCAGGCGGCGTCGATCCGGTCGCCGATCGCCTCCGGGGTGCGTCCCCACACGTCGGCGGTCGGGCGGGGTCCGCTCTCGATGTCGCCGGAGCGGCCGACCGTAATCGTGCGGTCGCCGGAGAACAGGTGGACCCTGCCGTCCTGATCGCAGAAAGCGGCGTCGATCGCGGTGGTGAACGGCGCGGGCAGGTCGGCGGTGCCGGCCCACCACTCGTTCACCGGCCGGGGAAAGCCCTCGTCGACGAACTCGCGATCGGCGCCGGAGTAGCGGACGTACTGGTCCCCGACGAACAAGTAGGTCCGCTCGTCGGCGTCCACGTACGCCGCGTCGATGCGCGACGGAACGGTGAACGCGTTACGGACCGCGCCCCACACCTGTTCGGCCGGGATCCACCGGGTGCTGCCCGGGCGCCGCACGAAGGTGCGGGCGGTGCCCGTGTCGTCCCGGCCGACCAGCCACTCGGTGCCGTCCGGGCGGGTGAAGGCGGCGTCCACCCGGTCGAGCGGGGCAAGGGCGGGGGAAAGTTCGGTGTACGCGGCGGGCAGCTCATCCACCGGGGTGGGGCTGCCCGCGGCGTACCGGAACCAGCCCAGCTCGGTGAAAAGGTAGGTGTTGCCGTCGGCGCTGGACAGCACGGCGTCGATCGACGCGTTCCCCGGCGGGAGCGTCAGCGGCTCCGGGAACTTGCCGGCCAGGTCCTGGTCGCGGAAGGCGACCGCCGTCTCGGCGGCGTCCAGGTCGAGTTTCGCCGCCAGCCGCGCGAAACCGCGGATGCGCCGGTAGGTACGCGCCGCCTCGGCCGTCGGCCCGCCCAGCAGGGCCTGCACGGCGTCGTTGACATCGCCCACCACGGTCCCGGCGAGGGCCTCGACAACCGCGGTGGGTACGCCGAGCGCGTCACGCAGCACGTCGAGCAGCGCGGCCGACTGCTCCTGCGCGCGGTGTTGCAGCGTGGCGGTGATCTCGGCGGTGCCGGCGGCGATTTCCCGCGCGATCCCGTGCAGCAGCGAGAACACGTCGCGGCCGTAGTCGCCCAGGCCGGTGATGGCGAAGCCCAGCTCATTGCCGGCCGTGGCGAAATAGGCGACGCGTTCCCGCGGGACGGTCAGCCACTCCTCCAGGTCACCGGCCTCGACCAGGAGCCGGATGAACCCGTCCCGCTCGCCGGCGTCCAGGCCGAGACCGGCCAGGGCCTCGGGATCGAGCACGTACGGCCGCTCGTCGCGGGCGATCACGGCAAGCTGGGCGACGATGACGGCCCGCTCGGCGGCGAGCCAGCTCCCGGGCAACGGCGGCAGCTGCTCCGGCTGACCGAGCTGGGCCTTGGTCTGTGGCCGGATCAAAGCCCGTTCGGTGTACGGGCCGTCCAGCACGGCGACCACGCGGGCGGCGACCGCGGCGTCGGCGATCGGCCGGAAGTCCTCCGCGGTGAACGTGCACCGCTGGGCCCGTACCGTGGCGATCTGCTGTTGCATGGCGGTGAGGATGTCCGCGCGGTAGGCGAAGAAGTCGAGGGAGATGGTCAGCTCGTCGATGTCGAGCGCGGCCACGGCCTGTTTGTCGCGGTAGATCCCGGACTCGTCGAGATAGCCGTTGAACCGCAGGCCGGCCAGCAGTTCGGCGATCCGGCCCTCGTCCAGCGGCAATCCGGCGAACGTGTCCGGACCGACCTGCAATGGAAGGCCGGCGAAGGCGGTGACCCGCTCGTGCAACGACGTCAGCACCGCCGCCGTGACGTCGTCCAACCCGGCGTCGACGACGAGCTCCGCGATGTCGCCCACGATGTCGCCACTCGGCTCGAGGTAGCCGTGGTGGATCAGGTTGTCGTACAGCTCGTCGCGGGCCCGCGGGTCCAGTCCGGGCAGTGCCTCCAGGTCGGAGGGATAGAGAAACGCGGTACCGCCGTCCGCGTTCAGCACCAGAGACTGCATCAGGTCGCGGAGCTGGTCGCGCTGCGGCGCGAAGTCGCGCGCCAGGGGTGGTTCGGCGGCCAGCACCGCCTCGTCCAGGGTGCCGTCGGCGCTCAGATACCCGGCCAGAACCAGATTGGTGAAGATTTTCGTGGCCAGTCGCTCGTCCAGGCCCAGGCCGAGGAAGTCCTCCGCACCTACGGCGCCCAGCTCGGTGACCGCGTCGTAGGCGGCGAGTGCGACCGCCTCGGCGTCCAGCCGCAACAGCCGGTCGTCGGCGTCGGCGACCACCCCTTCGTACGAGGTGAGCACCTCGTGCACGACCCGCGCGGCGCGGTCGCCGAACCGGGCGGAGACGAACAGCTCAGGGGTGAGCGAGACCTCGTCCACCTGCGCCCCAAGCGCGGCCAGTACGGCTGCCTGCTCCTTCTCCCGCTCCAGCGCTGGACCGGTGGCCCGGCCGGGGAGCACGTCGATCAGGTCGTCCGTGCCTAGCCCGCTGCCGCGCAGCCAGTCCACGACGGCGGTCAGTGTCTGCGCCAGCCACAGGCCCGAGGCGGGATCGGGCGCGTCCAGGATGCGATGGCTGTCACGCACGATGGCGCCGGTGTCCAGCAGGATCTCGAACGTGCTCCGCCGCCACAGCGACGGATCTTGATCGAGGACCTCCAACAGGTCGAACAGCTCGTTCACCGAGATGCCCAACGCCGTGGTCAACCGACTCACCCGGTGCAGCAGCGACAACGCGCCGAGCCCGACCTCGCCGCCGTCGAACGGGCTCGGCTGCGCAGGCGTGCGCCCGTAATGCTCGCGTAGCCGTTCGACGGTGGTGATCAGGTCGGCCTCGGCCAGCGCCAGCGCGCTGGACACCCGGCGGCGAAACTCCCGGTTGGCCGGCGCGAGCAGGTCACCGACGCAGGTCAGCTCCGCGTGCCCGGCCGGCGCCTCGCCCGGCCAAGCCCAGACCAGCGGAGCGTCGACGCCCTCCGGCAGAGCGCCGATGAACGTCCGGCCGAACAGGTCCGGCGATGTGCGCGCGGCGACGATGCCAGTAGTGTCCATCGGCGCCGCCAGGCTGCACACCACATCGACCGGCAGGTCGAACCGGTCACGTAGCCATCGCACCACGGCCAGCGTCCGTATCGCCCGGGCGTCCAGGTGATTGGCGCAGCAGGTCCGCAGCACGAGGTCGAGGTCGGTCAGGCCGAACCCGGTGCACCGGGCCAACCGGACGAACCGGCTCACCCGGTCGAACCAGTCCAGCGGCACCGCGGCACCGTTCGCGACCAGGCTTGTCCCCTCGGCGTCCAGGCCCACCGGGGCGCCGCCGTGCACGAAGAACCCGGCGGCGCCCGGCTGCCCGGGAGTAAGGCGCTGGAACAGCAGTTCTCGCACGTCATCGGCGGTGAGGCCGGTGGCCCGCTGGAAACGATCGAGCTGCTCGAGAACAGTCGGCGACTCCGCGTCGGCCAAGCCGTAGGCGGCCCGCACGTCGGCCTCGGCCGGTCGCGGCACGATGATTTCGTCCACTTGCTCGGGCGTCAGACCCAATTGCTCACGCGCGACCACGTCCGGGTCAGCCGGCGCGGCGAAGCACCGGTACAGCTCGACCGGGTCCACGCCGAGGCGCACCAGGTACCGGCGCAGCCGCTCATCGGCCAAGGAGAACGGCTTGTCGAACGGGAAACGCATGGTCCGCAACCGTTCGTACGGGTCGGGGCCGACCAACCTTTCCAGGATCTCGTTGACGATGTCCAGGTAGGGGCGTTCGGTAAGGGTGTTCTCCGCGTCCAGTGGGATGTCACGAATGTCCGCGCGCCGGTCGAGCAACGAGGCTCCATCGACGTTGTCCTCCAGCAACCGCAGCAGGTCAGCCAGGTAGGCGGCGGGGGAGTAGACCGTGCGGGCTTCGTCCGCCGGACGTAGGTCCAGCTCACCGAACAGCAGTTCGTAACTCGGCAGAGAACCGTCCCTCGACATGGGTGACCTTTCGTTTCACGGCATGCGCCGTCGGGGCGTGGACGACCCACGCGCGAACAGACCAGGTTCGGTGCGCCCATGCCGGTGATGCCGATCAGCCGCAGACGACGATCAGTCACGTTGGCATTAAGTAGGGCTGTGGTCACGACCAGTAGTGTCGCCAGCATGCCGACAGTGATCGATGACCGTCAACGAAGAGTCGTGTTTCAGCGCCTCAACTGACTGTCCGGCAGAGCACTCGGCCTGACCGGTCGACTTGCGGGAGCCCGCGTTCCATGGTCGTGCGGGGGAGCTTTGTGGCGGGACCGGCTTGGGGCGGTGCCGGGCCGGCGGTGCGGGCGGCCGGTCAGGTGGGCGTGCCGGTACGCCCGGTCCCGACCAGGTCCAGCAGGTCCGCGGAGAGGACGGCCAGATGGGCCGCGGTCTGTTTGGTCTGTGTCGCGCTGGTTTCCCCTTCGCGCGATACCCGGGCGGTGTCGGAGGCGGCGATGTTGACCTGTTCGACGGCGATGCTCTGCTGTTTGGTGGACAGTTCGATCTCGCGGGTGGCGTCGTTGGTGGTGGTCACGAGCCGGGCGATCGTGCGGAACGCGGCGGTGGCGTCATCGAAGTTGCGGGTGCCTGCGTCGACGGCTCGTGCGCCGGTCTCGGTGACGACGACGGTGGTGTTGACCGCGCCACGGATTTCGTCGACGAGTGCGCGGATCTCCTTGGCGGAGACGGCGGTACGGTCGGCGAGTTTGCGGATCTCCTCGGCGACGACCGCGAATCGGCGGCCGTGCTCGCCCGCGCCGACGGCCTCGATGCTGGCGTTGATGGCCAGGATGTTGGTCTGCTCGGCCAGTTCCGCCACCAGCCGCACGACCGACCCGATGCGCTGAGATCTTTCACCGAGTTCGATCATGTGCTGCACGATCTGATCGACCTGGGTGCGGATGGTCGCGATGGAGGCACGGGTCTGTTCGATGACGGCGTCGCCGTGGTGGGCGGCGGCTTCGGTGTCCGCGGCGGTCTTGGAGACCAGGTGGGCGCCGTCGGCGATCTGCCGGGAGGTGATCAGCAGCTGGTTGATGGTCGTGGTGATCTCGTTGAGTGCGGTGGCCTGATCGCGGCCACCTGCGGCCTGCTGGGCGGCCGCCGCCTGCAGTTGTGTCGAGGAACCCTGGATGTGGCCGACGGCGGCGCCGATCTGCCGGCGCAGTGCCCGGTTGAGGCGCCGGGCGATCAGCGCGCCGCAGACGAGCGCGAGCACGCCCAGCACGGTGACGGCGGTGATGGCCTGGTTGGCGCGTGTGGCGGCACGATCGCGATCGGCCTCGACGTCGGCGCGTACCCAGTTGACCAGCGCCAGGTTGGCGTCCTGGACGGCGTGGCGGGCGGCGAGCAACTCGGGGGTGAGTAGTCGGCTGACCTGCGTGAGGTCACGCATCGTCTGTCGTGCGCGCAGTCTTGGTGCCAGTCTCGCGGTGTACTTCGCCTCGGCCGCGGAGGCGTCATCGAGCAGTTGCCGGGCTGTCTGCTCGGCGAGGCTGCCGCGCAGCCGGGCTGCCTGGTCGAGGAACGCCTCGCGGTCCTGCTGGGTGCGCTGCAGGTCGGCCTGCTTGCCGGTGATCAGGTATCCCCGGGCGCTGGAGGCCCGGCTTTCCATCGCGGTGCTCAGCCGCTGGGCCGCCAGCAGGCTGTCGGTGGCCGCGGTGACTGCCGTGTTGTTGCTCCGCACGACCAAGGTCAGAGCGGCGACCGCGGTGCCGGCCATGATCAATGTCAGTGCCAGGGTCAGTGCGAAGCCGCCCGCCAGCTTGGTGCCGAAGGAGAGGGTGCTGATCGTCGGACCGCGCCCGAACTGTCGCATATGTTTTATTCTATCGGGCTCGCGTTCCGGTGTTCTCATGATCGAAGCGGCTGATCGCGCATGCTGCTTCCATCGACCCGGCCCACACCGCGCTCACGCCGGGCTGCCGGCCGACGTGAGCGATGACAGGAACCGTCAGGCTGCTGCGCCGTCGAGCTGGCCGCGCAGCTTCGCCAGGGCGCGTGTGAGCAGCCGCGAGACGTGCATCTGCGAGATGCCGACCTGCTCGGCGATCTGGGCCTGGGTCTGGTTGCCGTAGAAGCGCAGGGTGATGATCTTCTGTTCCCGCTCGTCGAGGCTCGCCAGGGCCGGTCCGAGGGTCACGCGGGTCTCGGCCTGCGTGTAGCCGTCGTCCTCGCCGCCGAGAGTCTCACCGAGTTCGGTGCCGCCTTCGCTGATCGGCGTGGACAGGCTGGTGGAGTTGTAGGCGCGGGCGCCTTCCAGGCCTTCGACGACCTCGTCCTCGCTGATGCCCAGGTGCTCGGCGATGTCGGCGACCGTGGGGGAGCGGCCGAGGGTGTGGCTGAGGGTGTTGTTGGCGCCGGTGATCGCCAGCCGCAGTTCCTGCAGCCGCCGCGGGACCCGCACCGACCAGGTCTTGTCGCGGAAGTGGCGCTTGAGTTCACCGACGATGGTCGGGATGGCGAAGCCGGCGAAGTCGACGCCGCGGTCGGCCTCGAAGCGGTCGGTGGCCTTGATCAGGCCCATCACGGCGACCTGGTGGAGGTCGTCGCGGGGTTCGCCTCGGTTGGCGTAGCGGTTGGCGAGGTGCCGGGCCAGCGGGAGCCACGCCTCGATCGCCCGGCCGCGCAGCTGCGCGCGCCGGGGGTCTGCGGCGGGCAGCGCGGCCATCGCGTTGATCAGTTCGCTGGCCCGGTCGGTGCTCGTGGACGAGTCTGCGGGCGCGATCGTGTCAACGGCGATGCTCATGCGTACTCCTCGTAGCTGGATTCCTCGCGGCGGTGTCCCGGATGCCGGATCCCGGAGGATCAGCGGCCCGAGGCGACTGCGCTGCAGTTGTGCCCATGACGCCGCGGTACACAAACCATACTTTCGGTCGGTGATCGAGACCCGATCGGAGGATGCGCACTGCGATCTACCGGATTTTGGCCATTGATCCGTGGGTCGCCTGAGGGAGTAGCACGGCTGTGCGATGCAGGCCCGCGGCCGTGTGCATACTTACCGCCGATACGAGGTGCTCACGCCTGCGGCGGTGAGGGAACGGAAAAGGACGGATCGGATGACCGACACGGCGACCGCGACGCAGCGGCAGACGACGGACGCGGACACCGCAGCAGTCGCCGATCGCGACCTGCGGCAACTGCTCGCAGGCCTCACCGCGGTCCGCGACGGCGACTTCCGTACCCGATTGCCCGAGGATGCCGACGGGGTCCTCGGCGAGATCGCCACCGTCTTCAACGGCATGGTCGACCAGTTGTCGCTGTTCACCTCCGAGGTCACCCGGGTCGCCCGCGAGGTGGGCACCGAAGGCCAGCTCGGCGGTCAGGCCGAGGTCCCGGCCGTCTCCGGCACCTGGAAGGACCTGACCGACTCGGTCAACGCGATGGCCGGCAACCTCACCGACCAGGTACGCGACATCGCGCAGGTCGCCACCGCCGTGGCGCGCGGTGACCTGTCGCAGAAGATCACCGTGGACGTCCGCGGCGAGATCCTGGAACTCAAGAACACCATCAACACGATGGTCGACGAACTGTCGTCGTTCGCCGACGAGGTCACCCGGGTGGCCCGGGAGGTCGGCAGCGAGGGCCGGCTCGGCGGCCAGGCCGAGGTGCCCGGTGTCGCCGGGACGTGGCGTGACCTCACCGACTCGGTGAACTTCATGGCCGGCAACCTGACCAACCAGGTCCGCAACATCGCCCAGGTGACCACCGCGGTCGCGCGCGGTGACCTGTCACAGAAGATCACCGTCGACGCCCGCGGCGAGATCCTGGAGCTCAAGAGCACCATCAACACGATGGTGGATCAGTTGTCGTCGTTCGCCGACGAGGTGACCCGGGTCGCCCGGGAGGTCGGCACCGAAGGCCGCCTCGGCGGTCAGGCTCAGGTCAGTGGCGTAGCCGGCACCTGGCGTGACCTCACCGACTCGGTGAACTCGATGGCCGGCAACCTGACCGGTCAGGTCCGCAGCATCGCCCAGGTCGCCACCGCTGTCGCGCGCGGTGACCTGTCGCAGAAGATCACCGTGGCGGCCCGCGGGGAGATCCTCGAGCTGAAGAACACGATCAACACGATGGTGGATCAGTTGTCGTCGTTCGCCGACGAGGTGACCCGGGTCGCCCGGGAGGTCGGCACCGAAGGCCGCCTCGGCGGTCAGGCCGACGTCAAGGGCGTGTCCGGCACCTGGAAGGACCTCACCGAGTCGGTGAACGTCATGGGTGACAACCTCACCGCCCAGGTGCGCAGCATCGCCGAGGTGACCACCGCGGTGGCCCGCGGCGACCTCACCCAGAAGATCCGGGTCGACGCGCGCGGCGAGATCCTGGAACTCAAGGAGACCATCAACACGATGGTCGATCAGCTGTCCGCCTTCGCCGACGAGGTGACCCGGGTGGCCCGGGAGGTCGGCACCGAGGGCCGGCTGGGCGGGCAGGCCCGGGTGTCGAACGTCGCGGGCACGTGGAAGGACCTGACCGACAACGTCAACGTGATGGCCTCCAACCTCACCAGCCAGGTGCGCTCGATCGCCTCGGTGGCCACCGCGGTCGCCCAGGGCGACCTGAGCAAGAAGATCACCGTCGAGGCCAAGGGTGAGGTGGCTGTCCTCGCACAGACGATCAACACCATGGTCGACACCCTGGGGGCCTTCGCCGACGAGGTGACCCGGGTGGCCCGGGAGGTCGGCACCGAAGGACAGCTCGGCGGACAGGCCCGGGTGCCCAATGTCGCGGGCACGTGGAAGGACCTGACCGACAACGTCAACTCCATGGCGAACAACCTCACCGGCCAGGTCCGCAACATCGCCCAGGTGACCACGGCGGTGGCGCAGGGTGACCTCACCAAGAAGATCGACGTGGACGCCCGCGGCGAGATCCTCGAGCTGAAGACGACGATCAACACCATGGTGGACCAGCTGTCCAGCTTCGCCGCCGAGGTGACCCGGGTGGCCCGGGAGGTGGGCAGCGAGGGACGCCTCGGCGGCCAGGCCGAGGTCGAAGGCGTCTCCGGTACGTGGAAGCGGCTGACCGAGAACGTCAATGAACTCGCCGGCAACCTGACCCGGCAGGTGCGCGCCATCGCCGAGGTGACGAGCGCGGTGGCGACCGGAGACCTGACCCGGTCCATCACGGTGGACGCCTCGGGCGAGGTCGCCGAACTCAAGGACAACATCAATTTCATGGTGGAGTCCCTGCGCGAGACCACTCGCGCCAACCAGGAACAGGACTGGCTCAAGACCAACCTGGCGCGCATCTCCTCCCTGATGCAGGGCCACCGTGATCTCGAGGTCGTCGCGGCCCTGGTGATGAACGAGCTGACGCCGCTGGTCAACGCCCAGCTCGGCACGTTCCTGCTGGTGGACGACGGCGCCGAGGGCGCCCGGCTGCGCGTTGTCGGCAGCTACGGGCACAGCGGCGCGGGCCGCACGTTCGCGTTCGGTGAGTCGCTGGTCGGGCAGGCGGCGGCGGCCAAGCGGCGCATCGTCGTCAACGACGTCCCGGCCGGCTACGTCACCGTCTCCTCCAGCCTGGGCTCCGCGGTTCCGCTGCACCTGGTGGTGTTGCCGATCGTGGTCGAGGACCAGACGCTGGGCGTCATCGAACTGGCCGGCATGACCGCGTTCACCGACGTGCACCAGGACTTCCTGGACCAGCTGATGGAGACCATCGGCGTCAACGTGAACACCATGGTGGCCAACGCTCGTACCGATGTCCTGCTCACCGAGTCCCAGCGCCTCGCCGCCGAACTGCAGGCCCGCTCCGAGGAGTTGCAGGCCCGATCCGAGGAGTTGCAGCGCTCGAACGCCGACCTGGAGGACAAGGCGTCGCTGCTGGCCCGGCAGAACCGTGACATCGAGACGAAGAACTCCGAGATCGAACAGGCCCGCCAGGAACTCGAGGCCCGCGCCCAGCAGCTGGCGCTTGCCTCCAAATACAAGTCGGAGTTCCTGGCGAACATGAGCCACGAACTGCGTACGCCGCTGAACTCGCTGTTGATCCTGGCTCAACTGCTGGCTCAGAACCCGACCCGCAACCTGAGCCCCAAGCAGGTCGAGTACGCCACCGTCATCCACTCAGCGGGCACCGACCTGCTGCAGCTGATCAATGACATCCTCGACCTTTCCAAGGTCGAGGCCGGCAAGATGGACATCGCCCCGGAGGCGTTCCGGCTGCGCAACCTGGTCGACTACGTGGAGGCGACGTTCCGTCCGCTGACCACCTCCCGGAATCTGCACTTCGAGATCTCCGTCGCCAGGAACGCACCGATCGAGCTCTACACCGACGAGCAGCGGCTGCGGCAGGTCGTGCGTAACCTGCTGTCCAACGCCGTCAAGTTCACCGAGAAGGGCCGGGTTCAGCTGTTCATCGAACGCGCCGGCCGTGACGAGTTGCCCGCATCGATGACCGGGTACGACACCGTGGTGGCGTTCCGGGTCGAGGACACCGGCATCGGTATCGCCGAACAGCAGCTCAGCGCGATCTTCGACGCGTTCCAGCAAGCCGACGGGACCACCAGCCGCCGCTACGGCGGAACCGGCCTCGGCCTGTCGATCAGCCGGGAGATCGCATACCTGCTCGGCGGTGAGATCCAGGCGACCAGCGTCCTCGGGCACGGCAGCACCTTCACCTTGTTCATGCCCGTGCAGACACCGGCACCGCCCGCGGTCTTCACGTACGCCGACCCGGTGACGAGCACACCGGTGCCCGAACTGGTCGCCGAGCCGTCGGCGCGCGATCGCGACACCACCCGCCGGCTGCTGGTGCTCGAAGCCGACGAACACGGACTACTGACCTTGATCGCGCGCGGCGCCGCTGCCGCGGTGGCCGACACCCACGGCGCCGTGCACGTCGCCACGGCCGTCGACGCGGACACGGCGATCGCCGAGCTGGTGTCCCAGAACGTCCACGCGGTCGTCCTGGACCTGTCGATGCCGGCCGACAGCGGTTCGGTCTTCCTCAAGGCGCTGCACGACGAGACCAGGCTGCGTCACCTGCCGGTCCTGGCGTACCGGACCCATCCACTGACCCCGCATCACGACACGCTGCTGCAGGCGCTTGCTCAAACCCGGCCACTGGAGATGCTCACCAGCCTCGACGAGCTTCGGGAGCGGATCACCCTGCACCTGTCCGTCGACCCCGGCACACCGGTCATGCCGCCGACGCCGGGCACGGCCACGCTGGGCCTGCTCGACGCGCCGGCCGGCCGGCTGACCGGGCGCAAGGTTCTGGTCGTCGACGACGACGCGCGCAACGTGTTCGCGCTGACCAACATCCTCGAGCTGCACGGTATGGAAGTGATCTACGCCGAGAACGGCCGCAAAGGCATCGAGGTACTCGCGCAGCACGACGACGTCGATCTGATCCTCATGGACGTCATGATGCCGGAGATGGACGGCTACGCCGCCACCGCCGCGATCCGCGCCATGCCGAAGTACGCGCGACTGCCGATCATCGCCGTGACCGCCAAGGCCATGCACGGCGACCGGGAGAAGAGTCTCGCTTCCGGCGCCAGTGACTACGTCACCAAGCCGGTGGACGCGGAGGATCTGCTGCACTGCATCGGCCGGTGGCTCGAGGACGGGAGTGCCGGCCACTGATCGGCGGTGCCGTTGCCGTGCCGGCATCGGTGTAGTCCTCAGCCGGTAGGGTACCGATGTTTCTGCCACCCTTTCAGCTGTTTCGCGTCAGCCAGATGCGCCGACAGCGGTAGCGAAGCCCACGTGATCACCAAGATGGAAAGCATCCGGGAAGTTGCCGATCATGACCATTGGCGCCGCGACCGCTGCCGCGCCGCGTCCGTCACCGTTCGTGCACACGGCTTTCGTCGTCGACGCTGACGGCGACCTGAGCATGCTGGTGTCCGATCTGCGCCGGTCGGTCGCACTCTACGACGAGGTGCTGGTGGTGGTCGGTGACCACACCCGCAGTGTGCTGACTGATCAAGGCGGCGACGTCGCCGCGGCGGTGCGCTGGGACGACGTGGGCAAGCACTACCAGCGGCTGGGCTTCGCCTACGAAAGCTTCCGGCGGTACCTGGCCGACGCGCATCGGGCGCGCCGCCGGGTCCACGTGGTCGCCGAACCCGATCTTGTCACCGGCGTGGACGCCGCTCTGCGGGCCGACCGGGCTGCCGCCTACCTGGCGTATGAAGCGATGTGCAACCACACGTATGCGCTGGGTGGTGCCGCAGTCACCTGCGTCTGGGACAGCCGGTATCACCCGGAGAGCGTCCTGCGCGACGTCCGGACCACGCACTCCCACGAGCTCACCCCAGCCGGTCGCGTCCCGTCCTCGCACTACCTGCCACCGGAGCGCTACCTGGCCGACCACCGCGACACGGTGATGCGGCCACCGCCGGCGCACGTCGACCACGACATCACCGTCGCCGAGGTCGCCGGACTCACCGACCTGCGTTCGACGGTGAGTGGCTGGGCGCTCGGGCACCGCTTCGCCGGGGAGGCGCTGGACGATCTGATGGTGGCGGTCATCGAAGTGGCCACCAACGGACTGCGACACGGTGGTCCGCCGGTGCGTGTTCGTGCCTGGCACCACCATGACACGCTCGTCGTGCAGTGCGACGACGCCGGCGCCGGCCCGATCCCGGTGCTCGCGGGTTACCTCCGTCCTGATCCGCTGGCAGCGGTCGCGGGCGGCCGAGGGCTGTGGCTGGCCCGCCAGCTGGCCGACGTGGTGACCGTCGACTGCGTACCGGGCCGGACCTCGGTCAGACTGCACTTCCCGCATCAGGTCATGACGTCCGCCTCGGCATGACGTTCGCCGCGGACAGGGGCGCGCACGCCGGAGTCTCAGCAGGCAGCGTCGTGGGCCCGTCCGACGGGACTGGCTAGGTCGCCACGGCGACGAGCAAGGCGAGATCGTCGCGGACCGGACCGGCAGAACTGCTCACGGCGCGGTTAAGCAGCGTATCAGCGACCGCCGCGGCCGACAGGGTCCCGCCGGGCAGAGCACCCACTTCGGCGGCGAGATCCTCCGGTTCGCGCGAGAAGACGCCGCCGCCTTCGGTGAAGCCGTCGGTGTAGCAGACCACGGCCGTGCCGGCGGTCAAGGCGATGGTCTCGCTGTGCAGGCGCAGCCGGGGCGTCGCCCCGAGCAACGTTCCCCGGCTGTCGGCCAGGCGGGCCGTGCCGTTGCGGGCGATCACGGGTGCGGGATGCCCGGCGCAGCTCAGCTGCAACTGTGAGCACCCACGTGCGCCGACGGACAGCAGCCCGTAGACGAGGGTGCAGAACCGTGCGTCGCCGAGCCGCAGCAGGGCCTGGTTGACCAGCGGCAGCACGTACGCGGGGTCGGGGGAGTGCTGGGCAGCGGTCCAGATGGTGTGCCGCACGAGCCCGGTTGCCGCGGCGGCTTCGGGTCCTTTGCCGCGGATGTCGCCGAGTGCCAGCACGTAGCGTCCGTCGGGCAGTGCGAAAGCGTCGTAGAAGTCGCCGCCGATGCGGGTGCCGTCGCCGTGCGGCAGGTACCGCGCGGCCAGATCCATGTTCGGGATCACCGGAAGCGTCGGTGGCAGCAGCGGACGCTGCAGAGCCTCGGCCACGGCGCGGACACTGTCGTTGAGGTGGTCCTGGCGGATGCCGACAGCGATCTGCCGGGCGATGGCGGGCAACGGCGCCAGCACGGCGGGGTCGGCCGTTGCGGGGTACACCACGCTCAGCACGCCGACCCGCTGGTTCTCGCTCAGCAGTGGGTAGCTGAGTACGCCCGGCGAGGGTACGGCCGCCGGCTCGGAAGCATCGGTGATGCCGGTCGCCGCCCCGCTGGTGGCTCGCAAGGCGGACGGAGCGGTGCCCTCGCCGCCGGTCCAGATGGCTGCGGCGGTCAGGCCGAGATGGGTGGTGATGGCCTCCGTGCACCGATGCAGCTTGCGGTCGAGGGATTCAGCGGCGGTCAGCGCGGCCGCGACCTGCGCGGACGCGATGGCCGCCTGGCTGCGCAGTGTCAGCTCGCGCTGAGCTTCCACCAGTTCGGTCACGTCCTCGATCAGGATGAGCAGACGGGTACGGCCGGTGTCGTCGATGCTGGGCTGCCCGGTGACCCGTAGATGACCGGTGACGCCGTCAGCTGCGGTGCGGTGGAAGGTGGCCGGCTTGGTGCCGTCGCCGGCGTCGTACCGGGCGGTGGCGAGGTATCCCGCCACCGCGCCCGGATCGTCGAACAGTGCGGGTAGCCCGGTGTGCAGTGATCCGGGATCCCGCAGATCCAGCAGGTCGGCGGCGCGGGCGTTCCAGGCCAGCAGTTCGGTGGCGGTGCCGGTCAGGACGGCGCCGATCGGGGCCCGGCTGAGCAGTTCGCCGAAGAGCCGTTCGCCGAGCCGGGACTCGATACGTGTGCCGGCCGCGGCCAGGTGTGCTTGCGCCCCGGCCTGCATCGCCCGGTGCCGCCGCCGCGTGGCCAGCATCTGGAACAGTTCGTCGAGCAGCAGGCCCACGTGGTCGAGCTGATCCTCATGGATGCGCCGGACCCGTTCGCCGATCATGAGTGTCACCGCGTCCATGCCGCCGGCCGGCGGGGGGCCGACGATGATCACCGCCAGATGGCTGGTACCGGGCCGCAGCCGGTGCACGACTGCGGCCGGATCCGGTACCTGCGAGCCCAGGACCACGACGACGTCGTCCGCCTGCCGGCCGCTGACCGATCCGGTGACCGCGTCGACGGTCACGGCGGAAACCGGCAACGTGATCACCTGTGTGCCGGCGTGGCCGGCGTCCGCCCATGCCGGGGCGGCCGTGGTGCCGACGGCCACGATCCGGCGCGACACGCCGGTCACTCCTGCAGCATCGGTTCGTCGAGCAGCGCCCGGCCGGCCCAGGTGCGCAGGATGTCGGTGGTCGGTGACATCACGTGCGCGGCGCGGCCGTCACGCAGCAGCCGCTGCAACGTCTCCTCGCCGGCGTACCCGATGCCGCCGACGATGGTCATCGCCTCGTTGGTGACCGACCCGACGGTGTCGGCGATCTCCGCCTTGGCCGAGCACAGCGCCAGCAGTGCGGCCGGGCCACCGGCCTGGGCCTCCTCCGCGGCGAAGTACAGCAGGCGCCGGGCCCGCTCGACCTGAGCCCACATCCCACCGAGCCGGTGCTGCAGCACCGGCACCGACGCCAGCCGGCGACCGCTGTGGGTGTGCCGGCGCCGCCTGAGGTGATCACGGGCCACGTCGAACGCCGCCGCTGCCACACCCAGATAGGTGCCGGCCATCGCCATCAGGAAATACGGGGCGACGACGTTGAACACGAACCAGATCTCGTCACCGTGCTCGCCCAGCAGCTGCGACCGGCGCAGGCGCACGTCACGCAGCCGCAGCGACCGCGAGTCGTTGCCGCGCATGCCGAAGCCGTGCCACGCCGGTCCCCAGTGCATTCCCGGGGTCTCCGCGTCCAGTGCCGCCATCGAGAAACTGCCGGTGGCCGAAGCCCCCGCGGCCAGGTTGACGACGTACGAGTCGACGTGCGGGCCGTTGGTGACGAAACTCTTCGTCCCGTTCAGCACGACGTCGTCGCCGTCGTCGTGCATGCGGGTCTGCGGCAACCAGAACTCGCTGCCCGTGCCGGGCTCCGACAGCGCAAGCGTGGTCAGATGCTCGCCGGCGGCGATCGGGCGCAGATATCGCTGCTCGTGCCAGGCGGTGGCTTTGGCACCCAGCACCGCCGAGCCGACCAGATGCATGCCGAAGCAGATCGACGTGGACGCGCAGTAGCGGCCGGTGACCTCGCCGACGCGAGCCACCGCCAGCAAGCCGTGGCCGAGCCCGCCGAGGCGCTGCTCGACGACCAGACCGCCCAGCTCCCGCTGCAGCTCCTTCATGCTGGTCCTGGGCCAGCGTGCTTCCCTGTCCACCACCGCGGCCTCCGCGGCGATCGTGGTCTCGGCGATCCGCTGCGCGGTAGCCAGCACAGCGCCGAGCTCGACCCTTGCCACGTCAACCCCTCCGTCATCCCGGCACACCTCTGTGCCAGAGAGCAAGTATTGCCTGCCCGCTCGAACACCTGTGCCCCGGACCGGGTGCACGCGGCACGCGGGGTGCTGCGGCGCGGAGTTGGTGGCTGCGCCGGACGGCAGTGCCCAGGTGCTAGGTACGCCGTGGTCGAGCCGGCCGCGGAGCATCCCGCCACGCAGGCGCACGTACCTCGTTTCCTGCTCGTGGCAGGAGGAGCGGCGCTGCTCGGCATCTCGTGGCTCGTCAGCATCCCCCTCGGCGCCCTGGCGAACCTCCTCGGCGAGTTCTTGATGTCCCTGACGAGTTAGCAGCCACCTCAGGCACCCGCGACTCCGCTAAAAACAGGCTGTTCGCATAACCGCAGCCGCGCAGCCTATTTCGGCGGCGGTACGAAGGTGCACGCCTGTGTTGACGGTATGAGCTCGGCTCCGGCTTTGGTAGCGGACTGCATTTCTTTCTTGATCTTGTCCGTCGGGTACCAGGTGCGAGGTTCGGCGGGAAAGCCTGCCGCCAGCAGTTCGGCGTTCAGGTTCCGGTAGTCGGGCCCGTACAGCACGTACATCCGATTTGTCGGGCCCTGCACGACAGTCACCGCGTCCGTGCGGGAGAAACGCTGCCCGGAGAGATCGGTGGCGAACAGCGACCCGAGCCGTTTCTTCGCGACATGACTCGCGCATGCCTGCACAGCCGGAGACTCCTGCGCCAACCCTTCGAGTTGCAGCACAGGAGGAAACACATAGCCATCCGGGAGAATTCGCAGACGGTTCGGCGCCATCGGCAATTCACCCACGACGCCCGCACCGCTGGAAAGCGTCGTCACTGCGACAGAGTCTGTCGGCAGCCGGAGCAGTTGCCGGCCGCCCGGATGCCAGAACACGGTCATGCCGTCCGACGCACCCAGGCGCAGCATCCGGTCGGGAATCTCAGGAGTCGGGCCGTCGGCAGTCCACTGCACTTCGACAACCGATGTGCGGATCCGTAGGAACGTTGACGATCCAGGTGCGACCGGAACTGCCAGGTTCTCCGGCCGCGCACCCGATACCTGCCGTGCGGCGTACATGCCGGCGAGAGTCAGGATCGCTACCGCCAGCACCGCCGCCGCTCGGCGCATCGGCGCTGACGGCGCGACCGCGTACCGGTTCACCAACCACGCCGGTCCCGGCCTGCGCACCAGTATTACGCCGCAGACGGCAAGGACCGCGATCACGGCTACCAGCCCGGCCGCGGCTGGCAGCAGCCACGGCAGCTGCAGTGTCAGCGCCTTGGCGTATCCAACACCGATGTCTTCCGGCTCGAGTCCGAAACTGCCGTAGAACGCGTTGTAACCCAGCTGGATTGGTACGAACAGCAGCAGTCCCGCCAGCGCGACCGCGACGGAGACACCGCTGAGCGCAGCGGACCACGACCGATCGGTTGCCTCCGCCGCGGAGGTCGGCGCCTGAGCGGGATCGTGAGCGACGAGCATCCGGCCGTGAACAACCGGTTCGCGGTTGCCGATCCACCGGCGGGCCAGAGAACCGAAGGCCACCGGCAGTGCCAGCGAGCCTAGGTTCACCCCCATACCGGCGAACAGATCCGGGTACGGCTGCGCGGCCAGCACCATCACAGCGACAGCGACAGACGCCGCCGTCACCGCAAACGTGCATCGCACGGCCACGATGGTGACCGCGGTCAGGAACAGCAGTGCGTGTACCGACTTGGCAAAGTCGCCCTCCAAGAAGGGCGCGGCCAGCGGGAGGATCAGCCAGCGCGTCACACCGGAGAGCGCGTTCATCGCATGGTCGGCCCAGCCGACGGAAGCGATCAGCACTGCCGCGCCGAGAAGCGCATCGATCGGTCGCCGCCACGCACCGGCGACGAGCATGACCACGACGAGTGCCCATACAGCCACGACCAGTACCTCAGCGGCGCCGTAGAAGTGGAGCGCGTAGAGCCCGCTGACGGCCAGCAGCCAGCCGAGCACGCCGAATATGACGGTGCCCCGGCTCAGCTTCAGGCGGTCCGCCCGCTGAGCGGCGACGGCGAACAGGATCGACAACCGGCGGCGCAGACGATCAACGAGACGGCGGACGTCCACGGCGGGCATGCATCGACGTTAGCCAGACCCGGCAACGATGCCCCGCCCTTCGAGTGGCGCGTCCGGATCCGCTCGCTCTGATGTGTTCCTGTGTCCGACCGTACGGATCATGACCCGGGCAGTCGTCGCTACAGTGATCTTGCCAGCACTGTTGCGGCGCTGTCCGCCCGCATGATCGCTGATACCGTTCCGAGCCCCGGGCTGCGGGGGAGAGCGAGAGGACGGTCCGTCGTGGTGGACAAGAACATCGAGCCGGTAGCGGTCGACGTCGACAACCTGGCGTTGGAGCCGCTCGGCTGGACCGCCCACGACATCCGGGCCCGCCTGGTGACCGAGCAACTGTCCGCGGGTCTGGTCGGGCAGCGCGTCGCGGTCTCCGGAACCGCACAGTTCACCGAATCGGCCTGGGCGGACCGCTTCAGCGGCGACAGCGCAGCACCGCAGGTCCTGCTCACGCTCAATCGGCGCGGCAGCGGCCTGCTCCCCAGTTACGCGAAGGTGATCGCGGAAGGCGCCACCGCGGCCGCCAGGCGCCCGATCCGTTTCACCGAAACCAGCGAGACCTGGACCGGATCGCAGCCGCTGACGGCTGATGACCTGGAGGTACGGGTGACCGGTTACGACTTCGACAGCGTGCCCCTGTCGTTCAAGCTTCCGTCGGGTGCCGCAGCCAATCTGCCGGTCACCGTCGTCGACGAAAGCACCTGGCCCTCACTGCAGGTCAAAGCCATGGCAGTCGCCGAGGTGGGGCAGGACCAGTTCGGCACCGAGCTGCGAGTCGACATCGAGGGGATAATCGAGCTCGGCACGGTCCAGGAGTTGCTGGCGGACCATGCGGCACATCCCCGTACGCCGTACGACCGGCTGCGCGACGTTCCGAGGCTGTCCGTACCCGGCCTGGTCATCGAGGTCACCGACGACACGGACTTCCTGCTCGCCAAGAGGGCGATCAGGCTCTTCGGAGCAGTCACCGCTGACGAGACAACCGCGGCACCTCAGCGGGCGCCGCGGTTCGTCGCCGGCCTGCGCGTCGGCAGCGCGGGCCTGGCCGGAGAACCCGCCCAGGTCGTCGTTCGCGTCCTCGACGCAGCAGATCTCAAGTCCATCTGACCGGCTGCCCCGGCCACTGATCTCCGGTACGGCGCCGTCAACCGCGCTACTCGACGGCGGCGTACCCCCAGAACGTCTGCTTGGTGAGAGGTGCGGCCAACGGGTCCTGCGGTGGTGAAGCCTTTGTTCCCCGCCGACGAGCATTGATGTCCATGCCCAGCGCGATGAGCAGCGCCGGGACGACCACAGCCGCAACAACGAGGATGATCACCTGGACACATCCTTATCTCGGGTACTCCTGAGTATGACGCAGTTGCCTCCGGACGTCACACCACCGGACTGCGGTGCGAGCCGATTGCTCCACGACCGCGGCATCGATGACAGGTCTGCCAGGATGACCGCATGGACGAGAAGATCACGCCCATCCTGCATACGAAGAACGCCCAGGCGGCGGCGGACTGGTACGCGCGACTCGGCTTCGCCAAACAGTGGGAGCACCGTTTCGAGCCCGGTTTTCCCCTGTTTCTCTGCGTTTCACGTGGGCCGATGCAGATCTTCTTGTCGGAGCACCGCGACGATGCCCGGCCGGACACGCTCCTGTACCTGCACGTCGGTGATGTCGAGGCGGTGGCCGCCGAATTCCAGGTCGCCGTCGAACAGGCGCCGTGGGGGAGAGAGGTCCACTTGACGGACCCGGACGGCAATCGCCTACGCATCGCCGGCGCTCAACGCTGACGATCTCCGCCGCTGGCGATCAAGCAGGCTGATCGACGCGCCGGCATCCGGCATCCTGAGCCGTGGACGCGGTACTCGATTCCACTGCTCACCCGAAGACAAAAGTCATTCCTTGCCTGCGGAATCCGCTCCGGCGGTGGCCTGGGCCTCAGCCTTTCGTCAGGGCGGACGGGCGTAGCGTGGCGGTGTCCCGGGAGGCCATCGCGTCGAGAAGGCGCGTCCCGCGCTGGTGAAGGAGGCGCACGACGAGAGTGGGGGTCATGGACAGGACGGCGGTGGCCAGGAGGACGGTGGCGAGCGCGGTCACCCACCATCGGTCCCCGGTCACCGCGCCGATGATCGCGGGGATGCCGGCCGCCAGCAGTACGACCGGGAAGATCGTCATCTGCCCGCCGGTCGGATCGCCTGCCTGCTGGCCCGGGTAGACGCGATCGCGGGCGTCGGCGCCCACGGCCGGCATCACGACCGCGAGCAACGGCGCGACAGCGCAGCCGACTGCGGCCGCGCTGATGGCACCGTGGACGGCGACGCCGCCCAACGGTGAGGCGGTGACGGCCCACAACACGGCCGTCAGCACGACGGACGGCAGGCCGAACAGCAGTGCCCAGGTCACCATCCGCCCGTACACGTCGGCTTTGATGGCTCCTGGTGTGGTGAGGAGTTGCCACAGCGCCGTGCCGTCCAGGGCATAGGTGTTGATCGCCACCATCGCGCCGAACACGGCCGCCGCCGGGCCGGCGAGGGGCAACGCCCAACTCCAGTCGGTGACCCCGATGATCAGGGCCATGAACAACGGTGTCAGCCAGGCGGTGCGTAGTTCCACGCCACGCGCCGGATCACGCGTCCAGGTGGCCAGCTCGCGCGCGGCGACCGCGGACACCCGCGGCGCCGTGAAGGGCCACGGCAGCCCGCGTCCGGGTGTGGCGGGCCGTTGCGGGGCCGCCCGGCGCGGCGACCGGCGCAGGGCGTGAGCCGTCAGCGCGATCCAGACCAGGTGCAGCAGGGCACCCAGGGCCAGCAGCATGACCAGGTTCGACGCGGCGCTGTCACGGGGGACCACCGCGCTGTACCCCCAACCGGTCGGCAATGCCGTGAGCATGTCGGTCAGCGATGTCGGCAGCCGCACCGCACTGGGGACGGTCAGGGCGGTGTCACCGTCGCCGAGACGCGGCAGCAGCCACGCCGCGACCGGCACCCATCCGGCGAACGACAGCGACAGCATGACCGCGGTCTGGACAGCGGCCAATGTCATCCCGGCCCCGGTCTGCAGCAGCCAGGCGGCCGACGCCGCCACCGTCTTGCCCGCCCAGATGAGCAGATACAGCTGGGCCGGCACCGCCGCCACGGCGATCGCGACGGTTGCGGGGCCGCGCGGCGTGGCCAGCACCACCAGGGACGACAGGCAGACCAGCGTGATGAGCGGGCCGACGCCGAGCATTTCGGTCCAGGACAACGCCCGTGCCAGCCGCCACGCCGGGATCGGGTAGCCGCGGAGCCATTCCCGCGAGATGACCGACGGATCGTGGCGTGGCTGGGCCAGCGGCCCGAACAGCCACATGCCACCCCAGACGGTCAGCGCCACCAGGACCCAGCCCTCGTCGATCACGCCGCGGGCGGCCACCGCAGCTCCCGCGATCACCAATGCCGCCAGAACCAGACCGGCGACCAGGCTGAAACCGCGCTCGTTGTGCGGGCCGTTGCGGAACAGGCGCAGCTTGAGCGCGAACAGCGTGCGAGTCATCCCAGCCACTCCAGGTGGCGCACCGGGTCGGCGCCGACCAGCTCGACGAACCGCTCGTTGAGTGTCGAGCCGGCGGTCACCTCCGCCACCGGTCCCTCGACCAGCACCCGCCCACCGGCCACGACCGCCACCCGGCGGCAGTTGCGTTCGACGAAGTCCATGATGTGGCTCGACAGCAGCACGGTGCCCCCGGCACCGACGTACTGCTTGAGCACCTGTTCGATGGAATGGGCGGAGACCGGGTCGATCGCCTCGAACGGCTCGTCCAGCACCAGCACCCGGGGCCGGTGCAGCATCGCCAGCGCCAGATTGATCTTCTTGCGCATGCCCGTGGAGTACTCCACGATCAGCGTGCGCGGGACCACGTCCAACCCGAGGATCTCCAGCAGATCGCCCGCCCGGGCCTGCCAGCCGTCGTCCAGGCCACGCAGCCCGGCGCTGTAGCGCAGGAGCTCGGTGGCGGTCAACCGCTCGGGCAGCGACAGCCCGTCCATCATGACGCCCAACTGGGCGAGTGCCGTGTCCCGGTCGGTGCGCAGATCGTGCCCGGCGATCCTGATCGATCCCGAGGTGGGTTCCCGCAGCCCGCAAACGGCCGTCAGGGTGGTCGTCTTGCCGGCCCCGTTGGGTCCCACGATGCCGTAGAACATCCCCGGCGGGATACTGAGGCTGAGCCGGTCGACGGCGAGCACGGGGCCGAAACGCTGGGTGAGTTCCACTACCTCAACGGCAGGGACGGATGGATCAACCACGGTGCGACGATTCCCCCATCGATCGGCTCTGATCATTGGCAGCCTTCCGCATCACCGGGCGGAAGGTCAACGACACCTCGGTCCCTCCAGAATCACCGGCCGGTGGTGCCGTCGATGAGTTCGCGGAGGATGTCGGCGTGTCCGGCGTGCCGGGTGGTTTCGCTGGTCATGTGAGCCAAAACCCAGCGCAGCGTACGGGGCTCGCCGTTCACGGCCTGGGCGGTACGGACGTCGAGGTCACCGGCCGCACGGATGTGCGCGTCGCTGTCGGCGGCAGCGTTGCGGTAGCCGGCGATGACCTGTCCGGCCGACTGGTCCTCGGCGACCGTCATGCCCAGGCCGGCATCGGCGTACCGGGGGTCGCCGGCCACGGTGTATCCGAACCAGTATCGTTCGGCGCCGGTGAGGTGCTGGACCAGCCCGAGCAGCGTCGTGTCGGACACCACCAGGCGGCGTCGTAGCTTCCCCTCGTCCAGCCCGTCCAGCTTTTTCAGGACACAGGACCGGCCGAAGGACAGAAATGCCAGGGCCGTGTCCGTCTCGTTGTCATCGTTGAACGGCACGGGTTCGCGCTGTGACTCGAGCATGGGCACGACCTTACGGCGACTACGCCGGCCGGGTGGGGCGAGCGGGACCGCTACAAGATCGCCTCGCGTCTATCCTGGCGCGATGTCTTCCTCCCCGCCGTCCGACGTGAGCGGCGGTCCGTTCGGTGACGTCCTTGTGGCCTATCGCCTCGGGTGGACGGCCCGGCGGCTGGTGGCGGCGGTGGTGTTGCCGATCGTGGCGGTGACGCTGGCGGTATCGGCGGCGCTGGACTGGTTCGGTGGCGGCCGGCTGGTGATCGTCGACGGTGTTCCCAGCGTCGGTGACAGCCACGATGTCGCTGTGCTGCGGCTGGCGGTGACGGTGTTCGGCTGGCTGCTGGCTCTGCTGTCGGGCACGGTTGCCGTCGTTCGCGCGGCGGGGCCGCTGCGGGCCGTCTCGCGGGGAGCGGCGGGCCTGCCGTTCGCGGTGGCCGTTCTCGGCGCGGCGGCCGGCGCGGGCTACGTCCTGCTGCGCGTGGCCGCCGGCCTGATGATTTTCTTCGTCGTGGTCGCCGTTGCCGTCGCGGTGGCTCTCGTGGCGGTTCGGCTGCTGCTCGGCGTGACCGCGTGGGTGGCCGGTGCGGCCGGTCGGGCGCCGTCGTGGCGGGATGCGGTGTCGTTCCTGCTGGGCGGTGTCGGGGTGCCGATCCTTCTCGCGGTCGTCGCCGACGCCGTCGGGCTCGGCGCAGGCCCGTACGCCGGTCCGCCGGTCGGCGCCGCGCTGATCGTTGTCGCGCTGGCGGCGCAGGTCGGACTCGCCGCCCGTCCCCATGTTGCCGCCCACCCGGATGTCGCAGACCCGAACCGGTCGACCCGGGCCGTGTGGTGGCCGGGTGCCGCACTGCTCGGTGCAGCCGTGCTCGTGCCCGCGGCGCTGGTCGTCCTCAACCCGTTCGAGCTGCCGTCGGTGCGCACGCACGACCGGGGTCCGAGCACCGCGACGGCGGTGGCCTGGCCGTCCGGCGGGCATCCGGTGATCGTGACCTCGGGCGGGGTGTGGTTCTGCGACGACGATCTGTGTGACCGCTTCACCGACGTCAGCGGTGGCCCGCCCACGGTCGACGGCTTCGGAACGGCCTCCATCGGCCCGGACGGGACAGTGGTGAAGACCGCGGTGACCGGCGGCCCGGACACCGGCGGCCCGTTCGTGCAGTACGCGCGGTGCGTCCGCGACGGCTGCAGCCAGGCCTGGCTACCGGTCCGCGCCGACGCCCGGGAAAGCCCGGGGCCGCAGGGAGTCGGGACCGAAGCCGCCGGCGCGGCCGCGCCCGACGGTGCCATCTGGCTGTTCGTCGCGGTGCCCGCCGACGGCGGCGAGTACGGCCGATACCGATTCCTGATGATCCGATGCGCGGACGTCGCCTGTGCCGCTCCGCAACGCCACGAGCTGGGGTTCGCCGACCACACCCCGGCGGACGGCTTCTCCGGCGGGAGCCGGGCGCGGCTGGCGATCGGCGCCGACGGGCGGCCGACAGCATCGTTCTGGCTGGGCTGGAGCGTGCACCGGTTCAGCTGCGAGCCGGTCACCTGTGCCGGCCCGCGCCAGGCCGACGGGCGGGCCGCTCCGCCGGACGCGGTGTGGACCACCGCCGGCGATCGTGCGGTCGCGGTTCGGGCGGGGGAGTTGTACGACGGCGACAACTCGGCGCTTGTCGGTCCCGGCGCGGCCGCGCAGTCTGGTGCGGTGGCCGTCGCCGGGCCGTACGTCTATCTGACCGCCGCCCTGCCCTCCACCGGCGACCGCGGCTTGCACCTCACAATCGGCGAGCCGGCCCGGTACTGGCGCCAGACCGTGTGGCGCTGCGCGAGCCTGACCTGCACCAGCGCGCCGCTGGACGGTTATGCCGGTGAGGCACGCCGGGAACTGCTGGCGGTCGCCGACGACGGCCGGATCCTGGTGGTCCGTGACAATCGGATCGTGCTGCGGGAGACACCGTTCGGTCGCGGGTGATCAGACGATCCGGAGCGGGGCCGCAGTGAACCGCACGAACTGGCTGGCTCCGATCGTCTCCAGGACCCGTTGTGGCGCATCCGGGTGGGTGAGCGGCGGTTCGGTTCGTGCGTGTTGACTGTGCTCGTGGATCGTCAACGGCTCAGCAGCATCGCGCACACCCACCACCCGATCGCGGCGCCCGTCTCCGGCGTGAACCTCAACCGCCTGCTGCGCCGGGCCGGTCGCGAGCCTGCGGCTCGGATCCTTGACCTCGGCTGCGGGGAGGCGGCGTGGGCGCTGCAGGCATTGGCGCACTACCCGGACGGGGTCGCCGACGGCCTTGACCTCAGCCCGTACGCGCTGGAGCGCGCGGCGGCCGCCGCCGCCGAACGTGGGCTTGCCGACCGGCTCACGCTGCACGAGCGGGATGCCCGGGAGTATCCGGCCGACGGCGGCTACGACCTGGTCCTCTGTATCGGCTCGACGCACGCGTTCGGTGGATTCGGGAAGACCCTCGACGCGGCCGGGCGGCACCTGAACGCCGACGGCGTACTCATGGTTGGCGAAGGATTCTGGGCGGTGCCGCCGACCCGGGCGGCGCTGGACGCGCTGGATGCGACCCCGGCGGATTACACCGCCCTGGCGGGTCTGGTCGAGGTGGCCGCCAACGCCGGCTGGGTGCCGGTGTACGCGCACGTCAGTGAGGCTGCGGAGTGGGACGAATACGAGTGGTCGTGGACCGGTTCTCTGACCGGATGGGCGCTGGACAACCCGGGCCATCCGGATGCCGCGGCGGTGCTGGCGATCGCCCGGAATCACCGGAACGGATGGCTGGGCGGCTATCGGGGCGTGCTCGGCTTCGTAACCCTGGTGCTGCGCCGGGCCTGACGCCTATATGCGGCGGCTTGGGCCCCGCTCACGCCCGTTCTCACGTAACGCAGCATCGTGGCCTCCGAGAGGCCGCTTTCCCGGCCCATCCAGATCAGGGCTGCCCCATCATCGAACTGTGCCGAGACAGGTACGCCGTGAGGTTCTGGCCACCATGAACACCGAGGACGCCGACCGGCTCGTCTCGATCCCGTTGGAGAAGGCCATCCAAACCGCCCGGCTCCTGGAGAGCGTCGTCATCTCACTGGATCGGCTCCGCCGGAACGGCAGGTGACGTCGACCGTGACACGCTCGACCGGTTCATGACCGAATGACTCGTCGGCCCGCGTCTCTCCCGTGCCCGCTCCGTGCTGTGGGACGCCATCACGGACGTGATCGGCGAGGAGAAGGCCGAGGCACTCGCCGAATCGGCGCCTCGCTTCCCAGGCCCTGTTCCGGGCGAGGTACGCACGCTACGCGAAGAGTTACGAAGGTGGAACGAAACGCAGTTCGGCAACTGATGACCACGGGCCGGGTCGTCTCCACACTTCCCGTTCCATAATCGAGGTCCAGCGCCGGTTGTCACTGAGGCTCGGCGCCGCCCAGATATGCCGCGGTGGCGTGTCGGCATGGGGCTGAGTGGCCCCACGGTGTTCGAGATCTGTGGTGTTGTGACGGCTTGGGTTGGCCCCACCTGAGCCAGCGGCCAGAACCCAGTTTTGTGACGGAGCGTTAGCGTCGTTGGGGGATCCTCTCCGGCGAGAACGTCGGTCGAGGCAGGTGGGGTGAGCGCGGTCGGCCGTGGCATGGGTTTCTCACTCGCCACGTGGCCGCCCACGGCTGGCGGATGTGTCAACTCGCTAGGTCGTTGCCCAGCCGGTTCGCATCAGGTTACTCAGCGCGGTGGGTGAGGATTCGTCGGCTACGGCGGCGCCACGTACCCAGCTCATGGCCAGGACGGCCAGGAACAGATCTCTGCCGCGCACGTCGGGACGGGCGCCGCCGTCGCGTTGGGCTGCGTGCAGGAACTCGTCGGTGGTGGTGATGAATCCCTGGCAGGTGAGCGCGAGGGGAGAGGTGTCCTCGGAGAAGGCCGCACGCAACGGTTCGGGCAGGCCGTCGAAGGCGGTGGCCCATTGGCTCAGCGCGTCCAGCCAGCGGGCGAGCGCCGCCGTGGTGTCCGGCTCTTGCCGGATGGCCTCGCGCTGGGAGACCAGTTCGTCGTTGCGTGCTTGCAGTAGGGCGGCCAGCAGCGACTCCCGGTTGGGGAAGTGCCGGTAGAGGGTGCCCGGGCCGATGCCGGCGCGTTTGGCGATGGCGTCGAGTGAGCCGGTGATGCCGTGTTCGGCGAAGTATCGCTCAGCGGTTTGCAGGATGTGTGTCCGGTTGCGCTGTTTGTCCGAGCGCGGTCGGCGCTCGTTCGCGGCTGTGGTCTCTGCCACGACTCCCGCCTTTCGTTGACAAAGCGGAGACTGTCTCCTGTAAGTTTCTGCGAGTACAAACGGAGACTATCTCCTTATGGGCCGGGTGGCTATCCGCGGCCCGCCAGTCACTACTGGGCGAGCGCTGTCCTCGCAGCCGAGAAGGAGTTCGAGACCATGAGTGTCCGGGCGCAGACACCCACACCGTCAGTGACGCCGACAGCGATGAGGCACACCCTCGCCGGCTTCACGACGGGCCTGTCCGTTGTGGCCGCCGAGATCGACGGTCAGATCGTCGGCATGCCGGCCAACTCGCTCGTCTCGGTGTCGCTGGATCCCCCGCTGGTATCCCTCGCGTTCGCGCACACGTCAACGACATGGCCGGTGCTGCGCCGCGCGCCGCATTGGGGCATCAGTGTTCTCGGTGAAGAACAGGCGGGGATTCTCCAAGCCCTTCGGCGGCCCGCCGCACACCGCTTCGCCGGTATCGAGATGACCATCGACGACGGTGCCGCGTTCGTCCGCGACGCCCTCGCGACGATCGCCGTCACGCCCCACAGCACCATGCCCGCCGGCGACCACACGCTGGTGCTGCTCCAGGTGACGCGTTTACACAGGGACACGACGCAACGGCCGCTCGTGTTCTTCGACAGCACTACCAACACGCTTTCCCACGGAAAGGAACACGCGCATGGCTGACAAGAAGATGATTCTCGGCATGGCTCTGACCTCTGGCTACGGCAACCTCGCCGGGGCCTGGCGCGCACCGCATGTCGACCCCGGCAACTACGCGAGCGTCGAGGCGAACATCCGTTACGCGCAGGCCGCCGAGCGGGGTGGATTCGCCTTTGTGTTCACCCCGGACTTCCCAGCGGTCCGCGGTGATGTGGAGATGCTGGGCATCCAGAACATCATGGATCCGATGATGCAGCTGGCGGCCATCTCGCAGGCCACCAGCCGTATCGGGTTCGTCGCGACCGGATCCACGACCTTCCAGGAGCCGTTCAATACCGCACGCCAGTTCAAGGCCCTGGACGTGATGAGCCACGGCCGCGCCGGCTGGAACGCCGTCACCACCAGCGACCCGGCCGTCGCCGCCAACTACGGCAAACCCGTCGCCGACCGCACCGAGCGGTACCAGCGCGCCCACGAGTCGATCCAGATCGTCGAGGCGCTCTGGGGTAGCTGGGGGAACGACGCGTGGCTCAAGGACCAGAAGTCCGGCCGCTTCGTCGACGCCGCCAAACTTCGGCCCATCAACCTGCAGGGCGAACACGTCGCCTCCCGCGGACCTCTGGCGATCCCGCCGTCGGAACAAGGCCAACCGGTGATCTTCACCTCCGGCGGCCCCAGCCCGCACCTGCTCGAGCTCGCCGGCCGCTACGCCAGCGGCTTCATCGCCGAGGTGTGGACGATCGAGGAGGCCCGCGCCCAGCGAGATCTGGTGCGCAACGCCGCCGCGCAGGCCGGCCGCGACCCCGACGACATCAAGTACTTCGCCGGCCTCATGACCACCGTCGCCCAGACAACCCGCGAGGGCCTCGACCGCCGCCTCTCCCTGCAGGGCGACATCATCGAAGCACGCCTTCCCCACCTCGGCGCGCTGCTGGGTCTCAACATCGGCCCGAACCGCTACGACAAGCCGCTCACCTCGGACCAGCTTGCCGCCGCTTACGCGTCGCCGATGGATCCGCGCTCCGGAATCGCCCTGGAACTAGCGCGCCAGGGCTGGTCTCCGCGCGACATCCTCGCCCACGGCGTGATCGACTACCACCCGACCACCGTCGGCCCCGGCGAGGTACACGCCGACCACCTGCAGAAGTGGTTCGAGGCGGGCGCCGTCGACGGGTTCTGGGTCTCCCCCGACGTCTACGAGGACGGCGTCGACGCCTTCGTCGACGAGGTTGTGCCGCTCCTGCGCAAGCGCGGCATCTACCCCACCGAGTACCCAGGGACCACCCTGCGGGAGAACCTCGGCGTCGCAGGCCAGTACGGACTGGATCCACGAGTCGCCTGACCAGGCCGAGCGGCGGGGACGGTCATGCGGGACCTCGCCTGGTCGTGGCGCCTCCAAGTATTGGTCCAGGACCAGGGTCTGCGAGCTTTTCGTCACCGACCGCTCGTGGCGGGCGATCTCGGTGCGCCCGTCGAGCACGATCACCTCGCTGGCGTGCAGCATCACCCGCACCGTACGGCCGATGAACCGTGCCGGCACCGAATAGTGCGACTGCCGGACCCCGATCAGCCCATCGTGGTTTGACCTTCGGGGTCAGCTGCCGACCGGCCTTGAACGGCTCGGCCGGCAGCGGCGCCAGCAGTGGTTGCTCAACCCCGAAGTCTTGCCGATGGTGCGGACCCGGTGCTCCAACCGGCGGTCGTGCTCAGCGGAGTCGATGACCGCGATCCGCTCGTTGAGCTCGGCCAGTGTGGCAATCCCCGGCACGGGGACCAGGTGGTTGCGCCGGAAGCGGCCGACCTCACCCTGCACGCCGCCTTTCTCGTGCGCGCCCTTGATTCCGGGCATGCAGTAGAACGCCTCGAAGCCCATCCCCGGTGAGTTCACGAATACTGACGGCTGGAGGTGCTGAACCCGGGGTCGTAGCGATTGTGCGGCTGGTGAGTTCCCGACGAATCGGTGACATCTGCTATTGGGGCTGGTGACGTTTCAGCGTTCCAACGACCTCGTGAGGGGCCTGGTGAGAGGCAGGCAGGCTAGGCAGCCGGCCGCAGCAGGTCGAGTCGGGAGCGGAGGCGTTTGGGTAGTTGATCCACCAGGCCGTGTCCGGGCTGGTTCGGCCAGGGCAGCATGTCGAGGAAGCTTGTTACCAGCACTTCGTCGACGTCACGATCGCCGCGGTCGAAGTATTCGTCGAAGAACTCCAGCACGCTTCGCCAGTCCAGGGAGTCGTCTTCCTGCAGGTAGGCGTTGACGATTCGGTCGGTGAAGCCTTCTCCGATCCCAAAGATGACGTGGGGTAGGAGCTCGCCCATGTCTTCGACATGATCGTCGTAGTCTGGCCGAAGGACCGGAAAGCGGCCGACGAAGGCTTGAACGAACTCGCTCGCTGTCGTCACTGCTCCATCCTTTCAGCGGCGATGTCAGCGTTCTGCTGCGGCCAGACGGCCTTGGCGTAGCGAAGCGCGGGTTTAGCGGTGAGGCCGAACATCGCGGCGATGTGCAGCGGGTCTCCGCCGACGGCGCGGGCTTCTTCCAGGATGCGGTCCTCGCGAAGCTGCGCGGCGGTGGCCGGCAGGCCGTCGAAGAGACAGGTGAGCCAGTAGGCGCTGACCGGTCCGCGCTCGTGGGCGGTGCGGCGGGTCAGTAACAGGTGCGGGTTTCCGGTGTCCGGCCATCGCTGGTGGCGGTAGTGCAGGTAGGTGGTCAACGCGGCGGCGGTGAACTCGTCCAGGCGGCGCCGGCCGGCGCCGAGGTTGATGCGCTGGTTCGGCAGATCGACCTGATCGAGCGTCAGGCCGCGGACCTGATGAGGACGCAGGGCATGGACGCCGATGAGGGCGATCGCGATCTGAAGTGCCGGGTCGTTCTTGGCCGCGTCGCCGATAGCGTGCAGCATTCCGGTGGTCAGCGTCGCCGGTGTGCTGGGGTTCCGGCCGCTGACGTGAATCCGTGCGACTGGGTTGGCGAAGACCAGGCGGTGGGCTTTGAGCACGCCGAACAGATCTCGCAGGGCATGAGCGTCGGAGGCCTGCTGCTTGCGGCCATCGAGCCAGTCGAGCACGTCTTGCCGGGTGACCTGACGCAGCGTGGTGTAGCGGTCGGCGATCTCGGTCAGGAACGGGAGGGCGGCCGCGAGCAGGGTGAAGGTGGTGATGCGGGGCCGGGCTCGGCGGCGCGGGGTGCCGCGTCGGAGCACGGTGATCCAGGCGTCAAGTTCATCGCGCATCCGGGCGGGCAGCGAGTCGAACTTGGCGTCGATCCACACGGTGAGCGAGTCGGTGCGGTCGTCGACGACGAGGTCGTCGCCGGCGGCGAACAGAACCTCGAGCACGCGCAGGCCGGGGACGCCGTGCGGGCTCATGGCGGTGACGGTGCTGGCCTTGACCGGCTCGCCCGGTTCGTGACAGCTGGCGATCATCCGCAGGCCGCGGCGGACCTGTTGCAGGGTGCGTGGTGGCCAGCCGTTGTGCTCGGCCAGGACATCCGCGTGGCGCAGTACCAAGCGCAGGAAGCCGGGATCGCGGGGTGGGTCGAGGCTGCTGGCATGTCGGCAGTCGCGCGGCGCGTCGACCAGAATCGGCTGCTCCCAGCCGGCCGACCGGGCCGGCAAGGCCACCACCAGTGTCGGCTGCGTCTCCGGCAACGTCACCGGCTTCGAGCGCGTCCTGGCTGCCCTTGAGAATCCGGCGAGGAACAGTTGCTGGCCGGTGCTGGCCGCGACAGTCAGATCCAGCGCGATCTTGCAGTCGGGTCCGGCGATCAGGCTGGCCTGCCGGCGGCAGAGCCGGCAGACGCCCTCGTCGACCGGGACGGTTTCGCGGGCGCAGGTGTGGCAGCGACCGAGTGGGTTCTTGCGGGCGAAGGCTTCGCAGCCGCGGCAGATCCGCTGGCGCAGCACGCCCCAGGCTAGGCACTGCTCGCAGCTGCGCGCCGGCCCTCGGTAGACGCGTTTGCCCCGGCGGCGTGGTGACGCTGTCGTCATACCGGGGGTTTGCTGCGGCCGGCATGCCGGCGCTGGATCGGTGCCTCGCCCGCCACGGCCCGCAGCGGAGCTGTCTCGGCCGGGCGCGGTGCCGGTAGCGGAGTGTCTTCCAGCACCAGCAGGTCGTTCGGGGTGCAGCCGAGCACCGTGCAGATGATCTGCAGATCTTCGAGCCGGATCGTCACCGGCTGGCTGGACCAAAGGTGCGACATCTTCCCGGCGCTGATCACCAGGCCGGCGTCGGCGAGCATGGCCTGCAGCTGCGAGGCCTTCCAGATGTCGCGTTGCGCGGCGGCCAGGCGCAGGTTCCACTTCATCGTCGGCTCCCGAAACGGTTCGCGGCCCGCTGGCCGGCACCGGCCCAGGCGTCCTCGATGTGGGTCTTGTCGACGTGAACGTAGATCATCGTCGTGTTGAGCCAGGCGTGCCCCAGGATTTCCTGGATGGCCACCACGTCCATGCCGTTGCGGTAGAGGTCGGAGGCGGCGAAGTGACGCAGCAAGTGGGGCGATAACCGGCCCGCCTGCGTGGGCAGGTGGACGGCGACGGCCTCGGCGAGCCCGTCGCGCAGCGTGTCGGTGGTCGCGAAGCCGCTGCTGCCGTCGGCCCGGCGGCGTTCGGACGGGAACAGCGGCGCCATCGGGTCGTTGATCCGGTCGTCGAACTCCCACCGCGGTCCGTGCACCCACCAGTCCAGCAGTTCCCGGGAACCGTTGATCAGCGGGACCAGGCGTTCCTTCTTCCCGCGGCCGTTGCTGCCCTTGCCGCGCAGCAGCACCTTGCCGAACCGGCCCAGCTCCCAGCGCAGGTCGCCCATGCGCAGCAGACACAGTTCCGACACTCGCGGCCCGATCAAGCTGACCAGCCGGAATGCCGTGTAGTTGCGGACCGCCGGCGCGTACTTGCGAGCGGAATCCAGCCCGTGCTGCCAGCCGGTGAACAGCTGCGTGACCTCCCGCGGCGTCGGCGGGATCCGCAGCCGACCATGGGTGCCGCCGCGCGGCCGGTTCATCTCGTCCAGCGGGGACTCGACCACGAACCCGGTGGCCGCGTGGATGTCCGGCTTGTGCCGCAACTCCAGGAACTCGAAGTAGACGGCGAACCCGGCTGCCTTGCGGACCTTGGTGCCCGGCATCGCCTCGCGCAGATGCCTTCCGAAGAAGGCGTCGATGTGCTGGGGCGTCATCTCCCATAGTGGCCGGCCGAACCACTCCCGCAGTTCCTCGACGGCCGCGACATCGGCTCGGATCGTCGCGTCGGTGATCCCCGCTGACGAGCGTGCCAGCACGAACTCGGCCAGCAGATCCTGCTCGAACGCCGCGATCTGCCCAGGCCCGTCCAGACGCTGATGCGCCCGCAGGTCCCTGACCACCGCCACCGACACAGCGGCCTCCAGCTCGAAAATCCACGACACATCTCGGATTCCCGAGAGAGATCTCAGGAATGCCGAGAATGGATCATAGATTCATCGATGATCCAGAGTCCATACCCGCGCCCAGGTCAGACCGGTCACCAGGCCGTCACGGTGGAAATCTGGCTGCGGGAACTGACGGCAACACGGGTTATCTGAGAGCGAAACTGCACCCACCGGTCGCTCTCGGTGCGGCGCGCCCGAACACCACGCGGATCGCCACCCACCTCGGCTGGGGTCGGCACACCGTCCAGCGTTACGCCCGTGCCGAGACCTGGCAACAGATGCTCGTCGGCACCCGCCGGTCACGGCCCAGCAGCCTCGATCCCTACAAGATGCGGAGACCTCGACCCTGACGGCGATCCTCGAGCGCTGCCCCGATCTACGCGCCGCTCACCGCGGCGATCAACCGCTGAACCCGCGTCGACCGCGAATGCGTCAAGATTCTCTCGGGGAGCGCAACCGAACCTGGGCTTCGCTCGTCTTGGTGCTCATGGAACGGACAGAGGCTTCGTATGAAACGCGGTGACGCGGATTTCGTCGCGTTCGCGCAGGCGAACTCGGTGCGTCTGCAACGCGCGGCGTACCTGCTGACCGGCGATCGGCATCAGGCGGAGGAGGCGGCCCAGGCCACCCTGGTTCGGGTGTACGCCGCGTGGGGGCGGGTCCAGCGCAAGGACCCCTATGCGTACGCCCGCACGGTACTCACCAACCTGGTCACCGATCAGTGGCGGCGCCCGATGCGGGAGTACGCGACCGAGACCATGCCGGAACCGCCGGCCGCGCACGACGTCGCCGATGTGGTGTCGAAGCGGCGCTGGCTGATCAGCGCGTTGCAGGCGCTGTCGCCCCGGGAACGGGCAGTGGTGGTGCTGCGGCACTTCTTCGACGCCAGCGAGGCGGAGGTGGCCCGCGAGCTCGACCTGTCGGCGGGCACTGTCAAGAGCCTCAACTCGCGAGCCCTGGCGAAACTCCGCATCACGGCCGGCTCGGTGCCGCCGGTGCGCCTCGAGACGGAAGCAGGAGTGGGACTGTGACGCAGCTGGAAGAACTGAAGGACGCGATGCACTCGCCGCCGGACTTCGAACCCGCCCCCTTGGACCTGGCGCACGTGATGAGCGCCGGCGGCCGGCTGCGCCGTCGTCGCAGGATCGCTGTCGGTGGCGCGTCCGCGCTGACGGTGGCCGCCCTGCTGATCGGCGGCAGCCAGCTGCCCGGCCTGGGTCGTCCCGCCGGCGAGGTCCCGGCTGCCGGGCTGTCGGGCGCCGGCCAGTCGGCTGCGCCGACGCCGGTGCCGCCGACCGGCAACCCGTCGGCGCGGGTGCCGTCGCCCGACAACTCGTCGGCGCCGGGCATTCTCGGCACGATCGTCGAAACCGGTAAGCGCGCCGGTGGCCGGCAATGGGTGATCTACGTCGAGACGATCGACCCGGATGATCTGGACAACAATCTCACCCTGGTTCTCGGGCACACGAAGACCGGCACCATCGACGACTTCCGGATCGAGATCGTCGGCAGCGACGCCGGTGCGGGCCGGATGACGCCGGGCTTCCACGCGGTCGAGGCGGGGCGGGTGGTCGGCGGCCGTACCACGCCCACGTTCGGCTACTACGTCGGGAACGCCGCCAAGATCACCGCCCGGGACACCGACACCGGCGCCGTCGTCAGGGCGCATCGGACGGCCTGGGAGGGCTTCGGCAAGGCGGACAAGATGCAGATCTTCTGGTTCGACTTCGCTCAGGGGAAGGCGCCGGCCAACCTGACCGACTTCACCGCGTACGACAGCAAGGGTGTTGAATTGCCCGCCGGAAGCTGACGCGGCTGATGTCCTGGGCGGTCCGGTGCCCGTTGCCGGACCGCCCGGCCGCGTTCAGCCCGGCGGTTCCGGCAACCGCTGCATCCGCGTCCAGCCGTCCCAGCCGCGTTCGCGCATCAGGTCGCGCATCAGCTCGGCCCGGGAGTCGGCCGCGTCGGCCAGATCGTCCAGCAGGGCGAAGAACATGTCGTCCTGCCCCGTACTGGTGATGTCGATCCCGGCGGCCTCCATCTCCTCCGCGAACTCGACCATGATCTCGGCGGCCTCGTTCGCGAGCTGGTTGTCGATCTCTTCGGCGTCCATGAGTTTCGACAACACCTGATAGAGCCGGACGACTCGCGGGTCCTCGAGCTGGGCGATCTTGTCAGGGATCCATTCGAGTACGGCGTCGGGCCAGCGGGCCGAGAGCAGGATCCAGCCGTCGCGCTCACCGGCCAGCATCCGCTCGGAGGTCCCGATCTCCCGGAGCCGGTCGAGATAGTCGACCACCTCGGGCGCCAGCACGAGGTGGTCACCGGCGACGAGTTTCCGGACCTGTTGGCGGCTGGCCTCCAGCCGTTCGATCTCGTCACCCAGGCGAGCGTCGATCTGCTCGACCGCCGCGGTGAGGGTGGCCTCGTCGGCCTCGAGCATCCGGGAGATCTGCGTCAGCGGCACGCCGGCGTTGGCGAGGGTACGGATCTTGATGAGCGACACCAGCGCCGGTGCGCCGTAGGTGCGGTAGCCCGACGCGTTACGTTCCGGTTCGGGAAGCAACCCGATCCGGTGGTAGTGCCGCACCGCCCGCACGGTGACACCGGCGTACTCGGCCACCTGTCCGATCGTCAGCATGCTCTGATCCTGGCTCAGCTGATCCGGCGGCGGTAGATGATGCCGGCGAAGGTGAAGGCCACCCCGAGCAGGCCGGCACACCAGGCGAGCGCGATCCAGATGCCGGTGCCGACGGGTTGTTGCGCGAACAGCGCCCGCAAGGTGTCGACGATGGACGTGACCGGCTGGTTCTCGGCGAACGCACGGACCGGGCCGGGCATCGACGTGGTCGGCACGAACGCCGAGCTGACGAACGGCAGGAAGATCAGCGGGTAGGCGAACGCGCTGGCACCGTCCACGGTGCTGGCGGTGAGTCCGGGGATGATCGCCAGCCAGGTCAGTGCCAAGGTGAACAGGACCAGGATGCCGCCGGCCGCGAGCCATTCCGGCACGCCCGCGCTGGTCCGGAAACCCATCGCCAGGGCGACCAGCAGGATCACGACGAGCGAGATCAGGTTGGCGACCAGCGAGGTCAGGACATGCGCCCAGAGTACGGCGGACCGGGCGATCGGCATGGACTGGAACCGTTCGAAGATGCCGCCCTGCAGATCCTGGAACAGCCGGTACGCGGTGTAGGAGATCCCCGAGGCGATCGTGATGATCAGGATGCCGGGCAGCAGATAGTTGACGTACGAGCGGGTGCCGGTCTGGATCGCGCCACCCAGGACGTAGACGAACAGCAGCAGCATGACGATCGGCGTGATCACCGTGGTGATGATGGTGTCGGGGCTGCGCGCGATGTGGCGCAGCGAACGGCCCAGCAGAACGGCGGTGTCACCGAAGAAGTGCTTGTTCATCGCTGCTCCCCGTTCGCGGCGGCGCCGACCAGGCTGAGGAAGACGTCTTCCAGGGTGGGCTGCTTCTCGACGTACTCCACCTTGGCCGCAGGCAGCAGCCGCTTGAGTTCGCCGAGGGTGCCGTTCACGATGATCCGGCCCTCGTGCAGGATCGCGATCCGGTCCGCGAGGTGCTCGGCCTCGTCCAGGTACTGCGTGGTGAGCAGCACCGTCGTGCCTCCCGCGGCGAGTTCCCGGACCGCCGACCAGACCTCCAGGCGCGCCTCCGGGTCCAGCCCGGTGGTCGGCTCGTCGAGGAAGACGACGGGCGGATCCCCGATCAGGCTCATCGCGATGTCCAGGCGGCGGCGCATCCCCCCGGAGTACGTCGCCACCCGGCGGGCGCCCGCCTCGGTCAGCGAGAAACGCCGCAACAGGTCGTCCGCGATCGTGCCGGCCTCCTTGAGATGCCGCAGCCGGGCCACCATGACAAGGTTCTCCCGCCCGGTAAGTATCTCGTCGACCGCCGCGAACTGGCCGGTGAGACTGATCGACTCACGGACGTCGGCGGCCCGCGCCGCCACGTCGAAGCCGTTGACCTCCGCGCGGCCGGCGTCGGCCTTCAGCAGCGTGCACAAGATCTTCACCAGGGTGGTCTTGCCCGCCCCGTTCGAGCCGAGAAGGGCGAAGATGCTTCCCGGTGCCACGTCGACGTCCACGCCGCGCAGCACGCTCACCTCTTTGAATGACTTCTCCAGGCCGCGTACCCGGATGGCGGCGGGAACGGCCTGTTCGGTTTCCGGCGGAATGCTCATGCCCGCCAGCTTGGGGGGTTGACCCTACGTCAGGGTCAAGCCTTTCTTCCCGGCCGCGTTGGTCGCGTTCACCGCCAGGGCCGCTGCGCCGATCAGCGCCGGTGGTCATCTGCCGGTGATGTGCCAGATCACCGGCAGCTCCGCGCACGGTCTTTCGGGAGCGCTCCCAGATCGGTAACGTACGCCCGATCCATCGATGACCAATAATTTACGGGGGGATTCGGTCATGCCGGAGGACCATTTCACGCTGCCCAGATCATGGAGAAGGCGAGGTCTGGCGCTAGCCGCGGCTGTGCTGGTGGCGCTCGCCCCGGTGCCGGTGCGCGCGGCACCCGCGGTGGCCGCGGCGCCGGGCACGCCGCCGGCGCCGCAGGGTCCCGGGTCGCCCGAGCGCCCATTGCCGGTCTCGGCGTTGCCGAACAAGGGACTCCCGGTGGGCGAGCGTCCGCCGGTGGAGCCGCCGTCCACCGAGGCGGCGGGTATGGCCCGGAAGCTGACCGCGACTCAGTTCGCGGCGGCGGGCGCACCCGCGAAGCGGGCCAGGCAGGTTGTGGGCCGCGCGGCCGAGAGCGCGGTGCGCGGCGCTGACGCGCTGGTGCTGCGCTCCGGCTATGCGACAGGCGATACGTCGCTGGTGGTCTACTTCAGTCTCGCGGACACGGCGATCACCTCGTGGTCGGCGACCGTGTACGACGCCGCGTCGCAGCGGGCGCAGGAGTCGGTGACGCTGGGCAAGGGCGATCTGCCGGTGTGCGGCTCCCCGCGCCAGTTCTGCCGCGGGTTCGGCGGGGCGGAGGGCTGGGCGCTGGACGCCGGCCACGACTACTTCGTGAAGATCACCGTGAGCTACCCGGACGGCAGCACTCAGACGTCGGCGTCGTCGAACAACGCCCGGCCGCGGACGTTGGGCGAGACCCCGGCGATCCCGGCAGCGCAGGCCGCCGGCTGTGCCTGCGCGAACGCGCTGGGCCGCAGCACCTCCGGCCAGCAGGTACGAGGGCGTGGGGTGAACACTGGCACCGGCGCGTTCACCCGGATCGAGTCGGATCTGGGCATGGCGTCGTTCGCGGTGCCGTTCCAGCTCGGCCGGGTGTACTCGTCGGCGAACACGTCGTCGGGGCTGTTCGGCAACGGCTGGGCGTCCACGCTGGACTTGAAGGTGACGGCGACCGATACCGGGGCCACGGTGCGGGCCGAGGACGGCGCGCAGGCCGACTACAAGCGTTCCGACGACGGGTCGTACCGGCGTCCGGCGGGGGTGCGGTCGGACTTGAAGAAGACCGAGGCCGGCTGGGAGCTGACCACGCCGGAGCAGGTCACGCATCGGTTCGACGGCAGCGGGCGCTACCTGTCGGCGAAGAACAAGCGCGGGCACGGCTTCACGCTGAATTACACCGGATCGGCGTTGATGTCGGTGACCGACGCGGCGGGCCGCAAGGTGGCGATCGAGTACCGGCAGGACTTGGGCTTCGTCACGAAGGTGACGCTGCCGGACGGCCGGTTCACCAACTACGACTACGAGGGTGGCCGGCTGCGCTCGTTCCAGTCGGCGATCAACCAGACCACCCAGTACCGGTACGACAACGGCCGGCTTCGTGAGGTGATCAACTCCCGCGGCCTGGCGGAGGTCACCAACACCTACGACGCCACGACCGGGCGGGTGAGCGAGCAGCGTGACATCAACGGCAAGGTCACCACGGTCGAGTGGGACGCCGGTAAGCAGGAGGCGAAGGTCACCGACCCGGACGGGGTGGTGAACTTCGACGGCTACGCCGGCAACCTGGTGAAGTACACCCAGAACGGCAACGGCGACACCAGCAGCCAGCGCTACGACGCGCAGGCCAACCCCAACCTGAACGTTGACGGCAACAACAACCAGCGCGAGTCGACCTTCGACGGCGCCGGGAACATGGCGTCGAGCAAGGCGCCGGAGCCGTTCGGCTTCACCGAGAAGGCCGAGTTCACGCCCGGTAACAAGCCGAAGACGTACACCGACGGCAACGGGGTGACCTGGACGGCGGAGTACAACGACTTCCACGAGATGACCAAGCGCACCAACGGCGAGGGCCGCTCGTACACCTATGAGTACGACGGCCGCGGTCTGCGCACCTCGATGACCGACCCGCGGGACAAAACCAGCCGGTACGAGTACGACAGCGCCGGAAACCTGACGGCGGAGATCACCCCGACCGGGCGGCGAACCGAGTACACGTACGACAGCGCCGGCCGGCTGAAGACGGTCATCGACCCGCGTGGCACGGCCAGCGGCGCCAACCGCGCTGCTTTCACGACGGCCTACTCCTACGACAACGAGGACCGGCAGACGCTGGTACAGCAGCCCGGCAAGGGCAAGCCGTGGGAGACCCGCTACGACGAGGGGGGCCGTACCAAGACGGTGGTCGACCCGCTGTCGCGCGCCACGATCTACGACTACGACCGGGCTGACCGGCTCGAGACGGTCAGGTCACCGCGCGGCGACGTGACCACGTACGCCTACACCGCCGCCGGGCGGCTGCAGTCGCAGAGCAACGGCGAGGGCGACAAGACCTCGTACGCGTACAGCAAGAAAGGCCTGCTGGAGAAGCTGGTCACCGCGCGCGGCAACGAGCCCGGCGCCGACCCGGCCCAGTACACCTGGACGTTTCACTACGACGGCAACGGCAACCCGGTGCGCCGCACCCACCCGAACCCGGGTGGCGGCGAGGTCAGCCGCGACACCGGCTGGGACGAGCTGGACCGGGCCGTCACCGACACCGACCCGCTGGGTGCGCAGAGCTCGGCCAGCTACGACAACAACAGCAACGTCACCAGCATCGACGACCCGGCGAAGGCCCGGACCGGGTTCACCTACGACAAGAACAACCGCCCGACCGACGTCACCGACTCCCAGCAGGGCAAGACCCACACCGACTACGACGCGGCCGGCAACCCGGAAAAGATCACGTCGGCCACCGGCGGCGTCACCAGCTTCGCCTACGACGGCGACAACCGGCGCACCTCGCAGGTGGAGCCGCGGGGCAACGCCGAGGGCGCGAACGCCGACGACTACCGCACCCGCTTCGGTTACGACCGGGCCGGCAACCTGACCTCGACGACCGACCCGCTCGGCAACGTCACCGAGGCGAGCTACGACGCGATCAACCGGGTCACCACGCGTACCGACGCGAACAAGCGGGTCACCAGGTACGGCTACGACGACGCCGACCAGCTCAAGACCGTGCTCGCGCCGGACGCCACCGGCGGGCAGGCGACCAGCTACAGCTACGACGCCAACGGCGCGGTCACCGAGGTGCGTGACCCGCTGCAGCACACCCGCACGGCGTTCTACGACAAGGCCGGCCGGGTGATCGCCACCACCGACGCGCTGGGCCGTTACCGCGAGCATGTCTACGACGCCGAGGGCCACGTCGTCGAGACCGTCATCGCCCGTACCGTGGCCGACCCGCGCAACCCGGGCCGCGACCCCGAGCGCGACAAGCACACGATCACCGACACCTACGACACCCTGGGCCGGCGCACCCAGACCAAGCTCGGCACCACCGGTCCGGTCTACACCTTCGGCTACAACGCCAAGGACGAGCTGACCAGCGCCAACGACCCGGCCGGCAGCCAGTCCTACGCGTACGACACCAATGGCCGGGTCGAGCAGATCAAGCGCGGCGACCGGGTCTTCGACTACGGCTACGACGGCAACGGCAACGTCACCTCCCGGACCTTCCCGGACGGCACCGCGATCACCGCCGACTACGACGCCGACAACCGGATCAAGGAATTGACCGCCGCCGGCGACAGCTGGACCTTCAGTTACGACCCGGCCGGTCGCCGCACCTCGGTCGATCTGCCCGCAGACGGCCTGGTCGAGCGGCTCGACTATGACCGGGCCGGCCGCCTCACCGGCATCGAGACCGGCACAGTCGGCAAGTACGCCCTGGATCTCGACCCGGTCGGCAACCCCAAGAAGATCACCACCACCCGCGGCGGGATCAGCGAGCAGGTCGCCTACCGCCACGACCCGGCCGACCGGCTCACCGATGCCTGCTACGGAACGGCCAGCTGCGACAGCGCCGGCACCGGAAAGATCTCTTACACATACGACTTGGTCGGCAACCGCAAGAGCCAGACCCGCAGCGGCGCGGCCGGCAACAGCGCGACCACCTACCGCTACGACGACGTCGATCAGCTCATCTCGGAGACCACGACCGGGGCCAGCGCCGGCACCAAAGCCTACAAGTACGACTCCGAGGGCAACCGCACCGACGACGGCGCCGACCGGTACGAGTACCACCTCGACCACACGCTGCTGTCGGCCACCGTCGGCGGGCAGAAGACCACGTACGCCTACAGCGCGACCGGCCAGCGGCTGACCGCGACCACCGGCGCGTCCACCCGCACCTGGGACTGGGACCTGAACGGCAGCCTACCGCAGATCGCGGTCGACTCCGCCGGCTCCGATGCGCGGACGTTCGTGCACAACGTCACCGGCGAACCGCTGGCTCTGCGCGACGGCGGTGCGGCCAGCATCTACGTCCATGACTGGCTCGGCGGCACCAGCGCCCTGGTCTCCGGCAACGGCGGTGTGCAGGCCGTCTACGACTACGACCCGTACGGTCTGCCGCGTACCTCACCCACCGAGGCCGGGGTCGACATCACCGCGACCGACGCCGCGACCGCGAACCCGCTGAAGTTCACCGGCCAATACCAGGACGCCACGGCCGGCGGCGACTACTTCATGCGGGCCCGCATGTACGACCCGGGCACTGGTTCCTTCACCGGCGTCGACCCGGTCAAGGCCGGCATCGGTGAACCCGCGATGTCGCCGTACGCCTACGTCGACGGACAGGTCCTGCTCTCCGTCGACCCGACCGGCGAATCTCTCACCGACTGGCTCTCCGACGCCGGCGACAAGATCAGCGAGGCGCTGGACAAGAGCGAGGAGGTCGAGGAAGACATCCAATCCGAGGCCACCGAGTGGACCGAGGAGATCGTCACCGGCGCGCTGAAGACGTACGAAAACCTCGACGACGCGTCCGCGACCAGCGTCGGCACTCCCAAGTCCAAGAAGAAGGCCGCGCAGAACGACCTCAAGCAGGCTTACCAGCCGAAAAACATCATCAACGGTTTCAAGGCCGGCTATGAGGAGGACTCGGGCAACCCGGTCCGTCAAGTCACCCGCGGCGTGCTCGACGTCGGCAGCATGCTCGTCGGCGGTGCCAGTGCTGTCAAAGCCGCCCGGGGCGGCGCCACGAAAGCACCGCGGGCCACCAGCGGCGCAGAGAATGTCAACGCGGCCGTCGGCCTGAGAAACAGCCTGACCACCGCTCAGGCCGCGAACCCGCTGATGGATTCGCTGCGCGCCACCGGGCGGCTGCCGTCGAACTATGTGACCAAGACGCAGGCGCAAGCGGCGGGCTGGGAGCCGGGCAAGGCGTTGGGGAACAAGGTCCCGGGAGGACAGATCGGCGGCGACCCGTTCCGGAACACGACAGGTGTGGTGCCGGCCGCGCCCGGGCGCAGCTGGTTCGAGGCCGATGTCGGCCTGGTCGGGAACATGTCGCGCGCCAAGCAGCCGGGGACGCGCCTCGTCTATTCTGACGACGGCCTCGCGTATGTGACTTACAACCACTACGAAACCGTCTACCAGCTGCCGAACTGGAAGTAGCGATGACGACTGTCGTGCTTCGTGGTCGAGAGATCGCCTCCGAGTTGGACCTGCACCGGGCACTTGCGGCCGCTCTCGACTTCGGTCCCTACTACGGGAAGAACCTGGACGCGCTCTGGGATCGCCTCACCACCGATGTCGAACGACCGGTCCACCTCGTCTGGCAGGAGTCGTCAGAGAGCCGGCGCCAGCTCGGTGACGAACTCTTCGACAAGATCGTGGCGCTGCTGCGCGACGTGGCGGCGAGTGATGTCACCGCCGGCTATGCCGAGCGGTTCACCGTGGAGATTCTCGGATAGAGCGGGTGCCGGGAGGGGAAACCGCCTCCCGGCGCCCACCACCCGTTCCGGAACGACAACAAGGGCATCTGGACCGACGCCGCCGACCTGACGCCCGGCGACGTGCTACCGACCGCCGCATCGGCTGGGTCATCGTTGTTGGTGCCGGCGCGTCCCGGCTTGGCGGCGGTGTCCTCCACGGTGATGCGCGCCTTTCGCGCCTGATCGGGTTCATCTGGCCAGGAGCACGCGCTTGGCCCTTCCCAGAGGATCACTGCGTGGGTCAATCGGGGCGCCGTTCGCCGCCCGCCTCGCTCAGGCCGTCGACGAGCATCTCCGCCTCGTCCGCCGAGATGGTCATCGTGGTGCTGAGCAGTTCGACCGCCTGCTCGCGCTGCCCGGCTTCCACGAGGGCCGCGATCCGCAGCCAGGCGAACGCGTCGGCCATCGCGTCGCTGTTCCCGCCGGGCGCCGCCAGCCACCCGTCCGGCGGGGCAGTGCCGTCCTGAGCCGGCTGACCCACCGCCGTGACATCCGGAACTCCCGCGCCGGGGGACACCGCAGCCGGGGCGGACGCATCGGAGGTCAGCGCGTCAGACGTGGCTTCCGCGCGGGAAGCGTCAGGGGCGGGAGCGCGGGAGGCGGCTTCGTGAACGCGGGCGTCAGCGATCCGGGTGGCCTCGTCCCGCAGGCGAGTGTCCGCGTCCCGGGGCGTTGCGGCGGCGGTCCGCGCCTGTAACTCGCGGACCTGATTGCCCAGCAGGTCCTGGCGGCCGCCGCGGCGGCGCAGGGTCATCGTGATGACCGCAATGAGCGAGGTCGCGACGAAGAAACCCACCACCAACTCCAGCAGGCTCGCGTCGGTGCCACCGGGGCTCATGAGCTCAGCCGAGCTCTGCCGGGACGGTGGCGGCGGGGAGGTTGACGCGGTGCGCGGTCCAGAAGAGGTACGCCACTGCCGAGATCGTTGCGTTCGCCCGCCACATGTGCGGAATCGTAGTGCCGGAGAACCACCCGGCCGGCCCGGCGTCAGAAGACAACCGCGTTACCCTGCTCCTCGCGTCGATCGATGTGTCACGGCGCGTACCGGGTCAGGAGTCCGCCATGTCGCCGCACCTTCGCGCCTCCGTCCGCGCGATTATTCTCGACGAGAACGACCACGTCCTGCTGTGCCGGTTCGTCGGCCCGCACCCGGCGGTCCTGGCCGGAGCGCCGGCCGTGTGGGCCGCCCCCGGTGGCGGCGTCGAGCCGGGGGAGGACGGCCCGTCCGCGCTGCGCCGGGAGTTGCGGGAGGAGACCGGCCTGGTCGCCGCCGGTGAACTGCCGCATGTCTGGCGTCAGGTGGTCGTCGCCCCGGATCAAGTGCCCGGCTTCGATGGCATGGTCAACGACTACTTCCTCGTCCGTACCACCCGGTTCGAGCCTCGCGGCGAGTTCACCGACGACCAGCTTGCCGCCGAGCACCTCGCCGCCTTCCGGTGGTGGCGGCTGCCGGACATCACCGATCACGCCGGGCCCGACCTGTTCTCGCCGCGTGATTTTGCCGCCCTGCTGACCGACCTGCTCACGTCCGGGACACCCGCCGAACCGGTCACCCTCGGCTGGTGAAGGCTGGGGACTGCATTGCCGTGTGGCCGGGCGGCGACGCAGAATGCGGCCATGAACGACTTCGACGTGACCGCCGGGGGAGCAGAACCGGACGCGGCGGATCTGCTGCGGAGCTCGGACGTGATGGTTCGCCGGGGTGAAGCCCGACCCGTACCCATGACCGTCTCGGCGCCGGCGGATGCCTGCGAGCTCGTCTGGTACGCCGCCTACGGATCCAACCTGTACGCGGCGCGGCTGCGCTACTACCTGGCCGGTGGCCGCCCGCCCGGCGCCCGCCGGGTGTTGCCGGGGTGCCGGGACGCCAGTGAGCCCCTGGCCACGGCGCCGGTGATGCTGCCGGGCGGCATCTACTTCGCGCTGGAGTCCTCACAGTGGGCCGGCGGCATGGCGATGTACGACCCGCAGCTGCCCGGCACGGTGGCCGCCCGCGCCTACCTGATGACGGCCGGACAGTTCGCCGACGTGGTCGCCCAGGAGATGTACCGGGAGCCGGGCGTGGACCTCGACGTCCTCGACGATGTCGTGCGGCACGGCCGGGTGCAGCTCGGCCCCGGCCGGTACGAGACGCTGGTGTGCGCCGGCGCCCGGGACGGTCACCCGATCTTCACGTTCACCGCGCCGTGGTCGGCTGCCGAGGTGACGCCGAACGCCCCGGCGGCGGCGTACCTGCGGATGCTCGTGGGCGGACTGCACGAATCGCACCGCTGGGACCGCGAGCAGATCGCGTCCTACCTGCATGCCCGGCCCGGCGTCGCCGGCGCGTGGACGATGGCCGAACTGCTCGCCCTGGCCGACGAGCTGACCGGCACCTGAGGTCGCGCGGGAGGGCGCGAGCCGTCGTGACGTCGATCGACTGGTCCATGGTGGATACGGTGCGAGCATGGGTTGTACGGGTGCCGGCGCGGTATCAAGGAGACGGCGGTGATCGGCTGGCTGTCTGCGGGTCTGGCTAATGGCAGAGCAGAAGCAGCTTGAAGCCCGCGCCGCAGGAGACGATCAGGGTAACCGTGACGGCGAGGAGGGCGCGGGCGACGATCAAGCCGGCCCGCGCTCACCTTCGAAGAAGAAGATCGTCGTCTCCCGAGAAGCGGTAGGTGGAGAGCGCAATGATCAAACCACCAGCGGTCAACACCCCATAACGCAGGCTCGAGCCGGTTCGCACAGGGGGAGGCAGGGTGGCTCAGCGACCGAGGCGCCGGCGGGGCAGGTGCCCGGTCTGCAAACGTGTCGTCGCCGTCCTCCGGCACGGACGGGTTCCGCGGCACGACGGCACCATTCGCGCCTACGCTCCGCCCGAGGAGTGCTCAGGCGGCGGGCGGCCGGCAGAAGGCGCGGAATCATGAGGGTGGTTGACGGGCCCGCCGGTCCGCGCGGGCAGCGCACCGATCATGATGGCGGGATGTCCCGGAACCGGCTTGCTGTGACGGCCGCGGTCCTGGTCACCGCCGGCGCCGCCGTCATGCTGGTCACCCTTGTCGCGCAGCCGGGGCCCTGGTGGCGCGGATACGTCAGCGAGGTGGGGGTCGCCGGTCGGCCGTACGCCATGGTCTATCGCTGTGGTCTGCTGCTGCTCGCACTCGGCGTCGCGGTGCTCGGCCAGGCCTCGCGCCGGGCCCGAGTGCTCCTGCTGGCCGCGGCCGGTTTCGCCGGCACCTCCGGCGCCGTCGCGTGCAGCGATCGATGTCCGCTGCCGCCGTACGAGCCGACGACGCCCGCCGACGTCATCCACACCGCCGCGGCGATCCTGGGCATGGTCGTGCTGGCGGCGGCGATGGCGGTGACCTGGTGGGAGGCCACCCGCCCGGCGATCCGGCGGCTCACCGCGGCCGCGCTGGCGCTGCTCGTGCCGGTGGGTGCGGTGCTGGGCGTGACGATGCTCGTCGTCGGGCGCGGCACCACGGGCGCCGTCCTGGAACGTGTCATGCTCGCGGTCGCGGTGAGCTGGCTGGTCGGTACCGCCCTGTTGAGCAGGTCCGAAGCTGCGGCAACCGGCACTCCGGACGTATGACAACACGCCGATCGGTCCTTGCTGTGCCGTCAGCGCTGTGGCCGCGGGTTCGGGCCTGCGGCGGTCTCGGCCAGGAGGGTGAAGCCGTGCCGGTCGACGGCGGCCGACGTAGCGGTCAGGATCACCACTCCGGCGCCTGCGGCCCGGTCCAGTCCCAGCCATGACCGGAATCCCCCGGTGCCACCGTTGTGCCAGGTCACCGTACGGCCGTTGTGCTCGAGCGTGATCCAGGCGGCACCGATGCCAACGGCGCGTCCAGCGAACCGGGTGACCGGATCCAGTGCGCTGAGACCAGGAGCCGAACCGTCCAGCAATGCGGCGGTCAGGCGGGCCATCGCCTCGATGGAGGCGCGAATTCCGCCGGCAGGAGCCACGGCCTCGCCGGTCCAGGGCTGCCGGGCACGTCCGAACCTGCTCCTGCCGGTCAGCGCGCTGGGTCGCAGCTCTGCGGGAGTCGTCGGAGCGTAGAAGGCATCGAGACCGAGAGGGTCGGTGATGCGTTGGCACACGAGTTGCCGGTAGCTCACTCCGGCGGCGGTCGCAATGGCGTGACCCAGCAGTTCGAATCCCAGGTTGGAGTAGCGCGCCCGGGGTCTACCGACCCGGACCGACCGCGCTTGAGCGATCAGCTGGTCCAACCTGTCACCGTAGGGATTGGTTCCGCGCAACCACAGTGCCGCAGTGCGCCGCAATGGCGCGCTCGATGCGGCGAGGCCAGGCAACCCGGAGTGGTGAGTGCTCACCGACGCCAGTGTCACCCGGGCGGCGGGGCAGTCGCCCAGCGGCAACAGGTCCCCCAGCGCCGTCGACCGATCGACCTCACCGCGGGCGAGCGCGTCGGCGTACAGCAAGCCTGTCACGCCTTTCGAGATGGAGCCGATCTCGAAGTCCGCCGCAGGGTCGGCGCCGAGTCCCGCCACCCGCTGCCCTTGGCGGGAGACGGTGGCGGCCGCGACCACCGGATGCCCGTTCCCCAGAAGGGTTCGCAGTCGCATAGCGAGTGTCTCGTCGCCGTATGGGATCGCCGCTCGATCAGATCCTGACAATCGCCGCATGCGTCAACCGTAGTTGACAGTAGCTCGGTTCGTCAACGTGGGTTGACACGAACCGCCCGCGAGTGAGTCAGCGCGCGCCCGCCGGCCGGAAAGCAATGCTTTCGTATCCTCAGCCGCCGATCGGCTGATCCCAGCCCTGCTGCGGCGTGGCGCAGGTGCCCCGGAACACGTACTGCGACGGCACCTTGCGCTGCTCACTGGTCCAGTCGATGGGTGGCCGCCGCTGCTCCGTCGGCAGATAGCCGAGGCGGTAGACGGCCATCAGCTCAAGATCGTCGGGCACCCGCAGCAGGCGCACGATCTCGTCCCAGCGCCCCGGAACCTCCATCGGGAAGGAGACGAACTGGATGCCCATGCCGAGCTCGACGGTGGTGAGCCAGACGTTCTCCATGGCCGCGCCCATGCTGAACACCGAGTAGAACGAGGACAACTCGCCCGGCCGGTACTCGGAGCGGTCCAGCATCACACCCAGCAGCAGCGGGGAACCGGCCACGAGTTTGCGGTTTTCCTCGCCCAGGGTCTGCGGCACCCGCATGGCGTTCATCAGTTTCTGGCCGCGGGCGGTGAACACCTGACTGGTGAACGGGCGCAGCGGCGCCGGCAGCCGGTCGAACAGCATCCCGTCGCGGCGGCGTTCCATCTCCTGCTTGCTGAAGCGGAAGTACGGCTTGTACCGCTCGAAGAACGTGCCGTTGGACATCGCCTCGGTCATGCTGTCACCGCTGATCCGGGCGATGGCCTCGATCGTCTCGCGTTCCTCCACGATCACGAACCGCCACGGCTGACTGTTCAGCTGCGACGGGGCACGTCCCGCGACCTCCATCAGGAGCCGCTGATGCTCCTCGGAGACCGGGTCGGGCAGGAACGCACCGTTGGTGGTCCGGCGGCGGCGCACCACATCGAGAAACTCCATCAGCGATTCCTCCAGGCCAGGACGAGGGCGAGGGCGTACGCCGGCGCGGCGCAACCGGCGACGGCGGCGTGCCGGCGCAGTCTCCCGCCGGCGTAGGGCAACGCGACGAGCGGGCCGGCCGCCGGCAGCAGCGCGAGACCGGCCGGGCGGCGTTCGACAGCGCTCGCCACGAGCGCCGCCGTGGTCAGCGACGAGGTCACCACGTACAGGGCGTGGTGGACCCAGCGGATGCGCCGGTTGTCGACGGCACCCACGGCGACGGCGGCGCCGAAGGCGGCGTTGCTCGCATAACTCACCGCGGCCGCGGTGATCAGGGGCAAGGTCACTGGTGCGCTCCCTCATGGGTGAGCAGGAGACGCTGCGGGAACATCGGCCTGACCTGCCACCCCGGCGGAACGACCGCCTGCAGCTCCGCGCGCCGGTAACTGCGGCGGATGGAGAGCAGACCGTCCTGGTGGATGAAGGACCGGCGGGCGAACGGCAGCGTGGCGACGGCGTAGAAACCGTAACCCGCGCGCGCCCGCGACAGATCGTTGTGGACGACCAGCCCGCGCGACAACGCCGTACTGTCCACCAGCAGCGCGTCCAGCGCCACCGGGTCCAGGTGGTGCAGCAGATGGTTGGAGACCACCACGTCGTACCGGTCGCCGCGGGCCACCAGGTCCGCACTCGACGCCTGCTCGAAACGCACCCCGCTGGACGGCAGGGCGCGCACGTGCCGCAGCGCGCGCCCGTCGGGATCGATGGCGGTGACACGCAGCACCAGCCGGTCCCGGGCCGCCCAGCCGGCGAGGGCGCGGGAGATGTCCCCGCCACCGAAACCGATGTCCAGCAGCGTGGTGGGCCGCTCGGCGTCCAGGCGCGGCCGGATCATCTGCCGGTAGACGCGCCGCCAGCCCGAGACGAGCCGGTTCACCGTGCGGAACTGCCGGTAGGTGCGTTCCAGCCGGTCCGGGTCGCAGTCGGCGAAGTCCATGAACTCCTGGGACTCGGTGTCCCGCCGGGCGAACCCCGCGCGGCGGCCCGCTGCGCTCGTACTGCTCAAATCGTCGGCCCTCCGGTTCGCATCGCCCGCACGCCATACCCGCATTGATCAACTCGCTAACCGAGCGGATCGACGAACCTCGCCATGACGATGGGCAGGAGATCACATCCCGCCTCGTGCGCGAGTAGAGCGCTGTTCGGGCCGTACATCTGCCGCTTGATCATCTTGATCCGGTTGACGTTTCCTACGACGGAGCCGGAGCTGTACGGCAGCGTCAGGCCGGCAGTGAGCTGCATGACCCGCTGGGGCGCATCAGCGCATCGTCGGCAGGTAGAAAGATCTTATGAAGGAAAGCGACGCCGATGTGGAGACCGAGCTCAGCAAACTCCGTGGTTGCCCTGAGTGCGAGTACCGAACTCTCGTATGGCGGCTCGCCAAGCGAGGACCAGCCATCGTTCCCGAACTGCAGCGGATCCGGCGCCATGGCCCCGGCAGACTGCGCGGTGCCGCGCTCGAGGTTTTGGTCAACATTGCCGGTGAAGCGGGCCTGCATCCTGCCGACCTGGCCGCGGCGGAGCGCCTCGTGCGTATCAAAGCGCCCTCGGAGCGGTTCCTGAATGTCAGCCTCTGCTGGGATGCGTGGATGTGCGTCCGGGGCGGCGATCAGCGCGGCATCATGGCCATTCTTGGACTGACCCCCGCACGAGCGGCGACGTTCGCCCTCGCCAACACGGTGGTCTCCGACAGCATCACTGGCCCTGGTGGCCTGGTCTTCGTCACACCGCAGCTGAACGGGTGGACTGTCATTGCCGGTGGATGGTGCGATCCGCAGCCTGACGAGCACGGCGAGGAGGTGCGGTACCTGCTCGAGCAGCTCAGCAGCCATTACGGCGAGGCGCACGCGTACTCCCTCACCGAGTACGGCGACGAATCGGACTGGCTGATCGCGCGGGCCGGCCGCACTGTCCGGCGATACAGCGAGACAGTTCCGGCCTGGGCGATCGGCCAACCATTACCGATCGAGCGCCGCCACCTCGACGCTCTGGGCGTTACCGGCTGCCCGGAGCTGATGCACGACAACAAAGACATGGAAGAAGCATTCGCTGACTTCTCGTTCGCGTGCACCGCCCGCACGGTGGCCGCTGAGATGAGCATCGACATCGTCGGAGGCGTGCGGAGAAGCGACGCCGCCGTTGAGGGGATCGGGATGCTGGCCTGGACGCCAGGCACGTCGGCCACCCGCATCGCACCGGCCGCCTACCAGATCTGAACGCGCCAGCGAGTTGATGCGACCGCGCCCCCGGCCCACGTCTCCGGCAGACATCTGACGCGCCCGAAAGTGGCGCTCACACTCACGGGCAGCCCAGCTGCGCTTCCGCCGTCGATACCAGTACTGACTGTCCTTTGCCATCGAGGTGTGTCCCTCGTGCCGGCCACTTTGTCCCAGTCCAGGTTTGCGCCATCGAAGTTTGTCGAGTGGGTCGGTAGCTGAGCGGCATGATCTTGTAGCTTCCGCCGCAGTCGGGGGCCGGCGCCCACTGCCGCCAGGACGCCAGTTTGGGTGCGGATCTATGTTCCTCACCAGGACGTTCAGCTGCATCCGGTCGAGCTCTAGGCTTGCCACCGCCCCGTTTGTTCTCCGGTGCAAACTTCATGATCCAGCCGAAGCTCACGCCGGTGACAGATGATCGGGCACGGATTCATAGCTGCGCGGTAGCCCAGTACCGCCCTCGCCTCGCTGTGCGGTCGCCGGCCCCCGACCGCTAAGGGCCAATACCCGGTACGGGGCGGCCGTCCTCCAGATAGCGCACCCGTTTCGCCTTCCAGGCGGCGCGTACCCGACGCCGGACTGGTCCACTGAGCAAAGGCAGCGCCGCGTCGATCGGCAGGATCCGGCTTTCGGCGATCTCGACCGGCTGGATGACCACCGTGTTCAGGACCTCGTCGTCGAAGACGCCGCAGTCGAAAAGGAACCGCATACCACCCGGACGGTCAGGCCGTGGGCGGCGGAAGTCAACGCACGCGAGTCGCCCCGTGGTGACGTCGAGGCCGCACTCCTCCCTGGTTTCGCGGCGACACGCATCCCAGGGTGACTCGCCGATCTCGACGACCCCACCCGGGATCGTCCAGCCGCCCTTGTACGTCGGCTTCAGGATGAGCAATCGGCCCTTGCGGCCACGAATCAGAGCTCCGGCCGAGGCCGGGATGGTCGGGAGTGCGAATGTCAGCTCGGGTAGCTCACCGGGGTTGCCGTCGCTCATGGACAGCATGCTAGATCCGGCACGATCGATCGGCCGCGCCGGATGTCGCTGCGGCGGCGGGCGAGGCAGAAGGGGCGGCGTGGTGTTGCTTGCCTTCCGCTCGGTCGCGGTCGCTGGACAAGGGGCTGCGGTCGGCTGCGGTGGGTCCGCGCGGCGGTGTTGATCTGCTAGCGATGCGAATTCGCGGTTTCAACCCCTTGATCACAGCGATTTCGTAGCGCCAGCAGATCAACATCTCGGCCCGGCGGCGCGTGAATGGCATCTCGGGTGCTCGCGGACGCCCGAGGAGGGCGACGGCCCGGGGCGCGCTGGCGAGCCCGCTATGGTGGGTCGATGATCCTGCCTCGGGCAGTAGTCCTCAATGGCGATCTTGGTAGTGGTAAGACGACCGTTTCGGTGATGCTGGCGGAGCAGCTCGGGGTCCGGCGGGTCAGCATCGGTGATCTCTATCGCCGGATGGCCGCGGAGCACGGCATGACCGCCTTGCAGTTCAACCTGCATGCGGAGCTGGACGACAAGGTCGACCACCACATCGACCAGCTGCAGCACGACATCGCGGCCTCCGGCGAACGGTTGGTGGTCGACAGCCGGCTGGCGTGGTATTTCTTCGCTGACGCCCTCAAGGTCCACCTCATCGCCGATCCCGTCGTGGCAGCCCGGCGTGTGCTGGCCCGGCCCGGTGACCCGGTGGAGAAATACGGCAGCGCCGAGGAAGCCCGGCGCCAACTCGCGGATCGCAGCGACAGTGAACGGCAGCGTTTTCTGGCGCGATACGGCGTCGACAAGGCCGATCTCCGCAACTACGACCTGATCTGTGACACCACGAGGGCAACCGCCGAACAGGTCGTCGCGCGGATTGTCGAGACGCTCGAGACGCCTGCCACTGTGCGTCCGGCACCGGCGTGCCACCTCGATCCTCACCGCGTACGCCCCGTCGCGGTGACTGATGATGACGGCGAGATCGTGGTGCTGCACCAGGCGCCCGACTTCCTTGCCGTGCGCGGACACCGGCGGCTGAACGCCGCGGTGCGTGCCGGCGAGACCATGACCCCGATGGTCCTCGCCGATGGCAGCTGACCGACCTCAGTGACGACATCGCGGGCGACGTCGACGCCGCGAAGAGCGCTTACTCGGGGCCGCCGTCCGCGCGCCCGGCGAAGTCATGGTGGAACCGTACGCACCCGGATCAGGCCGCCGGCCGGTCGGCCAGCCCGCGCAAGGCACTGCGCAGGTGCCAGACGTGGGCGGGAGGCAGGTTGGCCCACACCGTCCGCCGGCGGGCGGTGTGCGCTGCCCGCCAGGCCTGGAGCACGGCCTCGACGGCGTCGTGCCGGCGGGCTTGTGCGGGGGCGGAGACGAGGCGGCGAGCGGCCCGGGTCCCGACGTAGGCGAAATAGGTCAGGGTTCCCTCGGGGTGCAGCAGCTCCACCAGCCGCGCCATGATGTCGTTCACCTCGCCCGGCTCGAAATTGGTCATCGGGAGACCGGAGACGATGACGTCGTACCGCCGCTCGGTCGCGAACCGCGACAGGAGCATTTCGTGGATCTCGGCGGTCGCCGCCGCGGAGGTGAGCGGATCCCGGGTGTCGACCAGACGGCGCAGCCGGGCGGCGAACCGCGGGTTCGCCTCGATGATGTCCAGGTTGCTTCCCGTGGGCATGTGGCCCAGCAGCGCCCTCGTCACCGAGCCGGTACCGGCACCGACCTCCAGGACGGTCAGCGGCTGTGCCGGACGGTCCCGTACCGGCGCGGTCAGCACCTCGGCCAGTGCCCTGCCACTGGGCGCGACAGCGCCGACGGTTCGCCGGTCGCGTACCGCTTCGCGCAGGAAGGTCAGCACCTCGGCATGGTTCTCGTGGGTAACCACAGCGTTCATGACCATGACGCTAGGTTCGGGCGCCGCCCGGAAGATCGGCCGATCTGCGACGATGATCCAGTACCAAAGTAGGGGATGTGCATGGTGGATGGTCGACGGGCCGGCTCCCCGCGATCACCTAGGATCAGACGGGTGCGCGAGGTCCTGAACCGATGGCGCAAGCGGTACGGGCGGGCAGCGCTCGTGGTGCTGATGGGCGCCGGCTCCTACTACAACGTCACCTTTTTCGCCCACGGCATGGAGCGGGTGGCCCTGGCGGCGCTGATCCTGCTCTGCACCGGCGCGATGCTCGCGACCAGGCTGCCCTGGTACGTGGCACCGGCACTGCTCGCCGTCGCCTCGGCACGCCTGGGCGTCTCCCTGCTCCCGCTGTTCTGTATCAGCCTCTTCTCCCTGGCGTTCGGACGCCGGGCCCGTGCGGCCGTGGCCCTCGCGGCGGCTGCCCTGAGCGCCAACACCGTCGTGATGCTGGCCACGTCCGTCTGGCCGCTGGCTCAGCTGACGACCGGGGTGCTGCTCTCGTCGCTGTCCATCGTGGCCGGCATGTGGCGCGGCAGCCAGCGACGCAACCTGCAACTGCTGGCCGACCAGGTGGAGCACCTGCGCATCCAGGGCACGCTGCGCGAGCAGGCAGCCCGCAGCGCCGAGCGTTCCCGGATCGCCGCCGAGATGCACGACGTGCTGGCACACCGGCTGAGCTTGATCGCCCTGCACGCCGGGGTGCTCGCCGGGCAACGCGGCACGCTGCCGGAGCGGGTCGCCGATCGGCTCGACCTGCTGCGTACCGCGTCGACCGACGCCTTGACCGACTTACGCGGTGTCCTGGGCGCGCTGCGCACCGAGGACACCGGCTCCGGCACAGCGCCGGTCCTGCGCCCGGTCGAACAGCTTGCCGAGGAAGCACGAGCAGCCGGGCAGAACGTCGACCTGACCGTCGTCGGCCGCCCCGACCAGGCGCCCACCACCCATCGGCTGGCCGTCTACCGCATCGTTCAGGAGGCGCTCACCAACGTTCGAAAGCACGCCGGGCGCGCCCCGGCGACGGTCATCGTCGACTACCGCCCTCCGGAGACGACGGTCGAGGTCACCAATGCCGCCGGTGCGCCGGCGATCGCCACGGTCTCCTCCGGCTACGGACTCGTCGGCCTGCGCGAACGCATCACCGCGCTCGGAGGCCGGTTGGACGCCGGCCGCACCGGGTCCGGCCACTGGTCCCTGGCCGGCCGCATTCCCCACGACGCCCACGCCGACCATCCGGCCAGCACCGACCAGAACGGCTCCCGCCCGTGATCCGAACCATGATCGTCGACGACGACGCCCTCGTCCGGCTCGGCCTGTCCGACCTGCTCGACGGCGACCCCGCCATCGAGGTGGTCGCCCAGGCCGGCGACGGACTCGAAGCCATCGACCACGCCACCGCCCTGCACATCGATGTGGCCCTGGTCGACATCCGGATGCCCCGGATGGACGGCATCACCGCCGTGACCCGGCTGCGCGCACTCCCACGCCCGCCCAAGGTGATCACCCTGACCACCTTCGACCTCGACGACTACGTCTACAACGCGCTCGCCGCCGGCGCCGACGGCTTCCTGCTCAAGGACACCGACCCGGCTGAGATCCTGCGCGCCGTCCACGTGGTCGCCGCCGGCTCCGCCATGCTGCATCCCGCCGCGGCGCGCCGCCTCATCGACCGCTACCACGCCACCACCACACCCCAGGCCGTCGCGGCACGGAAACGGCTCGACCGCCTCACGCCCCGCGAACGCGACGTGCTGGTGCTGCTCGCCCAAGGCGAGACCAACGCCGACATCGCCGACCGGCTGAGCATGCGGGAGAGCACCGTGAAAGCCCACGTCAGCCGGATCCTTGCCGGCCTGGAGGTGACCAACCGCGTCCAGGCCGCGCTGCTCGCCCGCGACGCCGGCCTGATGGCCTGACGGCCTGCCGACGGCGGGCTGATCGAGGGCCCGCCACCCCCGACTTTCGTCGCCGGAGACCGCCGCACAACGGCGGATCCGGCGACGGGCGGCGGCGCGCAGGCTGAAACCATGAACAGTCATTCGGGCCCGTACGCCACCACGAGGCAGCCGGCACCGCGGCGCGACCCCGGGAGTCACCGATGACCGACGTGGCCGGTCTGCTCGCCCACCTGCCCCCGGTAGCCGCGTACGCCGTGCTGGCCTGCGCGCTGCTGATCGAGTCGAACCTGCTCGTCGGCGTGCTCGTGCCGACCATGACGCTGATGCTGAGCGCCGGCGCGCTCGCCCGGGCCGGATATCTGGACCTGTCGCTGGTCGTGGTGGTCGCCGCGTCGTCGGTCGTCATCGCCGACCTGATCAGCCACCGCACCGGGCGGCTCCTCGGCCGGCATCTGCGCACCAGCAGTACCGGCCGGCGGCTGCCCGCGGACGCCTGGGCCCGCGGCGAGGCCCTGATGTCACGGCACGGCGGCCGGGCCCTGCTGGTGTCACGGTTCGTGCCGCTGCTGCGGACGCTGCTGCCGCACGTCGCGGGCGCCACCGGCATGACGTACCGCCGGATGGCGCCGTACAGCATGACGGCAGCCGTCGGCTGGGCAGCCGTCGAGGCCGGCGCCGGGTACGCCGCCGCGACATCCCTGCACCGGATCCTCACCCTCGGCGGCCCGGCCGTCCTCGCCCTGGCCGTGGCCGTGGCGGCCGCCACGGCGGTGGCGTCCCGACAACGGCGCCGGCGGCAGGTCGCGCAGGCCCGTGCGGGCGCCACCGACACCCGGCCGGCGATCCCTGCCGGGTGACGGCCTGCGGCCCTTCGGGCGCTGCCGGCCCGACACTGAGCGGCGTGGGCCGGCGAGCCGGCGGAGACGCGTCAGGCCGGCGGGTGCCAGTCGGCGTGGCGGGCCATCGAGCGCAGAGCCAGACGCGGCGGGATCAGCCGGATCAGAGTGTTGCGGGCCGCCACCGCCAGCGGGTTCTCCAGCTGCTGCCCGAAGCGCCCGATCATGCGGGATGCTTTGGCGACCTGTTGGCTGCGGGGGCGGCGCTGCCGGTCGTAGCGGGACAGCCCGTCGGGCTCGCCGGCCACGGCGGCGAGCACGACGGCGTCCTCGAGGGCCTGGTTGGCGCCCTGGCCGAGGTTGGGTGTCATGGCGTGGGCGGCGTCGCCGAGCAGCACGACCCGGCCGTTGACGTAGGTCGGCAGGGGCTCGTCGAGGCAGGCGAGGTCGTCGCGCAGCACGGCCGGGGTCGCGGCGATCAGCTCCGGGATCGGGTCGTGCCAGTGGCGGAACCGGGCGTCGATCTCCGCGGAGGCGCTGCCCGGGGTGGCGTTGACCGCGCCGTACCAGTAGACGCGCCCGTCCGCGAGGGGCACGATGCCGAACTCGGCGCCGGGGCCCCAGCTGATCCCGACGACGAGGTCGTCGGGCCAGACGGGGGAGATGCCGCGCCAGGCGGTCACGCCGACGTGCACCGGGTCGGCGGCGTCGGGCCACAGCGTCTTGCGGACGGTGCTGCGGATGCCGTCGGCGCCGACGACGAGGTCGGCCCGCAGCCGAGCGGGCCCGTCGGGTCCCTGCCAGGTGACCTCGCCGTCCGCGGTGACGCCGGTGACCGCGGCGCCGGTGTGGACGGTGACGTCGCCGGGCAGGGCGTCGAGCAGGATCTGGTGCAGGGTGGCGCGGTGGATCCCGTACGCCGGGGTGCCCAGCACGCGTTCCAGCCGGTCGGCCTCGACCCGGGCCAGCCAGCGCCCGTCCGCGGTGCGGGTGCCGCCGGACCTGTCGGGGATCCCGCCCGCGCGCACGGCGGCGCCGACGCCGAGCGCGTCGAGGCAGCGCAAGCCGTTGGCCTGCAGCACCACGCCGGCGCCGACGGGCCGGAACGCGGCCGCCCGTTCGAGCACTGTCACCTGCCGGCCGGCTCGGCTCAGGCCCAGGGCTGCGCTGAGTCCGCCGATGCCGCCACCGATCACCACGGCGCTGGATGTCATGACCACTCACCTATTTCTACAGTTGTAGAAGCCATACTACAGCTGTAGAAAGAGGTGATGCCACCATGCCGGCCGACCGGTTCGCGCTCCTGACCGACGCGGCGATCGACGTCCTCGCCGACGAGGGCATGCGTGCCCTGACGCACCGCGCCGTCGACCGCCGCGCCGCCCTGCCCGAGGGCACGACGTCCGCCTACTTCCGGACCCGCAAGGCGCTCATCGAAGCGGTGGTGCGCCGCATCGCCGACCTCGACCGGGTGGATCTGCAGGCCGGCCGGTTGCCCGCCGATGCCGGCGACCCCGCGCCGGACCTCACCGACGTCGCCGCGGCGGCGGCCGCGTTCGCCGGCATCCTCGACGGGTGGATGAGCCAGGGCCGCAACCGGACCCTCGCGCGCTACGCCTGCCTGCTGGAGGCCACCCACCACCCGGAGATCAGGACCATCCTGGCGTACGGGGACGCCTCACGCGCCCAGTCCGCAGCGATGCTGGCAGCCGCCGGAGTCCCCGACCCCGAGCGGGCCGGCCGTCATCTGGTCGCCTGCATCGACGGCCTGCTGTTCGACCGGCTGGTCGGTGCCGGCGCGCGCACCGCACCACCGCCGGGCACCGAGGCCAGCCGCGCCGACCTCACCACCGCCCTCACCGTGGTCCTGCGCGGCTTCCTGGCCCCCGCCCGCCGGGACGAGCCCGGCGATGAGCCCGGCCGGGACGAACCCGGCGGCGAGTCCGGCCGAAACTGATCAGCCCCGGCGCGCCGCGGACGGGCGCAAGGCCGCCAGGAACCGGGCCACCTGAGCCTCGTCGGTGGTCTCCCGGCCGCCCGCGCCGGCCGGTGCGGCGGTACCCAAGCCGACCGTCGCCGTGTCCCGCACGGTGTGTTTCGCCGAGGCGTGCACCGCCCGGACCCCGGTGCGCAGCACGTCGGTCAGCACCTCCGGCCGGACACCGCCACCCGCCATGATCTCGATGCGGCCGGCGGCGGCCCGGACCAGGGCGGCCAGCGCCGGCAGGGCATCGGCCACGGCGTCGGCGCCGGCGGAGGTCAGCACCCGCCGTACGCCCAGATCGGTCAGCACGTCCAAAGCCGCCGCCGGGTCCGGGAGCGTGTCGAAGGCCCGGTGGAAGGTGACGTCGGCGCCGGCCGCGGCGTCGACCACCCGCTTGACCAGGTCGGTGTCGATCCGGTCGCCGCGCAGGCCGCCGACCACGACGCCGTGCGCCCCGGCCGACACGACATGGTGCACGTCGCGGACGATCAGATCGGTCTCGTCCGGTGTGTGCTCGAAGCCGCCCGGGCGGGGGCGCACGAGAACGTGGACGGGCGGGATGCCGGGGGTGGCGACGGCGGCCTCGACGAACGCCAGCGACGGCGTCAGCCCGCCGAGGGGGAGCGCGGCACACAGTTCGATCCGGTCCACCGCGAGGCGGGCGGCCACCGACAGCCCGTGCGTGTCCTGGACGGCGAGTTCGAAAGCGACGTCGTTCAGCGCGGGCTCCAGACGCCACAGGGAGTAGTTGATCTCAGTATCGCATCCCGCGTCGCTTCCCCGGCGCCGACACGGGAGTCGATGGCGTTGCGCCCCACGCATCGATACCGTCGACGGCGTGTCCGAGGCCGAGCGGCGGGACCTTCCACCGTACGTGTACGTGCCGTGCTCTCCCGTCCGCGACGGCGACAGTGACCTGAGCGTCGACCTGCGCCCGACGCGGGACGGCCGGCTCGCGCTGCTGGTCTACTCCGCGCTGGACCGGCTGGTCGACTGCTGCGGCGCCGAGCAGCCGTGGACCGTGCTGCCCGCCACCGAGCTGGAGACGGTCCGGCAGGCGACAGGCTTCGAACTGATCCTGATGGACGTGCGTATACCCGAATACCTGCGGCGCGGCGCGGAAGGGGAGACGCGGTGACCGATCGCCTGGATGTCGACGTGGCCCTGCTCGACGCGATCGCCGAGCGGCTGACCCGTACCGGCGGCGACGTCGACGCGGCCGGCGCCGCCGCACCCGCACCGCCGGACGCGGGTGTGGTGACCGCCGAGGTGGCCGAGGTGCTGGCGCTGCTGTGCGGTGGCGCGGTCCAGCTGACCGGCGCCCTGCGCGACGCCGGTGGCCGGGTGGCCGAGGCGAGCCGGCTGTACGCCGGTGCGGACGCCGGCGGGGGTTCGGCGATCCGCGAGGTGTATTGATGCCCATCGACACCCGCCTCGACGGGCAACCGGAGCAGGTGCGCGCCACCGCCCGGTGGCTGCGTGACCAGCTGGCCTTCGAGGTCGGTGCCGGCGCCACCGCGATGACGACGACCCGGGCCGAGGCGGCGCAGGGATGGCAGGGCGCCGCCGGCAGCGCGTTCGGCGACCGGATGTCGCGGGAGGCGTCGGCGGCCGGGGAACTGCGGGCCACCCTGGAGGACACCGCCGGCCGGCTGACCGAACTCGCGGACCAGCTGGACCGGGCGCGGCAGCACATGGCCGCCGCCCGGGAGGTCGCGGCCAACGGCGGTCTGGCCGTGGACGGCTACCTGATCGGCGATCCGGGCACCGCGCCGGCGGCACCGGACCCGGCCGCCACCCCGGCGGTGCTCGCCGCCCACACCGACGCGGTGGCCGGGTACCAGCGGCAGGCGAACGCCTACGTCGTGGCGGAAGGTGAGGCCCGCCAGGCCGGAGCGGTTCAGCGTTTCCTCGCCGACACCTGGACGAACATGGCTGACGACGTACGCCAGAAATGGTTCCTGATCAGCGGCGACGCCGTCAACGGGTTCGCCGGAGGGCTGCTCGGCGAGCACGTGAGAGTCCTGCGCGCCCACGGTGACAGCGTTCTGGAGCAGGCGAAAAGGCTCGAAGCGCACTACGTGAACTCGCAGGGCGGGTCGGCGCACTCCCGGTCCCTGATCAAGCTGATCTCCGAGGAGACCGCAGCCGGTCGGGCGGCCCAGCAGCGCGCCGCAGCCGCCGGGGCACGTCTCGCCGGCAAGGTTCCGGTGATCGGCGCCGTGATCACCGTCGCCGGGATCGGATACGACATCCAGCGCGGCAAACCCGCGGCCAAGGCGGTTGCCTCCGGTGCCGGTGGCATGGGAGCGTCGATCCTCGGCGGCATGGCGGGCGGCGCCCTCGCCGGGACCATGGGGTTCGGGCCGGTCGGCACGGTGGTGGGTGCGGTCGCCGGTGGTGTCGTCGCCGGGGTGGTGACCAGTGGTGTCATCGACGCCGCCTACGACCGGCTCCCCGACGGGGTTCATGACGCCTTCGCCGAAGGCCAGGCCGCGGTCGGCAAGGCACTCGGCGAGGTCGGCGACGATGCCGGGAAACTGTGGGACAAGATTTTCTAGGGGGAGAGTTCATGGTGGAACCGTCGCCCTGGGAGAAGGCGGGACCGGGCCGTCTGGTAACGGCCTCGTTCGTCTTCGTGGCGCTGCTGGCCCTCGTACTCGTCGTCGTCGCGGTCTTCGCGGTGCTGGACGGCGACCTCGTCGGGGCAGTGGGAAGCGCGGCCATCGCCGTCTACTTCATCACCGTCGTGGGGCTCGGCACCGTGCTCTGGTGGCGGCCGCGCCGAGCCTCGGCGTTGTCCGGCGTGGTCACCGAGGGCGGCGGCCTGACCTTCCGGTACTCCCGGTGGGCGTACTTCTGGGCCGTCGGCACCCTCCTCCTGCACCTCGCCGCGCTGCTGTTGTTCGGTCTGTTCCTGCTTCGCGACGGCGACACGACCGGCCAGGTGATCGCGATCATCTGCTTCGCCGGCGCCGTCTGGTTCGCCCTCGCCGCGCTGCGGCTGCTGCCCGGCGCGCCCGGCCACCTGCGGCTCACCCCGGCCGGGCTGGAACACCGCGGGCACGGCCTGCTGCACCGCCTGCCCTGGGAGTCCGTCGCCGACGTGGGGCCGACGACGATCAACGGCTCCCCGGTCGTCGTCGTGCTGCCTTCGGCGTCCGCACCGGTCGACGTGAGTTTCGCCTGGCCCACCCGCATCGGCGGGCGCCGGGGTTTCCTGCTGCCGTCCATGGTGGTCCGCGGCATGTGGCTGGCCGGCGACCCGCTGACCGTCTACCGCACCGTGCGGCACTACCACGCCAACCCGGAGCACCGCACCGAACTGTCCACCGAGGCGGCCCGCCAGCGCGTCGAACAGGGCCGTTTCGTGCTGCCCCGGCGGTAGCCGGACCCGTACACCTGCCCTCACAGCTCCCGGACAGCACCCTCGCCGGGAAGGTCGGCCTCGATCCGCTCCTTGCGCACCGAACCGGAGATCAGCCGGTCGTCGGTCTCCACCACCTTGGACAGCCGGACCCGCTCCACCGGCACGATCTCGGTGGTGATCACCGGCCGTTCCTCGTGCAGGGTGATCTCGTGGACCACACCGCCGGCCTCGGTCGCGAACACCTCGGCCGGCCCGAAGACGTCAGGGTCGCGCACCGGGCGTTGGTCGGGCTCCGCGATCGGCTCGCGTTCGAGCCGGATGCCCTCGCGACGCACCCGCACGGTGATCTGGACGTCCTCGGTGACCACGAACTTGCGCAGCCGGGCCCGGCCGGTCTCCCACAGCTCGGTGCTGACGACCAGTTCCTCCTCCGAGCGGGTCATGGCGTCGTCACCGCTGCCGGCGAGCGCGGCCGTCAACTCCTGGCGATCCATCCGGTCGGCACCGTGAACGCCCCGGCCGGTCACGCGCTCCCGCAGTTGTTCGGTGGTCATCGCGTCGAAAGCGTCGGGGTTCACGGTGCCTCCGGGGGTCATCGGGTGGTGCGCCTGGGATACCCACCTCCGGTCGGGCTACCCGCCCCCGTCGGGGGACGCCGCACCGGTGCGGCGGAGGTCACGTGATGTCGCGGCGCAGCGGCAGGACGACGGCGACCAGGGCGGCGGCGCCGGCGTAGCAGGAGAGCAGCAGCGCCCCGGCGGCCGGTGGCAGCAGTTGGACGGCGGGGTTCCCGAGCTGCTGGGACATGGCGTCGGCGAGGTAGGTGAAGTCGGTAAGTGCGGCGGTGGCGCCGCCCGGCAGGACCGGGTAGAGCGCGTTGACGCCCGGGATCATCATCAGCAGGGGTTCACCGACGTACAGGTAGCCGATCACGACACACAGCGCGGTGACCTGGTTGCGCAGCAGCGCGCCCACGCCGGCACCGATCAGCAGATAGACCACCATGGCCAGGCCGATGCGGGCGAACAGCGCGAGCACCGTTGCGGTGGGCAGGCCGAGCGGGATGCCGCGGGCGGCGGCCACGGCGAACAGGGCCGCGGCGGCGGTCCCGGCGAGGACCAGCCCGTAGAGCAGTCCCACGAGACCGTAGGTGGCGAGCTTGGCGGCGAGCACCCGCCCCCGGCGCGGCGCGAACAGGAAGGTGACGGCGGCGGTACGGTGCCGGTACTCGGACGTGACGACGAGGGCGCCGGCGGCGGCGGGCACGAACGCGGTGTAGCCCAGGATGCCGAGCAGGGCGCGCAGCCCGGTCCCGGTGTCCAGCCCGGGCATCGGCGGGTCGAAGTTCTCCGGCCCGACGAGCGCCATCGCCCCGATCAGGCCGCCACCGATCAGAGCCGCGGCCAGCAGCAACCCACTCCACAGGCGGGTGGCCAGCATCCGGCGGATCTCGGCTTTCAGCAGGTTCCTCATGTGGTGGCCGCCCTCTCGGTGGTCAGACGCAGATAGAGCTGCTCGAGACTGGTGTGCTCGCCGGCCAGCTCGTGGACCCGCAGCCGGTGCGCGGCGGCGAGGTCGGCGATGCCGGGCGCGTCCAGGCCCTGCACGCGCAGCCGGCCGTCACCGGCAGCGTCGACCCGCGGTGCGTCCCTGCCCGGCCGGCTCGCCCGCAGGACCGCCGCGAGCCGGTCGGCGTCCGGGGAGCTCACCAGCACCGCCGGCGGACCGGCCAGCCGCGACAGCGGCCCGGCGGCGACGAGTTCGCCCTGCCGGATCACCACCACGTCGTCGACGAGCTGCTGGATCTCGCTGAGGACGTGGCTGGAGACCAGGACGGTACGTCCCTCGCCGGCCAGCCCGCGCAGGAACTCCCGCAGCCACCGCATCCCTTCGGGATCGAGGCCGTTGCTCGGTTCGTCGAGCACCAGCACCGACGGGTCGCCGAGCAGCGCGGTGGCCAGGCTCAGCCGCTGCCGCATGCCGGTGGAGAACTCGCGGGTACGGCGGCCGGCGGCGTCGCCGAGCCCCAGCAGGCCGAGCAGTTCGGTGACCCGGCTGTCCGGGTGACCGCCCATCGCGGCGTAGACGCGCAGGTGGTCCCGGGCGGTGTGGCCGGGGTGGAACGCGCTGTTCTCGAACACCGCGCCGACGGTGCGCGACGGGTGCGGCAGCTCCCGGTAGGACCGGCCGTCGATCGTCGCGGTGCCCGAAGTCGGCGACACCAGGCCGGTCAGGACGCGCATCGCGGTGGTCTTGCCGGCGCCGTTGGGACCCAGGAAACCGGTGATCACGCCCGGCGCGACGGCGAACGACAGATCATGGACGGCGGTGACCCGGCCGTACCGCTTGGTCAGGTTGGTGATCTTGACTGTCATCACGCGTTCCCTTCGGTAGCGTCGTCCGGCGCCGGGCGGGGGAGCGGGTCGGTCGGCACCAGCACGGTGGCCAGCAGGCGGGGCACCCGGCCCGCGCCGGGCTCGTTGCCGAGCAGCGGCCCGATGACCTGGTTGAGGTCGGCGGACAGCTTGGCCAGTTCCGCGTCGGTCAGATGCAGGACGACCTGCTGGTAGCCGGCACCGTCCGCCGCGACGTCGACCTCGTCGCGGGCGAGGTAGCGGGAGAACTCCGACAGCAGACCCGACACGAACGCGGTGAACCAGCGCGCGTGGTCCGCCGGCGTCGCGCTGCCCAGGGCCGCCGCGTCGGGCGTCACCCCCTGCGCGGGCAGCGCATAGACCCGCTCCACGGCGCCGCGCACCCGGCGTTGCTCCACCACCTCCATCAGGCCGGCGTCGACCAGGGTGGACACATGCCGGTACAGCGTGGCGTGCGGGACGTCGGGCAGCAGGGCCACGAGGTCGTGCGTGGTGAGCCGGGCGCCGGCGACGGCCCGCAGGATCCGGATCCGCACCGGGTGCAACGCCACGTCGAGTCGATGGTCTCCGGTCCCCGTCATGGGAAAAACGCTATCACTATCGATACTGATATAGGTAGCCGTTCGAGTGCGGCGGCGCCCATCGGAGAGGCGCATGACGGTCAGCCATTAGGGCAATAAGGTTGTTCGCAGACAAATGCTGATGACCGCGCCTAGGTTTCCCGGTGTGCGAAGTGACGTTCACCGGTACGGGGCTGATGCGGCCGGCGATTCCGGCGGGGCCGCCATGGCCGGGACGGCGTGAGGTGGGGGCCGCAGCGGACCCGCAGGCTCTCGCCGACGTGCTGATCACGCTGGTGGAGCGTGCCGTCGCGCAGGCCCAGCAGATGCCCGCGGCGGTCGGCGCGCTGCTCGCCGAGACCCTCTCCGCCGCGGGGGACACGGCCACGGACGCTGTCCAGCTCACCGAGGACCCCATGCGGCGGCTGCGTGAACTCGTCGCGCCACCGGACTGGAACACCCTGCTGCTGTTCGGGATGATGCGCCTGGTCGAGGCCGATCCCGAGAAGAGGCTGGCGCTGCACGCGGTCCGCGCCGCAGGGGACTGGTCGGCCGGATACCGGCTCACCTTCACCACCGCGGGGACGACGGCGAGCCTGACGCTTGCCGTGCTGGACGCCCAGGCGCCGCACCGCGGCGTGATCATCGATGTGGCCGGCACGACACCGATCACCTCGTCGCCGGAGGGGCCGCTGGTCGTGGAGGTGACGCCGGGCGGGGCCGGCCGGTGGCAGATCCCGGTGGGCGGCCCGATCCCCGCCCCGGCCGGAGCCGGGTCCTGCCGGCTGAAACTGATCCTGCGGCTGGGGCGCGAGGTCCCGGCCCCGGACGGCGTCAGCGTGTCGGTCGGCGATCTGTGGATCTCGGTGGTCCTGCCCTCGGCGGGGCTTGGCTGGACGGCTACCGCCGGCTTCGGCACCTCCGAGCAGCCGGGGCTGGCGCTGACGGTGGAACCGGAAGCGCTGCTGCCGCCGGACCTCGTCCGGATCGTCGCGGTCAGCCCGATCCAGGAGAGCTGTACGCCGACCCTGACCCTCCGCGCCGGCGCGCCACCGGAACTGCACCCGGGACACCGGGGAGTGGTGTGACATGGGGGAGAACCGGTTCGACATCGAGCCCCGGATCGCCGGCTCCGCAGCGGACGGCGTCGTCACGATCGGCGTCGCCGCCTCGGTGGACCTGCACCTCGCCGGTTTGCGCCTGGGCGCCGACGGGGTCGGCATCGGCGCCCGGATCAGCTTCACGGCGGACGGGCGACCGGGGCTCACGGTGGAACTCGACGGCCCGCAGCCGCCCCGGCGGGTGACGGCCGCGCTCACCCTGCCCGGCGCCAGTGGCGGAGGCACCCTGGAGCAGGCCGGTGGCCGATGGCGGATGGCGTTGCTGGCCTCGCTCGGCGTGGTGACGGTGACCGCGGCGGGTGTGCTGGACACCGACCGGCCACCGGGGCTCATCCTGCTGCTGGGTGGCGAGATCAACCCGCCGATCCCGCTGCCGTTCGGGCTGCTGCTGATCGGGGTGGGCGGGGTCATCGGCATCAACCGGGCCCCCGACCGCGATCAGGTCAGCGCGGCGGTCAGCTCCGGCGACCTGTCCCGGCTGCTGTTCCCCCACGACCCGGCGGCCGAGGCGGACCGGCTGCTGCCGGTGCTGGAACGGTGCTTCCCACGCCGGCCCGGATCCTTCGTGGTCGGTCCGATGGTCAAGGTCGGCTGGGGACCGCAGAACATGGTGTCCGCCACGATCGGCGTGCTGATCGCCGACGACTCGGTCACCGTCGTCGGCCGGGTCGTGGTCAACCTGCCGTCCCCGGCCCTGCCGCTGATCTGCCTGCAGGCCCTGGTCGTCGGCCGGGTCGATGCCGGTGGGCTGGCCGTCGACGCCAGCCTGCACGGATCGCGGATCCTGTTCATCGGCATCGAAGGGGACCTGCGGCTGCGCCTGCGCACCGGCCCCGACGCGCTGTTCGCGCTCTCCGTCGGCGGCTTTCACCCGGCGTTCCCGCCGCCGGCCGGGATGGCCGGGATGCGCCGGGTCGCGATGCGCCTCGACCTGGGTTCGCTGGTCGAGCTGCGGCTGGAGGCGTACCTCGCCGTCACCACCGGCTCGGTGCAGTTCGGTGCCCGGGTGGACCTCGGTGTCGAACTGGCCATCTTCAGCCTGCGCGGCCACCTGGCCTTCGACGCGCTGTTCGTCTTCACGCCGTACTTCCGGTTCGAGGTCTCCTTCGAGGCGTCGGTCAGCGTCCGGGTCGCCGGCATGTCGTTCGCCAGCATCGAACTCTCCGGGAGACTGTGCGGGCCGGCGCCGTGGCGGATCACCGGGCACGCCAGCATCAGCGTGCTGTTCTTCAGCATCTCCATCGACCTGCCGGAGATCGTCTGGGGCGAGAAGCCGGACACCCCGCTGCCGGGCGCGCCGGACCCGGTCGCGGTGCTCAGCGCCCAGTTGCGCCGTGCGGATGCATGGGAGGCGACCTCGCGTGACGTGCCGTCGCTGGCCCGGCTGCGCCCGCACGCCGCGACCGCCGGCGGCGGGGACCCGGATGCCGCGACCGCCGGCGTGCACCCACTGGCCCGCCTCGGTTTCCGGCAGCATGCCGTGCCGCTGGAACAGGCGCTGAGCCGGATGGACGGCATTCCCCTCGGCACACCCGTGACCCTGCGAATCCGTACCGACCGGGACCAGCCGATCGCGGCCACCGGCACGGCGCCGTTCGTGCCGCAGCAGTTCTTCGAACGCGGCAGCGAGGCACAGCTGAGCACCACCGGATACGACCACCTGCCCGGCGGATTCGACCTGACGGTCGACGAGCACCGGCTCGGCGAGTTCGCGGCGCGCGACGATGAGGACTGCGAGTCCGTCGTGATCAAGGGCAGCCAGGCCTCGCCGGTCACCCGCGTCCGCATCGCCGAGGCCTTCGTCGCCGCCCCCGCCGTCCGGGTGGCCGCGCCGCTCCTCCAGCTCCGTTCCCCGGCCGAGCTGCGGGTCACCTCCCGCAACCGCCTCGCCGATCTCACCGGCGACGCCGTGGCGCTGCCCGCGGGGGCGGCGTACGCCGCGTTCGAGGCGTCCGCAGCAGCCGGGGATCTGCAACTTGTCAACGCCTGGGAGCTGACATGACCCTCCAGTTCGTGGCCTTCTCGCAACGCGGCGCGGGGGCCCGGCCCACCGAACTCCGCACCGCCGGCCGCCGCCAGGTGCGGATCTCGGTGAAGGTGCACGCCGAGTACGGCGGCGACGTCCCGGCCCGCGACGACGACCCGGTGGCGGTGCTGCTGTCGCTGTACGGGCCCGGCGACGTCGTGGGGGTCGACCCGGCCCGGATCATCCGCCGCCTGCCCGGCCCCGGGGTCCCGGCGATGGAACCCAACTATCTGGCCGGCATCGAATTCGACGACCCGGACCTGCCCTGGTTGTTCGGGTTCGACGTGGACGGCCGGCCGCTGCCCTGGGTGATGCTGGTGGTCCTGCCGGACGACGGATCCACGCCGGTCCAGACCCGGGCCGGCGCCCCGAATCCGGTGGTGTCGTGTGCCGGTGCCCGGCTGCCGGATCCCGCCCGGGCCGGGGACTGGGCGCACGTGCAGGTGGGTGCGGACGAGGACCGGGCGCGGCAGGTGCTGCGGGCCGCACCGCACGACCGCGACGTGGTCCGGTCCCGGCTGCTCGCCCCGGTCCGCCTGCGGCCGGAGAGCGGCTACCTCGCCTGCCTGGTACCGGTCTTCGAGGACGGGCGGCTGGCCGGCCTGGGCCGCGACCCGGCCGGCAGTTCCGCGGTGTGGGACCGGTCCGCAACGGTCACCCTGCCGGTGTACGACCACTGGTCGTTCCGTACCGCACCGGCCGGCGACTTCAGACTGCTCGCCGGCCGGTTGCGCCGCGCCCCCGACACCGGCGGCGCGCTCGGCCGTCGCTCGGTCGCCGTCGACCCGGTCGCCGCCCGCCTGCAGCCGCCCGGCACCGCACCGCTGTTCGCCGGCCGGGTCCTGGCCGTGCCGACCGCCCTGGCCCGCCACGACCACGCCGCGGACGACGGGCCCATCCCGGAACTGGCCGCCCGGCTGCGGGAGCTGCTCGACAGGACCGCGACCGGGCCGGGCGGCGACCCGGTGGTCGGTCCACCCGTGTACGGGCAGTGGCACGCCGGCTCCGCCCCGCCTCCGGCATGGCTGGACGAGCTGAACCTCAACCCGGCCGAGCGGATCGGGGCAGGGCTGGGCGCCCAGGTCGTCCAGCGCCACCAGGAGGAGCTGATGGCCGAGGCCTGGACCCAGCTGCACACCGTGCAGCAGGCCAATCAGCGCATCGGGTGGGGACAGCTGGGCGCCGTCGTGGCCGATCCGATCCATCGCCGGCTCTCCCAGTTGCCCGGCGAGGAGGTCATGGCCATCGTGTCTCCGGTCCTGGGCCGGGTCCGCGACGCCGACGGCACCGGGACCGTGCTGGCCGGCCTCGCCGCGGACGGCATTCCGCCGGCGGTGCTGTCACCCACGTTCGCCAGGGTGGCCGCCCGGGTCAGCCGGACTGCCGCGGCCGGCCGTGTCCCGGTACGTCCGATGGTCACCACAATCATTGCCGGCATCGCCGACAAGCCCGACACCTCGCACGTTTCCGACAGGGCCGACCTCGCCGCGGGCATGCCGGTGGGGATGTCGGTCCTGTCGGCGCCGGCCGGCCCGCGCGAGCGGGTACTGGACGCCCTGCGCCCCGACACCGCGTACACGGCGATGTTGTCCTGGGCCAACCCGATCACCGAGGCCGCCGACCGGCTCAGTCAGCGCACCCCGCTGGACCGCATCCACGCGGAGCCCCGGTTCGGCTCGCCCGCCGTCGAGCGGCTGCGGGCGCTCAACCAGGACTGGGTGCTGGGCGGGGCCGGCACGCTCACCCCGAACTCGGTGTGCCTGCTGTCCGCCAACCGGCGGTTCGTCGAGGCGTTCCTGGCCGGGGCGAACCACGAGATGGTTCGCGAACTGCGCTGGCGCGGGTTCCCGGCCGATCCCCGTGCCACCTGCTTCCGCCGCTTCTGGGCCGGCGGGCCGGATCATCCGCCGCTGACCGCCTGGCGCGACCGGCTGGGTGACAACACCGTCGACGACGTCGACCAGGCCGTTTTGGTGATCAAAGGGGATCTGTTCCGGCGGTATCCGTCGATCATCGTCACCGCCGAGCGGATCCCCCAGGTCCCGGGCGGGCTCAACACCGCGGCCGAGGTGTTCCGTGGCCGGCTCGATCCGGACGTCACCTATGCCGCTATCGCCATCGCCGCCGACGAGCTGACGAAGCCGGGTTGGCACATCAGCCTCACCCTGCCGCCGCAGGAACCGCGATTCGGTTTGCGGGCCACGGACACCGGCACTGCGGAGCCCGACCTGATCTCCGCGGTGGCGGACCGGCTGGGCACCACCTCCGCGGACGTCGCGGCCACGCTGTACCAGCCGCCCTTCCGGGTGCTGCTGCCCGCCGACGAGTACCTGCTCGGAGGAGAGGGACGTGCCTGAGATTCCGGACGACCTGTGGAACGATCTCGACCCCGCCCTGCCCGTGGCCCTGCTGCCGGTCCGGATCGAGACCCGGTTCGGGTACCGCTCGCTCGACGGCCCCGGCGCGGTGACCGACGCGCGGCGAATGCCGGTGTTACGGGTGCGCATCTACCCGGACGAGATCTCGGTGGTGCCCGGCGACATCGGGCTGCGACCCGCCGAGATCGCCGCCGGGCAGGACTTCTGGCGTGACCACGCCGCCGCCGACTCCGCGGAACCGGCGGCCGGCCGGCAGCACCGGCGCCACGCCGCCTGGGAGGTGCTCACCCGCCGGGTAGGCGTCGGCCGCGCGTTGCACGTGGCCCGCGCCACCCGCACCGGTCAAGCCCTGCCGGCAGCGCCCGCGCGTGCCACCGCCCGGCTGCTGCCCGACTCATGGATCGTTCTCGGGTACGCGGGGGAGCAGCTGGCTCTGTCGGCGCACATCACCCGCGCCGACACCACGGTCCCGGTCGGCCCGGAACCGGACAAGAAGCTGGCCTTCGTGCCGGCGGAGCCGTGGCTGCTGGCCGACGCGGAACTGAGATGGACCGTCGACTTCGACGCGGCCTGCGCGCGGGGCCTGGCGACCTGCGTCGACCTGGGCACGGTTGACCCCGACGGAACGGTACGGCCGCCCACGAGCACCCACCTGGATCGGCTCGTCGTGCTGGGCATTCGGGCCCCGTCCGCGGGACACGACCCGCTCACCGAGACGGCGCGTCTTACCGAGCTGTTCGAGGACCAGGACGCGCTCGGCCGGATCGGGTTCCTGCCGGCCGGCACGCCGACCAACAACCACGACGGCGCCCGGTCCGGTTGGACCCGCACGGGCGACGTGTTCGCCGGCTATCGGCGGCTTTTCCAGCAGCCGGCCGCACCGCCCGCGGAGGGCGCGCTGCGCGGGGTGCCCGCAGCCACCGCGGCCGCGGCACTCAGCACCGCCCTGGGCCTCGAGCACGCGCTGCTGTCCGGCCTGGAGAACGGCGGCGACCCCGGGCCGGCGCACGCCGCGGCGATGAGCCGTGCCCTGTTCCCGGCCGCCTTCGCCCAGGCTCCGGCCCTGCTGATCCGGCGCTCCACCGCGGACGGCACCGAGGCACGCTGGGCGCCGCACCGGGACGACACGGAGATCAGGTTCCTCGGCCACCACGCCGGCGACTACGTGCGCGCACGCGGCCCGCTGCCCACCCTGCGGATCGGCCGTCAGCCGTACGGCGTGCTGCCCGTCCTGCCGCTGGCCGCGTGGATGCCGGAACCCGGGGAGGACTCCCTGACCACACTGGTCGATGTGCTGCGCAGGCTCCGGCCGTTCTGGGTCCAGGTGGCCGGGCGGCGCTTCGACACCGTGGACCGCATCCTCGGCCAGGGCCCCGTGCCGGACCCGGGCCACTACAAGGTCAGCCGGATCACCGGCGACCCCGCCTCGGTGACCGCGGTCGACGGCTTGACGGCGACCATCATCGAAGTCCCGGCGGCCGGTGGGCGGAGCACCGTCGAGGTCCGGCTCGACGACTCCCTCGCCGGGCACACCCACGTGGCCCTGCAGAAGATCTTCGACAGGGTGGAGCGGACGCATCTGCCGTCGTGGGAGCAGAGCCCCGCCGACGATCTGAATCTCCTGATCGCCGGCAACCCGGCCGAGTACCTCACCGGCCTGGCCGACGGGCGCCCCACCGAACCACCGCCCCCGCAACTGCTCTATTACCTCGTACGGTCCAGCCTCGCCGAGACCGCTCCACCGCGCGTGCCACCGTTCCGCCCGCCAGCGCCGGAGACGGTGATCATCCGGGCCGACAGCGTCCTGCGCCGTCACCTGGACGACCTGCAGATCGCCGAACACCCGCTACGGGACGCCACGGTCGCGGGCGTCCGGGTGCTCGCCGAGGAGGGCCGGGCCGGGCGGATCAGCGCTGCGGTCTACACCCAGCTGGTGGGCGAAGTCCTGGCCACCGCCGCCAACCGGCTCGACGCGTGGCTCACCTCGATCGCCACCCGCCGGCTGGACCGGATGCGCACAGCCCGGCCGGAGGGCCTCCACCTCGGATACTGGGGCGTGGTCGTCGACCTGCGGCTTCCCACCGGCCCCGACGGCAGGCCGACGGAACCTGGGCCGCCGGAGTCCGCCCCGGCGCCATGGCAGCCGACGTTGTCCGACCGAACCGTGGTGCGGCCCACCCGGACGGTCCGGCCCTGCCACGCGCCGTCGCTGGCGCAGGCCCGCACCGCCGCGGTGCTGCGCGCCGCCGAACTGAACCACCGCGGCGCCCGGCAGGGCGATCCGGTCGAGACCGGCACCCTTGCCTCGCTCGACCTGACCTCGCGGCGCGCCCGGACCGCCCGCTACGTGCTGCAGGCGGTGGCGAACGGGCAACCCCTGGGCGCGGTCCTGGGATCCATGCTGGAACGCCGCCTCGGCGACGCCGGGCTGCACGAATGGGTCGCTGTGCTGCGCAAGGAATTCCCGCAGCATCAGCCGGCACCCGAACCGGAGCAGCCGGCGCCACCGGACGTGCTCGACGGGCTGGCGGCGTGGCGGGCCTGGACGGCCCGGCCGGGCGCGATCCGGCAGCTGCGCGCGGACGACACGGGCCTCAGCGGCATCCTCAACGAGCACGACGTCACCGTCCAGGCGATCTCCGACACCGTCGTCGCGGAAGGGCTGCACCAACTCGTGTCCGGCCGCCATGACCGGGCCGGCGACATCTTCACCGCTCAGGCACAGGGCCTGCCGCTCCCCGCCGACGTGGAGGTCCTGCGCACCCCGGCAAGCGGGACCATGGTCACCCACCGGCTGCTGCTCACCCTGGACACGACCCCGGACACGCCACCGGAGGCGTCGCGCAACGTCCGGGCCGGCCTGGCCCCCGGCGTCGAGGCGTGGGCCGGCGGCATCCTCGGTGATCTCGGGAGGGTGCGGGTCCGGGTCAGCGGACATGACGCCGGCGGTCACCCGGTCGACGCCCGCCACAGCGTCGCCGACCTGGGCATCGGCGCGCTGGACGTCGTCGTGGAATCGGGCGGACCGTACGTGCTGACCGAACGATTCGGGCAGCTCGCCGCCGTGGCCCGCGACCTGCGGGTCTTCGACACCGGCGACGGATCCTGGACCCGGCTGCTCGCGATGGCCGCCGCGGCCGCGGTGGTGCTGGCCGCCGCGCGGCCCGCCGGACCCGCCGACCTGGCCCGGCCGCCGCAGCGCGACGACCCGGCAGCCACGGCACCGGCGCCGCTGCCGGCCGCGGCGCTGCACCCGATCGCGGACCATCTCGCTACGGTCCTCGCCGCGCTCAGCGCCGGAGTCGCCGCGGTGGCGGCCGCCTGCGCCCCCGAGATGACCGACGACCGGGCGGTGCCGCACACCCTGTTCCAGCCGTTCGCGGAAGCGGGGCTGACCGGTGCGTTCCCCGTCGCCGGGACGGCCACGGCCGGCCCGGCCCGCGGCTGTGCCGCCGCGGCATCCGGAATGCTGGCCGACGTCTCCCGGATCGTCGCCACCGCCGACCCGGAGGCGGCCACCGGAGACTGGACGCAACGGCTGCGGCGTTGCTGCGCGGCCCCCGCCGGTGCGCAGGCGCTGACCGACGCGGTACGCCGGGTCGGCGGGGACGCCGTGGTGGCCGTCGCCGCAACCCCGGCCGGCCTGGGCACGTACCGCGTCCCCGAGGCGCAGCTGACCGGCGGTGGCGCGCACGCCCTGCTGGAGCGGTTCGCGGTGGTCCGTGACCGGATCGCCGCCTACGACGACCTGCGCCTGTTCGTCGAAGCGGGCGGCGGCACGCCCGAGCCGCTGACCGCCGTCCAGCTGCCCTGGCGCGACGGCGACCGCTGGGTCGGCGGCCCGCTGCCTCCGGCCAACCGGGGTACCGACCCGTGCGTGCACCTGGTCGTCGCCGGTGCGCCCGCACTCGTCGACCGGTCGACGGTCAGTGCTCTGGTGCTGGACGAGGTCACCGAGACGCTGCCGACGTTCGCGATGAAGCCCGGGAAGGACGCCATGGACACCGAGGTGGCCGCCACCGACACCGGGGTGGCGCTGCACTACGACGGACCGGATGCGCGGCCGCCGCAGAGCGTGCTGCTCGCGGTCTGCCCGAACCTCGCCGAGGGCTGGTCCTGGCAGACCCTGCAGGCCACGATTGCCGAGACCGTCGAACTGGCCCGGCTGCGCACGGTGGAACTGGAGGACCTGGCGAAGTCGGAGATCGGCGCGCTGCTGCCGCTGACCAATCTCCGCGACGGCCTGCCCCGGATGGCCGGTATCAACCTGTCGGACTCCGTCGTCGCCCGCAATCGCGACTGGCTCGCCCAGCTCGGCATCAAGGTGCGGGAGCCGCGATGACCGGGACGATCGTCTGGGACCGGATCGAACCGCACGCCCGTACCGCCGATCCCGGCATCGGCCTGGCCGCCGCGGTGGCCGACCCGCTCTGGTTCCTCGCCCGGCAGTGGCAGCTCGGCGAGCTGACCGGCAGCGACGGCGGCACCGCGGTCCTCGTGGACGTGCAGACGAGCTGGTCGCGGTTCACCCGATACCTTCCGCAGGGCAGCGCATCGACCGGCGCCACCGTCGATCTCGACCCCGGCCGCCCGCTGGAGGCTCTGGTGGAGCAGGAGCCCGAGCTGGTGTATGCCGGCGCCGGAACGTGGCGGGCCAGGGTGCGGGCCGGCCGTGACCTGACCCGGGCGCTGCACGCGGCCGGCCTGAACGTGGTGGCCGGACGGTTGCGCGGCCACGCCGGGACCCGGTTCGACCCGCCACCGGTCACCGGAGTCGAGGGACCCGTCGACCAGCGGTACCGCACTCTGCTGCACGGCGCGACGATCGACGGGGCGGCGATCCTGCGGTGCATGGCTACCCGGCCGGCCGGCACCACCCCGACGGCCGGGCTGCCCGCGGAAATCCTGGCCGGTCTGGCGCCGGACGACGTGTCCCGCCTCGACACGCTGATCGGCGACTGGTCGGTACGCGCTCGGAACAGCTGGGGCCTCGCCGACGTGAACCACCCCGAAGCAGCGCCGGCCTGGGTCAACGAGCGGCTGGAGTACGCGTTCACCATCGCCGCCCCGCCCCTGCCCGGCCGTACCGAGGAACTCGTGCTGCAGGCCGGCGAATACGACGGCGACGGCCTGGACTGGTACGCCCTGGACCGTGCCACCCCGGAGGCCGTCGCCGCGCTGGGCCCGGTCCCGCCCCGCGACGGCGCCACTGGAACCGCGGTCAGCACCGCGCTCGCCGCACCGATCACGTTCCCCGGTGCGCCCAGCGACCGCTTCTGGGAGCTGGAGGACGGCGCGGTCAGCCTCACCTCGGGCAGCGGGCCCACCGGGCTGGTCAAGATGGCCGCCGTCGAGTTCGCCACCGTCTACAGCCCGGACTGGCTGCTGGCCCCGGTGCCGGTGCCGGTCGGCTGCGTCGCCGCGCTTGACTGGGTGATCGTGCGGGACACCTTCGGCGTGGCGACCGTGGTCAGCGACGCGACGACCCGGCACGGCGACATCGGCCTGCAGTTCCAGCCTTCCGCGGCGCCGCGGCCCGGCGCCGGGCCGCAGAGCGACACCGGGCCGGACGGTGACGAACCGCTGCTGGTCGTGCTGCCGTCCGCTCTTGGGGCGCTGCGCTCGGCGCCCCGCGAACGGGTCACCATCCAGCGCGACGAGATGGCGAACCTGGCCTGGGCGATGGAACACACCGTCGTCGGCCCGGCCGGGCTCGGCGTCGAGCAGAACCGCCCGCCCGGCGACACGGATCTCCTCACCCCGGCCACGACCAGCGCGTACGAGCTCATCTGGCGGCTGGCCACCCCGGTACCGTCCACCTGGATCCCGATGATCGCCGACGCCGGTCGGATGCTCGTCCGTGCCCGGCTGCTGGACACCCCCACCGGAAGTCTTCGGGCCGCCCGCAGCCGCATCATGGCGGACCTGCGCCGGCTGCACGAGGAGGAGGTGACCGGCGCCGGCTGCGCCGTCACCATGGTGGACCAGCTGGCCCGCGGATACGACGGACGGCACTACTCCTGGCGGGGCCGGGTCAAACAGGCCGGTAGCGGCAACGCGGACTCCGGCCTGCGATTCGATACGACCAACCCACCGAGGTGACAGATGGCAACCGAGACGGACTTCGATCAGAAAGCCGACCGGATGCGCCTGGCCGGAATCGATCCCGGCCAGGCGACCGGCCCCATGGACACAGCCGGCGTGGGACAGCTGCGGCCACACCAGTTCGCGCTGCTGACCGCACATCCCGAACGCGGGATGCACGAGGTGCACGGCCGGATCCGCGAGTACTACGAGAGCCTGGGCGGCCCGGCTGGCTCGTGGGGCTTCCCGATCACCGACGAGTACCCCGACGGCGCCGACGGCCGCAGCTCCGACTTCGAGGGTGGCACGCTGGCCTGGACACCGGCCGGTGACGTGCTGGAGATCCTCGCGCCCGCGCCCGGCGCGGTGACCCCGGCCGCCGGCGACTGGCCGGCGGTTCCCCTCACCGAACGGCTGCGGTACGCCACCGGCCTGCTGATCCACCAGTACGGATTCCCGGCCGCCGGCGCCGCGGGCGTGGTCGGCAACCTGCTGGCCGAGTCCGGGGTCATCCCGTCGCGGATCGAAGGCAGCAGTGCGAGCCACCCCACGCGTGCCAAGAACTTCGACGGTGTCGTGGTCGACTTCACCCCGGAGGAGATCATGATGCGACCCCGGCCCGGCGGCCCTTGCCTGCCCGGAGTCGGCCTGGCGCAGTGGACCTCCCCGAACCGCCGGTCCGGGCTGTTCGCCCACGTCTATCAGGGCCGGGCACTCGGCGTGGAGATGCTGCGCAGCATGGACGCACAGCTGCACTATCTGGCCGGCGAGATGCGGACCGGCTATCCGGGAGTGTTCGCCGTCGTCACCAACCCCGCGGTCACGGTCGACGCGGCCAGCGACGACGTCGTCTACCGGTTCGAGGTCCCCGGCGCGATCCTCGACGCGTCCGGCCAGCGGCTGCCCCGAACCGACCCGGCCGTGCAGAACGTCTTCGCCGTCCGCCGGGCCTTCTCCCACCAGGCCCGGGCCACAGTGCCGTGACCGGCCCCGGCCACCCGGACCGGGCCGGCTGCATTCTCAGGCTCGGTCCGGTGCCGGCCGACGCACGCTCGTGCCGATGAGCGGTCATATCTGCGCGTCAGGTCGGGATCAGCCACGTGGCCAGACAGTCCTGCTCGTCTTCGGACATGGGCCAGGTGGCGGGCTTGACCCAAGCGACGCGCCCGTGACCGCAGATCCGGGAGCCCTCATACATCCGGAGTACGTCACCCGGCCCCACGTCTCGCCAGTCCGGAGTGTGCTCAAAAAACAGCGCGACCACGATCACCCGGACACCTTCACCAGGTCGAACGTCGGTCCGTGAGAAACCGAGCACGGGTCCTGCGGTCTGCTTTCCTCCCGGCCAGCCGGGTAGCCCCCAATTAGGCCGATACGTGAACCGGCCTTCCGGGGCATAGCCGCCGAGCAGGGGCCTTGCCCGCCCACCATCCTCCGTCCGCACAAGATCAAGGTCGATCCCGATCGCCAGTACGTTCACCGGTTCCATGAGCGGAGGATAAGAGTCCCTGGCGGCGGAGCTCGCACGGATCTGCCGCCGATCGGGCACACCAGCCTGCAGCAACCCGTCACCGGCGCTGGTCGTCCTCCGTGCCGCGGGTGACGTGCTGCACTGCCGAGAACAGCACGTGGAGATGCTGGTGAGGTGCTACTGCAGCTCCGCGATCAGGATCATCCGATTGTGTTGGATATGCAGTGGCTCCCCGTCTTCGCCGTACCCTGCCACGGTGGTGAACCCCGCAGCCGTGCACCAGTCGCGCAGTTCAGGAAAGCCGAACAATCGCTTGAGAAAAGTCAGTTCACGGGCTCGACCGTCGCGAACCACCGTGCGTCTGACCTCGAACCGCCCGCTCAGCGGGTCGAAGTGGTTGCGGTCGACAAGCATGTCACCGTTGTCCCGGACGGCGGTGATCCGCGATGGCGTATACGACGCCAGGAACCTCGGCAGATTGTCCAAATCCATGGCCATCCGCCCGCCGGGCCGCATGACCCGCGTCATCTCATCCAAAACTTTGCGGTTGGTGAGGTCGTCGAAGTATCCGAAGGCTGTCGTCCAGTTGATCAGACGGTCGAACCGGCCGGTCCATGCCGGAAGTTGTCGCATGTCGCCCGAGACGTACTCGACGTCCACGGCCATCGCCGCGGCGTCAGTGCGAGCCCGGTCGAGGAAGACCGGCGACGAGTCGAGGCCGGTGACCTTACAGCCACGGGCCGCCAGGCTGTTGGCCAGCGCACCGTGACCACAGGCCAGATCAAGCACGCTCATCCCAGGTCGCAGATCCAGCAGCCGCCAGACGATGTCAGTGGCGCCAGACGTGGCGGCGTACGCCGTTCCTACCACAGGACCGTGCGTGGGCCCATTGTCGCCCTCCGCCGAGGCGAAGAAGTGCAGGTAGTCGTCGTCGTACATCGCTGCCGCGTCGAACAGATCCGCCGTCACGGTGCCCACCGTAATGACGGGCGGAGCGCTCAACAACTGCATTATCGGGCAGGCCACTACCTTTACTGATCTGCCGCAATCCGCACTACGGACGGTCAACCGTCGTCGGTAGCCGACGCGTGCTCGTGCCGCGTCGCGGGCGCTGGCTGTCCTGGCATGATGGTCACGTGGAGGCTTGGCCCGAGGTCGACGAGTACATTGTCCAGCATCGGATCATTCATGGCTTGCAGGCCATAAGACGCGCTCGTGGATGCGGCATTCCTGCGGCACTCGATGAGTTCAGCGAGCGCTACCGCTGGCTACGCGAGAACCGGCCGCAGGATTTCATCGTCACCGATGAGTCCTATGGGGCCGGTTTCTACTCCTGAGGCCGACTGTCCGGCTTTGCGAACGAACTCAACTGCGACGCGAGTGTGATGGTCGTATACCTGCATGGTGCCGAGCAGCGGTCGTCGGTCGGGGAGAACCTCACGACGGTGCACCGCTGCCCGGCACCTGACCAGGGTAGACATCTCTATTTGCCGCTATTCAGGCGTATCGCCGTGAGTTGATTCGCAGTCGGGCCGGAGCTGCGGGACGCGCTCGTGGGAACCCGCTCGGCGCAGCAGTTTATCTGGGCTTCGAGTGGCATGCCGCCGACCACGGTCAGCGAGGCCCATCCCAGGCATGATCACAGAGTGAGTGATGTGTGGGGTAGCCCGTTCGCGGTCGCCATAGGCGGAACGCACCTCCTGGTCGGTCTGACGCCGCCGACCATCCTCGGCGCCTGGCGCCGGCATGCCGACCTCTGGGATGACTTCCCCGTCGCGGGCGACAGCGACCAGGACGGATGAGCAACGTCAACTGTTCATCGGCGCGGGCACTCGCCTGATCGCCTATCAGGCGCGGTCCGGCCGATGGCGCCGGAACTGGGTGGAGGAGGCGCGGTGCGAATTCTGGTCCTGGCGTCAGCACGACGACGTGGTGCTCATGTCAGCCGAACTCGAGTTCGCCGCTTGGCGCGTGGACGGCACAAAACTCTGGACGACGTTCGTCGAACCACCGTGGTCCTACCGCGTTGTCTCTGGTCAGGTCGTGCTCGACGTGATGGGCGCGCACGAACGTTCTCTCTCGGCGAAGGCCCGTGACCCGCCCGTAGCTTTGAACCGTCTCCCCGGCTCGCAAGGCTTGCCGGCCGCGGCGTGCCACAATGCCCGCCATGCACCCCGCTGTCGACGTGTCCTGGGACCTGATCGTGCGCTGGCTCGACGAGCATCGCGATCCTGAGCTGATCGAGATGGAATGGTTCACCACGCCGGCCACCGAGGCGGACATCGACGCCGTGGCCGCCGAGATCGGCGGCCCGCTCCCAGCGGACCTGGTCGCCTGGTGGCGCCTGGCCGGCGGTGGCTTCGACCCGGAGAGCACCGTCCACCTCCTGCCGCCCGGCCAGTTGCCCCTCGGTCCGGCGGACGCGATCAGAGTACGGGCGAAGTGCCGGGAACTGATGTCCTATGAGGTGAGCCCGGAGGCGGACGCGACGGGACCGGCCGGCGGCGAAACGACGGTGTTCGGCAGCCAGTTCCTGCCGGTCGCCTGGGATCACGGCCACACCAATCTGTTCGTCGACCTCCGGCCCGGTCCGCAGCACGGCTGTGTGATGCGATGGGACGACGAGTCGGCAGTACGCGGCGGTCCGCTGTGGCCGTCGGTGACCGCGATGCTGGCCGACACCGCCCGGGCCCTGACCGACGGAACCCCCGCCCTGGCCGGCCGGGCCGACTGTGTGCCGGAGCTGGACGAGGAGGCCATGTTCTGGGAACCGGCGGAGCCGGCCTGACAGCCGGTCACCTCAGGACGCCGCGGCAGATGGGGCTGGATGTGGACGACCCGCGTCGCGACGACGGGTTCCGCCGGTGGGTCGGTGCGCTGGCGCAGGGTGAGCCGTTCGACTGGGACCCGGACAGCGAGGAGCCGGAGTTCCTCGAGTGGATCACTTCGGTGTACGCGGGCAACGGCGCCATGCCGGTGGAGTGGATCAATCCGCTGGTGTACGCACACCGCGTCGAGCTGGCCGGGCGGGCGCTGCGGTCGATCACCCGGCAGGCGGAGACCGACCTGGGTCCGTTGCCGGGCCTGGAGCTGGTGACGACGCCGCCGGACGACCAGGAACCGACCGGGGTGGTGCGCGCCGGCGGCTACGGCGGGCGGATCACCGGCATGAGTTTCGCGGAGGTGGCCGTCATGGTCGCCGACAACGTGCAGGACTGGATCGGTCACGACCGCAACCGGATCTGGCCGGTCTGCCCCGAGCACGGGCGCGGCCTGCACCCGGTGTCGGAGGGCGGCGTCCCGTTCTGGCTGTGCGAGGCCGGCCGGCACGTCGTCTCCTCGATCATCCAGGACTGAACGGGCCGCGAACACGAACGAGCCGCCACCCGGGGGAGGGTGACGGCTCGCTGCGACTGATGGCTCAGCGACCTGCTGCTGATGGCTCAGCGGCCTGCGGCTGAGAGGTCAGTGGCGGCGACCCCGGGTGCCGGCGACCAGGGCCACACCGACGGCGGCGAGGCCGACCTGCAGCGCCAGCTCGATCCAGTCGATGCCGGCGGTGTCGTCGACGCCGATGGCGGCGGCCAGGAACGTGCCGATCAGGGCCGCGACGACGCCGATCACCAGGGTCAGCCAGATCGGGATGTTCTGCTTGCCGGGCACGACCAGGCGGCCGAGAGCGCCGATGACCAGGCCGATGACGATTGCGGTGATGATTCCGGTGACTTCCACGCTGCGCTCCTCGGTGATGTCTGTAGCGCTGGGATGGTGCCCCGTTGCCGCTGCCCGGCAAACAATGATCCACTGACGCCGACGTCACACCCCGGGCGGCGGTGACCGGGTTTACGTCGTGAGCGCCCGTTCAGGGCCCGGTGCGGACGGCAAGCCGTAGACCGCCCGGCGTCAAGGTCAGCGTCGGTCGGTGCCTCCGTGAAGACCTGCCAGGCCTGTTGCGGTCGAGGCCTTGAGCGGATCTGGCGGGGCAGGCGGCCGGGGGTGTCCCTGTGGTTTGGCCAAGCGGGTCTGCAGTATCGATTGTGGCTTTTCTGTGGGTTGTGGTTGGTGAGTTCGTGGCTGTGGGCCGCTGCGGGGGACTCGTGCGGGGATGTTGATCTGCTGGCGGTGCGAAATCGCGGTTTCAGGTCCATGATCACAGCGATTTCGTAGCGCTAGCAGATCAACATCTCGGCTGCTTGTTTCACTGCTTCAGGACCGCGGCCCGGCCGATACCGCCCGCTCGGGCGCTGCCGCCCGCCCGACGGATGTCGACGGCCTAGGCAATACCGCCGGCCCGCCGCTGCGGCGCGCTCAGGCAATACCGGCCGCGCGCCATCTGGGTCGCCTTCGGCCGGCTCTCGGCGATGCGGGGGCGGTGGCTGCGGGGCAGCCGGGCCAAGGTGCACCACGGCCGGACGGGAGTGGGTGAGCGCCGTGCACGCCGGGCCTGCCGTCCGCCTCGCTCAAAGAGACGGACACGCCGTCGGCTGAGGTCACCCGCGACGGGCTCGGGTCGGCCGGGGTCCTGGAGCAATGAGAAAGAGCAGCTGATGTGTGTGCGTGGACCGCGCGTCGAACGCACCTGGGTCCGCATCACTCCGGGGCTGGTGGCATCCTGTGGGGCGTGAGGCCCATGTGCTCCCTTTACGTGGACGTCGGTTATCTGCTCAGCGCCACCGCTGTCCGGGTGACAGGGACGTCGTTTCGCAATGGGATCGAGGTCGACTATGAGTCACTGATTGACGCGCTCGTCCAGCAGGCCGAGGCGTTGTCAGGGCTGCCGGTGTTGCGGGTGCACTGGTATGACTCCGCCAGAGACGGCGTGCCTGACATACAGCAGCAGCTCATCGGCGAACTGTCGAACGTCAAGTTGCGACTCGGCCGATTCGGCAGGGAGGGCCAGCAGAAAGGCGTTGACCTGCGCATTGGTCTTGACCTTGTGACGCACGCACGCAACGGAGCCGCAGACGTCTTCATCCTCGTTTCCGGAGACGATGATCTGACCGAGGCTGTCGAGGAGGCCCAAGCCCACGGCGTACAGGTGATTCTGCTCGCCGTTCCCGACGCGAAGGACAAGCCCCACGCCATCAGCAGACATCTGATTCGCGCCGCCGACGGGCTCAAAACGATATTTCCGGAGACCATCGACCAGACGGTGACGAAGGTCGAGGTGCAAGGCTGGCGACCGCGAGCAAAAGCTACGCCCAACGGCGTCACCTCGCAGGGAGGCTCGTACGCGCACCGTACCTCGGCCGTACTGGAGTCCGGTGCGACCATCGGCAGCGAGCCTGCGGGCTCGGCAACGGACGAGGATCCCGCCTACCTCGCCGAGCAGATCGACTCGGTGGTCACCAACGTTCTGGCGACTTTTCGCAGGTCCGCCACCGCAGAGGCGCTGACGGAACTGATGGCCGGAAGGCCATCGATTCCCCGAGACATCGACAAGGCCTTGCTGACTGATCTATCTGACCGCCGCGGTGGCATCGATCTGGATGAAACTGTGCGGCACAGGCTCCGGACAAAGTTCTGGGAGAAGTGTGACGAGGTCTAGCTACGGAAGGCGCAACCGTAAGAATTGCTAATTGTCAGCCTAGAACTGTTCCGTGATGCTGCCGTCGGGGTTCAACCGACCGGAAAAGACTCGCGGTTGTCCCGGTGGTTTCGCCTTCTGGTCCTCGTACCAGGGGACGAGTCGCTCCCACGCTTGGGTTTGCTGCTCGACGTGCGCTGCCAACCACTCGGAGAAGCGTGGGAAGCTGACGGCCGGCGCGACGACCATGGCGCCCTCGCTGAAGGACCAGACCTCGGGATCCGGGCCGGCGCCCCGCAAGAAATCGAACTGGTAGCCCTGATGCATCAGGATCACCCGGTCCTCGTTCGTCAATGCGAACTCGACCTGGTTCTCCTCCAGCAGCGCACGAGCAGCCTGACCCAGACCAAGAACCGATGGGTAGAACACGTCACTGCCCCGCAGGAAGCGTCCAGCACCGCTTCCGACCAACTCCAGGAACTGCTGATAGCTCCGGGCGAGCGGCGCCGGCTGATCGCGCTCAACTTCCTCGATCTCGGGTTGCGTCAAACCTTGCAACTGTTCCGCGGTAGCCGTCACACCGTCAGCTATCGCTGCGACCAGCTCACGGATCCGGTCGTCAGTCACGTCCTGACCCTAATCCTCTGGCTTCGGTCGTGAGAACGGGGCCCGAATGGGCGGCAGCGGTAGCAGGCCGTTGGGTTCGTCGGGCTGGAGCTTGTCGTCCGCGCGGGCTCGGTGCGACCGCCCGAGGTCAGGCATAGGCCGCCGCCTGCTCTTCCGTGCGGGTCCAATGCCGGTCGTAGCGCCCCAGCCGAAGTCCTCATTGGCGATCCTGCATGGTTTACTTGTTGGATGATCCGTTCGGCCGCTGATCGCCTGCTTGTCACCGCACAAAAATGGGCGGTCGTAACCGCGCTCAGCCTCATTTTCTTCGGCACGGCCCTCAGTGCGATCACCGGATTGGCGATCGAGGAGATGAGCGACCTGGACCCAACGCCTTTCGTCGCCATCATCGGAGTCGTCACCGGCGTGGGAACCATGACATTCGTGAGAAAAGCCGATGGACGGACGCGATGACTCACGCAGCTCACTGATCTAGCCGCAATCCGCGCGTATGGAATTTAGCGGGACCGCTGAACGCGCCCAGAATCAACCCTCGTTCCGCGAGGTCAGCCAGACATCGTCTGACGCGGCTTTTCGTGGCGGCTCCGGCCGTCACCCCTGTAGGTTCGCCACCCGGTCGGGGAATGGCCGCACGGCTCCACCGTGCCGGCCGCCGCAGTCACCTCCCGGGGCGCCGCCGCAGCGATGTCACGACGGTCCACACCACATCGATCACCAGAACGAACGCCCAGATCCTACCCGCGTGGTACACCACCTCGGCGAGTCCGTCGACGGGCACGTCCCTGGTGTTGGAGAGCGGATCGACGGCTCCGGTTCCGAGGTCACGCAACCAGGAGAGATCGATCGCGGCGAGGACGATCTGCACCACCAGGAAGATCATCGAGTGCTGTCCGAGCGACCGGAAACGGGATCGAGGCGGCCTAGCATCGTGTTGTTCCGCGGGAACTCCGGCCGGCTCGGGAGCCGCCTCGGAGGCCGGGCCGGCAGTTGGCCCGGAAACCGGCTCGGGCATCGATGCCGGGGTGCCGACGCCCAGCTCCGCCGAGCCGGCCGGCTTGTCCACGACTCCCAGGGCTCGCACCGACCAGGGCACCAGGCCCGCACCGGTCAGGATGACCGCTGCCGTGGCGAGGCAGGCGACCGGCCACGACAACTCGTCGTAGAGGGCGCCGGCCAGCAGCGATCCGGCCAGCGTGCCGAGCAGGACCGCCGACTCGTAGAGGCCCATGCCGCGGCCGACCTGAGCTCCGGAGGCCTCGGCCACGACCGCCTGCTGGATGGGGATGACGGCCGCCCACGCCACCCCGCTGAGCACCCACAGCGCGGCGATCACCAGCGGGTTGGGTGCCCACGCGAGGCCCACCGCGAAGACAGCGCTCAGCACCGACGCCAGCGCCAGCACCCGGACCCGGCCGTAGCGCAGAACGAATCGGTGCAGGCGTTCCGGTAGGACCGCGATGGCGATCGCGCCCGGAAGGAACACGTAGGCGATCTGCAGGATCTCGAGCTCGAAGTGCCGCTGCAGGTGCAGGAGCAGCAGCAGCGCGATCGCCGCCTCGGCCGCCATGGTCACCGCGACGGCGACCAGCATCGGTCGCAGCCGCCGGGCCACGCTGCCCGGAAGGGCCGGCGCGGGGGATGCCACCCGCCGGGGCGCACTCAGCAAAACCACTGCGGCGGCCAGACACGCGCACGCACAGGCGAGGAAGACCGACCGGTATCCGGACATGCCGATCAGCGAAAGCCCGGCGACGAAGGACACCCAGGCACCGGTCTCCTCCGCGGAGGTCAGCCGCGGATAGACCGCGCTGTCCTCCGCCAGCCGCTCACCGACCATCGCCCGGACGGCCACCCAGAACAGCGCTCCACCCAGGCCGCCCAGCACCGCGGCCGCCCAGGCCAGTGGGAGGCTGTCGGCGACGACGTAACCGGCGCAGGACAGCGCGTAGATCAGCGCACCGGCGGCAGCCACATGACGGCGCTCGAACCGGTCGGCCTGTATCCCGGCGAACGGGCGAACCACCACCGACACCGCGAGCTCGACGGCGATCAGGACGCCCACCTGGGTGGCGCTCGCGCCCAGGGCCGTGCCGGCCCAGAGCGGGAGAATGAAGTCCAGCAGCTCGGCCGGCCCGTTGGCCAGGGCGGCTGCCAGCAGGACGCGGCCCTCCCGGCGCCGGGCCCGGGTGGTGAGGTCGCTGCCGGCCGGCAAGGCCGCGGTCATTGCCGCACCGCCCGTGACGCAACGGATGCGCGCCAGTGCCTTGTCGCTCGCATCGATTGCCCTTCGATGTTCGGACATTCGCCAGAAACCTATCGCAGGTGTCCGGTCCGCGCGTCCATCAGAAGTTGTACGCGGAAGATGCGAGCCATCGTCAGGGCACTACCGCAATCAACTTGAACTGCCGTAAGCAACGACATCGGGTTGCAGTATCAAGTCGCAGCCCTGGGCTGGAAATCACCGTCACCGCTCTGAGAAATGTTAAGCACCATGGTGTCCGAGTCGCCGTTACGCCCCACCACCGCGAAACCGCAGCGCTCGTACAGGCGGCGGGCGGTGTTGCCGTCCTCGACGCTGAGGCTCAGGCCGGTGATACGGCGCTGCCTGGCGAGGTCGACGACGGTGGTCATCAGACGGGACGCCACGCCACGCCCACGCGCTTCCGGCACGACGCCGAGCGTCAGTTCGGGGACATCGGGCGCCACGAACCCGTAGCCGGCGCGCTCGGCAGGCAGGGCGCGGCCCCACACCGCACCCACCGGGTTGCTGTCGATCACGGCGACCACGCCCACGTCCCCGTCGCCGGGAAACCCGTCGAGGTAGCGTCGCGCCATCTCGTTCCCGCGGATCCAGTCGAGGGTGAATCGCCTCGCCGCGCCGGTCCCCTGTGCTGTGTGCCGGCCGGTGCATGCCGGGCGCTGCCGTCCCGCGCCGGGTTCTGGGATCTCCGGTGAGAGGTCGCACGGAGACCCCTTGCGCAATGGTCAAGGATCGTTGACCATTGAGCGCATGCCTGCCGACGATGTCCCCGAGACGTTCCACGTCACCACCGACGAGCAGCTGCGCGCCGTCTCCAACCTCACGCGTCATCGGATCATGGCCGTGCTCCGCTTCGAGCCGGCAACGATCACGCAGATCGCCGACCGGGTGGGCCTGGCGAAGGGCAGCTCCAGCTATCACGTGCGGTTGCTCGAACGGGCCGGCCTGGTGAAGGTGGTCCGGACGCGGAAAGTCCGTGGGGTCACCGAGCGGTACTACGCGATGGCCGCGCGGTCCATCGAGCTGCCGGACCCGGGCGAGGGCGGCCCCGACGTGCTGATGCGGCATGCGGTGGCAGACCTGGAGGCCGCGCCGGCGGACGCGGAGCGGCACGTACGGATGGCGCATCTGCGGCTCACCGAGGAACAGTTCGCGGAGCTGGGTGCGCGGCTGCACGCGCTGGCCGACGAGTACCGCAAGCTGTCCGACCCGGCGCTGCCCGACACGTCGCTCGTCTTCGCCCTGTTCCACCCGCAGCGGCGCGGTCAGGCCGAGGGGAGCGCCGAATGAGCGCGGACGTCCGGACGTTGCCGGCCGGGTTCGGACGACTGTGGACGGCGCAGACGATCTCCTCGCTCGGTGACGGGGTGACGCATGCCGTGCTGCCGCTGCTCGCGTTGACGCTGACCCGGGACCCGATGGCACTCGCCGTCGTCACGGCCGCCGGGACGCTGCCGTGGCTGCTGTTCGGGGTGCTCGGCGGCGCGCTGGTGGACCGGTGGGACCGCCGGCGCACGATGTGGATCACGGACGCGGCACGTGCGGTGCTGCTCGCGATACCGGCCGCGGCGGCCGCACTCGACATGCTGAGCATTCCGCTGCTTGCGGCGGTCGCGTTCCTGCTCGGCCTTGGCGGCCTGTTCTTCGACACGGCCGCCACGGCCTACCTGCCGGATCTGCTGGGCCGCAAACCCGTACTCCTCGAGCGAGCCAACTCCCGCCTCCGTGGAGCCCAGACCGCCATGTCCGGGTTCGTGGGGCCGCCCGCGGGCAGTGCCCTGCTCGCGCTCGGGCGGGCGGTTCCACTGCTCGCCGACGCGGTGTCGTTCGCACTCTCCGCACTGCTCGTCCGGTCGCTTCCCGCCGTGCCCCGGCCCGCGACGCCGGCCCGGGAGTCGCTGCTGCGGCAGGCGCGGGCCGGTGCCTCGTACGTCTGGCGGGACCGGGTGCTGCTCGGGCTCGCGCTGCGCCCGGCGGTCGGGAACATCGCCTTCACCGCCGTCGGGACCGTCCTGGCCCTCTTCGCCCACGACCGCCTCGGGATCGACACCTACGGCTTCGGCCTGCTCCTGACAGCCGAGGCCACCGGCGGCCTGCTCGGCGCGGGCGTCGCCTCCACCCTCAGCCGGCGACTCGGCACCGGCACCGCACTGACCGTCACAGCCGCCGTCGAGGGACTCGCCATCCTGGGCCTTGCCGCCGCCCCGAACCCGTACGTCGCCGGCCTCGCGCTCGCCGTCTGCGGCGCGGGCATGGGCGCCACGATGGTGATAGCACCCTCCCTGCGACAGGCGATCGTCCCCGCCCACCTCATGGGCCGGGTCGCCGCCACCTCCCGCATGCTCGCCATGTGCGCCGCCCCGTTCGGCGCCTTCCTCGGCGGCTGGCTGGCCTCCACGTCGGACGTGCGCACCCCGCTCTACACCGCAGCCGGCCTCCTCCTCACCATGACCGCCGTCACCGCGACCATGACCAGCAACCGCCGAGTCGACGCCGCGCTGCGGGCCGCCACGCCGGCCGGCGGTCCGGATCAGCCGGAAGCTGAGGATTCCGTCCGGGAAGCCGCACCAGCACTGGCGTGACGCCTTCATCGCCGCACCCTGACTTCGACGATCGGCGACATGTCCACCATGCCGAAGAGTGAATGGGATCCCAAATGATGAGTGATCGAAATGACGCACCGACGTCGGCACATCTCGTGGAGAAGGCGCTGGAATTGTTGTGTGGCAGATACATTTTTGCCGACCGGGCTCAGGAGGCGGCTGACGGCATCCGCCGGCGACTGGCCGCCGGTGAGTATGACGGGTTGGACGAGGAAGCCCTCGGCCGGCGGCTGACGGCGGAACTGTTCGAGGTCTGTCAGGACAAGCATCTACGGGTACGCCCACGCACGAAAGCCGCCCGCGACGCGCTCACGGAGTCCGAGACGGAGGCGGTCTGGCGAGAGCAGCAGCGACTCACCAACTACGGCATCGCGCGGGTGGAGCGGCTGGACGGCAACGTCGGCCTGCTGGACCTGCGGTTCGTCACCTCGGCCGGCGTCGGGGGCCGCGCGATCGCCGCGGCCATGGAGTTGGTGTCACACACGAATGCGCTGATCATCGACCTTCGTGAGAACCGGGGTGGATCTCCCGACGGCGCCGTGTTCTGGACGAGCTACTTCTTCCCGGACGGGGAAACCCATCTCAACAGCATCTACGAGGGTGCAACCGGTCAGACCCGTCAGTTCTGGAGCCATGCGTGGCTGCCCGGCGAGCGGTACCTCGACCGGCCCGTATACCTGCTGACCAGCGAATCCACCTTCTCGGCCGCCGAGGAGGTCTGCTACAACCTGCAGGCGCAGAGACGAGCGACCCTGGTCGGGGAGACCACCAAGGGCGGTGCTCACCCTGCGGACGCCTTCCCGATCACACCGACCCTCGAAATCACGGTTCCGGTGGCCCGCTCCATCAACCCGGTCACCGGCACCAACTGGGAAGGCGTCGGGGTGACGCCCGACGTGGCCGTGGCCGCGCGGGATGCCTTCGACGTCGCCTACCGGATGGCCCTGCAGCACACCCTGGCCAATACCACCGCCCCGACCATCCTGGCCGAGGCACGTGCAGCGCTGGAATGACAGCGCCGCTCGATCACCGCTGCCAGGGGAGGCGTCCGACCTCCGGCAAGACCTCCGCAAGTCAGCCATCCAATGGCAGCAACTCTCCAACGGAGACTGGACCACCTACGCCGCCGAGATCTGCCAGCGGGCAAGGCTGATGTGACGTCGCAAGCCACGGAAACGCGCTGCCGGAGAACGGCATCTGCTGACAAGCTCTCCTGATGACCGACAAGGCCGGCAGCATTCGAGGCGAGTCAGTTCGTCCGGGAAAGTACGCTCGCGTCGAACGGGAGCGGCGGTTCCTCCTAGCTGAACCGCCACCACCGGCAGCAGTGACGGCCACCCGGACGATCACCGACCGGTATCTGGTGGGGACCCGCCTGCGGCTACGACGCGCCGACTGGCCAGACGGCGGTTGCGAACTCAAACTGACCCAGAAAGTGCCGGTCACTCAGCCGGGCGCCGCTCAGGGACTGATCACTAACACGTACTTGTCGCCGACCGAGTACGACCTGCTCGCCCGGCTGCCGGCCACCTTGCTGTCCAAGACACGCTTCAGCGTGCCTCCCCTGGGCGTTGACGTCTTCGACGGCCATCTACAGGGTCTGGTCCTCGCGGAGGCCGAGTTCACCACCGACGAGGAAGCACAGCGCTTCGTGCCTCCTGCGGACTGCGTGGCAGAGGTGACTGACGACATCCGTTTCACCGGAGGCCGCCTCGTGGAAACCGCCCGCCAGCAGCTGCTCCAGTGGCTGGCCGAGTATGGCCTCCAGCCAGAGACACGCTAGAAGGACCGGACAGAAAATCGGCTGATCCGGCAGGCGCGGGGCCAGGCACGCCAGCCCGAGTCCTCGGCCAGCGCGAGCTCCTTCGGTCCCGTCGGCCGCCACAACGTCACCGTCTCGACATGGCCCACGAGGTCGTGATCGTCCAGCTGTGGCCGGCCGGCGACCGGATGCTGGGCGCCGCCGGCTCAGCGGTAGCCGGGTGCCTCGGTCTCGTGGATGGCGAGCTCCTCGGCGCTGGCACCGCCACCGGCGGCACCGGCGTCGGCGGCGACGCTGTCGGGCTCCGCGTCCGTACCGAATCCGGCGTCCGGTTCGACGAGGCGACCGACCGCGGTCGGGGAGGTGCCGTCCAGCCGGCCGAAGTCGTACATCGAGACCTTCGAATCGGGGTCCGAGACGGGGTTTTCACCGTAGACGTCGGCGTCGAGCCGGGCCTGGGCCGCGCCCTGCTCGTCGATCGCCTCGTCGGCCAGGGCCCCGGGCGACTGCAGCGGGTCGTCGGGCTGGATGTCCGGCTCCTCCTGCGACAGCCGGTCGTCGAGCGACTCGCCGGCCCGCTGCTCCTCCGCCGTGGTGCCGAACCGGTCCACCGCCTGCGCGCGCTCGGCGGGCAGCGCTGCCGGGTCGGGGCCGTCCGCCTGGCGTCCGGTGTCCACGTCGTCGTACGCGGTGGAGTCGTCGTCGGCGGTGCCCGGCAAGCCTTCGGTCTCCGGGTCCGACACCGGCCTCGGGTAGTTGTCCTGTCGCATGATCTGCGGGCTACCCGGCCGGGGCGCGTCCATGCCCGGATTCGGGACGAATTTCCGTACGGCGGATCGCTCGGAGCGTCGGCGAAGGCACCGGAAGCGGCCCTCGCACCGCAAGCGGCCGGGCACGGAGGATCGGCCCGGCACCGAAAGAAAGCGGCCCGGCACCGGAAGAAGGCGGCCCGGCACCGGAAGAAGGCGGCCCGGCACCGAAGGGCGCCGGGCCGCTGAACGCGAAGGCCGGTGTGCAAGGTCGCCTGAAGGCGAGTGGCGCGACGCGGCTCCAGCCGAACGGTATTCCGCGAAGGCAATGGGTGAGGCCCTGGGACACATGGCACACCGGCTCCCGGTACAACCGGGCGGTGGTGCCGGGAAATCCCGGCGTGCGCGTGACGCCCGCCACAGAGCGTCAGGTCGTGGCGAGGCCCCGGATGATCCGGCGCGCCCACCGCATCCGGCGTACGGCGGTGTCGGGGTGCTCGCCGAACTCGTACGCCATCCGGGCTGCGCACTCACACGGCCCGTCGCGCCGCAGCACCTGGACCACCACGTCGTCGACGGCCTCCGGGCTGACCTCTTCCGACGCCTGCAGATCTGAGGCGAACAGCGCCTCGGCACGCAGCGTCTCTTCGGGAAACGGATGCATGACGATGTCTCCTTTCGCGTGCGCGATCCGCGTTGCGGTGTCGTGGGATGGTTTGGCTTGCCGCCGGATCGGACCGCGGCGGGTGCCGGCCGCCGGGTCGGCGGGCCTTTGACTCCAACGACGCCGCCTGGCCCGGAAATCCGGACGTCCAGGTGATCCCGAGCACAAAAAGCACAGGCCACACCCTGGGCGCCCGCGCACCGCTGATGGGCGCGCCGAGCCGCCGAATATTGACGCCTTTGATACGCCTGCCCCGGCCGCGGAGCCGGGGCAGGCGTGCAGACTGCGGTGATGGAAACGATGTGGATGCTGCTCGTGGGCCTGCTGTCGGTCGCCGGCCTGTTCGCGGCGATGCTGGTCGCCGGGCTGCTGTGGGCTTACACGCCCCTGCTCACGCCGTCGGCCAGGCGTCGTGCGAGACCCGTGCGGAACCGCTGACCGCGCCGGCCTCCCGGTGGCTACTTCGCGGCGGACGCCTTCGTACCCTTGCCGGTGAGCTTCCGCACCAGCTTGCTGACCAGTTCGGGCTTCTTGAGACCGTCCGTGCCCTTGACGCCGCGCCGCGCCAGCTCGGCACGCAGCTCGTCCACCTTCATCCGGGCGATCTTGCTTTCGCTGACCTCGGGGGTGTTCGGGGTGTCGTTGCCGCTGGTGGGGTTCTTCCGGCTGTCCTTCGTGGACCAGGTCCCGCTCTTGGCCTTCTTCGCCGACTTCAGCTCCGCCTTGACGAACCGCTCGACGAGTTCGGGCTTCTTCATGTCGTCCGTGCCCTTGACGCCGCGCCGCGCCAGCTGGGTGCGCAGCTCGCCCGCCTTCATCCGGGCGATCTTGCTTTCGCTGACCTCGGGGGTGTTCGGGGTGTCGTTGCCGCTGGTCGGGTTCTTGCGGTCACCCTTGGTCGATCGCACCTCGGCCTTGATCAGCTTCTTGACCAGCTCTGGTTTCTTGAGGCCCTCGGTGCCCTTGACGCCGCGGCTGTTCAACGCGCGGCGCAGCTCGTCGACCTTCATCCGCGCGATCTTGCTTTCGCTCACGTCCGGGGTGTTCGGAGTGTCGTTACGGCTCGTCCGGTTCTTGTCAGTCTTGGTGGCAGCCATGCCGCTGACTCCGTTCCATCGACGTTTCAGATCACCCCACAGCTACCCGGCATCCGCGACACCGACACATTCGACCCGAATCTCCGACCCGCCCGACGGGTGCCCGTCCACGATGTCGGAGACGGGCGAGCCTTAAGCTCAGGGGCGGGATTGTGCCGGGAAAGGGAGGCGTGATGGACAAGTTTCCGGTGATCGCGCTGGTCAGTTCGACCGGTGGCCTGGACGCGCTCACCCGCGTGCTGGCACCACTGCCGGCCGATCTGCCGGCGGCGGTCCTCGCTCTGCAGCACAGCGAACCGCAGCGGGTCAGTAAGCTCGCCGAGATCCTCGACCAGCGCACCGCGCTGCCGGTGACCGCCGCCGTCGACGGCGAGGCGCTGCGGCCGGGCCACGTCCTGGTGGCGCCGGCCGGTCGGCACACCCTGATCACCGGCGACATGACCATCGCGCTGATCATGTCGGGGTCGTTGCCGCCGCACCGGCCCTCCGCCGACCTGCTGCTCACCACCCTGGCCGTCGCCGCCGGCCCCCGAGCCATCGCCGTCGTCCTGTCCGGCCGCGGCAACGACGCCGCCACCGGTGCGACAGCCGTGCACCGTTTCGGCGGCACCGTCATCGCGTGCAGCCCCGGATCCTCCGCCGAGCCGGCCATGCCGCAGGCCACCATCGGCCGTGACCACACCATCGACCACATCACCGACCTCGACGACCTGGCCGCGCTGCTGACCGCCTTGACGATCACGCCGTCGTTGCCGGCACCGACCCGCGACTGATCCGACCTCGCGGTTGCGCCGTCCATGGCGAGATGTTGATCTGCTGGCGATGCGAAATCGCGGTTCCAACCCCATGATCACAGCGATTTCGTAGCGCCAGCAGATCAACATCTGGGCGCGGACGCGACGCCGGCGGACGCGACCACAGGGCGGCGGCAATACCGCCGACCCGGTGATCGGCCGGAAGACGGCGATCAGACGGTGCGGGGCGTGAGGGCGAAACGCAGTCTGACGGCGGTGCCGTCCGGGCCGGCGATGGCATCGACCTGGTCACACAGCCGTTCGACGATGGCGAGACCGCGGCCGCGTACGGCGTCGGCCGCGGGCATCTGCCGGCCCAGCGACCGCAGGGGGCCGCCGTCCACGACGTCGCAGACCACCTGGCCGTGCTCCGCCCAGATGCGGACACGGCCGCCGCCGCTGGTGTGCTGCAGGGTGTTCGTGGCCAGTTCGCTCACGGCGATGACCAGCGACTCGACGTCGTCGGGGCCGAGACCGAGATCCTGGGCGTGCTGCCGCGTGAAAGCGCGGACCGCCGGCAGTTGCCCGGGCTCGCTGTAGGCCATCACCTCGACCGGCGCGGCAGCCGTGTTCGCCTCAGTCATCCTGATCGGCCTGCTGCGAGTCGCCGGCCTGCGCCGGGAGTGTCGGATGTCGCAGCAGGTCCAGGACGCCGGTGATGCGCAGGACGGTCGCGACGGTGCCGGTGGCGTTGACGACGTACAGGCTGCCGGCGCGCTCGCGTGCGGCGTGGTGCGCGGTCACCAGGGCGTGCAGGCCACTGGAGTCGAGGAACCGTACGCCTGCCAGGTCGACGGTGACCGGGTCGCCGGAGCCGACCGCCGCCAGCAGCGTCGCCATCATTTCGTCGCGGCTGCGCAGATCGCATTCACCGGCCAGGGCCACCACGATCGTGCCGTCCTGGTGGATCGTGTGCGTCTCGAAGTCGGACATGACTGGTTGCGGCACCTTCCCGGGGTTGACATGGAGGAGCCCCAAAATGCTCCGTCAGCATGATCGGCGTGAACTACGGGTGTCAACCGCCTCCGGACGGGACCGGCATGATCCGCCCGTCGGCGTGCGCCACTGACGCGGCCGGCGCGGGGCCGGCGAACTGGACGCACAGGATGGCGGTGTCGTCGCCGAGCACCTCGTCGCCGACCATGTACTCGAGGATGTGCCGGCACAGTGTTTCCGCGTCCGGGTCGCGCAGGCCGCCCGCGGCGTCGGCGAGTCGCCGCATGTTCGTGGCGATGTGCTCGTCGGGGCGTTCGACCAGGCCGTCGGTGTAGAGGACCAGGACGGCGCCGTCCGGCACGACGAGTTCGGCCTGGTCCCGTGCGGCGGGCGCGACGCCGAGGGGCAGCGAGCGGCCGCCCCACAGGTATTCGGCGCCGGCGCCGGTGACCAGCAGCGGCGGGAGGTGTCCCGCGCAGGCGTACCGCAGCAGCCGGGTGGCCGGGTCGTAGTCGGCGTATCCGACGGTGGCCGTGCCCGCGTCCGGGATGAGGGCGCTGGCCCGGTCCAGGTCGTCGAGCACCCGCGCCGGGCCGGGTGCGCTCTGGGCGAGGATCCGCAGCGCCGACTGCAGGCGCGCCATCGCCGCCGCGGCGGCCAGCTGATGCCCGACGACGTCACCGACCGCGAAACCGATCCGGCCGGCGGGCACGGCGAACACGTCGTACCAGTCGCCGCCCACCTGGTGCGCCACGTCGGCGGGCCGGTAGTCGGCGCAGACCTGGATGCCGCCGAGTCCGCTGCCCAGCGCCGGCAGCAGGGCCTGCTGCAGTTGCCGGGTGGCGTCGCGTTCCCGCTCGTAGCTCTGCGCCCGCCGCAGCGCCTGCCCGGTGAGGGTGGCCAGGGTTTCGGCGAACGCCAGCACCTCGGGGTCGGCGCCGTGCTCGCGGTGGAAGCTGAACGCCAGCGACCCCACCGGGCCGGTGTCGCCGGTGATCGGGACGCACAGGGTGCTGCTGACCTCGAGCGCCTGATAGAGCTCCCCGAGATGCGGGTACGCGGCCACCGCCTCGGCCCGGGTCTCCAGCAACACGAGCTGTCCGGTACGGATCGCGTCGTTGTGCGGGGTCGCGGTGCTGCTCGGCATCCGGCGGTACCGGGCCTCGGCGCCCGCCGGCACGTCCGGGGACGTCCACAGGGCGATCTCGGTGCTGCCGGGCACGGCGATCGCGACACTGCCGTGGTCGGCGATGAGTCCGAGGCCCTCGCGCACGACGGCGTCGGCGATCTCCGCAGAGGTGGCGGCCTTCGCCAGGTCGGTGGTGAGTACCTGCAGGGCGTGCAGCCGCAGCCGGGCGGCGCGTTCCACCGAGGTGTCCCGGCGGGCGCGATCACGTTCGGCGACGCCGACGGCGAGGGTCCAGGCGCCCAGGATCGTGGTGGCCAGGAACAGCTGCAACGTCATGGTGATCAGCTGCTCGGAGGTGTCGAGCGCCGCCCACGGGCCGTGACCGGTGCTGGTCATCAGGTTCGCCGTCACCGTCATCGCCATGCCGGCGGTGAGCGTCACCACCAGGGTCTGGCTGAACGCCAGCGCGAACAGCACCGGGATGGGCAGGTAGAACAGCGGGATGTCGTGCGGCCAGAAACCGATCATCGTCGCCGCCACCGCCGCCCCGACACTGACCAGCCAGCGCAGCGGCCCGGACGTGTGGTCCGGGCTGTACCGCCAGGCCAGCACCCCACCGGCCACGGTCAGGACGCCTGTCGCGTCGCCGGCCCAGAACGACACGAACGCCTGCGGCCACGGCGCGGCGGAACTCGCGGCCAGGGTGGTGGCGCCGATCGCGGCACCGACGACCGGCGCGGCACCGACGCAGCAGCCCAGGAACACCAGCAGGTCACGGCGGCGCCGCAGGTCCACCTCGGCCGGCAACCAGTGCCGCAGCAGCAGCGCCCCGACCAGCGGTTCCACCGAGTTGGCGAGCGCGAAACCGGGGGCCCACCGCGCGGACATGCCGTACGACACGTCCACCACGATCTCGGTGACGACCACCGCGCCCAGGATCCAGGGCCAGCGCCGGCGCGGGTTCAGCACCAGGGCGGAGAGGGTGACACCGGCCGGCAGGAACAGCGCCACGACCGAGGGCGCGCCGAAACCTTCGAAGGCGAGCGAGGCGCCGGCGCCGTACGCCCCCACCACCAGGGCCAGCACCAGCCACAACGACATCCGGCCCGCCACCGGGGACGGCGGGGCGGGCGCTGCGGTGGTCGCCACGACGGCTGACCCGGTCAGGTCGGACACTCCGGAAGGCGAGGCGGGATGACGAACCCTGACCTTACGCGACGGCGGATCCGTAAACGGGTTGTGCCGCGGGTGCGGGGGCCGGTAGAACTGGCGGCCGGGCGCCGGCACCCGGAATGGTTGTGGGTTGCCCTGCGCGGCGACCGGGTCACTGCCCGGGCCGGCTGGTGGTCACGGCCCGGCGATCCGCAGCCGGCTCTGATGGACGTCTTCGACGTCGCGGACGAGGCCGACGGCGTACGCCTTCTCGAAGCCGCCGCCCCCTTCACCGCGACGCCGCCCGACTACACGCGGTACCTCCCGCCCGGGTGGCGTGCCGCCGGCACCCCGTGGATGACCGCGCTGGAGAAGACCGGCGCGCGACTGTTCGTGGAGCGGCTGCGCCTGGAGTGGCGTCCCGGCACGCCGATCGCCGAGCAGTCCGGCCGGCTCACCTTCCGGGCGCCGCACGACGCGGCCGAACTGATCGGCCTGATGGCGCTCGTGCTGGAGGGCACCCTCGACGCGCACAGCCGCGACGAACTGAGCCGGATGACCGCCCGCGAGTCCGCCGAGCTGCAGTACCGCGAGGAGTTGGAACGCTACGCCAGCCCGCACGCGTGGTGGCGGGTCGCGGTCCTGCCGGACGGCGAGCCGGTCGGGTTCGTCATCTCGGCGCACAACGGGTACAACCCGATCATCGCGTACATCGGTGTCGTTCCCGCGCACCGGGGGCGGGGCTACGCCGACGAGATCCTGGCGGCGGGGACGCGCCTGCTCGCCGAGCAGGACTACCCGTGGGTGCGCGCCGCCACCGATGTGGGCAACCGGCCGATGGCGGCCGCGTTCGCCCGCGCCGGCTTCGTCACGTTCGAGCACCAGGTGGACATGATCTGGCGCTGACGGCTGCCGCCGGCCGGTGCCCGGAAGGACACCGGCCGGGTAGGGCGGCAGGTCAGGACCGCGGCTTCAGCAGGGTGATGCGGTTGGCGCCCAGCTCGGTCACGTACAGGTTGCCGGTCGCCAGGTCCTCGGTGACGTCCAGCGGCTGACTGAAACCGGTCAGGCCGGGCCGCCCGGTGGTCCGGTTGCTCAGCGCACCCGAGGCCGCGACGTCGAAGGTCTGGATGTCCTGGCCGGCCGAGTAGCGCACCACCAGGAGCTTGCCGTCCAGGGCGCCGCCGAACGCGTTGCCCCGATATTCCAGGACCCCGTTGGCGGAGGCGTGCAGGCCGGCGTCGTACGTGCCGGCCAGGTCGAAGTTCGGGTCGGGGCGGGTCCCGGCCGGGTAGGCGGGCACCTCGAACGGATCCGTCGCGGCGCTCGGGTTCCCGCCGGCCAGGACCCATTCGCAGCGCACCGGGTTGGGGTGGCCGTAGTAGCGCCCCGGTTTGACGTCGAACACGTAGTCGGTCTCGGAGGTGGGCACGCCGTTCAGCGCGGGCACGGCGGGACCGGTGTAGCCGCGGCGGGTGCAGGCGGCGGGCAGCGGCACCGGTGTGGCCGGGGTGTTGCCGCCGGCCGCGGACCCGTTGGTGGGTGCGTACAGGTGGCCGTTGCGGTGCCAGGTCAGGTCGTAGGCGTTGCGCACGCCGGTGGCGTGCAGGGTCAGTGCGGCGCCGGCGGCGTACGGGTCGTAGCCGCCGCCGTCCGAGGTCTGCACGTTCAGCGGCAGCGTGGCCGGCAACCGGGCCGGGTCGAGGCGCAGGATCGCGGCGCTGAGCAGCCGTTCCGGCCGGTTGCCCCAGGTGGAGTCGGGTGCGCCCATGGCGTTGTTGGCGCCCTGGCTCAGGTAGAGCGCGCCGTCGGGCCCGAACGCGATCGAGTTGCTCTCGTGGTCCTTCACCGAGCGGGGCAGGCCGGTCACGACCGGCGTGTAGGTGGTGTAGCCGGGCCCGGCGAGCCGGCCGATGCGCCCGGACCAGTCGGGCACGTTCAGCGGCCCGACGTACTGATAGTTGTCGGTCACCCACAGCGCCTGCGACACCGGGTCGAAGGCCATGCCGATCACCGTCCGGGCGGGCGCGCCGGGCAGGCCGAGGGCGGCGGCGTTGTCGCGGACGGCCGTGATGATCGCCGGGGTGCCGAGCGTGCCGTCGGTGTTGATCGGGAAACGGAAGATCCGCCCGTCCAGGGTGCCCGCCCACAGGCGCCCGTCCGGGCCCGTCACCACGGTGGTGAACGCGGCCCCGGTGGCCACGCCGACGGTCTTGTCGAACGCGATCGGGCCGCCGGAGCCGCCGCCGCTGCCGGTGGTGAAGACGATCGAGTACGGGGTGAACGCCTTACCGATGACGTCCTTGACGCCGCTGGTCAGGGTGAACCGGTAGCTGGTGTTCGCGGCGAGCGGGGCCGTGGGGGAGAGGTTGACGACGTCCCCGCCACCGCTGGTGATCACGGTGGCCGCGACGGGGGCCGGGTCGCCGAGCCGGGTCAGCGTCACGGTCGCGGGGGTCAGCGACGACGCGGCCACACCGCCGCCGGGCAGCACGAGGTCCTCGACCACGCTGGACGTGGTGGGGACTGCGGTGGCGAGGTTGGGGGGAGTGCTGGCCCGTACGCCCGGCGAAGCACCCCACGCCGGCACCGAGGCGATGTCGATGTAGTTGAACTTGGTGTTGGTCCCGCCGGACGGTGTCAGGGTCAGCTTGCCGTCGGTGACGCGGACCGTGCGGGTCGCCGTCGCGTGCCGCGTGGCGGCCGTCGGCACGAACGCCGCGATCGCGTTCTGGTCCTCGACGTTCGCCCAGTGCGCGCTGTTCACCGCGGTCCCCGCATCACCGACCGCGACGGTCACCGTGTAGAGACCGGCCGGCAGCGCGGCCTCCCACGCGCCGGGTGCCGGCGTCCCGCCCGAGCCGGCGGGCAGCTGAGCGTGCATCAGCGTGGCCAGGCGCACGTCGCTCTGCCCGGCGGCCGGGTTGCGGTTACGGCCGTTTCCGGTCAGGTTCACCGGCGTACGCTCGCCGAGGTCCACCCAGCCGTACCCGCGCCCGGCGGTGTACGCGTCGCCGGAGTCCCGCAGATACCCGGCCGGTGGCGCGGTCGCCGCGTCCGAGAAGTTGACCTTCAAGGCGAAGGCCGCCGGGGTGGCGGTGACCGTGTTCGACTGGCCCTGCGCATCCCGGACCTGATAGCTGTACGCGGTGCCGTTCGCGACCGAGGTGTCCAGATAGGACGTCTTATCCGTGCTGGCCAGAAGAGTGCCGTTGCGCAGGATCTGGAAAGCGCCGGAGCTGCCGGTCCAGCCCAGCGCCACCTGGCCGTCGCTCGGGGTCGCGGTCAGCGCCGCCGGTGGCTCGTCGGTGACCCGGGCGATCTCGACGTAGTTCAGCTTGGTGTTGGTGCCCCCGGCGGCGTCGACGGTCAACCGGCCGTCGGTGACGCCGACCGTGACGGTGGCCTGCCGGAACTCGGCGGCGGCGGTGGGGACGAAGCCGCTGATCGCCGGGGTGCCCTCGACGCGCACGGTGTGGCTGCTGTCGTAGGCGGGCTGGTCACCGGCAGAGACGGTGACCTGGTACCGGCCGGCGGGCAGGACGTACTCCCAGGCGGCGGGCGTGGCGACACCGTTGGTGCCACCCGTGTCGCCGTACTGCAGGTGGATCACAGTGTTGAGCCGGGCCGCGATGCCGGCGCGGGCCCGGTCGCGGGCGTTGGCGGTCAGGTCCAGCGGGGTGCGGTCGTCCTGGCGCACCCAGCCGGAGCCGCGGGTGGTGCTGAACGCGGCGCCGGTGTCCGCGGTGTGACCGGCCGGCACGGTGGAGGTGGCGGGCTGAAAGTTGATCGCCGCGAGGGGTGTGACGGCGGCTCGGGCCGGCGCGGCGGGGAGGAGAAGGGCGAACGGAAGAAGGGCAGTCGCGACTGTCCGAAGTCGACGCAGCATGACGACAAGGTGACACAGGGTGCCCGCCTCGGGGTTGTCGCATATCCGTCGCGCTGAAAGCGGTGCGGCGGCTACCCGGTGGTGCGGGGCAGGCGAACCGTGACGGTCGTGCCGGACGGCTCCTGCGGAGTGATGGTCAGGGTGCCGTGGTGCCGGTCCACGATGGCGCGGCTCAGGGTCAGGCCGAGCCCGGTGCCGGGGATGCCGCTGTGCCGGGCGTTGCTGCCGCGGTAGAGCCGTCGCAGCAGCTGGGGATGCTCCTCGGCGGGCACGCCGCTGTCCAGGTTGGTGATGGCGAGGACCGCGACGGACTCGGACGCGGTAAGGGTGACGGTGATGCCGCTGTGGTCCGGGCTGTACCGGACGGCGTTGTCCACCAGGTGGTCGACGGCCTGGCGCAGCCGGTCCCGATCCCCCGGCACGGTGAGCCGGTCGGGCAGGGCGGTGTCGATGTCGATGTGCCGGCCTGCGGTAGCGTCCTGGGCTCCGTCGACGACGGCGGCGACGATGCCGGCCAGGTCGACGGCCTCGGCGTTGATGGTGACGTGCCCGGACTCCAGCGCGGTCAGATCGAGCAACTGGTCGACCAGGGCGAGGAGCCGGTCGTTGTTGCGGACGACCACCTCCAGCAGGTCGCGGAACTCGGCGAGCGGAGTGGCGTCCGGCTCCTGGGTGATCAGGTCGGTGCAGGCGGCGATGGAGGTCAGCGGGGTCCGCAGCTCGTGGCCGACCAGGGCGACATACTCCTCGATGCTGGCGGCCAGTTGCTGGGCCAGTTCCTCGGCGCGACGGCGTTCCAGGTAGGCGCCGATGTGCCCGGCGATGCCGGTCATCAGCACCACCAGGGCGGGTTCGGGTTCCTGGCGGTCGTACGAGAAGTACGTCAGCACCCCGGCGACCTCGGAACCGCCGTGCACCGGCACGGCGCCGGCCGCGTGGTACGTGGCCACCCGGGCGATGTCCGGCAGAACCGGGGAGCCGGGGGCGTGGATGTCGGGCACCCAGACCGATTCGCCCCGCAACCAGCAGAGGCCGGCCAGCCCGTGCCCGCGTTCGAAGTTGGCCGGCATCGGCAAGGCTTGGGCGTCGGGGGCGGCGAAGACCGCTGCGGGCAGCAGCCGGTCGCTGACCGGGTCGACCAGCCACAGCCGCAGGTAGGGCCAGCCCAGCTGCGCGTTCATCACCCGGAGCACCTCGGCGGCGGCGGTGCCGGTGTCCGGGGCGCGGGCCAGAACTTCCAGTACGGCGCTTTTGCACCGCTGATAGAGATGGGCTTGGTGGTCGGCGGTGACGTCGTGCACGGCGGCCACCGCACCGATCAGTGTGCCGCCGGGGTCGCGCAGGGGATGGGCGTTGACGACCAGCCAGCGAGGGCGCCGATGCAGGTCGTAGGCGAACATGTCGGCGCGCTCGACGGTCTCGCCGGCCAGCGCGCGCGACAGCGGCAGCTCCGGCGCCGGAAGCGGTGTGCCGTCGAGGTGGCGCAGGGTGAAGCGATGCGACCACTCGGACAGCGGCACCGCGGCGCTGTCGTCGCCGAAGAGCGCGCGCATTGCCTTGTTGAGCAGCAACAGCCGGCCCTGCGGGTCGCAGACGCACACCCCGACGTCGAGGCTGTACAGCAGCGCTTCGACGAAACCGGGGGCGTTGACCAGGTCGGTGGCGCCGGTGTCCAGGCAGCGCTGCACGACGTCCATCAGGTGCCGCACCTTGAACGGCTTGCGCACCACGACGGTGGCACCCGCCGCACTCAGGTCCGGGTCGCCCGCCGGCAGATAGGCGGTCACCAGCACGACGGGCGTCGAGGCCAGGTCCGGGTCTTCGCGCAGCGCCCGGCACAGCTGTACGCCGTCGAGGTGCGGCATGTCGACGTCGGCGATCACCAGGTCCGGCCGCCGGGCCCGGATCGCGGCCAGCGCCGCCCGCCCGTCGCTCACCATGATCATGTCGTGGTTCAACCGTTGCAGGATCTCGCCGAGCAGTCGCTGATGCTCGACGTTGTCCTCCGCCACGACTACCGATGCCATGATCCCAGGTTATGGGACAATTGGGGGTTTAAGGGCGGTTTCGCCGCTTTGTTGGTCACACTCGCGAGTCGCCGGCATGCCGCGCGGGCGTGGTCACGCCTGGCGGAAGGTGACCGTGGCGCCGAGGGCGCCGGCGGGTCGGTGGAGACGCCCTGGTCGACCACGGTGACCTTCGAGCAACCCGCCTCATTGATCTGATGCCGACATCAGCGACGACGCGAAAGCGGAACTGGGCGGCGGATCATCTGGGCATCAGCACGGAGGCCTCCGGTGTCCTCGGCATCGTCGTCAACGACCGGGGCACCGGCGCGTACCTCTGGGAGGGGCTCTGGAACTTCTCCCTCGGCTGCGGAATGGACTACACCGTGCACGTGAGAGACGTGTAGCGATCATTTCGATCTCCCGGCGAGCCGCCTGAGCGCCGGCGACCGGCACACCGGCGTGGCTGTTGATGTCTACACTTCGATCGATAATCGTCGACGGTCGAAGGAGTCACGTGCTGGCCGAACATGTCCGGGACATCGCGGTCACCGCGGCGGTGTTCGGGTTCTTCGCGTCGTCCTGGTTCGGCTGGGCGCAGGAGGCACCGCCACGGCGCTGGCGACCGTTCCTGATCGCCGGTTCGGTGGCCTCGGTGCTCACCGTCGCCGCCGGGATCCTGCTCGCCTGGCAGCACTGGACGGACGGCACCGTCTTCGACGAGGACACTAGCCGTACCTTCGGCATCGTCGTCGGCCTCGAGTTCGCGGTCGCCGGTCTCGGCGCCGTCCTGCTGGCGCTCCGGCGCCGCAGCGACCTGACCGCGGCGTGGGTCGCGTTCGTCGTCGGCGTGCACCTGTTCCCGGTCGCCGCGATCATCGGGTACGGGCTGATCTACATCATCGCCGTCGGCGTCACCGCGGCCTCCCTGGTGGCCGTTCCGATCGCCCGGTCACGCGGCATCACCCCGAGCGCCGTCGTGGGCGCCACCACCGGCCCGATTCTGCTCATCGGCGGCATCATCTCCGCGATCGCGGCAGCGATCGTCTAGCGCCGCGATCGATCACCGTCGACGAGGTGATCAACTGCCGCCGGTCGGTCTTCCGCCGTTCGCCCGGAGTTTCCCCGGGCCTGCGAGTGTCCGGTGAGGACATTCGTCGAGCGGTGAAAGGAGCACATGGTGCTTCAGTACCGGAACATGCTCGCCACGGGGGCGATCGCCGCAACATTGCTGGTCACGGGCACTCCGGCCGCGGCTGCCGCCGCACCGGCGCAGCCTGGCGGGCGCATCCTCCTCCTCGACTCCGAGCGCAGCGACAGGGCGGGAACGCTGACCAGCGTCCGCCCCGACGGCACCGGGGTCTTCGATTACGGCCAGGAGCTTCCCGCGTACGCCAGCCCGGACTACTCGCCGGACGGGGGCGAAATCGCCTACACGCAGGGCTTCGACATCCGGGCGATGTCGGCGGTCGACGGCTCCGGCGACCGCTGGCTGATCGGGGCGCCGTGCGGGCCCGCATACCCGCGCTGGTCGCCGGACGGGCAGTGGGTCGCGTTCGAGTCGTGCGGTGACATCCGTACGGTCCACAAGGACAACGCCGACACCGGGCACCGACTGGTGACCCCGGCCGACGGCGGCAACCTCCAGCCGGCGTGGTCGCCCACCGGCGCCCGGATCGCCACCGCCGCTGTCACAAGCGTGAACATCTACCGGTCCGCCGAGGGCACCACGACGCGGACGCTCAGCGACCTGCCGGCGACCCAGCTGGACTGGAGCCCGAACGGCCGCACCATCGCGGTCCAGGCCCGCGGCGATCTGTGGCTGGTCGACGCCGTCACCGGCCGGGAGCGTCAGGTGACGAACACGCCCGACGTCTACGAGTCGTCGCCGGTCTGGTCGCCGGACGGGCGGTGGCTCGCGTACGCCAGCGGGGCTGCCGCGCCGCCCACCCCGCCGTTCCCGGACGACCCGGCCCCGCCGCCGGCGGTCAGCACGGCATCGCTGAACCCGCAGATCTGGCTGATGACGGCCACCGGGGCGGACCAGCACTCGACGGGCGTGGCCGGCGTGCCGACAAGCTGGCGAACCGGCAAGTAGACACCGCGGTCGCCCACGGTGCCCCCGGACTGCCGGGCCACCGTAGGCGACGGCAACCGCGCTGCCGCTGGTCGTCGCCGGCGATCAGCGGGCGCGAAGCAGATCGCAGAGCGTGCTCATGTCGACCATAGCGCTCCCGGGACAGGTACCTGGGATGACTGCGTGTGGCCCGCCGGGGGAAAGAACGCCTCCATGGTGGAGGAGCGCGCGACATCGAACCGCGGTAATGCGTTGCTGAACCGGCTCGGTGGGCCACCGGGCCCGTACGCCGCGGTCTGCGTGGTCATGGCCGTGGCCTGGTTTCCCTTCCGTCTCCTGCTCGACCGCGGAGATCCGGTCGCGGAATCCATCGCCGCCAGTGGCTTGCAAGGAGCTTTGTGGGCTCTGATGTGGCTGGCTCTCGGCTGGGGTCAGCGGATACACCGCAAAGCGTCCGGCGCCACCGATGATGTCCCGCCGCTCGGCGCAGCGGCACGTCTGGCGCGGGCTCGTCGTGGCGCGGTTGTCGGCCTGGGCGTCGGCGTGCCGTTCTTCGGGGGCCTTGTCGTGCTGAGCGTGAGCACCGGCCGCGAATGGGCGTACGCCATAAGCTTCGCGGTGGTATTGGCTGTCATCTTCGCGGTTGCGGCCAGAAGCCTGCGAAGCGCATCCTCCGGCCAGGACGGCCAGGGCGACGGTGCGCGTGTGTCACCGCCGTGAGGTCGCGCCCCGCCGGGGTCCGTAGCGCAGGTACGCGAGGATGCCGACGCTCAAGGCCAGCAGGGTCGTCGCACCTCGGACGTAAGTCCCCCAGAGACCTGACTCGAACCCGAGGAAGCCGCGCCGGACGACCTCCCGCGCCGGGTCGCGAACCGGTCGCGGCCGAGATTGAGGTATCCCGGCGGGCCCACCGCTGCCAGCCCGAGCCCGATGCTTCCCATGCCCCGTATCCTGCACCGCGTGGGATTGCGCTTCCTCAACCGGGCGTCGGACTTGGCGTGGGTCGACACCGTCTGGACGTGTACGGCCGGGCGCGTCACCGAGATGACGTCGGTGGCGACGCCGTGCTGGGGGCTGGTCTTCTGGGAGCAGGACGGCGCCACCCACGCGGCGGTGACCGGGCCGGAGACGCGCACCGGCACGGCGCCGGTGCCGGCGGGTGCGGTCTTCACCGGCATCGAGTTCGCGGTCGGCACGTCGCTGCGCGCGCTGCCCGCCACCGCGCTGGTGGACTCGGGCGCGGTGCTGCCCGGCGCCACGAGCCGTCGTTTCCGGCTGGCCGGCACCCACTGGGAGACCCCCGGCGCCGACGATGCCGAAGCGCTCGTCGCGCGCCTGGTCGCCGACGGCGTCGTGGTCCGGGATCCGCTGGTCGCCGAGTTGCGTCACGGCCGGCCGGGCACTGTCTCGCCGCGCACCGCGGAACGCCGGTTCCGGGCGGCGACCGGCCTCACCCAGGGCGCGGTCCGGCAGATCGAGCGGGCCCGGTCGGCGGCGCTGCTGCTCGGCGCCGGCGCCACGACCGCCGAGGCGGTGGACCGGCTCGACTACTTCGACGAGCCGCACCTGGCGCGGGCATTGCAGCGGTACGTCGGGCGCACGGCGCGGCAGCTGCGGGACGGCGCCGGCGGGGCGATCGCCCTGGACACCAGCCGGCCCGTCGCCGCCACACACTGACTCAGCCCCGCTGCACGTCGTAGATCAGCTTGACGATGCCGTTCGCGTACGTCCCGGAATCGCGCAGCCGCAGCATCTGCTTGGCCCGGTCCGCGTCGCTGAACAGGCCTTTGCCGGAGCCGAGCAGTACCGGGAACATCAACAGGTGGTACCGGTCGATCAGGCCCTCGTCCGACAGCCGCCGGGCCAGCTCCGCACTGCCGTGGATGAAGATCGCGCCGCCGTCGCCGTTCTTGAGCTCGGCCACGTCCGCCGCCGAGCGCAGAATGGTCGTCGGCCCCCACCCGTCGACAAGGGCATCTTCGGTCAGCGTGGTCGACAGCACGTACTTCGGCAGCTCCTTGTAACCCTCGTGGTCCGCCGATTCCCGCCACGTCGGCGCGAACGCCGCATAGCTGCGCCGCCCGAACAGCAGCGCCGACGTCTCGGCCAGTTCCTCGCCCTTGAGCTCCCACGCCTCCGGCCGGAACTCGAGGTCCTTGAACACCCAGCCGCCGCTGCGGTGCTCCTCACCCGGTCCGCCGCCCGGCGAGTCGACCACGCCGTCCAGCGACATGAAGCCGGTCCAGACCAGTTCGCGCATGCTTGTGCCCTCCCGAATCGCGATTACCGACCCTGATGGTAGGAACCGGTCACCGCCCCGTCTTGTACAGAACCGACAGGCTCGGCCGGCCTGGTGGTGCGGGCATAGCCGACGGCGGTGATGCCCAAGGCCACGCCCCAGCCGAGAAACACCAGCAGCGTGGCGGTCACCGCCCACCCGTCCAGCACCTCCGACCAGGGAGTTTCGCCGGTGGCCAGGCGTCTGCCGAGCACGGCGCTGCTGAGCAGGCCGTACACGGCCAGGGCGATCGCCACCGTGCCGGCCGGGATCAGCGCCAGCAGCCGGGGAACCTGCCGGTCGTGCAGGCCCGGCACCCAGTGCGGGAACTGCTGGCCCCACCGCTGGACCAGGCCGAGGCAGAGCAGGCCGGCGAGTGGCGGGACGACCGTGATCGCCACGCCGGTCGGCACCGTCAGGTTGTGGTGGATGTCGGCGAGTTGCCGCTCGGGGATGCCGAACGGCACACCGAGCAGCCAGAGCCCGTGCGGCACGGCCCAGCCGACCATCGGCAGCGCGACGGCCACGTACGCCCAGCGACGGGTCCACCGGGGCACCGGCCGGTAACCGGACGCCGCGGGCCCGCGCACCGCACCGCTGGCGTTGGCGAGTCCGGCGAACAGGACGCCACCGAGCACCAGCGCCAGACGGGCGCCCAGGTCACGCCAGTCCGACGGGCGTCCGGCGAGCGCCGCCGGTACTTCGAAGAGCAGGTGCAGCGGGAACGCGGCGATCGTCAGCAGGCCGGCCGCGGTCCACGCGCCGGCGGACGCGGCACGGCCGGGGACCCGCACGGCGTACGCCGTCAGCACCGCCAGGACGGCGCTGGCGCCCACCGCACCCCAGCCGGCCCCGAACGGCAGCGTGGTGACGTGGTCCGCGCCGCAGCCGCCGGCGGGGTCGGTCGGAGCTGTCCGGTCGCAGGCGGTGTAACCCCATCGGCCCCCCGCGATCCAGTAGAGGCGCAGAGCCACCTCGCCGGCGATGAACGCCAGGCAGGCATGCGCCCATCGTCCCGCTGGCCCTCGCGTGACAAGAATCGACATGCGGCGATTCTCGGTCCGGTCCCCTGTGGGGCGTCTGAGCTGCGCTCAGCTCTCGCACAGCTGATCACCAGGGATCGCGGTGCATTTGGCGCGACAAATCCGTCTCGCCAAGTGATGCCGGTAGATGTTCTCGTTCGTATGCAGGGGCGCGAAGGGACGTGGATGTCATGCGGACGACCTGGGCAAGCACGAGCAGCCGGAGCCTACGACTCGGCGCGGTTCTCGTGACCACGACGCTGGCGACACTGGCCGCGGTGGTTCTGGACGCCGGGCCGGCGGCCGCCGCCGTGGGGACCGAGCGGGTCAGCGTCAGCAGCGGCGGTACGCAGGGTGATGCGGACAGCGGGCTTGATCTCCCCACGCAGGGCGCCAGTGACGACGGCCGCTACGTCGTGTTCGAGTCCTTCGCGACGAACCTGGTCGCCGGTGACACCAACAACGACCTGGACGTGTTCGTGCACGACCGCCAGGCCGGCACCACCGAGCGGGTCAGCGTCTCCTCCGCCGGTGCCCAGGGGAACAGCACGTCGGGTATCGCGGCGATCAGCGGCACCGGACGGTACGTGGTCTTCACCTCGCTCGCCGACAACCTCGTGGCCGGCGACACCAACGGCACCGGTGATGTGTTCCTGCGCGACCGGCAGGCCGGCACCACCGAGCGGGTGAGTCTCACCAACGGCGGGACGCAGGCCGGCGACGCGTCGATCCAGCCCACGGTGTCCGACGACGGCACCCGGGTGGCGTTCGTCTCCGGAGCCGATGATCTGGTGACGGGAGATACCAACGCGACGACGGACGTGTTCGTGCGGGATCGTCAGGCCGGCACCACCACGCGGGTGAGCGTCTCCTCCGCGGGGGCACAGTCGAACGAGGTCTCCTCACTGCCGGGCATCAGCGGTGGTGGCGGCCACGTGTCGTTCACCTCCGCTGCCGACAACCTGGTGCCGGGTGACACGAACGAGGCGTACGACATCTTCGTGCACACCCTGCAAACGGCGACGACCGAACGCGTCAGCGTCTCCAGCGGTGGCTTCCAAGGCTCCGGCGCGTCGTCCAGCCGGACCTCGATGAGTGACGACGGGCGCTATGTCGGCTTCGAGTCGCAGGCGCCCGACCTCGTCGCGTCGGACACCAACGGCGTCCCCGACGCGTTCGTCCGCGACCGTCAGGCGGCCACGACCGAACGGGTGAGCCTCACCAGCGGCGGAGCCGAGGCCAACGCCGAGTCGGGCAGCCCGTCGCTCAGTGACGACGGCCGCTATGTCGCCTTCCCCTCGGTGGCGTCCAACCTGGTCGCCTCGGACACCAACGGCTTCGTCGACGTGTTCGTGCGTGACCGTCAGGCGGCCACGACCGAGCGGGTCAGCCTCACCGACGGCGGCGCCGAGGGAAACGGTGACTCGGACCCGGCCTTCATCAGCGGCGACGGTCAGCATGTGGCGTTCTCCTCGACGGCGGACAACCTGGTCACCGGGGACACCAACACCGCACGGGACGTTTTCGTACGGGATCTCACCGCCGGCGCGTGCACCATCACCGGCACCAGTGGCGACGACACCCTCATCGGCACCGGGTCCGGCGACGTCATCTGCGGCCTGGGCGGCAACGACACCATCGAGGGCCGCGGCGGCTCGGACACCGTGCACGGGGACGGTGGCGACGACATCATCGACGGCGGCGGCAACCCGGACCTCATCTACGGCGGTGACGGCGCAGACACCATCAACGGCAACGTCGGCAACGACACCGTCGACGGTGGTGCCGGCGTGGACGACATCGACGGTGGCGCCGATGACGACGGCATCGACGGCGGGCCGGGCAGCGACATCCTCGGCGGCGGCGGTGGCACCGACGCCATCGCCGGCGGCCCGGACGGCGACGCCATCGACGGCGGAGGCAACCCCGACGTCCTGGACGGCGGTGACGGCAACGACACCATCAACGGCAGTCTCGGCAACGACATCGTCAACGGCGGCACTGGCGCCGACGACATCGACGGTGGTGCCGACGACGACACCATCTACGGCGGGCCGGGCAACGACGACCTGGACGGGCAGGGCGGTCAGGACACCCTGATCGACCGCGACGGCACCGATCTCACCGTGGGGAACGCCGGCAACGACCACCTCGATGTGCAGGACGGTGCCGGCGGCGACACCGCCAACGGCGGCTCCGGCACCGACACCTGCGCCACGGACGGCGGCGACACCGCCAGCAGTTGCTGACGCCGCGCGAAGATCGGCTCCCGTCCATCCTGGAGTTTGATGATGGCGCTATCGTGCTGACGTGGATGACAAGAGCGCAGTCTCCTCGGGGATCGACCCGACCCAGCCGCATCCGGCCCGGCGTTACAACTACTGGCTCGGCGGCAAGGACAACTTCGCCGCCGACCGGGCCTCCGGTGACGAGTTGCAGCGGCTCTTCCCCAAGGTGCGCCTCGGTGCGCTGGCGAACCGGGCACTGCTGCGGCGGGCCACGCAGTTCCTGACCGCGGAGGCGGGGATCCGGCAGTTCCTCGACATCGGCACCGGCCTGCCGACCGCGGACAACACGCACGAGGTGGCGCAGCGGCACGCCCCGGCGAGCCGCGTCGTCTACGTCGACAACGACCCGCTGGTCATGGTGCACGCCCGGGCCCTGCTGAACAGCAGCCCGGAGGGGGAGACCGCCTACATCGAGGCGGACCTCAACGACCCGGAGTCGATCCTGGCGCACCCGGTGCTGCATGAGACCCTGGACCTGAAGCAGCCGGTCGGGCTGATGCTGATCGCGGTGCTGCATTTCATCCACGGCGACGGCGCGGCCCAGCCGATCGTGCGCCGGCTGCTCGACGCGCTGCCGTCCGGCAGCTACCTCGTCGCCACCCACGCCACCTCCGACTTCGGCACTGCCGAGCAGCAGGCGCTCTACCAGCAGCTCATCGCGCAGGGCAAGTCGGACGTGTGGACCCGGACCCAGCAGGAGTTCACCGACCTGTTCGCGGGCCTGGAGCTGGTGGAGCCGGGCGTGGTCCCGGCCAGCGAGTGGCGCCCGGAGCCGGACGCCGAGATCCCGGCGCGGTCGGACATCAACGTGTGGGCGGCGATCGGCCGCAAGCCCTGAGAGGTGGGTCCCCGGCGGTGGCCGGGGACCCGTCGCTCACTTGCTGGTGCAGACGGTGCCGTTCAACGTGAACACCGCCGGCGGCACGTTCGGCCCGCTGTAGGCGCCGACGAACCCGACGTTCGTCGACGCGCCGGGGGCCAGGCTGCCGTCACTTGTCACCCGGACCGTGCGGCCGTCCTGGTTCCACGTCGCGTTCCAGCCGCTGTTCACGCTCTGCCACGACGTCGGCCAGGTGAAGGCGAGGGTCCAGCCGCTGACCGCGCTGGTTCCGCTGTTCGTGACATCGACCGAACCGACGTACCCGTTGCCCCAGTCGTTGGTGTTGCGGAACGCCACCGTGCAGCTCGCGGCGTCGGGCGTATCCGTCGTGAAGGTCAGCGGCGGCGACGGGGGCGACAACCTTCCGGCGCCGTCGCGGGCCAGGACGTTCACCGTGTACCGGCGCCCCGGCTCCAGGTTGCTCACCCGCAGTGAGGTGCCGGTGGTCTCGCCGAGCAGGTCGCCGACGCCACCGTTCTGCCGGTAGACCTCATACTTGACGCCACCCGCCGACGCCGGCCACGAGATCGTCGCGCCGCGATCGGTCACGGTCGCGGCAGGCCGGCCCGGTGCCTTCGGCGCGACGCCTTCGGTGCGGGCCGGGTCGAGGGTGACAAGCGTGATCGAGTACGGGCTGAGAGTCTGCGAGGCCGCGGTGCCGGACCGGGCGGCGGTGATCCCGTCCGCGCCGTTGGTGAACGTCGCGACCGACGGCGTACCCGTGGCGGGGGTGAAGCCGTGGTAGTTCAACGAGACCGTACGCTCCGCCTCCGGGTCCTTGTTGATCAGAAGGACCGCGAGGTCGCCGTCGGCCCGCCGCACCGCGTGCGCGCTCACCAGGTCGTCGCCGGAGCCGGTGCCGACGAACCGGTCGCCGGGCCGCGCGAAGTCACCCATCAGGTCCAGGGCGTGGTACGGGGCGAACGGCGTGTTCAGCGGCGGCTGGCACACCGAGTTGTCGGCCGTGCAGGTGCCGCTGGACAACAGCCCGTAGTCGCCGTAATCGGTCTGCCCGGCCACCGTGGAGACCGTGCCGAGGCCGTTGTGCACGTTCCACCAGTGCACCGTGAAGACGCCCTGGGCGAGCAGGCCGCTGTAGACGTCGGCCAGGAACAGCGCGCCCGGCTGGGTGTTGCGGCCGACCTCGACGTTGGTCTCGGTCATGCTGATCGCGATGTCGCGTCCGGCGTACCTGTCGATCTGCTGGTTCAGCAGGTGCACGGCGTCCTGGATGTGCGCGGGCTTGGTCAGCGCCTCGGCCGGGGTGGTTCCGCCGGGGTACCAGTGCACGTCGACGAAGTCGATGACGTGACCGGCGCGGGTGAGCACCTCCTGGTTCCAGGAGCCGGTGTCGCCCGGGCCGACGATGGCGTCCGGCCAGTTGCCCGGCATGGTGAGCACGGCACCGACCTTGATGCTGGGATCCACGGCTTTCATGGCCTCGGCGTACGCGATGACGGTCTTCGCGTACTCCTTGGGGCTCTTGTCGGCGTGCTCGTCGGCCTCCCAGGCGGAGCCGTAATGGCCGTTGCCGTAGTTCTCGTTGCCGATGGTCCAGTACGTCGCGTCGTACCCCTTGGTGATGTTCGCGTACTCCACCCAGTCGGCGGCCTCCTCGGCCCTGCCGGTCCCGTAGTTCGCGATGATCATCGGTTCGGCGCCGGTGCGTTCGGCGGCCGCCATGAACGTGTCGAAGTCGGTGTTCGGTGCGACGTAACCGCCCGGCGCGGTGTGGTCGCGCCAGTGGTAGATGTCGGCGTAGGAGCCGCCGGGGTAGCGCACCATGTTCACGCCGGCGTCCTTGAGCAGGCCGGACACCGCCGGTGTGCCGAGGGTGGTGTCCCAGATGGCGTGGTTGACGCCGAGGGCGGTGTCGCCGACGGTCGCCAGGCCGGCTCGGGCGTCGACGTCGATGCGGGTGACCGGCGCGGCGGCGGTGCGGTTCGTCGGCGCGGCGGCGGATCGGGTGGCCGGCGTGGCGGTGGCGGGTGTGGCGGCGTGGGCGGGGGAGACGGCGGCCACGGAAGCGAGCAGGACGGCGCTCGCTAACGCGTGCCGGAACGACGGCACATGCACGGGGAAACCTCCGGGTTGAGGTGGGAGCGCTCCCATCGTCGTCCCAGGAAAAGATGTCTGTCAATTGGCCACTATGACTTTAGATAGAGGCGATTCCAGCCCGTAGGCAGACGCGAACCGCCCCGGACCCTCCCTAGTCTTCGGATCATGGCTGTCACGTTCACCGGCACCGACCGGTTCCCCGCCGTCCTCGCCGCCGCCAAGGCCGTCGCGGGCGGCGAGATCGGCACCGAGCACCTGCTGATCGGGCTGGCGAGCGCCGCGCCCACGATCACCCACCTGCTCGACGCGTTCGACGTCACCCCCACCGTGCTGCGCGCCGTCCTCGCGGCCGGCACCATCCGCGACGGCGAGGCACCCGACGTCGAAGCCGTCGTCCTCAGCCCCGCCGTACCGCTCACCGGCGCGGCGAACACCGCCCTGATCCGCTGCGCCGCCTACCACCCCGGCCCCAGCACCCCGGACCAGGTGCTCTCCGCCCTGCTCGCCGACACCGGCTCCGGAGCGACGGCCGCCCTGCGCGCCTGCGGCGCCGACGTCGGCGAGATCCGGCGGGCGCTGTTCAGCAGTCGGCAGATCACGCGCGAGGACCGGCTGCCCGGCGAACTGCGCCCGGTGCGCGACAAACTGATCGGCCGGGACCGCTACCGCGGCCGCGGCCTGCGCGACTTCCTGATGTCGGCGGTCGTGCGGGACCGCGTCAACTACGCCGTGGCGCCGGTGCTCTGGGCATCCCTGGAGGCCGACGACGCGGCCCGGCGGCGCGGCGGGCCCACCCGCACCGACGACGTGCTGTACGCCATGGTGACCACCGGCCTCGTCGCCGAGGCGTACCCGCACCTGGTCGGCGACGCCACCGCGCAGTACGAGGGGACGCGCGAACTGCTCGCCGACGGCCTCGACCGGCGCCGGCTGGCGGCCGTCATCGCGGCCGAGACCGGAGCCGACGAGGTGCCGCTGAAAAGCCTGCTACGGGCCGGACCGGAGTGGCCGCGCGACACGGCCCACCTGCTGCGGCTGCTGGACTCGCACCCGGGGACGCGGGCGGCGCGGGTGCTGCGGGCCTTCGGGGCGGGCGTGCCCCTGTCCGCCGGGTCCTGCCTGTCCGCCGGCCCTCCTCGCGCGGGCGTTGACGCTTGTCACTGAACGGGCTTCGACGCTTGCCACCGTGGGCGATTCGATGTTCGTCACCGCCTGGGCTTTGACCCTTGTCACCGTGGGCGATTCGATGTTCGTCACCGCCTGGGCTTTGACCCTTGTCACCGCGCGAACCGTGAACCGACGCGTGTGCCCGCGCGACAACGGGGTAGAGGGCAGCCATGCGCATCGGAAACACAGAGGTCCGGTTCTTCGGCGGCCCCGCCGGCTGCCTCGGCATGATCGTGGTGTCGATCCTGCTGTCGGTCGGCCTGACCGTCCTGCTCAACCTGCTCCTGCGATAAGACGCGCGGCGCGCCCGCCCCGCCCCCGCCCCGACCCGCCCTGACCCGACCCGCCCTGACCCGACCCGCCCTGACCCGACCCGCCCTGACCCGACCCGCCCTGACCCGACCCGCCCTGACCCGACCCGCCCCGACCCCGTGGCGCCGATCGCGCCGCTCATGGCGAGATGTTGATCTGCTAGCGCTACGAAATCGCTGTGATCAAGGGGTCAAAACCGCGATTTCGCACCGCTAGCAGATCAACACTGCCCCGCGGACCCGACGCAACCGACCGCGGTCACTTGTCCAGGCATCGCACCAGAGCCGAGGGCAAGCAACACCACGCCGCCCCGCCCGGCGCCGCATCAACATCCAACGCCCTGTGCTCCGCAACCTTCCACCAGCGCAAATCGGGCAGAAGAGTTCGCGCTGCCTGCTTGACGAAACCATAGGGACACCGCCCGCGCCCGGCCTGCCCGCGCCCGGCCTGCCCGCGCCCGGTCTGCCCGCGCCCGGTCTGCCCGCGCCCGGTCTGCCCGCGCCCGGTCTGCCCGCGCCCGGTCTGCCCGCGCCCGGTCTGCCCGCGCCCGGTCTGCCCGCGCCCGGTCTGCCCGCGCCCGGCCGCCTGCGTCGATGTCGCCGTCACGAAGCGGCGAGGGAGGCGAGCAGGCACAACTTCTCCGCGCTGTCGCCGGCCGCGTCCGGGTAGTAGAGCACCAGCAGAAGACCGCCGGGCGCCCGGGTTGCGCAGCTCCCCGCCCGTCAGGAGACCGCTGGTGGCCAGCGGTGGGCGCGCCAGTCGTCCCAGGTGGCGAAGCCGGCCGGTGGGTTGCCGACGGCTTCGCTGCCGTCGAGTTCGCCGCGCGTGGGGATCTCCATGGTGGCGGCCGCCTCGGCGATCTCCGCTTCGGACATGGGCCACGTCGTGTCCGGCGCTTCGGCCTGGCGTCTGTCGATTCGTTGTCGCTGCTCGGCGGGGGAGACCTCGAGGTAGTGCATCTCCACCGCCGCGCCCAGGTCCGCGGCCGCCCGGCGCAGGGCGGAGCGCTCGTCCCGGCTCCACAGACCGAAATCGATCACGACGTTGGTGCCCAGTTCGAGGGCGCGCAGCCCGATCCGGATGAGCCGGCCTTCGATGACGTCGGTGGCCGCCGGCGGGTTCTCGGGCCCGTAGAGGGCCTTCACCCACTCGTCCTTCGTGAGCCGAAGCGCGTCCTGCTCGGACTCGATGCGGCGGGCGGCGGTCGTCTTTCCGGTGCCGGGGAGTCCGACGGTCAGGAACAGTGTTGGTTTTCTCATCACGGTCGATTGTCGGTGATGTCGTACCGATCGCCGACCCGGTCGCGCAACCGGTCCGGCGGCAACTCCTCCGCCAGGCTGTGCACGTTCCATCGGTGCCCGGACGGGTCGACGATCCAGCCGGCGCGCGTCCCGTCGTCCTGGGCGGTGACCGGACGTTCCAGGGTGGCACCGGCCCGCAGCGCCTCCGCCACGGTCGCGTCGGCGTCGGGCACGCCGAGCACCAGCGACACCGGGGTGCCACCGTGCGCGTGCGGCCCTCGTACACCGATTTCCGGGTGTTCGTCGGCGAGATACAACGGCTCGTCGCCGAAAATCAACTCGGCGTGCCCGATACGGCCGTCGTCGGCGGTCCAGCGCTGCGTCTCGACCGCGCCGAGAACGGACGTGTAGAAGGCGATGGCCGAGGCGGCATCGGCGCAGCAGAGGTACGGCACCAATCCTTGTCCCATTACTCGCACCTTACTTCTTGCAATCGGTCAGGAATTTGTCGTACTTGCCCAGATTCTGCCGGTCCTGCAGGGTCTCGTATTTGAGTTCGGTGCGGAAAGCACGCTCCAGGTTCTGGCGCGTCCCGCGCCGTAGCCCGCAGGGTTTCCGCGCCCGGGGCGTCACGGCGCTTACCGCATTTTCAGCATGTCGTCGAGCACGTGCCTCAACGCTCGAATCATGCGGACCTCCTCCGGTGCACGACGACCGGCGCATTCCTGGCCGTGCCCTCATGCTGCGCCGCGTCTCACGAGCAGAGCGCGGACAGTCCGGCACCTGACAAGACACCGGGGCGCATTCCTGGGCGGCGGCATCGGCGGTGCGGGGGACCGGCTGGCAAGCTGGGGTGATGGAGTCGGTTTGGGACTACCCGCGCCCGCCGCGCGTGAAGCGCAGCGATGCCCGGGTGACGATTGTGCACGCGGGCCGGACGATCGTGGACAGTGACCGCTGCTGGCGGGTTCTGGAGACGTCGCACCCGCCGGTCTACTACGTCCCCCGGGACGACATCGCCGACGGTGTGCTGGAACCGGGCACCGGCCGGTCGTACTGCGAGTTCAAAGGCGTCGCCGACTACTGGGACCTGGTGGCCGGCGACCTCCGGGTGCAGCAGGCAGGCTGGTCCTACGCGCGCCCCGTGTCCGCGTACGCCCAGATCACCGGGGCCGTCGCCTTCTATCCCAGCCGGGTCGGCGAATGCCGGGTCGGGGGTGTTCTGGTCCAACCGCAGGAGGGCGACTTCTACGGTGGCTGGATCACGCCGGACATCGTCGGCCCGTTCAAGGGTGGCCCCGGGACGCGCGGCTGGTGACCGCCTGCCGGCAGCCACCCGGCCGGCTCAGGGCCGCGCGTCGACGTAGGCGCGCATCGCGGCGCCGAGGAACCGCACCATGTCGGGGTGGAAGGAGTTGTGGAACTCGCGCATGGCGTCGTCCTCGGCATACAGCAGCGCCATCCCGACATAGGCGGGCCCGCTCGGGGTGTAGAACCGCGACGCGATGGCGAAGTGCCGTTCGACGAACTGCTGAGCGCGCTCGTCGCCCGGCTGCATGCCGGCCATCTCGGCCGCGATCTCGCCGTACAGTTCGTGCCAGTCGCGGTGGACCTGATCCTTGTCGACGTGCGCCCAGCCGTTCGTCGCCGCGAGACTGGCGGCCTGCTCGTCGGCGAGCGCCTGGCGGCAGGCCTGGGCCTGGTGACTGTCGATATTGGTCTCCTTCATCGGTTTCCGGTGACATCCGGGCCTTCGTGAGACCCGGCGGCACCGAGGCTTACATGATCTTGACGGCCGGGCAACCGGATTACGCCCCCGGACGACGTTCGGTACGCGTGTGCAGGGCATGCCGGTGGGGCGCCGGGCCACGCCCGCACCGGTGCGTCCGGGACTGCTACGGTCGGCGGTGAAGGTCATGAGTGCCAGCGCACAGCCCCGGCTTGCTGGCCGGCAACCCTCCGCTCGCGGGCGGGGTGCTCCGGGTGAGGACCTGGCCGGCGCGACCCCGCCCGGCAAGCCGCCAGCGGAGGAGTTTGTCACCGTGTCCCTGTCCGAGTTCGATGCCCGTACCCCGGTTGTCTTCAGCCCCGCCAGCGCCGCTGATGCCGGTCGCATCGCCGCGCTGCACGCCGACAGCTGGCGGCGGCACTACCGGGGCGCCTACGCCGACGCCTACCTCGACGGCGATCTGCTCAGCGAACGCGGTGCGGTGTGGTCGGCCCGGCTCGCTTCGCCCGCAGGGGCCGCCACGATCCTCGCCGAGCGCGACGGCCGTCTGACCGGTTTCGTTCACGTGGTGCTCGATGCGGACCCGCGCTGGGGCAGCCTCGTCGACAACCTGCACGTCGACAGCTCGGAGCACCGCGCCGGCATCGGCACCGAACTGATGGCCTACGCCGCCCGCGCGGTCCTCGCCAATGCCGGCTCGCCCGCGCTGCACCTGTGGGTGCTGCGGCAGAACACCCGCGCCCAGATGTTCTACCGGGCCTGCGGCGGCATCCGGGTGGAGACCGGCGTCGTCGCGGCGCCCGGCGGTGACCCCGCCCGGCTGAACGGGACTCCCGGCAAGTACCGGATGGCCTGGCCGGACGCCGCCCGCCTGGTCGGCGCCGCGCCGCACGCCGGCTCCTCAGGCCCGGGTGCCGACGCCGATCAGGGTGGTGACGTCCAGGGAACGCACGCCGTCGCGGGCCAGTGAACCCAGGTAACCGTCCCGGACCGCGTCGATCTGTGCCGGGTCCAGGCCGGACAGCGCCGACACGAAACCGGAGCCGGTGACCAGCAGCCACGCCACCTCGGGAGTCATCTCCAGGGTCATCTCGTGGACGGTCACGCCGACGCCGGACAGGCCCCGCTGCTCCAGCCATGGCCGGAACGTCTCGGCCGTGTTCACCCCGTCGATCGGGCCGGACGGCCGTTTCGGGGCCTCCTTGCCGGTGACCGCGCCGACGGCCGCGCCCAGGTGCTGCCCGGCCAGTTCGACGGCGCCCTTGCGCCAGATGGTCACGCCGACCCGGCCGCCGGGCCGCGCGCGCCGGACCAGGTGTTCGGTGCCGGCGGCCATGTCGGGGAAGAAGAAGACGCCGAGGACGGCCTGCACGACGTCGTAGTCCCCGCTCTCCCACGCGGTGGCGTCCGCGACCTGCGGGTGCAGCTGCGGCAGGCCGGCGGCGTGCTGGCCGAGGACCCGGACCATCGGCGCGGACAGGTCGATCGCGTCGACCCGGCCGGTGACGCCGACACGGTGGGCGGCGGGCAGGGCGGAGGCGCCGGTGCCGCAGCAGGCGTCGAGGACGCGTTCGCCGGGGGAGGGGGCGGTCCGGTCGACGGTGGCGGCACCGATCGGCTGCCACAGGTGGTGGCCGAGACGGTCGAAGTCGTTGCTGGCAGTGTCGAAGGCCCGTACGCGATCGGTCATCGTCGAAGCATAGGCAGCTGTGCAGATTGTGTAGACCCCGTCCGTACCGCAGGGGCGATCTGTGCAATCTGCCTCGCCGAAACACTGCTTGTTGCGCAGGCCACAACCGTTGTCCAGCCTATGGGACATCAGCCGTCCCGCCGAAGGGAGCATGATGTCCGTCAACGACACGCTGACCAGCGAGGAGCGGCTCGCCGAGCTCGACCTCGACAGCCTCAAGCAGCTGGTGGGTCTCGTGGAGTACGACTCCGCCGGTGACCCGTTCCCGGTCACCGGGTGGGATGCGATCGTCTGGGCGGTCGGCAACGCCACCCAGACCGCGCACTTCTTCCAGTCCGCGTTCGGCATGGAGCTGGTCGCGTACTCGGGGCCGGAGACCGGCAACCGCGACCACATGTCGTACGTGCTCAAGAGCGGCGCCATCCGCTTCGTGATCAACGGCGGGGTGGACCCGGACAGCCCGGTCATCGGCCACCACGCCCGGCACGGTGACGGCATCACCGACATCGCCCTGTCGGTGCCGGACGTCGACAAGTGCGTCGAGCACGCCCGCGCGCAGGGCGCCACGGTCCTCGAGGAGCCGCACGACGTCAGCGACGAGTTCGGGACAGTGCGGATCGCCGCGATCGCCGCGTACGGCGAAACCCGGCACACGCTCGTCAACCGGACCCAGTACACCGGCCCCTACCTGCCCGGTTACGTCGCCCGCAGCTCCACGCACCGCAAGCGGCCCGGCGCGCCGAAGCGGATCTTCCAGGCTCTCGACCACATCGTCGGCAACGTCGAACTCGGCGCCATGGACGAGTGGGTGAACTTCTACAACCGGGTCATGGGCTTCACGAACATGGCCGAGTTCATCGGCGACGACATCGCCACCGATTACTCCGCGCTGATGTCGAAGGTCGTCGCGTCCGGCAACCACCGGGTGAAGTTCCCGCTCAACGAGCCGGCGATCGGCAAGAAGAAGTCGCAGATCGACGAGTACCTCGAGTTCTACCGCGGCCCCGGCGCCCAGCACCTGGCGCTGGCCACCAACGACATCCTGCGGGCCGTCGACGCCCTGGTCGAGGAGGGTGTGGAGTTCCTGGCCACGCCGGACTCATACTACGAGGACGCGGAGCTGCGCGCCCGGATCGGCAACGTCCGCGTGCCGATCGAGGAGCTGCAGAAGCGCGGCATCCTGGTCGACCGCGACGAGGACGGCTACCTGCTGCAGATCTTCACCAAGCCGATCGGGGACCGGCCCACGGTCTTCTTCGAACTGATCGAACGGCACGGCTCGCTCGGCTTCGGCAAGGGCAACTTCAAGGCGCTGTTCGAGGCGATCGAGCGGGAGCAGGCCAAACGAGGCAACTTCTAGTCACGTTCCCGTCACGAGAGCGGGGGAGGAGACCGATGGCGTTCTACCAGCGGGCCGGAAACGTACCGCCGAAACGGCACACCCAGCACCGCGACCCCGACGGCAACCTCTACTACGAGGAGCTGATGGGCGAGGAAGGCTTCTCCTCGGACTCCTCCCTGCTCTACCACCGCCACGTGCCGTCCGCGGTCGTCGGCGCCCGGGTCTGGCAGCTGCCCGACCAGTGCACCGAGTCCAACCAGCCGCTGCTGCCGCGGCACCTGAAACTGCACGACCTCTTCGACGGCGAGGAATGGAAGTCCTGCGACGCCGTCCGCGACCGGCGGCTGGTGCTGGGCAACGCCGACGTCCGGATCAACTACGTGGTCTGCGGTACGGCGTCGCCGCTCTACCGCAACGCCGTCGGGGACGAATGCGTCTACGTCGAGGCGGGCACCGGCACCGTGGAGACCGTCTTCGGTGCCCTCGACGTCGGCGCCGGCGACTACGTGATCATCCCGCGGGCCACCACGCACCGCTGGGTGCCGGCCGGGCACGAACCGCTGCGCCTCTACCCGATCGAGGCGAACAGTCACATCGCGCCACCCAAGCGCTACCTCTCCCGCTACGGGCAGTTCCTCGAACACTCGCCCTACTGCGAACGGGACCTGCGGCTGCCGTCCGCGCCCACGATCGCCGACGAGGAGAACGTCGAGGTCTACCTCAAGCACCGCGGCGACGGGCCGGGCGGGCTGGCCGGGACCGTGCACATCACCCCGTACCACCCGTTCGACGTGGTCGGCTGGGACGGCTGCCTCTACCCGTACGCGTTCAACATCGCCGACTTCGAACCGATCACCGGTCGCGTGCACCAGCCGCCGCCGGTGCACCAGGTCTTCGAGGGCGCCAACTTCGTGATCTGCAACTTCGTGCCCCGCAAGGTCGACTACCACCCGCTCGCGGTGCCGGTGCCCTACTACCACTCCAACGTCGACAGCGACGAGGTGATGTTCTACGTCGGCGGCGACTACGAGGCCCGCAAGGGTTCCGGCATCAACGTCGGCTCGATCACCCTGCACCCCGGCGGCCACCCGCACGGTCCGCAACCGGCCGCCATCGAGGCCAGCCTCGGCGCGGAGAGCTTCGACGAGACCGCCGTCATGGTCGACACGTTCCGGCCGCTCGGCCTCGGTGAGGCCGGCCGGATCAGCGACGACGGCCGCTACGCCTGGACCTGGGCGGGGCGGGGCCCGCGATCGTGAACCCGCTGTTCACCCGGCTCTTCGACGACGCGGCGATCTTCCCGCCCGGCAACCTGCCGATGGGCGAGGCCGTCGCGGCGCACCGCAAACGGCAGGACTCGCCGCTGGCGTCGCTGCTCGGCCCGTTCGTCTGCTCGCTCGGCCGCCTCGACGAACTGGCCGAGGCGGCGGCGGGCGGTCCGGCGCTGCCGGTGTCGCTGGTGCTGCCCGGTCCCGTCGCGGACATCCCGGTCACGCCCGGCATCGACGTGGTCGCGGTGGAAGGCCCGGAGCCGGTGGTCGCGGGCGCGCCGCGGTGGGCGTACACCGAACTGCACCTGGACGCGATCACCACGTCGCGCCTGGCCGCGTTGCGCGGCACCCGCTCGCGTCTCAAGATCAGGACAGGCGGTGTCCGGGCGGACGCGTTCCCCAGCGAACACGGACTCGCCCGGGCGTTGCGTGCCGCGGTGCGGGCGCACGTGCCGTTCAAGCTCACCGCCGGGCTGCACGACCCGATCCGGCACCGTGACCCGGCGACCGGTTTCGAACACCACGGTTTCCTCAACGTGCTGCTCGCGACCGCGCACGCGCTGCAGGGCGGCGACAACACGCAGGTGGCGTCGGCCCTGGCCGACCAGGACGGGCACCGGGTGGCCGCGGCGATCGCGACCGTCGACGCCGAACTGGCCCGGCAGATCCGCGACAATTTCATCAGTTTCGGCACGTGCAGCATCAGTGAACCGGTCGACGGCCTGGTGCGGCTCGGACTGCTCCCGGAGGATCCGCGGTGACCTGGCTCGACATCCCGACCGACCATCCGTTCGGCCCGGGCGCGCTGCCTTACGGCGTGTTCAGCACCGCCGCCGACCCGCACCCGCGCACCGGGGTCGCCGCCGGCACCTGGGTCATCGACCTGCCGGCCGCCGTCCGCCGCCTGGCGCCGCAGTTCGCCGGAGCGGTCGCCGGCCCGTCGCTGGACGCGCTGCTCGCCGCCGGTCCCGACGTCTGGGCCGCGCTGCGCGCCGAGATCGGCACGTGGCTGGCCGACGAGGTCTACCGCGAACTGCTGCCGCTGGTCCCGGCCACCGAGGCCGTCATGCGGATGCCGTTCACGGTCGCCGACTACGTCGACTTCTACGCCTCCGAGGACCACGCCACCACCCTGGGCCGGATCCTGCGACCCGGCCAGGAACCGCTCACCCCGAACTGGAAGCACCTGCCGATCGGTTACCACGGCCGGGCCGGGACGGTGATCTGCTCCGGCACCGACATCACCCGTCCCAGCGGGCAGCAGCGCCGGCCGGACGGCTCGGTCATCTTCGGCCCGTCGCAGCGGCTCGACATCGAGGCCGAACTCGGCTTCGTGGTCGGCACCCCCTCGACGCTGGGCCAGCCCGTGCCGCTGACCGACTTCGACCGGCACGTGTTCGGCGTCTGCCTGGTCAACGACTGGTCGGCTCGCGACATCCAGGCCTTCGAGTACGTCCCACTGGGCCCCTTCCTCGGCAAGAGTTTCGCCACCTCGGTGTCGCCATGGGTGCTGCCACTGGCCGCCCTCGAACACGCGCGCATCCCGGCACCGGAGCGGGCCGTGCCGCTGCAGCCCTACCTCGACGACGAGAAGGCCGCGCCGGGGGGCCTGGACGTGCGACTCGAGATCCGCCTCAACGGCCACGTCATCTCCGAGCCCCGGTTCGCCGGCATGTACTGGACGCCGGCCCAGATGCTCGCCCACCTCACCGTCAACGGCGCGTCGCTGCGCACAGGCGACCTGTTCGCCTCCGGCACGATCAGCGGCGGCTCACCCGGATCGCTCATCGAACTGTCCTGGAACGGCCAGAACCCGCTGCGCCTGCCCGACGGATCCACCCGCGCCTTCCTGCACGACGGCGACGAGGTCGTGATCAGCGCCTACGCCCCCGGCGCCGCCGGCACGCGCATCGGCCTCGGCGAGGTCCGCGGCCGGGTCGTGCCCGCCCCGTCCCTCTGATCCGATGCCCCCGGGGCGTCCGCTGGGCGCCCCGGGCTCAGCTCACCACTCCCGCCATTCGTCGGTCAGCTCCGACCGGTCGAGGTCCCGCCGCGCGGTGAGGCCCTCGACGTCGACGCCCGCGCCGGTCAGGACGGCGTCGATGTATTCGGCGAGATCCTCGCGTTCCTCGGTCTCGATGCGGCCCTCCTCGACGTCCAACTCGTTCAGCGCCGTCACGACCCGTTCGACGGCCGCCCACACCTGCTCGTCGTCGGCAGCAGCCGCGAACTGGGCGACCTCACGCTCATAGGCCGCCAGCGCCTGGTCGACCGCGTCGATGAAGGTCGGCGGCCACAGCTGGGCCGCATACGCCTTGTCCTCCGTCAGGACGCCGCCGGCGACCTCGGCCGTCTGCTCATCGACTTGCCGTCGCCATCGGGTGCTCGGTCGTTCTGCCATGGCGGTCAACGTAGACGGTGGGTACGACAAGTTCCCGCCGCCGCCCGCGCTGCGGGACCGTTGGCGCGGGCTGCCACAATAACGATCATGTGGTGGGTCTGGGTGCTCGGCGTGCTGGTGATCGTCGCCGCTGGTTTCGCCGCCACGGCCGTTCCCCGGCTGCGGTCGGCCCGCCTGCGGCGGCGCATGGCCTGGTCGGCCGCGCGTGCCGCGATCGACATCGCCTCGGTCAGCCGGGACGCCTCGCAGTCCCGCGTGATCGAGGCCGAGCGACTGCTCGACCAGGCGGTGAACCTGGCCGCGCACCGCGGTGGTCACCGGGCCGCCGAGCAGGCCGAGCGCCTCGCCGGCCACGCCGACCGGCTGTGGCGCGGGGATGCCCGCCGATGACCTCTCGGATCCTGCGCCTGGTCCCGCTGGCCGTCGCCGCAGTCGTGCTCGTGTTGTTCCTCGGCGCCCAGCGGCAGGACGTCGAGGTCAGCTACCGGGCCCCGGCGCCCGCCACCCAGTTCATGACCGAATCGGCGGGCCTGTCGGGCAGCGCGACGGTGCCGACCGTCGCCGAGATGACAGCGGCGGTGCGCGCCGCGCCGGTGGTCCGGCTGCCCGGGTCGATCGCACACTGGGACGAGGCGCGGGTCCGGGCCGCGATCGGCGACTCCGGCTACCGCATCCTGGTCGCGCCGCCCGGACTGTCCGAGGAGGAACGCGCCCGGGTGCGTGACGTCGAGCCGGCCACCATCCGGGTGATCGGCACCGAGGTCTCCGGCGACATCTGGACGGCCGTCCCCGACCGGATCTCCGGCTGGCGCACCCGATTCGCCACCGGGGACGTGACCGGTTCGCTGGTCGCCGTGATCGCCAAGGCCCGGGAACAGCAACAGCCGGACGCCCCGGACACCCTCACCCGCCGGGAACCCACGGCCGCGGAAATCGGCGCGGTGGTGGCCGACCTGCGGCGCACCGGCATGCACCGCGCGCCCGGGACGACGCTTGCGGCGCAACTCCCCGCCAAGGCCGGCACCGCGTTCGGTGGTGCGGAGCCACTGGTCGTGGCGCTGCCGCAGCAGCCGTTCGGGCAGCCGATGCCGCGGTTCGGCCCGGCGTTGACCGCCGAGTTCCCCGGCCGTCCGGTGATCGTCATGTACGGCCAGTGGGTCGAGTACGACGGACCGGGCGCCGAAGGCTTCGACGACGTCGCCGCGGCGAGCTTCTACAGCCAGTTCAACGATCGGATGAGCCGGTCCGCCTACCCACAGACCGACGTGCTGGGCCTCTACCTCTGGCGGATCAGCGACATCCGGTACGCCGGGTTGTTCGACCGCCCGCTGCCCTTCCAGCCGTTCGACCCGCTGCGGGTCGCCCTGCCCGCCCTGCCGTGGGTGTTCGCCGGCTGCGTGCTCACGTTCTTCCTGCTCTCGGCGACCTCGCTGCTGCGTTCGCCGCGCCGCGTCGGCACACCCGGCAGCGCCGGGCCGGCCGCTCAGCTGGCCGGCCTGGCCGCGCTCGCGGTGGAGATGTCGGCGCTCACCGACAAGCACAGCGAGCCCGCCCTGGCCCGCGCGCTGACCGCCCTGTCCGCCGCCCGCGAGGCCCTCGATCACGGACTGCCGGCCTCGCACGTGCGGAAGCTGCTCGCCAAGGCGGAGCGCGACCTGGACGACGCGGGCCGGCGACTGCCGTACCGCGGGTACCGCCCCGACGACTATCTGCGAGGCCGGCTGACATGAGGCGTTTCGGACGGCTCGTCGCCACCCCGTTCGGGTTCACCTCGGTGGTCATGGTGCTCCTGGCGTGCTGGGCGTTGTGGAGTGGTGGCGTCTTCGAGAGCCGCGCGGGCCGCGACGTGCGCACCTCGTCGGTCCACGTCGACCCCGGCTTCGGCACGGCCGTCGACGAAGAGGCCGCGGAACAGGTGATCGGCAACCGGCGACTCGTCGTGCTGTTCCTGTCGCCCGGCGCGGACCCGGCCGAGGACGGCTGCGACCGCGTGGATCGCGCCGCGCGGGGCACCCTGGTGCTGGTCCTGCGGCACGACGCCGACGGCGGCTACGACCGCTACGGCTGCGACATGCTGCCGAAGGCGGACTCGGAGAAAGGCGAGGAGTCGTTCGGCCGGTCCCTGGCCGTCGAGACGACCATCTCCCGCGGCGTCGACCAGTTCACCGACCGCCCCGTCGAGGCACTGAAGGTCGTCGTCGTCACCTACGACCTGATGGTGCGCTCCGGCCTCGTACCCGACGGCGCCCGCACGATCAGCCCGTCGTTCCCGCGCTTCCTGGTCGCCTTCGCCGCGCTGGCGACGGTGGTGCTGGGCGCGCTGATCGTGTGGTCGGCCGGCCGCCGGGCGGGCCGGCTCGCAGCGGAGCGGCACGAGCGCCTGACGGCGGCCGAGGACGACCGCGCGGCGCTCAGCGCGGCGGTGTCCGTGCTCGCCCAGCACATCATCGACCTCGACGCCTCCCTCCGGCACACCGGCGACCGGCAGGAGCTGGAGAGGCTGACCGGCGAATACCTGCAGCTGCTGGACGAGATGACCGCGCCCGTCGACGACGTGGCGGCCCGCCGGCTGACCCGTCGGGTGCAAGAGCTGATCGGTCGGACGGACGCCCTGCCGGGCAGCACCGGACCCGGCCGGCGCGCGGGCCGCGGCGGGCCGGGCCGGTGGCGCAGGACGCGCGAGAAGGCCGACGCGGTGATCCGCAAGAGCCGATAGCCGCGCCGCCGGCCGCCCGGCCTCTCAGATCAGGCCCAGCATCCACTCCACACCGTGCCGGGTGGCGGCGATGCCGGGCTCGCGGGACTGCGCGGCGAAGACGAGCACCTGGTCGCCCGCCCGCGGGTAGAGGTAGAGGCCCTGCCACCACGGCTCGCCCTCGTGCTCGTAGGTGAGCTCGACCACCCGTACCCCCTGGTCCGTCGTGCGGCGGGCCGCGACCGTCTGACCCGGCGCGACCAGCTCGGCCGGGTCGTCGACCCGGACCGGGCCCTGCACGGTGATCGACGCGTCGTGCTCACCGACGAGGCAGTACGGGTCGACCGTCGACGCGATGCCGAACCCGTGCGGCCAGGCCGCGTCGAAGACGCCGGTCTCGATGACCCAGAACGGATGCTCCGGGCCGGGCTCCACGTCCACGACGCCGGGCACGGTCCGCGCCTCCGCCGGATCCACGAGCGCCGTCGCCGGCCCGTCCGCACGCCAGTTCGTCACCACCACGGCGTCGGACGTGGGGTCGGCGCGCTCGAAGCTGTACGGCCAGTGCGGCATCAGGACCAGGCCGTGACCGGCGAGGCGGGCGAAGACGTGTCCCATGGCCGCACACTGTAATCAGCCGGTTCCGCCCCCTCCCAGGCCCGGACCCCGATGCGGCCGCCCTTACGATCTTCAAATGCCGGCGCTGAACGAACTGCTCGCGTTGGTGCCCGCTCCGGCACACGCTCGCGCGAAAATCGACTGGGAACCCGTCGAGGCGGAAGTCGGTCTCCGGCTGCCCGCCGACTACAAGAATCTCGTCGAGATCTACGGTCCCGGACAGTTCTGCCGCCGGCACGGACAACGGCGACACCGTGTACTGGGTGATCGAACGCCCGGGCGAACCGGACACCTGGACCATCACCGCCACCGAGGCTCGCGGCATGATGTGGCCGCGGTTTCCCGGCGGCATCATCGAGTTCTTGTACGCGATTCTGTCGCGCCGGACCACGTTCGCCCTCTTCCCGAAGGACTTCCCGGGGCGGCGCCCGCCCCGTTTCACGCCGAGCGGCGAACCCGACCCGAAGTGGGTGGCCATGCTGCGCGCGCAGGGCTTGTACCGCGATATCCGAACAGGTGCGGGGGATGGCGTGCAGGGTGCCGGTGAGGCAGGTGAGTGAGTGCGGCGTGGCCGCGGTTCGCTGTGTTGGGTGCGCGCGGCGATGTTGATCTGCTAGCGCTACGAAATCGCTGTGATCAAGGGGTGAAAACAGCAATTTCGCATCGCTAGCAGATCGACATCTCGGCAGGGCAGGGCGTCCGGTGCCATCGCGGCCGGGAGGGTCGGCACGGGATCGAGGGGCAGGCGCAGGTGCCTGACGGTCGCCAGGTTCGCTCGTCGGTGGTGCCGCGAACCGGGCCACCTCACGCTATGCGGAGGCGTCGCTGATTCCGGTGCTCGCCGCCACCTGCCCCGCGGGTCGGGCCTGGGTGGGCTGGGCCTGGAGGGTGCGGGCGGCGTGGCGCAGCATGGCACGGACCACCCAGGGGTGCACCAGGCGGACGACGGCGAGGTAGGCGCGGCCGGCGCGGGTGCGGGTCGCGGCCACGGTGGACACGGTGACGGTGGTGCCGGACGGGTCGGTGGCCACCAGCACGCTCGCGCGGAAGTCGAGGTGGCCGGCGTCGGTGCCGAGCAGTGCTTCCCGGTCGGTGCGGGCGATGGTGTCGAAGGCCGTGGCGTCGCCGCGCTCGATGCCGAGCGGGGTGACCAGACGGTTGCGCAGGTTCAGCAGCGTGCGCACGATGCCGGGCGGGTTCCGGAAGATCGCGTCGGCCCAGTCCTGCGGGTCGGTGGTGGTGGTCGGGGTCACCCGGAGCGCGAAGGCGTCGGCGAGGTCGGGCCGGTCGATGGCGGCGGTGAGCAGGGTCGCGGCGGCCGGGACCGGCACGGCGTGAGCTCGCGGGCGTTCCAGGCCGACCGCGAGGCGGGCGCGCCACGGGTAGCGCACGGGCGCGGCGACGGTACCGGTGACGGCGCGTTCGGCGTTGTCCAGCAGATGTTCGAGGACGGTGTCGTGGCAGACCCGGACGATGGCGGGCCAGAGCAGCCGCATCCGGCCGGCCGGGCGGGCGTCGAGGCGGTGGCGCAGCACGCAGGCGTACGGGCCGCGGTCCTCGATCTCCAGGGTGTGTGTGCCGAGCAGGCCGGTGACCGGGTGGAAGGTCAGTTCGATGCTGCGTCCGGGCCGGTAGCCGGTGACGTGGTAGCGGACCACGCCGTGCCCGCCGTCGGCGCCGACGGCGAGTGGCCGGTCGAACCGCATCGGGGCCCAGCCGGCGGGCCAGAGCGGGTCGTCGACGGTTCCGACGCGGTCCAGGAGCCGGCCGACCTCGGCGGCCGGAACCGGTAGTGCTCGTTCGTGGACGTTGTGCACCAGGGCTGCCATCGTCGCCTCCGTACGGTCCCGTATGTTTTTCCATACGCTACCGTACGGTGATGAGTGAGCGAAGCGCCCGGGGCGGTGCCGGCAAGCGCACGGCGCCGCGGTTGACGGCCGGCGACTGGACCGCGGCGGCGCTGGATGCGATGGCGACCGGGGGCCTGGCGGCGGTTGCGGTGGAGCCCTTGGCGGCCCGGCTCGGCGCGACGAAAGGCAGCTTCTACTGGCACTTCGCCAACCGGGACGCCCTGATCGAGGCGGCCGTGCTGCGCTGGGAACGCGAGCACACCGAGGGCGTCATCGGCCTGGTCGACGCCGAACCTGACCCGCTGGCCCGGCTGCGGCTGCTCATCAGCCTGGTGCTGGGGTCGACGTCGCTGCAGCCGGAGGGCTCGATCGAACTGGCGATGCTGGCGACGGCCGACCATCCGCATGTGGCGCCGGTGCTGGCACGGGTCACGGAGCGGCGGGTGGCGTACACCTCAGGCTTGTTCGTGGCCCTCGGCTGGCCGGCCGACGAGGCCCGGCGCCGCGGGCTGATGGCGGTCACCGCCTACCTGGGATATGCGCAGATGGCACACGTGGCGCCGGGAAGCCTGCCGGTCACCGAGGCGGACCGCGACGCCTACGTCGATCGGGTCGTGTGGCTGCTGACCGCGGCGGGCCCGGCGGCCGGCCGACCGGCTGCCGGGCACCACGTCCCGGAGGTCTGACCTCGGCTAACCGGCCGTGTCCGCCGCCGCGAAGATGCGTGCGAAGATGGCGTCGATGACGTCACTCTTGGCCATGCCGTAGTCGTCGGCGGACGCCTCCCGGGCCAGGCGCTGCTTCGTCGAGGCGTACAGCTCGCGATCCTCGGGGTGGGTGCGCAGCCAATCGCGGAAAAGCTGGTGCCGGATCACTTCCGGCGACCCCTGCGGCCAGACATGCAGGTGGACGTCCTCGTCGGCGTCGACAAGCATGCGGTGCCCGTGCCACCACGGCTCGCGCAGCACGAGGATGTACCCGAGCTTCTCCAACGCGGGCACGTAGCGGGACTCGTCCTCGGTGCCGGCGATGACGAGGTCGACGTCCACGATGGCCTTGGCGGCCAGGCCGGGCACCGACGTCGACCCGACGTGCTCCAGGCCCAGGACCGACGCGCCCAGGGCGTCGCGCAGCACGGCGGCGACAGCGTCGAAGCGGTCCGCCCAGGCCGGGTCGTAGTCCTCGATGACGACCGTCCGCCAGCCGTGAGGTGGCTCGCGGACCAGACGTGTCGCATCCTGTTCGGGCGTGCCCAGCAAGCGCTGCCGGACGTCCTCGGAATAGGCGGGCATGGTTCTTACCTCCTGGTTCGGCAAAGTCGACCAGGATACGACACCGAGGCGGGGACTGTCCGGATAGGATCACTTTATGCCACTGCTGTTCTCCTATGGCACGCTGCGCGATCCCGCCGTGCAACGCAGTGTCTTCGGACGTGAACTCGCCGGACGCACCGACCGGATCGTCGGGTTCCGGGTCGACCGCCTGGAGATCACAGACCCCGCGGTGCTCGCGGTGAGCGGCGAGGCCTTTCACCCCATTCTGGTACGCACCGGCGACGCCACCGCGACCGTCGAAGGGTCGGCGCTGGAGGTCACCGAGGACGAGCTCCTGCTGGCCGACGGCTACGAGGTCGACGACTACCGGCGCGTGGAGGCCTCGCTGGCCTCGAACGACACCGCCTGGGTGTACGTGGGGCACGAATAACGGAGCCCGACACATCAGTGCAGGCACAGGCAGAAGGGGTGGCCTGCCGGGTCCAGCAGGACGCGGTAGCTCGTACCCGGCTGGCCCGGATGCCGCGTCGCACCCAGCTCGATCGCCGCGGCCTCGGCGGCGTCGAGGTCCTCGACGAGCACGTCGAGGTGCATCTGCTGGGGGCGTTCCTGGGTGGGCCACGTCGGCGGCCGGTAGGTGGCGACCCGGTGGAAGGAGATGCACTGGCCGTTGTCGCCGCAGGCCGCGGCCCGCTCCGGGGAGACGTCGACCGTCCAGTCCAGCATCGCGCCGTAGAACCTGGCGAGCGCGCCGGGATCCGGGCAGTCGATCACGATGAGGGGCATGCGGGCGATGGCCATGCCGACCACGATATCGACCACCGTGACAGCGCGTGGCACTGTGCGGCGTACCCCGGAAGGAGGGCGCGATGCCGAGCACGGGTGATGAGGGCACGAGTCGGGCGGTGCCGTCCGAGGCTGCGGATGTGGTGCGGGCCTATCTGCGGCTGGCTGACGACGAGGCGCCGGGACTTGTCGAAGGTCTGCACCTCGTCGGCTCCGTGGCGCTTGACGAGTTCCGCCCGTACGCCAGCGACGTTGACTTCCTCGCGGTCACCGGCGACCGGCTCGATGACGCGGGGATGGCCGCTTTGGATCGCGTGCACCGGCGGCTGCGGGCCTACCGGAAACGTCCCGCGTTCGACGGCTACTACGTGACGTGGGGCGACCTGGCGGCCGATCCGGCTGTCGTTCCCGCCGGGCCGGCGTCCCACGAGGGCCGATTCGCCGCGTCACCTGTCGTGCGGGGTCCGGTGGAGTGGCACACGCTCGCGCAGTGCGGCGTGCCCTGTCTCGGGCCGGACGTCGCGGCTCTCGGAGTGTGGACGGACACGGACACCCTGCGTCGCTGGGTGCTCGGCAACCTGGACACCTATTGGGGGCGTTTGCGGCAGGCCGGTGACCGGCTGCCGAGCCCGTACGGTCTGGTGTCCCTCACGCCGCAGGCGGTGGTGTGGTGCGTCACCGGTCTGAGCCGGATCCATTACACCCTGGTCAGCGGCATGATCACCGGCAAGGAGGGCGGTGCCGTGCATGCGCTGGAGGCCTTCCCCTCCCGCTGGGAGCGTATCGCCCGGGAGGCCTTGCGGATCCGCCGCCGGGAGAGTGCGGGTTCGCTGTACGGCACCGCCCTGCACCGCCGCCGTGACCTTCTCGCGTTCTGGGACATGGTGTACGGCGACGCCCAGCGCATCGGACCCCGGTGAGTTGCCCGGCCGGGTCCGCACCGGCTTGACGTTTTCCTATATGGGAATATGATTGCCGCTATGGCACGAGCAGCGACGACGTCGGACGCGTTCAACGCGATCGCCGAGCCGCAGCGCCGGGACATCCTGGCTCTGCTGCGGACGGGGGAGCGGCCGGTGTCCGATCTGGCCCAGGAGCTGGGGATGAGTCAGCCGGGGGCCTCCAAGCACCTGCGGGTGCTGCGGGAGGTCGGGCTGGTGCGGGTTCGCGGGGTGGGCAAGCAGCGCCTCTACGGCCTGGACGCCCGCGGGCTGCGGCCGATCCACGAGTGGGTCGGCGGGTTCGAGCAGTTCTGGAACGAGAGCTTCGACCGGCTGGACGCGTACGTGCAGGACCTCAAACAGACCGCGCCCGTGCCGGACCTCGAGCAGACCGGGTCCGTGCCGGACCTCGAGCAGACCGGGTCCGTGCCGGACCTCGAGCAGACACAGCAGGAGGAATGAGTGATGGCAGGCGCACGGCACGAAACGCGGGCGGAACCGGCGACCGCCGACCGGGAGATCGTGATCTCCAGGGTCGTCGACGCACCGCGGGAGTTGGTGTTCGAGGCGTTCACCGAGATCCGGCACCTGTCGCAGTGGTGGGGGCCGAACGGGTTCACCACCACCACGCGGTCCTTCGAGTTCCGCGAGGGCGCGGTCTGGGACTTCGTGATGCACGGACCGGACGGCACCGACTACCCCGAGTGGATCACCTGGACCGAGATCGTCCCGCCGGAGCGGATCGCGATGCTGCACGGCGAGTCCCGCGACGACCCGGACGCCTTCGAGTCGGTCCTGACGTTCGCGCCGCAGGGCACCGCGACCCGGATCGAGATGCGCACCATCTTCCCCACCAAGGAGCTGCGGGACCGGGCCGCGACGGAGTACCACGCGGTCGAGGGCGGCGAGCAGACGCTGAGCCATCTGGCCGCGTACGCCGAAGGGATCGCCCGCTGATGGCCGGCAAGGTCTTCTTCAGCGTGTCCATGTCGCTGGACGGCTACAGCGCGCCCGAGTCGATGGAGGGCATCCGCGCCACGCCTGAGCAGCGGGAACAGGACCCGAGGCCGGATCGCTGGGTGGCGCAGTGGATGGAGCTGCAGGCGTGGATCTTCCCGCAGCGGTTCTTCCGGGAGAACCTGAAGCTGGGGGAGGGCGGCGAGGAAGGGCCCGACAACGACGTCGTACGGGAGACGTTCGCGCGCACCGGCGCCAGCGTCATGGGTAAACGCATGTTCGAACTCGGCGAGCACTCCTGGCCCGCGGAGCCGCCCTTCCACAGCCCGGTGTTCGTGCTCACCCACCAGCGCCGTGACAGGTGGGAACGGCTGGGCGGCACCACGTTCCACTTCGTCGACGACGGCATCCACCGCGCCCTGGCCCGGGCCCGGGAGGCCGCCGGCGACCGGGACGTCCGCATCGCCGGTGGCAGCGAGACCATCCTGCAGTACCTGAACGCCGGCCTGGTCGACGAGTTCACGATCGCCCTCTCCCCGGTCCTCTTCGGCGCCGGCACCCGCCTCTTCGACGGCGTCGACGCGTCCCGGGTGACGCTGAAACCGGTTCGCTCCGAGCCGACCGCGCGGGCGACGCACCTGACCTACACCGTCCACCCACGCTGACCGCCGTCGCCGTCCGGACTTGCCGAAGTCCGGGACCGGGCCGCTGGGGCGCTGCCAGGATGTGGGCATGGACGATGACGACGTGCTGCGGCAGGCGGAAGAGGACGGCAGGCACGTCGGGGAAGCCCTCGACGCTCTCGAGGCGTGGTTGCTGACGGAGGACGCGTACGTGCAGGGCGGCGTCCCCGACGAGGTCCTCAACTACCTGCAGGACCACATCGACCGTCTCCTGGGGTCGCACGCGACAGCGGTGGCGGGCGACTTCGTGCGCCAGCGAGCCGAGGGCGCCGGTGGTCTGGCCGGTGTGGCCCGCGACCGGTCCGCGTTGCTGGACCTGCTCGCGCTGATCGAGGGCACGCCGCGGCGGGAGTTCGAGCTGGAATGGCGCGCGGACATCCCGGAATCCCCGGCCGGAGCCGCCTGACGCCACGGCCTCGACCGCGGCGACCGGACCACGGCATCCTGACCGCGCATACGCCGGTGGGCCGGGTCCCGAAGGTCCCGGCCCACCGTTCGCACCGTGCTCGTTACAGATCGGTCCAGATCACACCGAACATGGCGAGCAAGCCCATCACGATGAACGCACCGCCGACCACGAACGCCAGCACCTGGGTGAAGGTGGACTGGGCGGCAGCCTCCCGGGAGCCGACGTCACGCCGGAAGATGTCCCGGCTGGCTCGTTCGGAGGATTTCACGAACTGTTTGCGACCGATGATGACGGCAACGCCGGCGACCGCCACCAGTCCGTAGAGGATGCGCTCCATGGTGCCCTTTCCTCGGTGCGGGGGTCAGTGATTGTAGGCCCCGCCGTTTCACGGACAACCCGGGCGCATCAGGCGTACGGGTTCTGCGGCACCGTCCGGATGCGTAGCATCAGCATGCATGTCGATGCGTCGTGTCGTTGCTGTCGCGCTGGCCGCCGTCCTGCTGGTGGGGTCGCCCGCCGTCGCCGCGCCCGGTTCCGGTGGTGGTCTGGCCGGCCGGCACTCGCTGCGCGGGCCGGTCACCGACGAGAACTTCTACTTCGTGATGGCCGACCGGTTCGCCAACGGTGACACCGGCAACGACCGGGGCGGGTTGCCCGACGATCCGCTGGTGTCCGGGTTCGATCCGACCCGCAAGGGCTTCTACAACGGCGGTGACCTGCGCGGGCTGCTCGACCGTATCGACTACATCCAAGGGCTGGGCACCACGTCGATCTGGTTGACGCCGAGTTTCAAGAACAAGGCGGTGCAGCTGGAGGACGGGCCGTCCGCCGGCTACCACGGGTACTGGATCACCGATTTCACCCGGATCGACCCGCACCTGGGCAGCAACGAGGAGTTGCGGGCGCTGGTGGACGCGGCGCACCGGCGCGGGATGAAGGTCTACTTCGACATCATCACCAACCACACGGCGGACGTCATCGGGTACGAGGAGGGTGCGCGCCGGCCGTACGTCAGCAAGGACGTCGCGCCCTACCGCACCGCGGACGGGACGCCGGTCGACGACCGGGACTACGCCGGGCGCCCCGATTTTCCGGTGCTGACGCCGCCGTACACCCCGGTTCTTGACGACGCGGAGAAGGACCTGAAGGTGCCGGGCTGGCTCAACGACGTCAGCCTTTACCACAACCGCGGTGACACCACGTTCACCGGCGAGGACTCGTACTACGGCGACTTCTTCGGCCTCGACGACCTCTTCACCGAGAACCCGCGCGTGGTCCGTGGCATGATCGACATCTACAAGAAGTGGATCGCCGACTTCGGTATCGACGGCTTCCGCATCGACACGATGAAGCACGTCGACGACGCGTTCTGGCAGCGGTTCGGGCCCGAGGTGCTGGCCTACGCCAAGGCGCGGGGCAAGCGCGAGTTCTTCATGTTCGGCGAGGTGTTCGACACCAGCCGGTCCTTCACCTCGCAGTACACCACCCGCAACCGGATGCAGGCGGTCATCGACTTCCCGTTCCAGGAGGCGGCCCGCAACTTCGCCTCCCGCGGCCGCCCCGCCGCCGAGCTCGGGCAGTTCTTCGCCGGCGACGACTGGTACACCGACGCCGACTCCAACGTCTACCAGCTGCCGACCTTCCTCGGGAACCACGACATGGGCCGGATCGGCGGCTTCGTGGTGGCCGACAACCCGGGCGCCGACGACACCGAACGGCTGGCCCGCGACCGGCTCGCGCACGAACTCATGTACTTCTCCCGCGGCAACCCGGTCGTCTACTACGGCGACGAGCAGGGCTTCACCGGCCCCGGCGGCGACCAGGACGCCCGGCAGACCATGTTCGCCAGCCGCGTTCCCGACTACCTCGACGACGACCTGCTCGGCACCGACGCCACCCACGCGAGCGACAACTTCACCGCCACCCACCCGCTCTACCGCGGCATCCGGGACCTGGCCGCGCTCACCCGCGCACATCCGGCCCTGCGCGACGGCGCCCACCAGCATCGGTACGCCGACGACGCGGCCGGGGTCTACGCCTTCTCCCGCATCGACCGCGAACAGCAGCGGGAGTACGTGGTCGCCCTCAACAACAGCGAGACCGCCGCCACCGCCACCGTCCCGCTGCACCCGGGCAAGCGCTCCTACCAGCGCGTCTACGGCACCGGCCCGGACCGCGTCACCTCCGGCACCGGCGGGGCGGTCACGCTGAGCGTGCCGCCGCTGTCCACCGTGGTGTACGCGTCCGACAGCCGGATCCCGTACTCGAAGAAGGCCCCCGCCGTCTCACTCGGCACGCCCACCGCCGCCCCCGAGTCCCGCGGGCGCATGCGGGTGGACGCCGCCGTGGCCGGCAACTCGTTCTACGAGGTCACGTTCTACGCCCGCACCGCGGGCGGCGGCTGGACCCCGGTCGGCACCGACGACACCGCGCCCTACCGGGTGTTCCACGACGTCAGCGGGCTGCGCACCGGCACACCCGTGCAGTACCGCGCGGTGGTGCTCGACAACGGCGGCCACACCGCGACCAGCCCGGCCCGGGCCGCCCGGGTGCCGGCGCCGCAGCTCACCGTGGAGGCGCCCGCCGAGGGCAGCAACGTGCGCGGCCGCGTCGAGGTGCGCGCCGTGGCCGACCCGGAACGCGCCACCCACGTGGTCCGTTTCGAACGCAGCGTCGGTGACGGCGGGTGGACGCGGACCGGCACGGACAGCTCCTCACCGGCGTACACCGCCTTCGACGACCTGGCCGCGCTGAACCTGGCCGCCGGCACGACAGTCCGTTACCGGGCCATCCTGTCCGAACCGGACGGCACCCGGGTGACGAGCGCCGCCCGTACCGTCCGCTACGCCGGCCCGCCGCGGGAGACGGCCACGCTGCGCTATCTGCGGCCGGCCGGTGACTACGACGGGTGGGGCCTGCACCTGTGGGGCGACGGCGTCGACCCGGAACTGCTCGCCGGGATCGCCTGGGACAGGCCGATGCCGCCGACCCGGATCGTGGACGGCTGGGCGGAGTACGACATCGCGCTCGCCGACGACACCAAGCCGGTGAACTTCATCGTGCACCTGCCGAACGGCGACACCGTGCCGACCAGCCGCGAACCGGGCGGTGACCGGTCGTTCACGCCGATCGACAACCCGGAGGTCTGGATCGTCCAGGGCGACCCGGCCGTGCACACCAGCCCACCGCCCACCCGCTGACCCGCCCACCCGCTGACCCGCCCACCCGCTGATCCCGGGGGCCAGCTCGGCCCGGGGGCCAGGCTCGGCCCGGCCGTCGGGGATGGCCCGACCGCGCGGGCCGTGCTTCGATCGGTCGATGACATCAGTGCGGGACCTGTGGCAGTTGTTCGAGCCGTTGCACGCGGTCACCTACTTCGCGCCGCAGGCCCGGGCCGCCTTCGAGGGGGCCGGGCTGCGCGGGTTCTGGCGGGGCTACTTCGCCGGGCGGGCCGCACCGCTCGGCGCGGTCACGGCGGCGCCGGTCACCGCGCTGTTCTTCTCGTTCGCGCCGCACATGGTGGCCCGCGCGCTGCCCGGCGTGTGGGACCTCGCCACACCGGAGCGGGCCCTGGCCGCCCGTCTCGACGGCGCGGCGGCCGCCCTCCAGGCCGTGCTGCCCGACGATCCGGCACGCGTGACCCGGGCCGCCGACGTGCTGGAATCGGTGGCTGACGCGGCCACCACCGAGGGCCGGGCGCTCGGCGCCGCCAACGCCGCCCTGCCCCGGCCCGCCGACCCCGTGGGCCGGTTGTGGCAGGCCGCCACCGTGCTGCGCGAACACCGCGGCGACGGGCACATCACCGCTCTCGTCGACGCCGAACTGACCGGATGCCAGGCCCTGGTGCTGCGGGACGCGCTGCACGGCGGCCGGGAACAGACCCAACCGAACCGCGGCTGGACCAACGACGACTGGGACACCGCGGCCCGGGCGCTCGCCGATCGCGGCCTGCTGGACGATGCGGGCCGGGCCACCGACGCCGGGCGTGACACCCACCGGGCCGTCGAGGACGGCACCGACCGGCTCGCCGGGCAGCCGTGGGCCGCTTTCGGGCCGGTGGACCGGGACCGGCTCGCGGAACTGCTGGCGCCGCTGGCGAAGGCGGCCGGGGGAGTGGTCCCGTACCCGAACCCGATCGGTCTTCCCCGAACGTGAACGCTATTACATCAAAATGATTTGATGTAATCTCCGGAGATGGGAGAACAGCCGCCGACGTTCCTGACCGCCGCCGCGCACCCGGTGCGGTGGCGGCTGCTGGGCGAGCTGGCCCGCAGTGACCTGGCCGTCCGCGAAATGACCGCGCTGCTCGACCAGCCACAGAACCTGGTCTCCTACCACCTGCGCAAACTCCGCACGGCCGGTCTGGTCACCGCCCGGCGCAGCAGCGCCGACGGGCGAGACACCTACTACTCGCTGGACTTGGCCCGCTGCTCGGATCTGCTGAGCGGCGCCGGAGCCGCCCTGCACCCGGCACTGCGGTTGCTCCTGCCCGCGCCGGCACTTTCGCCCGCGCCGGCGCTTTCGCCCGCGCCGGGGGTCTCGTCCGCTCCTGCGGTGCCGTCCGTGCCGGCGCTCGCCGTCGTGGCGACGGTCCCCGTCGCGGCGCGCGTGTTGTTCCTGTGCACCGGCAACAGCGCACGCTCGCAGATGGCTGAGGCGCTGCTGCGCCACCACACCGCCGGCGCCGTCGAAGCCTGCAGCGCCGGCAGCCGGCCCACCGCCGTCCATCCGCACGCCGTGACCGCCATGGCGGCCCGGGGCATCGACCTGTCGGCGGCCCGGGCGAAACACCTCGACGAGTTCAGCGGGCGGCACTTCGACCACGTCATCACGCTGTGCGACCGGGTCAAGGAGGTGTGCCCCGACTTCGGCGGCCCGGCCCGGCCGGTGCACTGGAGCATCGCCGACCCGGCCGGCGATCCGGCCGGCCTCAGCGCCTTCGACCAGGTCGCCGACGAGCTCAGCGAGCGAATCACCTTCCTGGCGTACGCCATCGTCCGCCCGGCGTCGCACGCGGTCACCGGCACACCGCCCTACGCCGCTGATACACCGCCCTACGCCTCTGATACACCGCCCTATGCCGCCGCCGAGACACCGTCGAACGCCGCGACCAGCACATCGTCCGCCATTGCCAGCACCGAGGAGGGACTGTCATGACCAGCCCGACCGACGAGAACGTGCACGTGCGCTACCTGGTGGACGACGTCCAGGCCGCCGTCGACTTCTACACCGGCCACCTGGGCTTCACGTCGAACACCACGTTCCTGCCCGCCTTCGCCGACGTCCGGCGCGGCCACCTGCGGCTGCTGCTGTCCGGCCCGGCGAGCTCCGCCGGGCGCGACCTGCCCGACGGCAGCCGGCCGCGGCCCGGCGGCTGGAACCGCATCCACCTGCTCGTCAACGACATCGACACCGAGGTGACCCGGCTGCGCTCGGCCGGCATCCACTTCCGCAGCGACGTGATAAGCGGACCCGGCGGCCGGCAGATCGTCCTGGACGACCCGGCCGGCAACCCGATCGAGCTCTTCCAGCCCGCCTGAACCCCGCCCCGGGGATCGCCGTCAGAGGTCCTTGGCCATGTTGCGGCTGACCTCGGTGAAACCCAGCTGCTCGTAGAGGGCCCGGGCACCGGGGTTGTGGGCGAAGACCTGCAGACCGATTCTGGTCAGCGCGTTCTCCTGGCACCAGCGCTCGGCGGCCAGCATGATCCCGCGACCGTAGCCCCGGCGGCGCAGGTCCGGCTCGACAGCCACGTTGTAGACGAACGCGGTCTCACCAGTGACCTTCATCCACAGGAAGCCGACCCGGCGGTCACCGTCCCAGGCGTACCAGAAATGGTTGTCCGGGGTGGTGAACTCGTCGGGCAGCAGCTTCGCGTAGGTGTCGGCGGCGGTGCGGGCCGCCTCCTGCGCCGACTGGCCGGAGGCGGCGACACTCCGCGCGTAATGCGCCTCGCCCTCCGCCCGCCACGGCCGGTACTGGTCCTCGGTCATCGGCTCCAGCCGTACGTCCGTCATGCCCGACAACCTACCGAGATCACCGCCGGTCCGGCGTTCCCGGGCACGCCTCCCCGTCAGCCGCGGGACAGAATGAGATTCTGCCAAGGTCCACCCGCATTCCGACCGGAGGACGACGATGACCGCGAATTCCGCCGGCGCTCACCAGGCCGTCGCCGACTACACGGCCGGCCTGCCCACCAAGCGCATGGCCGCAGCAGTCCTGTTCTTCGACGACACCGACCGGCTCCTGCTCGTCGAACCGGCTTACCACAAGGACCACTGGGAACTGCCCGGCGGCTGCGTCGAAGCCGACGAGTCGCCCCGCGCCGCCGCCGTCCGCGAAATCCACGAAGAACTCGGACTGACCGTCGAGCCCGGCCGGCTGCTCGCGATCGACTGGGTCCCACCACGCTCCGGACGCACCGAAGGCCTCATGCTCGTGTTCGACGGTGGCATGCTGTCACCCGAGCAGGTCGCGGCCATCCAACTGCCACCCGACGAACTCCGCAGCTGGGCCTGGTCGACGCCGTCCGAACAGGAACAACGACTCTCGCCGTTGCTCGCCCGCAGAGCCGCCGCGAGCTGCCGGGCCCGAGCCGAGGGACTCACCGCCTACCTCGAGAACGGCTGCCCAACGGCCTGACCCCCCGCCGCACCCAGGGCCGTCGCATCGCACCTCCGGCCGCCGCATCGCATCGCACCCGCCCGCCTGCATCGCGCCCGCTCGCCTGCACCGGGTCCGCCCGCCCGCATCGCGCCCGCCCGCATCGCACCGCGGCCCGGCCCTGACCGCCGCCCCGGCCGATGTCGATCGCGCATCAGCCCGTGCCGTCGTTTCGGCCTCGGCGGCACCGCCCCTGCCGAGATGTTGATCTGCTAGCGCTACAAAAGCGCTGTGATCATGGGCCTAAAACCGCGATTTCGCATCGCTAGCAGATCAACAAGGCCACGCGTACCCAACGCGGCGGATCGGGCCACCTATCGGCACACCGGGCGCAGTGGCACGCTGTGTACACCGGTGGCCCGCGAGCGCGGCTGGACGACCGATCAGTTCGAACGCTGGTTCGTGGACGGCGTCGCCGGCGTGCTCGGCACACCGGACTGATGCCGGCTCCGGTCCGCAGACAAAGGAGCATCTTGTACGAGGCCGGCCCGCCAAGGATCATGTCGCGGTGCCCACACTGATCATTGAGGTTCATGTCCCGCTGCGGCCGGCGCCGGACGTCGCACCCGGGGAGTACCCGTTGCCCTGGATCGATGACGTCGAGGACTTCCTCGCGGGCCTCGACGTGGAGACCGACGGGGCGGCGGGCTACGACGACGGCGAGGAGTACGGCGACGCCTATGTCTTCTTCCTCACCGGCACCGACGAGGCGTCCGTGCTCCGGGCGGCGTCGCGGGTGGCGACGCTCGAACGGGTTCCGCCGGGGTCGTTCGCGATGGTCACCGACGACGAGGCCGAGGAGTTCGGGCTGGGCCGCCGGGTCGAGCTGCCGCTGAGCTGACCGGCGCGCCCGGACGGTGCCGAGCGGATGCGTCCCGGCGGTCGGGCCGGCCGCCGGGACGATATCGCCTCAAGGGCCAGGCTCCGGGGCCTCGTGACTTTCAGGGCGCTCAGGAGCGCATCGAACTGAACGCCGGCACCGACGAGGCGATCGACGGCCGGCACCTGCGGGCCGTCGCCTTCAACGGCGTGCGGATCCGGTACGTCCGGGAACTGCTCAGCCGCCTCGGCGTCGCGCCGGCCGGCAGATCGGCCCTGGTGATCGGCAGCGTCCGCGGTGACCTGGCCCGTCACCTGGCCGGCCTGGGACTGCGGGTGACCGCGGTGGACCCGTCGCCGGTCGCCACCCGGCGCGCCCGCGAACGGGACTCCGATCCGGGCCTGGGCATACGGTCCGAGACCGCCGAGGCCGACGACCTGGACCGTCTGGGTGGGCCGTTCGACGTGGTCTACTGCGCCGACACCCTGGAGGTCCCCGATGACCTCGATCGGGTGGTCGGCGCGGCGGCCGCGGTCCTGGCCGCCGGCGGCATCCTGTTCTACGACACCGTCACCCGCAGCCCGCTGAGCGGGATCGTCTACCTCGGCCTGTTCCAGGGGCTGCCGTCCACGCGCATCATGCCGCCCGGCCGGTACACGGCCGCACGCCTGCGCCGGCCCGACGAGGTCCTGCGGGCTTTGGCCGCGCACGGCCTGACCGGTGAGGACGTCCGAGGCTTCAAGCCCGGCAACCCGGTCGACCTGGTCAAGGCGGTGTTCGCCCGGCGCAGCGGCCGGATCTCCGACGACGGCGTGGTGGATCTGGTGGAGTTCGTGCTGGAGAAGCCGGGCGCCCGCCCGGTGGTGACCTACCTCGGCTGCGCCCGCCGGATCTGACCCGCGGCCGCGTCGCGCCGCGTCAAGCAGGCGGGTGTCACCCCGTGATGCGGGTGGCCGCCGGACATGCTGAGATGTTGCGGCACGGGCCACCACGGCGAGGTGAGAGGCAGAACAACGATGACGGCGGTATCGGGCCGGCAACCGGCTGCACCGGATCACGAGGACGCCGATCGGGCGGTGCCGGAGGATCTGCGCGCGCTGTTCGGGCAGTCCATCGCCGTGTTCGCGTCGCTGTCCGGGCCGGCGCACGTGGTGGAGACCGCCAACCCGGCCTTCTTCGCCGCCATCGGCGGCGGGGACCGGGCGCGCACCGGGATCGCGTTGCGGGACCTGATGCCCGAGCTCGCTGAGCAGGGCTTCCTCGCGCTGCTCGACCGGGTCTACGCCACGGGCGAGTCCTACACCGGCCGCGACGCCCGGGTGGTGCTGGGCACCGGGGCGCACGCGCGGGAGGCGTTCTTCGACTTCACCTACGAGCCGCGGCGCGCCGCCGGCGGCACGGTGACCGGCATCCACGTCATCGGGGTGGAGACCACCCAGATCAGGCACGCCCAGCGGCTGATGACCGAGCACCGCGCCCTGCTGGAACAGATCGCCCGGCAGGCGCCCCTGGCCGAGGTGCTCGACGGGATGGCCCGCTGCATCGAGAACCTGGCGCCGGAGGAGGTTCTGGTCTCGATCCTGCTCGCCGACGACGACGGCCGGCATCTGCGCCACGGCGCCGCGCCGAGCCTGCCGGACTTCTACAACGAGGCCATCGACGGCATCGCCACCGGTGAGGGCGTCGGTTCGTGCGGCACCGCCGCGCACCGCCGGGAACCGGTGATCGTCACCGACATCACCACCGATCCGTTCTGGGCCGACTTCCGCGAACTGGCCGGCCGGGCCGGGCTGGCTGCCTGCTGGTCGACCCCGATCCTGGCCCGCGACGGCGGCCTGCTGGGCACGTTCGCCATGTATCACCGCAGCCCGCGCATCCCCCAGGACGCCGACCTCGCGCTGACCCAGGTCTTCGCCGACACCGCGGCGCTGGCCATCGAGCGCCACCACATCGAAGAGGCCAAGGCGGCGGCGGAGGCACGGGCCAGGCAGGCCCATGACGAGCTTGCCAAGGCCGTACGCACGGAGCGTCAACTTCGCACCGAAGCGGACCAGCGGGCCGCCACCGCCGCGGAACTCGCCGATCGGATGCGTGCCGCCGCGGCCGCGCAGGGTGACAGCCCGCACCCGGAGCACTGCCAGCTCGGTGGCGCCGCCGGATGCACCGCCCCGGCCGAGATCAAGATCGCCGACTCGTGGGGCGACTCGGCGTGGGGGTGCTCCACGCACGTCGAGGAGGCCATCATCAACGTGCGCTCGGTGTTCATCGCCAGCGAGGAGCTCGGCGGGCTGGCCGCCTACCGCGACCGCTGACCGCCGGGCCGCGATCACGCACGCCGTGGCCGCGCGGCGTGGGGTCAGCCGTGCCAGCGCAGGTCGGCGACGACGGCCCGGTGGTCGGAGGGGTGGACGCCGCCGACCGGGTCGCCGGCGAGGCGGACGGCCTCGACCCGGACGTGCTGGTCCTCGCGTCCGGGCCGGAAGAAGATGTGGTCGATGCGCTGGTCGATCATCTGCGGGCCCGCCTCCAGCGGCGCCGACGGGTGCGTGGAGGGCAGCGTGACGGCGTCGGGCGTACCCCCGCCGGCGACCCACGCGTCGGTCAGCACGTCGCCGACCGCGCGCAGGACCGGCGAGGTGGCCGCGGCGTTCAGGTCGCCCAGCAGCAGCACCGGGCACGGGCCGTCGAGGCGTGGCTGGGTGGCCAGGTCGGCGAGGAACGCGCCCTGCGCGATCCGGTCATCGGTGTACGGGACCCCGTAGTCCAGACACGCCCCGATGATCGGAAGCGGACCCGCCGGGTGGTCGGCCCGCACGCACAGCGCGACCGGGTCCCAGTCGCGGTGCCGGGCCGGCATCACCAGCGCCTCGCTGTCCAGAATCGGCCACCGGCTCAGCACCGCGATGCCCAGATCGATGTCCGCCCAATCGGCGGTGTCCGGGTCGGCGCCGGGCGGGGGATAGGACGGTGACGCGAACACGGCGTGCATGCCGAGCGCCTCGGCCAGCTCGTCGGCCTGCGAGGTGCCGTCGCCCGCCCACACCTCCTGAAGTGCGAGGACGTCGGGGCGTACGCCGTCGAGGGTGGCCCGGATGCCCGCCTGCCGGTCCCGCCAGTGCGGCCCGAAGCGCCACCAGAGGTTCCACGTCATCGCCCGGATCGTGTGGTCCGCCATCGAGGCAATCTAACCCGGGGTCCCGGGGGCGCGCTGGACCGGCGCGGCGCTCAGCACGCCGTCCGGGTGGATCTCCTGGCGCGCCAGGGCGAAGTTGACGAACAGATCCTCACCGGGCAGTTCCGCGTTGAGCAGGCGCAGGATCACCGTGCCGTACTTCGCCATGGTGTTGCGGCCGGGCATGAAGATCTGGAGTTCGTCGCGTTCCGGCTGCTGCTGCAGGCGTACGCCGTCGGGCAGCGCGGCAGCCTCCGCGGTGACCGGGACCTTGACGATCCAGAACGGTCCCTTGCCGTCGAGGACGCGCCGATCCTGCTCCGGGGTCTCCAGGGCCAGGGTCCGCCACGGTGTGCCGGGCGCGCGGATGCCGGCGTCCTCGACCGCGGTGACGAGTTCGGCGGTGGCCGCCTCGATCATGGCTTCGGCCTGCTGCCATTCCTGGGCGGTACGCCCCAGCGGCGTCCCGTGCACCAGCCGGGTCGCGACTGTCATCGCCGGCACGTGGCGCACCTGAGGCGCCGGCCAGGTATCAAAAACGGTCCGGGCCGCTTGGATCGCCTCGTCCTGGGCGCGCCGCTGCCGGTCGACCTCCGCGCTGTGCCGGTCGAGCAGGCTCAGCACCCGGTCCGGTTCGTCGAGTGCCTGCCGGACGAGTTTCACGCTCATCCCGGTGTCCCGCAGCAGCGTGACGAGCATGGCCTGCTCGACCTGCTCGAAGGCGTACGACCGGTGGCCGGTCCGTTCGTCTACGTGGGCGGGCTCGAGCAGTCCCTCGGCGTGGTAGAAGCGCAGGGCCTGCGGGGTCAGGTGGGTCATCTCGCTGAACTCGCTGATCGACAACATGTCACCAGGTTCGCCCCTCCAGTAACCAGAAGGGCAAGCCAGGGGGTACGTTTCGGCCCGGTCCCGAAACTTCCGGGATTTCCGGCATGAAGCCCGGCGGCTGCTCACGCCTTGACGCGATCGACGCACGACTATATGTTGCCGTCATTCCCGCGAAACGAATCCGAAACTTTCGGAGGCGTACCCATGCGACGTCCGTTCCCCCGTACCCTCGCCGCCCTCACCGCCGCCGCCCTCACCGCGACCACGCTCGCCGTGATCGCGGCGCCGCAGGCCGCCGCGGCCGGCCACCCCACCGGCTACATCGCCACCCAGCCCGGCCCCGGCCGGTTCCCCCTCGTGGCCGCCGGCCAGGCGGCACCCATCGTGATCGACGGCGACGACCATCCGGGCGTGGTCCGCGTCGCCGGCGATCTGCGCTCCGACCTCGAGGCCGCGACGGGTGTCCGGCCCGGCCTGACGCACGACGCGCCGCCGGGCAACCAGGATCCGATCATCGTGGGCACCATCGGGCGCAGCGACCTGATCGACCGCCTGGTGCGCACCCGCAAGATCGATACCCGGGGCGTCGCCGGGAAGTGGGAGACCTCGCTGCAGCAGGTCGTCGAGAACCCGCTGCCGGGCGTGCGGCGCGCGTTCGTGATCGCCGGCAGTGACCAGCGCGGCACCATCTACGGCGTCTACGACGTGTCCCGCAAGATCGGGGTCTCGCCCTGGCACTTCTGGGACGACGTGCCGGTGCCGCACGCGGACGCCCTCTACGCGCTGCCCGGCCGGCACACGCAGGGCACGCCGAAGGTCAAGTACCGCGGCTTCTTCATCAACGACGAGAACCCGGCGACCGGCACCTGGGCGCCGAACCACTTCGGGCCCGGCAAGGTGCCCGGCTACCCCGGCGGGCTCAACGCGCAGTACTACGCGCAGGTCTTCGAGACCATGCTGCGGCTCAAGGCGAACTACCTGTGGCCCGCGGTGTGGGGGCGCGCGTTCGCCGAGGACGACCCGCTCAACCACGAGACCGCCGACCGGTACGGCGTCGTCATGGGCACCTCCCACGAGGCGCCGATGATGCGCGGCATCGAGGAATGGAACCGGCACGCCAAAGCGGCGGTCCGCGACGCGAACGGCACGATCGTCACGCCCGGCAGCGACCCGTACGGTGGCACCGGCGAATGGAGTTTCCGGCGCAACCGGGACGCGATCGTCGCCTATTGGCGCGACGGCGCCCGCCGGATGAAGGAGCAGGGATTCGAGGGCGTCATCACGCTCGGCATGCGCGGGAACGGCGACGTCAGCCTTCCCGATGGCGACGGCATCGACCTGATGAGCTCCATCATCGACACCCAGCGGGAAATCCTGCGCGAATTCGGCCTCCAGGCGGCGCCCCAGGTGCAGACCCTCTACAAGGAGGTGCAGCGCTACTGGGACAACGGCTATCAGCCGCCGGAGGACGTGACTGTCGTCTTCTGCGACGACAACTGGGGCAACATGCGCAAACTCCCGGACGCCGGTCTGCCGCGGCGCAGCGGCGGGTACGGGCTCTACTACCACTTCGACTACGTCGGCGACGGCCGTAACTACAAATGGGTCGACACGACGAATCTGGTCAATGCGTGGGAGCAGTTGCACCTGGCGTACACCAGCGGGGTCGACCGTCTCTGGATGGTGAACGTCGGCGACCTCAAGAACGAGGAACTGCCCACCCAGTTCTTCCTCGACTACGCCTGGAACCCGGACGCGCTGCCGGTGCACCGGATCGACGAATGGGAACGGTCCTACGCGGCACAGAACTTCGGGCCCACGCTGGCGCCGGCGATCGCCGAGGTGCTGTCCGAGTACGGCCGGTTGCAGTCCCGCCGCAAGCCGGAACTGCTGAACCGGCGCATCACCGGCGACGCCCAGAACGTCGTCTACAACGACCAGGAGAACCCGTACCACCACCGCGAGATGGACGGCGTGGTCGCCGAATGGCAGCGCCTCGCCGACCGGGCCACCCGGATCGAACGCCAGGTGCCGGCGGCCTGGCGGGACGCCTACTTCCAGCTCGTCGGCTACCAGGTGCAGGCTTCGGCCAACCTGTACGAACTGCGCCGCGCCCAATTCACCAACATCCGCTACGCCGCGCAGGGCCGGGCCGCGACGAACGCGCTCGCCGACGAGGCGGAGGCCCGGTTCGCCGAGGACCAGGCGCTCAGCGAGCACTACAACACCCGGCTCGCCGGCGGGAAATGGGCCGGTTGGCAGACCCAGCCGAAGATCGGGTACGGCAACGCGGCGCGCTACAACAACGCCGGCTGGCAGCAGCCGCAGACCGACGACCACGTCGCGCTGCCCGACGAGATCTACCCGCACCTCAAGCGCATCGAGGTCCCGGCGGCGGCGTCGATGGGCGTGGACGCGGAACTTGCCGAGTTCAGCCCGTGGGCGGCCCGGCAGCGGCAGAGCTTCGAGATCTACAACCGGGGGACGACCGCTTTCGACTACCGGATCAGCACGGGACAGCCGTGGCTCACGGTCACCCCGGCGTCCGGGCGGGTGGAGAAGCAGCGGACCGTCACGGTCAGCGTCGACTGGCGGCGGGCCCCGGGTGGGCTGACGACCGTACCCATCAAGATCGACGGCCCGGGCGGCACCCAGACCGTGCAGGTCGCCGTGCGCAACCCCGCGCTCAGGCCGGTGGGCTTCGCCGAAGCCGGCGGGTACGTGGCGATCAACGCGGACCACTACCACCGCCGGACCGGTGACTGGCAGTTGCTTCCGGATATCGGCAAGGTCGGCAACGGCATGGCAGCGGTGACCGGGAAGGGTCGCCTGGACTATCGGCTGACCCTCACCACCACCGGTCCCGTCAAGATCTCCGCGCACCTGTCGCCGCGCAACGACGTGCTGCCCGGGAACACCGGCCTGCGATATGCGATATCGGTCGACGACCAGCCGCCGCAGACAGTCGACGTGATCGCCGCGACCGGCGCCGACGACACCACGATGAACCGGCAGTGGGCCCGCAACACCTCCGACAACGTCAACGTCACCACCACGACGCACGTGATCGACCGGCCCGGCACCCACACGCTGACCTTCCACGCCGTCGACCCGACCGTCATCCTGCAACGGCTCGTCGTGGACACCGGCGGCGTCGGGTACAGCTACCTCGGCCCGGCCGAAAGCCGGAGGTTCTGACATGCGCCGGCGCACCCTGCTCGCCTCCACCGGCGCCGCCGCCTCCGCCGGGCTGATCAGTCGCGGTCTGCCCGGCCCGCCACCCGCGTGGGTGCACACCTGGGCCGCGATGCCGCAGCTCACCGAACCCCACAACATGCCGCCGGCACCGTTCACCGGCACCGACGCCACCCTGGTGAACACCACGCTGCGGCAGACCGTGCGGGTCACCGCCGGCGGGCACCGGCTGCGGATCCGGCTGTCGAACGCGTTCGGCGGCGCCGACCTGCCGATCACCGCCGCGGCGGTCGCGCTGCCGGCCGACGGCCGGGCCGGGGTCTCCGCGATCCGGCCCCGCACCCTGCGCCCGCTCACCTTCGGCGGCCGGGCCTCGGTGACCGTCCCGAAAGGCGCGCAGATCGTCTCCGACCCGATCGACCTGGCCGTGCTCGCCGGCGCCAACCTGAGCATCACGACGTACCTGCGGGACGGCCAGGCCACCACCGAACTCAGCTCCCACCCCGGTTCGCGGACCACGTCGTGGCTGGTCAACGGCGACCACCACCGCGATCCGGACCTGGCCGGCGCGACACCCAGCGACCACTGGTACCTGATCAGCGGCGTCGAGATCCGCAGCGAGGCCGCCGGCCTGGTCCTGCTCGGCGACTCACTGACCGACGGCCGGGGCTCCACGACCAACGGCAACGACAGGTGGCCCGACCAGCTCTTCGACCGGCTCCGCGACCCCCGCCTGGCGATCCTCAACCAGGCCGCCGGCGGCAACCGGGTGCTGCGCGACGGCCTCGGCCCCAACGCGCTCGCCCGGCTGGACCGCGACGTCCTCGCGATCAGCGGCGCCCGGTGGCTGCTGGTCTTCGAAGGCGTCAACGACATCGGGACGGCGCCGGTCACCGACCAGGAGCAGATCGTGGCGGACCTGCTCGGCGCGTACCGGCAGATAGTCCTGCGGGCGCAGGCAGCCGGGCTGCGGGTCTACGGCGCGACACTCACCCCCTTCGGTGGCAACATCTACGACGACCCCGACGGCGTACGGGAACGGTCGCGCCAAGTCGTCAACGCGGCAATCCGCAGCGGCCTGTTCGACGCCGTCGTCGACTTCGACGCGGCCGTCCGCGACCCCGCCCACCCGCGCCGGCTGGCCCCCGCCTACGACACCGGCGACCACCTGCACCTCAACCCCGCCGGGTACGCGTCCCTGGCAGCAGCGGTGCCCCGCGGCTTGTTCTGAGGTCGCCCGCCACGAGTCGGCCCGAGGTCCGGCGCACCGCTGTCGGCGGTGCGTCGGGCGCGCTCTCGGCGGTGTGTCGGGCGCGCTCTCGGCGGTGTGTCGGGCGCGCTGTCGGCGGTGCGTGGGGCGCGCTGTCGGCGGTGCGTGGGGCGCGCTGTCGGCGGTGCGTGGGGCGCGCTGTCGGCGGTGCGTCGGGCCGCCTCCGCAACAGCTGTTCGGGCCGGTCATTTCGCACCACCTGAAGAGGCTGCGCGAGGCCGGCCTGGGCCGGGCGGTGCCACAGCGCAGGACGTCCGCCGGCTTGTCACCCCACGCCACCGTAGGCGCGGTCAGCCAGTGGCCGGCTCGATCCCCCGCGGTGCGTCCGCGTGGCGATGTTGATCTGCTGGCGATGCGAAATCGCGGTTTTGACCCCTTGATCACAGCGATTTCGTAGCGCTAGCAGATCAACATCTCGGCTAGGCGGCCTGTGAGGCGTCATCCGGACCGGCGAGGGCCGCTTCCGGATCCGGACTGGCGAGGGCCGCTTCCGGATCCGGACCAGCGACGTCCGCTTCCGGATCCGGACCAACGACGTCCGCTTCCGGATCCGGACCAGCGACGTCCGCTTCCGGAGACGCAGGCTGCTCGCGGTGTTCCGCCGGACCGACATAGCGGCACCATCCCGGGCGTTTCACCGCGCGACAGTTGCCGGTTTCGCGTCGACCCGGCTACGCCTTGGAGAGCAGCGCGATGCCGCCGCCGGCGAGGGCGAACATCCGGGCGTACGCCTGCGAGACACATCGCGCGCATCGCCGAACTCGTCGACGCCGGCAGCCAGGGATCCCGGTCGAGCCGCTCCAGCGACGCGAAAGTCGCCAGCCGGAGCCGCTGCAGTTGGAGCCGCTGCAGCTGGAGCCGCTGCAGTTGGAGCCGCTGCAGCTGGAGCCGTTGCAGCCGGAGCTGCGCGAAGTCAGGCGCTGAGGGCCCCGCGGCCTCACGCTCCGTCAAGATGATCTCAAGCATGCGGCCTCGTATCGCAGATCTTGGAATTCCAAGGGGCCCATAGGCCCACTGCGACTCCACACAGCCGTCCCGCGCGTGGGCAGGGCCCATGTTCCTTGTTGCAGAGAGTCAGCATTGCCATGCTTCGCCTGCCGACCTGCCGACCTGCCGACCTGCCGACCTGCCGACCTGCCGACCTGCCGACCTGCCGACCTGGCCGCCTGCCGACCTGGCCGCCTGCCGACCTGGCCGCCTGCCGACCTGGCCGCCTGCCGCCCTGCCGCCTGCCGTGGCACGACCCTGCCCGACGGCACGGACCCGGGCAGCGCCGCGACCGCGCCGCCACCGGCCCGAAGCCCAGGACTATCAGTCGATGCGCAGGGAACGGATGGAGTTGCCGAACGTCATGCGTTCGATGGCCGAGGTCGCCGTGGTGGGGTCGTCGGCCGCACCGACGGTGAGCAGCAGGGGAACGTAGTGGTCGGCGGTCGGGTGGGCGACCTCGACGCCCGGTGCCTTGGCGCGGAAGTCGGTGAGGGCGTCGACGTCGCCGCGGGTGACGGCGTCGGTGGCCCACTCGTCGAAGGCCGCGTTGTAGCCGGTCAGGCGGGGGTCGCGCATGACGGCGAAGCTGTGCGTCATGAAGCCGGAGCCGATGACGAGGATGCCTTCCCGGCGCAGCTCCTTCAGGCGCCGGCCGAGGGTGAGCAGCGCCTGCGGGTCGAGGCTGGGCATGGACACCTGCACGACGGGTACGTCGGCGGCCGGGTACATCGCCATCAGCGGGATGAACGCGCCGTGGTCGAGGCCCCGGTCGACGAACTGGTGTACTCCACCGGTGCTGCCCAGCGTGCCGGCGAGACGGCGGGCCAGGTCGGTGGCGTCCGGGGTGGCGTACCGCAGGGTGTAGTAACGGGGGTGGAAGCCGCCGAAGTCGTAGTAGAGCGGGGTGCCGGCGGCGGAGGCCGAGAGCGCGACAGGCGCGTTCTCCCAGTGTGCCGAGACGACGACGATCGCCCGGGGTTTCGGCATGGACTGTCCCCACCGGAACAGGTCGTCGAGCCATTGCGGGTCGTCCAGGGTCGGCGGGGCGCCGTGGCTGACGAAGAGCGCGGGCAGGGGCCCGTCGGCCGGTTCCCACGCGCGCTGGGTTCGGGCTTGGGGCAGCGCCCGCGCGAGGAGCGCGTCGTAGGCGCCGGCCGGAACGGATCGAGTGGTCATGGCTCGTACCTAACTTCAACGTTTAAGTCAATGTAGGCGCTGATGACTTAAGAACGCAAGTGATCTGAGCGTACGGGTAAGTTAAAGGCTGAAGTTATACTCCAGGGATGGGTGAGGTTTCGGAGCCGCGCTGGCTCGACGATGACCAGCAGCAGACCTGGCTGGCCGTGGCGGCGCTGATGACGCGCCTGCCGGCCGCCCTCGACGCGCAGTTGCAGCGCGACTCCCAGCTCAGCCACTTCGAGTACCAGGTGCTGGCGGGCCTGTCGATGGCACCGGAACGGACGCTGCGGATGAGCGCGCTCGCCGCCTTCGCCGAGGGCTCCCTGCCGCGGCTGTCACAGGTGGTCGCGAAGATGGAGAAGCGCGGCTGGGTGCGGCGCACCCCGGACCCGGCCGACGGCCGGTTCACCCTCGCCATCCTGACCGACGCCGGCTGGGACAAGCTCGTCCCGGCCGCTCCGGGGCACGTCGCCGAGGCGCGGCGGCTGGTCTTCGACCCGCTCACCAAGGCACAGCAACGCCAGCTGCGCGACATCGCCCGCCGCATCATGCGCGTCATCGACCCCGCCGACCCGTGCCTGAGCTCCGGCCCACCCGGTGAGGAGCCGCGCCCCCGCCCGTGACGACGAAGCCGCCGCACCCGGGAGCGCGAGCCAGGGCCGATGCTTCAGTCGAGCCCAGAACCTTCGTCCAGGGCGAAGGTGATGTCCCGTGCCCGGCGTGAGCCGGCGTCGTCGAGCCACTCGACGTCCAGCATCTCGCCGCGGTAGGGGAACAGGCCGCGCCGCCAGTGCTCAAGCTCGTCGGCAAGTGTGGCCGCATCCTGGACGAAGTCGTCGAACCCGCCATGGCTGACGGCGACATAGCCGGTGACCAGTTCCCTCGGCTCCGACCATCGGCGCCACCACAGGTTCCCGCCGAGTCGATGCCAGTAGGTGTCGAAGCGGAGGTACAGCAGTCCGAACGGCCCGCCGTGCGCGGACAGCCTTCCGGCGCGCTCGCGGTAGGCATCGAAGCGGGGATCACGCTCAGCGCGCCCGGGCGCCGGGTGGAAAGGCACAACCCTCATGGTGCCGTATCCCGGACCCGCCGCATCCGGCTCCGTCGGTGACGCCGAGACGGACGTCGATTGCCGCCGGACGCATCGGGGTAGCAGGAAGACATGTCGTCTTCTCTCTGGTTGGTTCTTGCCGGTGGAGTGCTCGGCGCCGGCGCAGCCGTCTACGGCATGATCACGCTGGCCCGGACGCGGCGGCGGAGGGCAGGGCTGTACGGGCTCTGTTTCGGCCTCGCCGTGGTCCTGCTGTCGCTGGCGAGCTGGCTGAACAGCCACGACGCGGCCTTCCCGGCGGTTCTGGCCCTGGTGGCCGCGATCTGCCTCGGCGGTGTGGCCGTGGTCCGCTATCGGCCGCGCGATCACGCGAGCTGACGCGCCACCGGGCGGACGTCGGCGTCACGCGCGGTCCCCGGACACGCGGATGCCCCAGTCGGCCTCGTCGATCCGCGAAACAGTCGATCGAGTGACACTGGTCGATCGACAACCCTGTCATGATTCCTGGATGGGCATTCGTGCGGCGGGACAAGAGGCCGGGCATGCGCCTCGGTTGCAGCCTGTCTGGCTGGTGGCCGTTCTCTGGCTGGTGACCGCGGCCGTAGCTTTCTGGGCGGTCTATTTCCTGCTCGACCACAGTCTCGTGCCCGCGGCTGCGCCGGGCGCCTCGGACGCCGACCGGTCGTTGAACGTCCTGAAGGCGGCGCTGACGGTGGCGACCTTCGCGGGGGCGGTCCTCGCCGGCGTGTACGCCTACCGCAAGCAGCGACTCGCCGAAGGCGACGCCCGTCGTGCGGATGCCGAACAGTTGACCGGTCGTTTCGTGAAGGCCTCGGAGCAACTCGGTCAGGAAAGCCCCGCGGTCCGGCTGGCCGGGGTCTACGCCATGACCTCGCTTGCCGATGACTGGCCGGAGCAGCGGCAGCTGTGCATCAACGTGCTGACAGCGTATCTGCAGATCCCCTACGAGGCGGATCCCACCAGCCAGCACTATGTGCACGGGGAGAAAGTGGTACGGCGGACGATTCTGCGCGTCATCCGCGATCACCTGCGGCCCGGCTTCTCCAGCGTTTCTTGGCAGGGGAACAACTTCCGCTTCGAGGAAGCGATCTTCTACGGGGGCGACCTCACCGGGGCGCGGTTCATGAGCGGCAAAGTGTCCTTTCACCGTGCCCGTTTCCTCGACGGGGAGTTCTTCTTCGACGGAGCCGTCTTCGGTGGGGCGCGCATCTGGTTCACCGAGATCGCCGTCGAGGGCGGAGTCGTCAGCTTCAACGAATCCACCCTCGACGCGGGCCTTCTCAACTTCACCGGCGCCGTGGTGACCGACGGGGTGGTGACAGCGAACGGCTTCAAGCGGACCGGAGGCGAACTTGTCGAAGACACGCTGGCCGGTACGTTCGATCCCGCTGTCCGTCCCTGACCCGCGGCAGGCCAGGCACCCGGACGGGCGCGGTGTGGTCAGGACGCGGACAGGACGTCGACGATGAAGCGCAGGGCTCCGGCCGGGCGGCCGCCGGTCGGTTTGTCGCCGTAGGCCTGGTCGGACGGGATGTCGAGCTGGACCCGGCTGCCCACCTCGACGCCGAGCAGGCCCTGGTCCCAGCCCTGGATGACGTTGCCGGCGCCGACCGGGAAGCTGAACGCCTCCGACCGGTCCCAGGACGAGTCGAACTCCTTGCCGTCGGCGTAGGTGACGCCCACGTAGTTCACCTGGATCGTCTGACCCGACTGGACGGCCGGGCCGGTGCCCTGGACGAGGGTCGTCGTCTTGAGTTCGGTGACGGTGCCGATGCCGCCCTCGGCGGCCGGTTTCGTCCGCAGGGCCGGGTCGGCGCCCGTGGGCACCGGCGGGAACGTCGAGTTCGGCGTGGCCGCGGCCGGGCTGGGGGCGGCATCCGTGGTCGCGGTCGCGGCGGTGGGGTTCGGCTGCGACGAGTTGCCGATCCACACGATGAGGCCGACCAGCAGGGCGAGCACTACGGCGGCGGTGCCGGCCATGGCCAGGGCCCGGCGGCGTCTCTGCATCGCCTGGTTGCGTGCCTTCGTGGCCTTCGCCTCGGCCCGCTTCTCGGCCTTCGACTTGAGCGGCTGGGCGTTGAGCTGCCGAGCGCCGGGCGGCTGAGCCTTGAGCGGCCGAGCGCCGGGCGGCTGAGCTCCGCCGAGCTTGCTGGGCGGGCCGGCGGCGCGTTTGGCAGCCGCGCTGCCGGGGCTGGCTACGGGATCAGGCACCGCCCGACAATACGACACCTGAGCGCAAGAATCAGGCCCCCGAGCACGGCCGGCCGGTCGTGATTGACAGGCCGCCATAGGTTGGCAAAGGTGAACATTCGGTATCTGCTGCACAACGCGTACGGGGTCGGCGGGACGATCCGGACGGTCTTCAACCAGGCCAACGCGTTGTGCGGCACCCACGATGTGGAGATCGCCAGTGTGTACCGCAGTGCCGCCGAACCGGCGCTGCCGCTGGATCCGCGGGTGCGGCTGGTCTGCCTGACCGAGTTGCGGGACAACGGGTCCAGGTGGACGGACACGCCCGGCAGCAACACCCGGTTCTCTCGCAAGACCCGGTACTTCCGCAACCCGCTGCCGCACGGGCGGGACTTCCGGTACAAGCTGTTCGACCCGTTCGTCGACCTGCGCGTGATCCGGTACCTGCGGGCGCAGCGGGACGGCGTGGTGATCACGACGCGGCCGGCGTTGAACCTGCTGTCGGCGTGGTTCGGGTCGCGGCGGGTGGTGCGGATCGGGCAGGACCACATGAACCTCGCCGCCTACTCGGTGCGGTTGCGGCGCGAGATCGTGCGCGCCTACCACCGGCTGGACGCGGTGACCGTGCTGACCCGTGCTGACCTTGCGTCCTACCGGGAGGCGCTCGGTGACCGGGTCCGGCTGGTGCACCTTCCGAACGGGATTCCGCCTCGTCCACCCGTACCGCATCAGGAGCGTGCCCCGATCCTCGCCGCAGCCGGTCGGCTGGCCCGGCAGAAGGGTTTCGATCTGTTGATCGAGGCGTTCGCGTCGGTGCACGCGGCGCATCCGCGCTGGCAGCTGCACATCTTCGGCGAGGGCAAGGCGCGGCGGAAACTGACCGCGATGATCGACGAACGAGATCTTGGAGGAGTGGTACGGCTGCGGGGGCTGAGCCGCGACCTGGAGGCCGAGTTCGCCAAGGCGTCGATCTTCGTGCTCAGTTCGCGCAAGGAAGGCCTGCCGATGGTGTTGCTCGAGGCGATGGGTTCCGGGCTGCCGGTGGTGTCGTTCGACTGCCCGACCGGTCCGGCGGACGTGGTGGCCGACGGGGTGAACGGGCTGCTGGTGCCGGCCGAGGACGTGGCGGGGCTGGCCGCCGGGATGTCGCGGCTGATCACGGACTGCGGCGACCGGGAACGGATGGGCAAGGCGGCACGGGCGACCGCGGCGGAGTACGAGATGCCGGTGATCGCCGCCCGCTGGGAGGAGCTGCTGGCCGACCTGGTGCCGGCGTCGCGCTGAGACGGTTCAGCGCCGGCGACGCCGGGCCGACATCCACTGCCAGACGCGGGTGCCGTCGATCGCCGGATCGTTGTGCGCCAGGTAGATCCACGACCAGTGCCCGGGGAACTGGTAGCCGTCCCAGATCACGTTGTCGTACAGCGTCATCAGCGACCCCGGGATCACCTCGTTCGCATGGATGGTGTTCGGGCCCGGCGGCACGGTGGTGTCGTCCAGTGAGGTGATGAGCCAGGTCGGGGTGCTGATCGCGGCGAGCTGGGCGTCCGGGATCAGCGGCGGCGCGCCGGCCTGCAGGGAGGCGACGACACCGCAGACGGGTACGGACGCCGCGAACAGTTCCGGGTAGACCGTCGTCATTTTCAGGCTCATGTAGCCGCCGTTGCTGCACCCGGCCACGTAGATCCGCGACGGGTCGATCCGGTGCCGGCGTGTCACGTCCCGGATCACCCGCTGGATCTGCGGGGCGAACCGGTCGCCGTCCTCGATCCAGTACGACGTGCTCTGCGGCGCCACCACGTAGGCGCCACCGAAGATCCGCTGCGCCTGCGGGGTGGCGAATCCGAGCGCACCCCGGTTGGCCCGCAGCGTCGTCTCGTTGTCGTAGTACCCGTCGGGCAGCAGCCCGCCCTCCCCGCCGCCGTGCAGCCAGACGATCAGGGGCCGCGCGCCCCGGGCCGACTTCGGCTCGTACAGCCGGTACTTCAGGTCCGCGGTCCGGTGGTGATCGAACGCGTCCACCTCGAAGTTGGCCAGCCGCCCCTGGTCGAAACCGGTGATCGTGACCGGCCGGCCGTCCCGCCGGGTCAGCGGCGCCAGCTGCGTGATCGTGTAGGTCAGGTCGAGCCGGACGTTGCGTCCCCTGGCGGTGAGGTAGCCGAGCGTGCCGCCGCCGAGCTGGCCCTCCGCGGTGGACAGCGACAGCACGATGTCGCCGCGCCGGTCGAGCCGGACGGCGGTGACGACGCGGTCCAGATCGTACTCACTGAAGATCAGTTCGCCGGGCGCCGGCGGGATCGGGCTGGTCGCCGTGGCGTGCACCCGGAACGTGCCGGTGCTCAGGCTCGCCGGGTCGATCGGGCCGAGCCGCGACGTGTCCAGGGTCAGCGACGTGACCTGCTCGCCGCCGTCGAGGGTCGTCGCGTTCAGGACGAACCCGACACGGCCTTTGCCCCGGCCGGTCTCGCGGCGGCCGGTGCGGGCCTCGGCAAGACCGGGGACGGCCAGGGTGGCGGCGGCGCCGGCGGACGCGGCGAGAACGGTACGGCGACTGATGGGCACGGCCATGCTGACCCCCGCGAAAACGAAGTCTGTCGATGGCTGCAACGTATCGCGGAGGAAACAACCTGGCAATGTTCGTCACTCATCACCGGGCCCCCTGAGCGGCTGGAGGCCAGCCTCGCTCCGCCTGATGCCACGACCGCGCGGCCAGATCAGCCTGGGCGTCCTCGACCGGCCACCGGCAGCCGGCTGACCATGCGGTGCCGTGCGTCCGGCGTCGGTGTCACCGGCCGTTCAGTGCTGGACGGCGGCGGGCGGCGCGGAGACCGGAAGTGCCGGTGGGGTGCCGGGCCGGAGCGGATCGGGTGGTGGCGCGGCGGGGTGCGAGGCCTGCGGCGCCAGGATGATCGCGCCGAGGCCGACCACGACGCCGGCCACCCCGGCGAACCAGCTCGCGAACTCAACGCCCTGCAACGCGAACAGCCACGCCGCGACAGCCAGCGCGGCAGAGGCGAACGTGCCCGCCTCGAGGATCACCCAGCTCTCAGCGCCCATCCCGCCATCATCGCCCCCGGGCGCAACCCCCAGCGGAAGTGAGGCGGCACCGAGGTTGGGCGGCGGGCAGGGCGGGCTGTGGATGGCGGGCCGTGGATGTCGTACCCGGTCGATAGCGTGCGTCCGTGAGTCGATACGAGATCCACCTGACGGTGGCCGCCGACGCTGGTGACGAGAGGCTTCGGGCGGTGGCGGACGCGCGGGGCGTGAAGTACACGCGCATCCAGCTCGACCGGGGTGAGCACGCCAGTCAGCCGATGCTGAGCTGGCTCTGCGCGGGCACGCCCGCGTCGGCCGAGGAGGAGGCCCGCGCGGCCACTGCGACGCTGCGTGCGGAGGGTTTCGTTGTCACCCGGCTCAAGGTGGAGGCGGCCGCGTCCGGTGCCGAGGCCCCGGTCACGGCGGCGCAGGGCGCCGCGCAGCCGCAGCGTTACTTCGAGCACCACGTGAAGCTGCTGCTGCCGGCGACGCAGGACCTCGAAGCGGTACGGGCGGTGGCCGTGCGGCACCGCGCCCACCTGTCCCGCAACGCGCGGCGGGTGCGGGCCGACGGGGTGCGCGAGCGGTTCGTGACGCAGCGGTGCCACCGGACCGGGCGGGTGGAGGCGGCCGCGGCGCTGGCCGGGCTTGTGGGGCAGCGCGTGCGGGATGCGGATGTGCTTGGTGCGTCGATGTTGATCTGCTAGCGCTACAAAATCGCGGTGATCATGGGGTTGAAACCGCGATTTCGTAGCGCTAGCAGATCAACATCTCGGTATGGGCGTCCATCGGCCGCCAAGGACGGCTGCGTCGCCCGCCGCCCCGCCGAGCGCAAGCGGTCCCCAGGTCGCGCGCCGCCGAGCGCGGCGATCCCGAGGGTTGTGCCGCCGAGCGCGGCCATCCCGCCGCCGTCTGGCCAGCGCGGCCATTCCCGCCGCCGACGTGCCCGGTGCGGCGATCTCTGGGCCGCGCTGCCGGGCCGCGGAGGCACCCGGGATCGGGTTGGGCGGCCGTCGTGGTCTTTCGTGGCGTCGCTGACACCACCGTGATGCCATGAGGTTGCGTGTGGCATCACCGTGGTGTCATAGTGGCGTCATGGAATTGCGCCCCTACATCGACGCCCTGCGTCATGAACTCGCCGTTGCCGCCGCGGCCGGTGGCGACGATGCGCGGGAGCTGGCCGAGCGGCTGACCGCGCCGCTGGAGTCGGCGGTGCGGCTCGCCCTGCTGGACGCGCTCTCCGAGGCGGCCGCCGAGATCACCCGTGATCTGGCGCCCGGGTCGGTCGATCTGCGGCTGCGTGATCGCGAACCGACGTTCGTGGTGACACCGGCGCCGCCGGATCCGTGGAGCGGGCCCGCCGGCACCCCGCCCCCCGACGACCCGCCGCCCGCCGCGGCGCCCGCGCCGGCCGGTGAGGACGAGGCGACGGTGCGGATCAGTCTGCGCCTGCCGGAGAACCTGAAGGCACGGGTGGAGCAGTCCGCCGCCCGGTCCGGCGTCTCGATCAACACCTGGCTGATCCGGGCGGCGGCCGCTGCCGCGGACAACGAGCACGGGCGACCCGCCACCGGCGTCCCGGCAACCATCAGCGCGGCCACCGGAAGCCAGCGCTACACCGGCTGGGTCCGCTGACCCGCATCAAGAGCTAACCGGTATCAAGAGCTGGCCGGCATCAGCAGCTGACCCGTATCAAGAGTTGACCCGCATCGGCAGCTGGCCCTCATCAAGAGCTGATTCGCATCAGCAGCTGGCCGACATCAAGAGCTGGCTCAAGAGCTACCCGTCGAGAGAGCTACCCGTCGAGGCGAGCAGCTCCTCAAGGCGCGCTGATCCTCAAGAAGAACGGAGAACCAGCCATGCCCACTTTCGACACCCCCGGACCCGTCACCGCCTCCATCGAGCTCAGCTCCGGCGACCTGCAGGTGCTCGCGACCGATCGGACGGACACCGTGGTGCACGTACGCCCGGGTGACGACAGTCAGAGCCGTGACGTGCGGGCCGCCGAGCAGACCCGGGTGGACTTCACGTCGGGCACCCTGATTGTGCGTGGCCCCAAGCAGCCCGGCCTCGGTGTGTTCGGCCGGGTCGGCACCGTCGACGTGCTCGTCGAGCTGCCGGTCGGCTCGGACCTCGAGGCCAAGCTCGGCGCCGGCAGTGGCCGTGTCACCGGGGCGCTCGGTGCTGTCCGGATGCGCAGCGGCGCCGGCGATCTTCAGGTCGAGCAGGCCGAGAGCCTGTCGCTGACCACCGGGATGGGCCTGGTCGTCGCGGAGACCGTGACCGGCGACGCCAAGATCACCACGGGGTCCGGCAAGCTTCAGGTGCATTCGGTGGCGGGGCCGGCCGTGCTCAAGAACGGCAACGGCGAGACCTGGGTCGGCCATGCCGGCAGCGAACTTCAGATCAACTCCGCGAACGGCGACATCGTGGCCGACCACGCCGCCGCCTCGCTCACCGCGAACACATCGAACGGCGACATCCGCGTCCGTGAGCTGGTCCGCGGCTCGACGACGCTGCGCAGCGCCGCCGGGCGCATCGAGATCGGCATCCGGCCGGGTACGGCGGCGAGGCTCGACGTGCACACCCAGTACGGCAAGATCCGCAACGAGATGACCGCCGCCGACGGGCCGGCCGAGGCTGACGAGCGGGCCGAGGTGCGTGCCCGGACCTCGTTCGGCGACATCCTGATCCACCGCTCCTAACCCCACCCGCCGTCCCGGCCGCGGCCCGCCGACCGGTCGGCGATGGCCGCTGCCCAGAAACGCCCCGCGAAGAGAAGCCCGCGAAGAGAAGCTCCGAAGAAAGCGCCGCGAGAAGAGCGCCGCGAGAAGAGCGCCGCGAGAAGAGCGCCGCGAGAAGAACGCCGCGAGAAGAACGCCGCGAGAAAAGCGCCGCTGAGAAACCCCACTGAGGAAGCTCCGCCCGGAGGCACGGGCGGCGATGACTCCTGCCCGGAAACCCCCTGGAGGCACAGATGACCACCACAGTCACCAGCAGACCCGCCGTTTCGGTGGCCGGCCTGCGCAAGCGCTTCGGCACGAAGGTGGTGCTCGACGACATCGACCTGACCGTCACCGAGGGCACCGTCTTCGCCCTGCTCGGCCCGAACGGCGCCGGCAAGACGACAATGGTCCGGATCCTGGCGACGCTGCTGGCGGCGGACGGCGGCGCGGTGCGTGTGGCCGGGCACGACCCGGCGGACGACCCGGATGCGGTACGCGCGGCGATCGGCCTGACCGGGCAGTTCGCCGCCGTCGACCGGCTGCTGACCGTCCGGGAGAACCTGCGCCTGATGGCCGATCTGAACCGGCTGGGCCGGACGGAGGGCGTACGCCGGGTGGATCGTTTGATTGAGCGTTTCGACCTCGGTGAGTCGGCGCGCAAGCCGGTGTCGCTGCTCTCCGGCGGTCAGCAGCGCCGGCTGGACCTGGCGATGACCCTGGTCGGCGACCCCCGGCTGATCTTCCTGGACGAGCCGACCACCGGCTTGGACCCGCGCAGCCGGCACGCCATGTGGCAGATCGTCCGGGAACTGGTAGCCGAGGGCGTCACGGTCTTCCTGACCACGCAGTACCTGGATGAGGCCGACGAGCTCGCCGACCGGATCGCCGTGCTCGACCAGGGCCGGATCGTCGTCGAGGGCACCGCCGACGAACTCAAGCGCCGGATCCCGGGTGGGCATCTGCTGCTGCGTTTCGCCGATCCGCGGACGCTGCAGGCGGCGGCCGCGGTGCTGGACACGACGCATCGTGACGACGACGCGCTGACCTTGCAGGTGCCCAGTGACGGCGACATCGCCTCGCTGCGGGCCGTGCTCGGCACCCTCGACCGGGTGCACGCCGAACCCGATCACCTGTCCATCCACACGCCCGACCTGGACGACGTGTTCTTCGCCTTCACCGGCGCCCCGGCCGCCACCACCGAGGAGATCAGATGACCACCATGGCCCATGCCGTCGCCGACTCCCGGACCATGCTGCACCGGCAGTTGCTGCACCTGCGGCGGTACCCGTCGCTGACCGTCATGCTCATCGGCCTGCCGGTGATCTTCCTGCTGCTGTTCGTCTACGTCTTCGGCGGCACCCTCGGCGCCGGTCTCGGTGGCGGGCGTGCCGAGTACCTGGATTACCTGACCCCCGGCATCCTGCTGTTCACCATGGCCGGCGCGGCCGCCGGCACCGCCATCTCGGTGGCGATGGACATGACCGAGGGCATCGTCGACAGGTTCCGCAGCATGGCCATCTCCCGCGGGTCGCTGCTGACCGGGCACGTCCTCGGCAGCCTGGTGCAGAACTTCCTGGCATTGGGCGCGGTGCTCGGTGTCGCGCTGCTGATCGGGTTCCGACCGACGGCCACGCCGATCGAGTGGCTGGCCGTGGTCGGGATGGCGACGGCGACGTCGTTCGCGCTGATCTGGTTCGCGGTGGCGCTCGGCATGGTCGCCGACAGTGTGGAGACGGCCAGCAACACGCCCATGTTCCTGAGTCTGCTGCCGTTCCTGGGCAGTGGGTTCGTGCCCACCGAGACGATGCCCGCGGGGCTGCGCACCTTCGCCGAGTACCAGCCGTTCACCCCGATCATCGAGACGTTCCGAGGACTGCTGCTCGGGTCCGGGATCGGCAACAGCGCGTGGATCGCGCTGGGGTGGTGCGCCGGGATCTCCGTGCTGTCGTACGTCTGGGCCAAGCGCCGCTACAACAAGCGCGCGGCGAGCTGACGAGCGCCGCTCCGACAAGCGCGCGGCGAGCTGACGAGCGCCGCACAAAAAAAGGGTCAGGACTCGCCGGTGTGCCGCTCGATCTGTTCCTGGATCTGGTGGGCGAACCCCTCGGCCATCGCCAGCTGGTCGCGCAGGGCCTGGACCCGGTTCTGCGCGGCGGTGTGGAACATGGCGAGGCGGTCCTGCAGCACGGTCCGGCCGTCGCCGGTGACGGCCGGGTCGCTGAGGGCGTCGAGTGTGGTGAGCAGGTCGCGCATCTCGTCGAGGGTGAACCCGAGCGGCTTCATCCGCTTGATGACGCGCAGCCGGTCGAGGTCGGGTTCGGTGTAGAGCCGGAACCCGCCCTCGCTGCGCGCCGACGGCACGACGAGGCCGGCCTCCTCGTAGTGGCGGATGGTGCGGATGCTCAGGCCCACCCGGTCGGCGGCCTCGCCGATCTGCATCAGTCCTGCGGTCACCGGATCAGTCTCTCAATGCCCGCCGCCCAGCTGCCCGGCCAGGGTGTCGTGCATGCGGGCGCTTGCCTCGTTCAGTCCGGTGATCTCGGCGGTCTTGCCGCGCTGCCGGTACTTGGTGGTGATCGCGTCCAGGGCGGCCACCGAGGAGGCGTCCCAGACGTGGGTGCCGGACAGGTCGATGACGACGTGGTCCGGGTCGCCGGCGTAGTCGAACTGGTACACGAGGTCGTTGCTGGAGGCGAAGAACAGCTCACCGCGTACGCGATAGGTGTGGTCGTCGATCTTCTCCACCGCCGCGAAGTGCGCGACCCGCCGGGCGAAAATGACCATCGCGGCCAGCACGCCGAGCACGACGCCGATCGCGAGGTTGTGGGTGACGAGCGTGCCGGCCACGGTGACCAGCATGACGATGATCTCGCCGGCCGGCATCCGGCGGAGCGTGGCCGGGGCGATGCTGTGCCAGTCGAACGTGCCGACCGAGACGATGATCATGACGGCGACCAGCGCGGCCATCGGGATCAGGGCGACCACGTCGCCGAGGGCGACGACCAGGACCAGCAGGAAGGCACCGGCCAGGAAGGTCGAGAGACGGGTACGGGCACCGGACGCCTTCACGTTGATCATTGTCTGGCCGATCATCGCGCAGCCACCCATGCCGCCGAAGAACCCGGTGACGATGTTGGCGACGCCCTGGCCCCACGACTCGCGCGTCTTGTCCGAGTGGGTGTCGGTGATGTCGTCGACCAGTTTGGCCGTCATCAGCGACTCCATCAGGCCGACCAGGGCGATACCCAGCGCGTACGGGGCGATGACCTGAAGCGTGCCGAGCGTGAACGGGATGTCCGGGAGGCCGAGGGCAGGCAGGCTGTCGGGCAGGGCGCCCTCGTCGCCGACGGTCGGCACGGTGAGGTGGGTCAGCAGGGTGAACGCGGTCAGCAGGACGATCGCGACGAGTGGCGCCGGCACGGCCGTGGTGACCCGGGGCAGCAGGAACATGATCGCCAGCGCGACGGCGACCAGCGGGTAGACCAGCCACGGCACGCCGATCAGGTGCGGCACCTGAGCCGTGAAGATCAGGATGGCGAGGGCGTTGACGAACCCGACCATGACGCTGCGCGGGATGAACCGCATCAGTTTCGCCACGCCCAGCATCGCCAGCACGACCTGGAGCAGCCCGCCGAGGATGACGGCGGCGATCAGGTAGTCGAGGCCGTGTGACGTCACCAGCGGCGCGACGACCAGGGCGATCGCGCCGGTGGCGGCACTGATCATGGCGGGCCGGCCACCGGTGAAGGCGATCGTGACGGCCATCGTGAACGAGGCGAACAGCCCGACGCGCGGGTCGACGCCGGCCAGGATGGAGAACGAGATCGCCTCCGGGATCAGCGCCAGCGCCACCACGAGGCCGGCCAGCACCTCGGTGCGCAGTACCCGCGGTGACGACAGCCAGGACGGACGGGACCAGCGCGGCAACGCCGCGGGGGACTGCGAGGACATGGGGCTCGTTTCCATCTCGGGCACAGCGTGCCGGCCCTTGCCGGAAGGGCTGATCAGTACGGGTCTACCAGGCGGCGCCCCGGCGCGCGGAAGAACCAGCGAGGGCGGATGGCGACGCCGACTCTACTCTCCGGTGAGGGGAGAGTTGCGGCTGTCGCGCGTGTCGATGATCACCGCGAGCCTCAGCCGCGTTCACGGCGTACCAGGTCGCGGACCGTGGCGGTAGAGCCCGTCGAAGTGCGGCGCCAGCGCGTCCCAGGCGGTGTCGAGCCGGTCCCGGCTGCGGCCCATCGTGGTGGCCTGGAAGGCCGGCGTGCGGTGGGGGAACGCGGTGGCTTCCGGCGGGACGTCGGCGATGGTCCCGCCCATGTGCCGGAGCTGGAAGAAGTGGACCGCACCGGAGCGGAGCAGTTCGGCGGCTGCTGGCCAAGGCCACCGGCGGACCGGAACACACGCCGCAGGCCTGCGCGATCGTGGAGCAGGCCCTGTCCGCCTGACCTCGGCGGAGGCGTTCCGGCGGGCCGTCGCCCGCGTTGCGGCTTCCGGCGGGCCACGTAAAATTGCCCGCTATGCGACTGTGTGACACGCGGCCGAGGGCCGGCCGTTGACCGTTCAGCTCACCCTCAGCACCGACCGGCGCGCCGACGGCGGGGTGGTGCTCACCGCCGTCGGCGAGATCGACATGAGCAACGCCGGTGAGTTCGGGGTGGCGGTCACCGCGGCCCTCGACGCCGGGGCGGAGCCGCTGGTCGTCGACCTGACCGCGGTGGACTACATCGACAGTGCCGGGCTCGCCTGCCTGTTCCCCCATGTGGAGCGGATCCGGCTGGTGACCGGCCCGATGCTGGCCCCGGTGTTCACGATCTCCGGATTGGGTGATCTCACGACCACGCGATGATTGGTTCGCTCCGCAGTGGGCAATGGTGCGTGCACGCCACGCCCGAACCGCAAGGAGTTGAAGATGACCGTGCTCGTTGACACCACTGCCGCCCGCACCGACGCTAACCAGAGCACCGATCGGGCCAGTGAGCTGATCAACGCGATGGCCGTCCTCCCGGCCGGCCACCCGTCGCGGCCCGCGATGCGGGATCGGGCGATCGAGGCCTGGCTGCCGCTGGCCCGGCACCTGGCCAACCGGTACGCGAACCGCGGTGAACCCCGCGACGACCTCTACCAGGTGGCCGTGGTCGGCCTGATCAAGGCGGTCGACCGGTTCGAGGCCGACCGCGGCGTCGACTTCGCCGGCTTCGCGATCCCCACGATCGTCGGCGAGCTCAAGCGCCACTTCCGGGACCGTACCTGGTCGGTGCGGGTGCCGCGCCGCCTGCAGGAACTGCGCCTGGCCATCACCGGCGCCAACAACACGCTGAGCCACACCCTCGGCCGCTCGCCGACGGTCGCCGACATCGCCGAGCACCTCGGCATCACCGAGGACGAGGTCCTCGAAGGACTGGAGGGCGCCCGCGCCTACTCCTCGGCGAGCCTCTCCACCCCGATCAACGAGGAGGGCGCCGAGCTCGGCTCCACCCTCGGCGGTGAGGACACCGCCTTCGAGCTGGCCGAGCTGCGGATCGCGCTCGGCCCGGCGATGGCCAGCCTCGACGAGCGGGAGCAGCGGATCGTCAGCCTGCGCTTCTACGGCAACCTGACGCAGTCGCAGATCGCCGAACAGATCGGCATCTCCCAGATGCACGTGTCGCGGCTGCTCACCCGGGCCCTGGCCAAGCTGCGCCAGCGCCTGGACGACTCCGCCATGTGCTGAGCCGTACGCCTGCGAATCGTCTCGCGGCCGCGCCGGAGTTCCCGGCGCGGCCGTCCGCGTCGGACCCCGGACCCGCCTCAGCCTGCGGTCGCCGTCACGTGGTGGCGGCCGATCGGCAGCATCAGCGGCTTGCCGGAGACCGGGTCGGTGATCACCTGACTGTCCAGGCCGAAGACCGCGCGCACGCAGTCCTCGGTGAGCACCTCGGCCGGGTTTCCGGCGGCGTGCAGCTCCCCGGCGGCCAGGGCGATCAGGTGGTCGGCGTACCGGGCGGCCATGTTCAGGTCGTGCAGGACCATCACGATGGTGGTGCCGCGATCCCGGTTCAGGTCGGTGAGCAGGTCCAGGACCTCGACCTGGTGGCTGACGTCGAGGAACGTGGTCGGCTCGTCGAGCAGCAGCAGCTCGGTCTGCTGCGCCAGGGCCATCGCGATCCACACACGCTGTCGCTGGCCGCCGGACAACTCGTCCACGGCACGGTCGGCCAGTTCGGCGGTCTGGGTGGCGTCCAGCGCGGCGGCCACCGCGACGTCGTCCTCGCGGCTCCACCGCGACAGGATGCGCTGATGCGGGTTACGGCCCCGGCCGACCAGGTCGGAGACGGTGATGCCCTCCGGCGCGACCGGTGACTGGGGGAGCAGCCCGAGGGTGCGGGCCAGCTCCTTCGCCGGCATCTTGTGCACGGCACGGCCGTCCAGCAGCACGTGCCCGGCTTTCGGCGCCAGCAGCCGGGACATCGAGCGCAGCAGGGTCGACTTGCCGCACGCGTTGGCGCCGACGATGGCGGTGATCCGGCCGGGCGGCACCAGCAGGTCGAGCGCATCGATGACGACCCGGTCGCCGTACCCGACGGTCAGCTTCTCCACCGACAGGGAGTGTTGGGTGGTCACAGCGAGCCTCCGGCGCGGTTGGTGCGGACGAGCAGATAGATCAGGTACGGGGCGCCGAGCACGCCAGTGATCACGCCCACCGGGAAGCGGACGTCGAACGCGTACTGGCCGAGGAAGTCGGCGAGCAGCACCAGCAACGCCCCGACCAGCGCGGACGGGATCAGTGGGGAACCACCGGGGCCGACCAGGCGGGCCGCGATCGGCCCGGCCAGGAACGCCACGAACGCGATCGGCCCGGTGGCCGAGGTGGCGAAGGCGATGAGACCGACGGCGGCGACGATCGCGATCAGACGGGTACGTTCCAGCCGGGTACCGAGCGCCGCGGCGGTGTCGTCGCCGAGCTGCAGCATGGACAGGTCCCGCGCCTGGCTCAGCAGGATCGGGGCCAGCACGACCAGGGCGATCACCACCGGCAGGGTCTCGTCCCAGGTGGAGCCGTTCAGGCTGCCGTTGAGCCAGCGCATCGCGGCCTGCAGGTCCCACTGGCCGGCCTGGTTGAGCACGTAGGCGGTGGCGCTGTCCAGCATCGCGGCCATGCCGATGCCGATCAGCACCAGCCGGGTCCCGGCGACGCCGTCCTTGAACGACAGCACGTAGATGAGCAGTGCCACGCCGAGGCCGGCGCCGATCGCGAACGCGGAGACCCCGGCCTCGCCCAGGTCCAGCACGATGATCGCGAACGCGGCCGCGGCGCTCGCCCCGGAGCTGATGCCGATGATGTCCGGGCTGGCCAGCGGGTTGCGCAGCATGCTCTGGAAGGTGACCCCGCCCATGCCGAAACACAGGCCGGTGACCAGGGCCAGCACCGCCCGCGGCAGGCGCAGCTCGCCGACCGTGAACGAGGCGCCCGGCACGGTCTCGCCGAGGATCACCCGCAGCACGTCACCGGGCGGGTAGAACGTCTGCCCGACCATCAGCGAGACCGCGAACATCGCGACGACGGCGCCGCCGAGCACGCCGATCACGGTGCGGCGCCGCCGGTTGCGCCGGACCCGGCCGCGGGTGACGGCCTGCAGGGTCATGGTGCTCACAGCTCGCGCACTTTCTGCCGGCGGACGATGGAGATGAAGAACGGTGCGCCGATCAGCGCGGTGATGATGCCCGCTTCGATCTCGTCGGGCCGGTTCACCACCCGGCCGACCACGTCGGCGAAGGTCAGCAGGATCGCGCCGGTCAGCGCCGAGAACGGCAGCAGCCAGCGATGGTCCAGGCCGATCAGCAGGCGGCAGGCGTGCGGGACGAGCAGGCCGACGAACGCGATCGGGCCGGCGATCGCGGTGGCCGCGCCGCAGAGCACCACCGCGCCGAGGGCGGCGATCCCGCGGGCCACGGCGACCCGCTCACCCAGACCGGCGGCGAGTTCGTCACCGAGGGCCAGAGAGTTCAGCGGCCGGGCACAGAGCAGGCAGATGACCAGGCCGGCGAGCAGGAACGGCGCGATGTGGCCGATGCTGTCCCAGGTGGCGCCGCCGACCCCGCCGACCTGCCAGGACCGGAAGCTGTCGGTGATGTCGCCGCGTGGCAGCACCACCGCGACGACCAGGGACGCCAGGGCGGCCGAGGTGGCCGCGCCGGCCAGAGCAATCTTGAGTGGGGTGGCGCCGCCGCGGCCGAGCGAGCCGACCGCGTAGACGAAGAGCGCGGAGACGCCGGCGCCGGCGATGGCGACCCAGATGTACTCGGTCGCGGTGGAGAGTCCCACGGTCACCAGGGCCAGCGCGATCGCGAGCATGGCGCCCATGTTCACGCCGAGGATGCCCGGGTCGGCGAGCGGGTTGCGGGTGACGCCCTGCATGACGGCGCCGGACAGGCCGAGCGCGGCGCCGACCAGGGCGGCCAGGACCGTACGCGGCAGCCGCTTGGCGACGGCCGCCTGGTCCAGCGTGTCGTTGGCGCCGCCCAGCGCGGCGGTGATGTCGGCGAGGCCGACGATGCGGGAACCGAACGCGACCGAGGCGAGCATGACCAGCGCCAGGATCGCCACGACGGCCAGCAGCCAGGCCAGGCGCACCCGGGCCGGGCGTCGCACGGCGGCGACGTCCGGCCCGGACGGGGATTCGACGAGCGTCATCAGAGCTTGTCGGCGGCCTTGCCGAGCAGGTCCACGTAGTCGTTGAGCACGAACGGGATGGCCAGCGGCGTCGGGTTGGCGGCGGTCGCCACCGGCGTGCTGCCGGGCAGCGAGACGAAGGAGCCGCGGGCGATCGCCGGGATCTTCGACAGCAGCGGGTCCTTCTGCAGCGTGGCCAGGGTGGTGCCCTCAGCGTCGCCGTAGGTCACGATGATGTCCACGTCGCTCAGGTTCTGCACCTGCTCGGCGCTCTGGGTGAGGCTGAACTGGTCGGTCGTCGCCGAGGCCTTCTCGATGCTGGCCGGCGCCTTCATGCCCAGGTCGGTGAAGAACTGCGCCCGGGTGTCGTGCGTAGTGTAGAAGCTGACCTTGCTCAGGTCGGTCGGGTCGATGTGGGTGAGGAACATCGCCGATTTGCCGGCCAGCTTCGGGTAGCGGGCGACCGACGTGGCCATCTGCTTCTCGATGTCGGCGATCAGCGCGTCACCCTGCGCGGCCAGACCCAGGGCCTGGCTTTCCAGCTTGATGCTGTCGCGCCAGGCGGTCGCCCACGGCGCCTTCGGGTACGCGACAACCGGCGCGATCTTGGTGAGGGTGTCGTAGTCCTGCTGCGTCAGGCCGGAGTAGGCGGCCAGGATGACGTCCGGCTTGGTGTTGGCCACGGCCTCGAAGTCGATGCCGTCGGTCTCGTCGAACAGCACCGGGGTGGGCGCGCCGAGCTCCTTGAGCTTCGCGGCGTCCCAGGGCAGCAGGCCGTCGCCGTCCTCGTCGCCGAAGTTGGCCTTGGCGTACCCGACCGGTACGACGCCCAGCGCGAGCGGGACCTCGTGGTTGGCCCAGTTGACCGCGGCGACCCGCTCGGGCTTCTTCTCGATGGTGGTGCTGCCGAACGCGTGGGTGACGGTGACCGGGAACGACGCCGCGGCGCTGCCCGAGGCAGCCGGGGCCTCGTCGGTGTCGGAGGAGCCACCACAGGCGGTGAGCGCCAGCGTGGTGGTGAGGGCGACGATCCCGGCAAGGAATCGGGTTGCGCGCATGCTGAGAGAACTCCATACATCCGGGGTAAGGGGTGCCTAACCTAACACTGCCCCCGGCGGACCGCATGATCGGCTTCGGCCCGGCCCCCGAGGCGAAGCCGCAGGTCAATGGAGCGAGCGCCGGTTGCTCGCGCTGTGGTCACACCACATCGATGGCCATGAGGAACCCTCCTGGGCGCTGCACCACCAGATGAGGGGCGCCGCTGCCGAGTGACTTCCCTGATGCCACGACGCTACTTGTCAGGGCCAGGCAGAACTGCGAGACCGCCGGACCGATGTCCACCCCATGAGCGACCACGAAGGCGTACTCCGGACTCGTCGCCACGTTGAGCATCGTTTCGGCTTCAGCGTCCCCGACGCCGCATGCGATTATGGTGGGCGCCCATCTGGCGATGGACCGGTCCGTGATGGATTGGTGGGCCGGGCGCCATCCGTCACCGTCCGAAGGCTGCCCGTCGCTCAAGAAGAAGACCGCCGGGCGATGGACGGAATAGCCCTCGCTCTTCAGCGTCACGAGATCGGCCGGGATGAGGTCGCGCAGCTTCGAGAAAGCCGCGCCGTAAATGGACGCTCCGCGACTCTGCAGCAGCGGTGGCGTGGTGGTCTGCCGTACATCTGCGAGGTGCAGGCGAACCTCGGCATCTTCCGCGAAGCCGATGATCGACAGCCGGATCTTGGCGGCCGCGAGGGGCGAGTTGCGCATGGCATCCAGCAAGGATTCGAGGCCTTGATTGATCTCCTCGATCTGTGGCCCCAGGGAACCCGATTCGTCAGCGACGATATACACCGGGAGGATGTTCGCGAAACTCGCCATCATGATACCTTCATCGTCCTGCGCCCGCTTTCGGTGAGTTCGTGTCTCGCCTAGATGTCGATGATGTCTCCGGCCACCGGCTCGGCGGCAGATGCTCGTCGAAGAACCAGGAAATCCTCGTCGTCGCCGGGAACCCGGTGCTGGGCCTGCCATCCCTCCGGCCATTCGTCCTTACGGTCCGGCCTGGCCAGGACGCGCGCGTTGATGAATCGGACGACATCGCCCGGAAAGTCCTTCGTGAAGCGGCAGTCCCCGAGAAAGGTGGCCCCGTCGAAGACGCCGACCTCGGCGAAGTTCGCTGCGACGAACCAGGCGCGGCCGCCGAATCGGGCGCCGGTGAAAGTTCCGGCCGCGAAGGACGAGGCGCCGAAGTTCGCGAGGCGCTCGAAGGTGGATCTGGCGAACGACGTCTCCGACTGAAATCGGGTTTCACCGAACTTGGCGTCCTTGGCGAACCGGCTCTCGATGAAGTGGGCGCTGTCGCTGAAGATGGTGCCGCCGAAGTCCGCGGAGTCAGCGAAGGAGGTGCGGCCGAACCAGGCTTCGCCCTTGAATCGAGCGTTCAAGAACTTGCATTTCGCGAACATCGCTTCGCCGAATCTCGCCTCCTGTTCGAAGTCTGTGCCGGAGAATATTGCCCGGCCGCTGAAGACTGCTCCGCCGAACTGAACGGACTCCTCGAAGCGCGTGCTCACGAAGGAGGCTTCTGTCAGCACGGCCTCCCGGAAACGAGCGCGTCCCCGGAACCTTGCCGCCTTGAACGATGCTGCGCCGGTGAACTTGCAATCAGTGAAGTCCGTTGCGTCGCCGAACGCCGTGTTGTCGAACAGTGTCTTTCCGTCGAACGTTGCTCTGCCGAATTCCGTTGAGGCTCTGAACTCCGCGCGAACGAAGGAAACGCCATCGGTGAACTCCGTACCGGTGAAATCAGCGTTGCCGACGAATATCGCATCCGAGAAGGTCGCCTGACGAAGGGACGCGTCGCGAAGAATCATCTTCACGAGGACGGCTCCACTGAGATCGAGCTGTACGTTGCCCCACGGCTGTGGAGTGACGAGTGGTCCTCCGTCGTCCCGGCGGCAGTGTGCTGCCAGAATTCTTTGCGCTGCGAGTCGTACCTGCAATTCCTGGGCAGGATCTCGCTCGGCGGGAGTCACGATCTCCGAAGGCGGCTTCTGCCGCGACGGTTGTGCCGGCAGGAGCGCACCGATGGAGTCCGGTCCTCGGCTGCTCGACGGCCGGTACGGCATCCGCAGGTAGGCACACAGGACGTTGACCACGGTCTGGCGCTGACTCACGTTGTTCTCCGCGACGCGTTCCAAGGCGTAGAGACCGCCCAGGCGTACGGCGGCGTCGGCGGAACCGAGCTGCTCGACCGCCTTTGTGTAGAGCTCCGTGACACGCTTCTCGGCGGCATCCTCGACGGTGTGAGCATGAATCTGCTCGGTGTGCCTCTGCCGTCGGACAGCGAGAAGAAGGGCGGCCGCAGCGCCGCCCGCCGCGATCGATCCGAGGCCGTACTTGATTGCCTCGATCTGCAGCTTGGCGCGGTCCGGCCCAGCGGCCAGGTCGTCGGAGACTTCGAGCATCACCATCAAAGCGGCCATGCCGATTCCGGCCAGAGTGCCGACCACCGTGAGAAGCCCGGAGTCCGACAGCAGCCACGGCCATCGTGCGCTGTCACCGGCTGTGGCGTTACTGCGGTCGACGGGCGCGACCTTCTCGCGGATCAAGCTGGGAAGCAGCACCAGGCCGACCACGATCGCGGCGATCACCGAGACGACGTGCGTGCCGAGCCAGGACACGAACGCGTGGGTCCACGGCCAATGCCAGACGCGTGCTTCGACCACGAGAGCGCTGAGGACCGCGGCGCCGGCGAGAACAGCTCGGGCCCGGACGCTGTGGCGGCTGCGCATGTCACCTGTCTTCTCATCCCGCGCTTCGACAGGCTCGCTTTCCGAGCCAGCAAGATCAGCGCATGCGCCGCGGTGGTGGGGCTGCGCTCATGGCCGCCAGCCTGGCATCTGTGGTGATGTCCTCGCAATCCACCGTTCGGGACCTCCGGCCGTAGGCGAATGCCGTATTCCTGCCGGAATCGGCATCCACGCCTGGGAGAACACCCGGCCGCCCGGCCATCTCCATGACGAAGCCCGGCATCGCGATCATGCGGGAGGCATCGATGACCGTGGCGCCGCGGGCTCGCAGGCCGGTGCCAACGGCGACGATGCTGCCGTCGGCCATCGCGATGATGTGGTCGCAGAACCGGCTGGCGAGGTTGAGGTCGTGCAGCACCGCCACGATCGTCTTGCCGGACTGCTCGTTCAGGGTGCGCAGCAGGCGCAGCAACTCGACCTGGTGGTTGATGTCGAGGAACGTGGTGGGTTCGTCGAGCAGCAGCAGATCGGTGTCCTGGGCCAGCGCCATCGCCACCCAGACGCGCTGCCGCTGACCGCCGGAGAGTTGCTGCAGGGGCCGTTCGCCAGGGCCGTGCCGTCCAGCTGCACCGCGCCGTCCCGGGGTTTGAGCAGCCGGGCCAGGCCGCGCAGCAGCGTCGACTTGCTAACCATAGTTCCCGTGTCTTGCATAGCCGCGGCCTCAGGTGATCTTCGGGTCACCGCCGGCGTCCGGCTCACCGGCCCGGTCGGCCGGTTGGCCGGCGGATGGGTGTTCGGCCAGCACCCGCTCCTCGTCGAGAGCGGACGTCTGCACCACCAGGACGTCGCAGACGGCGTTGCGGACCACGTTCGCCGGCACCGATCCGAGCAGCTGTCCCTGGCTGGCGCCCAGTCCCCGGTTCCCCACCACGATCAGGTTGGCCGGGTCCGCGCCGACCGCGTCGAGCAGGGCCTGCGCCGGATCACCGACGACCAGGCGCTGGTCGATGTAGCGGGCGCGCTCCCTGGTCAGGCCGGTGACCGACGTCGCCAGGGCGGCGCGGGCGGCGTCGGCGCCGACCAGGTCACGGTGCACACCCTCGGCCGGCGGTTCGCCTGTGCCGCCCTCCCGGTAGGCGGTCACCACCACCAGGCGGGCCTGCGCGGCCTGGGCCACCTCGGCGGCGCGGTCCACGGCGTACAGGCTGGTGGGGGTGCCGTCCGAACCGACGACGACCCGGTCGTAGACGGTGATGCTGCGCTTGCCGCCGAGCGGCACGATCGGGGACTCGTCGGCCTCGTCGGGCGGGTTCACCCAGAGCATCGCGACGGCGCCGAGACCGAGCAGGACACCGGCCAGCATGATCGCGTTGCTGCCCTTGCCGTCCAGCCAGTGCTCGAAGATCCAGCCGAAGGTGATCGTCTGGATCAGCATCGGCACCACGATCATCATGTTGAGGATGCCCATGTAGACGCCGGTGCGCTTGGCCGGGACCATGCTCGCCACCATCAGGTACGGCACGCCCACCGCGCTGGCCCAGAAGACACCGAGCCCGATCATCGGGACCAGGGCGAGGTACTGGTTGGTGATGTCGGAGAGCCAGACCAGGGACACCGCGGCCATCCCGAGCGCCACCGCGTGCACCCGTTTCGCGCCGATCCGCCGGGCGAACCCGACCAGGAACAGCGCGGACACCATGGTGACGAAGTTGTAGGTGGCGTTCGTCAGGCCGCTCCAGCCGATCGCCTCCTCCCAGGCCGGGCCGCCCTGCTCCGGCGTGGTGCCGAACACGGTCTCACCGAGGCTGACGGCCACGAACTGCCAGTAGATGAACATCGCGTACCACTGGAACAGGAACACCACGCCGATCTTGTGCATCGCCACCGGCATGACCCGTACCGCGTCCGCGATCTCTTTCACCGCATGGTGCAGGCCCTTCGGCGCGGACCGGATCTCGGCGATGTCCTCGTCCGAGGGGGTCAGTTCCTTGGTCCGGGCCATCGCCGTCAGCACGGTCAGCAGGATGCAGAACGTGCCGATCATGAAGCACAGGTACATCCAGTACGGCACGCCGTTGCCGGCGGTCCGCTGGAGCGCCTCGACCTTCTCCAGCAGGAACAGCGACAGGTTCGCCAGCACCGCGCCGGCGCCGGTGAACATGCTCTGCGTCAGGAAGCCGCGCGCCAGCTGCGACTTGGGCAACCGGTCGGAGATGAACGCCCGGTACGGCTCCATCGAGGTGTTGTTGCCGGCGTCGAGCAGCCAGAAGCAGACCACGGCCAGCCACAGGATGCCGACGAACGGGAACAGGAACAGGATGACCGCGCAGAGCAGCGCGCCGGCGGTGATGAACGGCCGCCGCCGCCCCCAGCGCGGATGCCAGGTGCGGTCGCTGATCGCCCCGATCAGCGGCTGGATGATCAGGCCGGTGACCGGGCCGGCCAGGTTGAGGATCGGCAGCTGGTCGGGGGTGGCGCCGATCAGCAGGAAGAGCGGGTTCACCGCGGACTGGGTGAGGCCGAAGCTGAACTGGACCCCGAAGAAGCCCAGGTTCATCATCAGCAGGGCGGGCCCGGTCATCAGCGGTTTGCGGTCGACCTGCCCGGCGTCCGGTGCGACGGATCCGGCAGTCGTTGTGGTGGCCATGGGAGCCCCCCTCTGTGGCCGTCCGACCAATTGAGCGGAAGTTAAGCCCGCTGTAACAGGCCCGCAACTTGGCGTGACGACAAGCGCCGATGCGTGAAAATATCCGGGTCTGGCGGCCGACCGAGATCTCGACCACTCTGGAGGGTGATGGCCTGCGCGGACGGAGGCGGCGATGAGTGACTGGCACAGCATCGTGGTCGGTGTCGACGGCTCCCCCGGCAGCCGCAAGGCGCTGACCTGGGCCGCCGCCGAGGCCGCCCGGCACGGCACCGACCTAGTCGTGCTCAACGTGTGGGAGCACACCCTGCTGCCGCCGGCCGGCAGCGTCAGCGTGTCCGAGAGGTTCGTCCCGGACCCCAGCCAGCGCACCGCTGACGATCTGCTCCAAGTGATCAAGGAGGAGCTGGGGGAGGAGCCGCCGGTGCTGGTTCGCCCGGTGGTCCGGCAGGGCAGTCCGGCGAAGATGCTGATCGAGGAATCGGCGCAGGCCGACCTGCTCGTGGTGGGGCAGCGCGGCCACGGCGGCTTCGCCGGGCTGGTGCTCGGCTCGGTCAGTCAGCACGTCTCCGCGTACGCGAAATGCACCGTCGCCGTGGTCCGCTGAGGCGCCCCGCTCAGACCGCCCTGGCCGCCGCGTCCGGCGTCGGCTCAGACCGCAGGGACGGCCGCGTCCGGCGCCGGCTCAGATCGCCAGCACCGCCACGTCCGCAGCGGTGAGGCTGCCGGCCACGACCGTCCCGGCGTGCTCGGCCACCGAGGTCACGAAACCGTAGGAGCCGTCGGTCGTGCGCAGGTCGTGCACCAGCCGGCCGTCCAGGTCGTACGCCATCACCCAGGCGATCGGTTCCGCCTTCGGCCGCACCCCCGCCGGCAGGTTCCAGACCAGCAGCCGCAGCACGCCCGGCAGCGGCAGCAACCGGTCCAGCAGCGGGTTGCGGGGCGCGACCACACCCACCCAGACCAGGCCGTCGCTGCCCAGGCTCATGTTGTCCGGGAAGCCCGGCAGGTTCTCGGCGAACATCTCGGTCGTCCCGGCGCGCGGCCCGGCCAGCCAGTGCCGCCGGATCCGGTACCCGGCCGTCTCCGCGACCAGCAGGTACGTGCCGTCCGGGGCCAGCACCAGGCCGTTCGCGAACTTCAGCCCGTCCAGCACGGTGCGGACCGTGCCGTCCGGGTCGCGGCGCAGCAACCGGCCCGTCTCGGTGTGCTCGAACACGTCGCCGAGGTGGTCGGCGAGGTCCCAGCGCCTGGTGGACGTGGTGAACCAGATCGTGCCGTCCGGACTGTCGACGACGTTGCTCGCGAACCGCAGCGGCTCGCCGTCCACCCGGCCCACCAGCACCTCGACGCCGCCGTCCGGGCGCAGCAGCAGCAACCCCCGGTCGTGGTCGCAGATCAGCACGCCGCCGTCGGCCCGGGGTTGCAGGCCCAGCGGCCGCCCGCCGGTGTCACCGATCTCGGCCCGCACCCCGGTCGCCGGGTCGATCCGCACGATCCGCCCGTCCGCGAGCCCGGCCACCACCCGGCCGTCCCGGTCGAAGACGACATCCTCGGGCCCGGTGCCGCCGGTGGGCAGCAGGCTCTTCACGACGAGCGGCGCGGTGGGCCCGCGGTCGGCGGCGACGGGCGGCTTCCATCGGTGAGGATGAATGAGTCGGCGCGGCATGCGGTCATCATCCACGCCGGTGCTCGATAAGACAATTGCCTGCGTATGGTCGTTTCCGGTCAGAGCTTGAGATTGCCGATGATCGCCTCGGTGACCTCGCGGGTGGCGGCGGTGCCGCCCACGTCGCGGGTGCGCACGCCGCTGCCGGTGGTCGCCTCGATGGCGTGCCGGATCGCTGCGGCCTCGGCGTGCAGGCCGAAGTGGTCGAGCATCAGGGCGGCGCTGCCGATCGCGCCGACCGGGTTGCAGATGCCCCGGCCGGCGATGTCCGGGGCGGAGCCGTGCACCGGCTCGAACATGGACGGGAACCGGCGTTCCGGGTTCAGGTTGGCACTGGCGGCGAGCCCCAGGCTGCCGGCCAGGGCGCTGCCCAGGTCGGAGAGGATGTCCGCGTTCAGGTTCGAGGCGACCACCACGGACAGCTCCTCGGGCCGCAGCACGAACTTCGCGGCCATCGCGTCGACCAGGACACTTTCGGTCGCGACGTCCGGGTAGTCGGCGGCGACCCGGGTGAACACGTCGTCCCACAGGACCATGCCGTACTGCTGCGCGTTGCTCTTGGTCACGCTGGAGACCTTCTTGACGGTACGGGTACGCGCCAGGTCGAACGCGAACCGCATGATCCGTTCACAGCCGTACTCGGTGAACAGTGCCGACTGCACGGCCACCTCGCCGGTGCCGGGGCGGGCGCCGAGGTTGCGGCCGCCGAGCCCGGCGTACTCGCCCTCGGAGTTCTCCCGGACCACGACCCAGCCGAGGTCGGTGCTGTCCGCCTTGCGCAGCGGGCTCTGGATGCCGGGCAGGAACTCGACGGGGCGGACGTTCGCCCACTGGTCGAAGTTCTGACAGATGTTCAGGCGCAGCCCCCAGAGGCTGACGTGATCCGGGACGGTGGGCCAGCCGACCGCACCGAAGTAGAGGGCGTCGAAGTCCTTGAGCTGGTCGAGGCCGTCCGCGGGCATCATCCGGCCGTGCCTCGCGTAGTGGTCGCTGCCCCAGTCGAACTCCTGCCAGGCGAAGGCGAAGCGTCCGTGGGAGGCGGCGGCGAGGGCGTCGAGCACGGTGCGGCCGGCCTCGACGACCTCGATGCCGACGCCGTCGGCGGGGATGGCGGCGATGCGGAACGTCTGCGGATCGGTCACGTCGGCCTCCGTCGTGGTTCGGGCGTTACGACGAGTAGACGGCCGAGGGGCCACCGGCGTCCAGCGGGACCTACCGCGGGAAGGTTTGTCACGAACCTATCCAGTAGGCTCTACCGGTGACGATCATCGGGGAGTTCGGGCGGCAGCTCGGGCCGTTGCGGCGGGCGCTGCTGCGGGCCACCCGGGCCGCGGACGGGCTGCCCGAGATGCCCGAGGCGCACATCGAGGTGCTGCGGGCCCTGGCGGGGCGCGAGACGATGAGCACCACGGAGATCGCCGAACGGCTGCGGCTGGCACGCCCCACGGTGAGCAACCTGCTGGGCGCGATGGAGCGGGCCGGTCTCGTCGAGCTGGTCCGCGACGGCGCCGACCGGCGGCGCATGACGGTCCGCGTCTCGGGGTACGCCGCCGAGCTGCTGAACCGGTACGACGCGGCCTGTGAGCGGGCGCTGGCCGAGGCGTTCGCCCGGCTCGGCCCGGAGGACCGGCGGGCGCTGGAGTGTGCCGTACCTATCTTTCCGCAGCTGACCGAGCTGCTGTGCACCCGGAGTGAACGATGACCATCCCGCTGACCGATGCCGAGGCCGTGGACCTGCTCGGCGCCGACGGCGCCGGCCTGGAGGACCTGTGCGCCCGGGCGGACGCGGTGCGCCGGGAGCGCGCCGGCGACCGGCTGACGTTCGTGGTCAACCGCAACCTGGACACCGCCCGCGTCGGCGGCTCGCCGGCACTGGTGCGGGACCTCGTCGTGGAGGCCGCCGCGCTGGGGGCCACCGAGATCTGCGTGCAGGGCCCGCTGCCGGCGGACGCGCCCGACGACGGCTACCTGGAGCTGGTGCGTGCGGTCGCCGGCGCCGCCCCCGGCATCCACCTGCACGCCTTCCGGCCGGCGGAGGTCGCCGACGCGGCCGCCCGGCTCGGTGTCACGCCCCGCGAGTTCCTCGACCGGGCCCGGGCGGCGGGGCTGGGTTCGGTGCCCGGCACCGGCGCGCGGATCCTCGACGACGCGATGCGCACCCCTGCCGACCTGCCCGTCGGCCGCTGGGTGGAACTGATCACCACGGCACACGCGGCCGGGCTCACCTCCACCTCGACGATGGTCTACGGGATCGGTGAGACGCCCGCGCAGCGGGTCGCGCACCTGCGGCTGCTCGCCGGGATCGCGGAACGGACCGGCGGGTTCACCGAGTTCATCGCGATGCCAGGCTCGCCGGCCGCGACCCCGCGCGACGCCCGGGCGATCACCGCGGTGGCCCGGCTGCTGCTGGCCGGTCGGATCGACCACATCCAGGCACCGTGGCCCAAGGTCGGCGCCGAGGGCGCGCTGCAGCTGCTGCGCGGCGGCGCCGACGACCTGGGCGGCCTGCTGCTCGACGGCGAGCTGGACCCGTCCGCCGGTCAGGAGCAGGGCCTGTCGCTGACCCGGGCGGACGTCGACCGGATCGCCGCCGAACTGGGCCGGCCGGCACGGCAGCGCACCACCCGTTACGGCCTGCTGTGACAGACGTCGACGTCGTCGTGGTCGGTGCGGGGCTGGCCGGGATCGGCGCGGCCATCGAGCTGGCGGCCCGCGACGAGACGTTCGTGGTGCTGGAACGCGCCGCCGACGTGGGTGGCACGTGGCGCGACAACACGTACCCCGGTGTGGCCTGTGACGTGCCCGCCCACCTCTATGCCTTCGCGCATTCGCCGAACCCGGCGTGGTCGCGCACGTTCGCGCCCGGCCGCGAGATCCAGACCTATCTGCGCGGCCTCGCGGCGCGTCCCGGGGTGGCGCCGCACCTGCGGCTGTCGCACGAGGTCACGGCGGCGGAGTACGACGAGGCGGCGCAGCGCTGGATCGTCACGACGAACCGGGGCTCGTTCCGGTGCCGGGCGCTGGTGCTGGCCGCCGGCCGGCTCACCGAGCCGCGGATCCCGGACGTCGCCGGGATGTCCGGTTTCACCGGTCCGATGTTCCACACCGCCCGCTGGGACCACACGGCGGACCTCGACGGCGCCCGCGTCGGGGTGGTCGGCACCGGCGCCTCGGCTATCCAGGTGATCCCCGAGCTGGCGGGTCGCGCCCGGCGGCTGACGGTTTTCGCGCGCAGTGCGCCCTACGTGATCCCGCGCGACGACCGGGCACAGACCGCCGTCGACCCGGCGGAGATCCTCCGGGTCCGGGAGGAGGTCTTCACCGGCATGGAACGGGGCATCGCCGCCCGCCGCCGCGAACCCGTCGCCCTGGCCGAGCTGCGCTCCCGGGCTCTGGACCACCTCGCCGCCCAGGTGCCGGACCCGGTGCTGCGTGCCCGGCTCACCCCGGACTACGAGGTCGGCTGCAAACGGGTGCTGCTGTCCGACACGTTCTACCCGGCGATGGGCCGGCCCGACGTCGACCTGGCCGGCGCCCTGGACCGGCTGGACGGGCCGGTCGCGTTCGCCGCCGACGGGCACCGCGCCGACCTGGACGTGCTGGTGTTCGCGACCGGGTTCCACTCGACCGAGCAGCCGTACGCGCACCGCGTCACCGGCCGCGGCGGCGTGCGCCTGTCGCAGGCGTGGGAGCGGGGCATGGTGTCGCACGCCTCGACGGTCGTGCACGGCTTCCCGAACATGTTCGTGCTGGACGGCCCCAACGCCGCCCTCGGCCACAACTCGGCGGTGCACGTCATCGAGAGCCAGCTGGCCTTTCTGACCGGCGCCCTCGACCACCTCGCCGCGCACCCGGGGCCGCTGGAGGTGACGGCGCGCGCGCAGGACGAGTACACCCGGGACATCGACGCGATGGCGGCCCGCACGGTGTGGCTGCGCGGCGGTTGCACCAGCTGGTACGTGGACAAGCGCAGCGGCCGGCTGACCCTGCTGTGGCCGAGCACCGCGACGGCGTTCCGGGAGCGCAACGGCCGGTTCGACCCGCGCCCGTTCGAGCAGGTGTGACGTCGGGTGGCTGTGACCGCTGTCGCACTCCACCGTCCTGCCTGCACTCGGTGCAACGATGCACTTAGTGTAGGAGCATGGAGCTGGACGCCCTGCCGCCCGACCGCCGGGCGGCGCTGAAGGCCCGTCACCGGCGGGCCATCCTCGACGCGGCCAAGGCGCTGATCACCGAGGGGCCGGCGGCGCGGTTCAGCGTCGACCAGCTGGCCGAGCGCGCCGACGTCTCGCGGCGCACGATCTTCAACCACTTCGCGTCGATCGACGACGTCACCACCACGGTGTGCAGCGAGGTCCTCGGCGTCGTGATCGACCACTTCCGGCAGGTGGTGACGACCGAGCCGGTCGGGCCGGGCACCCGGGCGGCCGCGTTCGCGACCCTCACCGAGGCGCTGCGCGTCACCGACGTGCCCGGACTGCTGGCCTTCCTGTGGCGGGCCCTCGGCGGTCTCGACAAGGGCGACCCACGCCCGCGGCAGATCTTCCAGGCGACGTTCTCCCGGATCACCACCGAGTTGGCGCGCGAACTGTCCGAACGTAACGCCGACCTCGACCCGCTCGAAGCGGAACTGCTGGTCAGCTCGCTGATGCACGGCACCGAAGTGATCGCGGAGCACTGGCTGGCGGCCACCGGCGCCGCCACCGACGAGCCCGCCCGGGTGCTGTGGAACGAACTGCTCGACCGGCTCATCGACAGTGTCCGAACCGGCTACCGATCTCTCGATTGAGGAAGCACAGAACACATGGCTGAGTTGCTGTACCGCGTGGGGCGCTTCAGTGCCCGGCGCGCCTGGGCCGTCCTGATCACCTGGCTGGTGGTCCTCGGACTGTCCGTCACCGCCTACTTCGCCTTCGGTGGCACCCTGTCGTCGCAGGTGACGATTCCGGGCACGGCCACCGCGAAGGTCACCGACCAGCTCGCGGAACGGTTCCCCAGTGCCAGCGGCGGCAGCGGGACCATCGTGTTCCACACCGCCGACGGTTCCGCGTTCACCGAACAGCAGCAGGCCGCGGTCGGCGCGCTGCTCAAGAGCACCGGTGAGCTGGACGGGGTGACCGCCACCACCGACCCGTTCACCACCCAGCAGCAGCTCACCCAGCAGGCCCAGCAACTGCAGGGCGGCAAGCAGCAGCTCGAGGCCGCGCTGGCGAACCGGGACGCGCTGCCCGAGGAGCAGCGGCAGCAGCTCGACGCGCAGGCCGCCAAGCTGGACGTGTCGCAGCAGCTGCTCGACATGTCCTCGAAGATCCGGATGGTGTCGGAAGACGGCACCGCCGCGGTCGCGTCAGTCGTCTTCGACAAGCCGCAGATGGACGTCACGCCGGAGACCAAGGACGGCGTCATCGACCACGTCACCGACGGCGTGCCGGCCGGTGTCGAGGCCGACTTCTCCAACGAGATCACCCAGAGCGTGCCGCAGATCCTCGGTGTCGGCGAGGTCGCCGGCCTGGTCGTCGCGGCGATCACCCTGCTGGTCATGCTGGGCGCGCTCGTCGCCGCCGCCCTGCCGCTGGTGACCGCCCTGGTCGGCGTCGGTGTCGGCGTCACCGCCTCGCTCGCGCTGTCCGGCGCGGTCGACATGCTGTCGATCACCCCGGTGCTCGGCGTGATGCTCGGCCTGGCCGTCGGCATCGACTACTGCCTGTTCATCCTCAACCGGCACCGCCGTCAGCTGCTCGCCGGCGTCGAACTCCGCGAGTCCATCGCGCTCGCCAACGGCACGTCCGGCAACGCCGTCGTCTTCGCCGGCGCCACCGTGCTCGTCGCGCTGCTCGCGCTCAACGTCACCGGCATCGGGTTCCTCGGCATGATGGGTACGGTCGGCGCCATCTGTGTGGCCGTCGCCGTGATCATCGCCGTGACGCTCACCCCGGCCCTGCTCTCCCTGCTCGGCACCCGGATCCTCACCAAGAAGGCCCGCGCCAGCATCGGGCAGGCGCACGCGGCGGCGGTGCCGTCCAGCCCGATGTCCACCGGCCGGGCCGTGCTCACCGCGGTCGCCAGCCTCGCCGTGCTCGTCGTGGTCGCACTTCCGGCGCTCTCCATGCGGCTCGGCCTGCCGGACGGCTCGTCCGAGGCCGAGGACTCCACGCAGTACCAGGCGTACCAGCTGATCGAGCAGAAGTTCGGCGCCGGCGTGAACGGCCCGCTGCTGGTCGTCGCGGAGCTGCCGGAGGCGGTCACCGGTGACGCCGCGCTCGCCGAACAGGCCCGGATCGGCTCCCGCATCCTCGCCACCGAGAACGTGACGGCCGTCGCGCCGGTCGGCCAGTCCAGCGACAACGAGCTGATCGCCTTCCAGGTGGTGCCGGCCGAGGGCCCGAACAGCGAGTCCACCGGGCAGCTCGTCCGCGACCTGCGTGACCTGTCGCCGCTCGACGGGGACGTCACCCTCGGCGTCGCCGGCAGCGCCAGCGGCAACATCGACATCTCCGAGCAGCTCTCCGACGTGCTGCCGCTCTACCTCGGTGTCGTGGTCGGCCTGTCGCTGCTCATCCTGATCGTGGTGTTCCGCTCGATCCTGGTGCCGCTCACCGCGACCCTGGGCTTCGTGCTGTCGCTGTTCGCCACGTTCGGCGGCGTCACCGCGATCTTCCAGTGGGGCTGGCTGGGTGGCGTCTTCGGCGTGCACGACCCGGGCCCGGTGCTGAGCTTCCTGCCGACCATCCTGATCGGCATCCTGTTCGGCCTGGCGATGGACTACCAGCTGTTCCTGGTCTCCGGCATGCGCGAGGCGTACGCCCACGGCGCTCCCGCCCGGCTCGCCGTACGCCAGGGCCTGCACGCCGGCCGTACCGTGGTGACCGCCGCCGCGATCATCATGATCTCGGTCTTCGGTGGGTTCATCTTCTCCCACACCACGATGATCCGGTCGCTCGGCTTCGGGCTCGCGTTCGGCGTGCTCGCCGACGCGTTCCTGGTCCGGATGCTGCTCATCCCGGCGATCATGCACCTGCTCGGGAAGTCGGCCTGGTGGATCCCGCGCTGGTTGGACCGGATCCTGCCCAACGTCGACGTGGAGGGCGCCGCGCTGGAGCGCAGCCACCCGGTCGTCACCCACCACACCGAGACGAACCAGCCCGGGGAGCCGGTCACGGCGGCTCGCTGACCTCTGGGGTACGGGTGACCGTCGCGAGCATCGTCGCGCCGGTCACCCGTGCCCGGCCGGTTCGCGAGTGAGGCGGCGGCGGGGCGGGTAGTCCTTGCGGCAGAAGCACCGCGGCCGGGTCGTCCCTCGTCCGGAACGCCGCGGCCGATCGGAAGGCGCTACTGGTGACCGACGCACGCGACCGTCTCGGCAACGGCGAGCAGGACCTCGACGAGGGCGAGGCCGAACAGGTGGAGGCGGTACGCCCACCGGACCTCAACCAGGACTCGGACCGGTCCGCGACCCGCCTGGAACTCTTCTTCGACCTGGCGTTCGTGCTGTTCGTGGCCCGCTGCGCCGACCTGCTCGCCAAGGACGAGACCTGGCACGGCGCGCTCGTCTTCACCGCGATCCTGACGATCGGCTGGTGGGCGTGGGCCAGCACCACGCTGTACGCCAACCGGTTCGACACCGACGACGCGATCTTCCGGCTGCTCACGCTCTCCGGGATGGCCGGTGTGGTGGTGATGGCGGCCTCGGTGGACCAGGTCGGCAAGTCGGCCGGGCACTGGTTCGCCATCGGCTACGTGATGATCCGCCTGGTGCTGATCGCCGGGTACGCGCGGGCCTGGTGGCATGTGCCGGAAGCCCGCTCGACGGCCCGGCTCTACCTTATCGGGCACACCCTCGGCGCCACGTTCTGGCTGGTGTCACTCGCCTTCCCGGCGCCGGTGCGGTACTGGCTGTGGGGCTTGGGCGTGCTCGTGGACGTGGTCTGGCCGACCGCGGCGGCCCGGCTCAAGGACGCCGTCCCGCTGCACCTGGAGCACCTGCCGGAACGCTTCGGGCTCTTCATCATCCTGGTGCTCGGCGAGTCGGTGGCGGGCGTCGTGACAGGCGTCCACGACGGCGACTGGAAGCCGCTCGTGGTCGCCACCGCCGTGCCGGCGTTCGTGGCGGCCGCGGCACTGTGGTGGGTCTACTTCGACCTGTCCGGTGGCGCGGCGAAACGGCGGCTCACCTCGGAGGACGAGGAGATCACCAAGCACGGCGTGCACGACTTCTACGTGTACGTGCACCTGCCGCTGGCGGTCTCGCTCGCCGCGGTGGCGGTCGGTCTGGAACACGCGGTCCTGCACGGCGCCGACGATCACCTGTCCGCGGGCACCCGCTGGACGCTCGGCATCGCCACCGCGGTCTACCTGCTGAGTGCCGCGTTCATGCAGGGCCACCTCGGCCGGCGGGTGCGCGGCGCGCTGCTGTGGCCGGGCACCGGTGTGCCGCTGGTCCTGCTGGTCGTGCTGCTCGACCTGTCACCCGTGCTGACCGTCGGCTTGTTCGCGGCGGTGCTGGTCGCCGGCGTGATCGCGGGCTTCCTGCTGCACCGGGCCGGTGAGGTGCGCACCGAGAAGATCTAGGCGGGCTGGGCCGTGCTGGCGCGGACCTCCAGGTGGTGCGCGACGATGTGCCGGGCCGGTTCCGGGTCGCCGTCCGGGCACAGCCGCCCGGCGAGCAGCTCCAGCGCCACCCGGGCGATCGCCACCTTGTCCGGTGCCACGGTGGTGAGCGGCGGATTCGCGTACCGGCCGTCCTCCACGTCGTCGAAGCCGGCCACCGCCAGGTCGGCCGGCACCCGCAGCCCGTGCCCGGTCGCGGCGTGCAGGGCACCGAGTGCCAGCTGGTCGCTGAAGCAGAACACGGCGTCGACCCGGATGCCGGCCCCGAGCAGCACGCGCATCGCGGCCGCCCCGTCGGCCCGGTGCAGCCGGTCGACCGGCACCTCGAGCGCCGGGTCGTGCGGCAGGCCGGCCTCGGCCAGCGCCTGCCGGTAGCCGTCGCGCCGCCGGGCCGCCGTGCCGTTGAGCAGGTGCGGCTGGAGTCCGACCGCGGCGATCCGGGTCCGTCCGGTCTCGATCAGGTGCCGGGTCAGCTCGCGGGCGGCGGCCACGTTGTCGATCGCGACGTGGTCGAGCAGCCCGTCGGCGTCCTGCTCGCCGAGCAGCACCAGCGGCGCGGCGTCGGGGCGGCGGCGCAGGTCGGCGGGGGAGAGGGCCCAGGGACTCATCACGAGTCCGTCGACGGCCTGGCCGCGTACGCCGTCGAGCAGTTCCCGCTCGCGCCGCGCGTCCCCGCCGGTCTGCTGGACCAGCAGCGTCCAGCCGCGTTTCTCGGCCTCGTCCGCGAGGTGGCCGGCGAGTTCCCCGAAGTAGGGCGACGCGATCTCCGGTATCACCAGCGCGATCATGCCGGAGCGTCCGCCGCGCAGGTGGCGGGCGGCCGCGTTGGGCCGGTACCCGAGTTCGTCGAGGACCTGCTGGACCCGCCGGCGGGTCTCCGGGGCGACCTGCGGGAAACCGGAGACGACGTTGGACACCGTGCGGACGGACACGCCGGCCCGCTCGGCGACCTGACGCAGATTGGCAGCCACGACCAGAATGCTACCGCCCACTTGCAACGTGGCATGCAACGTTGCAACATGGAGCTCATGACGACTCTCATCGATGCGGAAGCCGGGCAGAAGGCCCGGGAAGCCATCTACACCGACGGCATCACCGCTCTGCGCGGCGCGTTCGACGTGGCCTGGGCCGACCGGATGCGTGCCGACATCGAGACCGCCTTCGCCGAGGCCAAGGCCCGGCTGGGCGGAGCGGTGGGCCGCGGGCCGAACCGCTGGTACGTCGAGATCCACCCGGAGCAGATGAGCGGCTTCGTCGACCTCGTCACGCACCCGTGGGTGACGGCCGTCTGCACGGCGGTGCTTGGCGCCGACTACAAGATCGTGGAGCTGGGCTTCGACATCCCGTTCGCCGGCGCGGTCAACCAGCCGTGGCACCGCGACTTCCCGATGCCCGAGGTCACCCGCACCGAGGGCCGGCTCGACTCGCTCGCCTTCAACCTGACCGGCGTCGACACCACCGACGAGATGGGCCCGTTCGAGATCGCGCCGGGCACCCAGTTCGACGACGAGCCCGACTTCGGGCACGGCATGTTCCCGCCCCGCACCCGGTACGGCCGCTACGACGAACTGGCCGTGCGCAAGTACCCCCAGCGCGGCGACATCTCCGCGCGCTCGGCGCTGACCATCCACCGCGGCACCAAGAACCACTCGCAGGTCTCCCGCCCGGTGCTGGTCCTCGGTGTCGACGCCGCCGACGCCACCAACAGCGACAAGCACGACCTGGCCGTCACCGAGAAGTACTGGGCGGCGCTGCCGGCCGCGGTGCGCGACCACCTGGACTGCCCGATCGTCGACCGGCTCACCCCGATCACCCAGAAGCACACCATCGAGGGCCTGGTCATGGGTGACGCCTGACACGCGGTCATCATGGAGGTGATGAACGAGATCGAAGCACGGGACCTCGCGACCCATCTGATGGCCCGGCACGGACTCGCCGGCTGGCGCCTGACCTTCGACGACGCGAAGACCCGGGCCGGCATCTGCCGCCCGGCCCGCAAGGAGATCGGGCTGTCCCGGCCGCTGATCCGCCTCTACACCCCCGAGCAGGTCACCGAGACGGTGCTGCACGAGATCGCGCACGCGCTCGCCGGCGCCGCACACGGCCACGACGGGGTGTGGCGGGCGGTCGCGGTGCGGATCGGCGCCTCCGGCACCCGCTGCGTGCCGGAGGACGTGCCCCGCGTCGAGGGCCCGTGGGAGGGCATCTGCCCGGCCGGTCACCGGACGACCGTGCACCGCCGTCCGACCCGGGTCCGGTCCTGCTCGAAGTGCTCGCCGGCGTTCGACCGCTCGGCGGTGTTCGCCTGGACGTACCGGGGCATCCCCGCGCCGATGCACCCCGGCTACGTCGCCGAGCTGACCCGGATCCGCGGCGGGCGCCCGGCGCCGGCCGACGTGTTCCAGGTGGGTGACCGGGTGCGGCTCACCGGCAGCGGGAAGTACGGGGGACTGGTCGGCACCGTCGTCAAGCGCGGCCGCACCCGTTACCAGGTGCGCACCGGCAAGGGCGTGCTGAACGCCCCGTTCACGCTGGTCGAGCTGGCCTGAGCCCTGGTCGAACTCGCCTGAGCCCTGGCCGAGCTGGCCTGAGCCCTGGCCGAGCTGGCCTGAGCCCTGGCCGAGCTCGCCTGAACGGCCCGGCGGCGCGTCTGGCGCACCACCGGGCCGGCGGCCGGGCTCAGTGGCCGGACAGGGTGCCGCTGATCTCGTTGGGGGTCGCGTCGAGCGTGCCCGAGGTGACCACCTTGCCGCTGGTCAGGTCGAGCTGGTGCACCTTCTTGGTGGCCGGCTCGGTGATGTAGGCGTCGGCACCGCGGACGAACACGGCCGGGCGCGGCTGCTGCCAGTCGAGCGGCTCCGTCCAGGCGCCGACCGCCGGCCAGGACGCGGTGATCTTCCCGGCGGCCGGGTCGATGACGTGCAGCTTGCCGTCGGTGCCCAGGATCAGGCCCTCGCCCTGCGGCCCGCGGGCCAGCGAGCGGAAGCTGTAGCTGACACCCGCCGGCATCGGCACCACCGTGATCTTCTCGGCGACCGTGTCGATCAGCGAGAACTGCTTCGGGGCCTCGAGTTCCGCATCCGGCTCGATCTTGTAATCGCCGAGCAGCACCGGCGAGGCGTCACTGCCCGCCTGGTTGCCGATCCGGCTGTACTCCAGGTCGCTCTGCACCTTGACGAAGGTGCCGTTCTTGAACAGCAGCACGCCGTCCTCGCAGCCCAGCGCCACCACGTCACCCTTGGCGACGGCCTCGCCGTGCACGCCGGGGCACTGCTCGTTGCGGGCGGTCTCCTTGCCGGTTGCGTCGACGGCGATCGCGCCGGAGCGCTTCTCCTCGGTGCCGAGCGTGACGATCATCGTCCCGTCGGCGAGTTCGACGGCGACGCCGTGGTGCGCGGTCGCCGCCTTGTACTGCCGGCCCTGCGGCTTGCCGGCGGCAAGTTGCTCCGGGTCGAAGCTGTTGATCTCGCCGGTGCCGTCGGTGAACAGAATGGTCCGGTCGCCGTGGCGCACCACGTGGCCCGGCTTGGCACCCGGGTAGCTGACGCCGGTCAGCCGGCCCGCGGTGGCGTCGAGCATCTCGAAGCCGGTCGCGGTGGAGACCACCACGGTGGCGTCGTCACCGGCCGGGTTGATCCGGTTGAACCCGTCGAGCGGCACGGTGTGCGCCACCTTCAGAGTTTCGCCGTCGAGCACGTGGATGCCGCCCTCGAAGGTGACCGCGATCGGATCGGTCACCGGGGCGGCCGCCGAGGCCGAGGTCGCGGGTGCGGCCGCCGGCTCGGTGCCGCCGGCCGATCCGGATCCGCAGGCGGCGAGCGCCAGCGAGGCGGTGGCCAGCGCGGCCAGGCTGCCCGTCATGCGTCGGTTCACTATGTCCTCCCCAAATGCAACTGACAATCATTTTCATTTAACGTACAGGGTGGTCCCCGGGCCGGGAAGCGGGGGGTCCAGGCGGTGAGCCCGGCGAGCGGGGCTCAGGCGGTGAGCCCGCCGATGATCGCGTCGGCGTTGAACCGCATCATGTCCAGGTAGCTCGCGGCCTCGCTGCCGGCGCCGCCCAGCGACTCGGAGTAGAGCCCGACCACGCGCACCTCGACGCCCGCCTCGGCGGCCAGCACCTCGGCGAGACGCGCCGGTTGCGCGGTGTCCGCGAAGATCGCCGGCACCCGGTGCCTCTCGATCGCGGTGACCAGCGAGGCCAGGTCGGCGGCGCTCGGCGAGGCGAGGGTGGTCCCGCTCGGCAGGACGGCGCCGACCACCGTGAAGTCGTAGCGGTCGGCGAGGTACCCGAACACGTGATGGTTGGTGACGAGCACGCGGCGATCCGCGGGCAGGCCTGCGAAACGCGCCGCGAGCTGCGCGTCCAGATCGGCCACTTCCCGGGCGTACGCGTCCGCGCGCTCCCGCACCGCACCGGCGTCGACGCCGTCCACCCGGGCCACGATCTCCTCGGTGAGCAGCCGCACGGCCGCGCCCACCCGGCCCGGGTCGGTCCAGAAGTGCGGGTCCGGCATCCCGGCCGCGTCGCCGTCCCGATACTCCAGCGGGTCGACCCGGGCGCCCACCTCCATCACCGGGACGCCCTCCGCCCGCGCCGACTCGACGTGCCGCAGCACACCCTCCTCGAGGCCCAGGCCGTTGTAGACGACCAGGTCGGCGGTCTGCATGGTGTACGCCTCACGGGCCGAGACGGCGAACGAGTGCGGGTCGGCGTCCGGCTTCATCAGCACGGTGACCTTCGCCTGATCGCCGGTGATCTCCCGGACCACGTCACCGAGGATGTTGGTGGTGACCACGATGTGCGCCTCGTCCGGCGCGGAGCAGGCCACGCCGCCGGTCAGGACGGCCGCCGCCGCGGTCAGGGCCGCCACCAGGCGACGGGCCCTCACCGGCCGACCTCGACAACCAGGTCCGGGCGGTCCGCGGTGCGCAGGGTGCGGGCGGTCCGCAGCCCGTCGCGGTAGTCGACCTCGTGGACGACCCGTTGCTCCGGGTCGGCCAGGTAGGCGCGGTTGACGTCCAGGGTCAGGGTGGTGGCCTTCAGTGGCGCCTCGGCCAGGACCTTGCCGGACTCCAGGTCGTAACTGATCAGGGTTCCCGCGCTGTCCAGCGCCAGCACGGTCGCGGCGTCGGCCGGTGACGCGGCGGCCACCAGGTCGCGGCCGTTCGCGGCCAGGTGCCGGACGGCCGCCTTCGGCGCGTTCACCGACCAGATGCCGCCGGTGCCGGCGAGCGCTGCCTCGTTGCTGCGCGGGCGGTGACCGAAAGCGGTCCCCGGGACGGGTTTGCGGGGTGACGGGACGGCGGTCGCGGTCAGGGTGCCGGAGTCCTCTTTGACCCGTACCAGATGGTCCTCGCAGGCGATCAGCGCGCCGCCGCGCAGCACCACCCACCCGCGGGGCGCCTCGCAGGGGGCCTCGAAGGCGCCCGTCGCACGCCCGTCCGGGCCCATCGCGACCAGGCGGTGCGCGGGCCGGGCGGGATCGTCACCCGTGGCGACGATCAGATTCCCGGCGTACGGCACCGCCAGCGGCGTGGAACTGCGGGAGTCGATCCGGCTCACCTCGGCCACCGTGCCGGTCTCCAGCTGCCGGCGGTCGAGGACCCGGATCCGGCCGTCCGCGGTGCCCACCGTGGTGTGCGCCGCGTTGCCGGCGACCGTCACCACCGCGGCGTCGAAGGTCAGCGTGCCGATCGTGCGTGCCGGAGCCCGGTAGAAGTGGACGTGATCGGCGTGGTCCACCGTCCACACCCCGGCGTCGACGATCTCCAGCCGCCGGTCGCCGTCGCCGGCGTAGACGAACCGGCCGTCGTCGGTGAGCTGCCGCGCGGGCACCGACAGGTCGAGCTGTTTCTGCCGCTCGGTCGCGAGATCCAGCAGGTGCAGCCGCTGCCCGCCGCGTGCCGCGTAGGCGATCGCGGACGCGGCCTCGGGCAACTCCTCGGCGCCGGCGACGTAGCCGTGCGGCGGCTCGGCGGGCTCCTCGCCCCGCGCGTCGCCGGAGCCACAGGCCGACATCGTCAGGGCCACACCCAGGGTGGCGGCGAGTGTTCTCTTGATCACGAACTTCCTTCCGGTGGGGGGACGGGCGCGCGGCGCCGGAGCACGGCGTCGCTGATGCGGCGCGCGCCGGACAGGCCGGCTCGGCGCGCTCCGAGCCGGCTCGCTCGGCGCGCTGCGAGCTGGGCGGTCCGGCGGGCTGCGAGCAGGGCGAAGAAGATCAGGACGGCCGTGGCGGCGATGGTGGCGCTCGCGGCGGTCGCGGCGTACCAGGAGATCCACAGCCCGGCCACCGTCGCGGCCGAGCCGATCACGAAGCTGGTGAGCATCACCGCGGGCAGCCGGCGGGCGACAAGCATCGCGGCCGCCGATGGCGCGATGAGCATGCCGAAGGCGAGCAGGGTGCCCACGACGCTGAACGCGACGGCCATCGTGACGGTGAGCAGCACCAGCATCACGGCGTTCGCCAGGCCGGGCCGCAGGCCCAGGGTGCGGGCCTTGCGCGGGTCGAAGGTGAGCGCCAGGAACGGCCGGTGGCACACCGCCGACACCACCGCGACCAGGGCGCCCGCAGCGGCCAGCAACGCCAGGTCCGGCGCGCGGATCGCCAGCACGTCACCGAAGAGGAACGCCGTCAGGTCGGTCGCGAACGACCGCGAGTGCGACACCACGATCACGCCTGCCGACAGCATGCCGACGAAGAGCAGCCCGATGCTGGTGTCCCGGCCGAACTCGCGGCTGTGCCGCAGCGCGCTCACCCCGGCCGTCATGGCCAGGGCGCTCGCGGCGGCGCCGACGACCAGGTTGCCGCCCACGATCGACGCGACCGCGACACCGGGCAGCATCCCGTGGCTCATCGCCTCGCCCAGGAAGGTCATCCCGCGGGCGATCACCCAGACGCCGACCAGGGCGCAGACGGCGGCCAGCAGTACGCCGCCGAGCAGGGCGCGCTGGACGAAGGAGACGGTGAACGGCTCGGCCAGGAACGACATCACCTCGCCGAATATACTGCAACTGAAAATCATTACCGTTAGGGGTGTTGCTGATGATCACGGTCGATCGCGTGGGTTTCCGGTACGCCGGCGTCCCGGTCCTGCACGACGTCACCCTGCGCGTCGAGGCGGCCGCGATGCTCGCCGTCACCGGGGCGAACGGCACCGGCAAGAGCACGCTGCTGCACCTGCTCGCCGGCGTGGAGCAGCCCGCCGAGGGCCGCATCCGGCGGCGTACCGGCTGCCGCGTCGCCCTGCTGCCACAGCGCACCGGCGACATCGACGCCCTGCCGCTGACCGTCGCCGAGTGCGTCCGGATCGGGCGCTTCACCCCCGGCCGCCTGCTGCACCGCCTCACCCGGCACGACCGGGCCGCCGTCGCCGAGGTGATGGCCCGGCTCGGCCTCGCCGACCTGGCTCGCCGCCGGTTGCGCGAACTCTCCGGCGGCCAGCGCCAGCGCACCCTTGTCGCGCAGGCGTTCGCCCAGGACGCCGACGTCTACGTCCTCGACGAGCCCACCGCCAACCTGGACGCTGCCAGCCGGGCCCGCGTCCACGACCTGATCACGTCCCGGGTCCAGGCCGGCGCCGCCGTGGTCGTGGCCAGCCACGACGACGCGGAGGCGGCTCTGGCCGACCACACGCTGCACCTGCGCGCCACGGGATCTTCCGGCACGGGTCCGGCGGCCGCCGTGTGACGTAGCCCACCCGGCGGGGACCGAAGCTCGGGCCCCGGGAGGCCGACTGTCCCCGCATGGCAACGCGCAGGGTTTGGTTCCTCCTCGGCATCGCCGCGGTGGCCGTCGCCGGGTCGGCCGTCACGTACGGCACGACTCGCGGCGACATTCTTTACATGGTCACCTATGTGGCGCTGTGTGCCCTGGCGTGGCTGGCCGTGATTCGGATCCCGCGGGGTCCGGAGCGCCGGCCGTGGGTCCTGTTCGCCACGGCGCAGTCGCTGTGGTTGCTCGGCGACACGATCGAGCTCGTCTACTACTACCGGTCCAGCGTGCCGCCGGTCGGGCTGGCCGACGCGGCCTGGCTGGCCGGGTACCCGCTGATCGCGGTGGCCCTGATCATGATGGCCCGACGTCGCGCGCCCGGCCGGTTGCGCAGCGCCGTGCTGGACGGTCTCACCCTCACCGTTGCCGCCGCCCTGGCCAGCTGGCAGTTCCTGATCCTGCCGACCCTCGGCACCGGGCTGAGTATGGCCGAGACGATCGTGCCGACGCTGTACCCGCTGGCCGACGTGGTCCTGCTGGCCGCGGTGCTGTTCATCGCGCTCTCGCCCGGTGACCGCGCGGCGCCGACCCGGCTGCTGCTCGGCGCGGTGGTGCTCTACCTGGCCATCGACGTGACCTACAACGTGGCCCCGTACTTCGTCGACTACGAGCTGGTGGCCCGGATCGGCCCGCTGATCATGCTGGGCAACGCGATGCTGATCGCGGCCTGCCTGCACCCGCGCCGCGGCGAGCTGACCCGCCCCGGGCAGCAGGTCGACGCGCTGCACCCGTCCCGCGTGCTCTTCCTCGGCCTGGCGTTCCTGACCGCGCCGACGCTGACCCTGCTGGAGAACGGCCTGCGCGGCAACGCGGTCATCGCCCTGGCCGCGACCGCGCTGAGCACCGGTTTCGTGCTCACCCGCTTTACCATCGCGGTTCGCGAGCAGGAGAAGGCCCAGGCGCAGCTGAGCTACCAGGCACGGCACGACGCGCTCACCGGGCTGGCGAACCGGGCCGTGCTCACCAGCGAACTGGAACGGGTCATCCCGCAGCGCTCCGGCCCGGTCGCCGTGCTCTACCTCGACCTGGACGGTTTCAAGCAGGTCAACGACGAGTACGGCCACGAGGCCGGCGACCTGGTGCTGACCACCGTGGCGGAGCGGCTGTCGCGTACCGTCCGCGGCACCGACCTGGCGGTCCGCCTCGGCGGCGACGAGTTCGTGCTGCTCTGCCCGGACCTGCCGCAGGCGGAGGCCGTCCGGCTCGCCGAGCGGGTGCTCACCGAGGTCGCCGAGCCGATCCGGTTCGGCACCGCGGTCCTCGACATCGGCGCGAGCGTGGGCATCGCGGCCTACGGTCCGGAGGTGCCGGCGGGTGACAGCGACGTGCTGCGCACCGCGGACATGGCGATGTACGAGGCCAAGCGTCAGGGCCGGGGCCGCTGGGTGCTGGCCGGCGCCTGATCCGTACCGCCGCCGTGAGCCGTGCTCGCCCACATGGGCGAGCACGGCTTCGTGCTGAAGCACGCTGTGTATCGATCCTTATCGGGGCGATCGGTGTGAACGGCGGCCCGAACGGGCAGTGATTCGGGCATGCAGACCACGGTGATTCGCCTTGCCGCAGGCGCCGGCCTGTTGTCCCTGTCGCTTGCCGCATGCGATTCCGGTGCCTCCTCGGCGCCCTCGGCCCCGTCGAGCGCGAGCGCGGCGGCCGCGCCGGCCGGTGCCGGTCCGGACCCGTCCTCGGACGCCGCACCGAGTGGCTCGCCGGCCGCCTCCGCCAGTGCTGCCGAGGGCATCCCGGCCAGTGCGCTGCTGCAGCCCGGCGACGTGCGCGACGCCGAAGGACAGCCTTTCGAGCAGGGCGAGGTCACCCACGTCCGCCCGTTGCGGCCCTGCGGTGACGCCCCCTACGCCAGCGACGAGTCACGGGTCGACGCGGTCGCGATGCGGTACATCGTCGAGAACACCCAGGAAGGCTCCACGCCCACCGTGGTCGCGCAGTTCGTCGGCCGCCACAGGCCAGGGGGAGCGGCCGAGCAGTTCGCCGAGATCGGCGCGGCGCTGGACAGATGCCCGGGTGGCCTCGGCGAGGACGAGAAGAAGTGGGCAGTCCTCGACGCCGACGACGACTCGATGGTGGTACGCATCGACGAACGCTTCAGCTACGCCGACGAGGCGCCGTCGACGGTCAGCCACTACGCCGCCATGTCCCGCGTCGGTGACGCCGTCGTCGTGGTGGCCGACCTGGGCTGGGAGAACCTGGGTGGCGACGAGAAACTGGTCCGTGACCTGATTGCCAAGGCCGAGGAGCGGGCCGCCACGATCTCCTGAGATCGAGCCGGACTTGTCCTAGATTGGGGCTATGTCTGATCCGATGCTGGACCCCATCACGATGCGCGCCGACTGGGCCGAACCGGACGGTGTCCTCGCCAACTACGTCTCCCTCACGGATCAGCTGGTCGAGCACGTCGACCCCGGCACCCCGTTCACCCTCACCGTGGGCGGGCTCGTCGTGGACGGCGAGCTGATCCCGCAGTGGCAGTGGTTCGCCGAACTGAGCGAACTCAACGACCACGAGGACGCCTACTACGTGGGTATGGCCGAATACGTCAAGGAGCTGTCCGACCTCGCACACACCGCGGTGAAGAAGCGCGACATCGGCGAGGAGATCTCGTTCCGGCAGTACCAGGCGCTCTCCGTGCCCACCAGGTACATCCACCTGCGCGACGCCCGCATCTCCCGGCCCGGCCAGGCCACCGGCGTGACCGGGCGGCTGTGGCGGGGCCGCCTGCGCGACGTCTCCGGCTGGACCCCGGGCCGCGCCGACGCCTGACAGATGTTGATCTGCTAGCGCTACGAAATCGCTGTGATCATGGGGTTGAAACCGCGATTTCGCATCGCTAGCAGATCAACACCGCCACGCGGACCCACCTACCGCGGCTACTCATCCAGGGACACGCCCGCAGCTGAGGGGGGACTGAGAGAACCTGGTTGATCCGTCAAGAAACGCATAACCTCGGCGGGTGATCCTGGTATTCGTGCTGGTGCTGGCCGTCGTGCTGGCAATCTTGGGAACTGCACACTGGTACGTCTGGCGCCGGCTCGTCCGCGACACCACCGCACCCGGAAGCCCGTGGCGACGCGCGGGCACCGTCGTCTTCGTGGCCGGCCCGGTCCTCGCCGTCGGCGCGCTCGCCGGCGAGCAGGCCGGCTTGCCGCATGCTGCCGCGCGGGTGGTGGCCTGGCCGGGATACCTGTGGCTGGCCCTCCTGCTCTACCTGTTCCTCGGCGTCGTCGCCGGCGAGGTGGTGCGTCCGCTGCTGAGCCGCTGGCTGGCGAGCCGCCGCGACGGGGTCCGGGCGGGCGTGAACGCCAGCGGCGAGATGGTATCGGCGGGAATGTCCGGCGGCGTCGCGGGTGGGACGGGCGACGACGGCCGGGACGGTGGAAACGGGTCGGCGGCCGGGGGCGCGCCGGAGGGCGTACCCGCGAAGGTTCTTTCCCGCCGGGTCTTCGTCTCCCGGATCGCGGGTGGCGCGGCCGCCGCGGCGGCGCTGGGCACCGTCGGCGCCGGCGCGTTCGGGGTGCTGAACGGGCCGTCGGTGAAGCGGATCACCGTGCCGCTCGCGAAGTTGCCGCGCAGCGCCCACGGCCTGCGCATCGCCGTGGTCAGCGACGTGCACCTCGGTCCGATCCTGGGCGCGGACTTCTGCCGGCGGGTGGTCGACACCATCAACGGTACGCAGCCGGACCTGATCGCGGTGGTCGGTGACCTGATCGACGGGGACGTGGCGGACCTGGCCGGTTCGGTGGAGCCGCTGCGGGGGCTGCGGTCGAGGATGGGCACGTTCTTCGTGACCGGCAACCACGAGTACATCTCCGGTGTCGAACCGTGGGTCGCCAAGGTCCGCGAGCTGGGCATGCAGCCGATGCGGAACACCCGGGTGGAGCTGCCCGGCTTCGACCTGGCGGGCGTGGACGACATCGCGGGTGAGGACGACGGTGCCGGCCCGGACTTCGGTGCGGCGCTCGGCGACCGCGACCCGTCCCGCGCCTCGGTGCTGCTGTCCCACCAGCCGGTCACGATCCACCAGGCCGTCGAGCACGGTGTGGATCTTCAGCTGTCCGGGCACACGCACGGCGGGCAGATGTGGCCGGGGAACTACATCGCGGAGCTGGCGAACCCGACGAACGCGGGGCTGGAACGGTACGGCGACACCCAGCTCTACGTGAGCCGGGGCGCGGGCGCGTGGGGCCCGCCGGTGCGGGTCGGCGCGCCCTCCGACATCACCGTCGTGGAACTGGCCTCCCGCCAGGCGTGACAGTGCCGGCCGGGCGATCAACCCGGCCGGCATCCGCACGGCGTCAGCTGTTGTCGACGGCGGCCTGCTGCACCGGCAGGGCGGCCACGTAACGCTCCATGAACGCGGTGAAACCGGCCACGTCGGCCGGGTCGGGCTCGGCCGTGTCGAGCCGCGCGCCGGCGAAGACCGTACCCGTGAGGAAGTCGTCGAGGCTCTGCCCCTCCTGCCGGTCGCGCAGGAAGCCGGCTAGCACCGCGATGCCCCAGGCGCCGCCCTCACCGGCCAGGTCGCCGACCGAGACGGGCGTGTCGATGGCCGCGGCCAGCAGCTTCTGCGCCACGCCCTCGGTCTTGAACAGGCCGCCGTGCGCGAACATCCGGTCCAGCCGGACGGACTCCGACTTCTGCAGCACGTCCATGCCGATCCGCAGGGTGGCCAGGGCGGCGTACAGCTGGGTGCGCATGAAGCCGGCGAGATCGAGCGAACTTCCGGGCGTACGGAAGAAGAGCGGCCGGCCCTCGTGCAGTTTCGTGATCGGCTCGCCGGACAGGTTGTTGAACGCCATCAGGCCGCCACCGTCCGGGGCGCCGTCCAGGGCCGACCGGAACAGTGTCTCGAAGATCGTGTTGCTGTCCTTGTCGACGCCGAGCGCGGCCGCGAACTCGGCGAACAGCCCGGCCCACGCGTTGAGTTCGCTGGCGCCGTTGTTGCAGTGCACCATCGCCACCAGGTCACCGGCGGGCGTGGTCACCAGGTCGATCTCGGGGTGCACCCGGCTCAGCTCGCCGTCCAGCACGATCATCGCGAAGATGCTGGTGCCGGCGCTGACATTGCCGGTGCGGCGGGCCACCGAGTTGGTGGCGACCATGCCGGTGCCGGCGTCGCCCTCGGGCGGGCACATCACGGCGCCGGGCTGGAAGGTGCCGCTGGGGTCGAGCAGCCGCGCGCCGGCCTCGGTGAGGGTGCCGGCGGCCGCACCCGCGGGCAGCACCGCCGGGAGCAGCTCGGCCAGCTTCACCGGCACCCGGCCGGCGGCCAGCTCGTCGAACTGGGCGAGCCGGCGCGTGTCGTAGCCGCCGGTGGCGATGTCGATCGGGAACATGCCGCTGGCGTCGCCGACACCGAGCACCTGCCGGCCGGTCAGCTGCCAGTGCACGTACCCGGCGAGCGTGGTCAGGTGGGCGAGGCGCCCGACGTGCTCCTCCTCGTTGAGCACCGCCTGGTAGAGGTGGGCGATGCTCCAGCGGTGCGGGATGTTGTAGCCGAACGTGTCGCTCAGCGCCTCGGACGCGGCACCGGTGTTGGTGTTGCGCCAGGTGCGGAACGGGGTGAGCAGCTCGCCGTCGGCGTCGAACGCGAGATAGCCGTGCATCATCGCGGAGACGCCGAGCGCGCCGGTGGTGCGCAGCTCGGTGCCGTACCGCCGGCGCACGTTCTCGGCCAGCGCCGCGAAGCAAGCCTGGAGGCCCTCGTGGACCGCTTCCAGGGAGTAGGTCCAGACCCGGTCGACGAACTGGTTCTCCCAGTCGTGACTGCCGGCCGCGACGGCCGCGTGGTCCGGGCCGGTCAGCACGGCCTTGATCCGGGTCGAGCCCAGCTCGATCCCGATCGCCGTCCGGCCCGTGTCGATCATGTTACGAATGTCGGCCGCCGGCCGTGCCTGTGTGTCGTTCATCGTCATTTTCTACCGCAGACACCCCGGACGGCGGGAGGGGCCCGGCGGACCTTTGTTAACGCGAACCAGCGGGTCGCGGCGCTTTCCAGGGGTACGGGGATGTTAACGCGCACATTTCTGCCTGACGTCGCGCCGCCGAGCCGGTAGGAGCCCGGTGTTCTAGGTTGACAGGGTGACTGTGCAGCCCTGGCGGACCGTGGTCCTGCCGCTCGTCGTCCTGCTCACCGGCCTGCTCGCGCTGCCGGCCGCGGCGAGAGCCGACGCGCCCGGGCGGCTCGCCACCCAGGTCACCGACCCGGCCGGGGTCCTCGACGACCGGCCCGGGGTGGAAGCGGCACTCGGGCAGTTGCAGCAGGACACCGGCATCCAGCTGTTCGTGGTCTTCGTCGGCACCTTCGGCGGGGTACCGGCCCAGCAGTGGACCGACGAGACGGCCCGGCTCAGCGACCTCGGCGACCGGGACGCGCTGCTGGCGGTCGCGACCACCGACCGGGCGTACGCGTACTCCTTCCCCGACGACTCCCGGATCAGCGACCGCGAACTCGCGGGCGTCGCCGCCGACGACATCGAACCGGCCCTCGCCCGGCAGGACTGGTCCGGCGCGGTCGTCGCCGGAGCCCGGGGCCTGGCGGACGCGGCCGGCGGCGGCAGTGGCGACGGAGGATCGGGGCTGTTCGGCGCCGTACTCGTCCTCGCGGTGATCCTGATCGGTGCCCTGGTCTGGGTCATCCTGCGCCGGCGCCGCCGCACGCCCGCCGCGGCACCCACCCCGGCCGGGCCCAGCCTGCAAGACCTGACGAACCAGGCGAACGCCCTGCTCATCGACCTCGACGACGACCTGCGGGCCAGTGCGAGCGAGGCGGAGCTGGCGACCGCACAGTACGGGGCCGCGGCCACCGAGCGGTTCCAGGCCGCCCTGTCCGCGGCGCGCGGCAACGTCGCCGAGGCGTTCCGGCTGCGGATGACCCTGGAGGAGGAACCGGCGCCGGACGAGCGTACCCGCCGCGAGACCCTGTCCCGGATCATCGACCTGTGCCGGGACGCCGACGCCCGCCTCGACGCGGAGTCGGAGGCCTTCGACCGGCTGCGGGACCTCGAAGGGCGGGCCGGTGAGGTGGCCGCGGAGCTGGACCGGGAACTGTCCGCGATGACGGCGAGTCTGCCGGTCGCGGAGGGCCGGGTCGCGGATCTGGTGGCCCGGTACAGCGGTGCGGCGGTCACCGCGGTCGAGGGCAACGTCGAGCAGGCGCGGGAGAGGCTGGCCTTCGCGGGGGACGCGCTGGGGCGGGCGCGGGCGGCGCTGGGATCGTCGGACGCGGCTCCCGTTTCCGGTGCGGGCGCATCGGGCGCGGCGGCTGCGGGCGGGGCAGGCGCGGACGGAGCGGCTACCGGGCGGGCCGAGGCGGCGCTCGCGGTCCGGGCCGCCGAGCAGGCGATCGAGCAGGCGCGGCAGCTGGTGGCGGCGGTCGACAAGGCCGCCGCCGACCTGCCGGCCGCGCGGGTCGCGGTGGACGCGCTGATCGCCGAGATCGAAGGGGAGATGGCGGCCGGCCGGGCCGCGCTGCACGCTCCGGCGCCCGGCGGGACCGTTCCGCCCGGCCTGGCCGCGGCCGTCGCGGCGGGGGAGCAGGCGGTGGCGGAGGCGCGGACGGCCGCCGCGGTGTCCCGGCCCGACCCGGTGGCCATCGTGGCGCGGCTGCAGACCGCCGACGCGATGCTGGACACGGCGCTGGAGGCCGTGCAGGCGCAGGCGGAGCGGGACGCCCACGCCCGTACGCTCCTCGCCCAGACCCTGCCCGTCGCCCGCGCCGAGGTCGTCGCGACCGAGAACTTCGTCGCCACCCGGCGCGGCGCGGTCGGCCCGGACGCGCGGGTCCGGCTCGCCGAGGCACACCGGCACCTCGCCCTGGCGGAGCAGCTGTCCGGAACTGATCCGGCGGCGGCGATGCGGGAGGCCCAGCAGGCCCGGGACCTGGCGGCCGCGGCAGGGCATTCCGCGCAGGCCGACGTGCGGGCGTGGAGCAGCGCCGGTCCCTATGGGCAGCACGGCGGTGGCTTCGACGCGGGCTCGTTCGCGGGCGCGGTGCTGGGTGGGATCGTTGCCGGCGGGGTGCGGTCCGGCGGCGGCTGGGGTGGTGGCGGCGGCTGGGGTGGCGGCGGCTTCGGCGGCAGCGGATCACGGGCCCGCCGCTCGGGCGGCGGCGGTGGCGGTGGGCGCCGGGGCGGCGGTGGCCGCTTCTGATCGCGGTCAGCCGGCCCGTGCGGCCATCGCGAAGCCTTGCTCACGGCGAGACCCGGCTCGCCGCCGAGCGAGCCGGGTCCGCAGCACTGCTGAACGCGGCAGCTCAGCGCAGGGTGCGGCGGCCCTTCACGATGCCGAGGACGATCGTGGCGAGCAGGGCGATCACGCCGATGATCAAGAGCCACTTCACGGCCTTGAGGAAGAGCCCGAGCAGGATCAGGACCACGGCGACGACACCGAGGGCGATCAGTAGGGAACGCATGGCGGGTCTCCTTCGACGGCGACAGACGAGGGCGTACGCCCCCGGATTGCCCACCCGGACCCGCCGCCAACCAGCCGTGACAGTGATCAGCGACATCGCCGGAATCTTTTTCCGGCCGGGATGTCGAGAACCGGGACCCGGCTCCGTCCCCGCTGCGGAAGACGAAGACCGACCGCGGCCACAATGGGTCGTACGAAGCGGAGGAGTTCCACCATGCCGAAGTACCTGCTGCTCAAGCACTACCGTGGCGCGCCGGCGGCCGTCAACGACGTGCCGATGGAGAAGTGGACGCCGGAGGAGATCTCCGCGCACATCCAGTACATGAACGACTTCGCGGCCCGCCTGGAGGAGACCGGCGAGTACGCCGGAGGTGAGGCGCTGGCCCCGGAGGGAACCTTCGTGCGGTACGACGGCCCGGGCCGCCCGCCGATCACCGACGGCCCGTTCGCCGAGACCAAGGACCTGATCGCCGGCTGGATGGTGATCGACGTGGACAGCCACGACCGCGCGGTGGAACTCGCCGGGGAACTGTCCGCCGCACCCGGCGCGGGCGGCAAGCCGATCCACGAGTGGCTGGAGCTGCGGCCGTTCCTGACGATGCCGCCGACCGTCACGGAATGAACCTGCGCGAGCTCACCCCGAGCGTGATCGGGATCCTCGTCCGCCGCGGAGCCGACTTCGCGGCGGCCGAGGATGCCGTGCAGGACGCCCTGGTGGAAGCGGTCCGGGTGTGGCCGGCGGACCCGCCACGGGACCCGAAGGGCTGGCTGGTCACGGTGGCGTGGCGCCGGTTCGTCGACGCCACCCGGGCGGACGCGGCGCGCCGGCGGCGCGAGGACCTGGCCGACCAGGAGCCGCCGGCCGGTCCGGCGGCGGCGCGCGACGACACGTTGCGGCTCTACTTCCTGTGCGCGCACCCGTCGCTCACGCCGTCGTCGGCGGTCGCGCTCACCCTGCGCGCCGTCGGCGGGTTGAGCACCCGGCAGATCGCCGACGCCTACCTGGTGCCGGAGGCGACGATGGCGCAGCGCATCAGCCGGGCCAAGCGCACCGTCGCCGATGTCCGGTTCGACCAGCCCGGCGACGTCGCCACCGTGCTGCGCGTGCTCTACCTGGTGTTCAACGAGGGCTACTCCGGTGACGTCGACCTGGCCGCCGAGGCGATCCGGCTGACCCGGCAGCTGGCGGCCGTCATCGACCATCCGGAGGTGCACGGCCTGCTCGCCCTGATGCTGCTGCACCACGCCCGGCGCGCCGCCCGCACCGCGGCCGACGGCAGTCTGGTGCCGCTGGCCGAGCAGGACCGCGGCCGCTGGGACACCGCTCTGATCGCCGAGGGCGTCACGATCCTGCAGACCGCGTTGTTCCGGGACCGGCTGGGCGAGTTCCAGGCCCAGGCCGCGATCGCGGCGTTGCACGCCGACGCGCCCACCGCGGACGAGACCGACTGGGTGCAGATCGTGGAGTGGTACGACGAACTGGCCGGGCTGACCGACAGCCCCGTGGTGCGGCTGAACCGGGCGGTCGCGGTCGGTGAGGCCGACGGCCCGCGTGCCGGCCTGGCCGCGCTGGCCGGCCTCGACGGGTCGCTGCCCCGCTACACGGCCGTCGCGGCGTACCTGCACGAGCGCGACGGCGACCTGTCGACGGCGGCGCGGCTCTACGCGGAAGCGGCCACGAAGGCCTCCAACCTCGCCGAACGTGACCACCTGACCCGCCAGGCGGCCCGGCTCAACGCCCGCCGCCCGCACTGACCCCCGGCGACCGGCACTGATCCCCTGCGGCTGGGGTAGCCACCTCCGCCGTTCGGTTTCATTCATCCTCATCCCGGGCCGACCCCGGCGGGGTGAACCGCCACCCGTTCCGCGCTCACCATTCCGGGGGCCACTCCAACGGGGCATTCGAGAGTCCGATCCGCTGGTTATGGTGGGAACCAGAAATCGATCGGACGTCTCGATGAAAGGCAAAGAAAATGGCTGCTCAAATTGTTCGGGGTGCCTCGCTCAACCATTCCGAGACGGTTCTCCGCCGGGGTGCCTCGCTCAACCATTCCGAGGTCGTCCTGGACCGGGGCCGGGAGCTGAACCACACGGAGGTCCTGCTCCGCCGGGGGTGGAGCCTCAACCACACGGAGATGCTTCTCGGCCGGGGCCGGGACCTCAACCACACGGAGGCGCTGCTCCGCCGGGGCGCTTCGCTCAACCATTCCGAGGCCGTTCTGGGACGCGCCGGAATTCCCGGTCGCGCCGGGAAATGAGCGATCTCAAGACGCGACTGCCGGGAAGCCCGAGCGGGTTTCCCGGCAGTGTCCGGACATTGCTGGCGAGCGAACTCACCACCGCCTTCGGCATCGGGCTCACCCAGCCGTACCTCATCGTCCTGCTGCATTCCCATCGCGGCATCGCCCTGGCACTGGCGACCGGCGTCGTGTCGCTGGCAGCGATCACCAGCCTGCTCGGCAACCCGCTCGCCGGGGTGCTCATCGACCGCTTCGGTGGGCGTACCGTCATGGTTCTCGGCCTCATGATCGCGGCCGCCGGTATGCTCCTGCTCGCCGCCACCCCCGGCCTGTTCGCCGCCGCCGCCGGCGTGGCGGTGACCGGTCTCGGCTGGTCCATCTCGATCCCGGCGCTCGCCACCCGGCTCGCCGTGCTCACCCCACCGGACCGGCACCAGCGCGTCTACACCCTTCAGTTCGTCATGTTCAACATCGGCATGGCCGCCGGCGCCGGGCTGGGCGCGCTGTTCCTGGGCCCGCGCATGCCGGTGCTCTGGCTGGCAGCAGCCCTGTTCTGCCTGATCAGCATCGGACTGGTGCTGATAACTGGCCGGTCAGCGACCGCGCCCGTTCCCGTCGAGGGCCGGACCGCCGGCGGCTACCGGGAGGCGCTGCGTGACCGCTACCTGCTGCTCCTGCTCGGCGCGGCCGCGTTGCTCTCCACCGTCGGCTACGGCCTGTTCAACGCCGCACCCTCGCTGCTCGCCATCGCCGCCGGCGATCCCGCCGCGCTGTCCTGGCTCAGCGTCGCCAACTGCGTCACCATCATCGCCGGCGCCCCGATCGCCTGGCGTCTCACCGCCCGCCTCCCCGCCCGCACCGCCCTGCTGGCCACGGCCGGTCTGTGGGCGCTGGCGTGGGCCGTCTGCATCCCCGAAGCCCTGCCGATCCGCGCCGAGCTGACGTGCGCCGCCGTCCTCGTCGGCGCCGGCGAACTCCTGCTCGCCGGCGCCCTGCCCACCCTGGTCAACGCGATCGCGCCGGACGACCTGCGCGGCCGCTACAACGCGCTCTCCAGCCTGTCCCTGACGACCGGCATGGCGGTGGGCCCGCTGCTCACCTCGGCGACAGCCGCGAGCGGACGGATCACCCCGATCCTGTACGGGGCCGTCGCGCTCGCCGCCGTCGCCGCGTTCCTGTTGTGCTACGCCCGGCCCGGGGAGGCACCCGTTGACGCTCAGCCTTGACGACGCCCTGCTCCGCGCCGACGAACTGCGCGAACGCGGCCGCTACCCGCACGCCGAAGCCGTCCTGGAACCGCTCGTGTCCCGGGTCGACCGGCAATGCGGCAGGGCCTCGATCGCGGCGGCGCGCGTCCGCAACTCGCACGGCCTGCTGCTGAAGGCGACCGGCCGCTACGCCGAGGCCCGGGACCGCTACCTCGAGGCGCTCGCCATCGCCGCCGCGTTCGGCGACGAGTACGCCGACGACGTGGCGACGCTGCACCACAACCTGGCCGGCATCGAGTTCGTCCTCGGTGACCTGGCGGCGGCCGCCACCTGGGGCCGCGAGGGGCTCGACCTGCGCCGCCGCACAGCCGGCGCCGACCACCTGTCGGTCCTGTACGACGAGGGCAACCTCGCCCCGATCCTGCTCGCCGCGGGCGAATGCGACGCCGCCGAGGGCCTGCTCCTGCACGTGCTTGACCATTTCCGGTCACGCTTGGGCGCCGACGACTACGAGGTGGCGGTGGCGCTGACCAACCTGGGCGCCCTGGCGGCCGAGCGCGGGGACCTGCCGCTGGCACTGGAACGACTGACCGAAGCGGTACGCATCAAGTCGGCGCGCCTCGGCCCCGACCACCCGGAACTGATCCGAACACTGATCAACATCGCGGTCGTGGCGGAGAAACTCGGTGACGCGGCGGAGTCGAGCCGGGCGGTGGCGTGGGCGCTGACGATCGCCGGCGCGACCCTGCCACCCGACCACACCCTGCGTCGGACCCTGGAGACCTGGTGATCACACTTGATCGATCACCCCGAGTTGTCTGGTGATGTCGCCCAGGTCGGCTGCTTCGAGCAGGGGGAGGAGGAGGTCCGCCACCAGCAGCACCAGGCGGCGGCGATCGATCGACTGATGTAGGGGAGCGACGGCGGCGCCACACTCCTCGATCCGGTTGCGCAGGTCCTCCGGCAGCCGGTCGAAGATGTTGCGCACCGGCATGCGGTCGTCATCCCAGATCAACATGCCGGCCAGCAAGGGGGCGAGCTTGACGGCGGCGCTCCCGTCGGCGGCGAGATGAACGGAAATATAGGCGTCGCTCGTCAATGCGGGATACTGCGCCATGAGGAGGGACTGCGTCCAGGTCTGACTGGAAGGTTCTCCATGAGTGAAGCTAAGCAGTGTTACTGCATCATCTCGACTGAATCCCTCAGGATTTCTCACGGCATGTGCAACAAGCATTTGCCGTAGATCAGGACGGACTTCTAGAAAGTTCGATCGCAGCATGGCTGTGGCGGTTCCGGAAATCAAATACGCTTGATCTTGGTGCAGGAGCGCGCGCGCCGCGTACCCGGCGAAGTAGATTTCCCGATCGTCGCTGCCGATGAAGTAACGGTTGCTGATGACACCGAATCCTGCATTCAGCACCATGGCCTCGAATTTGTTGAACCGCAACCGCTCCTCGTGCACGATTGGTTGAGAACCACTGTGGGTGACCCTTTGAATCGCTGGCTCTGGCTCGATCAGAGGTTCGATCTGCTCCAGGGAGATGTCGAGGCAGCCCCGCCAGACGCCGACCATTTTTCGCCACCACGTCGTCGGCTCCTGCTCAGCGGGCGCGATGGATGACAGGGTCACCGGTTCGGCGTCGACGCGGAGCAGCAGCATGACGAGGTTCGCCGTGTAGGCGGCGAAACGCTGAAGCGGTGTCTGTGCCGACGGTGAGTAGGCGGCGAACCGCCCGCTGTCCCACCTCTCCTCCGACTGCCGCAGCAGGGTTCGCAGCATCTCGCGGACCCCTCGGCCCACCGGCTCGGGCAACGTCGCGTGCAGTTGCGTCACGAACGGCAGGATGGCGGCGCCACCGGAGTCCAGCAGCTGGTGCGACAGCAGGGCGTAGAGGCGGTCGTCGTCCCAGTTCTGCGACGACGGGCGGTTCTGCGTCTCCCACAGCTCGACGATCTCGCCCAGGGTGAGCGAGGCGATCAGGTACTCGCTGAACGTGGCGTGCAGGAACTCGTAGCTGCGCCCCTCGAAACCCTCGTCCACCTCGGCGGCGTGGATGAAGAAGAACTTGCCGAGGACCCGCCTGGCCGCGGTGAGTGCCCCGGTCCGCCGCTGAACGGTGCGCTGCCGTGGCGCCTGCTCCAGCGCGTCCAGGTCGGCCAGCAGCGTGGCCTCCTCGATGTAGTGCCGGCCCCGGTTGAACATGCCGAAGGCGGCGACTCCCAGCCGCCACAGCTCGGCACGGACCTGCGGTTCGTCCGCGTCCGCCGGGTCGGAACCGGCCGGCTTGCGCAGTTCCCGCTTGATGAACCGGCGCAGGATGCCACCGTAGATCTGTGCGGGCGTCGAGTCGCTCTCCACCGCCGGCAGGCCGGTCGTGGCGCCGTAGAGGACGAGCAGCAGCAGCAACAGCGGCTGCTGGGCGATCTCCCCGTAGGACAGCACGGCCTCGGCCGGCGGGATGCGGGACGGCTGGCCCGGGTTGGCGCCGTCCCAGACGTCCAGACAGGCGTGGACCTGTTCGGGGCTGAAGTTGTCGAGTTTCAGGACCAGGCAGCCGACCGGGATGCGGGCCAGATCGGCGACGAGCGTGCGCGAGGTGACGACGACCGAGACCGGGTGGCCGGCGATGTGTTCGACGCGCTGGAACTCGACGACGTTCTGCAGGTAGTTGGACTCGGCATGGCCGGAGGCCTGCATGAACTCGTCCAAGCCGTCGATCAGGAGCACGCGGGTCGCGTCGGTGGACGCCTCGCTCAGCTCGGTCCACGAGACCCGGCCGTTCGTCGCCTTGTCGAGCACACCGGAGACCTGCTGGTGGATCGGGGCGGTCGGGTCCGGGACCTGGCGCAGCGGTACCCGGGCGACGGCGTAGGCGTCACTTCCGGACAGGCGCGCCGCGCAGACCTTCGTGAACATGCTCTTGCCGGCACCGGGCAGACCGAGCACGACAAGCGGCCGCTGGTGGCTCTGCGGTGCGGCGAAGTAGGCCGCCAGGAAGGTGTCCAGGTCGTTGCCCCGGTGAGCGGTCTCCCACCAGTCGTCGTCCGCGGGCCGGCAGTCCTCCGCCATGACCGTCCAGCGGAACCTCGGTGTCAGGTAGCCCTCCTGCACCGTCGGGATCCGCAGGCCGGCCAGGTCGTCGGTGGCGTCCGTGGCGAAGAGCGGATCCTCCAGGACGGCCCGGTTGACGGCGGCGCTGACGTCCCGTACCCGGTTCGTCGGCCGGTCCGCCCGCCCGGACAGCGACATCATCAGGTCTTCCAGACGGCTCAGGGACTCACCCGCCCGCCGGGCCTCCGACCGGGTGCCCTCGATCTCGCCGAGCGAGGCCCAGATGCCGAACTCGGGCACCTCCGCGGCGAGCGCCTTGTACTCGGCCTCGTACCGGCGCAGCGCCCGATCGACGACGTCCCGCACCAGGGGGTCGGTGTGCCGGACCGAGTCCACCCGGTGCCAGGCCTCGAAGTGCTGGAAAAAGCCGACGCAGCGCAGGGTGAGGTCCTCGTAGAACCGCCGCACCACCGTGTCCCGGTTGACGCTGAACCCGCACCCCGCCCACGGCAGCGGAATCCGGGAACTCGCCAGCGCCCGCTGGATCCCGTCCCGCGCGGTCTCCGGCTGCGCGCCCTCGACGAGGCGGCTCTTCTCGTCGTCGGTGAGTCCGATCTTCGTGACGGCGGGACCGGCGACCTCCCGGAGAGCGGCGAAGAAGGCGCCGTGGACCAGCGCCGTGTGGGTGGCCGCGAGAACGTCGTACCGCTCCGGTGAGTGCCGCCCGCCCAGCCGCTCCCGCCCGGCCGAGGTCAGCTTGCCGAGCAGGGTGATCAGCTCGTTCTTCTGGTCGACCCATCCCCAGGCGGCCAAGCCGAACGGGCCGGTGGCCAGGATGCCCACCCCGAGCAGCGAATCCAGCGCCTTCAGCCATGTGTCGTCCGGTCCGGACAGGATCTCGCGCGCGCCTTCGAGCGTGTACGGGGAACGTGCCATCCGATCGATGATTGGTCCCGCATCCCGGACCGTCAAGGTCGGTCAGCCCGCAGGGTGGTCCGGGTCGGGCGGGGTGACCGGGAGGCGGCCGTCGGTGACGTTGTCGAAACGGGTGTCGCCGCCGCGGACGAGGACGAAGTGCCTGCTGACGATGGCCTCGTAGAGACGCAGCGTCCCCGCCGGTTCCAGGTCGTCCGGTGCCAGCCGCCGATCGTCCGGCAGGCGGGTGTTAAGCACGGCGAGGGCCGCGGCGGCGGCGTCGCCGTCGACCGGTGCCGCGGTCGCCTCCAGGTAGAGCGCCTCCGCCCCGCCGATGGGTGCGTGCGAGTCGAAGACCGTGAGGGCCACCTCGGGTCGCGCGCCGATGTTGCGGGAATGGCGGCTGCCGGGCGCCGAGACCCACAGGATCCGGTGGTCACCGTCGGGCGCGTAGAACACCGGTGTCGCCCACGGCCGGCCCCGCTCGTCGGCGGTGCCGAGGACGACGTACCGATGCTCGGCGAGCAGCCGGGGCACGGTCGCCCACATCGCCGCGCGCACGGCCCGCTGATCGGCCGCGCCGACCGCCACCGGGGCGGGGTCGGGGCCGTCGGGTTCCGGTCCGGTCATCAGTCTCCCCGTTCGTCGGCGCGGCTGCGGCGTGCTCAGTCTCCACCATGGGCCGCGGGCAGCCGGACCGTCGCGTCGATGCCGCCGCCGGCCGCGGCCCGCAGGGTGGCCTCGCCGCCGCTGACCTCGGCCAGCTGACGGACGATGCTCAGGCCCAGGCCGGAGCCGTCCGGAGGGGACTCGGGTGCTCGCCAGAAACGGTCGAAGGCCCGTACCCTCTCGGTCTCGCTCAGACCCGGACCCTCGTCCACCACATGGAGTTCGACGGTGGCCGGGTCGTGGTGGTCCGGTGCCGCACCCACCGTGATCGTGGTGCCCGGCGGCGCCGCGCGGACCGCGTTGGACAGCAGGTTGTCGAGGATCTGCTCGACCGCGCCGGGCATGGCCAGCGCCGTGCCCAGCCGGGCGGGGGAGCGGGCCACTGTCACGCCCTGCTCGGCGGCGTAGGCGGACCAGCCGTCGATACCCGCGGTGACCAGGGCGTCCAGGTCGACGGGGGCGCGGTCGGCGACGGTGTTCTCCAGGTGCGCCAGGGAGAGCAGACCCTGCACCAGGTCGGTGAGCCGGTCCACCTCGGCGATGGCAGCGTCAAGATCAGCACGGGCGTCCGGCGCGGCATCCGATCGCGGAGCCGCGAGGCGTGCGCCCGGCTCCGGGTCCGGGCGCAACCCCGGCTCCGGGTCCGGGCGCAACCCCGGCTCCGGGCCGGCCGGGCGCAACCCCGGTTCCAGGTTCTCCAGGCGCAGCCGCAGCGCGGTGAGCGGCGACCGCAGCTGGTGCGAGGCGACCGCGGCGAACGAGCGCTGCGCGGTGAGCAACCGGTGCAGGCGGCGTGACGTCTCGGTGAGCCGGTCCGCGAGGCGGCGCAGCTCCGGCGGGCCGATGCGGGCGGTGGACAGGTCGGCGCCGCGCCCGATCGCGGCGGCGGCGTCCTCGAGAACCCGGATCGGGCGGGTTATCCAGCGGGCGAGCAGCAGACCCGCGAGGGCGACGACGCCCAGGGTGAGGGTGCCGAGTGCGGCGAGCGCCAGCCAGAAGCGGGTGGCTTGGGCATCGACCAGGCCAGCGGGGTACGTGAGGAGCACCGCACCCTGCACGTTTCCGCCGGTGCGTGCCGGCACGGCGACGTACAGTTCCGTCCCGCCGCCGGACGCCCGCCGGTACCCCACCGCGTGCCGGTTGGTCAGCGCCTCCGCGACGGCCGGGTCGGCCGGCGGTGGCCGGGCCGCGGTGGACGCCATCAGCCGCCCGCCCGCGTCGGCGACGAGCACGCGGGCGCCGGTGGACGCCGCGTACCGGCCGGCGAGCGCGAGCACCGGCGCGGGCCGGCCGGCGGCGATGTCCGGTTCGGCCTGCTCGGCGAGGATCACCGCGTCGCGCTCCACGTCGGCGGCGAAACCGTCCCGTTCGTGCCGGCCGTAGATGGTGCCCAGCGGAACACCGAGCGCGAGCAGGATCAGCAGGGTCAGCGAGAGGTAGCTGACCAGGATGCGGCGGGTCACCGCGTACCCGTGCCGCTGCCGCCGCCGATCCGGAAACCGATGCCGCGCAGCGTCTCGATCAGCGCCGGATCACCGAGTTTGCGGCGCAGCGCCGCGATGTGCACGTCGAGGGTCTTGGTGGGCCCGAAGTAGTGCGGATCCCAGACGGTGTCGAGCAGATGCCGGCGGGAGTAGACGGCACCCGGGTCTTCGGCGAGCACGGCGAGCAGGTCGAACTCCTTCGGCGACAGGGCCACGGGGGCGCCGCCGACATGGACCTGGCGGGTGCGGCGATCGATGCGTACGCTGCCGAGCACCTGCTCGCCGCCGGCGCCCGGCCGGCTGCCCGCCGTGCCGCTGCGCCGGGCCACCGCACGCATCCGGGCCACCAGTTCCCGCAGGCCGAACGGTTTCGACAGGTAGTCGTCGGCGCCGAGCTCCAGGCCGACGACCCGGTCCGTCTCCTCGCCCCGGGCGGTGATCATGATGATCGGGGTGGCGGACCGTTCCCGCAGGCGGCGGCATACGTCGATGCCGTCCATGTCGGGCAGCCCCAGGTCCAGCAGCACCATGTCGGCCGGCTCCGCGCACAGGGCGGCGGCGCCGGTGCGGACCCGGGTGGCGGCGAAACCGTACCGCGCCAGACCGGTGATCAGCGGATCGGCGATGGCGTCGTCATCCTCGACCAGCAACACGTCCACCGCCACAGGATGCCATCGAAACCTTTGCCGAAGCTTGGGTTCACCCTGGCGGTGTCCTGACCGGAACCTCGATAGTGTTGACCGGATGACCGTACGCGTCGTCCCGATCATGCCTGTCGATGTGCCGCGGGTGGCCGAGTTCCTGCACCGTCACCTCAACAACCGGCTCTCCGCCGCCACCTGGGCCCGATCCATCATCCCGCCCTGGCCGGTCGAGTCGCCCAACCACGGCTTCATGCTGATCCGCGACGACACCGAGGTGGTCGGGGCGTACCTGGCGTTCTACGCGAACCGCGTCATCGACGGGCAGCCGGCGGCGTTCTGCAACCTGGCCGGTTGGTGCGTGCTGCCGGAACACCGATTCCACAGCGTACGGCTGCTGAAAGCGCTCCTGGCCCAGGACGGATACCACTTCACCGACCTGTCGCCGAGCGGCAGCGTCGTCCCGATCAACACCCGGCTCGGGTTCGAGACGCTCGACACCACGCTGCTGGCCGTGCCGAACCTGCCCTGGCCGGCGGTGCCCGGCCGGGTCCGGGTCAGCTCCGACCCGCGCGTCCTCGAACGAACCCTGACCGGCGCCGAACGCCAGCTCTACCGCGACCATCGGGCGGCGGCCGCGGCACGGCACGTGGTGATGCGGTACGGGAACCGGTGGTGCTACGTCGTCTTCCGCCGGGACCGCCCGAAGAACCTGCCGCTCTTCGCCTCGATCATCCACGTCAGCGACCAGGTGGTGTTCCGGCGCGGCTTCCGGCAGCTCAGCCGCCACCTGCTGCTCCGGCACGGGCTGCCGGCGACGCTGGTGGAGCTGCGTCTCGCCGGGCATCGGCCGGCGCTCGCGGTCACGCTCGGCACGCCGCGGCACAAGATGTACCGCAGTGCCAGCCTGAAGCCCGACCAGATCGACTACCTGTACAGCGAGTTGGCCTGCGTCCCGTTCTGACGGTCCGTCCCGTTCTGGCCCTGCGCCGCGTTCTGACCGTGCGCCCCGTTGTGACCGTGCGCCCCCTTGCGACCGTCCGTCCCGTTGTGACCGTCCGCCCCGTTGTGGCCGTCCGCCCGCAGCAGCTCGGCGATCCGGGTGGCCGTGCCCCAGGACAGGGTGAAGCCGGCGCCGCCGTGCCCGTAACAGGCGAACACCGGCCGCCCGTGCCCGGCGACCGCCTCCACCCGCACCCGGGACCGCCCCGGCCGCAGCCCCACCGCCCGCGACAGGATCGGCTGATCCGCCAGGGCCGGCACCAGCTCGCGCACCCGGCTCAGGATCCCGCTCTCGATCGCCGGATCCACCCGCTCGTCCCAGGACCCCACCTCACCGGTGCCGCCGCACACCACGTCGTGCGCGCGCGGCACCACATAGGTCAGCCCCGCCGGGTTGTCACCGTCGGTGAACCACTCGGTCAGCCCCGGGTTAGCCAGCCGCACCACCTGACCCCGGATCGGGTACGCCTCGTCGTCGTCCCCGAGAAGCTCCGCCGACCGCAGCCCCGCCGCCACCACCACGACGTCCCCGCCCACGTCCCCGACCGTCCCGACCTCGGCGCTCTCGATCGTCACGCCCAGGGCCAGCACCGATGCACGCAGCCACGCCAGGTAGACGTCGGTCTGCGCCACCGGGACGACGCACCGCACGCCGCCGACGCCCGGTCCGTGCGGCAGGTCCGTGGCCGTCTCGTACCGCGGCAACGCCTCCGTCCAGGACAGATCGGGTTCCGGCCGCCGGGACAGCACCGTGCCGGCCCGCATCCGTACGCCCGTGGCCGGGTCCCGCGCCAGCCGCGCCAGCCGGTCGTAGGTCGACCGCGCCGCACCCAGCACCTCCCCGGTCAGCGCAACGTCATGCGGGTACCACAACGCCGCGGCGACCGCCGACACGCTGGCCGCCGCGTCCCGGGCGGCCACGATCCGAACCCGATGGCCCGCCGCGGCCAGTTCGTGGGCCACGCTCAGCCCGATGACGCCGGCCCCGACCACGGTCACGCTGCTCATACCGCCCGACTCTAGACAAGGCTTCGTCGACGCGGCCCCAGCGCATCGGTCCAGCGGGGGCTTCCTGCGAGATTATCGGCGGCGCGGCGCGATCAGGCCGGATTCGTAGGCCCACACCACCAACTGGGCCCGATCGCGGCAGTGCAACTTCAGCATCGCCCGGCTGACGTGTGTCTTCGCGGTCAGCGGGCTGATCACCATACGTTTGGCGATCTCGTCGTTGGTCAGGCCGCGGCCGACCAGCTCGACGACCTCCTGCTCCCGGGCGGTCAACACGTCGCGCCCCACGGCCGGGTCGCCCGGCGGCTGTCCGGTCACGAACTCCTTGATCAGAGTACGGGTGACCGTCGGTGCCAGCAGCGCCTCGCCACGAGCGACTACGGCGACCGCCTGCAGCAGCTCGGCTGGATCGGCGTCCTTGAGCAGGAAACCGCTGGCACCGGCATGTAAGGCGGCGAAGACATACTCCTCCAGCTCGAAGTTCGTCAGAATGAGCACCCGCACGCCGCCGAGGTCGGGGTCGGCGCCGATCTGCCGGGTCGCCTCGATCCCGTCGAGCCCGGGCATCTGCACGTCCATCAGCACGACGTCCGGCCTGAGCTGGCGCGCCAGTTTCACAGCGGTCGCGCCGTCAGCAGCCTCACCGACCACCTCCACATCGTCCTCCGCGTCGAGCAGCGCCCGGAACCCGGCCCGCATCAGCGACTGATCGTCTGCCAGCAACACCCGGATCACGTCGCGTCGCCCACCATCAGGAATTTTGGTTTTCTGTCGGCGGTGCGCCGCCACGAGAAAGCGGATTGCTGGCGGGACGTGCTCACGTTGCGCCGGCCAGGGGGAAGGTGGCCCGCACGGTGAAGCCGCCGTCGTCCAGACGCGCAGTGTGCAGTGTGCCACCGAGTCCGTCCACCCGTTCACGCATGCCGCGCAGGCCCACTCCCGGCGTGACCGACTCAGCCGCGCCGGCATGCCCGGTATCGATCACCGCGACCGTCAGGCCAAGCGGTGTTGACTCGACGTGGACCTGCGCGCTGGCGGAACCTGCATGGCGGGTCACATTGGTCAAAGCCTCCTGAACGACGCGGTAGCCCGCCTGATCGACCTCGACCGGCAGGCCGGCAAGTTCACCGACGACGGTGACCTGGACGGGGACGCCGGTGGCCCGGGTCCGCTCGGCCAGCTCATCCACTCTTGCCAGGCCGACGCGATCCGGATCGTCGGTGGAGCGCAGCACCGCCAGGGTGGCCCGCAACTCGCGCATCGCCGCGCTGCTGGCCTCCTGGATGGCCAGCAGCGCCGCCGATGGTTCCGCGCCGTGCTTACGGTCGAGATGCACCGCGATCCCGGCCTGGACCTTGATCACAGAGATGTTGTGCGTGAGGGAGTCGTGCAGGTCACGGGCGATGCGAAGCCGTTCCTCGCCGGCCCGGCGCAACGCCACCTCGTCACGGGTGCGCTCCGCCTCGGCCGCTCGTTGCCGTGCCTGCTCGAGGAACGCCCGGTGCTGGCGCGCGACGAACCCGGCCACGTTGGCCGCCACGAACCAGCCGAGCAGCAGGCTGGTGCGCTCGACGAGTCGCTGTGCGGGCAGGCCGTCCGGTGCGGCGGTGATGTCGTAGGTGAGGAAGCCACCGAGAAAGACCAAACTGGACACCAGCGCGGGAAGCCGATGCCCCCGCCATGCGGCCAGGTAGACGACGGCGAGGACCGGGAACGCCGCGGTGACCCCGGCGTGCACCCGGACGTGCAGGGCCAGCATGGTCACGGTCACCACGCCCAGCGCCACCACGGGAAGGCGCCTGCCGGCCGCCAGCGCGACGGTCGTCAGCAGGACCAGGACGACGTCGATCGCGCCGATCGGACCGGCATCCGGCGCAAGGGCAGCGTTGCCGAGCAGAACGGCGCCGAGGGTGACGCCGCCGAGGGCGTAGGGCAGGTCCGGACGCATGAGCGAACTGTAGGACGGTGGCTCCTGCGGGGCATCCCTCAGCTGGCGTAGCCGAGCCGTACCACCACGGGAGTACCGGACGAGCCGGAAGAGCCTTCCGCCGCAGGACGCCTTTCCGGCGGCCCAGGTCAAGCATCGACGGCATGACCTACCGCTTCTTCACACCGGCTCCACCCCGAGCCGCAACCGGGCGGACCGCGCAGGTCTACCAGCAGTTGCGCGAGGACTTCCTCGGCCCGGCACCTACCTTCCAGGCGTTGTCCCCGGCACCGGAGCTACTGGCCGCCACCTGGGCGCTGACCCGGGAGGCGCTGATCGCCGACGTGCCGCACCCGGCGCATTCGCGGGCGGATGTGACGCCTGGGACGAGCCGGGTCGAGCGCGAGATCGTGGCGGCGGCGGTCTCCCGCGCCAACCACTGCCGGTTCTGCCTGGACGCCCACGCCACCCTGCTGCATGCGCTGGGAGCGCACGAGCCGGCCGAGGCCATGGCCCGCGGCGGCATACCCCAGCGGCCCGATCACGCCGAGCTGACGCTCTGGGCCGAGGCAAGCCGGAGCCCTCGTGCCTCCGGATGGACAGGCCGATACGGTCCACATCACGTCGGCACCCTGCTTGCCTTCCACTTCATCAACCGAGTTGTTTCCGCCCTCCTCATGCCGGACCTGTTGCCGGGGGGTCTGCAACGTCTGCCGGCGGTTCGCGCCGCAGGGGGCCGCCTCTACGCCCGTGCCACCCGCAAATCAGTCGATCCAGGGCGAAGTCTGCCGCTGATCGGTGTGAACGACGGCGACAACGACCCCGTCACCGCGGCGTGGACAGCCCTGCGGAACGCCGCCACCGGAGCCATCGACCTGCTCGGCCCGGAGGCTCGGCAAACCGTCGAGGCCACCGTCCGCTGGGAGGACGGCCGGCATCCGAGCCAGCCGCGGGAGTGGGCCGAAGATCTGATCCGCGACCTGCCAACCGCCGACCGTCCCGGTGCCCGGATCGCCCTGCTCGCCGCGTTCGCGCCGGACGCCATCACTCTGGGCGACGTGGGTCTCTGGCGGTTGTCCCACCCGGCGGACGCTGACCTGGTCCGCATCGTTGCCTTCGGCGCGTTCACCGCGACCGACCATGTCGCCCGGGCGGCCGACCCGCACACCGCTGAGGAGGCGAACCATGCGTAAAGCACTCGTCGTGGTCACGACCGTGCTGCTGGCAGTCTTCGTGTTCCAGTTCGTGTTCGCCGCGGTCGGCGCGTTCACCAGGCCGGCGGGCGACGGCGCCTACCTGCTGCACAGCGTCACCGGGATGGCGATCATCCCTGCGCTCTGCGTGCTCACCGTCCTGTTCGCGGTGCTGGCGCGTGCGCCCGGCCGGGTCGTCGGCATGACAGTGATCCCATTGGGACTGGTCATCCTGCAGGCGCTCATCGCGATGCTGGCGAACTCCTTCACCGACGCGTCCGGCTCCAGCACGACCCTGTCGCTGATCATCGGGGGGCTGCATGCGTTCAACGGCATCATCGCGGTGCACGTCGTGGTCGGTGTCCTGCGCGAGGCCCAGAAACTGCCCGTGCCCGGGTCTGTGCTGACAGGCACGACCACATGACCACCGGATCGATCATCGCCCTGGACATCGTCATTGCGGTCCTGGCGGCCGCGAGTTGGCTGGCGGCCGGCGCAACGGCTGCCACGACAGCCCTCAGCGCCGCAGGCGTCTCCGAGCCTGCGGATACCGCAGATCACGGCAGAGCGGGGACAGCCTCCCGGCGGAGGCTCGCCATCGGGCTGGCTGTCGTCGCGGTGATCGCCATCCTTGCGCGGGTCGTCACGACGATCGTGCTGATCCGGGCCGGCTGGTGGTTCGCAGCGGAGAAGGTTCTGATCGCCGGGCCTCTGGCGCTTGCCGCGTTGCTTGTCGCAGGTCCGCGAGTGGTGCGCTGGGTGAAGGGCGGGCGACCGCCGGTGGTTGCTCTCCTCTTCGCGGGGTATGCGCAAACGGCTGCCGTGCTCGTCACGGTCCTGCACGGTTATCCGGTCTCTTCCGCTGCCGTGCTGCTCGCTTTCGGCGGAGTCGGCGGGGCCACCATGGTCACCTGGCGGCTGGCCGGGCCGCCGCCGGGCCGGGCGGTGTCGCGGGCGCCCGTCGTGGTGACCGTTGCCGTGATCACCGCCGGCCTGGTGCTCGTCGTGGCGCAGCGACCTGCTCCAGCGGTACCGCATGCGCACGGAAGTGTCGCAGAACCCGCCGTGGCCGAACCGACCAGGCGTTTCACGCTGACGGCCGGAACGGCGACGGTGCGGGCCGATGGCCGGGAGATCGAGGCGTGGGCGTTTAACGGACAGGTTCCCGGGCCGCCGCTGACCGCCACCGTCGGCGATGTGCTCGAGGTGACGCTACGGAACCGGGACATCGATCGCGGTGTCACGTTGCACTGGCACGGCTACGACGTGCCCAACAGCCAGGACGGCGTGCCGGGTGTGACTCAGGCGGCGGTGCTGCCGGGGGAGGAGTTCGTCTACCGGTTCCAGGCCGACCAGGCCGGCACGTACTGGTACCACACGCATGCCGTCTCGGACATCGGTGTGCGGAAAGGCCTCTACGGCGCCCTTGTCGTCCAACCATCCGGGACGCAGGTGAGGGATCCGGCTGCGCGCGGTACGGGGATCGAGGTGATCGTGCCGGTCCACACGCTCGACGGACGTTCGCTGCCCGAAGCGGTGGAGGACACGGCGGATGCGGGGACTCCGGTGCGGTTGCGGTTGATCAACACGGACAGTACGACGCACCGGTACGCGCTCACCGGCGCCGCCTTCCGCGTCGCCGCTGTCGATGGCGTCGACCTGAACCGGCCGTCTGCCCTGCTGAACACCGCCGTGCTGATCCCGGCCGGCGGGCGCTACGACCTGACGTTCACCGCGCCTGCCACGCCCGTCGGGCTGTTCGTCGACGGCCGCGTGGTCTGGTCGACCGGGCCGGTGGCCGTACCCCCGCAGGCGTGGCCGGTGCTCGACCTGCTCACGTACGGTGGCTCGGTGCCGAATCCGCTGCCTCGGGCGGACCGCGAGTTCACGCTCGTACTGGACCGAGGGCTCGACATGCACGGGTTTCTTCCCCGGTATGCGCACACCGTCAACGGAGCCGCCGACCCGGACATCGCGCCGCAGGTGGTGCGCAGCGGCGAGAGCGTCGTCTTCACGATTGTCAACCGATCGCTGGTGGTGCATCCGTGGCATCTGCACGGGCATCACGTCCTGGTGCTCTCCCGTGACGGCGAGCGAGCGAGGGGGAGTCCGCTGTTGCTGGACTCGTTCGACGTCCGGCCCGGCGAAGTATGGAAGGTGGCGTTCCGGGCCGACAACCCGGGGATGTGGGCGAATCACTGCCACAACCTCGCGCACGCTGATCAGGGGATGATCCTGCATCTCCTGTACGGCTGACAGGACATGCGGCGCGGCCGCAATGAACGCGCGGGGAAAGCCGTTGAGATCGACGCTTTCCGATGTAGGCGTGCACGCGTACGTTGCTGTGCAAGCAGATGACGGAGCGTTCGCGGCCGGCCGGGCGCCGGCTGCTGGATGCGCCGGACAGGAGGGGTGGCGTGCGGGGACTTGACGGTAAACGCATTCTGGTCGCCGGCGCGGCCACCGGGATCGGGGCGGCGACCGCGCTGCGGCTCGGGCGGGAAGGGGCGCGTCTGCATCTGGGTGACCTCAACGAGAGCGGGGTCCAGGAGATCGCTGCCGAGGTGAACGCCGCCGGGGGTTCGGCCACGGCCGGCCGGTTCGACCTGGCCGACGCCGCGTCGGTGGCGGGGCTGGTCGAGTCGGCGGTCAAGCAACTCGGAGGCCTCGACGGGGTGGCGAACGTGGCGGCGGACCTGTCACCGGCCACGCTCGGCAACGACGTCGCGGTCACCGAGATGGACCCGTCGGTGTGGGAGCAGACCCTGCGGGCGAACCTCATCGGGTACGCCCTGATCAGCAAGCACGCCGTCCCGCACCTGATCGCGGCGGGCGGCGGCGCGATCGTCAACACCACGTCCGGTGCCTCGTGGGTGGGTGAGTCGACGCGTCCGGCGTACGCCGCGTCCAAAGCCGGCATCAACGCACTCACCCGGCACATCGCCAGTGCCTACGGCAAGGACGGGATCCGGGCGAACGCGGTCAGCCCGGGCGCGGTTCTCAGCGAGACCGCGCTGGCCATGATGAGCGAGGAGTTCAAGGCGCAGATGCGCGCCGGTGTGACGGTGCCGCGGCTCGGTGTGCCCGACGATCTGGCGTCGACCATCGCCTACCTGCTCAGCGACGACACGAGCTGGGTGAGCGGTCAGGTGTGGAGTGTCAACGGGGGTGGTGGTTTCCGGGACTGAGCCTCATCGAGGGTCACCGCGCCGCCGCCCGGAGCGACGCCGGGGCGATCGGCCGTCGTGGCGAAGTAGAGTGCGGCGAGGAGGAACACCGTGGCGGCGGTGAACACGTTCACCCGGATGCCGAGGATGGTGTTCGCCGCGTCGGCACGCAGCAACTCGATCCAGAAGCGGCCGGCCGTGTAGCCCATCACGTACAGCGCGAACGCCCGGCCCCGCCGGAACCGGAACCGCGCGTCGAGCCGCCACACCAGGGCCGCCACAGCGAGGTTCCAGAGCGCCTCGTACGCGAAGGCCGGGTGGTACAACCCCGGCAGAGTTGACCCGGTGCGCAGGTCGTGCACTTCGAGACCCCAGGGCAGCGTGGTCACCCGGCCGTACACCTCGTTGTTGAACCAGTTGCCGAGCCGCCCGATCACCTGCCCCACGCGCGCAGGCGCCGTTCCATGATCACGGCGGCGACCGCGATGCCCGCGATGATGCACAGGGCGTAGGCGCGCACCGGGAACGGTCCCAGATGCCACACCGCCGTGGTCGGGCTGGGGACGGCTGCGAGATTCACGGTTGCGGACCGTAGTGGCCGCGAGCTGTCAGGAGGCTGAGAGACGAGCGACTCCGGGCCCGCGCAGGTCGGCGAGGGCGGCCCGCCGCCCGGTGACGGCCATCGCGAGCGCCTCGCCCGGACCGATGACCGCCAGCGGCCGGCCCGGGCCGGTGGCCGCGAGCGCTTCGCCCGGGCCGGTGCCCACGGGCGCCTGGCCTGAGCCGGTGGGCACGCGCCCGCCCGCCGGGCCGCTGGCCGCCGGGCCGCTGCTCCATCCCAGATCCGTCGCGGTCAGGGTCAGCCCGTCCAGCCGGCCGGGTGGCACCAGGTCCGGTGCCACGGCGGGGGAGACCAGGTGGTCGAGCAGGAGGCGCCAGTGGTCCGGGGGTACGTCGGCGGCCAGGCCCAGGGGGCGGGCGATGTCGCGCAGGTGCAGGCACGTGTCGGCGAACGGGCCCATCGGCCCGACGCGGGGTGGGTCGACCCGGTCGCCGGCGTGTGACCGGAGCAGGCCGGTCAGTTCGGTGCGCGACCGGCGGGCCAGCCGGCGGGTGATGTGGTCGACGGTCCGGGCGGTGTCGCCGCGGTACCGCAGGGAGGTGACGAAGAAGCGGCCGAAACCGACGAGCATCGGCTGGACGAGGTGCGCCGCCAGATGGTGCACCGTCCACCCCTGGCACAGGGTGGGTGCGGCCCACTGCCGGTCGTCGAGTCCGTCCAGGAAGTCGGCGATCATCAAACGGTTCGCCGTGGTCATCTCATGGATCACGGCGTCACCGCCCGCCGCCGGACGTCCCGGTTCAGCGCGCGCAGCACGGTGAGCGCGGCCGCGATCTCGGCCGGCCCGCACTCGGCGGCCATCGAGCCCAGGTGCCGCAGTTCGTCGGCCCGGATGCGGCCGAGGAGCGCGGCGCCGGCCGGAGTCGGTTCGACGAGCACCGAGCGCCGGTGGGCCGGGTTCTCCCGGGTCCGCACGTGGCCGAGTGCGAGCAGGTCGTTGACGTGCCGTTGCACGCCCTGCCGGGTCAGGTCGAGCCGGTCGCCGATGGCCGGCACGGTCGCCGGGCCGTGCTCGGTGAGGACTTCCAGCACGGCCCGCATGCCGATGGTGACGCCGGTGGGCCGGAGCGCGGCCTCGACCACTCGTGCCGAGTTGAGCACGAGTGGCCGGACCTCGCGGAGCACGTCGTACAGGGCGGTGCCGCGATCCGTCGACATGACAACCATGTTGTCATGTCGCGCCGGTCAAGGCCAGATCAGCACCAGCTCAGCGACGAGTTCGTCCGCGTCACGTTGCTGATCGTGTTGTTGCTGCCGGTGCACGGGCTCCAGGTCACGTTGGTGTTGCTCACCGACAGGTTCTGGAACCGGATGCCGCTCGACGCCGGGAACTCGGTGCGCGACGACAGCCGGATCTCGCCGCCGCCGCTGACCGTGCCGGACACCCCGGCGAGCACGCCGTTGTAGCAGTTCTCCACCAGGACGGCGTTGTTGCCGGTGTTGGCGATGTCGACCCGGTCGATGGTGAAGCCGCCGCTCTCCGAGACGCAGAAGACACCCCGGCCACCGCCACGCGCCTTCACCGTGCCCACCTTGATGTTGTTCGGGTACGCGTCACCGACCCGCCCGTTGCGGTTGGCCATCCGGAAGGCCGCGTACCCGGTGCCGGTCCCGGCGTTCTCCGCGTCGACCGTGCCGACCGTCGCGTTGATCGTCTGGTTGAGCAGCAGGCCCGACTCGCCGACACCGCGGGCCGTCACGGTGCCGATGGTGATGCCGTCGACCCCGTACGTCTCCACCGCGTGCGAGCCGGCGCCGGAGACGTACACGTTGTCGATCCGGACGTTGCGGGTCCACTCGGCGGTGTTGCCGCGGTTGTCGATCCGCACGCCGAGGCCGCCGCTGAGCCGCATGTCGAGCTGGCCCAGCCACACGTTCGACACGTTGCGCAGGAAGATGCCGTAGATCGGGGCGCCGGTGAGGTTGAGGTACGGCACCTCGATGTTGCTGACGCCGCGCGCGTAGATCGGCGCGTAGTCGCCGCTGCCCGAACCCGTCACGTTGATCGTTCCGCAGACCGACAGCGACGTCCAGCTGGCCAGCGAGATCCGGCTGCCGGCGGTCATCGAGCCGTTGCCGCGGACCACGACGCGCTGCATCGAGGTGCGACCGGCGGTGAGGCTGCCGATGCCGGCCTGCACGGCGGCCCGGAAGTCGGTGCCGGTGTAGACGGCGCTGCCGGCGGCGTTGCGGGCGGTCCAGGTGCTGCCGCTGGCGGTCACCTCGGACTGGAAGGTGCCGGTCCCGCAGCCGCTGGTGCTGCCGCCACCGGTGCCGACCTGGACCAGTTGCCAGCGCTGGTTGGCGCCGTCGGCGTCGGCGAACTGGGAGATGATCCCGCCGTCGGCGGTGGACCACTCCCACAGGTCGAGGGCCTTGCCGGTGTGCCGGTTGATGAACCGGACGTCACCGTTCGCGGAGTCCTTGAGGGTGAACTGCTGCCGGTTGGTGCCGTTGTCGGTGTTCTGCACCAGCTGGGTGCCGTCGGTGGCGTTCGGCATCTCCAGGATGAGCCCGCTGTGCCGGCTCTTGATCTTGTACCACCCGCTGCCGGCGTCGACGAACTGCCACTGCTGCCAGTTGCCGTCGTTGCGGGTGAACTGGGCGATCCCGGCGCCGGCGCCGGTGGCCAGGTTGTAGACGTCCATGGCCTTGCCGCTGTGCCGGTTGACGAAGACGTACCAGGCGGCGGTGTTGATGGTGGCCGCGCCGGCCTGCTGGAGACCGACGGCCGCGCCGGCGCCGCCGAGCACGGTGACGACCAGGCCGATGAGGGCGGCCCGCCAGCGGCGGCGGGGATGGGGCGGGGATGTGGACATGGGGATCCTTCGATTCCGTGAGCGCTAACAATTCGGGTCTTGCCTCTGGGGTGGGAGGCCGGACCGTGCGCACAATATAGACGACCATGGATGAATAGTGTGCGTTCGACAGTTCAGTGGCTCCCCGGCGCCAAAAGGTTGCCCGAGGCATGGATCACGCCGGGAACCAACCGGGCCCGGCGACCGACTGTTGGGCGTGCGAAGTGAGTGGAGAACACCGGCCGTCGCCGTGGCGGCGACCGGCGCGGCCGGACTGGTCCTGGTGGCGGCGCTGCGGTTCGGTCAGGCGGTGGACGACACCGTGCTGCCCGGCATCCCGAGTGCGGGCGCGGTCACCGAGTGGACGCTGCCGGTGCTCACCACCCTGTCCCGGGTGCTCGGCGTCCTGACCGCCGGCGTGACCGTCACCGCGGCGTTCCTGCTGCCCGGCGACGGGCCCAGCGTGGCCGCGCACGGCTGGCTGCTGCTGCGGCGCGCCACCTGGCTGGCGCTGGGCTGGGCGGCCACCACGATCGCGCTTGTCGTGTTCACCGTCTCCGACGTGCTCGCCGTCCCGGTCGGGCAGCTGAGCCGGCCGGCCGTGCTGAGCTTCGCGCTCTCCATCTCGCAGGGGCAGGCGCTGCTGCTGCAGGCCGGGCTGGCGTGTGCGGTGGCGGTGCTCAGCCGGTGCGGGGTGTCCCGGAGCCTGGCCGCGGTCACCGCCGTGCTCGCCGCCGTCGCCGTGCTGCCGCCGGTCTTCACCGGGCACGCCTCGGGTGCCGGCAACCACCAGATCGCGGTCAGCAGCCTGGCGCTGCACGTGCTCGCCGCGACCCTGTGGGTGGGCGGCCTCGCCGGTCTGCTGCTGGTCCGGCGGCACCGCCGGTTCGCGGAGACGGCGGCCCGGTACAGCCGGCTCGCCCTCGCCTGTTTCACGATGACCGCGATCAGCGGGACCGTCAGCGCCGCGGTGCGGGTGGGATCCTGGCAGGCTCTGGCCGGCTCGCGGTACGGCGTACTCGTACTCCTGAAGGTCCTCGCCCTGCTGCTCGTCGGCGTGCTCGGTGCGGCGCATCGCCGCCGCACGCTGCCTGCGTTGCGGTCCGGCCGGCGCGGGAGTTTCCTCCGCCTGGCCGCCGGTGAACTGGTGGTGCTCGGCGCGGCGATCGGGCTGGCCGTCGGCCTCTCGCGCAGCCCCACCCCGGTGCCGCAGGAACTCGTGGAACCGGATCCGCTGGTGGAACTGCTCGGCTTCGCGCAACCCGGGCCGCCGACCGCGACCCGGATGCTGGGCGACCCGCTGCCCGACATGTTCTTCCTGACCGTCGTGGTGGCCGGCATCCTCGCCTACCTGGCCGGGGTGCTGCGGATGCGCCGCGCCGGGCACCCGTGGCCGGTCGCCCGCACCGCCTCCTTCCTCGCCGGGATGCTGCTGCTCGGGGCGGTCACCGGGCTGGGGGTGGCGCGGTACGCCTACGTGCTGTTCAGCGTCCACATGGTCCAGCACATGGTGCTGTCGATGGCGGTGCCGATCCTGCTGGTCGGCGGCGCACCGGTCACCCTGGCGCTGCGTGCCCTGCGCCGGCCCGGGGACCCGCAGGTCCGCGGCGCGCGGGAGTGGCTGCTGACCGTCCTGCACAGCCGCCCGCTGCGGGTCCTGAGTCACCCGCTCGTCGCGCTCGGCATCTACGTGGCGAGCCTGTACGGCCTCTACCTCAGCGACCTGCTCGGCACCCTGATGCGGTCCCACCTCGGGCACCTCGCCATGCTCGGGCACTTCGTGCTCGCCGGGTACCTGCTGTTCTGGGTGCTGATCGGCGTCGACCCGGGTCGCCGCCGGGTGCATCCGGCGATGCTCGTCGTCGTGCACTTCCTGGCGATGGTCGCGCACGCCTTCTTCGGGTTCGTGCTGCTCCAGTCGACGACGGTGATCGCGGCCGGCTGGTACACCGCCGTCCATCCGCCGTGGGCCGAGCCGCTGCTCGCCGACCAGCATCTCGGTGCGAGCCTGGCCTGGGCCTTCGGCGAGATCCCCGCGGTGGTCATCATGCTTCTTCTGGTACGGCAGTGGATCCGTTCCGACGAACGCGAACAGGCCCGCGTCGACCGGGCCGCCGACCGTGCCGAGGCCGACGGGGCGGAGGACGACCTGGCCCGGTACAACGCATTCCTCGCCGCCGCGTCCGCACCCTCCTCCCAGCCCGGCTCTTCCCAGCCCGAAGATCGGAATTAGGTTTCACGTCACGGTGCTGTTGCACAATATTGGCAACAACCTGAGAGTGTCCTTATGCTGCGCTGAGCGGGTCCGTCGCCCGGCAGGCCACAGGAGGGCTACATGGACACACAGGCGATGCACATCGCCAACGGGATCATCAACGGTCCCGTCTCGGCGATCTTCGTGGTGGTGGCGGTCGCCGGCCTGGCGGTCTGCGTGCGCAAGGCCAAGACCGACCTGGACGACCGGCTGGCACCGATGGCCGGACTGGTCGCGGCGTTCATCTTCGCCGTGCAGATGCTCAACTTCCAGGTTCTGCCGGGTGTCTCCGGTCACCTGCTCGGCGGCACCCTCGCCGTCATCCTGGTCGGCCCGTGGGTGGGCGCGCTGTGCGTGTCGACCGTACTGATCGTGCAGTGCCTGCTCTTCGCCGACGGCGGGCTCACCGCGATCGGGCTGAACATCACCAACATGGCCCTGATCGGGACCGCGGCCGCGTACGTCCTGGTCGCCGCCCTGCTGCGGATCCTGCCCAAGAACCCGGGCGGGCTCGGTGCCACCGCCTTCATCGCGTCGATCATCGGCGTGGTGGTCGCCGCGATGGGCTTCGTCCTGCAGTACGCGCTCGGCGGCACCACCGAGCTCTCCCTGACCGGGATCGCCGCCACCATGGCCGGCGTGCACGTGCTGATCGGCGTCGGTGAGGGTCTGATCGCCGCGACCACCGTGGTCACCGTGGCCCGGGTCCGTCCCGACCTGGTCTACGCGCTGCGCCACTTCCGCAAGCTGCCCGCGACGACGACGGCGAAGGTGACCGCATGAGGAAGCGACTGTTCCTGATCGGCGGGCTGCTCGTCGCCCTGCTGCTGGCCGGCGTGGTGTCCAGCTTCGCCTCCGGCAGCCCGGACGGCCTCGACCACGCCGCCCGCGAAGGCTGCACCTTCGACGCCGACGACAACATCACCGGCGGCACCTGCATGGCCCAGCAGGAGGGCGAGCACCAGCTCGGCGACAGCCCGCTCGCGGACTACGGGATCAAGGGCATCGACAACGAGTACGTCTCCACCGGGCTCTCCGGCGTCCTCGGCGTCCTGGTCACCTTCGCCGTCGGCGGCGGGCTGTTCTGGGTGCTCCGCAGGCGGGACAAGGTCTGAGCGGTCCCCGCGACCCGCACTCGAAAGAAATTCAGGAACATCGCAGGAACCACGTCTTCCGCGTGCACCCGGACCTGTGACAGATTGGGGCAGCACGTCGGGCGTCAGCGGAGGTTGCAACACCATATGGCAGCGGACTGGGTGGGGTCGGCGCACCGGCGGCACACGCCGCAACTATTGCTCACGCTGGCGGTTGCCGCCGCGTCGCTGGGCGTGCCCGCGTCCGCACGGGCGGCCGAGCCGGTGACCTCCCGCGCCGCCGTTCCGTCGAACACCTGCCGGCCCAACGCCACGGCCGCCGACCGCAAGGCCGCCGACGCGTTGCGGCCACTGATGAACGGCCGGCGCCTCGGCTCCGCCGTGAACAGCCGCCGGATCGCCTGCGCCCGCATGATCGTCGACCGGGTCCGGGACCGTGGGCTGCCGATGCGCGCGGCCGTCATCGCCGTGACCACGGCGATCGCGGAGAGCACGCTGAGCAACCACACCGTGGCCCTCGACCACGACAGCCTGGGCCTGTTCCAGCAGCGGCCGTCGCAGGGGTGGGGGCGGCCGGCGCAGCTGGTCGACCCCGGCTACGCCACCGACAAGTTCCTCGACGCGATGCTCCGCAAATACCCGCGCGACAGCTGGATGAGCGGCGACATCGCGGCCATCTGCCAGCGCGTGCAGGTGTCGGCCTTCCCCCGGGCGTACGCGCCGGAGGTGCACGACGCCCAGCAGATCGTGGCCTACCTGTGGACCCGGCCGGGCAGCACGCCGGCGGGTGAGCCCGCGCTGACAGCTCCGGACGTGCCCGGATCAGCCGTGCCCGGATCGGCTCCGTCCGGACCGGGTTCGTCCGCACCGGCTTCGTCCGCGCCGCCGAAGAAGCCGGCAGGTCCGTTCGAGAAGGTTCTCGCCGGGGCCGGCACCGAGCTGGGCCGCATCGACGGCCGGCACGGGCTGGCGATGGCCGACTGGGACGGCGACCGCCGGCCGGACCTGGTGATCGTCAACGGTTCCGGCAGCGTCACCGGCCAGACCGACGTGCGCGTCATGGGCGGCGCCACGAACTTCGCGTCCCTGCTGCTGAGCACCGCCACCGTGATCGCGCCCACCGACGTGCGCCATGCCTACGCCGTCGCCGACGTCAACGGCGACAACCGCCCCGACGTGATGGTGGTGCAGAAGAACGGCACGGCCAGCGGGCGTACTGAGGTGCGCGTCGCCGACGTGGCCTCCTTCTCCCGGAGCCTGCTGCTGGACACCGCCACGGCCCTCCCGGCCACCGACGACCGGACCCAGTTCTCGGTCGCCGACTGGAACGCCGACGGCCGCCCCGACCTGGTGGCGACGCAGACCACCGGCACGGCGAGCGGCAAGGTCGAGGTGCAGGTGCTCGACGGCGCCACCGGCTTCCAGCAGGCGCTGCTGCCGGTGACGGCCACGTCCGAGCCCGCCGCCGACGGCCTGCGCGTGACGACGGCCGACTTCAACGGCGACAAGCGGCCCGACGTGGTCGTGATGAAGAAGTCGGGCGCGGCGACCGACATCCGCGTCCTCGACGGCGCCGCCGCCCTGCGGCGCCAGCTGCTGCGCGGCAGCGCCCCGGTGGCCGCCGACGACCGGCACGAGCTGCTGGTCACCGACTGGGACGCCGACGCCCGCCCCGACCTGGTCGTGGTGCAGAAATCCGGCACCGCCAGCGGCCGCGCCGAGTTCGTCGTCCTCTCCGGCCGCTGACCCGAAGCGGGCCGCGCCGGCGGCCTGGCTCGCCGACGCCGCCCGGTCCTCGGTCCGGTCCTGCGGCGCCCCGAACCACTACCTGCGCCACGCGAACCGCCTGCTGCTCATCGACCCGTTCGGCCCGGATTCCAGCGCGGGCGGCCGCCAGGCCGCCACCTTCCGCGTCAGCTGATCATCACGCCGCCGGCCGCCCGTCACCGTCTCCCGCGCTGCGCCCCGTTTCCCGCGCTGCTCACCGTCTTCCCGCGCTGCTCACCGTCTTCCCGCGCTGCGCCCCGTTTCCCGCGCTGCTCACCGTCTTCCCGCGCTGCGCCCCGTTTCCCGCGCTGCTCACCGTCTTCCCGCGCTGCTCACCGTCTTCCCGCGCTGCTCACCGTCTTCCCGCGCTGCGCACCGTCTCTGCGCGCGTGTCGATCACCCGTCCTTTCCCGCCTTCTGCCGCCCGCGCAGGGCAGCCGGGGGCATCGTCGAACGGGGGATGTCACCGGGCTCGGAACGTCGCCGGGCCGTCTCCCTGTCGCGGGTCGCTGACCGGGACCGAGCCAGGCCCGACGTCGTTCTCTGCATAACGTGGCTGCCGGCGTCGAACACCCATGCCCCCGTTCTGGCCCCCGGTGGCGCCGGAAGCACCGTCCATGTCGACATGTTGATCTGCTAGCGATGCGAAATCGCGGTTTAAGCCCCATGATCACAGCGATTTCGTGGCGCTAGCAGATCAACAGCGCCGCGAATCGCGGCTACTCGCCGGTGGCGGCCGAGGGTTCTGCCGCTTTTAGCGCTATTCGTCAACGTCGCCTTCTTCTGCGGGAGCGACTCGTCGAAGAGCGGTGAAGGCGAGCCCCTTCTGCCAAGGCCGAGTAGCGGTCCGCTGCCAGTCGATCACCTGTCGTGGTTTCGGCTGGCCGGGACTTCGAAGGCTGGGATCGCGAAGCTGGGATCGCGAAGGTTGGCGACCATGAGGGCCGGGGATCGCGGGAAGCTTGGGAACCGTTCGCCGCGCCAGGCCCGGCGCCTGCTGGAAGCGCGCCAAAGGCCGACGCCTGCTGGGAGCGCGCCAAGCCCGGCGCCTAATGGGACCGCCTCAGGCCCCGCGCCTGGTGGGAGCGCGCCGGGCCTGAGGCGGATGTGCTGGTCAGGGTTGGCGGATGGTGGGGCGGGGCGGTGTGCGCATGCCGTCGCCGATGAAGAAGCTGGGGTGCGGGGGCTGGTTGTAGGCGGTGTACTTCCCCGGCGCTTGATCACATGCCTGGTGGGGGTGGTGTACGCCTGCGTTCACCTGCTGTTTGATACGTCAGTTCTAGTCGACGTAAGTCAGTGTCGGGCGGCGTTTGACGGCCCGCTCACGGCCCGGACGGCCCAGCGACGGCCCAGCGGAGATCGCTTTTCCTACGTGACGGGGCGTCCCTCCAGCCGGTTCCGGCATCCCGTCGCGCAGGCCACGCCCAAGCCGGGCCGGGCCTTGGCCGGGAAGGTGGAGCGCCCCACCGGACGAACGACCTTCCCGGCCAAGGCCCGGTCTGGCTCGCCTCCGGTGTGCGAGGGGAAGTCGTGCCGGTTCGGGCATCCCAGAGCTGCCCAGGTCCAGGGCGGGAAGCCCTGGCCGCCGGAGGCCATATCCGGGTGCAGGGTCGGAGATCCTGCCCGCCGGAGGCGCGGTCTGCGTCCGGAGGCTCGGCAGTGTCCGACACGCACTCGTAGCGGTGAGCAATCGAACGGATACTCTGGGCGATGTAATTTGATGAGCATGGATGAACCTGATTGGGATAAAGAGCCCGCAGGCACGCCCGATTGGATCTACGACGCGGCGCGCGGACCGGATGCCGACGCAGGGTATGACGCTGCCACCGAAAGGCCAGGTATCGCAGAAGTCCGTGAACGCCACCGCAAAGCGTACGACCCGTGGACGCCTCGCCTCGACGCTGACCTTGCTGCGGCCTACCTGGCCGGGCGCACAATCGACCAGCTTGCGGCGGAGTTCGAGCGGCAGCCGAGCGCGATCCAGCGTCGCCTTGAGAGGATCGCCTTCGCTGCGATGACGCGGGCTCGACCGACTCCGCGTAGCGCCGAGCCTGGCTGATACAACCGAGTCCCCGGAAGCCCGTGCCGAGTTCCAAGCGGCGCGGGCTTCCGTATGTCCGACTGCCGGCCCGCCGTTGCCGAAGGCATAAGGCGGAGCTGGCAGGGTCGGACGACGTGCGGCCGAAGGCCGCCTTGAAGACGTAGAGAAAGTTCTCACCGGCCCGGCGTTGACCCAGCCGCGCAGGGTCTCGTGATTGACACCAAGTTCACGGCCGACGTCGCGCAGCGTGCGGCCCGAGGACCGGACCAGTTCGACCGCGTCCCGACGGAAATCCTCGGAGTACTTCGAAGGGCGGGGCACCCGGACATCCTTCCCCCAGACCACTGTCTGGTTTCAAGGTGTCCGGCTCGAAGGTGGAACTTCAGCTTGAGTCATAGCTCTCCCGCCCGGCACGACGCTGAATGCACGGACTGGTGTCGTAGAAAGGAAACAGCGTTAAAGCGTATGTCGATTCCCGGGTCGCCCCTGCGGCACCCCAGTAGGTCGCGCATCATAGGGGCCTTTCTCAACTTGACCGACTTTGAATCCGCCTTTGCCGATACCCTGACACGCCCCTACGCCGAGCTCACGATTGTTGGTAAAATAACAGCGTTGACGTAGAACCATAGAAAAACAATAGCCAAAAGAATGAACAAGACTACGTAAGTCTCGTACCACCTCCAGAAGTTGCTAAGGCGCGGCGCCGATCGCGCATTCAATCTGACATGTCTTTCAAGTAGCTGGCACTCCTCCCGCCTATAGTCAATCCAGCTAAAGACTCCAGCCACCACTAGCAACAGAGTGAAACCGGCAGTTAAGGTAATCAGCCACATCACTGCTTCAATCCCTGTTGCAGCGATGTCAGGTGCCAAATCCCACTTCTTGTACCCAACGAAAAGCGCTATGCCTACTGTCAGCAGCCCGGTAGCGATGGCCTGAAAAAGCCCTAGGAATCGATGCACATTCTCGTTAACCGTGTGCAGCTGCTGTAGAATAAACTTATACCGCTCAAGCTCAAAGTCCCGGCCGTCATCCACGGTCCTCGCCTCACCCTTATCAGCTTCCGCATGCTCCAAGGAGCCGGATCCAAGGGTCATGACGGAACTCCAGACCATGGGCCTCGATAGCCGCGGGACGATTCATACAGATTGATACTGAGCTGAGCGATAAGCTTGATCATTTCTTCAGTACTGGCGAAGCGCATAACTCCAGCCGCATCTAAATAGGCGAGGACATCCCGAATGAAGGAGTTAGAGGCCCCTCGCTCATTATCCTGCATAAGTGAGTAAGTGTAGCGCCGTTCCCTCTTCTTGTAAGAGATAACGAAGTACACTAAACCAATCAGGAAGTCGCGCTCTCGACCTTCGAGATATGTCTCAAAGTCGATTCCTTCAATGGTGTCACGGAAAATCAACGAGAGACCGTCGATGCGGACACCGCCATAGGGGAAATCGCCCAGATTTTCAAATCTCTTCCCTGCAACCCATATTTCGTCGACACCCCAGCCGCCCTGCCGAGCGATACGAGCTACGACTTCAAATGATCCCTGTAGACTCTGAGGCGCATTACGTTTTGTGATTTTAATCCATTTGCTATCGCTACTTTCCCTACTACTCCTACGCCAGTGCAACTCAACCGTGGATCCTCCAAGGCCACTGGAAAGGTCGTCAATGTGCCATCGTTCAGCAAACCATCGGCCAAAAATTGTCGCTGGAGTCCAATTGCAAATATAGGGTGTTTCTGTCGTTGGTAACTCCACGTCGATCTGAGCGAAGGAAAGGAGATCTCGCGCCGTGGCTCTTGAAGGAATCGATGCTAAGAAGTTCTCTATGTTCCGCGTCATTACACCGTCAAAAGAGATTAGCTCGTCGTGCACCTCCAGCTCTTGCAGTGATTGTAGGCGTCGCCGCTCTGCGGTCTCTACGACGAAGGCAGCTACGGAGGAGACAGCCTCGTCCAGCATTCGTTCATTGGCAGGAAGGCTCCCAACCATCGGAGAAACTAGGTGGTTAGCTTCCGTGCCGGCTCGGGTTGCGGAGTATCCGCTGGATTGCATCCTAGCGACTTCTTGGTTGATATGCTTGGCATATGCTCCATAAATAAACCTGTAGAGATCGTCTAGGGCTGGCGAAGGCTCGATGTCAGTACGTGCCACATTGGTGCGCAGGTTACCTACCCCTGCAACATTGACGATGGCTGGTACACCAGAACCATTCGCCCGAAATCCAGGAGCCACTGAGGTAACCCGGATACCTTCAACGCAAATTCCTCCCTCTAGCGGCTCCTCATAAATACTCTGGAGGCGCGATGCTACGGCGAGATTCCATTCCTCGAACCAGGGATCCCACATGACCAGGTATGCTATTTCGAAGCCTTCTTGCCGAACCGTGCGAATCTCAAGCTTGCCAGGCACAAGCGGCTCGCCTATTTGAGCGGCCAAAGCTGAATCGACATTTTCAAATCCGACGGAAACCAGATCCCCGCCCTTCCTCTGGAATAGGACCCGGCATCCAGGAATCTGCACCCAATGCGCCAAAATTCTTTCGACGTCTTCGAGGTCCGCACTCGGTCGTATCCGCATACGAACCGACGTGCCGTGAGGTTTACACGTATCCGAGACGTTCGAACTATCCTTAGGGAGTAAGCGAATAAGGTACTTACCATGCACTGATCGGAGGGTCAACTCGCGGGCTCGGTCCTCGTCAAGGTGACTTGTGACAACTCTTACTTCGTCGGCGACCATAAAAGCCGACAGGACTCCAATTCCGAAGCGGGATATAGAGTTGAACTCAGGGTATCGCCGCATAAATTGCGGTTCTTGGTAGCGAGAGGCACCCACTTTTAGGAAATTGTTTTCGATGATCCCCTGTGTCATACCGGTTCCATTGTCCGAAACTTCGATGGTCCGCTCTTCAGGGTCCCACTTGACAACCACTGTGGGATGGTAGTGGGGATCGCTAAGTACATGCTCCTGCAGGCGCACGGCATCAATAGAATTCTGCACTAGCTCACGCACGACAACGTTCGTGTCGTTATAGAGAGTGTGGCCAGTGAGTAGTTCGAGCACTTTATACTGGTCGATCTGAAACTCGAAGGGCTCAGCGATGAAGCCATCCGCGATCACGTGGTCAGCGTTGACCTGCCGCCACGGGTATTCGTGTGGGACATCCAATTCGGCATTTGACGCTGCTGCCCACCGCCAGTTTTGCGCGATTTCCCTATCGGAGTACTGAAGGTATGAAGTAAGGCCGAAGAACCCGTTCTCGTCGGTGAATTCGGCGTGAACTTCGATCGTGTCGCGCGGAGCTGACCTGTCAGCGCGACCGTCCTCCATCAGAGCAATGGCTGGTCGCACTGCGGTTACTGCGTTCTGCTTGCTCCACTCAGTCTGACTCATGGGATCTGTTGGGTTGATTAGCCGCAGAGCGATAGATGGAGCCCTGTCACTGGTAATGTGAAGTAAATCCGCAGTCCTCAGCAATATGGCGGCATACTGAACGTTGGCCGCCTCCTGTGGATCAGACCCATAAGGGCGGTCGACCTTATATTTCGAAGTAGCGTGTAGGTCATCTAAATGGTGGCTTTCGCATACGAGCGCCAAGTCTTTCACGAAAACAGCTGGCATGTCCGCAAAAGTGGCTGATATATGATCGACGAGTCCCTGATCAAAGCCGAGTGTGGCGTCGGGATTTCCCGTAATCCAACCGCGGATTCGTTTGGCATGGTTAGTACGGACAAACTCCTGATACAGGAAGCGTTCTAATACTTCTCCTCGCAACTGGTTAACTTGTGCCCGATAGTCACTACTCTGGCTATCCTCAGCGTCTCCGAACTCTTGTTTATAGTCAAGGAACGCCGTTTCCGATCGTCGGCTATATTCGGCGGAAGTGACGATCAGGCCTAGATCGTGGAAATATGTGCCGAGCGTTAGGAGTAGCCACTCAGCCGGCGTCATAATTTGTCGCGTTCCATCTGGTATAAGCCAGTCGTAGAGCTTCAGCATTCCGTCGACATGGCTCATGTCATGCTTAGTGTACTGCTCGAAAATGCCTAGTCGGCCGAACTTGTCGAGGATCTCGGCTACGTCGCTCCGGACCTTCGTCACGTTGATGGAGCTAAAGGCGCCAAGCCTAGTCGCCGCATCAGCTGACCGTTCGGCTTGTGATGGTAACGCGTTCATCGGTAAGACAGCCTTTCATGTCGCGGCTGTGGGAGTAGCTGACAGACGTTATAGTATTGGGCAACGAGCGCGCCCTTGTCCTGCAATCGACGCACCTAACTGGAGTGTTGTCAGAAATTTTACTCAGGCCGTGACTGTGAGTTCTCGATGTGATATAGCGATTGACCGGTGCGAAAATGGCAAATGTCTGGTCGCATGCGACCAGGCATTTGCTCTAGAAGGACCGATCTGCATCCAATTGGAGCTTCGTCGTCCGCGCCTCGGCGCGGTGCCGTCACCGGAATTTGCGGATGCCTTCCTGGTTCTCGGTGGCCCCTGGTATCGCTTCAGCGCCCCCGCCCAAGCTTTGTGGCCGGCGCTTTGTCTTCGTTTTCCGAAATCTAAACAGCAGGGGCCGGTGTCGCCTCGGTGTCCATCCACTCGTTCTCCAGCACCGAGTAGAGCAACGAGTCGCGCCATGCGCCGTTGGTGAATACGTGGTCGCGGATGCGGCCTTCGTATGTCATCCCAAGACGCTCGACCACGGCAACGGACGCCAAGTTCTCAGGGCCGATCGCGGCCGAGATTCGGTGGAGGCCCAACCTGTTGAAACCGAACGCCATTATCGTGCAGGCCGCATCGGTAGCGAACCCTTTGCCCCACCGGTCGGCCCGTATCGCGTAGCCCAGCTTGGCGGCTTTTACGCCGTTGAAGCCCAGGCGTGCGAAGCCTACGAACTCGCCATCATGCTCGACCGCCAGGTAGTATTCGCTGCGTGGCTCGAGCCGGGCTCGTGCGACCGCCCCGTGAATCATCTTCTCGGCCTCGGCTGGGCCTCGGCTGTCGAATGAGAGCCACTGAGTAACGCGGTCGTCTCCCACGACGGACAACGAAGAGGCCGCGTCGTCCTCCCGGAATTCTCGGAGGGTGACGACGCGGCCGGTGAGAGTCACGGGGTACATGACCTGATCCTGCACTACCGGGGCAGCGCTCGCATCGGCGTACTGGTGAAGTCCTCGATGTGCTTGATCAGATCTCGTGCGTCCGACGCCAGGCCTGTGTGGGTGAGAGTCTGGTGAACTCGCTGGGCCGAGTGCACGATTCCATTCATGCGCTTGTCGGGTGCGAGTTCGAGGACTGGCGTCAGGGCCTCGGCTGCTCCTTCGATGTCCCGTTCGGCGACTCTGGCTATCGCGAGGTCGGAGTGCGCGCCTGCTTGATCGCCGAAGGCCCATGACGGGTCGGTGCGGTCGGAGTACGCCTCGATTGCTCGCGTCGCGAAGTCCTGCGTCTCGCGCGCCTGGTCGGGCAGCCAGGCGAGTGCGTCCGCCGCGTAGTACAGCGTTCGCGGCTGGTTGAACGTGCAGATGCCGCCCAGCTCGTCCATCTCGTCGGGCTGGACGCGGTTCCACGCGTCTTCTGCCGCATGAATAGCGGTGAGGGTTCGCTCGGCGTTGCCGAGTGCGGCGTACGCACGTGCCGCGCTGACCGGCAGCCAAACCGAGGTGGTGCCTGTGGTCCGCTCTGCAAACTGGATGCCCATTTCGGCGTACCGGGCTGCTTCGGCGTGCCGGCCCGCCCAATAGGCGACCAGTGACTGCAAGCCGCGGAGCCATGCACGGAGGCCGTTGTGGTCGGCGCGGTCGGCACACAGGATCGCGGTTCGCGCCTGGAGCATGGCGGCGTGAGGGTCCGCGAGATCGTGTGAGGCCTTCGCCAGCAGCCCGGAGGTGACGCTGGCGAGGAAGTGCAGTTGCCGCGACTGCTGTGGCTCCTGGCGGCGCTCCAGCAACACGAAGAGGGTGTCCTGAGTCTCGACCAGGTCGCCGAGCAGTTCGGTCAGTGGACGTTGGGGGTATGCCAGCGATAGGCGCTGGACATCTTCCCTGAGCTGGTCGATAGCTTCAGGGCTGGTGGTTTCCGAGGTCAGCATCGCGAAGCGACGCGCGCGTTCGGCGGCCATGGCGAGAAGGCTCCTCTCATCGCCGGACGGCAGCGTTAGCGAGCTGACGGTCCCCGGCGCAGACGGTTCGATTTCGGGAGTCCATGGCCGGAGCAGATCGTCCAGCGGCCGGCCGAACATGGCCTGAAAGGCGCGACGTGTCGCCGGAGCGGCTCCGGCCGTCACGCGTTCACCGCGTGCGAGTCGGCCGAGGTGACGGGCGCTGATAGCTGCACGCCCGTCGTGTTGCGAGAACTCGGCTGCCAGTTCCTCGTAGGTCCGGTTCCGCTGCCGGATCAGGTACTCCAGCAGCGTTCGGGGCTCCTGGTGCGATCTGGCCACCGTGCTCTCCCCCTCTTCTAAGAACTCCCTTGTATCGACCATCGCGCGCGAAGCGGCGGGTCTTCAACGGATGTCCGCCAGAGGTCCGCCACAGGTCCACGAGAGGTCCGGGTCAGGCCCTCGATAGGTCCATGTCGATCAGAACATGCTTTCCAGTGTCCTCGCTACCACCCACGGTAGCGGTCGGAGCGAGTGGGGAAGGGGAAGCTGATGGGTGCGATGCCCGGCCTTGTTCCCGTCGTTGTGCTGGGAATCGGCGGCGTCTTGCTGGTTCTGGAATGCCTGATCATCATGGCTGTGCACCATGGGCGGCAGCCTCGGCGCGGGCGCCGCCGGAAGAACCGGCGGGAGCGCTCGCGGTACAGCGCGTCTGTTGTACGGGCGGTTAAGCTCGACGGCGATGCCTACGCCAACGGATCCCGCTCAGCTCCCCGCCGACTGGTGGACGGCCGCCGATTGCGCGGCGTTCCTGGGGATTACGCGCAGCACGTGGGCGGCGTACGTGTCCCGTGAGCAAGCTCCGGAGCCGGAACGAATGTTCGGCCGCTCACCAGCGTGGCGGCCATCAACGGTGAAGACGTGGGCGGCTAGCCGCCCACGTCGCCGTTCGTAAATTTTCACCACCTGTAAGAGGCCTGCTGAACACAGCACAGGCGTTGTAACGTCGGCCTTGAATACAGCACCGGCGCTGTAAAGCGTGCGATGAGGCAGGCAACGGCCTGCCAGTCCTGTCCGCTTCCCACGGGAGGAGCTGGGGAGATATGGCAAGTCAGAAGCTGTTCGGGACCACACCGGTAGGTGCGGTGGCTGTGGTTGAGCCGCCGGTGTCGCAGTGGTACGCGCGGCGTGCTCGTGTCGCGTTCATCTGCGTGAGCCTGGCGGCGTGGGCGGTGACGGCTGTGGTGCTGTCGGCGTTCGTGATGCCGCTGCTCGCGGTGGCGCTGGGCCTGGCGGCGGGTCTGCTGCTTGGCTTGGTGACTGCCCTGGTGGTCCGGGTGTGGCCGGTGTTGCGGGCGCTGTGGTGGTGGTCGTTAGAGATCACCGTCGTGGCGGCCGTAGTGGCTGGTGTCTCGCTGGCGGCGAGAGTGTTGCCGTCGTGGCTGCTGGTCGGCGTGGTCATCGTGCTGGTGGCTGTGCTGGTGCTCGTCGGTCCGGTGCGCCGGTTCCTGTCGGCGTGGTCGTGGTGTGTGGTGGATCGTCACCGGCTGCGGCTGTACTTCGCGGGGCTTGCGCGTTCGTCGGGTGGTGGCCGGTCTGGGTTGCTGCCGTTGATGTTGTGGGCGCGTCCGACGCCTGCCGGTGAGCGGGTGTGGCTGTGGCTGCGGCCTGGTCTGGATCTGACTGATCTGGACGGTAAGGCCGGGCGGATCGCGGTCACCTGCTGGGCCAAGCAGGTCCGGGTGGTTCCGGCCTCGGAGCGGCATGCCGCGTTGATCCGGGTCGACATCGGTCGCCGGGATTCGCTGGCCGGCCGTATCGATTCGCCGTTGGCGCTGCTGATCCCGGCGCTGCGTAACACGAACACCAATGCGGATGTGCCGGTGTCTGCGGCCGTTCCGCGGATCGGCCTGAACCTGGCCGACATGCCTGATCCTCCGGCACCGGAACCGCGCAATGGTCGCCGATGACCTGCCGCGCCGGGCTGCCGGAAGTCCTGTTCATGCCATCACCGACAAGGGAGTGAGTTAGATGGCGAACGAAACCCCGATCACGGTCGTCGGGAACCTGACCGATGACCCGGAACTGCGGTTCCTGCCCAATGGCACCGCGATGGCGAAGTTTACCGTCGCGTCGACACCGCGCGTCATGGACCGCGAGTCCGGGCAGTGGAAGGACGGCGAAGCGCTGTTTCTGACCTGTACGGCCTGGCGCGACCTGGCCGAGCACCTCGCCGAGTCGCTCGCCAAGGGCACCCGCGTGGTGGTTCAGGGGCGGCTCAAGCTGTCGCGGTGGGAGACCCCGGAGGGTGAGAAGCGCTCGGCCCATCAGGTCGACGTCGATGAGATCGGCCCGTCGCTGCGGTTCGCCACGGCCAAGGTCGTCAAGGCCACCCGGGCGAAGGCCGACGGGTTCACCCCGGCCACCCCGCCGGGTAGCGCGTGGGACACCGCCGCGCCCGTACCGGCTGAGCCGCCGTTCTGATGGCGGCCGACGTGACCGCTGGGAACAGCGGTGGCCCGGAGCGGGTGAACCTCGGGTCCCTGGTCGAAGGCAACGTGCTGTTCGGCGGCGAGCCGTGTGGGGGGAAGTCGGTTCTGCTCAACGTGCTGGCAGCTCACCGAGCTTTGAGTACTTCTACGTGTCTCGCCTGTCCGGTGGGTTGCGTGGAGTGCTCCGGTGACGAGAGTGACTGCGAGTGCTACGAGCATCAGAACTTGCATCCCGACAACGACTGGCCCGACAGCGGTGAGGTGGCCTGATGGCCCCGATCCTGACCGCCGACAACGGCAACGGCCCGGTCGATCTCGGCCCGGTGCTGTCGATCTTCGACCCGGTGCACATCGGGCTCGATGAGTACGGCCACGCCAAGCGGGTGCCGCTGATCTACCGCAACATGTTGATCGGTGGCGAGCCCGGCTCGGGGAAGTCGGGTCTACTCAACGCGGTCGTGGCGCATGCGGCGCTGTCGCTGGACTGCCGTCTGGTGCTGTTCGACGGCAAGCGGGTGGAGCTGGGCCAGTGGCGGCGGTGCGCTGACGCGTTCGTCGGCCCGAGCCTGGATCAGGCGCTGCTCGTGCTGCGCAAGCTGCAGATGATGATGGACGCCCGGTACGACTACTTGGAGGAGTGCGAACGCCGGAAGACCATTCCGGAAGACGTGTTCCGGGCGTACCTGGTCGCGCTCGATGAGCTGGCGTACTACACCGCCACAATCGGCAAAAAGACTGACCGTGACGAGTTCTCCATGCTGCTGCGTGACCTGGTCGCGCGGGGCCGGGCGGTCGGCATCATCGTCATCGCCGCCACGCAACGGCCGTCGAGCGACATCATCCCGACGTCGCTGCGTGACCTGTTCGCGTGGCGCTACGCCGGCCGCTGCACCAACGACAGTTCGTCGGACATCGTGCTCGGCCACGGCTGGGCGCAGAAAGGCTGGTCGGCGAACACGATCAGCCCGAACAACCCCGGCGCGGGCCTGCTGATCTCCGAGAGCGGCAGCCCGGAACTGATCAAAGTCGCCTACCTCGATGACCGCACCTGCGCAGCCATCGCCGCCTACGCGGCCGACCTGCGTGCCGTCGTCCGCGACAACATGCCGACTGGCAAACCGGTCCTCGTCGCGGCCTGACGCGCCCTTGATACGTCCCGGACGTCTGCCGGGCGAAGGAGTCCCTACCCACTTGAAGGAGGCCACCTGATGGCCCGTCACCTGCCCGTAGCAAGAACCGACACGAGGGTCATCCACTACGTCGACGCCACGATGCGCGCCGACCTGCAACAGCTGACCCCTGCCGAACTGGCGACCCGCCAGGCTCAGCAGCGGGCGCTGTACCTGCGCTGGAAGCAGCGGCAGGAAGCGATCGCCGAGCGCGACCGCAAGTTTCGGCAGTTCTGGACCGGCTTCGGCGCTGTCCTGGCCCTGGTCCTGCTGGTCCTGGTCGCGGTCGCCGTGTGGTGGCTGTGGACCGTGCTGGCCCTCGGCGTCTTCGCCATCCCGCTCGTCATCGCGGGTGCGATCGCCGCTGCCGCCGGTGGACACCGGTGCATCACCATCGTGCAGCACATGCATTGACCAGCCACAACTTCACCCCGGACCACGGTCCGAGCGGTCGACATCAGGCCCTACCGACCAAAGCAGTCCTGATGCCGCCGCCCTACCAACCAACTCACCTCCGATGGAAGGAGTCGGCACGATGAACCCTACCCAGGACACGAACAACCCTGCCCCGGAACCCCGCCGCGACACGGACGGCTCGGCAGCTGCACTCGCTGGTCTGCTGAGCAACGGCAGCCGTTTCCGCGCCCACATCGCCTCGGCGATGAGCACGGCAGTCTTCCCGGCCACCGTGCGGGACGAGACCGCGCAGCCGGTTCCGGCGTACGCACCGATCACGGTGCCTGGCTGGTGCCAGCAGTGCGGCAACGTGCTGCCGTGGGTCTACACGTGGGACGAGCCGCTGTGCCCGGACTGCGTGCCGGCTACCTCGGTGCCTGCGCAGCAGGCTAAGCCGCAGACGTTCGATGTCTGCGGCTCGTGCGAGGCGATGTTCGGTGTTGCGTCGGCTCAGCCGACCTGCGCCGTCTGCGCGACGGTGGCTGAGGTGCTGCGGTCAGCGGCGCTGTACCTGGAACGGCACGGCTGGATCCAGGGCGGCTACTACGACGCCACCGAGGGCGTGTTCACGCCTCCGGCCTGTCTGGTCGGTGCTATCGGTATGGCCTGCTACGGCGGCCCGGTCGACGCTCCGGCGCAACACTTCGATGACCCCGCGTTCGTTGACTTCGAGGCGGCTGTGTTGCACCTGGACCGGTTCCTGCTGGTCGAGGACGGCTCGGAATCCTACGACTTCAACGACGCCAAAGGCCGCGCTCTGGCCGACGTCACCCGCGTCCTGCGCAAGGCGGCGGCCACGCCGGAACACGAGCTGCTCGACGCTCTGCGAGCCATCGATGAGATGAACGAGCAGCTGGCCGCATCAGGTGTCACCACTGAACAAGTTCTTCGCCTGATCAGCGGTGAAGCCGCACCTACCCAGCACGACGGCAAGCAGCACCCGTGGGGAACCAAGGCCGGTTGTTCGGCCTGCGAAGCATGGTGCTTCTGCCACCTGTTCTCGGATGGGTCCGCGTGTGTGCGGTGCGCATCGGATGCGGGAACGACCTGCCTGTTCTGCGGTGCTCCGGGTGGCTACCCGTACTGCCGCACCTCGTACAGCGGCGGACCGTCCTGTGCGGACGTCGTCGCAGCCGAGGACGCCGAAACGGCGGCTCAGGACGGTGACGACCGATGAACAAGAACACCGTCAAGTCTGGCTTGACGCGCAAGCGTCGGACCCGTGGCCGGCACAACTGGTTGTGGATGGCGTTCGCCGTGCTGGTGCGGTTCGCCTCGGGTCGTCCGCTGGATGGCCGCAGGCATTCCAACTGCACGTTCTGGGCTGCGGGTAACCGCCGTCTCGGACGCCCGGCGTACCTGTTCACCTGGCGGTGGTGGGCGCTGGCTGCTGGCTGGCAGCGTGCCGGTCTGCGGCTGACCGCTGTCGCGGTCGTCGTGCTCGCCGTGGCGGGGGTGGTCGGATCATGACTTCCCGTCCGCGTAAGCGTGCCCGGCGGCACGTCGAAACCGCTCAGTTCGACGCGTTCGCGCGTCGCATCATCCGCGCCTACGGCCGTCGCGTCGCCGCCGGTGACGTCGAAGCCCTGGCCTCGATGGTCACGTTGTCTGCCGAGGTGGACGCGATGCTGCGTCTGGCCGTGGCCGGTCTGCGTGCCAAGCCCTACTCCTACTCCTGGGACGAGATCGCCCGCCGTCTTGGCGTGTCCAAGCAGGCCGCGCAACAGCGCTACGGCGACTCCTCCACTTCTTCCCGTCACGCCCTCGACATCCGGCTCCGGCAAGCGGGTCTCGGCGTGACCGTGGCGACCCTCGTGCAGGTGTTCGCCGATCACCATCCCGGTAGCCCGGCGGCATCACGCTGCCCCGGCTGCGGCTACCCGTACCCCGACAAGGTCTTGGACTGTCCCACGAACGCCACCGTGCGTCCGCTGCTGCTGCGGCGGCGTGGAGAAGACCGGGACGCGGTCGCCCGACTGACCCCTGACCAACACGCTGACCTGCTCAGCCAGCACCACGCTCGCGCCTCGCGAGCAGCGGTTCGGCAGGCAGCCTCACACGCGCCGGACCCGAACCGTCCCGCACTACCCCTGTTCACCCTGAACGGAACGGAGACGGCGCCATGACCACTGACAACCGACCCAACCCCAACCCCAACGGAGCGACCGGCAACGACGCGGGATCGCACCTCTACCACTACTTCGTCTCGTTCAACCACAACACCGGCGGCAACATCAGCTTCGCCAACGCCGAGATCTCGCTGCTGCAGCCGATCCGCCGCTACGAGCAAGTTGTCATGCTGCAGAACTACTACCAGCGGGAACTTGGCTTCGCCAACGCCCTCATCCTGGGCTACACCCTGATGCGCACCGAGCCGGTGGCCGCGCCTTCGCAGAAGCCGGCATGACGGCCCGTACCACCGGACGCGCCTGGGCGTATGCCGGTGCCATGCTCGGCGGCGCGGTGTCGATCGCCGCGAACGTCGCTCACTCCTTCATCCAACCCCAGGAAGACACCACGGCGAACTGGACACCCGAACCGGGTGCCGTCGTCGGCGCGGTCGTCTGGCCGGTCTTCCTGTTCGTCGCCGTCGAAATCCTGGCCCGCGTGGCCTGGCCCGACGGCCGTATCTGGCAGCTCATCCGCTGGGCCGGGCTCCTGCCCGTGGCCATCGTGGCTGCCCTGGTGTCCTACCGGCACCTGTCCGGTCTCCTCGACCACTACGGCGAGGAAACCCTCGTGTGCATCCTCGGCCCGCTCGCAGTCGACGGGCTGATGGTCATGGCTACCGGCGCCATCCTGGCGACCGGCAACCAGCCGCACACCCCAGTCCAGCCCGCACGGGCTGACGACACCACCGGTGCCGTCACCCCCGAACCGCCGGCCGCGCCCGCCCTCCTGGGCGTGCCGCGCCCGGCCGACGACACGCAAGCCGCCACCCTTGCTCCGGTAGCTCCGGAGACGGCGCGTCCCGCACGGCCGGTCGACATCCCCAACCCGGATGTCGTAGCCGCCCGGATCACCCGAACCGAACGGCCCCGCCCGCACCGACCGGCAACCGAACCTCGGCCGACTGCCGCGACCGATCGCCGCCCGCACACCTCCGACACCAGCACAGACAACCTGGCCCGTCCCGCCGCCGACATCTCTGTCACCGAGCCGGACCGGACCCAGCTACGTCTGCCGTTGGTGCCCGAACACGTGCTGCGCCGCGCCGATCAGATCGCCCAGCAGTATCAGGCCGACAACGGAACCCCGATCACCGCCGGGCAACTGGCCGCACGACTGAAGGTGAACTCGGACCAGGCCGCCGAAGCACTGGCAGCGCTACGCGCTGACCACGGCCCGACCCGTACCGAACACGCCGTCAACGGCAGCCGCCCCAGCAAGGCGACCCGGTGACCGTCTCCACGTTGAGCGTCGCACCCGCAGCAACCGCTGCGGGTGCGGTCCCCTGCGCTGAGCCGACCCTGTTCTACCTCGGCACCCACCAGCCACACTGGCTCGCCGCCCTCGGTGTGCCGCTGTTCGTCTCCGACCGACGCCTGCGCCGTTACCGGCGCCTACCGGTCGCTGCCGCACCGTGGGCGCTGGACTCCGGCGGATTCACCGAACTCAGCCAGTACGGCACCTGGGACACCGGCCCCGCCCCGGCCGTCTACGCCAACCGGGTGCGCCGCTACCGTGACGAGATCGGCCACCTGGCCTGGGCAGCCCCGCAGGACTGGATGTGTGAGCCGGCCATCCTCGCCAAGACCGGCCTGACCGTCGCCGAGCACCAAGACCGCACCATCACCAACTACGAACGGCTACGCGACCTCGCACCCGATCTGCCGTTCGTGCCCGTGGTGCAAGGCTGGACACCCGGCGACTACCTACGCTGCGTCGACCGCTACCAGCGCGCCGGTATCGACCTCACCCGCATGCCACTGGTCGGAGTCGGCTCGGTATGCCGGCGACAGTCCACCGTCCAGGTCGGCGACATCCTCACCGCACTGCACCAGGCCGGACTCACCCGGCTGCACGGGTTCGGCTTCAAAACCCTCGGCCTGGCCCGGCACGGGCATCTACTCGCCTCGGCCGACTCGATGGCCTGGAGCGCCCAAGCCCGACGAGAACCCGCCCTGCCCGGATGTCACGGACACCGCAACTGCGCGAACTGCGCCCGCTACGCACTCGCCTGGCGCACCCGACTCATCACCAAAGTCGCGGCAGCCTCCCGCCAGCCCGCCCTGTTCGACATCGGCCCCGCCTGGTGGTCTGCGTGACCACCACCCAACTCACAGTCCCGGTCTGGTTCCGGCAATCGACCGACCTGCGGCAGCAGGCCATCGCCCGTGCCGCCCGCGACGACTACCCCGCGTGGCTCGCCCACGTGCGGCCCGCCGCCGCGTGTACCCGCCCGGTGCGGCTCGCCGGAACCCTCGCCACCGTCGAAGCCACCACCGGCCGCATCCTCGCCGAACGGGCGACGGCGGACATGCCGGACGGGGTCATCTACAAGCCGTGCGGCAACCGCCGCGACGCCGTCTGCCCGGCCTGCTCCGAACGCTACAAACGCGACGCCTACCAGGTGATCCGGTCCGGGCTGGTCGGCGGCAAAGGCGTGCCGGAACAGGTCGCGCATCACCCGGCGGTGTTCCCGACCTTCACCGCACCCAGCTTCGGTGAGGTCCACACCCGCCACGTCCGGCGGCACACCTGCACCCGGCGCACCGACTGTGACTGCCGCCCCGAGCCGTGCCACGGCCGCCGCGACCTGACCGTCTGCCCGCACGGCGTGAAACTGGCCTGCTTCGCCCGCCACGACACCACCGATCGGTGCCTGGGTTCGCCACTGTGCCTGGACTGCTACGACTACCGGGCACAAGCCGTCTGGAACCTGTACGCCGGTGAGCTGTGGCGGCGCACCACCATCGCCGTCAACCGCCACATCCGCCAGCTGGCGAAACGACGCGGCGTCGCCGAAGTGCCGGTGTTCTCGCCGAAGACCGGCAAGGTGCGCCACGTGCTGCCGCTGCGGCTGTCGTTCGGCAAAGCCGCCGAAATGCAGCGACGCGGCGTCGCGCACTTCCACGCCATCGTGCGCCTAGACGGCTTCGACCCCGAACAACCCGACGCCGTCATACCGCCACCGGCCGAGCTGGACGCCGCCGACCTGGTCGACGCCATCGACCACGCCGCCCGCACCGTCATGTTCACCAGCGACCCGCATCCGGCCCGGCCCGAGGGCTGGCCCATCGCCTGGGGCGAGCAGATCCTGACGAAGGTCATCACCATCGCGGGGCTCGGTGAGGTCACCGACGCCCAGGTCGCCGCCTACCTCGCCAAGTACGCCACCAAGTCGACCGAGGTCACCGGGCACGCCTCCACCCGCCTGACCGAACAGACCATCGACCTGTACGCGGATGCGGACGGCACCCACACCGAACGACTCATCGACGCCTGCTGGCGACTCGGCAACTTCCGCACCAGTCCCGAACCGCCTGCACCGCTCGGCCCGAGCAGCCGCGGTGGGCCCGCCCCGGTCCGGCCGTTCGGGGAGCTGCGCACCGATCCCGGCTGCGGCGGCTGCACCCGCTACCGGACCTGCCCCACCTGCGCCGCCGAACAGATCGCCGCCGCCGACGCAGCCCGCCAGGAGCCGGCCGGGCCACCGGCCAGCCCATACCTCAAGCTGCGCCGATGGGCACACATGCTCGGATTCGGCGGCCACTTCCTCACCAAAAGCCGCCGCTACTCCATCACCTTCGCCCTGCTCCGCGACCAACGCGTCGCGTTCCGCCGCACCCAGACGGCCGGACCAGAGCACACCGAACCCAGCGGCCAGCCGACGACGCTGGTCGTCAACTTCCTGCAATTCGTCGGCGCCGGATGGCGCACCCCCGCAGACGCCATGCTCGCCAACACCTCCGCCGCGATGGCACGAGAACACCAGAACGCCGCCAGGCACCACCTGAGCACCCTGGCCGCGTGAACGGCCGCCGACCGTCAAGCCCACCTTGACGACGAATCGACGGAGAGGACCGATGGCAACACCTGGACAGCAACCGCGATGGACGGTCTCCGACGTGGCCGTCTACCTCGGCGTGCCCGTAGAAACCCTCTACACCTGGCGCAAACGCCACTACGGCCCGCCAGCCGCCCGCATCGGCCGGCACCTGCGCTACGACCCCGACACGGTCCGCGCCTGGTTCCACGACCAAGAGGCGGCGTAGCCATGGGCCACATCGAGGACCGCTGGTTCAAAGACGTTCCCGGACCGAACGGCAAGAAGTGCCGGGAGAAGACCGACCGGCACGGCGTGGGCCTGCGCTATCGGGTTCGCTACATCGCGCCGGACGGCAAGGAACGCAACAGCTCGTTCCCGGACCGCCAGAAGCGCGAGGCTGAGGCGTTCCTTGCCAGTGTCGAGGCGGACAAGAACCGTGGTCACTACCTGGACCCGCAGCGTGGGAAGAAGCCCTTTGACGAATTGGCGTTGGCGTACGTCCGCAACAGCAGGTTCGACGAATCGACGCGCACGTCTGTGGAGAGCCGGGTGCGGCTGCACGTCATCCCGTTCTTTGGCCGCCGTGCCGTCAACACCGTCTACCCGGGAACGCTGCGGGAGTGGGACACCTGGCTCATCGGCAAAGGCTTGTCGGTGAACACCCGGGTCGTGCTGTTCGCCCACGTGAGCGGGATTCTGACTGCTGCTGTCGATGACGGCCGGATAGCGAAGAACCCGTGCTCCGCCAAGTCCGTCACGATCCCGAAGCCGCAGGTCTCGAAGGTCGTGCCGTGGCTCCCGGCGACGGTCGCGGCTGTTCGTGCCGCGATGCCGGCGCGCTACCAGGTGTATGTGGACCTCGCTGCGGGCTGCGGCACGCGGGAGGGCGAGACGTTCGGGATCTCGCCGGAGGATTTCGACGCCGAGTGGCTGACCATCCGGCGGCAGGTCAAGCGGGTCGGTTCCCGGCTGGTTTTCGGATCGCCGAAGAACGACCGGGAACGGAAGACGCCGCTGTCGGGGTCGGTGGCGCGATCCGTGAGAGCCCACCTGGCGGCGTTCCCCGCTGTCTCGGTGACACTGCCGTGGGAGGACCCGGAGCGGGGCAAGATGGTGACGGTGCCGCTGATCCTGACGACCGGCAAGGGCACGCCGCTGCGGCAGCAGACGTTCGACGGCTGCGCCTGGAAACCAGGGCTGGCGGCGGCGGGCGTGCCGGCGGTGCGCGGTAACGGAACGCACGCGTTGCGTCATCTGTTCGCCTCGCAGCTGCTGGCCCAGGGTGTCAGTGTCCGCGACCTGGCGGAGTGGATGGGGCACGCTGACCCCGCGTTCACCTTGCGGGTCTACGGGCACCTGATGCCGGACAGCCCGGGCCGGGCGCGCGGCGCCATCGATGCGCTCCTCGCCGACCTGGATGACCACCACGGCCCCACGACGGCCCCAGAGCTGCAACGGCGAGAGGAACTGTCGACCGGGCCAGGCCCAGCGCAGGGTGGTAGCGCACCGGGCCTGGAGGGCATATGAGCTGGTCAGGGTTGGCGGATGGTGGGGCGGGGCGGGGTGCGCATGCCGTCGCCGATGAAGAAGCTGGGGTGCGGGGGCTGGTTGTAGGCGGTGTTCTGCCAGGCCAGGGCCAGGCGGTACTGGGCGTCCTGGAGCAGCGTGGTGATCCGCCGGTCGGTGGGGGTGGGGGTCGCGTAGATGCGCAGGGCCGTGTTGTCCGAGGTCGGCCAGATGACTTCCTCGCGCCAGTCGCCGAGGATGTCGCCGGAGAGGGCGGGCGTGGATTTGGTGCCGTTGTTGGCGTGCACGCCGGAGGCGGTGAGCAGACGGGTGTCGCCCGTGGTGCCGTACTTGTCGATGTGGGTGCCGTCCAGCAGTTCGCGGACCGGGTCGGCGTCCCACCAGGCCAGGAAGTTCGTCGAGCCCGGTTTGCGGCTGTTGACCACGGTGCCGTTGGGTGAGCGTAGCCCGGCCGGTGCCGAGGACCAGGATTCGGCGCCGGGGCTGCCCGCCCAGACGTCGGCGGAGACGCCGCGGCCGTTGTCCCCGGAGGCGGGTGTGGACCACAGGACCTGGCCGGTGCGGGCGTCGGCGAACCAGGACGACGGCTTGCTGGCGTCCTCGTCGACCTTGAAGACCTCCAGTCCGGTACGGGTCGGATCGAGGTCGCCGACGTGCATGGCGTCGCCGTGGCCGTTGCGGTTGTTCCACAGACCGGTGCCGTTGTCGTCGACGGCCATCGCACCGTAGACGATTTCGTCGCGGCCGTCGGCGTCCACGTCGGCGATCGACAGGTTGTGGTTGCCCTGACCGGCGTAGGTGCTGTTGCCCGCGGCGTTGCTGTCGAACGTCCAGCGCCGGGTCAGGGCACCGTTGCGGAAGTCCCAGGCGGCGATGACGGTACGGGTGTAGTAGCCCCGCGCCATGACGATGCTGGGCCGTGCGCCGTCCAGGTACGCGGTGGCGGCCAGGAACCGGTCCACCCGGTTGCCGTAGTTGTCCCCCCACGACGACACGGTGCCGCGCGGCGGGTCGTAGTTCGCGGTGGCCAGCGCCGCACCGGTGCGGCCGTTGAACACGGTGAGGAACTCCGGCCCGGCCAGCACGTACCCGTCGGCGTTGCGGTGATCCGCGGTCGCGCTGCCGATCACCTGACCGGTTCCGGACACGGTGCCGTCGGCGGTCTTCATGGCGACCTCGGCGGAGCCGTCACCGTCGTAGTCGTACGCCTGGAACTGGGTGTAGTGGGCACCGGCGCGGATGTTGCGGCCCAGGTTGATCCGCCACAGGCGGGTGCCGTTCGTCCGGTAGGCGTCGATGTGGACCGGATCGGTCACGCCGGCCTGCGAGTTGTCCTTGGCGTTGAGCGGCTCCCATTTGAGCATGATGTCGAGCTGCCCGTCGCCGTCGAGGTCGGCGACACTGGCGTCGTTGGCGGCGTACCGTGCCGGGTCCGGATTCTGCACGGGTACGTCGAGGTAGCCGTTGCCGAACCGCAGCGCGGCCGGTGAGGCCGGTTGTTCGGTGCCGCCGGTCACGGCACGCACGGTGTACGCCGCACCCGCCGCGGCACCGGCGTCCAGGTAGTTCGTCGATCCCGTGATCGGGGACGGGTTGACGCGCGTGCCGTCCCGGTAGACGTTGAACGCCACGTCGGCGGGGTCGGCGGCCAGCCATCGCCAGCTCACCAGGTTGCCGCTGCCGGAGCGCACACTGATCAGCCCCCGGTCGAGCCGCTCCATCTGCCGACCGGACCCCACCGGCGGCGGGCTGCTCGGCGCCGGGCTGGACGGCGCCGGGCTGCTGGGTGCCGGGCTGGACGGAGCGGGACTGGACGGTGCCGGGCTGGACGGTGCCGGGCTGGACGGGCCGGTGACGCCGCCCGTACACGCCGTGCCGTTGAGGGCGAAGGCGCCCGGCGCCGGGTTCGCACCGGTGGCGGTGGCGTTGAAGCCGAACGAGACGCTGCCGTTGGTGGGTACGGCCGCGTTCCAGCTGGCGTCGCGGACCGACACGGTGGAGCCGGACTGGGTGACGGAGCCGTTCCACAGCTGGGTGACGCTCTGACCTGCCGCGAACGAGAAGGTCAGGGTCCAGCCGGTGATCGGATCGCCGAGGTTGGTGACGGAGACGGCGGCGCCGAAGCCGCCCTGCCACTGGTTGGTCACCGCGTAGTCGACCCGGCAACCGGCGGCCGCGTTGGCGTCGAGGGCGACGGCGACCGACCCGGCGGCGTCCGGGACGCTCGTCGCGGCCGAGCCGGAGGCCGGGCTGTCGGCCGGTGCGGTGGCGCTCTCGTCCGCGGCGGGCAGCAGCACCGTCACCGTGGTGCCGGCGCCGGGGGCCGAGTCGATCCGCAGGCAGCCGTCCGCCTGGCCGACGATGCCGTACACCGCTGCCAGTCCCAGGCCGGCGCCCGTACTCTTGGCCTTGGTCGTGAAGAACGGCTCGAAGGCGCGGGCGGCGACCTCCGCCGCCATGCCCGCGCCGGTGTCCGCCACCCGCAGCCGCAGATAACGCTGCCCCGGGTGGGTGGCCGGTTGGAAGCGCACATCCGGCTGCGCCGGGCACAGGTTGTCGGCGGTGACGTGGATCCGGCCGCCGCCGGGCATCGACTCGGTGGCGTTGACACACAGGTTGACCAGGATCTGCTCCAGCCGGCCCGGGTCCAGCACCACCGTGCACACGTCGGCGGCCACGTCCAGGTCGAGGTCGTGGTCCGCACCGACCGTGGTCCGCAGCGACGGCAGCAGCCGGCGCAGCACGGTGCCCGGTTCCAGGATCCGGGGACGGTTGAGGTCGCGGCGGCTGAACGCCAGCAGCTGCTGCGTCAGGGCGGCGCCGCGCTGCGCCGCCTGCTGGATGCGCGCCAGGTCGTCGACGAACGGCTGCCACTGCGCGGCGTCCGTGCGCGCCAGATCGGCCACCTCGTCACCGAGCAGATCGGCGTAGTTGGCGATCACCGCGAGCAGGTTGTTGAAGTCGTGGGCGACCCCGCCGGCGAGCTGCCCCAGCGCCTCCAGCCGCTGCGCGCGCAGGATCGCCTGTTCGGTGCGCTGCCGTTCCACCTGCTCGACCAGGCGCGTCCGTTCCCGTTCCGCGGTCACCCGCTCGGTGATGTCGCGGCCGACCACGAGCAGCATCCGGTCACTGCCGGCGTCGAACCGGGTCACCGTGTTCTCGGTGGGCACCCGGGTGCCGTCGGCGCGGATCACCTCGGCGTACACCACGGTGGGCGGCTGCGGCGCCGCGAACACCTCCGCCACCACCTGCGCGATGCGGTCCTGTTCCGCCTCGGGCAGCAGCATGGCGTACGGCTCACCGAGGAGCCGGTCCCGCGGATGGCCGAGCAGCCGTTCGGTGCCCTGGTTGACGAGCACGATCCGCCCGTCGGGGGAGATGCCGGTGATCGCGTCCGGCACCGCCTCCAGCAGCGCCCGCAGCCGGGCCTCCGCCCGGTGCAGCTCGGACAGGTCCCGCACGGCCGCGACCAGCAGCGGTCCGCCGGGCTCGTTCTGCCAGCTCAACCGGGTCTCCCCGGGCAGCAAGGTGCCGTCCTTGCGCAGCATCCTGGTGGACACGGTGTGGGTGTGTTCCCGCAGCTCCGGGTCGGTGAACAGGCGCTCGCGGAGCGCGACCAGGTCGGCGCGCTCCTCCTCGGCGAACAGGGTACGGGCGTGCCGGCCGGTCAGCTCGTCCGGCTGGTAGCCCAGCAGTCGCTCGCACGAGGAGTTCGCGAACATGATCAACCCGTCGCGGTTGATCCCGAGGATCACGTCCGGGGTGGCCTGGAGCAACGCCACCAGGCGGGCCTCGGCGCGCATCTCGTCGGTCAGCTCGTGGGCGACGCTGACCACGCCCCGCACCGACCCGTCGACGCCCTCGATCGGGGCGAACGACATGCGGACCGGCACCCGGGACCCGTCCTTGCGCAACCGCACGGTCCGCAGCTGGCCGGTGGGTGTGCCGCGCAGAGCCTTCTGGAACACCTGCCAGTCGCGGTCGAAGACGTCGGTCGGGTACATCATCGTCACCGGCCGGCGCCGCACCTCGTCGCGGCGGTACCCGTAGATCCGCTCCGCGGCCGGGTTCCAGGCGGTGATCCGCCCCTGCACGTCGCAGCCGATGATGGCGTCCGCTGTCGACCTCACCACCGACGACAAGAACGCCTCACCGTGTTCGCTTCCGTCCAGCTTCGCCACGAGTACCCCCGACCAGGATGGGACGCCGCCCGGCCCGGCGCCGGTCGTTCCAGCTCGACCCGGCCCGCACGGGCCCGCCCCGCTACGTCACGACGGCGCCGGCCGCCGGCAGGGTGATCCGGATGCAGATGCCACCGCCGGGCGCCTGCTCGGCTGTGATGGTGCCGTGGTGCGCGTCGACGATCGACTTGACAAGCGTCAGGCCCACGCCGACACCCGGGACCGCCTCGGCGTCGGCGCTGGGGGAGCGGTAGAACGCGTCGAACAGGTACGGCAGGTCGGCCTCGGCGACACCCGTACCCGAGTCGGTGATCATCACGCACGGACCGTTCGCCGCCCGGGTCGCCACGGTGACCCGCCCGCCCGCCGGGGTGAACTTGATCGCGTTGAGCAGCAGGTGACTCAGCGCCTGCGACAGCCGCTGCGGGTCGCCCAGCGCCGTCACCGGCCGCTCGGTCTCCTCGACCAGGGTGATGTTCTTGTGCTCGGCCAGCGGCCGGGAACCGGCGACCAGCTGGAACGCCAGGTCGGCCAGGTCGATCTCGACCCGGTTCAGGTCGATGTCCTGCTCCCGCAGCCGCGCCACCTGCAACAGGTCGTCGATGAGCCGCAGCAGCCGGTCGGCGTTGCGCTGCATCGTCGACAGGAACCGGCGCGCGCTGACCGGGTCGTACTCGGCGTCGAGCATCATCTCCAGGTACCCGCGGATGGTGGTCAGCGGCGTCCGCAGCTCGTGGCTGACATTCGACAGGAACGACTCCATCAACCGGTCCAGCTCGCGCAGCCGCTGCGTGCTCTGTGCCGCGGTGCTGGCGTACCGGCGCAGGTCCAGCAGCGCCGCGGCGTGCCGGGCCAGCGCCCGCAGGGCCCGCCGCTGCGGTGCGCTGAGCTGCCCGGGTTCCCGGTCCAGGACACAGACGGTGCCGATGACGTGCCCACCCTGCAGCATCAGCGGCGCACCGGCGTAGAAGCGCACACCGTGCCCGGTCACCAGCGGGTTGTCCGCGAACCGGGGGTCGGCGGTGGTGTCGCCGACCTCCATCAGCTGCCGGTCCGCGACCGCGTGCGTGCAGAACGACATGTCCCGGCTGGTTCCGTCGAGCTCGAAGCCGACCTTGGCCTTGCACCACTGCCGGTCGCTGTCGACCAGGCTGACCAGCCCGATCGGCGTGCCGCACACCTCCATGGCGAGCAGGGCGATGTCGTCGAAGTCGCGGTCCCGCTCGGTGTCGAGCACACGGGTCTCGTGCAGAGCCGCCACCCGCTGGGCCTCGTCGTCGGGCATACCAGGTCACACCCCCGGCAACGATCGTCGCACGGGGAGTGCCCCGGTACGGGCGGATTCGCGCCGAAGACAGTGGTCAGGCCCGCGGCCAGTCGTCGCGGCGCCGGCCGTACTCCAGGTCGGTGCCGGACCGGTGAGCCGGCCGCATGCCGAGGCGTTCCAGCAGCGCCCGCGACGCCGCGTTCGCCGCGTCGCAGCTCGCGGTGACCCGCTGCAGGCCGAGAGTCCCGAAGACGTGCGTCAGGAACAGGCGCATGGCCTCGCCGGCGTAGCCCAATCCGTGGAACTCGGGATGGAACTGGAAGCCGACGTCGCCGGAGTCCGCCTGGTCCGGCCGCGACGACAACCAGACGCCGACATCACCGATCACCCGCCCGCCGGCGGTCAGCCGCACGGCGTACCCGTGCCAGGCGTCCCGGGCGTCCTCGCCCAGCGCGGCCTGGGCGGTCAGGAAACCCGCCGCCTCCGCCGGGTTCATCGGCTCGCCCGGCAGGTGCCGGCGCACCACCGGGTCGGCCTGGTAAGCCAGGAAGTCCGCGAGGTCGCCGGCGGTGAATCGACGCACGATCACTCGTTCGCCGCGCAGGACCGGTCCTTCGTCGCGCGGGCTCGGTTCTTCGTCGCGCGGGCTCACGCGTTCGACCAGGAGCGGGTGGACAGGACCAGGCGGTAGCCGTCCGGGTCGGCGGCGGCGAGGTCCCGGCTCGGGCGGGCGATACGCACCGCGGCATCAGCACTGATCACGGCGGTCGATCCTAGCGCCTTTGCGGTCCGGGGCGGGGCGTCGGCGGCCCACGCGGCGCGGGGTACGGTGGCGGCCGTTCACGACGGGACGGAGGACCTCGACGGTGGAGTGCACGGTGACGGTGTGCCGGGACTGCTGCTGCGGCAGCCCGCGCAAGCACCCGGCGGTCGATCACGCCGGGCAGGTGGAGCGGCTGCGTGCCGGCCTGGGCGACGATCATCGGGTACGCACCAGCCTGTGCCTGGACGTCTGCGACCAGTCCAACGTCGTGGTCGTGCAACCGGCACCGGCCGCCCGCCGCCGGGGTGCCCGGCCGGTCTGGTTCGGGCTGGTCCTGGAGGACGTGATCGTCGACGACCTCGTCGACTGGGTCCGCGCCGGTGGGCCGGGCGTGGCCGCACTGCCCGCACCGCTCGCCCTGTCGGTGATCGACTCGCCGGGCGCACTCCCGCGGGCGTAGCCGCTCGTGCTCCGCGGGCGTAGCCGCTGGCACTCCGCGGGCGTAGCCGTTCGCCATCCTCCCGCAGCCCTCCTGCTCCCGCCGGCGTAGCCGGGCCGGCGTCAGGTGATCAGCGGGCGGCGTACCGGGCGGCCAGGGCGGCGGCGCGGTCGTGCAGGGCGGCGCGCAGCGACGGCGGTTCGAGGGCCTCCGCGGCCGTGCCGAGCTGCCACAGCGCCCAGACGGCGTGCCGCAGGTCCTGGTAGGTGACCTCGAGCCGCAGCCGGCCGCCGGCCTCCGGTTCCTCGGCACGGACGGCCACCGCGCTGTCCAGCAGTTCCGCCCGCCGCGCCGGGTCCACCAGCACCAGCGCGGTGAGGTGGCCGTCGGCGAGGAAGCGGGCGCGCCGGTCCCGCCAGATCCGGTCCAGGTCGACGTGGTCCGGTCGCTGCGCCGGCTCGGGCAGCGCCTCGGCGGCCAGCACCCGGGAGAGCCGGTACGTGCGGTCCGCACCGGCCCGGGTGGCCAGCAGGTAGACCCGGTCGCGCACGGTGACCAGCCCGACCGGGTCGACCGTGCGCCACCGCGGCTCCTGCCCGGTGGCCGCGTAGTGCAGGCGCAGCCGGCGCCCGGCCAGCACCGCCCGCCGGACCTCGGTCATCGTCGCGTCCGGCACCTCCTCGATCACCTGGCGGCGGGAGAGCAGGTCGGCCTCCGGTTCGACCAGGAACCGGCGTGCGGCGTCGCTCGCGGTGACCCGGTGGCTCTCCGGCAGCGCGTCCACCACCTTGCGCCGGGCCGAGGCCAGCGCCGGGCCGAGACCCAGCACCTGCTCGGCGCGCACCGAACCGGCGGTCAGCAGGGCCAGGGCCTCCTCGGGGTTGAGGCCGGTGAGCTCGGTCCGGAACCCGGGTAGCAGCGCGAAACCGCCGTGCCGGCCGCGCTCCGCGTGCACGGGGACACCGGCTGCGGAGAGCGCCTCGATGTCGCGCAGCACCGTGCGGGTGGACACCTCCAGCTCGCGGGCCAGGGCGTCCGCGGTCAACCGGCCACGCTGGCGTAGCAGCAGCACCAGGGACACCAGCCGGTCGGCGCGCATCCACGGAACTCTATCGCAATACCTGACACAGGATGTCGTGATTCGTTGCGAGGCTCGTCCGCAAGGCACCTGGCGAGACTTGTGGAACGGAGACGATGTGACGATGTTGCGGACGGCGGTCAACCCGGTGAGCTGGTCGGTGGCGCTGGGGTTCAACCAGGGTGAGCTGGTCAGCGGGCACACCCGGACCCTGTACTGCTCCGGGCAGACCGCGATGAACGGCGACGGCAAGCCCGAACACGACGGTGACATGGCGGCGCAGCTGGCCCTGAGCCTGGACAACCTGGAGGCGGTGCTCGCGGGGGCCGGCATGTCGCTGGCGAACCTGGTCCGACTCAACGTCTACACCACCGACGTGGACGCGCTCTTCCCGCACTACGGTGAGCTGGCGGCACGGCTCGGCGCGGCCGGTGCGGCGCCGGCCACCACGATGCTCGAGGTGCGGCGGCTCGCGGTGCCCGGCCAGACGGTCGAGTTGGAGGGGACCGCCGTCGACTGATCGGCCGCTGCCGGTCCCGCCGCCGCCCGGCGCCGGGGCCGGCAGCGGGTCGACCGACGCGCTCAGGGCAGATCGAAGCTCTCGCGCACCTGGTCGAGGAAGGGGTCGAGGTCCGGGCCGGCGGCGGTGACGAGTGCCTCGCAGACGTCGCCGAGGGTGTCCAGGCCGACGCCGGCGTTGTACATCGCCTCGACGGCGCTGTGTTTGTCGGCGGCGCGCTCGTCGCCGAAGCCGGGGGCCGCCGGCAGGGGTGGCAGGGTCTCGCCCACCTCCCAGCGGTCCGGCAGCGGTGTGCCGTCGCGCAGCGCGGTGATCGCCCGCGCCGCCCATGGGTGTTGCAGCAGGCCGGCGGCGAGCAGGATCCGTTCGATCGCCCAGGCCGTCACCGCGCGCCGGAGGTCGTCGTCGGCCCGCCGCAACGCCTCGACGAGGGCCCGGTCGTGCCGCCACAGCCGGGCCGCGAACCAGCCGGCGTCGCGCAGTTCCTCGTCGTGGGGCACGTCGTCGCCCCAGATCTCGTCGAGTTCGTCCTCGGACTCCAGCTTCTCCCGGTCGGCGCGCTGCCGCCGCAGGTCGGCGACCCGCTGGACCAGTTCGTCGCGGGTCCAGCGGGAGCGGCTGTCGTCGCGCAGGCCGTGCCAGTACGCGGCGACCTCGCTGCCCTGCCGCACGATCCGGTCCACCCCGGCGGCCGGCCAGAACTGCAGCAGGTAGCGGTCGACGGGGTCGTCGCCGGCTGCGGTGTCGAGGTCGTGGCCCCGCTGCATGTCGGCGCCGCAGAAGCGCGCCCGGTAGTTGCCGGGTGGCAGGTCGACCGGTCCGTGCACGGTGTCGAACGCCGCCAGCACCAGTTCGTCGGCCTGCGTGCTGAACAGCACCTCCACGACGTCCTGCCAGCCGCCGTCCAGCCGGGGCGCGTCGGTGTGCAACTCGACGCGGACCTGCACGGTGCCGGTGTGCAGCCCGGTCTTCAGGTGCAGCACGCCGGGGATGGACGCCCCGCACAGCCCGTTGACCTGGCCGCGTCTGGCGTCGTCCGGGTCGCCGGGGTCGGTGTCGGCCTCGCTGAGACTGAGGAAGCCGTAGTGGACGTGGACCGGCGTGTCCAGAAGCACCTCGACCAGCATGTTCACCCCCGCGAACCCCTCGTTGATCACGCTACATGCCGGGTGGGGGCGCCGGGGTCCGGTCGCGGTCGACCGGCCCCGGCCGGCGAAAGATCTCAGGATGGCGGCAGCGGCAGCCGGACCCGGACCACGGTCCCGCTGGGCTCGTTGCCGTCCAGCCGGATGTCGCCGCCGTGCAGCCGCACCACGGCCCGGGCCAGGCTCAGCCCCAGCCCGCTGCCGGGGATGCCCTGGTGCCGGACGTTGCGACCGCGGAAGAACCTGTCGAACACCCGGTCCCGCTGGTCGTCCGGCGTGCCGATCCCGGTGTCCGCGATGACCAGTTCGGCCGCGTCCGCGGAGACGCCGAGCTCGACCCGGACCCGGCCGCCGGGCACGCTGTAGGTGGCCGCGTTCGACAGCAGCCCGGTGACCACCTGCCGCAGCCGCCCGGCGTCACCGCGGATCGTCAGCCGCAGGGGCGCCGTCACGTCGATCTCCGGCGAGGTCCCGGACCGGGCCGCCGACACGGCGGCGCCGACCAGTTCCACCAGGTCGACCTCCTCCAGGTCCAGCCCGACGTGCCCGGAGTCCAGCCCGGCCAGATCGAGCAGCGTGTCGATGATCTGCTGGAGCACCCCGGAGTTGCGGCTGATCGTGGCGATCATGTGCCGTTGCTCGGCGTCCAGGCCGTCGGCCTCGTCGGCCAGCACACCGGCGTTGGTGGTGATCGAGGTGAGGGGCGTCCGCAGCTCGTGCCCGACCAGGTCGATGAAGTCGTTCTGCGTCCGGGCCAGCTGGCGGGCCAGTTGCTCCGCCCGGCGCAGCGCCACGTAGACCCCCACCTGGGCGGCCACCCCGTCCAGCAGCACCGTGAGCAGGTCCTCGTGGAACTCGCGGGCGCCGGCGTAACAGGTGAGCACCCCGAGCATCGTCCCGCCGTCGCGGACCGGGACGGCCAGGACGGTACGCACCCCCAGCCGCAGGCACATCTCGATCCGGGCCCGCTCCACCGGGTTCGGCACATGATCGGTGTGCGCGATGTCGGGCACCCAGAGCGGCTGCCCGGTCTCCCACACCCGGCCGGTGACGCCGGTGCCGCATACCGGCGTGTGCCCGAACAGCGCGGCACCGTCCGTCCCGGAACCGTCGTAGTGCCCCACCGACCGCAGGTCGCCGCTGGCCTCGTCGATCAGGAACAGTTCCGCCCACGGCCAGCCGAGCGTGGTGCCGACCGCCTCGAGCAGCTCCGGCGCCGCCGCCTCGGCCGAGTCGGCGGTCTTCAGCGCCTTCTCGACCCGGCGGTGGCAGTCCCGGAACCGTTCGGCCCGGCGCAGCGCGGTGACCTCGTGCGCCACCGACACCGCGCCCAGCCGCCGCCCGTCACCGGCCGTGATCGGTTGCGCGGTCGCGGCGAAGGTCCGTGACCGATGACCGGGCAGCTGGGCTATCACATCCGCACCGTGGACGTGCTCGCCGCCGAGTGCACGCATCAGCGGGGTGGCCGGGAGCGGCAGCGGCCGGTGGTCGGCCCGGTACAGGATGCCGTCGACAGCGGGGGCGAAGTCCTCGGGCAGCGGCGTCGTGGCCGTCCAGCCGAGCACCTCGCGCAGCGCCCGGTTGGCCAGCACGACCCGGCCGCGGGCGTCGCAGGCGATCACCCCGACGGAGAGGGTGTCCAGCAGCACGGGGAGCAGAGCTGCGGCGTCGAGGCCGGCGGGGCCGGCCGGTGCCCGGACCAGTTCGGCGATCTCCCCGAGGACGTCCAGCTGCTCGGTGCTCCAGTCCCGCGGAACCGTGTCGAAGACGGTCAGCGAGCCCACCGGCTGGTCATCGGCATCCCGTACCGGGACACCGGCGAACGCCCGCATCCCGTGCTCGGTGGCCAGCCGGTGTTCCCGCAGCTCCCGGGACTCCGCACCGCTCAGGTCGCCGGAGAGCACCGGGTGACCGTGACTGACGACGTACTTGCCGAGCGACTGCGACAGCTCGACGTGACCCGGCTCGGCGAGCGCGGCCGGCAGGTCGTGCACGCCGGCGAAGTGTTCCTGGTCGGCGTCGATCAGCGCGATCGCGGCCATCGGGGCGCGCAGCAGCCGCGCCGCGAGCCGGGCGATGGCGTCCGAGGGCATCGGCGCGGTGGACAGCAGGCGCCGGGCCTGTTCCACCGCGGCCAGCCGTGCCGGGTCCCGTAACACCGCTTGATTCACAGCAACCATCGATCGTCCTGTCGTCGGGGGATTCCACGCCGAGGGGCAACGACCGAACACCACGGATGTGACGTATTCCGCTAGGCCTGAACGCGACCGATCTTGCTGGTTAGCCTCGGGGGAGTGACCAGGAAGACTCCTCGTGAACGCCGCCCGTTACGTAGTGCCGCGGTCCTGACGATCTGCGGTGTGCTCGCCGCGCTCGTGGTCTCCGCCGCCTCCCTCCCGGCCGTCGCGATGGCCGGCCTGGCCGCCAAGGCCGGCTCGCAGGAGCTGGAGGAACTGCCGGCCGAGCTGATCCAGCAGTCGTCGCCGCAGGTGTCGCGGGTCTACGCCTCGGACGGCCGCACCCAGATCGCCGTGATGTACGACGAGTTCCGCAGCGACGTCCCGCTCGACAAGGTGTCGCAGAACATGCAGGACGCCATCGTCGCGGCCGAGGACCACAAGTTCTACGAACACAACGGTGTCGACCTGAAAGGTGTCGCGCGGGCGTTCGTGAACAACAATCAGGGCGGTTCGCAGCAGGGCGCCTCCACGCTCACGATGCAGTACGTGCGGATGGCGCAGGCCTATTCGGCGAGCGATCCGCAGGAGGTCGTGAACGCGACCCGGGACACCGCGGAACGCAAACTCACCGAGATGAAATACGCCATCCAGGTCGAGAAGCAACTGACCAAACAGCAGATTCTCGAGCGGTACCTGAACATGGCGCCGTTCGGCAACGGCGCCTACGGGATCAACGCCGCCGCGCAGGTCTACTTCGGCAAGAAGCCGGCCGATCTGACGGTGGCCGAGTCCGCGCTGCTGGCCGGCATGGTGAAGGCGCCGACCGCGTTCGACCCGACCACCGAGACCGGGTACCCGCAGGCCCTGGACCGGCGGAACTACATCATCGGCAACATGCTCCAGCTGGGCCAGATCACCGCGGACGAGGCGGCCGCCGCCGAGAAGGTGGAACTGGGCCGGACCACGAAGCGCCCGAGCAGCGGCTGCGTCTCGGTGGCGAAGAACAACTGGGGCTTCTTCTGCGACTACTTCTACCGGTGGTGGCTGGGACAGAGCGCCTTCGGCGAGACGTCGTACGACCGGGAGCGGCTCCTCAAGAGCGGCGGCTACCGGATCGTCACCACCCTCGACGTGGACGCGCAGGCCGACGCCCGTGCCGAGATCAGCGCCCGGCAGAAGGACACCAACCCGAACGCGCTGATGCTGGCCGCCGTCGAGCCCGGCACCGGGGCCGTGCGGGTGCTGGCCGCGAACCGCAAGTACAAAATCGACGACGCGGACAACCCGCAGAACAAGCTCTCGTCCAACCCGGCACAGGCCGCCGACGGTATCCGCGGCACCTACCCGAACACCACCAACCCGATCATCACGGGCAGCGCCGGCATCCCCGGGTACCAGGCCGGTTCGGTGTTCAAGATGTTCACCATGGTCGCCGCCCTGGAGGCCGGCATGGGCCTGGACACCACGATCAACTCACCGGCCCGGTACCGGTCGCAGTACCGCGACTCGTCCGCACCGGCGCAGTGCGGCGGCTACTGGTGCCCGAGCAACGCCTCCGCGGGTGAGACCGGCGACTTCAACATGTGGACCGGGTTCGGCAGGTCGGTGAACACGTACTTCGTGCCGCTGCAGGAACGGGTCGGCGCGGAGAACGTGGTCGACGTGGCGAAACGGTTCGGCATCTCGTTCCGCTCGTCGGACGACGCCGACCGGGCGAACGACAAGGACGCCGCGCACGACTGGGGTGCCTTCACGCTGGGCGTCTCCCTGTCCACGCCGCTGGACATCGCGAACGCGTACGCCACCCTGGCCGCCGACGGAAAGTACTGCGAGCCCACCCCGATCGCGTCGATCACCACGGCGGACGGCGCGAAACTCGACGCCGGACAGCCCGACTGCGAACAGGCCACCACCGCCACCGTCGCCCGGCAGGCCCTGGACGCGGCCCGCTGCCCGGTCGGCGACCAGGCCCAGCTCGGCCGCTGCGCCGGGTCGACCGCACCGCAGGTCCGTGACGTCGTCGGTCACCCGGTGTTCGGCAAGACCGGCACCACCGACAACGACAAGACCGCCGCCCTGGTGGCCGGCACCCGCTCCCTCGTGGTGGCCGGGTACCTGGCCAACCCGGACTGGGCGAACCACACCGACCGGATGTCGCACGGCATCGTCAACCCGGCCGTCTACGAGACGCTCGCCGACTACATGCGCGACAAGCCGGTGGAACAGTTCCCTGCTCCCTGACATCAATCCTGGGTATGACAGGGTCGGAGTCGACGGAACCGCAGATGGGAAACGCATGAACGGCTGGATCGATCACGCTGTCTGGTGGCACGTCTACCCGCTGGGCTTCACCGGCGGGTTGCACGGCGGCCCCGGGCACCGGTTCGGGCACCTGATCGACTGGCTGGACTACGCCATCGAGCTGGGCGTCAACGGTCTGCAGCTGGGCCCGATCTTCGCCTCCGAGTCGCACGGGTACGACACCGTCGACCACTTCCGGATCGACCCGCGGCTCGGCGACGACGCCGACTTCGACAAGCTGGTCAGCGCGGCCCGCGAGCGCGGCATGCGCGTGCTGCTGGACGGCGTGTTCAACCATGTGGGCCGGGGTTTCCAGGCGCCGCCGTCCTGGTTCCGGGACTCGGTCTTCGAGGGGCACGGCGCGCTCGTCGAACTCGACCACGACAACCCCGAGGTGCAGGGCCACGTGGTGCGGGTGATGGACCACTGGCTGGCGCGCGGTGCGTCCGGGTGGCGGCTGGACGCCGCCTACGCGGTCCAGCCCGGTTTCTGGAAGCAGACCCTGGCACGGGTACGGGCGAAGCACCCCGACGCCTGGTTCACCGGTGAGGTCATCCACGGGGACTACGCCGCCTACCTGCGCGACAGCACTCTGGACTCGGTCAGCCAGTACGAGCTGTTCAAGGCCGTCTGGAGCAGCCTGAACGACCGCAACTTCTACGAGCTCGCGTGGGCCCTGGACCGGCACAACACGATCCTGGACGCGGGTTCGCCGCTCACCTTCGTCGGCAACCACGACGTCACCAGGATCGCCACCCAGCTCAGTGACTTCCGGCACCTGGGGCACGCCCTGGCGGTGCTGTTCACGACCGGGGGAGTGCCGAGCATCTACTACGGCGACGAGCAGGCGTACCGGGGCCGCAAGGAGGAACGTTTCGGCGGTGACGACGACATCCGCCCGCTCTTCCCGGCCCGGCCCGGCGACCTGTCGGCGCTCGGCTGGCCCACCTATCACCTGCACCAGCGACTGATCGGCATCCGCCGCCGGCACCCGTGGCTCGCGCACGCCCGGACCCGGCCGCTGCACCTGGCCAACGAGGCGCTGGCGCTGGAGTCGTCGGCCGGCGACAACCGGCTGATCACGCTGCTCAACACCGGTGACGCCGCGTTCACCTTCCCCATCGACCCGGCCGGCCTGACCCCGATCGACGGCGACGGCCGGACCGTCCCGCCGCACAGCTGGTCGATCCTGGGGTAAGGAGCCGGGCAGTTCCCGACGATCGGCGGGTGAGATGAGCGCGACGATCCTGATCCTGCACCCCGGGATGAGCGACGAGACGTCCTGGCGGCGGGTCGCCGACCGGCTGCGGCCGCGGTTCGCGGTGATCCTGCGGTGCCGCCGCCGCTACCGCATGGACCTCGACCCGCCCGCCGGGATCGGCGCCGAGGTGGCCGACACGATCGCGCTGGCCGGCGATGCCCGGCCGGTTCTCGTGGGGCACTCGTCCGGCGGTGTGGTCGCCCTGGAGGCACTGCTCGCCGCGCCGGACGCGTTCGCCGGGGCGGTCCTCTACGAGCCGCCCGTGGTCACCGGTCTGCCACTCGGCGGCGCGGTCGCCGGGCAGGCCCGGGACGCGCTCGACGACGGCCGCTACCGGCACGCCGCCCACCTGTTCCTGCGCGACATCGTCCGGATCCCGCGGACCGCCGCCTGGGTGTCGTCCGTGCTGATCGCCGCCGTCCCGGGCTGGCGCCGGTTCGTTCCCCGGCAGATCGACGACACGCTCGCGATCGACGCGCTCGGTGACCGGCGGGCCCGGTACGCGGCGGTCCGGCGGCCGGTGCTGCTGCTCGGCGGCGACCGCAGCCCCGGGCACCTGGGGGAGCGGCTGGACGCCCTGGCCGCGGTCCTGCCGCACGCCGAGCGGGTGACGCTGCGCGGCCGGGGCCACGGCGCGAACACGAGCGCCCCGGATCAGGTGGCCGCCGTCGTCGCCGGTTTCGCCGCCCGGATCGAGCCCTGACCGGCGGTCCGGGCCAGCGTGATCCGGTCGATCTCGGTGAACGGCTGCTTGGTGCCGGGCAGGGCGTCGGCCAGGCTGCGGATGGTCATCGTGGTGCGCGCGCCGCGGGCCGCCGGGACCACGTCGACGGCGATGAACGCGTAGTTGTCGTACCTGACCTGCGACCAGTCCACGGTCTCCGGGACGCGCCGGCCGGCCGGCTGACCGGACTTCTTGATCTCGCGGGGTTCCGCTGCCCACACGTAGCTGTTCACGATGTTCCCGGTGTTGTTCTCGACCGAGTTCGGCCCGCCCGGCGGCCGGTAGCCACGGAAGCGCTGACCGGACGGCAGCAGCTGTGGCCCGGTGGGCTTCACCCCGGGCGGCGGTGGCGCGGCGGGACCTGGCGCCTGGCGGAACGGGTAGCGCTGCCGGCCACCCGAGCCGACACAGAGGTACGTGACACCGTCCGTCACCGGGAACACCGTCGAGCCGTCGGGCGCGGGGCGGGTGCGCCGGCCGTACCGGATGGGGTCGGTGCGTTCCAGCAGATGGTTGTGTCCCTGCACGACCAGGTCCACCTGGTATTCGCTGAACAACGGGTCCAGCGCGTCGCGGACGCCGCCGTCGGACGCGTGGTTGTTCGTCGTCGAATACGCGCAGTGGTGCAGGAAGGCGACGACGAAATCGATGTCCGGCCGATCCGTCCGCCATTGCTTCAGGGTCCGTTTCAACCAGCTCACCTGCACGCCCCCGGAATAGCCGGTGTTGGTCTGCAACTCGGCGGAGAGCTCATTGGCGTCGACCGACACGACAGCGACGTTGCCGTAGACGAATTTGTAGACCGACGGGCAGGTGCGCGGCCCGTTCGAGGGGAAATCGAGCCGTTCCACCAGACCGCCGTACCCGTGTGCCGGGCTGTCGCCGAGGAAACGCGTCTTCCCGTACAGCGGTTCCATGTCGTGATTGCCGGTCGCGAACATCCACGGCGTCGAGGCGGCGAGGGGCTCGATCTGATTCAGGAACACATCCCAGACGTACGGGTTGTACAGGTTCCGGCCTTTCGGCGCGATCCTCGTCAGCGCCGTCGTGTCGTCGGCGGGCAGACCCGACCCGGACGGGTTGGCGTAACAGATGTCGCCGGCGAGCAGCGTGAACACCGGCTGCTGGGTCGCCATCAGCAGGGTCTGGGTGAGCGCCGGCCGCTTGTCGGTGCCGTGCACGCCGGCCACCGGATCGTCCGGCAGGTAGGTGTTGCCGTCGAACACGCCGGCCGGCCACGTCCCGCCGGCGGCCGTCACCGACTTCGGGTTCTGTCCCCAGGCGTAGCGCGGATCGGTGGGTGCGGTGTTCGTCCCGACGTCGGCGAACGCGGTGAACGTGAACGGGGCCGGGACGACCGAGGTCCGTGCCGGCGCGGTGGAGAAGTGCGCCTCGCCGCTGACGGTGCCGTCGGAGAGGCGTACCCGGTAGTGGTAGATCGAGCCGGGCCGCAGCCCGTCCATCTTCGCCTTGAGGTAGAACTGACTGCCGATCGGCCCGCCCGGGATGGCGTACTGGCCGACGAGGTGCCGGATGTCGGCCTCGAACCGGCTGCCGTACTGGCCGGGAACGGAACCGACCTCCACGTAGGCGCGCAGTTTTGCCGGCAGCGACCCGGTCTTGCTCACCAGTTGCGCGGTGAGCGCCATCGCCGGCCGCAGATCGCCGTCGGCGCCGGGCACGAAGGACAGGTGCCGCCCGGCGACGACCACGCCGGCCGCGCCCGCCGTGCCGCCGCCGGCGGCGAAGGCCGCGCTGGCCAGGTGGAACTGGGCGTACGCGTAACCACCCGCCCCCGCCATGACGGCCCGGAGCATGGTGCGCCGGGTGACCCGTTCACGCGCCAGAGCGTGCGCGTTCCAGTCGCTGCATTCGTCGACGGTCTCGAACTCCAGGGGCACGCCTGCCATCGTGCCCGGATCCCGGCCTCCAGACCGCCCGAAATGCCGGAATCTGTTTGAGTTTCGGGACGCCGGGTAGGTGATCTCCGGTGAGAGGAGGCACTCATGGCTGTGACCGATCCTGATAAGTACCCGCCGCTGGACCCGGGTGTGCCGATCCCGGACGACCCGGGCGAGCTGTCACCGGACAACCCGGATCCGCTGCCGCCGGCACCCGCCGAGCCCGCACCGGAACCGGCGACCGAGCCGGGCGCCGTTCCCGAGCCCGCCTGACACCGGCTTCACCGGCCGGGCCGAGAACGTCCTCGGCCCGGCCGTCGTCTCGTCGGCGGCCGGTCAGCCGGCGCGGTCGCCCAGCCACAGCCGCAGCGGCCCGCCGCCTGCGTCGCTGCCGTTCCCTCCGTCGCGCGCTGAATCGCTGGAGCCTCCGGCATCGGCCGCGCTCTCGGCGTGCACCAGGCCCTCCTCCTGCGCGAACTCCAGGCCGGCCCGCAACTCCGCCTCCCCGACAAGCAGTCGCTGACCGAGTTCGGTCATTGTCGTCTCGAACGGTGGCCGGGGTGTCCAACGCACGATCGACTCCACGTCCTGCGCCAGGCTGGCCGGCCGGTTACGGGTGTCGCGGCCCCGCGCCACCCAGACCGGCGGCGTGATCAGCGGCTCCGGCCAGAACCGCAGCAGCCAGTGGAACCGGTTAGCGCTCTCGTCGCCGCGCCGCGCGATCCGCACCCGGAACCACTCGGCGTCACCGAGCACGAGGTCGACCTGGTCGCCCGGACCGTCCGTCACCCAGGCAAGCGAGATGCCGCCCGAACTCGACCGGTACGGCGTCTCCAGCACGTCGTCGAACTCGCCGCCCGCGCCGGCCGGCTCGGTGTCGTGCAGCTCCAGCCGGATCACGTGGGCCGCCAGGTCCGGCGCCTCCGCCGTGATCCATCCGGCGCCCGAGCCGGCGAAAGTCCCGTTCGGGGAGTCACCCCGATCCCGATGGTGGGGTATCACCGGCTCCTCGTCGGGCCACCCCACCGAGGGGTCCTGCAGCACGAGCAGGCTGTAGTCGGGCAGGTAGTCGTCGCTGTCGAACGCCCGAACCGTGGCCACGCCTCAACCTAACGCCAATCCCGCCGCCCCAGCACCGGTCCCCGTCATCTCCGCAGCCCGGCCCGCGCCCGGTGGTCGTCAGGACAGCCAGCGATCCAGGGTGGCGGGCCAGAAGTGGTTGTCGTGGGAACCGTCGCCGATCGCGGGCGGGTCGAGGGCCCGGATGTGCTCGAGCACTGCCGCGATCTCTGCGAACGCCTGTTCCTCGGCCTCGACGTCGGCGTCCCAGCGGCCGACCGCCTCGGAGCCGGCCAGCCAGGTGCCGACCAGATGTATTGAGCACAGCCACTGGATAATCGTCGAGTTCACGAATCGGGTGCTGCCGTCCGGCTGCCATTGGAGCACCTCGCCGCTGCCCGGAACGGCGCCGAGGACGCCCTGGTTCGAAGCCAGCCGGTAGCGTCCCGGTTGTGCCTGGAAAGACACCTCGCCGACCACGCCGTCGAGGATCGGCACGCCGGTGGACACCAGTGCGGTCTTCTGCGGTTCCGGCAGCTTCCACGTCGTAACCTCGAGCTCCGAGGCTCGTATCACCCGGCCGGCGCCCGCCCAGGCCGCGAGGGCCGCGAAATCGGGAAGAAGCATATCGGCAAGAATAGTCCATCATGGATGAACCTGACTTTTGGGAGTCCCGGTGGTTTCGCGGTCAAAGGCGTTCGGTGTTGCGGAACCAGCCGACGGCCGGGGCGCTCGCGAACTGGTCCTCCTGCTCCGCCCACCGTTCCCACATGCCCGCCGGTGACTCGGCGGGTGCCCGCACGTCCGTGGGGCACGCCGGTTTGTGAAGGCAGCCGGGGAGTCCGGCGAGCGCGGCGGTGCGGTGTTCCGCCCACGCCCGGGCGAGCTGACTGCCGGTGAGCCGGTGCAGCAGGTAGACGCGCGGGTCGTAGTCCCACGTGCGGCCCGGCTCGTCGGCGGTCACCATGACGAACCAGTACTCGGAGCTGTCGAACAGCGCCAGCCCGGTCGTCGGCCCGTCGTACCAGCCGCTGAACCACAGTTTCCGCACCCCGGTGACCTCCGGCAAGCCGGTCAGGCGGGACCTCGGATGCAACCACACATGTCGATGCTAATGGTGACTGGTGCGGGCCTGGGTGATCGCGGGCAGAATCGGGGTCATGAACGACTTGGGACGATACGGGCTGTGGGTGCCGCAGCGGATCTGGCCGGACGACCCGGACGCGGTCGCCGAGGCGGCTCGTGAGGTAGAGGGACTCGGGTTCTCGGCGATCTGGGTGGGCGGCAGCCCCGACGATGACCTCGCCCTGGCCGAGGCCATTCTCGGCGCCACCGGCTCGCTCATGGTGGGCACCAGCATCGTGGACATCTGGACCAGCGACGGCGACCGGCTGGCGGCGTCGCACGCGCGGATCCGGGACCGGTTCCCGGGGCGGTTCTACCTCGGGATCGGCTCCGGGCACGCGCCGACCGCCGAGTCGCGCGGGCAGTCGTACACCAAGCCGCTGAGCCGGCTGCGGGAACTGCTCGTCGGCCCGCTCGCGTCGGTGCCGGTGGACGAGCGGATGATCGCGGCGCTCGGCCCGAAGACCTTGGAAACGGCGGCGGAGCTGACGGCAGGGGCCCTGCCGTACCTGATGCCGCCCGCGCACACCGAGCAGGCCCGGCGGATCCTCGGGGACGCGACGTTGCTGGTCCCCGAGCAGAAGGTGTTCCTCGGCACCGACGCGGCCGCCGCCCGAGCCGGTGCGCGCCGTGCGCTGAAGATGTACCTGGGGTTGCCGAACTACACGCGGCAGCTGGCGAAGTTTGGTCTGGACGAGTCGGACCTGGCCGGTGACGGCAGCGACCGGTTCATCGACTCGGCGGTGGCGTGGGGTGACGCCGCGGCGGTGCGGGCCGGGGTGGACGCGCACCTGGCCGCCGGCGCCGACCACGTGGCGGTGCAGGTCCTCGTCGCCGACGGGATGCCGCCTTCTCTGCCGCGCGACGAGTGGCGGCAGCTCGCCGGGGTCCTGGGCCTCATGTCGTGAGAGCGGGACGGACCGGTGCCCGCCCGGCAGGTTTCCTGCTGGAGTGCTTGCTCCGGGCCGGGATGCGCGATGTCGTCACGGTGGAGCCGGCGGCGGGCGGACTCGCGGCGCTCGCGGGCATCGCCACCCGCCGGGACGCGCCTCCGGTGTTCGTCAAGGCCTTCGCCGACGCGCCGGCCGACGACGTCTTCGTCACGGAGGCCGAAGGGCTGGCTGGTCCACCTCGCCACCGCTGGAGGCACAACGGTCTTCGCGGTCTACGCGGAGCTGACCCGCCTCGACGGCGACTGGCGCGCCCGCATGCCGGTCATCCAGCTGCGCCAACACCTCGCCGTGCTGGCCCAGTTCGACGACGACTGGGGAGCGGCCGACCAGATCCGGGCGACCCTCGCCCCCTTCCGGACGCGCACCTGAGCACACAAGATCGGCATCCGTCATCACCGGCCGGGCAACAGCGATCGATGTGTTGACGGAGGTCGCGAGCGGCTCTTACGCGTACCCCCGGAGTTTTTCGAACATCTCCAGCTGGAAGCCGCACGCCTGCTGGAACACCGCGGTGAGGTCGGCGTCCTCGCCGGCGTGGCGGCGCATCGCCCACTCGTCGAGGGCCGCGCGCAGGGCGACGCTGACGGTCTCCATCATCACCCGGGCGCGCAGGTCGGTGCCGCCGCCGAGGGCCGCGGTGATCAGGTCCTGGCCGTTGCGGCAGAACTCGGCGTCGAGGCAGAGGGCGACGCGGCGCAGGTTGTCGTCGCGGGCGATCAGGTAGCGGACCCGCAGCAGGCGGTGGATCGGCGCGCCGTCGCCCGCGCTCATCGCGGCGAGGGTGCCGGCGACGGCGGCGAACACGTCGGGCAGGGTCGCGATGCGGTCGGCGATGGCCCGGTGGAACGAGCGGTGGATGCCGAGGACCGCGTCCTCCTTCGTCGGGAAGTAGCGGAAGAAGGTGCGCTGCGAGACACCCGCCGCTGCCGCGATGTCCTCGACGGTGGTGCGCTCCGACCCGCGCTCGGCGAACAGGTCGAGGGCCGCGGCCTCGATCTCCGCCCGGGTGGCGAGGCGGCGCCGTTCCCGGAGATCGGTGGTGTCAGTCACGCGCACCATGCTAGCGCTTGCCGATTTGGCAGTGACTGCCACTATGCTGGCGGCTGCCATTCGACTGAGGAGCCGCTGTGACCACCGCACCCGAGACCGTCGCGCCGATCGTCCCGCCGGACGACCGGTTGCCGGGGCTGAGCCGCTCCGACCGGACCCTCATCGGCCTGCTTGTCTTCTCCGCCTTCGTCGTGATCCTCAACGAGACGGTCATGTCGCTCGCGCTGCCGCGCCTGATGGCCGATCTGAACATCTCGGCCGCCACCGGCCAGTGGCTCACCACCGGGTTCCTGCTGGTCATGGCCGTGGTCATCCCGGCCACCGGCTACATCATGGAACGCTTCACGCTCCGGCAGATCTTCGTGGCGGCGATGAGCCTGTTCAGTGCCGGCACCGCGATCGCCGCGGTCGCGCCCGGCTTCGAACTGCTCCTGCTCGGCCGCATCGTGCAGGCCGGCGGCACCGGCGTGATGATGCCGCTGGTCATGACGACCGCGATGACGCTGGTGCCGGCACACGCCCGCGGCCGCATCATGGGCGTCATCTCGATCGTCATCTCGGTGGCCCCGGCGATCGGCCCGACCATCTCCGGCCTGGTGCTGTCCCGGCTCAGCTGGCGGTGGCTGTTCCTGGTCGTCCTGCCGATCGCCCTGCTCACGCTGGCGCTCGGCGCGTGGAAGGTCCGCAACATCACCACGCCGCGGCAGGCGCACCTGGACGTGGTGTCGCTGGTCCTCTCCGCGATCGGCTTCGGCGGTCTCATCTACGGTCTCTCCAGCCTCGGCGAGGCGGCCGGGCACGCGCCAGTCGCACCGTGGATCCCGGTCGTCGCCGGCCTCGTCGCGCTCGGCCTGTTCGTCTGGCGCCAGCGCGCCCTGCAGAACGGCCGCGGCCCGCTGATGGACCTGCGCGTCTTCGCCCACCGATCCTTCACGGTCAGCCTGCTCGTGCTCGTCACCGGCTTCGTCGGCCTGTTCGGTGCGCTCATCCTGCTGCCGATCTACCTGCAGAACGTGCACGGCACCGGCACCCTCGAAGCCGGCCTGCTGGTGCTCCCCGGTGGCGTCGCGATGGGCGTGCTGTCCCCGGTGATCGGCCGCCTCTACGACCGGTTCGGGCCGCGCCCGCTGGTCACCCCCGGCACGATCGCCCTCAGCGCCGGCCTGTGGCTGCTCTCCACCGCCGGTCCGGAGACCTCCCTCGTCCTGGTGGTGCTCTACCACGTGCTGCTCACCAGCGGCCTCGCCACCCTGATCACGCCGCTGATGACCGCCGCGCTTGGCGCGCTGCCGACCGAGCTGTACGGGCACGGCAGCGCCATCATCGGCACCCTCCAGCAGCTCGGGGGCGCGGCCGGCACGGCACTGTTCATCACGGTGCTGTCCAAGACGACCGCCGCCCGGATGGCCGACGGCGCCGGCACGCTGTCCGCCACGACCGACGGGATCCAGGCCGCCTTCGTCTGGGGCGGCGTGGTGTCCCTGGTCGCGATCGCGATCTCGTTGCTGGTGCGCCGCACGGAGCCGGCGGACGGGGTTCGCGTGCCGGTGCACTGAGGTTGCCGCAGGGTCAGGCCGGGGTGACCAGACGGGGCGACGGGGTCAGGTTGAGGCTGCTCACGGCGTCGCGCAGGTCGGCCGGCCAGAGCCAGAGGCGGTATTCGGGTTCGACGCCGAAGTAGTCCTCCGGGCCGTGCAGCACCCGGGTGCGCATGTCCGCGCAGTACCGCTCCCGCCACGACCGGTCCGGGACCGTCGGCTCGTCGCCGCGCACCCTCGCCCGGGTGATCCGGAAGAGTTTCTCCAGGGCCCGGTACTCGTACGCCAGCAGGGTCTCCGGTTCGGCCCAGATGCCCAGGTGGCCGGTGCGGGCGGCGCCGGCGGCCTGGATCAGCAGTGCCAGGTCCTCGGCGCCGGGGATGGCCGGGTGGATCACGAACGGTGCCGCCCAGCCCGCGGTGAGCAGGTCCAGGTTGAACGTCGGCCGCAGATGCCGGGGGAGGTCGCGGCGCTCCTGCTCGGTGTAGTCGGGCGCCAGGTAGGCGAGCAGCCGGTGGTTGCTGTCGAACGGGGTGTCCGCGATCCGGATGAAGACGTTGCGGGGCGGATCGTGCGGCCGGGCGAGGCGGGCCGTGACGTTGCTCTTGGCGAAGGCGGAGGCACTCTGGCCCTGCTGGAACTGCCACGTCCCGGCCCGGCCGGTCTCCATCTTCGGCAGCAGGAACTCGGCGAGCGGCGCGTCGATGGGCGCCTGACCCTTCCGGATCCACTCGGCGAGCTGGGCGAACTCCTCGTCGATCTGGGCGGAACGGGCGGTGACCTCGGGAGTGTCCACCGAGAGCATCCGCACCGGCATCCGCAGGTTCGGCGTGTCCCCGTCGGTGATGTCGATCAGGGGCTGATCGCCGAGGGTGGGCATCGAGGCGCCCGCCGGTGCCCAGAAGACTTGGATCGGGTCGGACATGTCGCCCCCCGCGCTCGGGTTTCTGCACCCAGTCCACCATGCCGCGCCCCGATCGGCCGCCGGCTGTCGGGCACACGACCGGAATCCCGTCCGGGCGACATTCGCATCGCTATTGATCATTGAGTGCCACTACAGTATTGATCTGTGCGGATGATCGCGAGGCCCCGGCGCCTGATGGCGGCTGCGGTGATCGCGACCGTCCTCCTCCTGGCCGCTGTGCTCGTCACGCTGCTGGTCGTCCGGTCGCAGCAGCGGGCCGCGACCGAGCAGGCCCGCGCGGTGACGTGCGTGTCGGCGGCGCAGCGCGCGCAGCTGGTGAACGCCGCGGCCGTGCTCGGCTCCGGTGCGGCCGTGCCCGGCCGGCCCGAGGTGATCAGGGTGCGCGACGGCCGGATCGTGGCACTGCTGGACTGGCGGCGCGACGAGCGCACCAGGACCGATTTCGATCAGGCCTGCGCGTTGCTGTCCCGGTCGTTGCGGGCCGCCGCCCCGGGTGGCGGCTCGACGAGCCCGACGCTGACCTTCGGGATCGGTGTGCTGACCGCGCTGCTGCCGGTGGCGCTCGGATCGTGGCTGACCCGGCGGACCACGTCGGCGCGCGACCGCGAGACGCTGCGCCGCAAACAGGTGGACGACCTGCATCAGGCCGTCCTGGAATACCAGCAGGTGGCCGGCGCCTACCTGCGGCAGCGGTCGGGCAACGCCGCGTCGGACCGGGATCTGCTGGACACCGTGGAGGAGCGCCGGCTGCGGGTCGCCGCACTGCTCGGGCAGGTCACGGCCACGCACCGGCACTGGGACGCGCCGCGTGTGCTGCGCGGGCGGCTCACCACCGAGCTGGGCGGGGACTTCGTCGGGCAGTCCGGGCAGATCAGCGGGCGGACCGCGGCGGAGTTGCGTGCCAAAGTCGACGCCCTTCTGACGGAGATCGACGACGTGGCGACGACGCTCGACGCCGGCACGGAACCGCGACCGCCGTCGGGAAAGAAGCAGGTCACTGCCGGGGGAACGGACTGATGTTCGACAATCCCTTCTCGTTGCCCAGCCGGCAGAATCCGCACGACGCGCTCGATCCACTCGGTGGCGACGGAGTGGAGGGCTTGAAACTTTACGTGCCCGTCGACAACACTGAAACTGCCTTCGAGCAATTCGAGCGGTCCTTCCCAGGGCCGCGGGAGTTGACGAGGAGGGGCCAGTTGATCGTTGCGATGGGCATGAGCGGATGCGGGAAGTCCGCACTGATCAACCGATGCGCCTACCGAGCAATGGAGCTCGTCAAGGGGGCCGATGGCGATTCCGGCAAGTTGCAGCCGGTGGTCATCGACGCGAGAAGGCAGACCAATAACACCGATCCGTCGAATGCGCGGGTGGAGCGGGTTTCCCGGCATGTCCGGGATTTCCTCGAGGGCCGGGACCTCGTCAAAATCCCGGACCGGCGCCAGGAGTTGCTGGACAGTCAGCCCAACGAGATCTACTCGGCCCTGGAGTTCTCCCTCAAGAGCCGTGACGTGGTGGTCCTCGTGCTGCTGCCCCGCTTCGAGCTGGTCGAGAGCCTCGTCGAGTACGCCCAGTTGAGCCACCCGCACGTCGTATTCCTCGCCGAACTGCGGGGCGGGCACGACGTGCAGTACGTGCGGCAGCAACTGGAGTCGTCGGATCGTAACCCCGCCATTGTAATGAACGTCGGTCTGATGGACGACAGTCACGGCTGGGAGTTCGTCCAACAGCGTTACCGTCACAACAAACACCCGGTGGACAAACCACGGCTGGACCGGCAAACGGTTCAGGAGATGGTAGGGTCGCGCCAACAGCCGATACGGGAGTTCCAGCGGACTCTTTACCTGCTCTACGAACAGTTGCGCCAGGCACCGAAACCACCGGCGTCAATCGATTTCGAGTATGTGGCGAGATTTTATTACCAGATCGGTGGCGGGCATCAGCAAGGGACCGATGGGTGATGGGCGCGAGCGGGCACGGAGCGGCTGACGAAAGGGTGAACCCTTTCGCCCAGGCGGCGCTCGGGGCGATGTACGACCCCAACGCGGTCACCATCACCACCCCGGCGATCGAGCGTGCGCTGGCGGCCGTCGCGGACTACCTCTCGGCGCCGAACCGGTCCGGCACCGGGCGGGTCCTGGCCGTCACCGGCGAGCACGGCATGGGCAAGACCCACCTCGCCAAGCACGTGATCCACCGCGCGGAGCACTCCGGCAGCGCGCCGGTCCGCACCCTCTACCTGATCGCCGGCAACCGGACGTTCGTGGAGCTCTACAAGGACCTGGTCGACGTCCTGCTCAAACAGTCCGGTTCCGAGGTGCCCGACCTGGTGCGGCGCATCTACGCCGGCATCGTGGCCGGGTTGCTGCGCCAGTCCCGGCTCGGCGAGCGGGTCGCCGACGACCTCGACGCGGGCCTGCGTGACCCGGTGCGGGTCGTTGACGACCACGGCCTGGTGGAGAGCGACCTGCTCGACTCGCTGGAGAACCGGCTGCGGGCGGTCACCTCGAACCGGGACTTCAGCCTGGTGCTCACCCTGATGCTGCGCCCGGAGTTCGAATCCTCCGCGCGGGAATGGCTGCTGGGTCATCCGCCGGATTCGCTGCTGCGCGAGCGCGGCCTGTCCCGGACCATCGACTCCGAGGGGATGGCGCTCGAGGCGATGGGGGTGTTCGCCCTCCTCTATCACCATGCCGGGGTGCCGCTGCTGCTGGCGATCGACGAGATCGAGAAGATCCTGCTGCGCCCGGACCGGCCCGGCGACGAGGTGATCGGTGCGCTGCAGCAGTTCCTCGAGAAGATCGCGGCGGCCGGCGGCTTCCTGATGCTCGTCGGCCTGCCCGAGGCGATCGAGGGATTGCCGCGGCCGGTCCGCGACCGGATCGGCGAACCCATCCGGATGGCGCCGTTCACCGGCACCGACGTGACCGCCTTCATCGCCGACAGCAATCCCGGCCGGCAGGGCCCGGCCGCACTCCGGCCGTTCACTCCGGCGACGATCGACTACCTGGTCGACCTGGTCGGCGGCATCGCCCGGCCGATCATCAAGATCGGTAACCGGCTGTTGCGCAAGGCGGCCGACAAGGGCGTCGACGTGACGGCGGCGATGGTCCGGGAGGCGCTGCGCGAGGAGTACGACATCGATGTGCCCCGGGCGGCGCATCGCGAGATCGAGAACAACCTCAGCGCCGCGGCCTGGCCGTACGAGCTGAACCACCGGGTCGGCCGTCCCGGCATCACCGTCGACTACTGGGTGACGGTGGCCGAGGGCGCCTACTGCGCGGTGGTCATCACCGAGTCCGTGCTGGACGCCGCCGAGGCGGAGGCGCTGCGCGGCCGGATCGAGGTGATCCGCGCCGAGCCGTACGCGGTGGAGGTCATCCTGGTCGCGGTCGGCATCCTGCCGCCGGAGTGGGCGGAGCAGCTCGCCGCGGCCATGAACAGCCGGCCGGTGCGCTTCGACTCACGGTCCTTCGGCGAGGACTTCGAGAACGCGCTGCGTACCGCCGTGAACCGGCTCGGCCCCCCGGAGACCGCCGCCGAACCCGGCCGGCCCGCACCGGCAGCGGCCCTGGGCCGGCTCGCCCGGCAGCAGAGCAACATGTTCCGGCTGCTCGGCCAGACCACCACCGGCCTGGACGGCTTCCGCGCCTCCTCGGACCGGCAGTTCGCCAAGATCTTGAGTTTGCTGCAGGAGCTCGCGCCGCCGGCGGCCACACCGGAACCCCTGCCACCGGCCCTGCCGGACGACGTGACCGAGCTGTTCGGACGCGCCGAGGCCGCGCTGCAGCGGATCCCGCAGGTGCGGACGCTGTTCGACGCGGCGCTGCGGATCGAGGACCGGCCCGCCGAGCTGCCGTTCCGGCTGGACCTGCTGCGATCCCGGACGATCCACCGCGCGGCAGGTGTCGGCTTCGTGCTCCAGGAGTGGCTCGCCGCGTTCCACCGGTCGGTCACCCAGTGGTACGCCGCCGCCGTCGAGGGCGCACCGGCGGCGTACGACTGGGATCTGCTCGCCAATGTCTGCCAGATCTTCGACGCGGTCTGCGACGAGCTCCCGGTGCTGGCCGTCGACGACCTGGCCGATCTGCTCGGCCCGGTGCCGGATTCGTCCGCCCCGGCCGTGGTGGACGCCCTCGACCGGCTGGGCTCCCGGGTGCAGGGCCAGATGCGGGTCAGTCTGGGCGCGGCGGCGACGTCCGGATGATCGCGGGGGTCAGGGCGCCGGCCGGGGCAGGACCTGGCTGAGCCACTCGGACTTCAGATCCGTGACGACGACCGCGCCCTGGTTGAGCGTGACGCCGACCAGGTAGGTCCGCAGGTCGATGCGGTAATAGCAGACCGCTCCCCACTGCATGTCCAGGATCAGGCGGCTCATCCCGCGGCCGATGGCGACGTTGGCGATGCCGGCGAGACGCCGGACGTGCGGGCCGAGCCGCGGCGCGAACGCGAGGTAGAAATCGCGGCGCCGGGCCGGCGTGAACCGGACCCGGAAGTACTCCTCGGCGGCGGGGTGGTCGAACACGTCCCGGGTGAAGATCGTCGAGCCGTCCCGGACCACTGCCACGAACTGCAGGTCGGCCGGGCGCAGGATCGCGTCGGCGAGCTGGTCGAGGTTGCCGCCGGCCGGCGGGGGCCGCCAGGTCAGCGGGTCGATGGTGAGGCCGGTGAGGTCGTAGCCGCCGTAGTTCTGCCGGGACTGCCCGATGCTGGCCCGCACGTCGTCGACGAGGACGGCGAGCGCGGTGTCGGCGCGCCGCACGACGTCGTTGCGCAGCGACGCCTCGCCGTGCCGCTGCAACGCCACGCCCAGCAGCCGCTCGCCGGGCACGACCGTGTTGCAGATCAGCGCGCCGCCCGGGGCGTGCGCCACGGTGCGGATCAGATGGCCGGTGCCGACCGGCGCCAGGAGTTCGTCGACGCCGGTCAGCGCGCCGATCAGGTTGCAGCCGAGTGCGGCGTAGTCGGTCGGCACCGGTTCGACCTCGACCGAGAAGTCCCAGTCGCTGTCCGCGAAGTGCCCGATGTGGCACAGCTGCGGAACGTCGAGCACGGCCTGGTGGAGCCGCTGCCGGGTGCGGCGCATCGTGTCGCCCACGTGCGCGGCCCGCCGCAGACGGACGCGGTCGGCGCGTGGCACCTCGGCGGCCGCCGCCGGCCCCGCATCCCTGTCGCTCATCTCCGTCACCCCCGCCCGGACTGCCGCGATGGCGTGGACGGGCACCCGACATCATCACTCATCGATGGCCGAGTGTCATCGCGTCGGTCGGATCCGCGACTTGTCATGCTCAGGTCTCCGGGATGGTGATGTCGAGGTGGCGCCGGCTCGTACCCGGATCGGGGTCCGCCGGATCGGCGCGCAGCCGGGTGCGCCACCGGCCGGCGATCCGGGTGGCGAGGTGACCGGCGGGCAGGTACTCCAGGCCGAGCGCGTGGACCTGGTCGGCACGCTCGGCGGCGGTCGCGGTGTCGACCTCACCGACCCGGACGACCAGGGCGGTGAGGTACGCCGTGACCGTCCACTGGTGGGCCTGGCCGAGCGCTGCCTCGAGCGCCGCCGCGGCCCGGTCGGCCTGCTCCGCCGCCTCGCCGGGCCGGCCGTCGCCGTGCAGGCAGAGCGCCAGGTCGGCCCGGGCGGCACCGGTGAACGGGTGTTCGGCGCCGAGCACCGACTCGTAGTGGCGCAGCGCCCCGGCGGCCAGCTCGGCCGCCCGCGCCGCGTCACCTAGTTCCAGCGCCTCGGCGGCGACGCTGAGGCGGGTGGCCACGCTCTGCGGGTGGTCCGGGCCGAAACGGTCGTCGTACGCCTCGAGCACCTCCGCCATCGGCTCCCGGGCCGCCGGCGGTTCCCCGGCGAGGCGCTGCGCGACACCCAGATGCCGCCGCGCCCGCAGCCGCAGGCCGTCGTTGCGCTCCAGGCCGGCCTCTTCCATCTCCTGCTCGACCTTGCGCAACCGGCGCACCGCGGTGGTGACGTCACCGACCTCGCGGGTGTAGATGCCGATCTCCAGGGCCGACCACAACGTCTGCCGGGCCCGCGCGCCGAGCAATCGGCGCCGGTCCTGGTAGGCGCGTTCCTCGGTGCGCAACGCCTCCTCCGGCTGCCCGCTGAGGAACTGCGAGAGCGCCAGGTTGTGCGCGGTGGTGAGCGTCTCCGGGTGACCCTCGCCGTGGGTCTGCACGAAGAACCGCCAGGTCGCCTGGTCCAGGGCGAGCGCGACGGCGAACTCGCCGAAGGCGCGGCGGGTGCCGGCGATGCCGCGGCGCAGCACCAGCGACCGGAAGTGGTCGCGGCCCAGCCGCCGGACGAACCGCTCCAGCATCTCCTCGTCAAGCGTCAGGGCGTCCGCGAACCGGCCGATCAGCCGGTAGATGTTGGTGAGTTCGTTGGCCAGCCGCAGAGTGAGCTCGTCGTCCGGCCACCGGCGGCGCCAGCGGTCCAGCCCGGCCTCGACCGGCGCGCAGATCTGCCGGACCTCCACCTGGTTGCCGCCGCGGACGATGAACCGGACCTGCCGGACCACCCACTCCCGGACGTCCGGCTCGTCGCCGTCCAGCGCCGCGCAGCTCCACAGGTGACGCTGCAGCTCGTCGTAGACCGCCTCGGTCCACTCCGCGGCGGCCGTCCGCATCCGGGTGTTGCCCTCCCACGGCAGCACGATCGCCACCCGGGCCAGGGCCGTGCGGACCTGCTCGCGGCGCTGCTCCCGCTCGGTCGCGGTCATCCGCAGCAGCAGCAGCTCCCGGACCACCGGCACCACCCGCAGCGGGCGCGGCTGCTGCCAGTCGACGGCGAAGAAGCCGAACCGGACACCGGTCCACACCATCCGGTCGATGTCGTCGGCGGTGACCGGTTCGCCGCCGGCCGACAACTGCTCCAGCACCGCGGGGGCGCGGACGAGCCGCAGGTCGGGGCCGTCCGGCGCGAAGAAGGCGCACATCTCGGCGAGGCGGCGGGTCCGCAGCCCGTACGGGTCCTTCGCCAGCAGACCCAGCACCAGGTCCAGCAGGACGCCGAGCCGTTCCTGCGCCGGTGCTGCCGTCAGCGGCTCCACCAGGCCGGCGATCGCGGCCGGCAGCGCCTGCTGGATCGGCGGGATCCGGCCCTCCTCGTCGACCCGGACCCGCGAGTCGTGCACCCGGTGCCGCAGATAGGTGGCGGCCAGGGCCAGGCCGGCGGGGCTGCCGCCGGCCGCGGTGACCACGGCGTCCGCCTCGCTGTCGCTGAGCACGGCCAGCTGGTCGGTGACGTCCTCGATCAGCCGGGCCAGGCCGTCCATCGCGTCCTTGCGGGGCAGCGCGCCGACCACCATCGTGTCCGGCGCCCCCGGCTCGGCGGCCCGGGAGGTGACGAGCACGTGGCCGTCACCGCCGGTGGGCACCAGACCCGCGGGACCGGCCGGGTCCGGCGCGTCGTCGTAGACCAGCAGCCAGCGCCCCGGCCCAGACGTGCCGGGCGGCACCGGCGCGCCGCCGAGCAGCCGCAACGTCTCCGCGACCCGGTCGCCACGCGGCCGGACCGACAGCCGGCGGCCGAGCCGGTCCAGCGCCGTGCGCACCGTGCGCTCGTCGTGCGCGGAGATCCACAGGACGGTGTCGTAGTCGGCCTGGAACCGCAGCACGTACTCCAGGGCCACGTTGGACTTGCCGGTGCCCGGCTCGCCGCCGAGGACCACGGTGCGCGGGCCGTCACCGCCGAGCCGCTCCCGCAGCTCGACGATCTCCCGCTCCTGGCCGATGAAGGGCTCCCGCCCGTACGGCACGCCGTCCCAGATCGCCGGCCGCCCGAAGAGCCGGGCACTCGCCGGCCGGCCGCTGGTCCCGGTGTCCGTCGGGACCGTCCCGGCCAGGCCCAGCGCGGCGAACACCCGGGCCGCGGCGACCGCGCGCGTCGGGTCGTCGGTGAGGTCGACGATCACGTCGTCGTCGCGTTCCGGCAGGTAGAGGCCGGCCGACAGCACCACGGTCACGGCCTCGTCGGCGTCGCGCCAGCAGTCCAGTCGCTCCAGCGCGTCGGCGCCGCAGTCAGCGGAGAGCACGGCGACGACCGGGAGCCGGCCGGCCGCGTGGTGACCACCGGTCACCGGTTCGGTCACCGTCGCGATGCCGGCGCGGCGCAGGATGTCGCTCAGCCACTCGACGATGTGCAGTTCCTTCGGGTGGAACAGCACCCGGACCGGCTCCGGCGGGTGCACCGGGTGCTCGCCCTGCTCACCCTGGTGGCTCATCACCGCGACGTACCGCGCCGCCAGGCTGTCCGGGCGCACCGGCACCTCGGCGGCGGTGCCGGGCACCAGGCGGGCGGCGAGCCTGCCGTACGCCGCCGACAGTGCCGAACCGGCCGGCTCCTTCAGCACCGCCAGGTAGTCGTAGTACAGCTGCGGCGGCAGCGGAACAAGCGGCGGCGGGTCGCCGGCGAACCGCCCGAAGTAGCGGTCGATGTCGGACCGGCTGCGCCACGCCTGCTCGGCGTCGCCGTCGAAGTTGCGCCCGGCCAGCACGATCGGCAGCTCGCCCGGCTTGGCCCGGACGATCCGCTCGGTGATGTGCGCGGTGATCCGGACGCTGTCGAACTCCGGTTTGAGGCAGACCACCAGGCTGTCGCTGAGCGCGGCCAGCGCCGCCGGCAGCTCCGCGGAGTCGTCGTCGGCCGGTGCGTCGACGAGCACGCAGTCGTACCGCGAGTCGTGCAGCGCCTCGCGCAGCCCGGGCATCCGGTCGGCCGGGGGCAGCACGGTCCGGACGATGTCGAGCCGCCCGCCACCCACCGCGTAGCGCCCGGCCACGGCGTCGGCGGGGGCGTGCCGGTGCCCGGCCGGGCGCAGCGCCGCCGTCAGCTGATCACCCAGCATCGCCGCGGCCGGTCCGGTGCCGGCCAGGAACGGGCGCAGGTACTCACTGGCCTCGGCGCCCTCGGTGCTGAAGTCGAGGACCAGCACGTCACGCCCGCGCCGGGCCAGGATCCACGCCAGATTGTCGAGGACGCTGGTGCGGCCGGTGTTGCTGGCCGAGGCGACGAACGTGACAACCAATTTCTCCGAATTCGCGTTCGGGAAAGTGGCGCTCGTGACGGTCATGGGGTCTCCGCGAATCGACCAGATATCGGCATGGCAAACACTACTGGATCGGCATGTCCGGATCCGGATCCTCGATGCCCCGCCACGGATCGGTGAAGTTGTCGAACGCCGAGTACTGCTCGGTCAGGTCACCTGCCTCCTGCAATATACGGCGCAGCCCGGGCAGGAGGAAGGAGTCGGTGATGCCGTCCACCTCGTGGAGCCCGGCACCGGTCAGGTCCAGCAGATCAGAAATGAGGGACGGTTCGCCGTCCTCCTGGGCCATTGATCACCTACCACCCGTCGGAGTCATGGCGACTACATGAGACCGAGGATAAGAGAATTCATCCGGTTTCACCTCTGTCGATCTCGTGACAATCGGCGGACTACCGTGGAGGCGTGACAGCCGCACCGCCGCCACCACGGTTCATCCGGGTGCCGCAGAGCACGCTGTGGTCGCTGGCCCGGGGCGGTGGGGGAGCGGCCGCGGTGCGGATGCTGCGGGAGACGCAGCGCAGCAAGACGCTGCTGATGACCCGGGCGGCGGTCGAGTCCGCGGTGCGGCACGGGCACCCGGAGGCGCATCTGGCGATGCGCGGTTACCGCACGCTACGGACGATGAGCGTACGGGCACCGGCGCACACCCGTCGTGTCCTGGATTCTCCGCATACCGGCCTGTGGGCATTGCGGACCCTGCAGGCCGTGGAGCGCGGGCAGCCACTGCCGCCCGGCGGGCTCACCGACGTGATCGCCCGGGCCGGCGGCACGCCGCGGCCCGGGATCGAGGCGGAGTCCGGTGGGCTGTGGATGAGCCTGCGCGTCGACGGGCTGGCCGGTGGCTACCGCCCGGACACCACCCCCGACGATGAGTTGCGGCTCGATCGGTGGCGTGCCGACATCGCCGCCGGCTGGCAGATCCTGGTGCGTCACCATCGGCCGGTCGCCGAGGAATTCGCGGCCGCGATGTCGGTTCTGGTGCCGGTCCGGCGCAAAGGCGACGGTCATTTCAGTGCGACCCTGCGGCACGCGTTCGGCATGTTGATCATGTCGCGCCCGCCGGACGGAAAACGGGCCGCACTGACTTTCGCCCACGAGCTGATGCACGCGAAACTCTCCGCGATCATGGACCTTTTCCTCCTCGTCGAACCCGGGGTGACCGAACTGTTCCACGCGCCCTGGCGGCCCGACCCGCGACCCGCTTCCGCGCTGCTCCAGGGCATTTACGCGCATCTTGGTGTGGCGGCGTTCTGGCGGCGCCAGGCACGCGCGGAACGGGACGCCGTCGCGCGTGCCGAGGCGCAAGTCGAATTCGTGCGCTGGGGCGACGGCGCGGCCCGGGCGGCCGCCGCCCTGCTCGACCGGGACGTGCTCACGCCGGTGGGTGCGCGGTTCGTCCGGCAGATCGCCGGGGAACTCGGCCGGTACCTCGCCGAGCCGGTGCCGGCAGAGATCGTGACCGAGGCGCGGTGGCGCAACGAGGAGCACCGCCGCCGGGTGGGCGGCTCCTGATCCCTGCTCGCCGGCCGCTGTTCCGTGGCTCAGGAGCCGGGGTGCGTGCCGCCCGGTCCGGGTGGCGGGCCGTAGGTCTGCGGTGCGGCGGTGCGCAGGTCGTGGATCGGCACGTCCTGACCGAAAACGCTCGCTATCGACACCGAGACGCCGCGCAGCGCCACGTCGGCGCCCTCCCGGACGGCGGCGTGCACCGCCTCGCGCGCCGCCCGGACCCGCTCGGTGCCCAGCATCGCCGGGACCGTGACACCGCGCCCGGACAGGTCCGTGACGAACCGGCCGAGCAGGGCCGCGCCCCGGCTGCGGCGGCGCATCGACCAGCCCAGGAACAGGCTGCTGCCGTACGGGAAGACCGACACGACGAAGCGGTACCCACCGTCGGTGACCAGCAGCCGGTTGTTGACGGCGTCCGGCGCCAGCACGTCGGTGCGGACCCGGAGCGCGGTGGCGTTGAGCGGGAAACCCCGGTGGCGCAGGGTGCCGTAGATCGCGGCGTACGCCGAGTCGGCGGCCTGCCACCGGTCCTCGAGCAGCACCGTCCACCCGGCGATCGGCTCGTCCACGCGAGCGGCCAGCAGCACCGCCCAGAACGCGGTGAACGCGAACAGGTGACCGAAATGGAACATGGCCGGGCCCGCCCCGCCGGCGGCGAGCAGGAAACCGAGGAAGGCGAACAACGCCCACACCAGGAACGCCGACAACGCCGCACCCAGCACCATCCGGCCGATCGTCCACGCCGGCACCGCGTCGTCGACACCGGGCTCGGCGCCGCCGTGACGCAGGCCCTGCATCCGGTACGCGGCGTCGCTCATGACTCCTCCGATCGCTGCGGGTCAGCCCAGAGTGAGCTGCGGGTGAACCCGGAGTGGGCTGCGGGTCAGCCCAGGGTGATCTGGATGCCCGACGCCGACACCTGCGCGATGCCGTTGACCCGGAACGGCGCCGAACCCTTCTCGGTGCGCCGGACGCCGGTGCCGTCGACGTATGTGACCATCCAGCGAACCGTCCCGGCGCCGTCATCGGTGATCGTCACGCCACCGCCGCCGAACCAGGTCGCGGCCGCCGGCCGCACGGTGACCTTGGGGTAGGCGGCGACCGTCCACCGTACCGTCGCGTTCTGCCCCCACACGGTGAGCCCGAACGGACAGCCCGGGATCTGCGCGGCAGTGGTGCCGGCGCACCTGTCGATCGTCGCCCGCACCTCCGCCTGAATCTTCTTCGCGGCACCGGGCGCCAGCTCCGGCACACCGAAGTCGAGGGGCGCCACATAGCCGCCCTGCATCCCCGGCGCCGCGACGGCGGTAGCGGTGGCCGCGCCGAGCAGCACGTTCGCGGCGGCCTCGGCCCGGAACACGCCGGGAAACCCGACGAGGTCGGCCTGCCCGCCGAGCGCAATGCCGTTGACCTTGACGGCGCGGCCCTGCGCGTTGCCGACGGCGAGCGTGACGAACGGCGCGCGCAACGCGTAGCCGTCGTCGTCGGCCCGCACCACCAGGATGTCCTGGCTGACACCGGTGCCACCGGCGCTGTACCGCACCGGCACGACGGTGGCCTGCCGCCCCAGACCCGGATCGGCGTCCCTGCTGTCACCGATCCGGACATCGGAGGGTCGCACGCCGGCGTCCAACCCACCGTCGGTGAGCAGCGGATACTGCGCCGGGTCGATCTTGTCGCCGAGGAAGACCAGGTCCAGGGCCGCGCTCGCGTCACCCTCGGCCAGCGCCTCGAAGTAGTCGGCGACCGTCGAACGCGGCGTGTCGGTGAGCAGCCGTGACACGCCGACAGCGGCCACACCGGCGAGCAGGACGGCGGTGACCGCCGCGATCGCGAGGACCACGGACCGCCGCCCGACCGGCGGCCGGGGCGGTGGCCCCACCGCCTGCCAGGGCGGCCCGCCGAACGGTGGCCCGCCGGGCGGCGGATCGCTGAACGGTGGCCCGCTGGGTGGCGGGGTGCTGGAGGGCGCACTGCTGGGCGGCGGGCTGCTGAATGGGCCTCCAGAAGCGAGGCCGCTGGGCGTGGGAGCGGTGACGGAGACTTCAAGAGCGAGACCGCCGGGCATGGGGGCGCCGGCTGGAGCAGGGCCGGCGGGCCCGGGGGTGGGGAGGTCGATCACCGGCATGCCGCAGTACTGGCATGACGGGTCTGAGGCGGTGACGTTGCCGCCGCAGCGGAAGCAGACGCCGGCGGTGGTCGCCTCGGCTGAACCCATTGCCGGTGTACTCCTGTCCGATCCGGGCGGTCCCAGGTGACCGGAACGTATCGCAAACTCGTGACCGGTTCGGGGGGTTTGCGGGAAGTGGCGGCCGGTGCTGGGGGATTGCGATGCCATTGGGGGCGGTGCGGACCTGGCGCTCGACCAGCCCGGGGGAGTGGTGGCCCGTACTCTCCTCTTGTGCAAATTGGTTGGCGATGGAAACCTATCGGCATGACTGCGGAATCGATATCGGCCGGCGATGATCCTCGGCGGCTGCTGGCGGACGTGCGTGGCCTCGCCCAGCGGGTGCGGCTCGATCAGCGGGTGACGTGGCTGCCGCTGCTGGTGCTGGGCCTCGTGTCGCTCGGGGCCATCGTCGTGCATCGGCTGACCTCGCCCGAACTCCTCGAGTGCCAGGCGATGCCGGACGGCAGCCAGGTGTGCCAGGTGTGGTTCCAGGCGGTGCAGATTTACTGGTGGGTGGCGCTCGTCGCCGCCTACGTGCTGATCGCCGTGGGGTACCGGCGGGTTGCCCGCAAGCGAGGGCTCGGCACCCGGATGTGGCCGTATGTGATTACCGGCGTCGCGCTCGTCGTGATCTCCGCCGCGGTGTCCGGTGTGTGGGGCGTGCTCGACAACCCCTACTTCCCGGACGTGCCGCCCGCGTCCGTCCAGTTCCTCCTGCGGCTGGCGGACCCGACCGGCGCGATCGGGGTGGCCCTGCTCGTGCTGGCCTGGCTGGAACGGCGTCCGGCACTGCTGATCTTCACTGTCGGATACCTGGTGGTGGCGCTGACGCCGATCAACTTCGGCTGGGGCGAGCACTGGGGGTCGAACTGGGAGTTCGCGCCGCAGCTCGTCATCAACGGCGGCCTGCTGCTGCTCGGCAGCGCCGGCTTCCTGCTGGCCCACCGGCTGCGGCGGCCCCGATGAGCGAGCAGGCGGCCCCGATGAGCGAGCAGGCCGCAGCCCCGGACGCGGCGGCTTCGGCGACCGGATCCGGCTCGGGCGACGCGGTCCCGGTGACCGGAAACGCTCACCCGGTCACCGGGCTCGACGACGTGGTGCACCAGCGGGTGCGGCTCGGCATCCTGACCATCGCGCAGGAGGCGCGGCGGGTGGAGTTCGGTTATCTGCGTGAGCAGCTCGGGCTGACCGCCGGCAACCTCTCCAAGCACCTCAGCGTGCTGGAGGCGGCCGGCCTGATCGAGGTCGAGAAGGGGTACGCCGGGCGGCGTGGCCGGACCTGGATCACGCTGACCGCAGCCGGCAGCGCCGCGCTCGCCGAGGAGATCGAACGGCTGAAGCAACTGATCAGCCGGGTGGAAGGGATCGGCGCCTAGAGCAGGTCGGCGAGCAGCTTCTCGGGGCGCAGCGCGTCATAGGTGCAGTCCGTGCCCGTACCGAAAGTGATCGTCGCCTGCGCCGGGTCGTCGACCAGGCCGGCGCCGCGGACCCGGGCGTGCCGCATCGCCAGGGCGGCGACGCTGACCTTGGTGTCGCGCCGCGCGGCCACCGCGGACACCAGGGTCGCGATGTCGCGGCCGTCCCGCTCGACCCGGGACTGCGGTTCGCCACCGAGGTAGAGGTCCACGTAAAGGACCTCGCGGGTCTCCAGGTCCAGCAGCATCGGCACGGCGTAACGTCTGCCGCCGGTCAGCGCGAACGCGTTCGCCACCGTGGCCGGGTCGAACACCTTGTTCCTGCTGGTGGCGTCGTCGCGCAGCATCCAGCCGGTGTACGCCTCGGCCAGGGCGGCGAAGGGCGGACCCGCGTACCGGAAGATCACCGGAACCAGGTAGCGCCAGCCCCGCTTGCGCGCGATCCGGGTCGCCTTCGCCATGTCGATGTCGAGGAACTCCTCGGCGCCGTCCGGTGCGGAGGTCAGGTCGCCGGAATGGGTCATCGCCCCGTTGCTCAGGTTGGTCCAGGACACCTGGCCGGCCGCCTGGAACCCCGCGTCCAGCGCGATGCACGACAGGTCGAGGTCACTGGTCTCGCCGGCTTCCCGCCAGTGCACGAAAAGGCGTACCACCGCCGCCTCGCCGACCGGCAGCCGGCTGCCGCGCTCCACCTGCACCAGCCCCTGCGCGGTGGCCCGGAGCTGGTCGGGCAGCAGCAGCCGATCCAGGCCGGGCGCCACGTGCACGGTCTCGGCGGACCAGTCGCCCTTGGCCGCGATCCGCGCGTCGACGGCCGCGTCCAGCGCGTCGAGCAGCCGCGTGCGGAACTCCTTCGGCACGGACAGGTGGCCGGGCGGGCGGACGATGGGCAGCGCCGAGCCGTCCTTGCCGAACACCACCCGGGGATACGTCTTCCCGTTGTCCGCGAGCTGTGCCCCGGCGGCGAGCAGCACCCGCAGCGGAATGCGCTCCGCCGCCTCGCTCAGTGCCGCCACCAGGGCGTCCTGCTGTTCCTGGCCTACCGCGAGCGCGGCGAGCCGGCGCAGTCCGCGCCCGAGCAGCCCGGGCGACTCGGTTGCGGCCAGCCGCACCGCCGTGGTGTGGTCGCCGACGAGCGCCCGCTCGAACCGGGACGGGAACGAGGTGTAATCGTGGCGGGTCCGGCGCAGCAGCGCGAACGTCTCCCGCACCCGGGGCGCGCGGAACTCCCCGGAGTGCAGGCCGCGGTCGATCGCCAGCCACAGGCCGCGGCGGCGGAAGACGTCACCTAGCCGGTCGCTCGTCTCGAGGGTGTTGACCACGATCCGGCGGTCGGCCCGGGACAGGCGCGGGTACCGGATCGGTGCGGTGAGGCTGACATCGCCGCCGGTCAGCCCGGCGAACAGGCGCAGCAGGTCGTCCGGGGTGGCGCCGGTGTACGGCAGGCGGCCGCGATCCGAGGCCCAGAGCAGTTCGAGCAGCAGCGTACGGTTCTCCCGGAACCGCACCTCACTCAACTCGACAGCGTCCGCACCGAGCCGGGCGACCAGCACACCCAGGTCGCTCCGCACATCCTCCCGCAGCGACGCGGCGCTCCCGAAACAGTCCCGCATCCAGTCGCGCAGCCGGGCCTCGAGCTCGTCGGCCGGCACCAGGCGTGCGGTGATCCACTCGATCCGGCTGTCACCGGGCAGCATCTCCTGCGCGCGGCGGTCGGCGTCGGCGCGCTCGCTGTCCTGCGGGATGGAAGAGGCCGGCCACCAGCCGAAACGGCTGAAGTCCAGGGCCCGCTCCCACTCCTGCTGGGTGGCGTCGCAGTCCAGCAGCCGGAGCCGGGCGACGACGAACCGGAGCACCGCGTCGTCGAACTGCGGCAGCTTCTCCGGAAAACCGCGGAACAGCGGGGCGTACGTGCCGTGCCCGCCCCGCTTCGCCCGCACGTGCGCGATCAGCTCGTGGTGCGGGCCGGCCAGCCCGTCGGTGATCTCCTCCGGGTTGGTGAACCGCACACCCACGTGCGCGAACTCGGCCAGCAGCGGCGCGGACACGGCGCGGGTGGCGGCGCTCGGCGGCGTCACGACCAGTCCCAGCCGGTCGAAACCGATGCGCTCCAGCGCGTCCACGTGGCACCTCCGGCAGTCGCGGAACGGAAATCGGCGCCGCGCGAGGGCGGCGCCGATATGAGGAAAGTGCCCGGGCGGTTTTCACCAAAGAAGTTTGTCGAAGTATGCCCGGGCTAGGCCTCTGCCGGAGAGCCTACGGAACAGGGCCCGCGCCCGGCCACCCTGTTTCCGGTGCCTGCCGCCGGCGGGCGGTCAGCGATCGGCGAGGGTACGGAAGAACGCGGTCACGTCGGCGGCGAACAGGTCCGGCACCTCCAGGGCGGCGAAATGGCCCCCGCGCGGGAACTCGGTCCACTGCCGGATGTCGAACCGCTGCTCGGCCAGGGCCCGTACCGGCTGGGTGATGTCACCGGGCAGCACCGCCACCGCGAGCGGGGCAGGGCAGGCCGGCAATGATCCGCCCAGGCCGCTCTCCTTGATGAGCCGGGCGGCCGAACCGGCGGTACGCATCAGCCAGTGGTGCGCGACGCCGGCCACGATTCGGTCGTCGGGAACCGGGGTGGCCGGGTCGGCCCAGCGGTCGAACTTCTCGCCGAGGAAGGCGAGCAGGCCGGCGGGGGAGTCGGTGAGGGCGTACGCCGGGGTCTGTGGTGTGGCGGCGAACAGCACCTGATGCGGATGCCGGTTCGCGGCCAGCCGCATGGTCCGGGCAAGGCGCTGCCGGTCGGCGTCGTCCAGCCTGTCCGCGGCACCGGGGGTGGGCAGGTAGTTTACGTGCACGCCGGCCACCGACCCGGGTGCGGCGACGGCCAGCTGCTGGGAGATCACGGACCCCCAGTCGCCGCCCTGCGCGCCGTACCGGCGGTAGCCGAGTCGTGCCATCAGCTCGGCCCAGGCCTGCGCCACCCGGGTCGCGCTCCAGCCGGGCCGGGTGGTCGGCCCGGACAGCCCGAAACCCGGGATGGCCGGGACGACGACGTGGAAGTGTCCGGCGAGCCGGTGCACGACGTCGAGGAACTCCACGGTGGAGCCGGGCCAGCCATGGGTGAGCACCAGAGGCAGCGCGTGCGGGTCGGCGTTGCGCAGGTGCAGGAAGTGGACGCGGTCGCCGCCGATCTCGGTGACGTACTGCGGCAGCGCATTGAGCTCGGCCTCGTGCGCCCGCCAGTCGAAGCGCTGCCAGTCACTGGGTGGATCATCTGCCGACGTGGTTGCTCAACCGGACCGCCGCCCACGCCAGCCGCCTGATCGCCGACGGCTTCAGTGCCGTGGGGGCACGCGGCTACCACTACCGGCTGCTGCGCTCCCTCGTCACCGACGGGCCGACCAGCCAGGCCACCCTCGGCCGGCGCACCGGCATCCACCTCAGCGATCTGGTCGGCGCACTCAACGAACTCGAGACCGGGGGTACGTGGCACGTGCCCCCGACCCGGCCGACAGGCGTCGCAACGTCGTCACCGTCACCGGGGCAGGGCGCGGCCGGGAGGCCGAGCTGGGGGTGCGGCTGGCCGAAATCCAGGACGAGTTGCTGGCGCCGCTGTCCGCGTCGAAACGCGACGAGTTCACCGCCCTGCTGCGCGAACTGCTCGCCCACCACGACCCGGCCGGTCCCGCCACCGCACCGGTTGCCGACTGACCCGGTCACGGTCCTTCCCGCCGGTGGGGCCCGCACCCGGTCACGGTCCTCCGACTGGTGGCGCCCGCCCCGGGCCTGTTTCAGGCGACCGGGTGGGTACTGCTCGCGAGCCACTCGTCGAATGTCTGCCGCCCGCGCGGCCCGGCGTTCGCGGGAAGCAGGCCGCTGCCGCCCATGCCTGGCAGGCGCAGCGGCAGCACCGGGCGCTTGCGGGCGCCGCCGGCAGCGATCAGGCGGCGGGCCATGCTCACCAGGGACTCCTCGCGCGGGCCGGCCAGCTCCGGGGCCATCCCCTGCGGCGGCTGCAGGACCAGGTCGGCGAGGGCTTCGGCGACTTCGCGTACGGCGATCGGCTGCACCCGCATCGACGGCACCACCGCGACCGGTCCGGGCACCCCGCCGAGGAGTTGGCCGGCGAACTCGTGGAACTGGGTGGCCCGCAGGATCGTCCACGGCACGCCACCGGCCCGGACGACCTCCTCCTGCCGGATCTTGCCGGCGTAGTACGGGTTCCGCACCCGGTCCACCCCGACGATGGACAGCGTGAGCAGGTGCCGCACCCCGGCCAGCCCGGCGGCGCCGGCGAGGTTGCGCCCGGCGGTCTCGAAGAAGTTCACCGACGCCGACCTGCTCATGGTCGTCACGTTGCTGACGTCGACCACCGCGTCCACCCCGGTCAGGGCCGCTTCCAGTGCACTCCCGTCGAGCAGGTCCACACCGGCCGCCCGCGACAGCACCACGGCCTCCTGCCCGCGGTCCCGCAGGGCGTCCACGACGAGGCGGCCGGTCAGGCCCGTACCACCCACAACTGCGATCTTCACTTTTTCCGTCCTCCGCTCGGTGCTCTGCCGCGCCGGTTCCCGCGGGCGCAGCACCGTACCGACGATCCGGCCGGTCGTAATGTGACAGCCGGGTGCCCGAGCCGGTCTGTTTTTCGTTTCCCGCGGCGGCCGGTTTAGGGGTTTCGCGGAGCGGCAACATGCGGGGGATGAGTCGGGGCTTACGGGCGGCCGCGGCCGCCGCCGCATCCGCGGTCGCTGCTGTCGCCGTGCGGGATCTGCTGCAACGAGACCACGCGCTGCTGCGCAACTTCCCGGTGCTCGGCCACGGTCGATACCTGATCGAGGCGATCGGCCCGGAGCTGCGGCAGTACGTGGTCGCCGGCAACGACGAGGAACGCCCGTTCACCCGGGACCAGCGTCGCTGGGTCTACGCGTCGGCGAAGAAGGAGAACAACTACTTCGGCTTCGGTACCGACAACGACATCGAATACACCGCCGGGTACCCGATCATCAAGCACCGCACGTTCGGCCGGACCGTCCCGCGATCCAACCCGGCGTCCGGTCTCGAAGCCCACGTGCCGTGCGCGAAGGTGCTGGGTGCGGCTCGGGGCCGGGCGAAGGCGTTCCGCCCCGCATCCGTGGTGAACATCTCCGGCATGAGCTTCGGCTCCCTGTCCGGCGCGGCGATCGAGGCGCTGAACAAGGGCGCCGCACTCGCGGGCTGCCTGCACAACACCGGCGAGGGCGCGCTGTCGCCGTACCACCGGCGCGGCGGTGACCTCGTCTTCCAGATCGGTACCTCCTACTTCGGCTGCCGCGACGAGCAGGGCCGCTTCGACCTGCAACGGCTCAAGGACCAGGTGGCGTCGGCACCGGTCAAGGCCTTGGAGATCAAACTCAGCCAGGGCGCCAAGCCGAGCCTGGGCGGGCTCCTGCCGGCCGCCAAGGTCTCCGCGGAGATCGCCGCCACCCGGGGCATCCCGCAGGGCGTCGACTGCGTGAGCCCCTCCCGGCACGCCGAGTTCTGCGACACCGACAGCCTCCTGGACTGGGTGGAGATGCTGGCCACCGAGACCGGGTTGCCGGTCGGTATCAAGGCGGCGGTCGGCGACCTCGACTTCTGGGCCGAGCTGACCACTCTGATGGCGACCACCGGCCGCGGCGTCGACTTCGTGACGATCGACGGCGGCGAAGGCGGAACCGGTGCCGCCCCGCTGATCTTCACCGACACGGTGTCCCTGCCCTTCCAGATCGGCTTCGCCCGCGTCTACCGCATGTTCGCCGAACGCGGCCTGCACGAGGACGTCGTCTTCGTCGGCGCCGGCAAGCTGGGCCTGCCGGACAACGCGATCGTCGCGTTCGCCCTGGGCTGCGACATGGTGAACGTCGCCCGCGAGGCAATGCTGGCGATCGGCTGCATTCAGGCGCAGAAATGCCACACCGACACCTGCCCCACCGGCGTAGCCACCCAGAACAAGTGGCTGACCAGAGGCCTGGACCCGGCCCTGAAATCCGTCCGCGCCGCCAACTACATCAAGACCCTGCGTCGCGACCTCCTCAAGGTGGCCGAGGCGTGCGGCGTGGAACACCCCGGCCTGATCGACACGGCCTCGGTCGAAATCCTGGACGGCCGCACCGCCGCAACCCCGCTCGACCAGGTCTACGACTACCGCCCCGGCTGGGGCCTGCCCTCGAAGGCCGACCAGTCCGCCATCGCCGCCCTGATGACCGAACCCCAGGGCGGCTCAGCCCCACCGTCCGATGACGCGGCACGCAATCTCGCCGAGGTGACCCCCGCGAACCGCCGCCGTCCCGGCTGACTCGCATGCCGGTGTGCGCGCGTTCGGTATCGTGCGTTCCGGTACCGCGTTGCCACGGGGCTGCGTGTCGTTGGCGGAGGTGGACGATGCGTGAACGAGTGCTGGCAGGCGTTCTGGTCGCCGGCCTGACGCTGGCCGCGGCAGGGTGTGCGAGCCCTCCGCCGGACACCATCACCGCCGCTGCGGCGACCGAGATCATCGAGGGCCACCTCGCGGAGGCGATCGCCGCGACACCGGACGGGATCACGCTCAGTCCGAAGCGAAAGGAGTCCGTCCCGGGCACCGCCTGCACCGAGGACCTCGACTCGGTCACCGGGCAGGTGGTGACGGTCGTCGTTCACGAGTCCAACGAGGTCACCTCCGATGTGGCGTCGCGGTTCATCGACACGGTCGCCGCCCTGTGGGAACCGCAATGGGAATCCACGAAGCACACCGCCGTCGGCCTGGGCGTCAACGCGTCGTTCACCCAGGACGGCACCGGCTTCCGATTGGAGGCGAGCTACCTTCCCCAGGCCCGGGTTGTGCAGGTCAGCGGCATCACCGACTGTCTCTGGGCCGAAGGAACGCCGGGCGCCGACCACCGGCCGTAGGTATCGTCCCGGTGACCGCCGGCGGTCGTGCCGGACGCCGAGCCGGGGCGCCGTGGGGCCGCGGGCGCGGACCGTCATCAGGGATGCTCAGGGGATGCGCAGATTAGTGGTGGTGCTGGCACTTGTCCTGTCGGCGGTTCTGCTTCCCGCCGGGCCGGCCGCGGCGGCGCTGCCGGACGAGCTGGCCCACGTCGGTAACGCCCGGCAGCTGATCGTGGTGAGCGGCCAGTCGTGGACGTCGACGCAGGCGACGCTTCGGGCCTATCAGCGCGGAGGGGACGGGCGGTGGCGGCAGGTGTTCGGGGCGATGAAGGCCCGGACCGGGCACGGCGGGTGGGCGTGGGCCTCGCGCCGCGTTCAGGACACCGGGCAGACGCCGGCGGGCACGTTCACCATCACGCAGGCGTTCGGCGTGCGCGCCGACCCGGGCACCCGGTTGCCGTACCGGAAGGTGGACAAGAACGACTACTGGGTCGGTGATCGGCGGGACGCGAAGACGTACAACCTGTTCCAGCCGTCGGCGCCGGCGAGCCGGACCTGGCGCAAGTCGCAGGCGGAGCGGTTGGCGGCGTATCCGAAGCAGTACGCGTACGCGGCGGTGGTGAACTTCAACAAGCCGGGACGGGTGCGGTGGGACGCCAAGCGTAAGCAGTATGTGGCGGGGAAGCCGGCGAAGGTGGGGCGCGGTTCGGCGATCTTCCTGCACGCCAGCGGGAAGGGGGCGACGGCGGGGTGCGTGTCGGTCAGCCGGGCGAACGTGGTGCGCCTGCTGAAATGGCTGGACCCGGCACAGCGGCCGCGGATCGTGATGGCGCCGTCGTCGGCGATCCGGCGAGCCTGAGCGGGATGACGGTGGGCGTGGCAGCTGAGCATCCGGCTTGCGGTCGGAAGCCGATGGCAGGCGACCAACCGGCGGTGTTAACGAGATTGACCGTACGCCTTCGGTTGGTTGATCTTCATGGATTGGCGCTGGTCGAGCGTTTTGCATCTTGACGGATGTAGATGTTAGCGACAACATCGGTGGATCCCCGTCCCGTAACAGACCGGTCATCGAACGGCAACAAAACACAACGACCGGTCGCGGGCCGACGCAGCGGTGGTGTGCCTGTTTCCCGGGGCCGCCGCCGTGCCCCGATGCGAAGGACCGTCACGATGCCCCTCGTTCGAAGAACGCTCGCCCTGCTCACGGCGATCGTTGTCGCCGTGGCGCCGGGTTCGCCGGCGTACGCCGCCTACCCCGATCCCGGTCCGGTGACCGGTGACATCGGTGTGCACGACCCGACGATGGTGCGCCGCCCCGGCGGTGGCTACCTGGTCGCGCATACCGGTGACAACATCGCGTTGAAGACCTCTGCCGACCGCATCGCGTTCCGCAACGCCGGCGCGGTCTTTCCCGCTGGTGCACCCTGGACCACTGCCTACACCGGCGGCAGTCGCAACCTCTGGGCGCCGGATCTCACCTATCGGGACGGCCGGTACTGGCTGTACTACTCGGCCTCGACGTTCGGCTCCAACCGGTCGGCGATCTTCCTGGCGACCAGCACCACCGGCGCGTCCGGGAGCTGGACCAACCACGGCCTGGTGATCGAGTCGCGGACGTCGGACAACTACAACGCGATCGACCCGAACCTGTTCGTCGACACGGACGGCCGGTGGTGGCTGAGCTTCGGGTCGTTCTGGTCCGGGATCAAGCTGATCCCGCTGGATCCGGCCACCGGCAAGCGCAGCGGCAGTGCCCTGCACAGCATCGCCGGGCGTGGCGGTGGTGCGATCGAGGCGCCGGTGATCACGAAGCGCGGGTCCTGGTACTACCAGTGGGTCTCGTTCGACAGGTGCTGCCAGGGTGCGGCCAGCACCTACCGCGTCATGGTGGGCCGGTCGAGCAGCGTGACCGGGCCCTACGCCGACCGCAACGGTGTCGCGATGACCTCCGGCGGTGGCACCGAGGTGCTCGCCGGGCACGGCAACATCCACGGTCCCGGGCATCAGGCGCTTGTCGACGACGCGCTGGTCTACCACTACTACGCGAACAACGGTGCCGCGCTTCTCGGCATCAACCTGCTCGGGTACGACGCCGCCGGCTGGCCCTACGTCTACTAGGAGTGACGATGCGCTTCACCAAGCTCGCCACGGCCCTGCTCCTGACGGCCGCCGTGACAGCCGTGCCGGCCGCTGCCGAAGCCGGGCCGGCCGTTGCCGAAGCCAGGTCGGCCGCCGCGGCCGCGACGGTCACGCCCGGCACGCCCTATGTCCTGGTCAACCGCAACAGCGGCAAGGCACTCGACGTCTACAACCTGGCCACCGGTGACGGGGCGGCGATCAATCAGTACACCCGCAACGACGGCGCCTGGCAGCAGTGGAGGTTCCTCGACTCGGGCGGTGGCTGGTACCGGGTGCAGTCGGTGCACAGCGGCAAGGTCCTCGACCTGCCCACCACCGACGACGGCATTCAGCTCGTGCAGAACACCGACCGTGGCGACGCGCGTCAGCAGTTCCGGCTCGCCGACTCGGCGGGCGGGCTGGTCCGGCTGATCAACCGGAACAGCGGCAAGGCCCTCGACGTCTGGGAGTGGCTGACCACGGACGGCGCGAAGGTCTCGCAGTACCAGGACCTGGACGGTGCCAACCAGCAGTGGCAGCTGGTGCCGCTGACCTCGGTCGCCGGCACCTTCACCAATCCGATCAAGCGGAACGGGCCGGACCCGTGGTTGCAGCGCCACAACGGCTACTACTACCTGGCCACGACGACGTGGAACTCGACGATCACGATGCGCCGGTCGGCCACACTGGCGGGTCTCGCCACCGCCGCCGACCAAGTGATCTTCAATCTGGCCGGGCGGGCCAACGGCTGCTGCAACATGTGGGCGCCGGAGTTCCATCTGATCAACGGGCGGTGGTATTTCTACTACACCGCCGGGCAGAACGTGTCGGACTACAACCCGACCCAGCGGCTGCACGTGCTGGAGTCGGCGGGCAGCGACCCGATGGGCCCGTACTCGTTCAAAGCCGATCTTGGTGCTGAGTGGGCTCTCGACGCGAGCGTGCTGCGGGTGGGGAGCAGTCTCTATCTGATGGGTACGTACAACGCGGGCGGCTCCTTCGGACAGAGCAATTTCATCCAGCGGCTGTCGAACCCGTGGACGCTGACCGGCAGCCGGGCGCGGTTGAGTTCGCCGACGCTGTCGTGGGAGCGGCAGACCGGCGCGGTCAACGAGGGCCCGGAACCGCTCTACCGCAACGGCAGGGTCATGGTGGTCTACTCGGCGTCGGCGTGCTGGGGCCCGGACTACAAGCTCGGGATGCTCACCCTGACGGGCACCGATCCGCTGAACATCGCGCACTGGACGAAGAGCCCGAACCCGGTGTTCCAGCGCAACGACGCCAACGGTGTTTTCGCGCCCGGCCACAACGGGTTCTTCAAGAGCCCGGACGGCACCGAGGACTGGATCGTCTACCACGCCAACGACTCGGCCGGCGGGGGTTGTGACATGAACCGGTCCACCCGGGCGCAGAAGTTCACCTGGAACGCGGACGGGACGCCGAACTTCGGCACCCCGGTCCGGCTCGGCGTCACACTTACCGCGCCTTCCGGGGAGTGACGGACGGGAGCCGTCCGGGTGTGCCGAGGCGCACCCGGACGGCCTCTTCGTCACGCCGGTTCGAAACCGCTCACGTGCAGCGAGAACGCCCGGATCGAGCCGGTGTCCGCGTTGGCCCGGTCGGCCACCCGCAGCGTCCACGTCCCGTCCGCGGGTGACACCCGCAGCGACGCCAGCGAGCCGTCCGGCCGCCACGTGCCGGTGAACGGCGCCGCCGCCGACAGCGCCGCGGCGAACGGTGTCGCCGCCGCGTCGTCGAAGACGGCCTGGCACAGGTTGTTGCCACCGGCACCGCCGCGGGCGAACAGGGTGGCGGTCCGGCCGTCGGGGGCGGTGAGCGTCCCGACCAGGTCACCGACGAAGGTGTGGTCCAGACCCACCGTGGGTGACGCCGCGGTGGTCGAGCACGCCGTCCCGTCGACCGAGAACGTCAGCGACGACGCGTACCCCACCCCGCTGACGTCGACGGTCGCCGCCGCCCCGGTCGGGTCGTTGTCCGGGATCGGCACGACCGGACCGGTGTAGGCGAAGTCCCGCACGGTCGCCGACGGCTGCCCGGTCGACACCACCTCGGTGCTGGTCGTCGGCGACAGCACCCCGGCGAAGGTGGCCCGGATCCGCAGCGTCACCGGGCGGCCCAGCGGGTAGTCGGCGGCCAGCCGCAGCGTGTAGTCACGGCTCTTGGTGGCCCCCGCGGCGATGGTGCCGTACGACCGCGCCCGCGGCGTCACGACGGCCCTCGGGTCGTCCGTCTCCACCACCACGTTCACGCCCGTCGCCGTGCCGTCACCGGCGTTGCGCACCGGCAGCGTGACGGTCGCCCGCTCACCCGGTTCCAGGTACGCGTCGCCGTCACCGGTGGCCGGGGTGACCGCCGGGGTGCCGGGCCGGACCAGCGGCTGCGGGGTGGCGCCGGTGTTGCGCAGCAGCAGGTCGGCCCGGATCACACCGTGACCGGTCCGGTTGTCGTAACCGGCCGGTGCCAGGTCCAGCGCGGTGCCGGTCAGCGCCGCGCGGATCTCGTCCCCGGTCATTCCGGGGTTGCCGGACAGGGCCAGCGCCGCGATCGCCGCGGCGTGCGGTGCGGCCGCCGACGTGCCGAAGAACGGCGCGAAGCCGGCGACGGTGGTGTTCACGCCGTCGGCGGCGGTGATGTCCGGCTTGGCGCGGACGGTTCCGCCGGTCGAGCTGAAATCACCCGGGGTGATCGGCGCGCCGTCGGCGGTGAAGAAGATCCGCCGCGGTCCGTCCGAGGTGAACCGTTCCGGCTTGGACTGCCGGGTGTGCACGTTCGGGTAGGGCCCGGCCGGGTTCGGCGGGTCGCCGTCCTCGAGGTCGAACGGCAGGGGATCCTTGGCCGGCGTCGCGGCCACCGAGAACGCGTCCACGGCGGCGCTGTGCCCGCGGCTCACCCCGGGCGTGGAGAAGCCGGTGAGCCCGTCGGCGGAATCGGCGAACCGGCCCCGGAAGGCGGACAGTTGCAGGTAGCGGTCGGCGCCGGCGTACTTCACCACGGCAAGCCGCTGTCCGTTGGTGTTGCCGGTGGCGAGAATCTCGAACGGGTCGTCGTCGCCGTTCTGCACGTCCTGCGAGAACGACGTCACGTTGCCCGCCGCGTCCAGCAGGTACAGGTCGTAGTCGTTGGCCGAGCCGAGCAGCGGGTCCGCCCACCACAGGGTGGTCACCCGGCCGGCGCTGTTCGGCGACAGCGGGTTGAACTCCTGGACGCCCGCTCCCGGGTCGAAGTCGTGGGCGTCCCCGGCGAACTTGCCGATCCCGCGGCCCGAGTCGGCGAAGTCGCCCTCCCAGTTGCCGGAGGTGCCGTCCAGGGTGTTGCCCTCGTTGCCGGCGGAGCTGAAGTAGAACGCGCCGTCGGCGGTGACGTCGTTGACCGCCTGCGCCGGCTGCCCGTCCTGGAACGGGCTCTCGTGGTAGTAGACGACGTCGTCGACGATGATGTCGCAACCGGCGGTGAACCGCAGCGCCCGGATGTTCTCGGCGAAGCTGGCCTCGCTGGTGAACGCGGTCGCGAACCCGAGCTCGGCGTTCGGCACCAGGTCGTGGATGATCTCCAGCATCGCGGTGCCCTCGTCGCCGGAACCCTCCTGGCCGGGCAGCACGTCGAGGTCGGCGGGCAGGTCGCCGGTGGCCTGGGACCCGGCGAGCGAGTCGATGCCGTCGGAGAGGGCGCACACCTTGACGCCGGTCCCGGTGACGCGATAGCGGGTGCGTGCGGTGTCGGCGGCGTGTGTCCGGTCGCCCTCCGAGACGACCGAGCCCGATGCCGGTGCGGCCGCCCGGGTGACCGACCGGGCCGCGCGCACCGCGGTCTCGATCCGGGCCGCCTTCGCGTCCTTGGGTTCGGCCGACGGTTTCCGGGCCGGATCGGTCTGCCGTCCGCTGATCTTGCCGTGTGCGGCGTTGACGCCTGTCACGTCGGACCAGCCGGCGATGGTGGGCAGCGCGGTCAGGGGCGCCTCCACGAGCACCGTGCCGGTCTTGGCGGACGGGTGCCGGATGCCCGCGCCGGCCTTGCGGAGCCGGTCGAGCAGGGCGTCGTCGACCTGCCGGGCGTGCACCTCGACCTCGGTGGTGCCCGCCGGGGTGACCGTGACGCCGGTGGCCAGTTTCGGCAGCGTGGCGGCGGCCACCCGGTTGGTGCGTCTGCGCAGCTCGATCGCGAGACGGCTGTCAAGTTTGCGTTCGGTGGTGGTCATCGACTTCTTGAGCTGCTGGAGCGCGGCGATCTGCGCGTACGCGCGGTCGGCGGGCTCGCCGGGTTCGCCGGCGGTGGCGGGTGCCGCGAGAGCCACGATGGTGACGCCGGCCGTGATCACGGTCGCCGAGCGCCGGAGCAGGTGTCCGTCCAATGCCTAGTCCCCCCAGTGACGTACATCTATTCGATGTCCATGGATGCTATAGGCGTTCGATGGATCTCGGACACGGTCGATCGGGGGTTGCGCGGTTGTCTCAGCGCGTTCTTCCGGTGACATTGGGTGTGGGACGGCCCTGGGCTTTTGCCGGCGGAGCCCCTACCCTCGCCCTACTGGCGAGTAACTTCGATACCGGGAGTCAACGATGATCATCGGTGTACCGCGTGACCCGCAACCGGGGGAACGCCGGGTCGCGGCGACCCCCGCCACCGTGGCGGAACTGTCCAAACTCGGCTACGACGTGGTCGTGCAGTCCGGGGCCGGCGCCGGATCCGCCTTCTCCGACGAGGCCTACGCGGGGGCCGGCGCGACGGTCGGTGACCCGTACGCCGCGGACATCGTCCTCACCGTCAACCCGCCGCCCGCCCAGCAGCTGGACAAGCTCGCCGCGGGCGCCACGCTGATCGGGATGCTCAACCCGCGGCTCGATCCCGGCCTGGTCGGCGAGCTGGCCCGCCGCCCGATCACCGCCCTGTCGATGGACGCCGTGCCCCGCATCTCCCGGGCCCAGTCGCTCGACGTGCTGTCGTCGATGGCCAACATCGCCGGGTACCGCGCGGTCGTCGAGGCCGCGCACGCCTTCGGCCGCTTCTTCACCGGGCAGGTCACCGCCGCCGGCAAGGTCGCGCCGGCCAAGGTGCTGGTGGCGGGCGCGGGCGTCGCCGGCCTTGCGGCCATCGGCGCGGCGGGCAGTCTGGGCGCGATCGTACGGGCCACCGACCCCCGCCCCGAGGTCGCCGATCAGGTCCGCTCCCTGGGCGGCGAATACCTCCCGGTCGAGGCCGCCGACGTCGAGGTCTCGGCGACCGGCTACGCCAAGGAGATGTCCGACGACTACACCGAGCGCGCCGCCCGCCTCTACGCCGCCCAGGCCGGTGAGGTCGACATCATCATCACCACCGCGCTGATCCCCGGGAAACCGGCACCCCGCCTGATCACCGCTCCGATGGTGGCGGGCATGCGGCCCGGCAGCGTGATCGTCGACATGGCCGCGGCCAACGGCGGCAACGTCGAAGGCACCGTCCCGGGCGAGGTCGTGGTCACCGCCAACGGCGTGACCATCATCGGGTACACCGACCTGCCCGGCCGGCTGCCCGCGCAGGCCTCCCAGCTGTACGGGACCAACCTCGTCAACCTGCTGAAGCTGATGACCCCGGAGAAGGACGGCCGGCTGGTCCTGGACTTCGACGACGTCGTCCAGCGATCGATCACGGTCGTCCGCGACGGGTCGCTGACCTGGCCCCCGCCGCCGGTGGCGGTCTCCGCGGCACCCGTGGTCGCCCCCGCACCGCCGCCACCCCCGGCGCCCCCGAAGCGGGCCCTGCCGAAATATCCCCTGGTGGGAGCGGCGGCCGCGGCGCTCTTCCTGCTCACCGCGTTCGCGCCGGCCGCCCTGCGCGGCCACCTCACCGTCTTCGCCCTGGCCATCGTGATCGGCTACTACGTGATCGGCCACGTCCACCACGCGCTGCACACGCCACTGATGTCGGTCACCAACGCGATCTCCGGGATCATCGTGGTCGGCGCGCTGCTCCAGATCGGTCACGGCGACGACGTGGTGACCGGCCTCGCCTTCGTGGCGACCCTGCTGGCCAGCATCAACATCTTCGGTGGCTTCGCGGTGACCCGCCGCATGCTGGCGATGTTCTCGAGGAGCTGACATTGACCGTCGCCGCCGCGGCCCAGGCCGCGTACATCGTCGCCGCCCTGCTGTTCATCCTGGCCCTGGCCGGGCTCTCCAAGCATGAGACCGCGAAGGCCGGCAACGCCTTCGGCATCGCCGGCATGGGCGTGGCCCTGGCCGCCACGATCGCCCTCGCGGTCACCGAGAAGATCAGTGGCACCGGGCTGATCCTGCTGCTCGTGGCCACCCTGATCGGCGCCGCCATCGGCCTGCACCGGGCCGGTAAGGTCGAGATGACCGGCATGCCGGAACTCATCGCGCTGCTGCACAGCTTCGTCGGCCTCGCCGCCGTGCTCGTCGGCTGGAACGGGTATTTGCACGTGGAGGCCGAGGCCGGCAGCCCGGAGGCCCGGGTGCTGGCGGCCCAGGGCATGCTCGGCATCCACAGTGCCGAGGTGGTGATCGGCGTCTTCATCGGCGCGGTCACCTTCACCGGCTCGATCGTCGCCTACCTCAAGCTCTCCGCGCGGATCAGTTCGAGCCCGCTCGTGCTGCCCGGCAAGAACGTCCTCAACATCGGTGCGCTTGCCGCGTTCGTCCTGCTCACCGTCTGGTTCGTGATCAACCCCGCGCTCTGGCTGCTGATCACCGTCACGGCCCTGGCGCTGCTGCTCGGCTGGCACCTGGTGGCCTCGATCGGCGGCGGCGACATGCCGGTGGTCGTGTCGATGCTCAACAGCTACTCCGGCTGGGCCGCCGCGGCCGCCGGCTTCCTGCTGGAGAACGATCTGCTGATCGTCACCGGCGCGCTCGTCGGATCCTCGGGCGCCTATCTCTCGTACATCATGTGCAAGGCGATGAACCGCTCCTTCCTGTCGGTGATCGCCGGTGGCTTCGGCATCGAAGCCGGCCCGGCGGGGGACAGGGACTACGGCGAGCACCGGGAGATCACCGCGGAGGGCGTGGCGGACCTGCTCGCCGAGGCCGACTCGGTGGTCATCACGCCGGGGTACGGCATGGCGGTCGCCCAGGCGCAGCACGGCGTGGCCGAGCTGACCCGGGTGCTGCGCGACCGCGGCGTGACCGTGCGATTCGGCATCCACCCGGTCGCCGGCCGGTTGCCCGGTCACATGAACGTGCTGCTGGCCGAGGCCCGCGTGCCGTACGACATCGTCTGCGAGATGGACGAGATCAACGACGACTTCGCCGGTACGTCGGTCGTCCTGGTGATCGGGGCCAACGACACGGTGAACCCGGCCGCCACCGACGACCCGTCCAGCCCGATCGCCGGCATGCCGGTGCTCACCGTCTGGGAGGCGGAGCACGTGATCGTCTTCAAACGGTCGATGGCCTCCGGGTACGCGGGCGTGCAGAACCCGCTCTTCTTCCGGGAGAACTGCGCGATGCTCTTCGGTGACGCCAAGGACCGGGTCGACGACATCCTGCGGGCCGTCACCGCCGCCACGCCCGCGGGCACCCGGCACTGATGAGCGGCCGGTCCGCCGCCCCCGGCGGCGGCCGGTCGCCGGGGTAGGAAGGCGCCGGCCCGCGGGACGTGAGGGAACCGCGGGCCGGCGCTGCTCAGGACGTGAGCGTGCCGCGCAACAGGCTGCGACCCGAATGCGTCGCGTCGCCGTCGTGCGGTTCGTCGCTCACGTCGACCAGGCGGTACCGATTCAGGTCGGTGCCCACCGGCACCGGCAGCACCACGTCGGGCTGCCCGGACAGGTTGCCGATCGCCACCATCTTCGTGAGGTCGTCCGGGTCGATGAGCCACACCTCGTGGAAGCCGGTGGTCAGCGGCAGGCCACGCACGTCGACGCGCATCTGCCCGTCCGCGAGCACCCGCACGTCACCGCCGGCCGCCGCCGGCACCGTCTCCAGTGGCGCCAGCGTGGCCCGGGCCAGCACCTGCTCGCCGCCCGTCCGGCCGGCCAGCCGGTCGAACACCACGGTGCCGGCGACCGCCAGCACCGCTGCCGCCGCCGCGGCCAGCACCGGCGCCAGCCAGCGGGACCGCCGCCGGTGTGCCCGGCCGCGGTGCGCCGCCAGGTCGGTGACCGCGGCGGACCCGCCGGGGGACGCCGCGGCCGGTGCGATCTCGGCCTCGATGGCACGCCACAGGTGCTCCGGCGGCGGCGGCAGGTCCCGCAGGTCCTGGGTCTGCGCACCGATCTCGCTGACCTCGCGCAGGCTCTCGAGGTCGTACCGGCAGCCGGCGCACCCGGCCAGGTGTTCCGACTCGTCGGAGTGCTGCTGGTCCTCAGAGAGCGCGAGAAGGACCAACCGATCGGGATCCAAATGCTGCACCGTCCACCTCCCATCGGCGTCGCAGGTTCGCCATTCCGCGGCGAATATGGCTCTTGACCGTACCGAGCGGGAGCCCGGTCACGGCCGCTATCTGTGGGTGCGTCAAGTCGTCGTAGAACGCCAGCTCCAGGGTGCGCCGCTGCTCGTCGGGCAACCGGCCCAGCTCGTCGGCGACGACCAGCCGGTCGACGATGCGTTCCGGGGACTCGGTCTCGTCGGCGGGCGCGGTCTGTGCCCGTACCGTCTCGGTCAACCGATCGTCGCGTGCCGCGGACCGCAACCGGTCGACGGCCTTGCGCCGCGCGATCCCGAGCAGCCAGCCCAGCATCGTGCCGCGCCCCGGGTCGAACGTGTCCCGGCCCGTCCACGCCGCCACGAACGTCAGCTGCGTGACGTCCTCGGCGTCCGCCCGGTTACCCAGCAGACGCTGGGCGAGGTACAGGACGGCGGCGCCGTGCCGGTCGTACGCCGTACGCAATGCTTTCTCGTCGCCGTCGCGCAATCGCTCGGCGAGCTCGTCGTCGGAGCTCAATCGACCTCCTCTCCGCACTAATAGGTTCCTCCGGGTGTTCGCTCGGCACCGCCCGGATGGATGCACCCAATTTTTTCGTCTCCGGCCGCATCCAGCCGGCGCGGTGGTGACGAAGGACCGGGCGTACCGGATCTCCCGCCTCGTCGATCTAGGAGTCTCGATGTCTATCCTGTGCTCGTGCCGCGCAGCCATGGTGGGTCCGGTGGGTCGGCGATGAGTTCGGTGCCTACTTCGCGGCCCCCGCGGCGGGGTCTGCTGCTGGTCATGGTGGGGGTGCTGCTGGCCGGGGCGGCCGGTGTCGCGGTCTGGCAGGCGCGGCCGGAAGGGGACTTCGGTGCTCCGCCGGGGGCTACGGTGGTCGCGGGCGGTTCTGCGTCCGTGGCCGGCTCTGCGTCCGTGGCCGGCTCCTCGCCCGGGGCCGGGTCTGGGTCCGGGCCTGCGTCCGGCTCTGCTCCCGGCTCTTCGTCCGGGGCGGGTTCTCTGGGTGGGGGCGGCTCCCTGGGCGGGGCTGTGCCGGTGACCGATGGTGATCTTCCGGAGGCCGGCGCGGAGGCACCCGGCCGGTTGCGGGTGCCCGCGCTGGAGCTGGACGCCGCCGTCGACGCCGTGGGCATCGACGCGCGGACCGGTGACTTCGCCGTGCCGCCCAGTGTGGACCGGGTGGGGTGGTACCGGTTCGGGCCCGGCTTCGCCGCGAAGGCCGGTTCCATCGTGATCGCCGGCCACGTGGACAGCGCCGACCAGGGCGACGGCGCGTTCTTCCGGCTCGGCTCGCTGGAGGAAGGTGACGTGGTGTCACTGGTCGGTCCGGGTGGCGACGTACAAGACTTCGAGGTGACCGCACGGCAGAGATATCGGAAGGCGGCGATCCCCTTGGAGCAATACTTCGTGCGTGACGGCCCGGTGCGGCTGACGCTCATCACGTGTGGTGGGCCGTTCGATCCGGAGACCCGGCACTACCGGGACAACGTGGTGGTCACCGCGACGCCCCGGCAGTGATCGGCGGTCACATCTTCGCGACCATGCGCCCGAGGGTGTTCGGCGCGACGCGCAGCAGCGACGGCAGCAGTTTCGTGGAGCCCGGCAGCGCCATCGGCCGGCGGCGGCGGAGCGCCTCCAGCGTGACCGCCGCGACCTCGGTCGGTGACATCTTCGCGCCGTCGGAGCCGGCGTTCATGGGCGTGTCCGTTCTCGGCGGGAGCACTTCGAGCACGTGGGTGCCCCGGGGCGCCAGCTGCCGGCGCAGTCCGTCGGCGAAACCGTGCAAGCCGGCCTTGACCGCGCCGTAAGTCGGCGCCCGCGTCGGCGAGACCAGCGCGAAACCGGAGGTGACGAAGACGATCGCGTCCATGGCGGGCCAGCGCCGGACCGCCTCGCCGGTCAGCTGGATGGGTGCCGTCAGGTTCAGGGCGATCTCCTGATCGAGGTCCCCGGTGGCGTCGCCGCCCCCGGTGAAGTCCCGTTCGACGAACGTGCCGGCGTTGTTGACCAGCACGTCGAGCCGGCCGAACCGGTCGGCGACCGCGTCCAGCACCGCAGTCCGCGCCCGGGGGTCGGTGACGTCGGCCCGGACGGCAAGGGCCTGCGGGTGCGCGGCGGCGAAGCGGTCCAGGGCCGGTTGCGACCGGCCGCACACGACCACGTCCGCGTTCCGGCTCGCGAAGGCTTCCGCGAGGCTCAGGCCGATGCCCGAGGTTCCGCCGGTGATGAGGACGACCTGTCCCATGAATGACCTCCGTTAATTCGGTACCGATCGGTGCCGAACCAGACCGTAGCACTTTCGAACCGATCAGTACCGAAGGGGTAGGATGGCTTTCGTGCAGAACAAGCCGATCGGCAGGCCCCGGGGGTTCGACGCCGACGAAGCTCTGGACCGGGCCGTCCTGGTCTTCTGGGCGCAGGGTTACGAGGGCGCCAGCCTCGACGACCTGACCGGCGCGATGGGCATCACGCGCACGAGCATGTACCGGGCGTTCGGCAACAAGGACGAGCTGTTCCGCAAGGCGCTGACCCGCTACACCGAGGGTCCGGCGTCCTATGTCGGCGGCGCGCTGACGCAGCCGACCGCCCGGGAGGTGGCCACCGCGTTCCTCGCCGGAGCCGTGGGGACCGGCACCGAACCCGGCACCCCCGGCGGATGCCTCGGCGTCCAGGGCTCGCTGGCCGCCGGCGAGTCGGGTCGCGGCGCCCGCGACCTGCTGGCCGCCTGGCGTGAGGAAGGCGTCGCCCACCTGCGGGACCGATTCCGCCGGGCCGTCGACGAGGGCGACCTGCCGGCCGGGTCAGACCCCGGCCTGCTGGCCCGCTACCTGATGACGGTCGCCAACGGCATCGCCGTCCAGGCCGCCGGCGGCGCCACCCGCGACGACCTTCAGCAGGTGGCCGCCATGGCCCTGTTGACCTGGCCACCCGCCGCGCGCGGCCGCTGATCTCACCGTGCCCGGCCGCTGACCTTGGCCGCAGCGGACTACGGACTCGGCCGCGCCCGGTCGCTGAGCCGGCGCCCGCTGCCGCCCTCACCGCAATTCTTCTCGGATTCACTCACTCACCGTTCCGGGTGGTGTGTGGAATGGGCCCGAATCCGGCGGGTAGCTAACTCCTCGTAGCCGTTGAACCCCCCAGTGAAGGGAGTCTCCTGTGATCACCCAGGACAAGATTCGTTCGCTCTACGGCATGGACGTCGTCGACCGTGACGGCGACAAGATCGGCTCGATCGGCGCGGTGTGGAACGACGCGGTCGGTCAGCCCAGCTGGGCGAGCGTCCGCACCGGACTGTTCGGCCTCAACGAGTCCCTGTTCCCGCTGCAGAACGCGGACCTGCAAGGCGACCACGTGGTGGTCCCGTTCGACAAGGCGACCGTCAAGGACGCCCCCAACGTGGACGCCGACCACGACGAGCCGCTGTCGCGGGAGGAGGTCGGGCGGCTCTACGAGTACTACGGGATGAACTGGGACGAGACCTACCGCTCGTACCAGGCGGGTGCCGAGGCGACCAGCCGGTCCTACACGGGCGTCCACCAGGAACGGTCCGGGACGCGCGCGGACCACGACCGGTCGGGTTACGACCGATCCGGCTACGACCGGGAGGCCTACGACCGATCCGGCTACGACCGGGAGGCCTACGACCGGTCCGGCTACGACCGGGACGGTCGCGACCTCGATGGTGACGACGCCATGACCCGCTCCGAGGAGCGGCTCAACGTGGGCACCGAGGCGGAGGAGGTCGGCCGGGCCCGTCTCCGCAAGTACGTGGTGACCGAGCAGGAACAGGTGGACGTGCCGGTCAGCCGGGAGGAGGTCCGCCTCGAACGGGAACCGATCACTGAGGCGAACCGCCGTGCCGCGTTCTCCGGTCCGGCGATCTCCGAGTCCGAGCACGAGGTGACCCTGCACGCCGAGCGCCCGGTCGTCGACCGGGAGGCCGTCCCGGTCGAGCGGGTGCGCCTCGGCACCGAGACCGTCACCGAGCAGGAGACCGTGTCCGGCGAGGTCCGCAAGGAGCGGATCGAGGCCGATCTGCCGGACGAGCGCGGCCGGCGCACCTTCGACTGATCACCTGCCGCACCCGGTGCCCCGCGGTCTGCCGGCGGCGGGGCACCGGTTCATCCAGCGGGGCCGAGACTGATCAGGCCGACCGAACTGATCAGGCCGACCGAAACTGATCAGGCCGACCGAAACTGATCAGAGTCGGCCGGAACTCATAGGGTCGGCCGGACTGATCAGAGTCGGCCGGACTGATCAGGCGGGGTCGGCCGCCAGCACGCAGACCGCGAGCAGGTGCAGCGACGGCCAGGAGGCGCGGTGCCAGCCCGCGCTCTCGGTCTCGTCGGCCGACCACCCGCGGGCCGCCGCCACGTCAGACACCCCGTCGGCGTACGCCGCCAGATGCACCGCGCTTACCTGCCCCGACGCGTCGCCCACCGAGCGCCGGATCTGGGCGACGTGCTGATCGACCTGCGCTGTCAGCCCGGGATTGGCCCGCATCGCGTCCGTCCCCGACTCGCCGAGCCGCTGCGACCACCAGTCCAGCACCAGCCGCGCCCCGGCCGAGACGGCCCGGCGTTGATCCAACTCCATGACGAGGAACCGTACAAAGCCGATGCCCCGTCCGGCAACGCCCGGACGGGCGAAAACGTGCGTTCAGCTATCCTTTATATCCTCATTGTCCGGCAAAGAGCGGATACCGGCGAACGGCGCCCGATCGCTCGCCGTCATCGCCCGGTCGCTGTCGGCAAGACTCGGAGCGCCGTCGGGGGAAGGCGGCGAGGAGGGAGAAGGGCGGTCGCTGTCGGTGGGCTGCCGGTCGGTGCCGGGCAGGGGCCGTACGCTGCCCGCGATGAGCGCCGCCACGCCGAGCAGGGCGGCCACCACGATGAGCGCGCGCAGCACGGAGATGCGGTCGCCGAGCAGGCCGATGACGGGCGGGCCGGCGAGGAAGGCGCAGTACCCGATCGAGGCGATCACGCTGACCCGGGCGGCGGCGCGGCGCGGGTCGTCGCCGCCGGCGCTCATGCCGACCGGGAAGCCCAGTGAGGCGCCGAGGCCCCAGAGCAGCGCGCCGGCGTAGGCGAGGCCCGGGTTGGGCGCGAAGACGAACAGGCTGACGCCGGCGACGCCGATCACGGCGAGGGCGCGGACCACGGCGGTACGGCCGTAGCGGTCCAGCAGCGCCGGACCGAACCAGCGGCCGACGGTCATCGCGGTGAGGAAGCCGGCGAAGGCGAGCGTGCCCATCGCTGCGGAGACGTGGTGGCCGTCGATGGCGGCGACACTGATCCAGTCGTTGCCGACGCCCTCGGTGAACGCGAACGCGAGCACGAACACCCCGATCAGCAGGGTCCGGGGTTCCTTCCATGCGGTGAGCGCGCTGACCGGCTTCTCCCCGGCGGCCGGTGCGGTGTCGTCCTGGTCGGCGACGAACCGGCGCGCGTACGTGACGACCGCGGCGACGACCACGACGGCGACGACGGTCAGGTGGGTGGACACCGGCACGTCCAGGGCCACCATGGCGGCGCCGGCGAGCGCGCCGGCGACGGTGCCGAGACTGAAGCCGGCGTGGAAGCGGGACATGATCGAGCGGGCCAGGTGGCGTTCCACGATGGTGCCCTGCACGTTCATCGCCACGTCCCAGGCGCCGTTGGCGAAACCGAGCAGGAACAGCCCGATCACCACGGGTACGACGCCGGCGTGCGAGCCGAGCGCCGCGACGATCAGGCCGGTGCCGAGCAGCACCGACATCGCCATCACGGTCCGCGACGACCCGATCCTGGTGACCACCGGGCCGGACAGCGGCAGGGCCAGCAGGGAACCGGCGGCGATGGCGAGCAGGACCAGGCCGAGGGCCGCCGCATCGAGGTGGAGCTGGTCGCGGACCTGCGGGATCCGCGACGCCCAGCTGGCGAACGCGAAGCCCGAGCCGATGAACGCCACATAGGTGGCGGCGGTGGCGGTCCTGACGGCCTTCGGTGTGGGCGGTGCGGCCGGGGTGGAGGTCATCATCGTGTGCCTGGTGCCGGTCGGTTGTCGGCGCGGGGTGATCCGTTCATGTGTACGACCGTACATAAGTGCTGCACGCCTGTCGCGCCGGGTGGGCCGCCGACGGCGACAGGGCGTGCGCCCCAGTTCTCAGTGTGCCGGAGGTGCCGGCGAGTCGGGCGGCAGTTCCGGCGAGTCGGGCGGGAGTGCCGGCGGCTCGGACGGCAGGTCGTCGATCGCGGCGTGGCGGCGGCGGGCCTGTTCCTTGGTGAGCCACTCCGCGCCGTCGACCACCACCGTCTCCAGCACGTGCAGGGCGGCCTCCGCACCGGTCGCCTCCAGAGCCAGCCGGGCAACCATGTCCTTCGGTTCCGAACCGGCCTGCAGCCCTTCGAAGCCGCCCAGCTCGATCTCGAAGGTGCCGCCCGAGTCCAGCCGGATGACGAACCTCCGGTGTGAGATCACCACGTCCGAGGTGATCGCCGGGCCGGCCACCCCGGCCGGCTCGACCGCGTACTGTCCCGGGATCGCCGCGGTCTGTGGCAGGCGGACGCTGCGCTGTTCGACCTGAACCTCACGGAGTGCGCCATACGGGACCGAGCGTCGCTGCTCGCCCTCGATCTCGCCGTTGCCCAGGTCCAGGTGAGCCTGGAACTGGCGCAGTCCGGAGGGCGTGAGCAGGAAGATCGTCAAGAGGTATCGGGAGTAGCGGATCGGACCGTAGGCCTGGCGTGCTCGCCTGGTCGGGGCGTCGGCGGTGGCCAGTTCCACCGTGTAGAGCACCTCGGAGGGGCGGATGCCCCGTTCCTCCATGATGTCGGCTTTGAAGACGTCGATGTCGTCGGCCAGCCAGGCAGCGATCTCCGCGTCGGTGGGCCGGTCTCTCAGGACACCCGACCAGCGTTCCCATTCGGCCTGCTCGGCGGCGAAGCGCTCGATGCTCCAGCGGCCTGCGACCTGATGCGCGGACTGCCGGCCCAGGGCGGTCAGGAACGGCCGCCAGATCAGCACGGTGCCGGTGACCGCGGCCAGCCACGGCAGCGCGGACGCGCCCGGGCCGAGGGCGCCGTACAGGATCAGCGCGGCGATGACCAGCAAGGCGATCCCGGCCCGTCCGGCCCGTTTCAGACCCGGTCGTTCCCGGTATGTCTCCTGGAACTCGAGCAGCGTCCCGGCCTGGGCCTGTTCCAGCGTCTGGCGGGCATGCCAGCGGGCGAGCCAGGTCAGCCGTCCTTGGAGCACGTCGTCCGGTTCGTACGCGGTCAGGAACTCGTAGGCCAGGGTGGTGCGCAGCCCCGCGGTGAGCTTCTGCCAGGCGGCATGGTCGCCGCGGCCCACCTCGTCGAAGGCGGCGCCTGTCGCATTCAGCACGCTGTGCAGATCCTTGCTGAACAGGTCGGACAGCTTCACCGATCCGTCCAGCCGGGCCTGCCGCAGGCACAGCAGCTCCCGGTCGCGAGCCCGGCGCCACGAGGTGCCGGGGCCGAGGGCGGCACCGGCCGCGGCGAGGATCAGGCCGCCGGCCAGAGCACCGGCGTCGCCGGCCGTGGAGATCTGGACGAGCAGGCCGACCAGTCCGAGCACGAGCAGAGCCGCGCCGCCGATTCCCGCCGCCCGGACGGCCGGTGCGATGACCGGCAGGGGCCGGCGAACCTCCCGGGGTGGGGCCGGGTCCGCCTCGAAGAACTTCCAGACCCGCTGGGTACGGTTGACGATGTCCGCGCCGCGCCGCGCCCGCACCTGGTTCGCGTACTCCCGGGCGGCGGTGTCCTTGCCCGGCCCCGCGAGCAGGGTGTCCAGGGCTCGTTGATGTTCCAGCGGCAGGCATTGGTAAGCCTGTCGCATGCGTTCCGAGTCCGCGGCCGACAGCTGCCCGTGGTCGTTGACGCGACTGGCCAGGGCGACGAGCGCCATCAGGTTCCGTAGCCGGCTCAGATCTTCCCCGGCGGTTCCGGGGCTGGTGCTGATCATCTGATGGGCCGTTGCCAGTGCCTGATGGTGCCAGCTGTCGAGGTCGGCCAGTGATCGCTCACTGAGGGCGGCGACCAGGTAGTGATACAGCACGTCGGGGTTGCCGCCCCGGCCGGTTCGCAGTACCTCGGCGAGCAGTTCCTCGGCGAAACGTGTCATCCCGGCGTCGAGCCGCCGCAGTGCTACCTCGTACTTGCGTTCCGGGGTGTCGTCCGGGCTGGCGTAGTAGATGTTGGTGTCGCCGTGCACCGTTCCGTTCTGCTGGATGGTCGGTGAGTAGTCACCGTGGGATGCGGCGCTGGTCGTCATGATGCTCCCCGCCGGTAGTCGAGGTGTATGTCTCCGGTCGTGGTCTTGTTCTGCTGAATGGCCGGCGAGTTCTCGCCGTGCGAGGTGACGGTGTATCGCGGGCCGGCGGTGCCACCCGGATCTGCCGGGCCGGTGGAGGCGGGCGTCCCGCTGTCGTCGTCGAGGTCCAACTCGAGGGCCAGCGCCAGCGCGAACGTGGCCGCGTTCGCCGCGGCGACCGGCTGCCATCCCTCGGCGTCGGTGTGATCCTTCCGGCCCCCGGCATGATCGCTGATGCCCCGGATCGCGGCCGTCGGGACGGTCCGGTTCACGTGGCCGGCGTGGGCTGCGCCGGCGCTCTCCATCTCGACGGCGACCGCGTCGGCGTAGGTCTTGTGCAGCAGCTCGATCTCCGGGGCGTCGCGTCCGTTGACCACGACCTCGCCCACGGCAACCGGTTCGAAGTGGACCCGCGGCCGGCGCTGTGGCTCCGGGAACCAGTCGTCGCCGAGGGCGAGATGACGGGCGGCCTGGTCGATCTCGTGCGGGATGTTCCAGGCCTGCGGGTAGGCGCGGAACCCGGCGTCCTCGCTGCGGCCACCGTGATACGCGTAGATCTTGGTCGCGACCACGACGTCCCCGAGGGCGAGCCAGTCGCGAAGACCGCCGGCCACACCCACGAACAGCACCGCGCGCGGTTGATAACGGCTGATGGCCCGTTCGGCGATGACACCGGCAGCCGAACTGCCCCGGCCGGCCAGGGCGAGTGCGATCCGGGCAGATCGGCCGTCACGGCCGCGGACCACTCCCATGTCGAAGTGCGTCCCCGCCTCATGCCGCTCGACACGCACGTCGAGCAGTCTCCTCCTGACTTCTTGGCGCTCCACTTCGAGCGCCACGAGCACCACGATCATCTGCACCCTCGCGAATTCTTGAGGTGGATCTTGATCGGACATGTGCACCGATGGCGTCGATCCGGCGCGCCGCGGTTCGCCGGGCGCCACCAAGGTCGACATCTTGTCAGTTTGACCAATACTGCGAGTGAGGCTAGGCCACATCCGGTGCTATCGTCAAGGTGACCAAAAGGAGGAAGTCTCGGTGCCGCAAGCAACACCCTGGACGCCCCCGCTGATCGCCGTCGCGGTCGATCTCGCGGTCTTCACCGTGCTCGACGAGCAATTCGCGGTGCTGCTGATAGAGCGCGGTATCGAGCCGGACATCGGCTCGCTGGCGCTGCCGGGCGGCTTCCTGGCCACGGCGAGCGAGGACCTGAGTGCCGCAGCCGCCCGGGAACTCGCCGAGGAAACCGGGCTGGACGCGGCTCAGGTGCACCTCGAGCAACTCGCCACCTACGGCGTGCCGGACCGGGACCCACGACAACGGGTGGTCACCGTGTGTTACTTAGCTCTTGTGCCCGGTCCGCTGTCACCGATGGCGGGCGGTGACGCCCGCAACGCCGCCTGGCGGCCGGTGGACGACATCGAACCGGCGTCTCTCGCGTTCGATCACGCGACGATCCTCGCCGAGGCGGTCGAACGGGCCCGGAGCAAGCTGGAGTACACCACCGTCGCGACGTCCTTCTGCGGGCCCGAGTTCACCATGTCCGAGCTCCGGCGCGTCTACGAGATCGTGTGGGGCCGGCGGCTCGACCCGCGCAACTTCCAGCGGAAGATCCTCAACATCCCGGGGTTCGTGGAGGCGACCGGGAAGCAGACCGTCCGCAACGGGGGCCGGCCTGCCCTGCTGTACCGGGCCGGCCCCGCCCGGCTGGTGCAGCCACCGATCCTGCGTACCCGAACCGACGACTCGTCACCTCAGTGAGGAGGCGCCATGCCCACCGACCCGGCACACGACCTGCTCGTCCTGGAGTACGAACAACTCAAGGCGGAACAGCGCGCACGGATCACCGTGCGGGACAATCTGGTCTACGTCACTGTGGCCGCCTACGCCGCCGTGGTGGCCGCTGTGCTGGCTTCCCCGCGCCGGAGCGAGCTGTTGCTTCTCCTGCCCGCCGTCGCCATCGTTCTCGGCTGGACGCATCTGGCCGGTGACGGCCGGATCTCCGCGCTCGGGCGGTACATGCGTGGCGCCCTCGCGCCACGGCTGGAACGCCTGCACCCCGAGGCGGCGCCGGTGTTCGCCTGGGAGACCGAGCACCGCGGTGAACGCCGGCGGCCGTCCCGGAAGGCCTTGCAGCTGACCGCCGACCTGATGACGTTCACCGTCCCGGCGGTTGCCGCTCTCGTCCTCTACTGGGCGTCGGCGCCCTTCAACCTGGCACTGACCCTGGTGGCCGGCGCCGAGCTGGTGCTGGTCGTCATCGCGCTCTGGCAGCGAGTGCTGCACGCCGACCTGCGCTGAGGGGCCGGCGTGCGCCTGGGACACTCCCTCAACCGGCCTTGACGTGGGTCTTGACGACCTCGGCCAGCTCAGGGCTCCACTCCATCGGCTGGTGGGCGGCTCTGGTGTGCAGCTCCACGTGCTGGAGCAGCTCGTCCTCGTCGGGTGCGGTGAACTGGGCGGGACAGTCGTTGTTGAAATCGGCACAGCGAATGGTCACGGTCATGCTCCGGGCGTACCCGCTGATCAGCTCTCGAATCCTGCGCGCCCGCCCCCGGAGGCCTCGACGAGGGCGCCGTCGGCGGCCAGCCGGCGGCGGCGCTGCTCACCCCAGTCGCCCAGCGCGCCGAGCGCGGCGTTGAGGCTGCGTCCCTGCTCGGTCAGCGAGTACTCCACCCGCGGCGGCACCTCCCGGTGGACCTCGCGGTGCACCAGCCCGTCCTCCTCCATCTCGCGCAGGTGCTGGACGAGCATCTTCTCGCTGACCCCGGGGAGGCCGCGGCGCAGCTCACCGAAGCGCCGGGTGCCGTGCTGGTGCAGCTCCCAGAGGATCAGCGACTTCCATTTGCCGGAGACCACGTCCATCGCCGCGTCGATGCCACAGATGTACGGTCCACGCCTGCCCGGCGACACCATCACGCCTCCATGCTTACCTCGTGGTAAGTACGCACTATTTAGTGGGTACTTGTCCGGCCCGACGGTACCTCCCGACGATGGACGCATGTCAACCTTCTTGGGGCTGGGCGCCATGGGGAGCGCCCTCGCCACGACGACCCTGGACGCCGGCGGCCCGGTGACCGTCTGGAACCGTGACCCCCGGCGCGCCCGGCCACTCGCCGAGCGTGGCGCGACAGTGGCCGGCGGTGTGGCGGACGCGGTGGCCGGCAGCGGTCCGATCGTCGTGTGCCTGTTCGATCACCGGTCCGTCCACGACGTCCTCGACCCGGTCGCCGCGAGCCTGTCCGGCCGTACCGTGATCAATCTGACCACCACGACACCCGGCGAGGCCCGGGAGCTCGCCGCCTGGTCCGCCGGCCACGGCATCACCTATCTGGACGGTGCGATCCTGGCCGTCCCCGAGATGATCGGCGGCCCCGGCTCGGTCGTCTTCTACAGCGGCGCGGACGTCGTCGGCGAGCACAAGGAACTGCTCGATCGCTGGGGGGAGAGCGTCTACCTCGGTGCGGACGCGGGCCTCGCCCCGGTGTACGACATGGCCATGCTCACCGGCATGTACACCATGGTCGCCGGCTTCCTGCACGGCGCGGCGATGGTCGCCGCCGAAGGCGTCACCGCCACCGAGTTCGCCCGGCGGCAGGCGCCGTTCCTGGCCGCCATGACCGCCGGCCTGGCCGGGTACGCCGCCACCGTCGACGCCCGTGACTACGCCGGCGAGGGCCAGCAGAGCCTGCGATTCACCGAAACCGCGCTGGCCGCCCTGCTGCGCGCCAGCACCGAGCAGGGCGTCGCCACGGACGTGCTCGAACCGATGCGCGACCTGGTCGCCCGGCAGGTGGCCGCCGGGCACGGCGATCTCGGCACCGCACGGATCTACGAGGAGCTGAGGGGTACGCGATGAGACCGGAACCGATCACCGTGATCGGCCTCGGCCCGATGGGCCGGGCCATGGCGGGCGCGTTGCTGCGCGCCGGGCACCCGGTCACCGTCTTCAACCGGACGGGAGGCCGCGGCGACGACCTGGTCCGGGCCGGCGCCCGCCGGGCGGCGACAGCAGCCGACGCCGTCACCGCGAGCCCGGTGACGATCCTCAGCCTCACCGACTACCCGGCGATGTACGACATCCTGCGTGATGTCCCCGCGGCGGCGTTCGCCGGCCGTGACCTGGGCGAGGATCCCGGCTTGGCGCAGCTGCTCTACCAGGCGCAGCTGGACGTCTTCCTGACCGCGTTGTCGGGGTTGTTGCACGCCACCGCGCTGGTCACGGCATCCGGGGTGCCGGCGGCCGACTTCCTGCCCGAGGCGATGCGGACACTCACCGACATCCCGGGGATGGTCGGCGGCGGTGCCGAGCTCGCGAGGGTGGTGACCGCCGGGGAGCATCCGGGTGAGTTGAGCACGACGCTGATGATGGGCGCCACCGCCGCGCACGTCCTGCGCGCCAGTGCGGAGGCCGGCGTGGACCGGGAGTTGCCGGCGGCGGTGCGCTCGCACTACGACCGGGCGATCGAGGCGGGGTACGGCACCAGCGGTTGGACCGCTCTCTATGAGGTGATCCGGGCCGGGCCGGCTTCCGTGGTGGTCTCGTCTGCGGGGCGCTGAGCGGCCGCGCTTCCGGGAGCGGCGGTGGTTCCTCCGGGGGGCGCGGTTCCGGCGGCGGTGATCTACCCGGCGGCGGCAGTCCCGGCGGCGGTGGTTCCTCCGGCGGCCGCGGTGCCGGCGGCGGCCAGCTCGGCGTACCGCTGGGCGAGGTCCTCCGTGTCCGGTGCCCGCATGAGGACCAGCTCGTGGAAGACCGGCGCGCACGCGGCGACGATCACGGTGCGCGGGTCGGTGCCCGTGGTGGCCTCGCCCCGGCTGATCGCCCGGTGGACGACCACGGCCGCCCGGGCGTAGCGGTCCTCCCAGAAGGACCGCAGCGCCCGGGCGGCCGTGGGGGAGCGGAACGACGCCGCGATCAGCGCCGCCGCGATCGGCGGCGTGCCGGTCAGGGCGTCGGCGACCTGCCGGTTGATCTCGCCGAGGTCACCGGCCAGGGAACCGGTGTCGGGTGGCTCCCACGGCTGCTCACGGGCGGCGTCGAGGGCGTCGGCGAGCAGGCCACCCGCATCGCGCCAGCGCCGGTAGACGGTGGTGCGGTGCACGCCGGAGCGCGCCGCGACGGCGTCGACGGTCAGTGCCTCGTAACCCTGCTCGACCAGCAGGGCCGTGACCGCGTCGAGGACGTGCTGCCGGGTGCGGGCGGTGCGGCCGCCGGGCCGGGCGGTAACGGGTTGCGCGGGCTCCTCCATATCGTTAATGCTACACCTGTAGCGTTTACGGGAGGGAATGGCATGTCAATGATCGAGGTGGCTCTGCCGTCGGGCTGGGCGCCGTACGCGGTTGCCGGGGACTCCGCCGGCCGGCTGTGGGCGACCGTGCTGACCCCCGCCGGCCTGGCCCACGTCGACCCGGCCCATGTGGACCCGGCTCACGTCGACCCGGCTCACGTCGACCCGGCCCACGTCGAATCGGCACGGATGCCCGCCGGTGTCGCCCATGAACCCGTCGACGGTGGGCAGCCGATGCAGCTGAGCGTCGGCGCGGACGCCACGGTCTGGTACACCCGCACCGACGACCGGCTGGGCCGGCGCGACGCGGCCGGGACGCACACGGTCGTCGCGCTGCCGGCCGGCGCGGCGCCGTACGGCATCGCCGCCGTACCCGGCGGCGGCGCGTGGTTCACCGCGGCCGGCACCGACCAGATCGGACGGGTCACGGACGGCGGCGAGGTGACCCTGATCGACCTGCCGGTGCGGCAGGCGCGGGCGGCCATGCTGACGGTCGGCGCCGACGGTACGGCGTGGGCCGCGCTGAACGGCGCGGGCGCGCTGGCCCGGGTCCGTGGCGGCGCCGCGGAGATCGTCGAACTGCCCGGCGGCCCGGTCCCGGCCGCCCCGGTCGGGGTGGCCGCCGACCGGACCGGTGTCTGGTACGCCGACATCGCCCGGGGGCGTGCCGGGCACGTCGACAACGCCGGTGCGGTGCGGGAGATCCGGTTCGCCGACCCGGAGTGCCGGCCGCACGCCGTCGCCGCCGACCCCGACGGCGGTTGCTGGGTCACCCTCTGGGGTTCCGGTGAACTGGCCCGGGTCCGTCCCGATGGGGACGTGCGTCTGCACGCACTGCCCGGCCGGGAACCGCACGGCCTGTGGGTGTCGGACACCCACGTCTGGGTGGCGATGGAGAGCGGATCCCTGGTCGGCGTGGACCGGCAGGCCGGCTGAGCCGGCCCGTCACCGGCGCGGACGCCACCAGGGCTGGCGTCCGGCCGGGACGGTCGCAGGCCGGTCACCCATCAGTCCGGTCCGCGGCGGGCGGGGGTCACCGGTGCCGGCGGCGCGGGATGTCCCAGCGGGCGCCGGGTCGCCGGGCGGACCAGCGGCGGTGCGCGGCGAACGGCGTCGTCCGGGAGCGCCGGTGCGGGTGCCGGTCGGGTTCGTGCCGGGTCTGCCGCAGCCGGGCGAGCGCCGTGCGGAATTCGTGGTTCTCGCCGAGACCGCGGACCACGACCCGGCCGCCCGGACGGGGGAACGGTGTCGCGACCGGGCAACCGGCCCGGCGCTCGATCCCGCCGGGTGGCGGCAGCACGGCCGGGACCCGCACGGCGGTCACCGGCGGAAGGACGGTTCGCTGGTCGCGGCGCATCTCCATGAACGTCACCTCGGGTGGTCGTTGCCAGGAGACCTCAGGCTAAGCAGCTCGATCGACGACGTCGATCCCATTTCGGGCCGGTGAAGTGATCGAAGGTCCGGGCCGACCAATAGTGATCATTCGCGTCCGGCCTCGTAGGGTCGTCTCGTGATTCCCGCGCCTCTTCGCATCGCCCTGTTGTCCTACCGGAGCAAACCGCACAGCGGCGGTCAGGGGATCTATGTCCGGCATCTGTCGCGGGAGCTGGTCCGACTCGGTCACCGGGTGGAGGTCTTCTCCGGGCCGCCACTGCCCGAACTGGACGACGGCGTCGACCTGACCGTCCTGCCGAGTCTCGACCTCTACCGGGAGCCGGATCCGTTCCGGACACCGCGGCCGTCGGAGTTCCGGACGTCGATCGACGTGCTGGAGTGGGCGGCGATGTGCACGGGCGCGTTCCCGGAGCCGCTGACGTTCTCGCTGCGGGCCTGGCGGCAGCTGCGCGAGCGGCTGGCGGACTTCGACGTCGTGCACGACAACCAGAGCCTGGGGTACGGGCTGCTGCCGCTCAACCGCACGGACATCCCCCTCGTCGCGACCATCCACCATCCGATCACCGTGGACCGCGACCTCGAACTGGCCGCGGCACCGAACTGGAAGCGGCGCCTGTCGCTGCGCCGCTGGTACGCGTTCACCCGCATGCAGGCCCGGGTCGCGCGCGACCTGCGGTGGCTGACCACGGTGTCGCAGGCCGCCCGGTCCGAGATCGTCGACGCCTTCGGGGTGCCGGCCGACCGGCTCCGGGTGATCGGGGTCGGTGTCGACGTCGACGTGTTCAGCCCGGCACCAGCACCAGCACCAGCACCAGCACCAGCACCGGCACCGGCCGCCGGGGCGGAAACCCCCGGCACCCCGGCTCGCATCGTGGCGGTGGCCAGCGCCGACGTACCGCTCAAGGGTCTCGCCGAGTTGATCGAGGCGGTGGCCAAGGTCCGGGCCGGCCACGACGCCGAGCTGGTCGTCGTCGGCACCGCGCGCCCGGAGGGTGCCGCCGCCCGGGCGATCACCCGGCTGGGCCTGGACCGTTCGGTGCGCTTCGTGTCCGGGATCTCCGACCAAGACCTCGCTGATCTGTTCCGGTCGGCGACGGTGGCCGCGGTGCCGTCCCGGTACGAGGGCTTCTCGCTGCCCGCCGTGGAGGCGATGGCGTGCGGGGTGCCGCTGGTGGTGACGACGGCGGGCGCGCTGCCGGAAGTGGCCGGGCCGGACGGGCTGGCGTCGCTGCACGTCGCACCCGGGGACGCGGAGGCGCTGGCGGCGGCGATCGGCACGTTGCTCGACGACGAGCCGCTGCGCCGCCGGCTGGGCGAACAGGGCCGCCGCCGGGCGGTCGAGCAATTCACGTGGCGGCGGACCGCGATGCGTACCGCCGAGTGGTACGCCGAGGCGATCGCCGCGCACCGAAACCGAGAGGGCAGGTAGAACAACGTTGTTGACCGTCGACTACGACCGGCTGGACGTACGGCCGGGTATGCGGGTTCTCGATCTGGGATGCGGCGAGGGCCGGCACACCTTCGAGGCGTACCGGCGGGGCGCGGACGTCGTCGCCCTGGACCTGAACGCGAAGGACCTGGCGACGACCGCGTCCTGGTGCACGGCGATGGACCTGGCCGGTGAGGCGCCGAAGACGGCGAGCGCCACGACCGTGCAGGGGGACCTGCTGGACCTGCCGTTCCCGGACGGGAGCTTCGACCGGGTGATCGCCTCCGAGGTGCTGGAGCACATCCCGGACGACGTGACGGCGATCGCGGAGCTGGCCCGGGTGCTGCGGCCCGGCGGGCTGGCGGCGGTGACGGTGCCGCGCTGGCTGCCGGAGCGGGTGTGCTGGGCGCTGTCCGACGCCTATCACGCCAACGAGGGCGGGCACGTGCGCATCTACAAGGAGGACGAGCTGGCCGGCCGGCTGCGCGACGCGGGGCTGACGGTGACAGGCAACGGCTTCGCGCATGCGCTGCACAGCCCGTACTGGTGGCTGAAGTGCGCGATCGGTGACGCCGCACCGACCCGGGCCTACCACCGGATGCTGGTCTGGGACATCACCGACCGCCCGGCGCTGACCCGGGTGCTGGAGCAGGCCCTGAACCCGTTGATCGGCAAGAGCGTGGTCATCTACCTGGAGAAACATGTCGGTGCCTGACCTGCCCGGGGTACTCGGCGCCGACCATGTCCGGGAGACCGTCGCGAGCATCGCCGCCGTGCAGCAGGCCGACGGCCTGATCCCGTGGTTCGCGGGCGGCCAGGCCGACCCGTGGGACCACGTGGAGGCGGCCATGGCCCTGGACGTGGGCGGCGAGCACGGGCGGGCGGCGGCGGCCTACGACTGGTTGCGCCGGGCGCAGCGGCCGGACGGGTCGTGGGCGTCGCGGTACGACCCGGGCGGGGTGGTCGCGGACGCGACGGCGGAGACCAATCACGCCGCCTACCTCGCGGTCGGGTGCTGGCATCACTGGTTGTCCACCGGCGACGACGACTTCCTGGCCCGGATGTGGCCGGCGGTGCGCCGGGCGCTCGACTTCGTCACCGGCTGCCAGGCCGCCGGTGGGGAGGTCGGGTGGGCGGCCGGCGATGAGCTGGCGCTGCTGACCGGCTGTTCGAGCATCCATCAGGCGTTGCGCTGCGGCACCGCGATCGCCGGTCACGTCGGTGACCCTCAGCCGGACTGGGAGCTGGCGGCCGACCTGCTGGCCGAAGCGATCCGCGGCCGGCCGGCGGCGTTCGCCGACAAGGGCCGCTACTCGATGGACTGGTACTACCCGATCCTGGGCGGGGCGGTCCGGGGTGCGGCGGCCCGGGAGCGCATCGAGCGGCGGTGGGATGAGTTCGTCGTACCCGGCCGGGGTATTTTCTGTGTCGCCGACCGGCCGTGGGTGACCGGCGCGGAGACCTGTGAGCTGGCCCTGGCCCTGGAGGCGATGGGGGAGCGGGCCGCCGCGCGCGAGCTGGTCGCGGCCATGCAGCACCTGCGGGAGGCCGACGGCTCGTACTGGACGGGTCTTGTGCTGACCGACGGCGTGCGGTGGCCGGTGGAACGGACCACCTGGACGGGGGCGGCGGTGGTGCTGGCGGTCGACGCCCTGCACGGGCAGCACCCCCGCGCCGGGATCTTCCGCGAGGCGCCGGCCGCCGGCACAGCACCCACCGGCACAGCACCCGCCGGCACAGCAGTCGCCGGTACGGACGGCGACGGGCTCAGCGGTCCCGGCGCAGCAGCCGCAGCGAACCCTGCCCGCTGAGCTCGGTCCAGTCGCCGGAGTCGAGGGCGGTGCGGTAGGCGCGGTAGGGCGCCTGCCCGCCGTCGGCCGGGTCGGGGAACACGTCGTGGATGGCGAGGATCCCGCCGGCGGCCAGGTGTGGCGCCCAGCTCGCGAGGTCACGCTGCGCGGACTCGTCGGTGTGGCTGCCGTCGAGGAACAGCAGCGCCAGCGGTGCCGTCCACAGCCCGGCAAGGTCCTCGGCGCGGGCTACCACGGCCACGACCACGTCCTCGGCGCCGGCGGCGGCGATCGTACGGCGGAAGCCCGGCAGGGTGTCGATCAGCCCGATCGCCGGGTCGACCAGCCCGGGATCGTGGTACTCCCATCCGGGCTGGTGTTCCTCGGACCCGCGATGGTGGTCGACGGTGACGACCTTGCCGCCCCGGGCGCGGGCGGCGGCGGCCAGGTAGAGCGTCGACTTACCGAGGTAGCTGCCGACCTCGAGGATCGGCCCGGCCGGTGCGCCGAGGGCCGCCTCGGCCAGCGCGCGACCCTCGTCGGCGGGCATGAACCCGGTTGCCGCGGCGGCGGCGGCCAGCAGGCCGGAATCGAGCATCGCCCCATCATATGGATCTCCCGCTTGGCGGTCGCGCGGCGGCCCGGCCTCAGGTATCGACGATGCCCTCTTGGAAAAGTGATATCACATTGCTAACGTAGTGACATCGCCACTCGGAGGGAGCGTCTTATGACGGAATACCTGGACCTGCCCACGCCCCAGGTTCGTGAGCGCATCGCCCGGGGTGCGTCGGGCTGGCCGGTGCTCGCCGGGTCGGTGCTCGTGATCCTGGTCGGCACCGCCGCGATCGTCGCCGGTGCGCTGCTCGGCAACACCGTCGTCCAGGTGAGCCTGATCGTGGCCGGCGGCCTGCTCGTCCTCGCCGCCGCGGCGGCCCTGGCCGGTCTCACCCCGGTCGCGCCCGGCGAGGCCCGGGTCCTGCAACTGCTCGGCCGCTACACCGGGACGGTGCGCACCGACGGGCTGCGCTGGGTCAACCCGCTCACCGCCCGGCGCCGGGTCTCCACCCGCATCCGGAACCACGAGACCGACGTTCTCAAGGTCAACGACGCCGACGGCAACCCCATCGAGATCGCCGCCGTGGTCGTCTGGCAGGTCGAGGACACCGCCCGGGCCGTCTTCGAGGTCGACGACTTCATCGAGTTCGTCGCCATCCAGACCGAGACCGCGGTGCGGCACATCGCCAACAGCTACTCCTACGACTCGCACGACACCGCCCTGATGTCGCTGCGCGACAACGCCGACGAGATCACCGCGCGACTGTCCGAGGAGATCGGGGTACGCGTCGCCGCCGCCGGCGTGAAGATCATCGAGTCCCGCCTGACGCGGCTCGCCTACTCACCCGAGATCGCCCACGCGATGCTGCGCCGGCAGCAGGCCAACGCCATCGTCGCCGCCCGCGCCCGGATCGTCGAGGGTGCCGTGGGCATGGTGGAGATGGCCCTGCTCCGGCTCGCCGAGAACCACGTCGTCGACCTCGACGAGGAACGCAAGGCGGCGATGGTCAGCAACCTGCTGGTGGTCCTGTGCGGCGACAGGGACGCCCAGCCCGTGGTCAACGCGGGCACGCTCTACTCCTGACCGGATGGCGAGCGAACGCAAGAAGCTCCTTCTCCGGCTCGACCCGGCGGTGCACGACGCACTGGCGCGCTGGGCCGGGGACGAGCTTCGCAGCACCAACGCCCAGATCGAGTACCTCCTGCGCAAGGCCCTCGCCGACGCCGGTCGCCTGCCCGGCGGGGTCGCCCGGATGCGCGGACCGGGCCGGCCGCCGGCCGAACCGGAAGCGGAGCCGCACCCCGAAGGAGAGTGACATGGCAGTGCCCGGCAGTCTCCCGCAGCGCGTCCACCTGCTGGCTTACGACCCCGCCAAGGGCCGGGTCCCGATGGGCAGCAACCTCGGCGTCGTGCTGCGGGCGGCAGCCCTCGCCGACCTGCACCTCAGCGGCCACCTCACCGACGACCGCGGCCGCGCCGTCCCCGGCATCCGGCAGCCCTGCCACGATCCCTTCCTGCAGACCGTGCTGGACCAGGTCGCCGCCGCCAAGCCGCGCGCCTGGAAGACCTGGATCGGCAGCCGGCACCGGGCCGCCGTCGTGGCGGTGCGCCGGCAGCTCGCCGACGGCCGCTGGGTCCGCCTGGAACAGCGCAAGGTCCTGGGACTGTTTCCGGCGACCCGGGTGACCGTCCGCGACCCGCGCGTCCGCAAGGAGCTGCTCGGCCGGGTCGGCAGCGCCCTGAAGGACCCCCTCGACCGGGTCGGCCCCGCCGACGCCGCGCTCGTGGCCGTCGTCGCCGCGGCGGACCTCACCCTCGTCCTCGACCGTGCGGCCCGGCGCACCCACAAACGGCGCATCCAGCAGCTCACCGAGCACAGCGGACCGGTCGCGCCGGCGCTGCGCGCCTGGATCAGGGATGCCGCGCTCGGCGAGGTCGGCTGACTCGCGCCCACCACCCCCCTCCACGGCCGTGGCACAGGTTCATGTGCAAGAGTCCTGCAACGGGGTACATCCCTGGGTCGTCGGGGGTGGTTGGCTCGTGCACACGGAAAGCGAACGGTGATCGGGTTTGGACGCGGCACCCGACGACCTGTTCTCCGGCGGCGGTGAGCTCGGGCGCCTGATGGCCCGGCGGGACTGGGCGGCCACCGATCTGGGCCCGGCCGAGTTCTGGCCGCAGAGCCTCAAGGCCGCCGTGCGGATCGTGCTGTCGTCGCGTTACCCGATGCTGCTGCTGTGGGGGCCGGACTTCACGCAGCTCTACAACGACGCGTACTCGGCCCTGATCGGCGACAAGCACCCGCACGCGCTCGGCCGCGACGTGCGGGTCACCCTGGCGGAGGGGTGGGACGTGCTGGCCCCGCTCATCGCGGAGGCGATGGCCACCGGCGTCGCCAGCTGGGTGCCGGCCCTGCGACTGCTGCTGAACCGGGCGGGGTACCCGGAGGAGGCGTACTTCAGCGTCTCGCACGCCCCGGCCCGCGACGACGGCGGTGTCACGGTGGGTGTGCTGACCGTGTGCAGCGAGGTCACCGACCAGGTGGTCGGGGACCGCCGGATGCGGCTGCTGCGGGACCTGGCCCTGCCCGACCTCGCCCGGCCTGATTCCGCTTCTCCGGACGGGCATCGCCCCGCCGGTGTCGACGAGACCTGTGGCCGCCTGGCCGGAGTGATCGGCGAGCACCCGCTCGACGTGCCGTTCGCCGCGATCTACCTGCGCGAGGGCGGCGTGCTGCGCCGCTGCGCCGTGGTCGGCGTCGACGAGACCGCGCTGCCGTCGCGCCTGCCCGCCGACCCGGGCGGCACCGACCCCTGGCGGCTGGCCGCCGCCGCCGCGGGAGAGACCGCCGTGACCGGCGACGTCACCGACCGGCTGACCGTGGCCGGCGGGCCGTGGGCCGACCCGGTCCGCGAAGCCGTCGCCCAGCCGCTGCCGGCCGCGGACGGCGTCCTGCTGACCGGGGTCAGTCCCAGCCGGGCCCTGGACGGCACGTACCGCTCGTTCCTGCACCTGCTCGCCCAGCAGGTCGCCGTCGCGGTCCGCAACGCTCAGGCCTTCCAGGAGGAACGTGACCGCGCCGCCGCGCTCGCCGAACTCGACCGGGTCAAGACCGACTTCTTCACCAACGTCAGCCACGAGTTCCGGACACCGCTGACCCTGATGCTGGGACCGCTGCAGGACGCGCTCGCCGACCGCGCCCACCCGCTCGACGAGGCGCAGCGATCCCGCGTGGACGTGGCCTGGCGCAACGCCACGCGGCTGCTCAACCTGGTCAACGAGCTGCTGACGTTCTCCAGCGTGGCGGGCGGCGACACCGGCCGGGCACCGCAGGCGGTGGACCTGGCGCGGTTCACCACCGAACTGGCCGGCGTGTTCCGCGCGGCGATCGAACGCACCGGCCTGCGCCTCCTGGTGGACTGCCCGCCGCTGCCCGCCCCGGTCGCGGTCGACCCCGCGCACTGGGAGACGATCGTCACGAACCTGCTCTCCAACGCGCTGAAGTTCACGTTCGTCGGCGAGATCCGGGTGACCCTGGACCACGACGCCACCGCGGTGCGGCTCACCGTCGCCGACACCGGCATCGGCATCGCCGCCGCCGACCTGCCGCGCCTGTTCGACCGGTTCCATCGCGTGCGTGGCGCCCGGGCCCGCAGCCACGAAGGCACCGGGATCGGCCTCGCGCTTGTCCGCGAACTGGCCAGGCTGCAGGGCGGTGACGTCGAGGTGCACAGCACGCCAGGGGAGGGCACCACCTTCACCGTCGTGCTGCCGTGGGCCGCCGTGCGAACCACCGGCATGCCCGGCATGCCCGGCGCGACCGGCCTGCTGGCCGGTGCCCGCGCGGCCGCCCTCGGCGCCGGCAGCTGGGACGACACCGTGGACGACGGCCCACCCGGCGGGTCCGGCAGCCGGATCCTGGTCGCCGACGACAACAGTGACATGCGCGCCTACCTGACCCGCCTGCTCACCGCGCAGGGCTGGCAGGTGCGCACGGTCGCCGACGGCGAACAAGCCTTGCGGGCCATCCACCTCAACCGGCCCGACCTGCTGATCACCGACGTGATGATGCCGCACCTGGACGGCTTCGCCCTGGTCCGCACCCTGCGGGGCGACGAGGCCACCCGCAGCCTGCCGATCGTGATGCTCTCCGCGCGCGCCGGGCAGGAATCCGGGGTCGAAGGCCTCACCGCCGGCGCCGACGACTACGTCGTCAAACCGTTCGGCGCCGACGAGTTGATCGCCCGGGTCCGCGCCGTACTCACCCTGGCCGCCGCGCGGAGCACCGCCCCCGCGCCGAGCCTGGCCGCCCCCGCCGTGATCGCCGCCGGTCGCATGCTGCACGACGCGTTCCAGGCGGCCACCGACCTGACTTCGGCGCTGCTGGGCGGCACTTCAGCCGACGTCGTCATCGACGGCGCCATCGACGGCGCCATCGACGGCGACGAGCAGCGGCACGCCCTGCGATTCACCGCAGGCGGCACGGGGGTGCGCGCGCCGGACGCCGGCGGCACGGGGGTGCGCGGGCCGGGCGCAGGCGACACCGGGGTACGGTCGCCGGGCGCCACGGCCGACATCAGCGCACCCGACGGCACCCGGCTCGGTGGTATCACGGTCCACAACGGCCCGGCCCGGCCGGCCGCCACGGCCCGGGGGATCCTGACCGCGGCGGCCGAGCTGTGCGCCGCGCTCGCCGGCACCGCCTGGCAGCCGGGCGCCGAGCAGCAGAGCGCGCAGGCCCTGCACCGCGCCGTCCTGCCGGAACAGTCCGCCGCACCGGACGGCTGGACCGTGCACCACACCCACCGGACCGCACCCGGTTCCTGGCACGACGTCACCGGAACCGGAGACGGCTCCCTGCTGCTCAGTGCCGGTGACGCCGCCGGCGACGGCCTCACCGCCACCGTCACCGCCGCGCTGCTCCGCGCCGCCGTGCGCTCCCACGCCGCCGGCGGCCGCGAACCCGCGCGCCTCCTCGCCGACCTCGCCACGGCCCTGAACCGGTTGCCCGATCCGCCGGCCACCACCCTGCTGCTGGTGCTGCTCGACCCGCGTACCGGCCGCTTCACCTGGGCCGGTGCTGGGCGTCCCGGTCCCGAGCACACGTCGCCGGACGGTGCGTTGCGGCCGCCGACCGGCCGCGCCGGGCCACCGCTGACCCCGGGCGGCGGGACCTGGTCGCAGCATCAAGGCACCCTGGAACCCGGCGAGCAACTCGTCCTGCACACCGGCGCCCACGACGTCGCCGTCACCGCGGTCCGCGAGGCGCTGCCGGCCGCTCCCGCCAGGGCCGCACCGCCGGCGGTCGACGTCACGTGGACGTACCCGCTGGACGCCGGTGCCGCCGCCGGCGCGCGCCGCGACCTGCGCACCGCCCTCGACGGCGACGCGATCGACCCCGACCTGCTGTACGACCTGCAGGTCGCCGCCACCGAGGCGATCAACAACGCGGTCGAGCACGCCCAGCAGCCACGCCGCCCCGAAGTCCGGATGCGGCTGCTCGTCACCGGCGGCCGGGTCCGTCTCGAGATCCAGGACTTCGGTGACTGGCGTGCCCGGCCGGCGGCCCGGGACCGCGGCCGGGGTGCCATCCTGATGCACGCCTACGGAGACGTGCGCGTGGTCGCCAACGACGCCGGCACCCTGGTGACCATCGAACGGCAGTGGGCCTGACGAGCCCCAGCCGGCTGGTTAGCCCCCGGGCGCCGACGGGTACGGGGCTGTGGTCGAAGGGAGCCAGCCATGGCACGGCCGATCTGGACCGGGTCGATCACGTTCGGCCTGGTGTCGGTGCCGGTGGGGATGTACTCGGCCACCCACGAGCACGAGGTCTCGTTCCACCAGTTCGCGAAGGGCACCGCCGACCGGATCCGGTACCGCCGGGTCAACGAGCGGACCGGCAAAGAGGTCGACTTCGACGACATCGTGAAGGGCGCCGACGTCGGTGGCGGCGACTACGTCATGCTCGACCAGGAGGAACTGGACTCGGTGGCGCCCGGCCGGTCGCGCAGCCTGGAGATCGACCGCTTTGTCGACCTCGGCGACATCGACCCGATCTTCTACCAGAAGACCTACTACCTCGGGCCCGGCAACGAGGAGACCACCAAGGTGTACGGGCTGCTCCGCGACGCCATGGCCGACGCGGGCCGGGCAGCGATCGGGCGGCTGGTGATGCGCGGCAAGGAGTACCTGGCCGCGATCCGTGCCGACGGTGACCTGCTGGTCCTGCAGACGATGTACTTCGCCGACGAGGTCCGTGACCCGAAGGACCAGATCGACGACCTCCCGCGGCGCAACGCGGCGAAGCCGGCCGAGCTGCACATGGCGCAGCAGCTGATCGACTCGATGACCGGGCGGTGGGAACCCGGGGACTTCCGGGACACGTACACCGACCGGGTGAATGCCCTGATCGACGAGAAGAAGGCGGGCAAGGACATCACCCGCGCCGACGAGGCGCCGGAACCGACCCCGGTCACCGACCTGTTCGAGGCGCTGCGCCGCAGCGTGGAGGCGGCCTCCCAGCGCCGCAAGGCCACCGGGACGGCCGATGCGGACGGCGGTCGCGGCGGCAGCAAGGCGAAGAAGAGCACCGCCGGCGGCGCCAAGAAAGGCAGTGGCTCCAGCGCGAAGAAGAGCACCGGAGGCGCTCGGAAGAGGAGCGGCAAGGCCGCGGAGATGACGAAGGCCGAGCTTCTGGCCCGGGCCGCGGACCTGAAGATTCGCGGCCGTTCCACGATGAGCCGCCCGGAGCTGGAGAAGGCGATCCGCAAGGCATCGTGACCGCCGGTCACGGTGGGACCATCGGTCGATGACGCTTGCTGCGCTGCGCTGCGCCCGCGTCGCGGTGTTGATCTGCTAGCGATGCGAAATCGCTGTGATCATGGGGCTGAAACCGCGATTTCGCATCGCTAGCAGATCCACTTCTCGCGCTGGACGGCTTGTCGGGCGCCACTGGGCCGGCAAGGGGGACACGGGGGATGTGCGGGCGACTGCCGGGTGGGCCGGACGTGGCCGCTCAGGCGGCGGTCCGCTCAGGCGGTGGCGGGCCGCTCAGGCGGTGGCGGTCCGCTCAGCGGGGGCGATCCGCTCAGGAGATGCCGGCGGGGTCGGCGGTGGACGGGCTGCCGATGCGCAGGTGCAGGTCGGCCGCGCACATCGGCCGGGCGAAGTAGAAGCCCTGTGCGCGCTCGTACCCCAGCCGGGTCAGTCGTGCCACCTGTTCCGGGGTTTCGACGCCCTCGGCCACCGCCTGCAGGCCGAACGCCCGGGCCATCTGGGCGACCGCGTCGGCGATCGCGTCCGGGCCGCCGTCGGGCACGAACGAGCGGTCCAGTTTGATCTGGTCCACCGGGGCGCCGGCGAGCAGGCTGAGCGTGGACGCGCCGGTGCCGAAGTCGTCCAGGGACAGGCGTACGCCCATCTCGCGCAGCAGGCGCAGGTTCTCACCGGTCGCCCCGCCGCCGACCGCGACCGACTCGGTGATCTCCACGGTGAGCCGGTGGGCGGGCAGGCCGCTGTCACGCAGGGCCGCCGCCACGACGTCCGGGAAGCCGGTCTCGCGCAGCTGGCGGGCCGACACGTTCACCGACACGGTCAGCTCAACGGGCCAGGTCGCCGCCTCCCGGGTGGCGTCGCGCAGCACCCAGGTGCCGAGCGGCACGATCAGGCCGCTCTGCTCGGCGGTGTCGATGAAGGCGCCCGGGCCGAGCAGCCCCTCGGTGGGGTGCTGCCAGCGGACCAGTGCCTCGGCGCCGGTGATCCGGCCATCCGGCAGGGTCACCACCGGCTGGAAGAACGTGACGAGCTGGTTCTCCAGGATCGCCGTGTGCAGGGCGGCAGCGCGCCGCCGGCGTTCGGCGCCGCGGGCCTCCATGCCCGGCCGGTACCGCTCGTAGCCGCCCTCGCCGCGCTCCTTCGCCTCGTACATCGCGATGTCGGCCTGCCGCAGCAGGTCGCCGGGGTCGTCGCCGCCGCGTCCGTCGACGACGCCGAAGCTGGCCCGGACGGTCATCGGCTCGCCGTCGATCACGGCCGGCTCGAGCAGGGCCGCCGCGATCCGGGTCAGCACCTGGTCCACGTCGGCGCCGGTGGCGGTGTCGAACAGGATCGCGAACTCGTCGCCGCCGAGCCGCGCGACCGTGTCGGTGGGCCGGACGCTGTTCCGCATCCGCTCGGCCACGTGCACCAGCAGCGCATCGCCGGTGGCGTGCCCGAGGGTGTCGTTGACGGTCTTGAAGTCGTCCAGGTCGACGAGCACGACGCTGACCGGCGTGCCCGGGCCGTCGCCGGTCACCGCGGCGGCCACCCGTTTGCCGAACAGCGCCCGGTTCGCCAGCCCGGTCAGCATGTCGTGGCTGGCCTCGTAGCTGAGCCGGTCCTGCACCTCGCGGGTTTCGGTGATGTCCCGGGCGTTGCTGACGATGCCGTCGACGCTCGGCTCACCGGTCAGGTTCGCGCTCGTCACCTCGAGCCAGCGGTACGTGCCGTCGGCGTGTCGCAGGCGCATCTGGTACGTCGCCGTGTTGCCGGGTGCCGCGGCCACCGCCGCCATCCGCTCGGTCACCGCGGCCCGGTCGTCGGGGTGTGTCCGCGCCACCAGGCCGGTGCCGATCAGGTCGTCCTCGTGCGTGCCGAGGATGGTGCGCGTGGCCGGGCTGACATAGGTCAGCATGCCGCCGGGGCCGGCGATGGTGACCATGTCGGTGGAGTTCTGCACCAGCAGGCGGAACCGCTTCTCCTGTACGCCGATCCGGGCCAGCAGCGCGTCGTTCTGCCGGAACGCGATCAACTGGCGGATCACCACGATCGCGGTCAGCGTGACGGCGACGGCGTCGATCAGGATGCCGTTCGCGGTGCCCCGGACGTTGTGGTAGATCACCATGGTGTCGACGGCCGCAACGGCCGCGTACGGCATCATGCTCCAACCACGAGGCGTACGCCGCCGCCGGTCACCGATCGCAGTGTCCACCACCTGGATCCGGGCACCGATCGCCGCCGCGTAGGCGGCCACCGGCAGCACCAGCACGAGCAGGTCGCCGTGCGGCTGGTGCGGGTGCAGGAAGTTGATCGCCGAGCCCAGCCCGCCGATCAGCGCTGACGCGCCGATCCAGTAGAGGCCGTGCCGGGCGAAGGAGTCGACCCCGGCGAGCACGACCTTGGCGGCCAGGTAGACGCCGTTGAGGCCGGCGCCCATGATCACGATGGCGGACAGCACCCCGGCGACGGTGACCCGGCCACCGGCGAACTGCGCGGACGCGACGAAGTGCCAGATCATCAGGCCGGCGGCCGCCGACAGGGTGCCCAGGTCCAGCCAGACCCCGACCTTGCGGGCCCGGCCCCGGGCGCTGAACGGCAGGCCGACCAGCGGCCAGGTGAGCACGGCGCCGCCGACGACGTGCAGGGCCACGGAGGCCACCAGCGACCAGTCGCCCGCGCCCAGCCCGGACAGGACGCGCAGCCCGGCGACGCCCGCGAACAGGACGATGCCGATCTCCACCGTACGCCAGTAGCGGCGCACCACCGGCGCCGACGCCGGGTCGGCCTGCACCCGGCGGCACAGCAGCAGGGTGGGTACCAGGACCGCGATCATCAGCAGCCAGTTGACCGGCGCCGGCCACAGCGGGCCGGTGTGCTCCTGCACCAGAAACGCCGCGACATCGACAATCGTCAGAGCCGTGACGGCCTGGAACGCCCGGTCAGCGAAGATCGGCGGACCGCCTGGCGTGTCGGGCACGCCCTACCATCGACGCCGGTCCGGCCCAGTTGAGCCCCGGGGCCGCGCCGATCTCACCACCAGTAGTTGTCCTGCGGCCGGTAGGGGCTCTCCAGTGCGGCGATCTCGTCCTCGGTGAGTTCGAGCGCCAGCGCGGCCACGGCGTCCTGCAGATGGTTCGGCTTGGTGGCTCCGACGATCGGGCAGGGCGCGGCCGGCTCATCCAGCGCGGCGGTATCCCGTGGCCCGGCCGGCTCGGGCGGGCCGCCCCACTCCCGGAGGCCGGCCGGCTCTTCCACTGTGCCCGTAACCGTGGTTACAGTAGCTCCGTGGAAGAGGTGGAGCGGACCGGGCGGTGGGTGCTGCTGTCCTACCGGATCCCGCGCGAGCCGTCACAGCCGCGGATCGCGGTGTGGCGCAAACTGGAACGTCTCGGCGTGGCCCGCCTCGGCGACGGCCTGATCGCGCTGCCCGCCGACGACCGCACCCGCGAGCACCTGGACTGGCTCGCCGAGGAGGTCGTCGACAACGGTGGCTCCGCGACGCTCTGGATCGCCAGCCCCGGCGACACCGCGCAGGAACAGGGCGTCATCGCGGCGATGCGGGCCGCCCGCGCCGCCGAGTACCTGTCGATCATCGACGAGGCCCGGGCCCGACCCGCTGACAAGACCGAGCGCACCCGCATCGTGCGGCGCCTGCGCGGTGAGCTGCGCCGCATCAACGAACGCGACTACTTTCCGCCGCCCGAACGCGAGGCCGCGCGGCTCGCGGTGCAGGACCTCGCCGCCCGGGCCGTCCCCGACGTGCGGGAACCGGCATGAGGTGGGCGACGCGGGCCGGCGTCCACATCGACCGGGCGGCCTGTGCCTGGCTGATCCGCCGGCACGTCGACACCGACGCGACGTTCCTGTTCGTCGGCGACCGGGCGCAGGTGCCCGACGACGCCACCCCGTTCGACATGCGCGGCGTCGCACTCGGCCACCACGGCGGCGACTGCTCGTTCGAGACGATCCTGCGCCGGTACGAGCTGCACGACCCGGTGCTGTGGAAGATCGCCGAGATCGTGCACGAGGCCGACCTCGCCGACGAGCGCTACGACGCCCCCGAGGGCCCGGGCCTGGACGTGATCCTGCGCGGCCTCTCGATGATCTGCGACGACGAGCAGGTCCTGGCGCTGACCGGCCCCCTCTTCGACGGCCTCTACGAATATCAGCGCCGCGCGGTGCTGCTGAACCGCACGCCCGGCTGAGCCGTCCGCCCGAGCACCCGTCCGGCCCGAGCACCCGTCCGGCCCGAGCACCTGGAGAGACGCACGTGCCCACCATCGAACCCGACAGCCAGACCGCCGGCGTGCCGGTCGGTGACGTCGTACCCTTCCGGCAGGCCGTGCGGGCCTGGTTCAGCATCTCGCTGCAGACCTTCGGCGGGCCGGCCGGGCAGATCGCCGTCATGCAGCGCCACCTCGTCGACGAGCGCCGCTGGATCGGCCAGCGCCGGTTCCTGCACGCGCTGAACTACTGCATGCTCCTGCCGGGGCCGGAAGCCCAGCAACTCGCCATCTACGTCGGCTGGCTGCTCAACGGCATCCGCGGCGGACTCGTCGCCGGCACCCTGTTCGTGCTGCCCGGCCTGGTGGCGCTGCTCGTGCTCTCGGCCGTCTACGTCGGGTTCGGCGACACCACCGTCGTGACCGCCCTGTTCGCCGGTCTCGCGCCGGCCGTGGTCGCGATCGTCGCGCAGGCGGTGTGGCGGGTCGCCGGGCGGGCGCTGTCCAGCCGTACCCTCGTCGCCTTCGCCGTCGTGGCGTTCCTCGCCCTCGCCGTCTTCGCCGTCCCGTTCCCGATCGTGGTGGCGCTCGCGGCGGTGGCCGGGTGGTCGCTGCACCGGTGGCGGCCCGCTCTCGTCGAATCCGCCGGCGGGCACGGCGCGGCGAAGGACGGCGCCGAACCGCTGATCTCCGACGACGCGCTGCACCACGAACGGCCCTCCGGCCGGCGGGCCGCCACGATCCTGGGCGTCGGTCTCGCCGCCTGGTTCCTGCCGGTCGCCGTGTTCGCCGTGCTCACCGGGCCGGACAGTGTCTACACCCAGCAGGGGCTGTTCTTCTCCGGCACCGCCGTGGTCACCTTCGGCGGCGCCTACGCGGTCCTCGCGTTCGTCGCCCAGCGTGCCGTCGAGCACTACGCGTGGCTGTCGGCCGGCGACATGGTCCGCGGGCTCGCGCTCGCCGAGTCCACCCCCGGTCCGCTGATCATGGTGGTGCAGTTCGTCGCGTTCCTCGGCGCCTTCCACAACCCGGGCAGCCTCGACCCCTGGGTGGCCGGCGTCGTCGCGTCGCTGCTCACCACCTGGGTCACCTTCGTGCCGTGCTTCCTGTTCATCCTGCTCGGCGCCCCCTACGTCGAACGGCTGCGCGGCAACCATGCTTTGTCCGCCGCGCTGACCGGCATCACCGCGGCCGTCGTCGGCGTCATCGCCAACCTCGGCCTCTACTTCGCCGTGCACACCCTGTTCGGCACGGTGCGCGAGGTGACGGCGGGACCGGTGCACATGACCCTGCCGGAACTGGGGTCCGCGCGGCCCGTACCCCTGGTCATCGCCGTCATCGCGGCCGCCCTGATCTTCTGGCGGTCCTGGCCGGTGCTGCGGGTGCTCGGCGTCTGCGCCCTCCTCGGCCTGGTCGCCGGGCTCGCCGGCCTGCCCGGCGTGTGACAGACACGCCGAACCCCGGCTGAGACGCCGCAGGTCGGTGGATTCGCCGGCGCTGACCCGGGTACCCGGCCCGCATGATGCAGCGTGCGATATGGCAGGGACTGGTCGCCGGGGCGGCCGGGGTCGCGGTGATGACGGTAGGGGAGAAGATCGAGCAGCGGCTGACCGGGCGACCGGACTCGTACGTGCCGGCGCGGGTCCTGCAACGCCTCACCGGGATGCGGGAGCACCCCCGGGAGCAGCCGGCGGCGGTCAACTGGGCCATGCACGCCGGCCAGGGGATGCTGCTCGGTGTGCTGCGCTCGGTCATGGCGCACGCCGGGCTGCGGGGCCCGTGGTCCTCGGCGAAGTTCGCCGTGGTCCGGCTGACCAACGACCAGATCCTGGAGAACCTCACCGGGGTCGGCGCCCCGCCGCAGACCTGGCCCCGCGCGGAGCTGGCGGTGGACCTGTTGCACAAGGGCGTGTACGCCGCCGTCACCGGCGTGGTCGCCGACGCCCTCGCCGCGCGTTCCGGTCCGGGGCCGGGCCAGGTGCACGCGGCGATGCGCCCTGGACGCCGCTCCGGTGTCGGCCCGCTGCCCCGCCGTTTCACCCACAGCCGCCCGCACCGGTGACGGCGGGCGGAACGTTCAGGCGTCCGGCGGCGTTTCCGGAGGGGCGGGCAGGCGGACGCAAACCATGGTGCTGGACGGCTGGTTCTCGGTGAGCCGGATCGTGCCGCCGTGCAGGGAGACGATGGTCCGGGCGAGGCTGAGCCCCAGGCCGCTGCCGGTGATGCCCTGGTGGCGGACGTTGTTGCCGCGGAAGAACCGGTCGAAGACGCGGTCGTGTTCGTCGTGCGGGGTACCGATGCCGGTGTCGCTGATGCACAACTCGGCCATGTCGGCGTCGCGAGTGACGCGGATGTGCACGTCACCGCCGAGCAAGCTGTACTTGACGGCGTTGGACAGCAGATCGTCGACGACCTGCCGCAGCCGATGCGGGTCCCCCTCGAGCCGGACGTCCGCGCTCAGGTCGGTGTGCAGGCGCACCCCGCTGCCGGCGGCCTGATGGCGGGCCGCCGCGACGCCTGCGGCGACGAGTTCGCCGAGGTCGAGGCGGCTGGTGCTCAGGGTGACGTGGCCGGAATCCAGGCCGGCGAGGTCGAGCAGGGCGCCGACGATCTTCTCCAGCGCCGCGGTGTTGCGCGCGATGGCATGGACCATCTGCTGATGCTCGCCGTCGAGGGTGTGCGCGTCGTCGGCGAGCATGGTGGCGTTGGCGGTGATCGCGGCCAGCGGGGTGCGCATCTCGTGGCCGACGAGATCGAGGAAGTCGTCCTGGGCGCGGGTGAGCTGCCGGGCCAGTTCCTCGGCGCGGCGCAGCGTGACGTAGACGGCGATCTGCGCGGCGACGCCGTCGAGCAGCACGGTGAGCAGGTCGTGGTGCTGTTCCCGGGTGCCGGCGTAACAGGTGAGCACCCCCAGCAGGGTGCCGCCGTCGCGGACCGGGACGGCCAGGACGCTGTGGATGCCGCGGCGGGTGCAGGCCCGTACCCGTTCCTTCTCGTACGGGGATCGCAGTTCAGCACTGTTGCCGATGTCCGGCACCCACAACGCCTGCTCGGTCTGCCAGACCCGGCCGGTGATGCCGTAGCCGCGCCGGGGGAGGTGCCCGAAGAAGTCGTCCGCCACCTCCCGCCCGTCGTCGCCGTCCGCGGCCCAGTGGCCGACCGGCCGCAGGTCGCCGGTGACTTCGTCGAGGAGGAACAGTTCGGCGCACGGCCAGGCGAGAGTGGTGCCGACCACTTCCAGGACGCCGGGCGTCGCCTCGGCCATCGTCGCCGCCGCCGACAGTTTCTGCTGCACGGCCAGATGGCAGGCGCGGAACCGCTCGGCGCGCCGCATCTCGGTGAGTTCGTGCGCGACGGCCACCGCGCCGAGCAGCCGCCCGTCCTCGGCGACGACGGGCCGGGCGGTGGTGGCGAAGGTCCGGGTCTGATCACCGGGCATGGCGGCGAGTACGTCCTCGGCCTCGACGTGCTCGCCCCGGTACGCCCGCATCAGCGGCGTCTGCTGCCAGGAAAGCGGCTGCCCGGCGGCGTCGTGCAGGACACCGTCGATCGACTCGGGGTAGTCCGTGGGCAGCGGCCCGGTGGCAGGCAGGCGCTGGAAGTCGCGGAGCACCTGGTTCATGACCACCACCTGGCCCGCGTCGTCGCAGGCGATGACCCCCACGGCGAGGGCGTCCAGCAGCGCGGCCAGGAAACTGCCGTGGCGGACCGCCAGGTCGCGCGCGGCGGCCTGCTCGGACACGTCGGTGAGGAACACGCAGGCCAGGGCGCCGGCGGTGCCCCGAACCACCGACAGCGACGCGGTGACGGTCAGCCGGTGGCCGGCCCGGTGCCGCACCGTGATCTCGCGGAGCAGCTGCCGCTCCGGCGCTGCGGTGAACAGCCGGTCGAGCGCCGCGCCGATCGGCTGTTCGTCGTAGTGCGGCAGCAGGCTGTGGTCCAGGTGCCGGCCGCACACCTCGTCGGCGGTGAACCCGAGCAGTTCCTCGGCGGCCCGGTTGTAGCCGGCGACCACGCCGTCCGGTTTCACCGCGAGGAAGGCCTCCTGCGCGCTGTCGAGCAGGTCCTCGGTGTCAAGCGTGCCGATTTCCGGGGTGCTGTCCCGGGCGTCCGGCGGTCGCAGCACCTCGGCGATCTCGACGAGCGCGGCGACGTCGTCGTCGGTCCACTGCCGGGTCTCGGTCCCCAGCACGGTCAGGGAGCCGACCGGGCGGTCCCGGGAGTCGCGGACCGGCACACCCAGGAACGCCCGTACCCCGTACTCGGTCGCCAGCGGGTGATCACGTAGCTGGCCGGTGTCGTCGGTGAGCATGTCACCGACGAACACCGGATGGTCCTGGCTGACGATGTACTTGCACACCGAGTACGCGAGCGGCGCCCGGCCCTGCGCGGTCAGCGATTCGGGGAGGCGGTGCACACCGACGAAGTGCTCCTCCTCGTCGCCGACCAGGGTCACCGCCGCCATCGGCGCGTGCAGCAGCTTCGCCGCCAGCCCGGCCATCGCGTCGAGCGGTATGGGCAGGGCCGGCAGCACCCGGCGGGCCCGGTGCACCGCGGCCAGGCGTTCGGTGTCACCGATGACGCTGTCGTCGAGCATGACCATGATCGTCCAGATTCGTCGAACGGCCCCGGTCCCCGCGGGCTCAGCGCCCCGTATTACCTTTTTGCGGAATTTCAATCCCGCCCCCGTGTCCCTCGTCCGGCGTAACCGCTCCACCGCGGCGCGCCTGGGCGGCGCCCGGCTCCGGCCGGTGGCCCGGCGAACCACAACCTGCCGCGATGAGGGTGGCCGTCGCATACCCCCTGGGGGTATAAAGGAGGTGAGTTCACGTCCCAGGAGGCTGTCATGAATCCCGACCACGGGCATCACCACGAAACCCTCACGGCGACCGGGCGGACGTCGTGGCGCACGGCGGCGCAGGCGACCCTGCACTGCCTGACGGGCTGCGCGATCGGCGAGGTGCTGGGCATGGTCATCGGTACCGCGCTGGGCTGGTCCGCCTGGCCGACCGTGATCCTGGCGGTCGCCCTGGCATTCGTGTTCGGCTACGCCCTGACCATGCGTGGCGTGCTCCGCGCGGGAGTCGGTCTCCGCGCGGCGCTGATGGTGGCGCTGGCCGCCGACACCGTCTCGATCACGGTGATGGAGATCCTGGACAACGCCGTGATGCTGGCGGTGCCGGGCGCGATGGAAGCCGGCCTGAGCAGCTGGGTGTTCTGGGCGTCGCTGGCGTTCGCGCTGGCCGTCGCGTTCGTGCTGACCACCCCGGTCAACCGGTGGCTGATCTCCCGCGGCAAGGGCCACGCCGTGATCCACCGTTACCACCACGCCCACTGACGCTGAGGTGGGTCGCGCGGCGTTGTTGATCTGCCAGCGATGCGAAATCGCGGTGATCAAGGCATGATCACCGCGATTCCGTGGCGCTGGCAGATCAACATCTCGGCATGGACGGCGTGTCCGGGCCGGTAAGACGGCGCGGGCGGGGCAGTGCCGGTCAGCTGCCGTTGATGGACCAGTGCCAGGGCTCCGACGGCAGGTTCACGAAACCGTACTTGCCGGCATTGGCGGCCATCCACTTGAACGCCGCGCTCTTGCGGGTGTTGATGGTGCTGCCGCCGGAGCTCACGTCGACGGCCAGGCCGAGTTCGTGCAGCGAGCGGCCGGGGATCGCGGTGGGCACCCGGCACGACGACGACGGGGCGGTCCACACGTCGGGGCAGCCGTTCACGGTACGCAGGCGGATCTGCTGCTCCTTGGTGCGGAACCCGCCGCCGGACAGCTTGATACCGGCCTTGGCGGCGTCGTCGATCATGCGCTGGAACGAGTACGCGACGACCTTGTTGACGGTGACGCCGTACACCTGGGTGGTCCGGTCCGTGGTGAAGTTGGCGCGCTGCTGAACGACCACCTGGTCGCTGAGGGCCGACGCCTTCGCCGCCAGCGCCGCCCGGTCCGCCGGCCACGCCTTGATCGCGATCTCGGCGTTGCGGACCGCCTTCGCCGCCGTCTGGTAGGTCGCGGTCGCACTGGTCAGCTGCTTCACCGTGGCGGTGTGTGCCGCCCGGGCCGCCTTGAGGGCCGTGGTGGCCCGCTGTGCGGTGGTCGCGCGCGCCTTCAGGGTGGCCTGCGCCGAGGTGAGGGCCTTGGTGGCCTTGGCGACGCGGCTCTTGCTGTACGGCCGGTGCTTCTTCGCCGCGGTCAGCGCCATCTTCGCCGCCGTCACCGCCGTCGCGGCGGCCGCGTGCTTCGCGTGGGTGGTGCGGACCGTGGCGGTCTCCCGGTTCACCACGGCCACCGCGGCGGTCTCGGCCGTGCGGGCCGCGGCCAGGGTGCTGGCGTGGGTCTTCGCGGTGACGCGCAGGGCGGGCAGCTGGGTGCCGAGCCGCGTCAGGTGGATGTCGCGGCCCAGCTTGAGGCGCATGGTCTCGGCCCAGGTCGTGCCGGCCGACGCGGCGATCGACGCGTCGGGTGCGGCCGGCGCCGGCGCGGCCTGTGCCGGCACGGCGCCGGCCAGGACGAGCATCAGCGCCGGTGCGACCACGGCGGTGGCACGACGTGCGGCCGTACGAGAAAAGCCCTTGACCATTCCGGTTCCTCCCCAATTTCCGGACACGGATCAGCCGTATCGGCGGCATCCGCCCGGAGCTTGAGAAAACCGGTGAAACAATTTTTGTACGCGTCTGAGCAGGGCTTATCGCAATTTCATGTGCCGGTGTTCATTGCGGTTCCACGATGGTTGCAATGCGGTTGGCACTATTCCGTTCCGCAGCCGGTCAGCTGTTCTGCTTGTCCTCGGCGAGGGTGTGCGCGACAAGGGCGTTGGCGTGGCCGTGCCCGAGGCCGTGCTCGGTCTTGAGCCAGGTGACCAACTCGCCGTGCCGGGTCAGCGGCGACGAGCGGATCAGTTGCTGCCAGTGCGCGATCGGCTGGCCGTACTTCTTCTCGATCGAGGGGAAGTAGCTGGCCGGGCCCTTCACCGGTTCGGACATGTCGATCTCCTTCAGGTCGGTCGATTCCGACCATCAGACCAGCCGGGTGCGCCGGAGTCATCGGTGGCTCGCGTCACATCGGTGTGTGTCCGGGACCGCTACCGCTCGATCCGGGAGATCCGCCGCCGCCCGGTGCGGGAAGATCGCCCGGTCCCGTCCGGATGATCACTCGAGGAGTACGCCCATGGCGGTCCAGCCCGCGGCGCAGCGTGCGCTGATCGCGGCCGTGCAGGTGCTCGGCCTGGCGGTGTGGTTCTCCGCCTCCGCCGTGGTGCCGGCGCTGCGCGAGTCGTGGCAGATCAGCGCGACCGCCTCGGTCTGGCTGACCGCGTCCGTCCAGTTGGGGTTCGTGGCCGGCGCGGTCACCTCGACCGCGCTGAACCTGGCCGACCGGGTGCGGGCGCATCTGCTGATGGCGGGGTGCGCCGCGCTGGCGGCCGCGTGCACGGCCGTTTTCGCCCTGCTGGCGGACGGGCTGGCCGCAGCCGTACCGTTGCGTTTCCTCACCGGCGTCTTCCTGGCCGGTGTCTATCCCGTGGGCATGAAGCTGACCGGGTCCTGGGCGCCGCCCGCCGGCCGGGGTCTCGCGTTCGGCGTCATGATCGGCGCACTGACCCTCGGCTCGGCCCTGCCGCACCTGATCAGCGGCCTCGGCGACCTGCCGTGGCGCGGCGTGATGGGCGCCGCCGCCGGGTGCGCGGCGCTCGGCGCGCTGCTGGCCGCGGCACTGGTCCGGGAGGGGCCGCAGTTCGGCTCCGGCGTGCCGCCGCGGCCGCACCCCCGGTACGCGCTGACGATGTTCCGCGAGCGCGGGCCGCGACTGGTGAACCTGGGCTATTTCGGTCACATGTGGGAGCTGTACGCGCTGTGGACGTGGCTGCCCAGCTTCCTGATCGCGGGCACCGCCGCCCGGACCGGCCGTGCCGACGCTACCGTCAGCCTGCTGGTGTTCCTGTCCGCCGGCATCGCCGGCGTGGTCGGTTGCGTGGCCGGCGGGTGGGCCGCGGACCGGTTCGGCAGATCACCCGCCGCCGTCACCGCGCTCGCGGTCAGCGGCGCCTGCTGCCTGATCTCGCCGCTGGTCTTCACCGCCGCGCCGGCCGTGGTCGTCGTGCTCGCCGCGGTGTGGGGCGCCGCCGTCGTCGCCGACTCCGGCGTGTTCTCCACCGCCCTGAGCGAGGTGGCCGACACGCGGTACGTCGGCACCGCCCTCACCGCGCAGACGGCCATCGGTTTCGCCCTGACCGTCGTCACGATCCAGCTGGTGCCCGTCGTGGCCGCCGCGGCCGGCTGGCGATGGGCGTTCTGGCTGCTCGTCCCGGGGCCGCTGGTGGGCGCGGCGGCGATGCGGGCGTTCGGCCGCCGCACCGTGCCCGCCTGAGCGGCGACCGGTCAGGCCGCGACGGATCAGCCTGCGACCGGTCAGGCCGCGACCGATCGGGCCGCGACCCGTCAGGCCTGGCCGGCGCGTCAGGCCTGGCCGGCGCGCTGGGCGCCGGTCACGGCGGAGGCGCCGAGGTCCGGCTTGGGCAGCGCCTCACCGGCGGCGACGGCCGCGGACCAGGTGGCGGTGTCGGCGACCGCGGCGAAGTTCGAGTTGAACAGGGCCATCAGCGTGGTGTGCACGGTCTTGGCGTCGACGAAGCCGGCCTCGTTGGCGATGTTGATCGCGCCGGTGGCGTCGGCGAGCACTTCGGCGGCCAGGCCGTGCGTCTCGGCCTCGGCGGCGGAGGCGAGGACGCAGTTGTTGGTCATATACCCGACGAACGTGACCGTGTCGATGCCGCGGTCCCGCAGCCAGGAGACGAGGTCGGTGCCGGCGAACACGGTGCCGTACTGCTTGACGACCTGCTTCCACGCGTCCGTGCGGCGGGCGGCGACCTCCGGGTGCAGCTGGTAGCCGGGCAGGGTGGGGTTGAACAGCGGGGCGTCGTCGCCCATCGTGTGCTGCACCGCGACGACCGGGATGCCCGCGGCGGTGGCGGCGTCGATCGCGCGCGTGATCTGCGGCAGCGAGTCCGCGTGCGGCGGGTACTGGATCTCCAGCGGGCCACCGAAGTAGTCCTGCTGCACGTCGATGACGACGAGGGCACGGTTCGGGCTGGTCATGATCGGTTCTCCTTGGTTCGGCGGTGTCGTCCCTGCCGGGCGACGTATCGAGTCTGCGGGCCCGGACGGCTGCCGGCCATTGGCACGAGTGCGGCGTTACGATGAAATCGTGCCAACCTCCGACGGCGGCCTGCGCATCGCCGTCCACGCCTTCGACGGCATCACGATGTTCCATCTGTCGGTGCCGCAGCTCGTCTTCGACGAGGTGGCGCGGCAGGGACTCGGCAACTGGACGACGGTGCTCTTCGCCGACCGGGCCGGCTCCGTCCGTACCGCTGAGGGTTATCCGATCGGCGGCATCCGGGGACCCGCGGCCGCCGAGGAGGCCGACATCGTGGTCGTGCCCTCCTGGTTCGAGGACGGCCGCGCCGCCGGTCCGGCGCTCCGGCGCACCCTGACGCGGGCACACGGCCGCGGTGCGACGATCGCCGGGCTGTGCCTCGGTGCGGTCGCCGTCGCCGACGCGGGCCTGCTGTCGCGGCGCACCGCGGTGACCCACTGGCAGGCCGTCGACATGCTCGCCGCCCGGCACCCCGACGTCGACCTGGACGCCTCGGTGCTCTACATCGACCACGGTGACGTGCTGACCTCCGCCGGCACCGCCTCCGCGCTCGACGCGTGCCTGCACCTGGTCCGGGCCCGGCTCGGCGCCGCGGCGGCCAACCGGGTGGCCCGCAGCCTCGTGGTGGCGCCGCACCGCGACGGCGGGCAGGCCCAGTTCATCGAACGGCCGCTGCCGCCGCGACCGGCGGGCGACCCGATCGCGGCGGTGCTGGAGTGGGCGTTGCGGCATCTGGCGGAGCCGTTGCCGGTGGAGCGGCTGGCCGGCGTCGCGCACCTGAGCCGGCGCACGTTCATCCGGGCGTTCCAGGCGTCCACCGGCGTCACCCCGGCGGTCTGGGTCCGGCGTCAGCGCCTGGACGAGGCCCGCCGCCTGCTGGAGTCGACGGACCTGCCGATCGACCAGGTCGCTGCGGCGTGCGGGTTCGGCAGCACGGTCACGCTGCGGCAGAGCTTCGCCGCGGCGTTCCACACCGCACCGTCGGAGTACCGCCGGCGGTTCGATGCCCGCAGCCGGGTCGGACGGCACCGGTCCGGACAGGGCCCGCCGGTCCCCGCGATGATCCCGTCCGGCCCCCCGGCGTGACAGTGCCGCCCGGCTCGTTGCGGTGGTACATGCCGCGAGGGGTGACCGCGGTCAACGGACCGGACCGCGGAACGTGGCGCGGTAGAGGCTGGGTGTGCAGCCGACCTGCCGCCCGAAATGGTGCCGCAGGGTCTCGGTGGAGCCGAAGCCGGTGGTCCGGGCGATCCGGTCCACGGTGAGGTCGGTGGTCTCGAGCAGTTCCCGGACTCGCTGGATGCGCCGGCCGAGGAGCCATTGCATGGGCGTGGCCCCGGTGTGGGCGCGGAATCGCCGGGCCAGATTGCGGGGGCTCATCGCCGCGCGGGCGGCGATGTCGGCGACGGTCAACGGCGTCTCGAGACGCTCCTGGATCCACTGGAGTGTCGGAACCAGGTCGCCCGCGTCGCCGGCTGTGGGGCGGTGGTCGATGAACTGCGCCTGGCCGCCCGCCCGCTGCGGTGCCATGACGATCATCCGGCCGGTGGTGGCCGCCACCGCGGCGCCGTGGTCGCGGCGCACCAGGTGCAGGCACAGGTCGAGCCCGGCGGCGACACCGGCGGAGGTGAGGACCGTGCCTTCGTCGACGAAGAGGACTGACGGATCCACCTCGATCCGGGGATGCCCGGTGGCGAGGCGGCCGGCGAGCTGCCAGTGCGTGGTCGCCCGGCGGCCGTCGAGCAGGCCGGCGGCGGCGAGGACGAAGGCGCCGGTGCAGATCGACGCGATGCGGGCGCCACGGGCCGCGGCCTCGCGGAGCAGGCGTACGGCTCGCGGATGTGGCGCCCGATCCGGATCGGCACCGGGCACGATCACCGTGTCGGCGTCGAGAATGTCGTCCCAGCCGTGCGGCGAGGAGATCTGGAAGGGCTGCTGCTCGCACGCGGTGGTCGTGACGGACCGGTCGGCGCAGACCCGGATCTCGTAGGCGGGCGTGCCGTCGGCGAACCGGGCTGCGGCGAACACCTGGCACGGAATGGTCAGGTCGAAGGCGACGACGCCGTCGAGGGCGAGAATCGCGATCCTGCGCATGTGGCCGGATCTTACGGGTCGGCGGCGGTCGTGCCGGTGTCCGGCGGGGCGTGCCAGGCGGAACACTCGGGGCATGACTTCGGTAAGGATTCAGACAGTCCTGTACGACGGCGCGGAGGAGCAGGATTTCACCGGGCCGGTGGCCGTGTTCGGGATTGTCGAGGACATCGCGCACTCCTATGTCACCGCCGAGGGTGCGCGCACCGTGACCACCAACTCGGGCATCGAGATGATCGTGCGTGGCGCCTGGTCGCCGGGGGACGCCGACGTGATCGTGGTGCCCGGCGGCGGCTACGGGGACGGCTCGGGAGTGAGCGAGCAGATCCGCCGGCGCACCCTGCCCGACGCGCTCGCCGGCGCACGCCGGCCCGGCCTGGTCGTCGCGTCGGTGTGCACCGGGACGCTGCTGCTCGCCGCCGCCGGGCTCACCACCGGACGGCCCTGCACCACCCATCACGTCGCCCTGGACGACCTGCGGGCGATGGGTGGCGAGGCCGTCCCTGGCCGCGTGGTCGACGACGGCGACCTGGTCACCTCGGGCGGTGTGACGTCCGGGCTCGACCTCGGCCTGTGGCTCGTCGAGCGGTTCTTCGGTCCCGACGCTGCCCTGCAGGCCGAAATGGTGCTCGAGTACGAACGGCGCGGCACCGTCCGCCGCACGACCCGGTCGCAGGCACCCGTCCACCCGGCGCCGGACCCGCGGTGACGGATCAGCGGCGGCCGTGACGGCGGGGAGACGGGCGCGTGACGCCGGTGTGCGTACGGAGATGTTGATCTGCTAGCGCTACGAAATCGCTGTGATCAAGGGGTCAAAACCGCGATCTCGCACCGCTAGCAGATCAACAACGCCACACGGACCGACCGCGGCCATGACCGTGAGGAGCCGCGGGCAAGAAACACCACGCCGCACTCATCCGCCGCGCGTTGACGTCCCGCACGCTGTACTTCCGCACTCAATCCACACCGGCAGAAACCGGAGAAAAGCCGTCACCGGGCCGGCGCTGTCCGCCGCCTGTATGTCGACGCCCACCGGCCGACCCCGCACGGGGGGGCGGCCCGCCAAGCCTACCGGGCCGCTTGCGGTGAGCGGGTCGAGGAGCCCCCGCTGACGGCGCCCGTGGAAGCGGCGCCCGGGGAAGCGGCGCGCGAAATAGCGGCGCCCGGGGAGGCGGCGCCCGAAGAGACGGCGGCGCGGAAGAGGGGCAGCGCGTCGCCGACCCGGGCCGTCTCCTGCTTGTACGGCGTGTCCGACAGCACGAAGTGACTGATCCCCAACTGGGCGTAGCGCCGCAGCGCCGCCGCCACGTCACCGGCCGAACCCACCAGCCAGGTCGTGCCGGCGCCGCCACCGCCGTATCGGCCGGGTGCCGTCCAGAGGCAGCTGTCCAGGACCTCGCCGCGGGCGGCCAGGTCGAGCAGCCGCTGCTGGCCGACCGCGGGCCCGTGCTGCCGGTCGAATCCTCGGGGCGGCAGCGCCTCCGAGCCCAGGGCCGCGACCTTGGCCTCCGCGTCCCGCCACGCCTGCTCGGTGGTGTCCCGGACGACCGTGGTGATCCGCAGGCCGAACTCCAGTGGCGGCAGGTCCCGGTCGAGGGTGGCGCTGAGCGCGCGCAGCCGGGCGACGCGCTCGGCGATGCCGTCCAGCGGCTCACCCCAGAACAGCTGGACGTCGGCCTGGGCCGCGGCCACCCGTTCCGCGGCGGCGGAGGCACCGCCGAAGTAGAGGCGCGGGCCGGTGCCGTGCGGGCGCAGGGCCACCGTGGATCCGGTGACACCGTAGTACTCGCCGGCGTAGGTGACGTTCTCCTCGGTCCACAACCGGCGCACCAGGCGGAGGAACTCGGCCGTCCGGGCGTACCGCTGCTTCTGGTCGCCCTCAGTGTCGCCGTAGGCGGCGACATTGTCCCGGCCGCTCACGATGTTGATCAGGAGGCGTCCGCCGCTGAGGTGGTCGAGGGTGGCGGCCGCGGCGGCGAAATGGGCGGGCTGCCAGTAGCCGGGCCGGATCGCGGCGAGCGGCCGGAACGTCGTGGTCCGCGCCGCGATCGCGGTGGCCACGGTGAACGTGTCCGGCCGGCCCCAGCCGGTGCCGATCAGCGCGCCCGCCCAGCCGTGCCGTTCGGCGGTGAGCGCCAGGTCGGTCGAGTGTTCGAGGCTGCCGTACCCGGTCACGGCGTCGTCGCCGCGGTGCCCCGGGTCGACGGTGTTGGGGATGTACCAGAGGAACGTCACCGGGGTCCCCCGGTAAGGGCCAGGCGGCCGGCGGGCCGGGGCAGTCCGTAGTGGTCGCGCAGCGTGCGGCCGGTGTACTCGGTGCGGAACAGGCCGCGTTCCTGCAGGATCGGCACGACCTTCGCCGCGAACGCCTCGATGCCCGAGGGCAGTACCGCGGGCATGATGTTGAAGCCGTCCGCCGCGCCGGTGGTGAAGTACTCCTCGATGGTATCGGCGACCTGCACGGCCGTACCCGTGAAGGTCCGGTGCCCGCGCCCGCCGCCCAGCCTGCCGATGAGCTGGCGGACCGTCAGGTTGTCGCGTCGCGCCCAGTCCACGATCAGCGTGCGTCGGCTCTTCGCGCCCTCGATCTCGTCTTCGGAGGGCAGGTCCGGCGGCAGGGGCCGGTCCAGGTCAAGGGCTTCCGGCGGTACGCGCAGCGTCTGCGCGAGGGTGGCGAGGGCGTACTGCGGGGCGATCAGCCGTTCCAGTTCGGCGTCGAGTTCGCGGGCCTCGGCCTCGGTGTCGCCGATGATCGGCACGATGCCGGGCAGGATCACCACGTGGTCGGGGTCGCGCCCGGCCGCCGCGGCCCGGCGTTTCAGGTCGGCGTAGAACGCCCGGCTCTCGGCCAGGGTCGGCTGCGCGGTGAAGACCGCCTCGGCCCACTTCGCCGCGAACTCCTTGCCGTCCTCGGAGGAACCGGCCTGCACCAGCAGCGGCCACGCCTGCGGGGAGCGCGGCAGGTTGAGCGGCCCGTCCACCCGGAACCAGTCGCCGCGGTGGTCGATGGCGCGGAACCAGTCGCCGCGGTGGTCGATGGCGCGGACCCGGTCGGCGACGGCGTGCACCCCGGCGTGCTTGTCGGCCACGATCGCGTCGTCGGCCCAGCTGTCCCAGAGTTTGGTGGCGACGTCCAGGAACTCGTCGGCCCGCCGGTACCGGTCGGCGTGCAGCGGCTGGTCGTCGAGACCGAAGTTGCGGGCGGCCGCGTCACCGGCGGTGGTGACGACGTTCCAACCGGCCCGCCCGCCGGACAGGTGGTCGAGGGAGGCGAACCGGCGGGCCAGGTTGAACGGCTCGTTGTACGAGGTCGACGCGGTCGCGATCAGCCCGATCCGGCTGGTGCTGCCGATCAGCGCGGCCAGCAGCAGAGTCGGTTCCAGCTTGCCGGAGGGCCGGCGCCCCGGGTCGGACCAGAGCACCGGGCTGTCGGCGAGGAACACCGAGTCGAACCGGGCGTCCTCGGCGATCCGGGCCAGGCGCTGATGGGCTTCGAGCGAGAGATTGGCGTACGGGTCCGACTCCGGCAACCGCCAGGAGGCCTCGTGGTGTCCCGTGTCGTGCAGGAACAGGTTCAGATGCAGTTGCCGGGTCATGACGCCTCCACACCGAGTTGATCCAGGAGATGCGCGCGCAGGTCGGCGAACGCGGGGGAGTTCCGGGAGCGGTCCGGCAGGTCCACCGGGACGTCCGTGCGGACCACCCCGCCGTCCAGCAGGATCACCCGGTCGGCCAGCACGATCGCCTCGTCGACGTCGTGGGTGACCAGGAGCACCGCCGGCCGATGTGCCTCGCACAGCTTGCGCAGCAGCGTGTGCATCCGGATCCGGGTCAGCGCGTCCAGGGCGCCGAACGGCTCGTCGGCCAGCAGCAGCCGCGGTTCCCGGACCAGGGACCGGGCCAGCGCGGCGCGCTGCTGTTCACCGCCGGACAGCTGGTACGGCCACGCCTGCTCCCGGCCGGCCAGGCCCACCTCGGCCAGCGCCTGCCGGCCACGCCGGTCCGCGTCGCCGCCGCGCAGCCCGAACGTGACGTTGCCGAGGATCCGCTTCCAGGGCAGCAGCCGGGAGTCCTGGAACACCACGGAGACGCTGTCCGGCACCGCGATCCGGCCGCTGCCTTTGACGTCGCGGTCGAGCCCGGCCAGGGCCCGCAGCAGGGTGCTCTTGCCGGTGCCGGAGCGGCCGATCAGGGCCACGAACTCGCCGGCCGCGATGTCGAGGTCGAGGCCGTTGAGCACCCCGCCGTTCGCGCTGAAACTGCGGTGCAGGTCGCGGACGCGTACCGCGGGGGTCGAGGTCAGTCCTCCAGCGTGCGCCGCCATGCGAGCACCTTCCTTCCGATGAGCCGGACCGCGCTGTCGGCGCAGTAGCCGAAGACGCCGTAGATGACCAGGCCGACCACGATGACGTCGGTCTGCCCGTACTGCTCGGCGAGGGTGATCATGTGGCCGATGCCGGCTGTCGCGTTGTACTGCTCGACGACCACGAGGCCCAGCAGCGACGAGGTGACGGCGAACCGCATGCCGAGCAGGAAGCCGGGCAGCGCCCCGGGCAGCACGATGTGCCGGACGAACTCGGTGCGTCCGATGCCGATGGTCTCGGCCAGTTCGGCGTACCGGCCGTCGATGCCGCGCAGCCCGTTGTGCGTGTGCACGTAGATCGGCACCAGGCTGATCAGGGCGATGGTCAGCACCTTCATCTCCTGGCCGATGCCGAACCAGGCGATGAACAGCGGGATCAGCGCGAGCGTCGGGACCGACCGTTTGATCTGGATCGGGCCGTCGATCAGGGACTCGCCGATCCGGGACAGCCCGGACACGACGGCGAGCACGCTGCCGGTGACCACGCCGAGGGTGAGGCCGAGGACGGCCCGCTGCAGGGAGGCGAGGATGTTGCCGAGCAGGTCGTTGCCGGTCCACTGTTCGCGGGCGGCCACCGCGACGTCCCAGGGCGCGGAGAGGATCGCCGGTTTCAGCAGGCCGGTGGCCGAGCCCAGCGACCAGACGGTCAGCACCAGGAGCGGGCCGATCCAGAAGGCGCCGGGGATGCGCCTGCCGGGGCCGAGGCGCCGGCGGACGACCCGGACGTCCTCGATGGGTGCGGTGGCCACGGCGGGCGGCTGGACGGTGGTGGTCATGCGGCATCACCGGTGACCACCTGGGCGCCTGCCGCGTCGGCCTGCACCTTCTCGAAGCGCCGGTCGACGAGCGTGGTGACGTCGAGCTTGTCGTGGCCCTGTTCGACGGCGAGCAGGTCGGCCGTCTCCTGGAGCCGGGTGATGGCGTTGTCCCAGGTCGCCGGGATGCCCCGGATGCCGGCCAGTGCGACGACGGCCCGGGCGTCGGCCTCGTTGAGCCCCTGCACCTGCTGGTAGTACGCCTTCGCGTACTCCTCGGGGTGCTCGTTCTGCCAGAGCAGGGCCTTGGTCCGGGTGGCGACGTAGACCTTGAGCGCGGCGGCCTTGTCGGCGTCCTCGACGGCCGTGGTGAGGCAGTAGATCGTGGAGGCGTCGTCGCGGATGCCGGTGCCGACGGCCGTGGCGCCCGGGTATTTCGTCTGGTAGAGCTTCACCTGGTACGCCGCGATCGGGGCCACGTCGACGGTCTTGCTGCCGAGCGCGGTCACGTACGAGTCGCCGGTGCTGGTCAGCTCGACCAGGGTCACGTCGTCCCGGCTGAGCCCGGCCGCTTTGAGGACCCGCAGCACGAGCGCGCCCTGTGCCTGCCCGGCGCTGTAGGCGATCTTCTTGCCGCGCAGGTCGGCCGGCGACGTGACGCTGGTGCCGGGCGCGACGCCGAGCTGATAGATCGGGTACGTCAGCGGGTCGACGGTGACCGACTGGAAGATGATTTTCGTGGCGGTGCCGGTCCACGCCGCGAACAGCGACGGGATGTCGGCGACGGCGCTGCAGTCCAGCTTGTCGGCGCGGAACGCCTGGATGCTCTGCGGGCCGCCGCTGATGTTGGCCCAGGCGACCTCGATGCCGGCGCCGGTCAGTTCCTTGTCGAGCCCGGAGGCCTTCGCGACGGCTTCGAAGGCCGGGTCGCCGATGCGGAGCACGGTACCGCTGGGGACGCTCTCGGGCAGCGCGGCGGTCAGTTCCAGGGCCGGACCGGCCTCCTCGGCCGAACAGGCGGCGGTGGTGGTGAGCAGGGCGGCTGCCAGCGCGGCGGCTATTGCTGCACGTGGATGTCTGAGCATGGTCTCTCTTCTCCGTTCACGGGGAACGACCAGGGAAGAACCGGCCATAACTCATACTATGCAGATAGGATTAAGGGGCAAGGGTTCGCGGCGTTGACACATGTTGCGGAGCCGGGTGGGCGCACCACCCGGCTCCGGTGACCGCTGCTCAGACCTCGGGAACCGGCTCCGGTGCGGGCTCCGGTGCGGGCTCGACGGCCGCCGCCGGCTCGGTGGCCGCCGCGGGCGGGACCATGCAGACGTCGCCCTCGCAGGTCAGGTCGCTGCCGCCGCCGACAAGCGTGAAGGGCGTCGCCGGCGGCTGCTCGGGGGCGGTCATGCGACAGGCTTCCGCTCGTCGCTGACCTTCGCCAGGACCTGCGCGAACGTCGCCGGGTCCTGGGCGCCGGAGACGGCGTACTTGTTCTCGAAGATGAAGAACGGGACGCCCTGGATGCCGTACTCCCGGGCGGTCGCGATGTCGGCCGTGACGGCTGCCGCGTACTCCCCGCTCTCCAGCGAGCGCACCACGTCGGCGCGGTCGAAACCCAGCTCGGCCGCCACGTCCGCCAGCTCGTCGACCCGGCCGACGTTCACGCCGTCGGTGAAGTACGCCGCGAGCAGCCGGTCCTTCGTCTCCGCCTGCCGGCCGTACGCCTTGGCGTAGTGCAGCAGCTCGTGCGCCTTACGGGTCCGGGTCGGCCGGACCTTGTCGTACTGGAAGTCCAGGCCCACCGTCGCGGCCAGCGCGGTGGTCTGCTTCTCCATGCCGCGCACCTGGGCCGGCCCGGCGCCCAGCTTGGCGCCGAGGTAGTCGGCGTGGCTGCCCGCGAAGTCCTCCGGGGTGTCCGGGGAGAGCTCGAACGAGTGGTACTCCACCTCGACGGCCACCCCGGACGTCGCGGCGGCGGCCTCGAACTTGCGCTTTCCGATGTAGCAGAACGGGCAGGCGATGTCGGACCAGACATCCACCTTGATGGGGCTGTTCACCGTTCGTAACCTCTTCCGGAGCCGAAGTTGGGCCTACCCTCAACTTCTCTCCGGCAAGATTACTCCACCCCTGCGGCCCGGCCGGGCGTCGCTATCGTGCACGCCATGGGGACTCTCCTGGACGACGCCGGCGACATCGCGGACGCCCTGCGCGGGACCGCACTGCGGGGTCACCCGGTGGAGGAGGGGCTCGGCGGCACCTTCCTGGTGGGCGACGTCGATCCCGGCCGAGCGGTGGGAGCTGGCGATCGCGCTGACCCGCGGTGACGCCTGGTTCCTGCACGACCGCCCGTGACCCCGACCGCCGCTCGCCGGCGAGGTCACGGGCGCTTCTCAGAAGTCGTCCGGTGTCCGGATCCGATCACGGATCCAGGCGCCGGCCGGCTTGAGGCGGGCCGTGCCGGAGTACGCGCCGGCGGCGCAGGTGCCCTCGGTGAAGACTGCGCCGGAGCGCATGTCGTCGGAGTAGTTCCAGTTGACCCAGCTCACCCGGTTCTGGGCCATCAGGTCCAGGTACTTCTGGGCCTGGGTGAAGTCGTTCGGGCCGTCACCGGTCGCCTGCTGGGTGCCGAACTCGGTGACGAACATCGGCAGCTTCGCGACGGCGTCGCGGAACGTGGTGAGGTAGTAGTCGTCGTGCGAGGCCGCGTAGAAGTGGAAGGTGTACATGATGTTGGAGGCGTTCACCGGGTTCGCCAGGATCCGGGAGACGCCCTGACCGTCGCCGGACGCGCCGAGTGACGACCAGTCCTCGGTGCCGACCAGCACGACGCCGTCCGGGTCCTGGGCGCGGATCACCGGGATGAGCTGGTCCGCGTAGGACTTGATGGACGACCAGTGCACGTCGCTGGGTTCGTTCGCGATCTCGTACAGGATGTTGGTCTTGTTCTTGTGGCGCGCCGCGATCGCGGTGAAGAAGGTCTTCGCCCGGCTCAGGTTCACGTTCGGGTCGCCGGGGGAGAGCATGTGCCAGTCGACGATCGCGTACATGCCGCGGGCGGTGGCCTTCTCGATGTAGTCGTTGACCTTGGCGGTGAAGCCGGCCGGGTCGGTCTCGTAACCGCCCTCCTGGATGTACATCGAGAGGCGTACGACGTCGGCGTTCCACTCGTTCGCCAGGACGTTCAGGGACGTGTCGGTGACGCAACTGGAGTACCACTGCAGGCCGTGGGTGCTCATGCCGCGCAGCTGGATCGCCCTGCCCTGGGCGTTGCAGAGTTGCCGGCCGCAGACCCGCAACTGACCGTTCTTGGCCACCGGAGTGGTGCCGCTGGGCGGCGGTGTGGTGGTGGGCGGCGGTGACGGCGGCGGGGTGGTGGGCGTTGTCGGGGTCACCCCTCCGGAGCAGGAGACACCGTTCAGCTTGCACCCGGCCGGCGCGCCCGGCCCGGATCCGACGAAGCCGAACGTGACCGAGCCGCCGGCCGGGATCCGGCCGTTGTACTCGCGGTTGGTGAACGTGTGGTGGGCGCCGGAGGTGGTCAGCAGCGCGTCCCAGTAGGACCCGGCGCTGGTGCCGCCGGGCAGGTCGAACTCGACCTTCCACGAGGTGAGGGCGGCCGTACCGCCGTTGGTGATGGTGTATTGGCCCTGCCAGCCCGAACCCCAGTCGGACACCTTGGTGAAGGTGGCGCTGGGGGTGGCGGCGGACGCGGGGGAGACGGCGAACAGGGCGGCGCCGGCAGCGATGACCGCTGCGGCGAGGCTGAGCGCCAGGGAACGGGGGCGGCGCATGGACGTCCTCCATGGGGATCGATGGAGGACTAATTATTAAGTTGCTTTACTGTCGCTGTCCAGATCTTACGAGGATCGATGCGTCAGGGGGCGGTGAGAGCCACCCGCGGCAGCTCCTCGCGCAAACCCCACGGTGAGCCGTAATCGGTCAGCAGGTCGAGGAACGGCCGCGCCGGGAACGCCTCCGGCCCGAGCACCCCGTGCCCGCGCCACGCGCCGCTGGCCAGCAACTCCAGGGCGACGACCGGGTTGATCGCGGTCTGCCAGACGACGGCCTGGCAGCCGTACTCCGCCATCGACCACTCGTTGTCGACCACGTGGTAGAGGTAGACCTCCCGCGGCTCGCCGGCACGTGTCCCGCGGACCCAGGTTCCGGCGCACGTCTTGCCGCGCATCCGGTCGCCGAGCGTGGCCGGGTCGGGCAGGCCGGCGGCGACCACGTCACGCGGCGAGACGCTCACCGGGCCGGACGGCCCGGGCACGATCACCCCTTCGGTCCGGTCCAGGCCCAGCGTGTGCAGCGTGGTGAGGGTACGGATGAAGTCGGCACCGAGCCCGTACTTGAAGGTGACCCGGCCCGCCCGCACCCACCGGGGGATCAGCAGCACCTCCTCGTGCTCCACGTTCACGCACTCCACCGGCCCGATGCCCGCGGGGAAGTCGAACACCTCCGGCTCGCTGAACGGCGCCGTGGTGAACCAGCCCCGGCCCGCCTCCCACACCACCGGCGGGTTCAGGCACTCCTCGATCGTGGTCCAGATGTTGAAGGACGGCGCGAAGTCGTACCCGTCGACGGTCAGATTGGACCCGTCCCGGATGCCGATCTCCTCGATCTCGTCGAACAGTTCGTCGGCGGCGTGCCGCGCGAACACGTCCGACAGGCCGGGCTCGACACCCATCCCGACGAGCGCCAGCCGGCCGGCCCGTTCCCACGCGGCGGCCCGCTCGAACTGGGTGTCGCCGAGCTTGACGCCGCACTGCTCGTACGGCCGCTCAGGATGCGGCCGGGACAGCGACATCGCCATGTCCAGGTAGTCGGCGCCGGCCAGGTGGGCCGCGTCGAACAGGGACATCACGAAGCGCGGGTCGGTGGCGTTGAGCAGCACGTCGATCTCGTGCCGGCGCAGCAGCGCGGTGACCGCGGCGACGTCGGAGGCGTCCACCCGGGCGGCGCGCAGGCGCGGATCACCGGTCGCGGTGACCGCGGCCCGCGCCCGGTCCAGGTCGAAGTCGGCGACCACCATCGCGTCGAAGAACGGGCGGCGGGCGGCGATCCGGGTGATGGCCGTACCGACTCCGCCCGCACCGACCAGCAGGACACGCATCGGGAAATTCCTTTCGGATACGGATCTCGTGCTGTGATCAAACGCCGTTGTCATCGCTATGGTCAACTGCGTTGGCATAAGATCAGCCGATGCCGAAGATCGTCGTGCCGGACGAGAAGCGCCGCCGTCGCCGCCCCACCCGCGGCGGCACCATCCTCACCGAGACCCTGATCGTCGAGACCGCCCTGCGTCTGCTGCGCGAACACGGCAGCACCGGACTCACCGCCCGCCGGCTCGGCCTCGCCCTCGACTGCGACCCCAGCACCCTCTACCGCTACTTCCGGGGCATGGACGAGCTGACCCTCGCCATCGGCGACACCCTCATCGGTCAGGCTCTGCGCGGCTGGTCACCCTCCGGCGACTGGCGGCACGACCTGGGTACGCTCGGACGCCGCATTCACGGCGCGTACGTGTCCCACCCGCAGGCCGCCGTCCTCACCACCGCCCGGGTGACCGGCCGCGCCAACGAACTCGCCGCCGACGAGGCCGTCCTGTCCGTCCTGCGCCACGCCGGCCTGCCGGTCCGCGAGGCCGCCGCCGTCTACCACGCCTTCATCGACCAGACCCTGGCCTTCGCCGCCCTCGACGCCGCCTCCCTGGCCCTGCCCAACGCGGCCCTGCGCGCCGACGAGGAGATCTGGCGCTCGACGTACGCCCGCCTGCCGTCGGCCACCCACCCGCACATCGCCGAGGTCGCGCCGCTGCTGGCCACCGAGATGGTGGCCAGCGCCTACCCGGGCGCCCTGGAGCTGCTGCTGGACGGCATCGCCGCGCGCCTGGACGGCCTTGCCACCCGGGGGTGACGGCATCGCGCGCGGGGGCAGCTTTGCCACCCGGGGCGGCTTTGCCACCCGGGGCGGCTTTGCCGTGCGGGCGGCTTTGCCGTGCGGGCGGCTTTTGCTGCGCGGGGATGGCGTCGTGCGTCCGGTCGGTCAGCGGGCCGCCGCGCCGAACAGCCGGTCCAGGTGGGCGTCGAGCGTGGACAGGGCCCGGTCGTCGCTGTATTGGCCGCCCAGCAGATACATGCCCAGCCCCTCCATGAGCGCCAGCACCCCGGCGGCGGCCGAGGAGTCGCCGCCCGGCAACAGGCTCGCGATGAAGCCGACCATCTGCTCGGTGTCCTCGCGCAGAGCCGGTGTGGACGCCGGGCGCACCGCCGTGTAGGCCAGGAACGCCAGCGCCACCCGCCCGTCGGCCCGGGACTCGTCACCGAGGGGCAGCAGGTTGACCAGCAGCGTTCGCAGCAGCCGACGTGGCTCCGGGTCGGGGCCGAGGGCGGCGATCGCCTGCGAGACCCGGGCGGAACTGCGGTCCCGGACCACGCCCATCGCGAACGTCATCATCTCGTCCTTGGTCCGGAAATAGTGCTGGACCATGCCCGTCGACACGCCAGCCTCGGCCGCGACGTGCCGCAGGCTGACCGCCTCCAGGCCGTGCTCGGCGGCCACCCGCATCAACGCGTCGGCGATCAGCGTCCGCCGTTCCTGATGATCCACCTTCCTGGGCATGGCGACGATCGTGTCACGAGGCCGCGGGGGCGACGCCGTGGGCCGCGCCGTCCCCGGCCGCCGCGCCGGCTGCGGTCGCCGCGCCGGCTGCGGTCGCCGCGCCGGCCGCGGGTGCGACGACTCCGGCCGCTGGTGTGACGGTTCCCGGCGCTGGTGTCACGGTCCGGGCGCCGTCCCCGGTCGCCGTGCCGGGCGCTGGTGCGACCGTTCCGGCCGCGCCGTCGACGGTGATCAACTGGCCGTCGGTGATCAGGGTGGTCGCTCCGGGGACGCTGATCACGGCCGGCAGGCCGTACTCCCGGGCCACCGTCGGGCCGTGCGCCATGACCGCGCCGGTCTCGCTGACCAGGCCGCCGGCGGTGAGGAACAGCGGTGTCCAGGCCGGATCGGTGGTGGTGACGACGAGGATGTCGCCGGGCTCGATGCGCGCGGTCGACGGGTCGTGCACGATCCGGGCCCGCCCGGTGACCCGGCCGAACGACGCGCCGACCCCGGTCAACACACCGTCGCCACCGCTCTCGCCATCGCCCTGTCCGCCATCGCCACCGCCCTGTCCGCTGCCGCCACCGCCCCGAACGCTGCCGTCGCCTCTGCCCTGGCCACCGCTCTCGCCGCCACGCCGGCCCGGCAGCAGGGCCTCCACGTCGGTGCCGTCGGAGAGGAGCGCCACCGGCACGTGCCGCCGTCGGATCTCGGCCCGGTGCACGGCCCGGCGTGCGGCGACGAGCTCGCGGAGTTCGCTGCCCGGCGCCGGCTCGGACACCTCGTCCAGGGTCAGGAACATGATGTCGTCCGGTGCGTCCAGCAGGCCCTGCGCGACCATTTCGGCCCCGGCGAGAAGCAGTTGCCCGCGGACCGCGGCCAGGTGGTGAAGGCCGGCGAACTTGCCGTACTCGCGCAACCCGGAAAGCACTCGCGCCCGCCGCAACAGGAAAACCGCGAGCCGCCCGCGCACCGGGCGCCGCCACCGGACCCGGCGCGAAATGGTGCGTACCATTTCCTCACCGGCCGCGGCGGCACGCGCGAAACGACGATTCGGTGCCTGATCGGGATCGGTCACGCGCAGATAGTTGGCGATGGCCGCGAAAATACCTGCGGGATTCTCCGACCAGCGGGGTACGCCCAGATCGGCCTCCGCCGGGCCCCGGTGACCGTACCCTTCCAGGAACGCGGCCATGCCGATCTCGGGCAGGTCGCCGTCGTGGAAACGGGCGGCGAGCACGTCGGGCGGTGTGGTCAGCAGCAGATCCCGGTGCGCCCCCGCGGCCACCGCCAGCCGCCACAGGTCGAGGTCCATCTCGAGGGTGACGTTGTCCGGCAGCCCGCCGAGTGCGAGGTGCACCTCGTCGGTGGCGACGACGCCCTTCAACAGGAAGCCGGGCGCCGAGGCGGCCAGCATGCCGGCGACGATCGGCCAGGTCAGGTCGTCGGTGATGTCGTCGGCCGCGGCGTCCGCACGCACCCACGCCAGCCTCTCCGCGGCGGTGCTCAGGCCGGCCGGGGCGGCCGCGGCGAGCCGGAGCCGGTCGGCGGCGGCCAGGACGCGCTGCCGGGCCGGGGCGGGACTGGCGAGCGCGCGGAGGATGCCGGTGAGCGCGCGGAGACCCGTACCCAAGGAGGGTGTTGACCTGTCGCTCTTCGCCGCCGGAGCGGGTGCGAAACGCGGGTCCGCGAGCACATGTTCCATGACCGCCTGCGCGCGCGGGCCGAAGTCGACTGCCATCAATCTGACAAGTCGTTTCCGGGCTGCCGGATGGCGGGCCAGATCGGACAGATCGCCGTAGAGTCGTCCGCCGATATCGACGATCTCCGCCCGCATTCCCAGCGACGCCGTCATGGCCGCGATGAGTTTCCGCAGGTTCGACATGCCCATCGGGGTGGCCGGTTGCAGCATTCCCTGGACGTGGCCGAACTCGACGTAGACCCGCACGTCGTCGTGTGGCGGCGGGGCCGGGAACAGCGTGGTGATCGGCCGGGACTGCAACAGCCAGAGGGTGTCATCGGCGTCGATGGCCCATTCGATGTCCTGGGGCGCGCCGAATCGTTTCTGGAGCCGGTCGCCGATGTGCCGGAATCGTTCGGAGGCGGGCCGGCGCTCGACCGTCACGGTGCCGTCGACGACGCCACTGCCCGGTCCGGCGACCGATTCGACGAGCATCTCGGTGCGGTTGCCGGTGAGCGGGTTCGCGGTGAAGAGCACGCCGGCGGAGGTAGCGCCGACCATGCGCTGCACGATCACCGCCATGTCCGGCGTCCCGGCACCCTGCCCGGACCGGTAGGCGGCCGCGCGCTCGCTGTGCACCGACTCCCAGCACTTGGCGATCGCCGTGAGCAGCTCGTCCGCGCCACTGACGTCGAGGAACGTGGCGTGCTGACCGGCGAAACTGGCGCCGGGGGAGTCCTCGGAGGTGGCGCTGGAACGCACCGCCACGGGCCCGCCGCCCAGCCGGTCGTACGCGGCGAGCACCTCGTCCCGCGGAATCGTCCCCCGCCGGAACGCGCCGGTGGTGATCACGAAGCCGTCGGGGACCGTCTCGCCGGCCCGGAGCAGTGCGCCCAGGGCGGCCGCCTTCCCGCCGGCCACGTCCACGTGCGTCGCCTCCGCAAGCCCGATCACCAGCATGGTCGCCTCCACCGTCGTTACATTGCAGGTGCAATGCTACGACGATAGCCCGGATGCAATACAGTCGCAATGCTTCGGGGCGGGGCGAGGCGGGGCGAGGCGGGGCGGGAGCGCGGCGCGGCGTTGCTTGACCTGGCCGTGCCTGAAGAAGTGGCCGCAGACGGCGCGTTGGGGCGATGTTGATCTGCTAGCGCTACGAAATTGCTGTTCAAGGCCCATGATCACAGCGATTTCGTAGCGCTAGCAGATCAACATCTCGCCAGGGCCGGCGCCGCTGCGGGGACCGGGTCCCGGACGGTATCGGGCTGGCCGGTGATCAACGGTGTGGCGCCCGCAGGGGCGCGTCCCATGCCCGGTTGCCTTCGTCATGCGTGCTCCCGGAAATCCGCACCAGGGAGCCCGCGCCAGGGAGCCGTCGCCCGGCCACCGCCTGTCCGCCACCGCCTGTCCGGCCACCGCCTGTCCGGACAGCATTCAGCCTAGCCTCCTAGGACGCGTCAGGCGGGGTGACCGGGTCGGCTTGGGCGGGCGTGAGGCGAGGAGCAGCGGGTACCTACGGCATGAGTGATCTTCTACGCGAAGGGGAGGAAGTGGCATGAAAGCGGCCGTCTACTACGAGAACGGCGGGCCCGAGGTCCTGCGGTACGAGGACGTGCCGGATCCGGTGCCCGCTGCCGGTGAGGTGCTGCTCCGGATCGCGGCGGTGGGCGTGCAGGGCGGGGACCTGCTGCACCGCCGGGTCAGTCCGTTCCCGTCGGCGCCGCACATCGTCGGGTATCAGGCGGCCGGCACGGTGGAGGCGGTCGGCGACGGCGTGACGTCGCTGCGTGCCGGGCAACGGGCGGTGGCGTTCATGATGGCGGGTTCGCATGCCGAGCTGGCGGCGGTTCCCGAGCAGAACGTGTACGCGCTCCCCGACGACCTGGACCCGAAGGTGGCCGCCGGCATCCCGGTGGAGTTCGGCACCGCCGACGACTGCCTGTTCGAATTCGGTCGTCTGCGGGCGGGCGAGACCGTCCTCGTGCAGGCCGCCGCGGGCGGTGTGGGCCTCGCCGCGGTGCAGCTCGCCAAGGCTGCCGGCGCCACCGTGATCGGGACCGCTTCGCACCCGGACAAGCTGACCCGGCTCGGCGGGTACGGGCTCGACCACGCGATCAACTACGCCGAGACGGACGTCGTCGAGGCGGTGCGGGAACTGACCGGGGGCCGCGGCGTCGACCTGGTCGTCGACCCGGTCGGCGGGCGCACGCTGGAGGGCAGCATCGCCGCTCTCGCCTACCGCGGCCGGATCAGCTGGGTCGGCCACGCCGGCCGTGACCCGAACCCGCCGCAGATCGGCCCGCTCATGGCGAAGAGCGCCTCGCTGACCGGCGTCTACTTCGGCGGCGAGATGAACTACAACCCGAAGCGGACCCGCGCCCTGATCGAGAAGCTGATCGGCCGGGTCGCCTCCGGGGAGCTGACCGCGGTGGTCGACCGGGAGTTCCCGCTGGCCGAGGCCGCGGAGGCACACCGCTACATCGAGAGCCGGGCGGCCTTCGGCCGGGTGCTGCTCATTCCCTGACGCGCGTCCGCCGCCGCCCGGTCCGGCAGCGTCAGGCCGGGCGGCTCCACTCCGGTTTGACGGACATCATCCGGGCGGTCTTGGCGGGGTCGCGATCGATCAGGTCACCCAGCACCTCGTCGACCTTCGTCAGGAGCGCGCCGGGCAGCCGCACCCCGGCCGCGCCCGCGTTCTCGGTGACCTGCTCGGGACGGGAGGCGCCGATGATCGCCGAGCTGACACCGCTCGTCTGCAGGGTCCAGGCCACCGCGAACCGGGCCATCGACAGGCCGGCGTCCTCGGCGAGCGGGCGCAGCTGCTGCACCCGCTCCAGCAGCGCCGGGCCGAGGACCCGGCCGATGAACCGGGGCGCCCGCCCGCCGCTGGTGGCACGGGAGTCCGCCGGCAGCGGGCGGCCCGGCTGGTACTTTCCGGTCAGCACGCCCTGGGCCAGCGGCTGGAAGACCATCTGACCGATGCCTTCCCGCTCGCACAGCGGCAGCACCTCCGGTTCGATGACCCGCCACAGCATGTTGTACTGCGGCTGGTTCGCGACGATCCGGCTGCGCAACCCGAGGTCGGCGGCGATCCGCAGGGCCGCCTCGATCTGCGGCGCGGTCCACTCCGAGACGCCGAGGTAGAGCACTTTGCCCTGGCGGACCAGGTCGTCGAAGGCGATCAGGGTTTCGTCGAGCGGGGTGTTCTCGTCGAAGCGGTGCGCCTGGTAGAGGTCGACGTAGTCGGTGCCGAGCCGGCGCAGCGAGGCGTGGCAGGACTCCAGGATGTGTTTGCGGGACAGGCCGCGGTCGTTGGGGCCGTCCCCGGTGGGCAGGCAGACCTTCGTGGCGATCTCCACCGAGGACCGGGTGACCGTGCGCAACGCGTCGCCGAGCACCTGTTCGGCCGCGCCCTGGGCGTACACGTCGGCGGTGTCGAAGGTGGTGATCCCGGCGTCCAGCGCGGCCCGGATGCAGGCGAGCGCGATGTCCCGCTCGACCAGCTCACCGTGGGTCAGCCAGTTGCCGTACGTGATCTCGCTGACGTAGAGGCCACTGCGTCCGAGACGGCGACTCTCCATAGTGGATCAGCCTAGCGGCCGGGTTCCGTGTCGGTGGGGAAGCAGCCGGCGAACGGGTCGGGCAGGGCGCGCCAGGCGTCGAAGCCGTCGGCCAGCTCGTCGTCGGTGAGCAGGCACGACTGCAGGAGCGCGCGGATCGCCGGGTAGTTCAGGTCGAGACCGATGAGGGCGAGGACCGTTCTGCGGTCGCCGTAGTACGGGTCCCAGTCGAGGTCGGCGGCGAGCCGGCGGTCGTCGCTGGTCTCGGTCCAGCGGTGCGCGGGGAGGGCGGCCAGCCAGTGGCCGAGGCTGCCCAGGCTCGCCCCGCCGCCGGCGGACTCGAAGGCGACGACCGTGTCCGGCTGGCTGGCGATCCAGAGCTGGCCGCGGCCGCGCAGGGCGTGTCCGGTCACTTCCTCGAGGGCGTCGTGCAGGCGTTGCGGGTGGAACGGGCGCCGGGACCGGAAGACCATCGAGCCGTTCTCCGGGTCGTGCAGGGCGATCTGCCGGCCCTCCAGGGCGCGGCCGAGCGTGCCGGGCCGGAACGGGTCGTGGCGGCCGGTGCCGCGGACGTGGGCGGACAACGCCGTGCAGTCCAGGGTCGGTGACGCGCCGACGTGAACCTGGACGGCCCAGGGGGCGAGGCGACGGACCAGGGCGGCGAGACGCTGAGACTCGTACGCCTGGGTGCCGGGCCTGTTCCACAGCACCACCGTGTCGCTGAACTCGACCTGGTGCGCCACCACTTCGGCGACCGCGCGATGGTCGTCGGCGGCGGCGTGCAGGTCGCGGTGACGCAGGTCGTCGGGGCTGGCCAGGTCGTCGAGGAAGCGGTCGGCGTCGACGACGGTGACGTACGAGTCGAACCGCACCGGCGCGTCGGCGCCGAAGCCGTGCGCGCACGCCGTGGCGACGGCTTCGGGTTCGATCGCCGGCGGCAGGACCAGCAGCAGGCCGCGACCGGGCCGATCCTGTCCGAGGCGTGCCAGCGTCGGCACGATCTCTTCGCGCAGGGTGCACGAGACGCAGCCGTGCACCGTCGTGACCTCGTCCTGGGACAGCACGGAGGCGGCGGACTCGACGCGGCGGCGTACCACTCCCTCCCGCAGCCCGGTCAGGTCGTAGCTGATCGCCAGCAGCGTCTCGTCCGCGATGAGCAGGGCTCGGGCGGCGGCCTGGACGGCGCCGGGGGAGAACCCGGACAGCACGGTGACGGTGGCGACGGAGGTGATTGATTGGAGGCTCACACCCCCATCTTGTTGGAAACGGTTTTCATTGTAAAGTCGCCGTCCCGCTCGGGCGGGAGGTCCCACCCGCGGTGACCGCCGTTTACATTGGGGCCATGGAGAAGCGGATCGAGGTGGCCGCCGCCATGGCCGACGCGGCACAGGCCTGGCTGGCGCTGCTGACCGCAGAGCAGCGCGAGATCGCCACCGGTCCCGGCCCCGGCGCCGACGAGGCGGCCGACGACGAACGCCGGCGCTGGTTCTACACCCCGACCGACCACGGTGGCCTCACCTTCCACCAGCAGCGGCCGGCGCAGCAGCAGGCCGCGATGCGGCTGGTGTCGACCGGTCTGTCGCGCGCCGGCTACGTCACCGTCGCCACCACGATCGGCCTGGAGAACGTCCTCGACCACACCGAGGGTTTCGGGTCCCGTTTCGACCGCGAGCGCGGCCGCGACCCCGGGCTCTACTACCTGCGCGTCTTCGGCGATCCGGGCAGCGGCACCTGGGGGTGGCGGTTCGGCGGGCACCACGTCTCGCTGAACAACGTGGTCGCCGGCCATGCGCTCGTCGCGACCACACCGTGCTTCCTGGGCGCCGACCCGGCATCGTCGGAACTGCTCGGCGGCGCCGTCAACCGGCCCCTCGCCCGGGTGGAGGACCTGGGTCGCGAGCTCGTCCGTTCACTCACCCCCGACCTGGTCCGCCGCGCCGTCCTGGCCGCGAAGGCCCCCGCCGACCTGGTCACCGCCAACCGCACGTCGATAGCCGACGGCGACCGGGTGGTCCCGCTCGCCGGCATCTGGCGCGGCGACCGGTTCGCGGACGCCGCCGAGCAGGCGAAAATGCTGGCGGCGAGCGACCGGATCGAGGCGAGCACGGGGTACGGGGAGGACGACCACCAAGCCCTGGAATACACGTCACGACCGAAAGGGATCGCCGGCGCGGAGCTCGACGCCGGCCAGCGGGACCTGTTGCGGGCCCTGCTCGGCACCTACTTCGGGCGGGTGCCGGACGCGGTGTCGCCGATGGCGTCCTACGACGACGCGGCCCTCGACGCCGTCCACTTCGCCTGGGCCGGACCGACCGAGCCGGGAGCGCCGCACTACTACCGGGTGCAGGGCCCGCGCCTGCTCCTCGAATGGGACAACACCCAGCGCGACGCCAACCATGCGCACTCCGTGTGGCGGGACCCGGCAAACGACTTCGGGTTCGACGCCCTGCGGGCCCACCGCCGGCACCACCACGGCGGCACCGCGTCGTAGTCTGGGCCCGTGCTCGACGACCCGGTTGCCTCCGCGCTGCGGGCGGCCGCGCGGTTCGGGCCCTACTTCACGTGGGAACCGTGGGAGGGCGACCCGTCCTGGCACCCGCTGCGTGACCTGCTCACCCCCGAGGTCGTCGCGGCCCGGGTGGCCCTCGGCCGGCAAACCCTCGCCGGGCTCGGCGGCCTGCGCCCCGACGACCTCGAAGAACGCGCGGTCGCCTCGATCATCTTCCTCGGTCTGGCGTCCCGGCTGGTATCCCCGCTGGTAGGCGCGGCGGCCGCCGGCGGCGCCCTGCCGGCCCCCGACATCGACCGGATGTGGTGGCGGCAGGTGCCGGGCGGCCCCATCCCGATCGCGTGGCGTGACCTTCGCACCGCGCCGGAGAGTGACGCGGCGCAGCTGCTCGTCCTCGTCGAGCCGATCCTCGACGTGTTCCGGGAGCGGTATGCGCTGTCGCCCCGGGTGCTGTGGGGAAATGTGGCGTCGGCGCTCGGCGGGGCGGCCGGCATGATCGCCGATGCCGCGCCGAGGATCGCGGGGGCGGTTCCAGGTGCGGGAACGGCGGCGGGGGCGGCCGTTCCGGGGGCGGTTCCGGGCGCGGGAACGGCGGCGGGGGCGGCCGTTCCGGGGGCGGGCTTGAGCGCGGAGGCGGCGAGCGGGGTGGCGGGAGTGCCGGGCGTACTCGCCGGCACAGGCGTCGGCGTCGGTACTGCGGCGGGTCGGGCGGCGGCTTTCGTCGAAGAGGCTCTGCGGCTGCCGCAGCTGCGGGGCAGCGGGAGCCTGGTCCGGCCGGACGCGGATCGGGAACGGTGGTTCCTGGTGCGGGCCAACTGCTGCCTCTACTACCGCATCCCCGGTGGTGGCACGTGCGGCGACTGTGTCCTCACCCCGGAGCCGGCCCGCCGTCGGCAGTGGCAGGCGGTCCTGAACCGTTAGCGCTTCGTGGACATCGCCCCCGGGTACGGCGCGGAGGTAGCGCCGCCGTCCGCACGGCCGGCGCGAGGCGATGCGTTGCCTCCGCGCGGCGGTGTTGATCTGCTAGCGATGCGAAATTGCTGTGATCATGGGGTTGAAACCGCGATTTCGCATCGCTAGCAGATCAACATCTCGCCAGGGACGGCGCCTCCGGGACAATCAGAGAAACCGAAAGCCACGGCGCCGACCGGTTCGACCGAAATAAGCGAAATGTCGGTTGGTTGCCATGGCCGAACTGACCACGGTGACTGGCTGACCGCGCTGACCCCGCGGTGACCCCGCGGTGACCGGAGTGACCGCGCGACTCACGGGGTGGTCGGGGAACGGTGTCAGTGGGGTCGGAGTTCGGCGAGGGCCTTGGTGATGTTCCACTCGGCGAGGGCGAGCATCCAGTCGCGGTGGGGGAAGTCGGTTGTCGCGATCCGCTGCGGGCCCTCGATGAGGGAGATCGTCTGCGCGTAGCGGTACAGCGCCAGGCGGGCCGGGTCCACGTCGACCGGGTGCAGGGACGGGTACGCGTCACCGAACCGCATCCGCAGCCACGCGTGGTCCCATTCGACGTCGAACCAGGCCAGGCCCTCGAAGTCGATCATGACGGGTTCGCCGGACGGCGTGACGAAGACGTGGTCGGGGCCCAGTTCGCCGTGGACCAGCCCGTACGCCTGCCGGGGCCGGACCGCGCCGCGCAGCTCGCGCACATGGTCGGCGATCCGGTCCTGGGCCGCGGCGATCCGGTCGTCGCGGGCCGCCGCGGTGTCGAGGTGGCCGAGGGCCCGCGCCACGATGACGTCCTCGGGGCGCCGCCGCTGGGACGCCGACCCGCTGGCGACGGCGGTGAGCTTGCCGTAGTGCGGGCCGGGCGTCGTGTGCATGCGCCGGATCGCGGTGCCCAGGGCGGTGAGCGGACCGGCCGCCGCGTCCGGGTCGTCGGCGAGCAGGGCTTCGAGGGTCCGGGCGCCGACGTCCTCGACCAGGGCGAAGTCGCCGCCGGGGAACTGGCCGGCGCGGTCCAGCGCGTACAGCCGGGGGGTCCGCACGCCGGCGTCGGTCAGCGCCGCGTGGTTGACGGCGAACAGTTCCGCGCCGGACGCGTCGGTGAACGGGTCGTCCGGCACCACCGGGGACGGCGGCCAGTAGTTCTCGCCGGCCGCCCACACGTACAGGATCGTCGTCGTGGCGTCGTCGAGGCGGAGCCGGTACACCCCCTTCTTGGAGCCGCCGGTGAGGCGGTCGAGGGAGGTCAGCCGCCGCGCGGCGCCGAAGTGGTCCCGGACGAGGTCGTGCAGGTCGTCCGGGACCAGGAATGTCCGCTGCATGCCGCGCCTGTCGCCGAGGCGGTCAGGCCGCGGTGGTCTGCTCGGCGCGCGCCGGCGACGCGGGCGTGCCGCGTGGCGTGACGAAGGCGCCGAAGGTGAGGCCGAGCGCGGTCCAGAGAACCGCCTGCACGCCGAGCGAGACGACCCGGAAGTCCCAGAGCAGGCTGGGCGGGAACGTCGCGGGCACCTCGTCGATGCTCGGCAGCATCAGGTAGGCGACGGCCACCACGACCAGGGAGGCGGTCGTGCCGGCGGCCGCGCGCCGCCACTCGGCCTGCTGGGTGCGTGCGGCGACGACGGCCGCCCAGACCGCGACCAGGCCGAGCACCAGCGCTGCCAGGTAACTCCAGGTGCGCTGGTCGATGGTGGCCGGGTCGCCGACCGCGGGTGGGTTCGGCGGGTACTTCAGGAACGGGATAAGCACCACGCCGACCAGGGCGGATCCCGCCAGGAAGAACACCGCGCGGGGGTCGCTGCGGGTGTGCAGGCGGCGGCGCAGCAGAGCGTACGCGGTGGCCAGGATGCCACCCATCGCGATGCCGTAGAGCGTGGTCGCCAGGACCAGACCGGCCTTCTGCCCGTCCCGGCTGACCAGCGGCTCCTCCTCGGCCGTGCCGGGCGCGGCCGGTGGCGCCGCGGCCTGTTCGATGGCGATGGCCGCGTCGATGTGTGTCTCGCCGAAGGTGAAGGCGAACGCTCCGGCCAGCAGACCGGCGATCAGGCCGGCGAGCAGCCCGCGGATCAGCAGCTGGGCGAAGCCGCGGCTCGCGGGGGTGCCGGTCAGTGGCACGGGACGCCCAGCAGGTGGCGGCCGTCGTGCATGAGTTCGTGCAGGTACATGCCGCTCTGCGAGAGGGCACCCTGGTCGAAGGCGACCAGGTAGGCGAGCAGCAGCATGACGGCGACCACGCCGGCGGCGGTGCCCAGCTGACGACCGGTGATCGCGGGCGCCGCGGTGGGCTGGGCCTGCTGGATGTCGGACATGTGGATCGAACCTCCTGCGGGATGACGCGTCCCGTTCGTGGGGCCTGCGGCGGGCGAGCTCTCTGGCTCCCGGCCCTCGCGGACCGGTCACAGTGGCGCGACCGCGCCGGGCTTCCACCGGCTTCCCTCGCGTCGCCGCAGTTGGCAGCTTCAACCTAATGTCCGCCGGGAGCGGGCACAACCGGGTGCCCTTCTGTGGTACCAATGTTATTGATGATCTTCACCATCACGGCGGTGACCGCGACCCGGCTGCGGAGCTTGGGGGAGCGGCTGCACCCCATCTACCGTGACTGCTTCGGCGCGCCACCGCGGAACGAGACGGACGGCGAGCTCGCCGGCTTCCCGGACCGGCTGATCCGGGACACCCACGAGCCCGGGGCGTACGGCGTGGTGGCGTTCCGGGGCGGCGAGGTAGCCGGGGCCGTCTACGGCTGGCCGAGCCGCACCGACGACCTGCCGGCCGCGGTCGTCGCACCGGCGGTCTTCGTCGCCGAGCTGATGGTCGCGCCGGTCTTCCGCGGCCAGGGCCTGGGCCGGCGGCTGCTGGACCGGTTCACCGCCGGACATCCGCGGGCCTGGCTCACCACGCACGCCGGGACCGCCGGCTTCTACGAGTCCGCCGGCTGGACCCGGTGCGCCGGCGACGACCCGGCGCGGGTGCTCTACCTGCGCGAGACCCCGGTGCCGCGGTCGTCGTCGGCCGGCTCGGTGTGCGGCGTCCCGCGGACCACCATCTGGGCGCCACCGGACCGGCGTCCCCGTACCCGCACGTTCTGAGAGCCGGGGGTAGGGGTTTCCCCACCCCGGGACCCATAGGTCGCCGTGTGCCGGGATCCGGGCGCGCCGACCAGGCTTGTGGCATGAGAGATTCCGGAACCACAGTCGTCGAGCTGACGGGTGTCACCAAGTCGTACACGGCCGGCATCCGGGCCCTGGACGGCGTGTCGGTGACGTTCGGGTCGGGCTCGTTCACCGCCGTCATGGGCCCGTCCGGCTCCGGCAAGTCGACGCTGCTGCACTGCGCCGCCGGCCTGGACCGCCCGGACTCCGGGCGGGTGCTGCTGGCCGGGCAGGACATCGGCGGGTTGCGGGAGCCGCGGCTCACCCGGGCCCGCCGGCGCCGGGCCGGTTTCGTGTTCCAGTCCTACAACCTGATGGATTCGTTGTCGGTGTGGGACAACGTGCTGCTCCCGCAGCGCCTGGCCGGTGTCCGGCCGGACCGGGCCTGGGCGCGCGACGTGCTGCGCCGGGTCCAGCTGGACGGGCGCGAGCACGCCCGGCCCGCCCAGCTGTCCGGCGGGCAGCGGCAGCGGGTGGCCCTGGCCCGGGCGCTGGCCGCCCGGCCGGAGATCATTTTCGCGGACGAGCCGACCGGGGCGCTGGACCTGGCGACGGGCCGCGCGGTGCTGGCGCTGTTCCGCGAGGCGGTCGACGACCTGGGCACGACGATCGTCATGGTCACGCACGACCCGGTCACCGCCGGGCAGGCCGACCGGGTGGTCTTCCTGGCCGACGGCCGCATCGTCGCCGACCTGACCGAGCCGACGCCGGAGCGGGCCGCCGCGCAGATGATGGCGGTGGTGGCGCGATGATGCGGCTGGCCCTGAGTACGCTGCGCGGGCACCGCGGCAGCCACCTCGGCACCTTCGTCGCGGCGCTGCTGGCGATCGCCCTGCTGGCCGGCGGCGGGCTGCTGCTGGCGTCGGTGCTGACCGCCCGGCCGCCGGCCGACCGGTTCGCCGCCGCCGCCGTGGTGGTGGCCGGCCCGCACGAGGTGAAGCTCACGACCACCACCACGAAGAAGAAGGACAAGGTCAAGACGAAGGTCAAGACCGAGACGCTGACCGGGTCGCGGACCCTGCCGGCCGACCTCGCCGGTCGTCTGGCGGCCCTGCCCTCGGTCACGGCCGCCGTCGCGGACGTCGCCGTCCCGGTGCGGGCCGGCACACCGGACGGCCGGGTGCTGCGCGGGGCGGACGGCGCACCCGTCATCGGGCACGGGTGGGCCTCGGCGGCGCTGACGCCGTACACGCTGCGCAGCGGCCGGCCACCGAACCCGGGCGAGGTGGTCCTCGACGCGGACCTGGCCCGGCGGGCCGGCGACACGCTGGTGATCACGACCCGGACGGGCACCCGGCAGGTGCGGGTCGTCGGCGTCGCCGCGCCGGACGGCCGGGACGGGCTGCCGGCGCAGGGCGCGATCTTCCTGGCCGACGCGGACATCGGCGCGGTCGCCGGCACGGCCGGTCCGACAGCGGTGGCGCTGCTGGCCGCCCCCGGCGCCGACACCGCCGCCCTGGCCGCGGCCGTGCGGGACCTGGCCGGTGACGCCGGCGTGCACACCGGCGCCGACCGGGTCCGCGCCGACCTGCCCGGGGCGCTGCCCGACTACATCGGCCCGATCTCCATCTTCGGGTTCGTGCTCGGCCTGACCGGGTTCGCCGCGGTCTTCGTCCTCACCGGCACCGTCACCCTGAGCGTGCGGCAGCGGTTGCGGGAACTCGCGCTGCTCCGGACCGCGGGCGCGACACCGGGCCAGCTGCGGCGGCTGCTCGGCGCGGAGAGCGTGCTGGTGGCCGGGGTGGCGGCACTCGGCGGAGCACCCCTGGGCATCGTCGTCGCCGAGGTGGTGGCGGCCCGGTTCCGCCAGCTCGCCGTGGTCCCGGCCCAGTTCGAGGTGCGTACTTACGCGTTCGTGCTCGTCGCCGCGGCCGTGGCCGGGATGCTCGTCACGTTCGCGGCCGCCCGGCTCGCCGGCCGCCGCGCGGTCCGCATCGCCCCCACCCAGGCACTGACCGAGACCGCGAACGTTCCCGCCGGTGGACTGGCACCGCGGCTGCTCGTCGCGGCGGTGACCACCGCGGGCGCCGTCGCGTTGCTGACGTTCGTACCGCTGGACGGGCCCCTGGGCATCGGCATGAGTTTCGTGGCGACGGCGTTGCTGCTGTGCGCGGTGGCCGCCCTCGGACCGCTGCTGGTGCGCCTGCTGACGGGGCCGATCTCCCGCGTCCTCGGCACGGGTGGCGCCGCGGGCTGGCTGGCCGCCCTGGTGACCCGGGCGGAACGCCGGCGCGTCGCCGCGGTCGCGGTGCCGCTGGTCCTGATGTTCGCGGTCAACGCGGTCATGCTGCTCAACAACGCCCTGGTGGCCGACCTGGCCGAGTCCGAGCAGGCCGCGCGCACCGCCCCGGCGACGGCGCAGGTGTCGATGCCGGCCGGGCTCGACCTGGGAACGGCCCGCCGGGTCGCCGGCACCGACGGGGTGACCGGGGCCGCGATCACCCTGCCGACCCGGGTGGTCGTGGCGCAGGGCGGGAAACCGCAGGACTACGCGGCGCAGGGGCTGCTGACCACCGGGACGGCGCCGGCGCTGGACCTGTCGGTGCGCGAGGGCGCCCTGGGCGGGCCGGAGACGTTCGCCGCGAGCGCGTACCTCACCCGGCAGCACGGCTGGCACGTCGGCGACGAGGTGCCGGTCTGGCTGGCCGACGGGCACCAGGTGCGGCTGCGTCTGTCCGCTGTCTACGAACGGGCCCGGGGGTTCGGTGACCTGGTGCTGCCGGCCGGCCTCGTCGCCGCGCACGACCCCGCCGGGCTGGTCGGCGCGGTCGGGTTGCGGTACACCGGTGACGTGCCCGCGCGGCTCGCCGCCACCGTTCCCGGCGTGCGCGTCACCCCCGCCCTCGGCGCCGGGCCCGCCGGCGACGCGGCGAACCAGCAGGGCGGATGGGAACTGCTGATGGTGATCTCCCTCGGCTTCACCGCGATCGCGGTCGTCAACACGTTCGCCATCGCCACGGTGTCACGCCGGCGGGAGTACGCCGGTCTGCGCCTGGCCGGTGCCACCCCCGGCCAACTGCACCGGCTCGCGTTGCGGGAGGCTTTGATCACGGTGGCCGTCGGGCTGACCCTGGGCGCGATCGTGACGGGCGTGGTGGTGGCGACGTTCAGCACGGCACAGGACGGCATCACCCGGATCGTCGTGGACCCGCTGACGTACCTGGCGATGATCGGCGGGGTCGGCGGGCTCGGGCTGCTCGCGGGACTGCTCCCGATCCGGCTCGTCGTCCCCCGCCGCAGCCTGCCCGCACTGGAGGCCTGACATGGCCGCGGCCCGGCCACGCCGGCGGCCCGGCGTGGCCGCCGCCTGGTCCCGCGGTCGGACCGGCGTGGGGGTCGCGGCCCGCGCCCGGACCGGCGTGGGGGTCGCGGCCCGCGCCCGGACCGGTACCATCGACGCGATGCTGCTGCGGACGGCGCGGGCCCTGGCCTACCTGGCCACCGGTGTCGTCGCGGGCGTCCTCGGTTTCGCCTGGGCGATCGCCGCCACGGTCGTCGTCACACTGACCTCGATCACCCATCTCGGCGGGCCGGTCTTCCTCGGCGCCTCCTGGGTCACCCGCCGATGGGCCGACGCGGAACGGCGCCGGGCCGGGTGGGTCCTCGGCACACCGATCACCTCGCCGTACGTGCCCGGCCGCGGCCGGACCGTCGTCGAACGTGTCCGCGCCGTGGCCGCCCAGCCGGCGACGTGGCGCGATCTGGTCTGGCTGATCCTGCTGTTCCCGATCGGTCTGGCCGGCGGGGTGGCCGCGATCGTGACCACCGTCGTGGAGGCCGGCATCCTGACCGCGCCACTGTGGGCCTGGGCGGTGCCCAACCCGCACGCACCGGAACCGATGCGTTTCCTGATGACCACCGTCGCGGGCCGGTTCGTCCTGGCCCTGCTGGGCGTCCTGCTGCTGCCGGCGGCCGCCTGGCTGGTGCGCGCCCTCGGTCGGCTGCAGGCCCGCACCGCCCACGCGCTGCTGGCCCCCGGCCTGCACCGGCACCTCGTCGACGAGACGGCCCGGCTGACCGAGACCCGCCGTCGCGTCGTCGACGCCCAGGCGGCCGAACTGCGGCGCATCGAACGCGACCTGCACGACGGCGCTCAGGCCCGGATCGTGGCCGCCGGGATGACCCTGGCGCTGGCCGCCCGCAAGCTCCGGCCGCGCGTGCCGGACGCAGCCGGTGAGGCGGCTCCCGGCCTGGCCCCGATGACCGCTGACGTCGGCCGGAGGCCCGCGACCGCTGACGTGGCCGTGGTGCCGGCCTCCGAGGGCGTCGACCTTGCGCCGGCGGCCGCGGACGTCGCGCTGGCCCGCCGTCAGCTGGACGAGGCCCTCACCGAGCTGCGCCGGCTGGTCCGCGGCATCCACCCGCCGATCCTCACCGACCGGGGTCTGCACGCCGCGGTCACCGCGCTCGCCGGGGACAGCCCGCTCACCGTCGGCGTCCAGGGCGATCCCGGCGACCGGTACCCGGCCGCGGTGGAGTCGGCGGCGTACTTCGTCGTGGCCGAAGGCCTGGCCAACGCCGCCAAGCACGCCGGAGCCGGCCGGTGCACCGTCGCGCTGGGCCGCTCCGGCGACATCGTCCGGGTGACACTCACCGACGACGGGCACGGCGGCGCCGACCCGGCCGGGTCCGGCCTGGACGGGCTGCGGCGCCGGGTCGAGGCCCTCGACGGCACGTTCACCGTCACCAGTCCCAGCGGCGGTCCGACCGTCCTGCACGCGGAGTTCCCATGCGCATCGTGATCGCCGAGGACCTGCTCCTGCTCCGGGACGGGATGGTGCGGTTGCTGACCGACACCGGCCACACCGTCGTGGCCGCCGTGGACACCGCTCCCGCCCTGATCGCCGCGGTCGGCGAGCACCGGCCGGACCTGTCCATCGTCGACGTCCGGCTCCCGCCCGGGTTCCGGGACGAGGGCCTGCGGGCGGCCCTGCGGCTCCGGGCCGACGACCCCGGCACCCGGGTGCTCATCGTCTCCCAGTACGTCGAACGCGCGTACGCCGCGGAACTGCTCGCCGACGGCCGGGGCGGAGTCGGCTACCTGCTCAAGGACCGGGTGACCGCCCTGGACGACTTCTTGGACACGGTGGAGCGTGTCGCCGCCGGCGGCACCGCGATGGACGCCGAGGTGGTCCGCCAGCTGTTCACCCGGAGCAGCCGCAACCACGGCATCGACGGGCTCACCGCCCGCGAGCGGGAGGTCCTCGACCTGATGGCGCAGGGCCTGTCCAACTCGGCGATCTGCGGCACCCTGTTCCTGGCCCCGGTGTCGGTGGAGAAACACATCACCAGCATCTTCGCCAAACTCGACCTGCCACCCGCCGACGACACCAACCGGCGGGTACGGGCCGTGCTGACCTACCTCAACCAGTGACCGGCACGTGTGTGGCGTACCCGGTCTACAGTCACGGCACTGTGCCCCTCGACGCAGGAGTGTTCCCGTGACAACCACTGCCGTGCCACGCCGCCCCGCCGTGCCCGTCGCAGCCGTGCGTACTCTCGTGGGCGTACAGCTCTACGTCGTCGCGGCGTATGCGGCCGGTGCCCTCGTGCCGTATCTGTGGGCGCCCCGGGCGTACCCGCCGACCTGGTTGTGGATCGTGCCCGGCTGGCTGCTGGGGGTGCCCGGCTTCTACGTCGCGCTGCTGGGCGCGCCGTTCGCGGTCGCCGTCGCGGCGCTCGGCGTCGCCCAACTGGGTCTGCGCCGCGGTGTGCCGCCGGCGCTGTACCGCTGGTGCGTCGCCGCCGCCGTGCTCACCAGCCTCCTCGCCGCCTTCAGCCTGACCCCGCTGGGGCAGACGATCGCCGCGTTCGTGGCCGACTGAGCCGCACCAGCCCGCCGAGCCGCAGGAGTGCCCGCCGCGCCAGCCCGCCGAGCCGCAGGAGCGGCCGCCCGCATCAGCCCGCCGAGCCGCACCAGCGCCCGCCCGAGGCGCACCGGATCCGGCCCAGCTCGATCGGACCCGGCCGGGTTCGCGGTCAGCGGCCGGAACGGGCCGGGACGCGCTTCTTCCACATCAGGCGGACGGCCGGCAGCACCTCGGACACGGCCGGGATGCCGGGGCCGGGCTCGTGCACGCCGACGGACAGGGCCGGCGCGGACCGTTCCAGGGTGCCGGCCATCCGGTCGATGTCGGTGATGATCGAGCCGGTGAGCACCAGCACGCCGGTGTCGTCCACCTCGGTGCGTACCGTGCGCAGGGTGCGCCGGCGGGTTTCGCGCAGGTCGTCGAGAAGGGCCCGCAGTTTGCCGGCGTCCGCGGCGGCGCCGGCGTCCCGGTCGGCGACCAGGGCGGCGTGGGCGTCGAACGCGTCCGCCGCGGCGGCGAGGACCTGGCCGATCTGGCCGGGCACGACCGGCGCCTGCGGGGTGGCGGCGGCGTCGAACATCGAGCGCGCCACCGAGTTGACCTGGTGCACGCCGTGCTCGAGGGCCCGCAGGGTCTGCTGCAGCGGCGCGACCCGGGTGACCGGGGTGGTCAGCGACCAGCGGGCCTGCCGGAGCAGGTCGTCGACGGCGGTGCCGGCCTCGTCGAGGTCCGCCTCGAGTTCCCGGGACCGGGCCAGCCAGCGGGCGGCCTGTTCCGGGGTGTAGGTGTCGCGGACACCGGCGCCGAGCTGACCGAGCAGGCGGGCGATCTCGGCGGAGAGGCAGGCGAGCCGGTGCCGGGCCCGTTCGAGCGGCGTCATGCCGCCGACCAGCGGGGACAGGATCACGCCGACCAGGATGCCGAGGGCGGTGGCGGCGATCCGCTGCCAGACGAAGGCCTCGGTGACGACGCTGCCGGCGACGAGGATGCCGAGCGAGGTCATCGGTACGGTGATCGCCCCGTCCCCGAGCCGCAGCAGACGGCCCGCGGCCAGACCGCATCCGGCGATCACCGCGATCGACCACGGCGTCAGGCCGAACGCACCCCACACGACCACGGTGACGGCGATGCCGGCGAGCGTGCCGACCAGCCGCTGCGTGCCCTCACGCATCGAGGCGTGCGCGCTGAGCTGCACCGACAGGGTCGCGGAGATCGCCGCGGTGACCGGGCCGACCACGTTCAGCGTGTCCGCCGCCGACCAGGCGATCCCGGCGGCGGCCCCGGTCACCAGCACCGACCGCACGGTGGCCGGGTCGGTGCGCCCGTGGCAGCGGCGCGCGACGCGGCACAGCGGGGCTGGCAGGTGCGGCCGCAGCCGGGCGAGCGCGGCCCGGCCGGCTGCCTCGGCGGCGGGACGGACCTGGCGGGACAGCACTGTCGCGGCGACCGCGCAGAGGGTGAGACCGAGGACGACGAGGGTGACGGGGTGCGAAGGCAACGAAGCGGCTTTCTCCTGAGTTCCGTACTGTTTCCGCTTCGAAAGCTAGGCCTCCGCTAGATCGTTTTAGGCGATTCGCGGGAAATGTGATGGGCGTCGCGCCCGGTCGGGTGGTAGCCCTCGCCCCGAAGGGAGTAGTCGGGTGGCAGCCCTCGCCCGGTGATGGGGGAAAGGCGCCTACCCGGTCTGGAGGAAGGTGACGAGCCCGGCCAGCTCGGGTGTGCCGGTGGCCTCCCGCAGGGCCTCGCTCAGCGCCTGGTCGTGGGTGGGCCGGGCCTGCTCCAGCAGCCGCTGCCCGGCCGGGGTGAGCTCGGTGTAGATGCCGCGCCGGTCGTCGGCGCACAGAATCCGGGTGAGCAGGCCGCGGTCCTCGAGGCGGGTGACCAGCCGGGTGGTGGCGCTGCTGGACAGTGCGGCGGCCCGGGCCAGCTGGCGCATCCGCATGTGCCAGCCGTCCTGGCGGCTCAGCGCGTCGAGCACGGTGTACTCCACCACCGAGAGTTTGTGCTCGCCCTGCAGGCGGCGTTCCAGCTCGGTCTCGATCAGGCCGTGCAGGGCGGCGAGCCGGCGCCAGCCCTGTGCCCGTACCTCGATCGCGTCATCGGTGATCCCCACGTGGCCGAGGATACACCGCCTTGCGCCGATATAGCGCGCGTGCAACTATCGTCAGGTTGTTGCACACGCTGCCTATCTGCGTCTGCATTAAGAAAGGCGTCATCATGCCCATCGCGCTCTACGCGCTCGCCCTCGGCGGGTTCGGGATCGGGCTGACCGAATTCGTCATCGCCGGCCTGCTCCCCGAGGTGGCCGCCGACTTCCGCGTCACCGAGGCCGTCGCCGGCTACCTGATCTCCGGGTACGCCCTGTCCGTCGCGGTCGGCGCCATCGCCCTCACCGCCGCCCTCGGCCGGGTCGACCGCAAGAAGGCCCTGCTCGGCCTGATGATCCTGTTCATCGCCGGTAACCTGCTGTCGGCGGTCGCGCCCTCCTACGAGCTGATGCTGCTCGGCCGGATCCTCGCCGCCCTGTGCCACGGCGCCTTCTTCGGCATCGGCGCGGTCGTCGCCGCCGACCTGGTGCCGCAGAACCGCAAGGCCGCCGCGATCTCCGTCATGTTCGCCGGGCTGACCATCGCCAACGTCCTCGGCGTCCCGCTCGGCACGTTCCTCGGCCAGGCCGCCGGCTGGCGTGCCACCTTCTGGGCGATCGCCGCCATCGGCATCGTCGCGTTCGCCGGGATCACCGTGCTGGTGCGGCCCACCCCGGCCGCCGCCCGGACCGGGCTGCTGAGCGAGTTCCGGATCTTCGGCAACCGCCAGGTCTGGCTCTCGATGGTCGTCACGGTGCTCGGCTACGGCGGCATGTTCGGTGCGTTCAGCTACATCGCGTATACCCTCACCGAGGTCAGCGGGTTCTCCTCGTCGACCGTGCCGTGGCTGCTCGTACTCTTCGGGGTGGGTCTCTTCGCCGGCAACATCGCCGGCGGCAAGGCCGCGGACCGCGACCTCGGGCGTACGCTCATCGTCCTGCTCGCCGCCCTCACCGTCGTCCTGGCCGTCTTCGCCCTGGTCGCGGGCAGCCAGCTCGCCACCGTCGTCGCCCTGGTGCTGATGGGCGGGTTCGGCTTCGCCACCGTGCCCGGCCTGCAGATGCGCATCCTCGCGCACGCCGCCGACGCACCCACCCTCGGCTCCGGGGCCAACATCGCCGCGTTCAACGTCGGCAACGCCTTCGGCGCCTGGGCCGGCGGGCTCACCCTCGCCGCCGGCCTCGGCTACACCGCGCCGATGTGGGCCGGCGCCGCCGTGACCCTCGCCGGCCTGCTCGTCTTCCTGGTCGCGGCCGCCGTCCCCGGCGGCGAGTTCCACCGCGACCGCACCCTCACCCTGAACGGAGCCACCCGATGAACCCCACCGTGCTGGCACCTGCAGCAGGGCCGCGTGGTGATCCCGAAGTCGGTGACGCCCACCGGATCGCCGCGAACCTCGACGTCCTCGGCTTCGAGCTGACCGGCGCGGAACTGTCCGCGATCGACGCGCTGGAGGCGGACGGGCGCACCGGCCCGCACCCGGACACCTTCCAGGGCTGATCGCCGCCGACACGCCACGGCCACCGGGCGAAGCGGGCGCGGCGGGCCGGACCGCGCGAGAATGGCCGGTGTGTGCGTCAACCATCACAGCATGACCCGCCGCGGTGCGCTGCTGGGCGGCGTCGCCCTCGCCACCGGTCTCGCCGCCGCCGCCACCGCGACCCCGGCCACGGCGGCGCCGGTGAGCACCCGGCGCGGGATCCGTGACCTCACCCACCCACTCGGACCGGCCTTCCCGGCGTTCAGTCCCGGCGAGGAGGCGAGCCGCCGCACCGTCGCCACGATCGCGGACGACGGCTACTTCATGCAGGAGTGGCGGATCGTCGAGCACATCGGCACCCACGTCGACGCGCCGGCCCACTTCGCCCCCGGCGGCCGGCCCGCCACCGAGCTGCTGCCGGCCGAACTGGTCGTGCCGGCCGTGGTCGTCGACGTGGCCGCCCGCGCCGCCCGGGACCCGGACACCGTCGTCACCGTCGACGACCTGCGCGCCTTCGAGAGCCGGCACGGCCGGATCCCGGACGGCGCAGCGGTGCTCATGCACTCCGGGTGGGCCACCCGGGTCGACGACCCGGACGCTTACCGCAACGCCGGTCCGGACGGCGGCCTGCACTTCCCGGGCTTCGGCGCGGAGGCTGCCGCCTGGCTGCTGCGGTACCGGCGGATCCGCTGCCTCGGCGTCGACACCCTCAGCGTCGACCCCGGCGTCTCGGCGGATTTCGCGGTGCACCAGCTGCTGGCCGGCGCCGACCGGTACGGGCTGGAGAACGTCGCCGACCTGCACCGCATCCCGCGGACCGGGGCCACCGTCTTCGTCGGCCTGATCCCGTACGAGGGCGGCTCCGGCGGCCAGGCCCGGGTGCTCGCCACCTGGTGACCGCATTCCCGCCGCGCGTACGCTGTCGCGAACGTCTCCATTTGCCGACCCCGTGACATCGCCGTGGCGCGATGGCCTGTGATGAGCTGGAACGGCTTGGACCAGCGCAAGGAGGACGCATGCAGTCGCGTACCGATCTCGTCGAAGATCTGATGGCACGCTTTCCGCACGTCCCGCGCGAGGCGGTGATCAAGGAAGATCTGTTGCGGGGCGGGCTCGCCTTCGACGACTCGGCGCTCACCGACAACGAGAAGGGTGACGTCAAGCCGAAGTCGTACTTCATCTTCTCCTTCGACCACCGCACCCTGCCGGAGCTGGGCGAGGCCGCGCTGCGCCGCCCGCCGGAGGAGATCGTGCTGACCGGCGGACCGTACGACATGCGCCGCACCGTGGTGAGCGTGCGCATCAACCCGGCCTCGCCGTACCGGGTGAAGCCGGACGCCGACGGCCGGCTGCAGCTGTTCCTCGACGGCCGGGCCATCGCGGACGTCGGCCTGCCGCCGATGCCGGACTACTACCGGCACACCCTCGCCAACGGCAAGCAGGTGATGGAGGTGGCCCCGACGATCCAGTGGGGTTACCTCGTCTACCTCACCGTCTTCCGCGTCTGCCAGTACTTCGGCGCCAAGGAGGAGTGCCAGTACTGCGACATCAACCACAACTGGCGTCAGCACAAGGCGGCCGGGCGCCCGTACACCGGTGTCAAGCCGGTCGACGAGGTCCTCGAAGCCCTCGAGATCATCGACAAGCACGACACGCTGAAGACCTCGACGGCGTACACGCTCACCGGCGGCAGCGTCACCTCGCAGGTCGGCGGCAAGGCGGAGGCCGACTTCTACGGCCAGTACGCCCAGGCCATCGAGGAGCGGTTCCCCGGCCGCTGGATCGGCAAGGTCGTCGCCCAGGCGCTGCCGAAGGCGGACGTGCAGCGCTTCAAGGACTACGGCATCCAGATCTACCACCCCAACTACGAGGTGTGGGACAAGCGGCTCTTCGAGCTCTACTGCCCCGGCAAGGAGCGGTACGTGGGTCGCGAGGAGTGGCACCGCCGCATCCTCGACTCCGCGGAGATCTTCGGCCCGCGCAACGTCATCCCGAACTTCGTGGCCGGCATCGAGATGGCCGAGCCGTTCGGCTTCACCACCGTGGACGAGGCCATCGACTCCACCGCCGAGGGCCTGCACTACTTCATGTCCAAGGGCATCACGCCCCGGTTCACCACCTGGTGCCCGGAACCGACCACGCCGCTGGGCAAGACCAACCCGAACGGCGCCCCCCTGGAGTACCACATCCGGCTGCTCGAGACGTACCGCGCGACCATGGACCACTACGGTCTGGCGAGCCCGCCCGGGTACGGCCCGGCCGGCGCCGGCAACGCGGTCTTCTCGGTGAGCTCGTTCATGGACAGCCTGCCCGCCGCGCAGGACTGATCCGCGGTTCCGCGGTCAGCCGTTCCGCGGTCCGCCGTTCCGCTCAGCTCCGTTCCCGTGCCGCCGATGGAGGTGGATCGGCCCGGGACGGGGCTGGGGACGGAAGGAACCGCGGGACTGTGATGCGACAACCGGCTCGCTCGGCGAGGCTTCTCGTCGCCCTGACCTGCGGATGGCTGCTGGTCGGCGTGGCGATCGGCGTCCTCGGGACGCTGACGGCCGTACCGTCCTGGACGTTGTGGCCGCTGACGGTCGCGGCGGTGCTGAGCGCCGCGGCGGCCTGTGCGGTCGCCGCGCGTGCGGCCGCCTCCGCCGCCGGCAGCCACTTCTGGCGGCGTCTCGGCTGGGCTGTCGTCCTGCTCGCCGCCGGCGCCGCCGGACAGACCGTCGACACCCTGCGCGTCCACGACGAGCTCGTGGCGATGAGCCCGGTCACCGGTGCGCTCTACCTGGCCGCCGTCAGCGTCGCCGTGGTGGCGCTGCTGCGCCTGCCGAGCCGCCGCCGCAGCTGGCGGGCCACCCTCGCGCTCTGGCTCGACATCGCGATCGTCGCGGTCGCCGCCGGCCTCGTCGTCGGCCAGACCATCACGGTGCTGCCGGTCCCGATTGCCGAAGGTCCGCTCGCGACCGCGCTGCGCGTCATCGTCGTGGGCACCGCGTGCGCCGCGGTCCTCGCCGTCGTCAAGGTCGGGATGAGTGGCGCCGGCGCGGTGCACGGCCCGGCCCTCTGGATCCTCAGCCCGGTCGGCTCGCTCGGCGCGGTGTCGCTGCTGATCGCGCCGGCGGTGCAGCGGTGGCCGCACCTGAACGCCACCGTCATCGTGCTGCCGGCGTTCGCGGTGCTGCTGGCGGTGGCCGCGTACGCCCAGGTCCGTGCCGACACCGCGACGGCCGCCACGTCACGGCCGCGCCAGGTCACCGGCGTCGGCCACGGCATCAGCCGGGTCCCGTACGTCGCGGTGGCCACCACCGTGGCCGTCCTGCTCAGCGTGGCCGTCCACCGGGGGTCGCTGCCGCTGGGCCTCGCCGCCGGCGCGGTCACCCTGATCGTGCTCGTCGTGGTCCGGCAGCACCTGGCGCTGAGCGACAACACCCGGCTGGTGGACCGGCTGGCCGCGCAGGCCCGCCGCGACGACCTCACCGGCCTGCCCAACCGCCGCCACTTCACCGGTGAGCTGCAGGCCCGCGCCGGCCAGGCCGGCGCCGTCACCGTGGCCGTCTGCGACCTCGACGGGTTCGCGGGCCTCAACGACCGGGTCGGCGACGCCGCCGGCGACGAGGTGCTGCGCCAGGCCGGCGAACGGATCTCCCGGACGGCCGGGCCGGGTGCGCTCGTGGCCCGCCTCACCGGCGACGAGTTCGGCGTCCTGGTGCCCGCCGGCCACCCCCTGGCCGCCGGCACCCGGCTGCCCGAGGCCCTGCTGCGCGCGTTCCAGGAACCGCTGCCCGCCGACGGGCACGACCTGCTCGTCACCGTCACCGCCGGGGTCGCCACCGGCGGCGGCGACACCGTCACCGACCTGCTGCGCCGCGCCGAGCTGGCCCAGCAGGCCGCCCAGCGCGTCGGCGCCGGCCGGTACCAGCAGCACACCGACGCCCTGGACGCCACCGCCGAGCACACCGCGCACCTCGCCGCGGCCCTGCGCCGCGGCCTGGGTACCGGCGAGTTCCGCCTCGTCTACCAGCCCATCGTGGAACTGCCGCACGGCACCATCAACGCCGTCGAAGCCCTGATCCGCTGGCACCCCGCCGACGGCCGCCCGGTCTCCCCGGCCGAGTTCATCCCGGTCGCCGAGCAGACCGGCATGATCATCGACCTGGGTGCCTGGATCCTCGACACCGCCTGCGCCGACGCCGCCGCCTGGCAGCACCGGCACGGCGCCGTCGCCCCCCGGGTCAGCGTCAACGTCTCCGCCCGCCAGCTGCTCGACCCGGACCTGCCCGGCCTGGTCGCCGCCGCCCTGCACCGGCACGGCCTCGACCCGCACCTGCTCACCCTCGAGATCACCGAGACCGCCGTCTTCGCCGGCGGCCCCGCCCTGGACACCGTGCACGCCCTGCGCGCGCTCGGCGTCGGCATCGCCCTCGACGACTTCGGCACCGGCCACTCGTCGCTCACACTGCTGCGCACCTGTCCGGTGACCAGCCTCAAGGTCGACAAGTCCTTCATCGACGAGCTCAACGGCAGCCCGCAGCAGGAGGCCATCGCGGCCTCACTGAGCGGTATCGCCCACACGCTGGGCCTGCGCGCGGTCGCCGAGGGCGTCGAGACCCAGGGCCAGGCGGACCGCTTGCACGCTCTCGGTTACCGGTACGCCCAGGGCTTCCACTTCGCCCGCCCGGCCCCGGCCGCCGAGATCGACCTGGCATTGGTCCCGGCCTGAGGGCGGCGGCCGTCGCTGTCCGCTCCCGGCTTGAGCGCGGCGGCAGCCGGTGTCCACTCCCGGCTTGAGCGCGGCGGCAGCCGGTGTCCACTCCCGGCTTGAGCGCGGCGGCAGCCAGTGTCCGCTTCCGGCCTGAGGCCGGCCTGCCGCCGGCCGATCGAGCCGTCCCTGCCGAGATGTTGATCTGCTAGCGACGCGAAATCGCGGTTTCAGGCCCTTGATCACCGCGATTTCGTAGCGCTAGCAGATCAACACCCGCCGCGCGGACGTGACGTCGTGCGACCGGCGTGGGTGATGGGCGGCCGGGCGCACGGCTGGGGTGATGTGCGGCCGGGCGCACGGCGGCCACGGTGCGGGCAGCCCGCTTCGACGGACGCCGCTGGTGCGCTTAGGGTCGGTGGATGCATATCCGGCCGATCCACCAGGGCGACGCGGCCCGCATGGCGGAGCTTCTCGAGCAGCTCGGGTTCCCGGCGGGGGAGCGGGACGTGCGGCAGCGGCTCGACTACTGGCTCGGCGACCGGGCCGGTGCGCTGCTCGGTGCCGACGACGACGGCCAGCTGATCGGGGTGGCGGCACTGCACGTCACGCCGATCCTGGAGATCACCGGGAAGTTCGGGCGGCTGGCGGCGCTGGTGGTCGACGAGGCGCATCGGGGGCGTGGGGCGGGCCGGATGCTGATCACGGCGGCACAGGAGCGGGCCCGGGCGGCGGGGTGCCTGTTCCTGGAGGTGACGAGCAGTAATCATCGGCATCCGGCGCACCTGTTCTACGAGAGCCTCGGGTTCACCGACAGCCGGGAGACGTCGCGCCGCTTCGTGCTGGACCTGACGCCCGAGGGCGACCGGCGCGGCGGGGCGCCGGCGGGCGAGCGGGCCGGCGCAGGCTCACCGGAGGACGCGCGGCGCGACGCGGGCGGCTTGGCTGACGCGGGCGGCTTGGCTGGCGCGGGCGGGTCGGGTGACGCCGGCGTACCCGGCCGGCGGGTCACCGCTGCGGAGAGTTGAGGGCGCCGGCGGCCCAGAGCAGGCCCCGCTCGGTGATCGTGCGGGTCTGCGGGACGCGGAGGTCGGCGGGGGAGTGGCCGAGCGTGCAGACGAAGACGCGGCCGGCGCCGAAGTGGCGGGTCCAGACGACCGGCATGGTCACGCCGGCGGTTTCCGGTGCGTCGGGCGTGCCGGCGAACTCGGTGGTGGCGAGCACGGTCAGGGACGGGTCGACGTGGCAGAAGTACTGTTCGGTGTGCACCCGGTAGCCGCCGAGCCCGGCGGTGATCGGGTGGGAGCCCGCGATGCCGATGGAGTGTTCGACGAACCCGCCCGGGTGGAAGACGAAACGGCCACCGATCATGTACTGGTACTGCGGGTTCTCGTACCCGAAAGCCGTGATCCCGCCGTGCCATCCGGCGAGGCCGGCGCCGGACCGCACGCGATCGACGAGGTTTCGCTCCTGTGACGCGGTGAGCCCGCCGTTCGTCCAGCACTGCACGATCAGGTCGGCGGACGCCAGCAGGGCCGGATCGTCGTAAGCCGCCAGCTGGTCGCGAATGTCGATCGCGAAGCCCCGCGCGGCGAGGAAGTCGATGAACAGCGAGGTCGACTCCACCGGCGCGTGGCCCTCCCAGCCGCCGCGGACGATCAACGCCTTCATGCCGGCACCCCCGTCACATCCAGCAGGTAGCCCCGGCGCCCGGATTCCAGACGCGGGATCACTGACACCTCGCGCCGGTCGTGGTGGCCGATCCGCACGATCCGGTCGACGCGCCAGGACCGGCAGGCGCGCGCCAGCAGTTCGTCACGCGGTTCGAACAGATCTGTCACGTAGTCCTCGGCGATGCTGAACCGCCCGCGCGCCCGGACCAGACGCCCGCCCTCGGGCAGGTCGTCGGTCCGGACGTACGCGGTGAGCCCGCCCGTGCCGAGCATCCAGCCGTGCACCCAGCCGGCCTCGACCGGCTGCACCTCGCCGACCAGCTCGTATCCGCTGCCGTCGTCGTATCGGGGCGGTGCCGGCGCGTCGGTGTAGGCCCACGACTCGCAGTCGAACTCGAGCGCGAGCCGGACCGTCGCGCCGACCCGGGTGACCCAGCCGTCGCTGCCGACGACATTGTCCGGGATCAGCACGTCGCGCAGCGAATTGATCATGCTCATCCGGACAGCCAACACCATCCCGGACGCTTACTCCAGCAGGTATGTGGCGTCGGCCCGGCCGGTCGCGTCCGGTACCGCCTGGACGTACATCAGGTAGTTGCTGTGCCGCAGGTAGCGACCGGGGTTGTTGTGCGACTCGAAGGAGACCGCGGAACTGGCGGCCAGGCCCGCGCGCCGCACGAAACTGGCGTCACCGGCGAACGTCGCCGACCCGTCGTTGCGCTCGACGAACACCTGGAAGTCGCGGTGCCGCAGGTAGTACCCGGGGAAGTTCGTCGACTCCAGGGAGACCGTCCCGGAACCGGCGAGACCCGTCACGATCCGGAACTGGGAGTCGGCCAGGGTGGTGACGTCGGCGTCCAGCCGGGCCCGGTACTCCCAGTGGCGCAGGTAGCGGCCGGCGTTGTACGACCGCAAGCGCACCGGGGTCGCCCCGTCCGCCACCGGGATGCCGAAGTTCGGGGTGCCGTCGGCGTTCCAGTAGAACTTCTGGATGCGGGTACGCCGGTTCGGGTCGTTGAGCGGGTCGCCGCTGATGTCCCGGTAGTTGCGGTCGTGGTAGACCAGGATGTCGCTCTGCCCGTCCTCGGACACGGTGAACGAGTTGTGCCCGGGGCCGTACTGCCCGGTGGCGGCGTTGCTCGCGAAGACCGGGTTCGGTGACTTGGTCCACGACGACGCGCTGAGCAGGTTGCTGCCCGCCGCCGCGGTGAGCAGGCCGAGGCAGTAGTTCGCGTCGGTCGCGCTGGCCGAGTAGGTCAGGAAGATCCGCCCGTTGCGCTGGATCACCGTCGGCCCCTCGGCGACCTTGAAGCCGCGGGTCTCCCAGGCCAGCGTGGGCACGGCGATCCGGGCGACCGTGCCGGTGATCGTCCACGGGTTGGCGAGCCGGGCGATGTAGAGGTTCGAGTTGGTGGCGATGCCGGGTTCCTGCTGCGCCCAGATCAGGTACCGCACGCCGTTCGCCACGAACGTCGACGCGTCCAGGGCGAACGTGTTCCACGGCGTGCTGATCTGTCCCTTCTCGGTCCAGTTCGTGGTGAGCGGGTTCGCGGCGCTGCTCTCCAGGACGTACATCCGGATGGCCCACACGTTGTCGGTGGCCCCGGCGGCGAAGTAGACGTACCACTTGCCGTCGATGAAGTGGATCTCCGGCGCCCAGATGTGCGCGCCCATGATCCCGCTGGGGTGCTTGCGCCAGATGACGGTCTCGGCGGCGGTGGACAGGCCCTGCAGCGTGGTGGCGCGGCGCAGCACGATCCGGTCGTACTGCGGGACCGTCGCGGTCATGTAGTAGTAGCCGTCGGTGTGCTTGTAGATGTGGGTGTCGGCGCGCTGGTTCGCCAGCGGGTTGGTGTAGGCGACGGCCGGGGCGGCCTGCGCGGGGGAGGCCGGGGAGACGGCGGCGAGCAGGGCGAGCAGGGCGGCGGCCAGGGCCGCGAGGAGCCGGCTGCGGGGGTACGGGGACATGGGGCGGTCCTCCAGAGGCGATGTTCGCGTTCTCTGCGGTGGTCACGGCCGGCCCGCTTGACATCGAAGGTTAGCGATAACAAACCGGGAGTCAAGAAGCGGGAGTTTGTTTGATCCATTGACAATCATTGCGGCGGGATGACAGGTTCGTGATCGAAAGGTTTCGTTCGCGACCGAAGGGGAGCGTCTGTGCGCGACTCTGTTCGACGGAGGGTCGCCGCTGCCGCGTCCCTCGCCCTGGTGGCCGGAGGCCTCACGCTGACACCGTCGGCGCCGGCCCACGCCACCGCCCACCGGCTGCCGACCGTGATCTCCGGCGACGCCCGGTTCCAGATCCTCTCGCCGACCCTGATCCGGACCGAGTACGCCGCCGGTGGCAACTTCACCGACGGCGACACCTTCAACGTGATCGGCCGGGACGACTTCCGGCCCACCCGGTTCACCGAACGGGTGTCGCGCGGCTGGCTGACCATCGACACCGGCGCGGCCACCCTGCGCTACCGGGTCGGCTCCGGCCCGTTCACCGCCGACAACCTCACCGTCCGGCTGGCCACCGGCCGGCAGAGCGTGACCGCCGCACCCTGGGCGGGCCTCGGCGCCCCGGACTGCGCGACCGGCGTCCTGTGCGAGGCCGAGGACCTGGCCCTCGCCGGGCTCGGCACGGCCACCGACCACCGCGACTACACCGGCCAGGGCTTCGCGGCCGGGTTCGAGGGCACCGGCAGCTCGCTCACGTTCGCCGTCACCCCGGCCGCCGCGGGTGCCCAGCAGCTCACCGTCCGCTACGCCAACAGCACCGGCGGGGACGGCCAGAACGTGCCACGCACGCTCACCGTGACCGTGGACGGCGCCCCGGCCGGCACGCTCACCCTGCCGCCGACCGCCAACTGGGACACCTGGGGCCTCGCCTCGGTGCCGCTGGACCTGGCCGCCGGCCGGCACGAGATCGCCCTGGTCCGCACCGCCGGCGACTCCGGCAACGTCAACGTGGACAGCCTCGCGGTGCTCGCGCCCGGCGCCGCGTACCCCGCACCCACCCCGCCCGGCCCGCAGCCGTGCGCGTTCGGCACGGTGTGCGAGGCGGAAACCGGCGCGCCGGCCGGTGGCGCGCGGCTCGCCAACGACCACAACGGGTACGCCGGTGAAGGCTTCGTGGCCGGCCTGGAACGCGCCGGGGCCGGTGTCGCGCTGACCGTGACCGGGGTGCCGGTCGCCGGTGACTACCAGGTCCAGTTGCGCTACGCCAACGCGCAGGCCGGCAGCCAGCCCGTGCAGGACCGGACGATGACCGTGACGGCGAACGGGGCCGCCCCGGTCACCGCCACGCTGCCACCGACCAGCGGCTGGGACTTCTGGCGCACCCGATCCGTCCGGGTCCGCCTGGCCGCCGGCACGAACACCGTCACGCTCGGCTGCCCCACCGACCAGAGCTGCAACGTCAACCTGGACACGGTCGCCGTCACCGCGACGAACGCGCCACTGCTGGCACCGCACGCGCCGCTCGGCGGTTACCGGCGTGGCCTGGACAACGTCAACGGCGGGGCGCGGACCTACGGCGGGCTGCTCTACCAGGACGGCTGGTCGCTGCTCGACGACTCCGCGTCGGCGCTCTACCGCCCGGCCACCGGCGCGGTGCGGCAACGGCCGGCCGCCGGGCAGGACGGCTACGTCTTCGCGTACGGCCAGGACTACCGCCGGGCCCTGCGCGAACTGTCGACGCTGACCGGCCCGACGAAGCTGCTGCCGAAGTGGGCGTACGGCGTCTGGTACTCGCAGTACTTCGACCGCACCGCCGCCGAGTACGAGAAGCTCGTCGCCCGGTTCAAGGCCGAGGGCGTACCGCTGGACGTGCTCGTCGTGGACACCGACTTCAAGGCGCCGGACAAGTGGAACGGCTGGTCCATCGACCCCACCCGGTTCCCGGACTGGAACGCGTTCGCGGCGTCGCTGCGGGCCCAGGGCGTGCGGACCGGCCTCAACATCCACCCGAGCATCCTCGGCTCCGACCCGCTGTTCGCCGAGGCCCAGCGGATCGCCAAGGGCAAGCTGGAACGCACCGGCTGCAACGGCGGCCCGGACTGCTACGTCTTCGACTTCGGTGACCCTGACCAGCTCAAGGCGTACTTCTGGCTGCACGACAAGATGGGCACCAAGAACCTCGACCTGTGGTGGCTGGACTGGTGCTGCGACGCCTCCCGGTCCACCCTGCCCGGTGTCACGCCGGACGCCTGGATCAACCAGCAGTACGCCGACAAGACCAGTTTCGCCTTCTCCCGGGCGTACGGCTCGCTGCAGGCCGGTGGCTACGCCAACCCGGGTCCGGTGCCGACCGGCCCGTGGGCCGACAAGCGCACCACGCTGCACTTCACCGGCGACACCATCTCCAACTGGGAGACGCTGCGGTTCACCGTCGGGTACACGCCGGGTGAGTCGGCCGCGACCGGGCTGGCCGCGGTCAGCCACGACATCGGCGGGCACACCGGCGGACTCCAGGAACCGGGTTCCGAGCCGGGCAGCACCAAGCTGCCGGACGACCTGTACGCCCGGTGGGTGCAGTCCGGCACCTTCCAGCCGATCGACCGGCTGCACTCCAACCACAGCGACCGGCTGCCCTGGCAGTACGGCGAGGCGGCGGAGGCGTCGGCGAAGAAGTTCCTGAAGCTGCGCAAGAAGCTGCAGCCCTACACGTACGCCGCCGCGGCCGAGGCCACCCGCACCGGCACCCCGATCGTCCGGGCGATGTACCTGGCGTACCCGGGGGAGCAGGAGGCCTACGCGACGGCAGGCAGCCAGTACCTCTACGGCCGTGACCTGCTCGTCGCCCCGGTGACCACGCCGGGCACGACGGCCTCCACGACGGTGTGGTTCCCGCCCGGCAGCAGCTGGACGGACTACTTCACCGGCAAGCGGTACGCGGGCGGCACCACCGCCTCGATCACCACGACCCTGGACACCATGCCGGTGTTCGTCCGCTCGGGGGCGCCCCGGCCCTGACCCGTACGTCCGCGAAGCCCGGCACGTCTCTCCGGAGGTGCCGGGCTTCGCCATGTCAAAGATTTTGTACATGACTGCTACGCTTCACGTGTCAAAGATTTTTTACACGACCGGGGGCGCCGCCATGACGCACAAGGAGAAACAAGCCTGGATCCGGCTGACCACCGCGATCCTCGGCTACACCGGCTACCTGGCCGTCGTCCTCGCCCGCTCCGGCGGCCAGGGGTGGGAGCGGACCCCGTACGCCGCTGCCCTGATCATCTCCATCGGAGGCGCGGTCGTCGCCGCGGTTGCCGCGGAGGCCGTCCTCGCCGCGCTCGCCCCGAAGGCATCCCGCGCCACCGACGACCGGGACCGCGAGATCGGCCGGCTCGGCGACCACGTCGGACAGGCGTTCGTGGTGATCGGATCGATCACCGCGATGATTCTGGCGATCACCGGGACCGACCCGTTCTGGATCGCCAACGTCATCTACCTCGGCTTCGTGCTCTCCGCCGTCCTCGGCGGCATCACCAAGGTCGTCGTCTACCGCGTGGGCGTGCCGCAGTGGTGAAACCGACCCGCGTCACCAACCGGATCCGGTCCCTGCGCGCCGCGCACGGCGAGATGACCCAGGCCGACCTCGCCGAGCGGGTCGGCGTGACCCGGCAGACCCTGCTCGCCATCGAACAGAGCCGCTACTCACCGAGCCTCGAGGTCGCCTTCAGGATCGCCCGAGTCTTCGGGGTGCCGCTGGACGACGTCTTCCACTACCCCGACGAGGAGCAAGCATGAAAGCCGTGACCGCCCCCCAGTACGGTTCGATCACCGTCACCGACCTGCCCGCCCCCACGCTCACCGGAACCGACGACGTCCTGGTCGAAGTGCACGCCGCCGGCCTCGACCCCGGCGTCTGGATAGCCCTGCACGGCCGCCCTTACGCGGCCCGCCTCGGCTTCGGCCTGCGCCGCCCCCGCCAGCCCGTGCTGGGCCGGGCCCTGGCCGGCGTGGTCACCGCGACCGGCCCCGGGGTCACCCGCCTGCGCCCCGGCGACCGCGTCTACGGCACCAGCTCCACCGGCACCTTCGCCGAGTTCACCCGCACCACCGAGCGCCGGCTCGCCCGGATGCCCGCCAACCTCACCTTCGAACAGGCCGCGGCGGTCCCCATCTCCGCGGTGACCGCGCTCAAGGCGACAGAGACCGCAGGCGTACGCCCCCAGCAGCACATCCTCGTCATCGGCGCAGCCGGCGGCGTCGGCTCTTTCACCGTCCAGCTGGCCGTCCAGGCCGGCGCCACCGTGACCGCGGTCTGCGGCCCGTCCAAGGCCACCCTGGCCCGCTCCCTGGGCGCAACAGACACCATCGACCACACCCGGCAGGAGATCACCGCAGCGGGCATCGAGTATGACGCCGTCATCGACACCGCAGGCAACCGCCCCCTGTCCGTGCTGCGCCAGGCAACCAAACCAGCCGGGGTGATAGCCCTGGTAGGCGGCGGCCACGCCCAAGGCCTGTTACTGGGCGGCTTCGGCCGCCAGCTGGCCGCCCCACTGATCTCCCCGTTCGGCCGGGCACACGTCCGAGGCGTGACAGCGGACGAAACCCACACCTCCCTGGACACCCTCACCGCCCACCTGGAGTCCGGCGCAGTGGTCCCCGTAGTAGGCCGCACCTACCCCCTGACATCCGCAGAGGACGCGATCAGTTACTTGGCCGAGGGCCACACAACAGGCAAAACAGTCCTAACCGTAATCCCACCCCGCTAACCACCGCCCCTCCCACTCCGCACCCCACTCCGCCCCGCCCCTCACCCCCCCCGCCGCACTCACCCTCAGCGCACACTCTCGCTGTGCGCCCACTCCTACGCCGCCTCACCCGAGCGCCCCCGCGCCTACGCCCTCCCCTGGCCTACGCCCTCTCCTGGCCTACGCCCCCTGGGCTACGCCCTCTCGCCTACGCCCCTCGCTTACGCGCTCTCGCCTTCGCAGTCTCGCCCGCCGCCGCGCCCTCTCGCCGCCGAGCCGTTGCCGCACGCGCACCAACCCCGCGTCCCCGGTTTCGGCACCAGTGGCGCCCGACGCGCCGCCCGCAGCGAGATGTTGATCTGCTAGCGACTCTGTTGCCCATTTGGTGTGGTGGGCGTGTCGGCTGGCGTGTGGTGGTTGGTGGTGGCTGGATGGTCGTGGTGTGGTGGGCTTCCTGTGTCCTGCCGGGGGAGG
>NZ_JAHWGU010000040.1 GCF_020873875.1 Actinoplanes sp. DH11
AGCGCAAGATATGCCTCACGCTCGCGGGTCAGACGTCGACGGCCCTGATTGACCGACCGGTCCCGGACCTCGAAGTCCATCGCATCCCCTGAACTGGGGTGTTGCGACGACTCCTAGAACCCAAGGATTTCCCGTCCGGGCCGTTCTTCATCAGGCAGGGGCAGAGACAGACCCCGCTGCTGTACGGGCTAAGCCGCCGCCTTCTTCGCCAGCTGGATCTGCTCGTACACGTGGGTCCGCAGCTCCACGAACCTCGGGTCGGCGCGGGTGTGCAGCTGGTCCCGCTCGGCCGGCAGGTCGATGACCAGTTCGTCCTGCACGACCGTCGGGGAGGACGACAGCATCACCACGCGCCGGCCGAGGTAGACCGCCTCGTCGATGTCGTGCGTGACGAACAGGACTGTCACCTTCAGCCGCTGCCACAGCGCCCGGACCAGGTCTTCCAGGTCGGCCCGGGTCTGCGCGTCCACGGCGGCGAACGGCTCGTCCATCAGCAGGGTCCGCGGTTCGTAGGCGACCGCGCGGGCGATCGCCACCCGCTGCTGCATGCCACCGGAGAGCTGCCACGGGTACGCCGACTCGGTGCCGGTCAGCCCGACCGCGTCGAGCGCCTCCGCCACCAGTTCGGCGCGCCGGGGACGGGCCACCTTCTTCTGCTTCAGGGGCAGCTCGACGTTGTCCCGCACGCTCATCCAGGGGAACAGGCTCCGCCCGTACTCCTGGAAGACCACCGCCATGCCCGGCGGCGGCCCGGACACCGCCTTGCCGTCGACCCGCACGTCGCCGCCGGTCGGTTCGAGCAGGCCGGAGATGCAGCGCAGCAGCGTCGTCTTGCCGCAGCCGGACGGGCCGACCAGGCAGACCAGGTCGCCGGTGTCCACGGTGAACGTGAGATCGCGGAGTGCCTCCACCTCCCGGTTCCCGGACCGGTAGACCTTCTTCAGGCCTGTCACCTCGAGCATCGCGACCTCCTAGCCGGCCCGGCGCTGCGCCGCGCGCAGGCCCTCGTACCACCGCAGCGCCCGCCGCTCGGCGAGCCGGAACAGCAGCGACAGCGCGAAACCGAGCAGGCCGAGCAGGATGATCCCGCTCCACATCTCGGGGATCGCGAAGCTGCGCTGGAACTGCACGATGGTGAAGCCGAGCCCGTTGCTGGCCGCGAACATCTCGCTGATCACCATCAGGATGATCGCGATGGAGAGCGCCTGCCGGAGCCCCGCCGCGATCTGCGGTCCCGCCGACGGCAGGATCACCCGGGTGATCCGGGCGGGCCCGGTCACGCCGTAGGAACGGGCCGTCTCCAGCACGACGCCGTCGACCGCGCGCACGCCCTCGACGGTGTTCAGCAGGACCGGCCAGACACAGCCGAAGACGATCACGATCACCTTCATGCCGTCGCCGATGCCGGCGAACAGCATGATCACCGGCACCAGGACGGGCGGCGGGACGGCCCGGAAGAGCTCCAGGACCGGCTCGACCGTGAAGCGCAGCCGCCGGTTGACGCCGATCGCGAGCCCGAGACCGATCCCGATCACCGCGGCGAGCAGGTATCCGGAGAGCAGCCGCAGCAGGCTGGGCAGCACGTCGGACCGCAGCGCCGACAGAGTCCAGGTGTTGCCGAAGGCGGTCAGGATCTCCGACAGCGGGGGAGCGTAGAAGCTCTCGCTGCCGGCGCTGAGCACCCACCAGCCGCCGAAGAGCAGCAACGGCAGGGCCAGCGCGTACGCGATCCGTCTGATCACGCGATCACCTCGCCGCGGACCGACTGGTGCCAGCCGAGCAGGTGGCGCTCGCCGAAACGGGCCAGCAGGTTGATCAGCACGCCGAGCACGCCTGTCACGACGATCAGCGCGTACATCGTGGGCACCGCCTCGGAGGCCTGGGCGACCGCGATGTCCTTGCCCAGCCCCGGCGAGCCGATGACCAGCTCGGCGGTGATCGCCAGGATCAGCGCCACGGAGGCGGCGAGCCGGACACCGGTGAAGACGTACGGCAACGCGGTCGGCCACAGCACGTACCGCACCCGCGCCCACGCCGAGAACCGGTAGCTGCGCGCGGTCTCCTCGGCGACCGGGTCCACGTCGGCCACGCCGTAGAGCACCTGGACGAGCACCTGCCAGAAGGCGGCGTAACAGACCAGCAGGAGGGTGGAGCCGATCTCCGTACCGTAGAGAAGCACTGCCAGCGGGATGAGCGCGACCGAGGGGATCGGCCGCAGGAACTCGACGGTGGAGGCGGTCAGTTCGCGCAGCACCGGTACCGAGCCGATCGCGAGGCCGGCGAGCACGCCGGCGCCGACCGCGATCAGCACGCCCCAGGCCCAGGCCACCAGAGTGTCCTTCAAGGAGATCCAGAACTGCCCGGTGCCCAGCTCGTCGGCGAGGGCCGCGAGGATCGCGCTGGTCGGCGGCAGGTGCCGGTCGTTGACCAGACCCAGCGTCGGCAGCAGCTGGATGACGAGAAGCAACCCGGCCAGGCCGGCCACCCCCAGGATCGCGGGGTGACCGAGCCACGCCGGGTTGCCACGGCGAACCGGGGTCATGGGAGCAGCTTCGCCAAGTCCGGCGTCCCGGAGAAGATGCCGTCCTTCTCACCCAGGGTGGCGAGCGTCTGCACCGAGGCCTCGTTGATCTCGGTGGGCCACTTCGGCAGGACCAGGCCGGCGCGGAGCTTCTCGTCGATCTTCGTGTAGTCGGCGAGGATCCCGCGGACATCCTCGGGGTGCGAGTCGGCGTAGGCCAGCGACTCGTTCATCGCCTCGGTGAACCGCTTGACCAGGTCGGGGTTCTTGCCGATCAGCTCGGTGGAGGCGAAGTAGGCGGCGACGGTGAGGTTCGGGGCGGCGTCCACATAGGTGGAGGCGACCTCGCGGCCACCGGCTGCCTTGATCGTGGTGAGCGACGGCTCGACCACCCACGCGGCGTCGACCTGGCCGGCGTCCAGGGCCGCCGGCATGTTCGGGAACGGCATCTCGACGAACTCGATCTTCGACGGGTCACCGCCGGCCTTGCGCACCGACTGGCGGGTCACGGTGTCGCCGATGTTCTTCAGCGTGTTCACCGAGATCTTCTTGCCGGCCAGGTCGGCGGCGGTCTTGATGGCGCTGTCGCCCTTGACCACCACGGCGCCGAAGTCCTTGCCGTCCACGCCGGTCGAGGCCACCCCGTTGGACACCACCTTGATCGGCACGCTCTTGGTCTGCGCGATCATCAGGGACGTCATGTTGCTGAAGCCGAACTGGAACTGGCCGCTCACCACGCCGGGCACGATCGCCGCACCGCCCTGACCGGCCTCCATGGTCAGCTCGATGTTGCGCTTGGCGAAGAAGCCCTGCTTCTGTCCCAGGTAGATGGGGGCGACATCGACGATCGGGATGACGCCGACCTTCACCTTGTCGACACCGCCGCTCTCGCCGCCGCCGGAATCCGAGTCGCTGGACGTGCCGCAGGCCGCGAGGGTGCCGGCGAGGGCTGCCGCCACCATTCCCGCGAGGAGTCGCCGCCGCATAGTTTCTCCTTCGAAAGTGTGCGCATGACGAACATGAGTTCTCATCGAGAACGCTATGATGTGCCCCGTGTCACGTCAACGATTGACTTCGATCATCTGATGCCGCGGGAACCGTACTACGTGCAGTCGCTGGAGCGGGGACTCGCGGTGATCCGTGCATTCGACGCACAACATCGCGAACTGACCCTCAGCGACGTCGCGCGCGCCTGCGGGCTCACCCGTGCGGCGGCCCGGCGGTTCCTGCTGACCCTCACCGACCTCGGCTACATGCGCACCGACGGCCGGCTGTTCTCGCTGGCACCGCGCGTTCTGGAACTCGGGTTCGCGTACCTCTCCAGCCTCTCCCTGCCCGAGGTCGCCGCACCGCACCTGGAGCGTCTCGTCGCGCAGGTGCACGAGTCGTCGTCGCTCTCGGTGCTCGACGGCGACGACGTGGTCTACGTCGCCCGCGTCCCGACCAGCAGGATCATGCGGGTGGCGATAAACGTCGGCACCCGATTCCCGGCGTACGCGACGTCGATGGGCCGGGTCCTGCTCGCCGCGGGCCCGGAGGCCGACCTGACGGCGTACCTCGGCCGCGCCGACCTCAAGCCGCTCACCGGCCGCACCCTCTGCTCACCGGACGCGCTGCGCGCCGAGATCGCGCGGGTCCGCGCGCAGGGTTACGCGATCGTCGACCAGGAACTGGAGGAGGGGCTGCGAGCCATCGCCGTGCCCGTCCGGGACCGCAACGGCGTTCCCGCCGGCGCGGTGAACGTCTCCGTGCACGCCGCCCGCGCCACCGTCGGCGACATCCTGGAACGCCTGCTGCCGCCGCTGCTGGCCGCCGCCGCCGCGATCGAGTCGGACCTGCGGCCGGCCCCGGAACGGCGATGACGGCGAGGACGCGGTACGGGCCACACCGCCTCGGGCTCAACAAAGGGAACTTTCGGCCGAATTGACAGACCGTGGCGGCATGGCGGATCTGGTTGGTGTGCGGGCTGGCGGGAGCCGTGCTCTACGCCGTGCTGCCGGAGAGCCCGGCCGTCATCGTGCTCGCCACCGGCCTCTCGCTGGCCGCGGTCGCCGTCACGGTGGCCGGGGTGCGCCGGCACCGCCCGGTCACCGCCCCCTGGTGGTACGTCTTCGTGGCCGGCGCCTGCGCCTGGGTGTGCGGCGACCTGATCTACGCGTTCCAGCCACCGTTCCCGTCCTGGGCCGACGCCTGCTACCTGGGCGCCTACCCGATGCTCACCGTGGCGCTGTTCCGGCTCACCCGGCAGCGCGGCCCGGTCTGGTCCGGCACCCTCATCGATTCGGCGATCATCGCGGTCGGCGTCGGCATCGTCTACTGGACGTTCCTGATCGCGCCGATCGTCACCGACCCCACCATGCCGCCGCTGACCCGGGCCGTCGTGGCCGGGTACCCGACCGCCGGGGTGCTGCTCTGCGCGGTGATCATCCCGATCCTGCTGCGCCGCGGCCCGCGCTCGGCGAGTCTCTGGCTGCTCACCGCGGCGAGCGCGCTGACGCTGGTGTGCAACGTCCTCTATACCCTCGTCCCGGCCGGTCCGGCCCGGCTGCTGTTCACCGGTTACCTGATCGCCTACGTGCTGTTCGCCGCCGCGGCCGCGCACCCCTCGATGGCCCTGCCCGTCGCCGGGGACGCCGACAGCCTGGGCCGCAGCCGGCTCGGCGTGCTCACCGCCTCGATGCTGCTGGTGCCGGCGGTCGTGCTGATCCGCGGCGACTGGCAGCGCTGGGGCGTCGTGGCCGCCGGTTCGATGGTGCTCTTCGTCCTGATCGCCGCCCGGATGGCCGGTTACATGCGCCGGGTCGACAGCCAGTCCCGGCAACTGCTGCACCTGGCCATGCACGACGACCTGACCGGCCTGCCCAACCGCCGCGAACTGGAACGCCGGGTCACCCGTGCGCTGACCGCCGGGCCGTGCCAGGTGATCGTCATCGACCTGGCCGGCTTCCGGCACGTCAACGACCGGCTCGGCCGGGCGGCCGGCGACCAGGCCCTGACCGCCGTCGGTGAGCTGCTGCGCACCTGCGTCCGGGACGGCGACGTGGCCGCTCGGATGGGCGCCGACGAGTTCGCCGTGCTGGTCCGCACCCCCGATGGCCACGTCGCGAACCGGTTGCTCGAGATGCTGCGGCACCCGGTCCAGGCGGGCGAGCACGAACTGCTGCTGACCGCCCGGCTCGGGACGGCCGCCGGCGAGCCCGGGATGGCCGCGTCGGAGCTGGTCCGCCGCGCCGACACGGCCCGCTATGCCGCCAAGGCGGCCGGGGTGCCGCTGGTGGCGTACACCGGCGAGCTGGACGAACGCGCGGAAGCCGCCGAACGGCTCGGCGCCGACCTGCGGCACAGTCTCGACGACGGCGACTTCACGGTGGTCTACCAGCCGATCGTCGAGCTGAGCAGCGGGCGGACCGTGGCGGTCGAGGCCCTGGTGCGCTGGACGCATCCGGTGCGGGGCCCGGTCAGCCCGGCCACCTTCATCCCGGTCGCCGAGGACAACGGCCTGATCGTCGAGCTCGGCGAATGGATCATGCGGACCGCCTGCCGGCAGTTCGCCCGGTGGCGCCGTGACCTCGGTGACGCCGCACCCGAGTACGTCAGCGTCAACGTCTCCGCCCGCCAGCTCAGCGAGCCCGGCTTCCCCGACGTCGTCGCGCAGATCCTGCTGAGCACCGGCCTGCGCCCGGACGAACTGCTCGTCGAGGTGACCGAGACCGCGATCTTCGGCGGCGGCGTCGCCATCGAGGCGGTCGAGACGCTGCACGACACCGGCGTCCGGATCGCCCTCGACGACTTCGGTACCGGCCACTCCTCCCTGGGTCTGCTGCGGGCCGTCCCGGTCGACGTCCTCAAGGTCGACAAGTCGTTCGTCGACGAGATCGCCGAACCGGGCCGCGAGGCCGTCATCGTGGACGCGCTCATCCACGTCAGCAACGGCCTCGGCCTGCGGGCCGTCGCGGAGGGCGTGGAGACCGCCGAACAGGCCGGCTACCTGCGGGGTCTCGGCTACCACCTGGCGCAGGGGTACTACTTCGGCAAGCCCGTCGAACACCCCGACTTCACCGCCGCGGCCCGGGTCTGACTCACTTCTGCTTGTCGATGTGGACGTGGGCGGCGACCGTCAGCAGCCGCCACAGGTCGTCGTCCAGGCGGTACGCCGGGGGCAGGCCGTAGAAGCGCCGGGTCCCGTACTCCCAGTCCAGGTCGCGGACCGCGTCCTCGGCGGCGGCCAGCACCGCGCCCCGGCGCACCTCGGCCAGTTTCGTGCCGGCGGTCGTCAGATTCTTCAGCAGGCGGCCCAGCCGGGGTTCGTCGCCCAGTTCCTGGTTGGGCCGGCTGCGGTGCGAGCGGGTCTGCCAGCCCAGCACCTGCTCGGTCTCGCCGGGGGCGAACATCGGGGCGAGCCGTTCGTTGGACAGCGCCACCGCGGCCGCGGTGAGCAGGTCGAAGTCGCGGCAGAGCAGCAGGTGGTCGCCGGTGAGCCGGGGCAGCGGCCGGGACAGCACGCCCTCGCCGACCAGGTCCTCGCTCTTGGCCTCCAGCAGCGCGGCGTTCTTCTCCTCGGCGATGACGTGCGGTGACGGCGGTGCGGCGCGGCGCTGCTCGTAGGACTGGCGCAGGTCGGTGAAGCCGTCGAAGGCGCCGAGGCGCAGCGAGTGCCGGGACTTGAACAGCATGATCTTGTCGGTGACCGGCCGGTCCGGCGACTCCGCCGACGGGACGATGTTGTTCAGCTCGACGCGCTGCTGGCCCAGGTACTCCCAGAGCTCGGCACTGAGCGTGGCGCCCGGTGAGTCGGCGGCGGGCAGGGCGGCGAACGCGTACACCTGCTGTTGTTGATCTCCGTCGTCCTCGGGGGAGAGGTCGCGCAGGCGCCGGTGCTCCTCGTCGTTGTAATCGACGAGCCACTCCGCCCCGGTGATCAGCTGCTTGCCGATCTCCTCGGCGCTGCGCCGGGTCCGCTCCAGCAACTCGAAGATCGACAGCTGCCGCAGCGGCGCGAAGATCGGCCGGGCCCGGTCGGCGAGGGCGCCCACCACCTGGTCCACCGGCGCCGCCCGCCGGGCGTCGGCGAGCACCAGCGAGGGCCGTCCGGTGCCGGTCTCGACCCGCCAGGCCAGCGCCTCGGCGACCGGGTCCAGCGAGGTCACCGACCGGTCGTAGAGCCACTGCTCGGCGGCCGCGTCGTCGACCTGCGGCAGCACGTGACGCAGCGGGAACTTCTCCGCGTCCCGGCGTTCCCGGCGGACGTCCTCGACGGACTGCGCCAGGGCCCGGGCCGCGTCGTCCACGGTCACCCGCCACAGCTCGGTCTCGGCACGGACCGCGTCCACCTCCTGCGCCAACCGGTCCAGCATCCGCAGCGTGCGCGCGTGGCTGTCGGCCTGCACGTGGGCGAGCAGCAGCGCGTACTCGGCGGACAGGTAGTTGAGCTGGTGCTTGCCGCGCCGCCAGCCCTTGTCCTCCCGGGCCAGCTCCTCGGCGTTGTCGCGGGCCGCCTTGGCCAGCGCCGCGTCCTGCCGGGGCGCGTTCTCCACCCGGGCCCGGAACAGCTCCAGCCGCTGACCCACCAGATCCAGGAAGGCCAGCCCGGTACGCGGCCCGCCGTCCCGCCGCGACATGATCCGCGCCACCGCACCGCGCAGGGCGACCGCCCAGTCCTGGGCGGTGTGCCGCTCGTGGTGCTCGGCGACCGGGTGCCACTGCTCGCGGGTCTTCAGGGTGACCGGGACACCGCGTTCGCCCCAGAACATCCGGACGGTCTCCTGCGTCCGCTCGATGACCACCTGTCCCCGGTGGTCGGTGCGGAACGACGTGATGTCCTCGAACGGCAGCATCAGGTTCGGTGGCTCCGGGAACGGCAGCCGGCCGTCGCGGGACTGCAGCCAGCTCACCGTCGGCGACAGCAGGCCGTCGCGGGCCGGTTCGCTGTCCAGTTCCGGCAGCACCGGCGGCGGCAGCGCGCCGCCGGCGTCCGGGATGTCGACCTCACCGAGCAGGAACTGGTCGACGTCGGCGGCGAGCGACCCGGGCCGGTCCGGCAGGCCGCGCAGCACCGTCAGGGCGGCCTTGCTGACCAGGCCCCGGATCACCGGCTCCCAGGCGTACTCGACCAGGTAGACGCCGAACGTCGAGTAGAGGTCGGTGGCGCCCTGCCGGTACTGCCGGGCGTTGACCCGGTAGCTGCTGAACGCGGCGCCGACGGTCGGCAGCAGGTGGGCGTAGACGGCGTCGGCGATCGCGACCGGGGTGACCGTCTCCGGACCGAAACCCTCCAGATGACGGGCCGCCGACCGGGAACGCCGACCGTCGAGGAAGTAGGTGTACTGCACCGGTGCGGCGGTCATCTCGTGCACGTCCCGCGGCGACCAGCGGAACTCGGCGGGGTGCTCCCGGCCGACGTTCATCAGCCGGTCCAGTTCGCGCAGCAGCGCGTACCCGTTGGCCTCGCTGCGCTGGCGCTGCGGCCCGTCGAGGCGGCGCCGGAACGCGCCGGAGAGCACACAGAACAGGGTGACCGAGAAGTCGCCGCCGTGTGCCTGCCGGATCCGCTGCAACGCGGCGAGCACGTCGAGCAGGATGCCGGCGCCGGTGCCGCCGGCCGTCGAACTGATCACGTAGATGTTCGGCGTGGTGTCCGCGTGCACCCGGGTGAGCTGGTCGAGCGCGTCCTCCAGGCGTTTGGTCACCGGGGTGGAGCCGAGCACGTCGGCGAAGAACGACAGCCGCCCGAACGACCGGATCTGGCCGGCGCCCTCGACCAGGAAGGAGAGCGCCTCGTCGTCGCGGATCCGGCGGGCGTCCTCCGGGCTGAACCACGGCACCACTGTCGGGTAGAACGCCTCGGCCGTCTCCCGGCCCTGCCGGATCTTGTCGATCATGCCGCCGATCGAGCCGTTGAGGTAGAGGTCCTCGACGTTCGCGTCCAGGGACACGCCGTCCACCCGGGGCCGGTTGCGCCGGTCCACGTCGAGGGCGCGCAGCAGGATCGGCCAGTCGTAGGGCCGGCCGTCGGTGCGCGCCGGCGCAGCCGGGTCGTGCATCAGGTCCTGCCAGCGCTGCTCGGTCGTGAGCCGGGCCTTCAGGTGGGCGGCGGCGGCGCTCCCGGTGCCGCCGAGCCCGATCACCAGTGCGGGAAGCACGAGAGGAACCTCCGAGGTCGGGGTATGCGGATGAAGGGTCAGGGTTGGTAGGTGAAGGTGGTTCCGTCGGTGAGCGGTCTCGTCTGCCGCGGCGGGCAGATCACCCGGTGCCGCCGGCCGGCGCGGCGGTAATCGATGCGCAGCACCAGTTCCCGGCCGGCGCCCACGCGTTTGCGCTGCCGGAACGCGCGGACCGTGCCGCTGCCCTGGGTGGCGGCGCCACTGCCGTGCGGCGCCGGGAAGCGGACCTTGCGGCCGGAGAGCATCTGCCGGTACGGCACCGGCGCCCCCGGTTCGGTGACGGTGAGCTGCCCGCCGCCCATCGGCCGCCAGCGCCGGGTGGGCAGCCACAGCAGCAGCGCGACAAGCGCGACGAGCAGCAGTCCGAGCACGGTCACCAGCCAGATCGCGATGCCTGTCGCGGTGGCCCGCACCGGGACCGCCGCGCGCGCCGGCTCGGGGGTGAGGGCGAGCCCCAGGTCCTGGACGATCACGTCGCGCCACGGCGAGGTGATCGCCGCCTCGATCCGCAGCGTTCCTGCGGTGGAGCGCTCGCCGCCGATCCACCGGCCGGTGGCGCCCGGCGGGTCGACCCGCAGCTGGATCGTCTGTTCCGCGCCCGGTGCCACGGTGGTCTCGCCGGTGAGCACTCGCACCGGTATCGCGGCGCCCTCGACCGTGGCCGCCGGGGTCACCGTGAGCGGCACCCGGGAGGCCTCGTTGCGCACCGTCGCGGTGATCGTGACGGGTTCGTCGCGGACGGTGATCGGTCCCGGGTTCGTCGTCAGCGTGACGGCGGGCCGGTCGCGGGCCACCAGGGCCGCGGCCTTCGCCATCGCGACCCGGCTGCCCACCCCGCTCAGATAGGTCCCGACCTGGTCGGGCGGCAGATCCATCAGCACGGTGTCGTCGAAGACCCGGTCGAGCAGCCGCACATCGGTCTGCCCGGTGAGCGGGATGCCGAGGGCGCGGACCGGCCGGCGGCGCTCGATCCCGGTGGCGCGTTCCCGCAGCCTGGTGATCGCGGCGTCGATGTTCCCGTCGTACCGCGAACCCGGCGGCGGGTCCTGCACACCGTCGGTGAGCAGCACGACGGTGGCCGGGTCGGTCAGATCGGGGCGGTCGACGGTGTCCAGGGCCGATTCGATGGCCGCGCCGATGTCGGTGCGGCCGCCCTCGGCCCGGTCCGGCAGCCGGCTCAGCACGCCCGCCCCGGTGCCGCCGATCCGGCCGGTGAAGGTCGGGTCCGGGCGGTCCGCGAAGGCGACCAGGTGCAGGCGGTCGACCGGCGACAGCGCGTCCAGCAGCGGCCGCAACGCGCGCTGGGCCCGGGTGTAGAGGTCCGGGCCACCGGCCGGCTGCATCGACGACGACACGTCCAGCAGCACCACGTAGTCGGCGGCCAGCTCATCGGTGCGCAACGCGTCGAGCACCTCGGCGAGGGAGGCCTGGGGCGGGTCCGCCGCCGTCGGCGAGGGCGGGGCCATGAGCAGGGCGAGAAGCAGAACCACGAGGTACGCCGCCGGCCGTCCCACCGCGCCCGGGCGTGTCATCGCCGTCCCCGCAGCGAGCCGTCCAGCTCGCCGCCGTAGATCACGCGGCCGGATCGGAACACGCTGTTGTCGGCGAGCAGACTCGGCCGCAGACAGTCGAAGATCTTGCCGACGTCGGCGTCGTCGTCGACCTTGAGCCGGATGTCGTTCTCCAGCTCCGCCTCACCGCTGGCCAGCAAATCCTTGTAGAGCGAGCGCACACCCAGATCCCGGACCTTCAGCTGGGGCGCGTAGCGGCTGGCCGTCTCCCGGACGAACTGCATGGCGGCGGCGCGGGAGTCGGCCCACCAGCTCTCCGGCGAGGGCAGCGGCCGGTGCACCACCGAGCGCAGCACCTCGGCAAGCTGGGCCGCGCGGACCACCAGGCTGGCGCCGTCGGTGGCCTTCTCCGCGTTGCGGTAGGCGATCAGCTTGTCGCGCAAGGTCGCCTCCAGCTCGCTGTAGGCGGTCCGGGCCGGCACCAGTTCCGATTTGCGGGCGTAGAAAGCGCTCCGGTCCTCGCCGGCCAGCCACAGCATCTGCGAGGCGATGGCGGGGATCTGCCGGTGGCTGAGCACCCGGTCGGAGAACGCCTTGATCACCATCTCCTCGGCCATGGCTTCGCGGTGCGCGACCACACCCGGCAGGTCGTGATAGGCGGGGATCAGGACCAGTGGCGGGTCGACCTCGGCGGCCAGGGCGCCCCAGCCTGCCTGCGGTCGGTTCCACTCGGGCGGCAGACACCGGCCGAGCTTCCGGCGCCACTCGTCGGCCGGGTCCCGGTGCAGTCGCAGCAGGCCGAAATGGAACGCCCGCCACCGCTCGGCGGCAGTGCGCCCGGGCAGCGGGTCGGCGCCCAGGAACCGCTGCACCAGCGGGCTGGTGGCGAATTCGGTGAGCACCTCGGCGACACCGGCGTCGACCCGGCCGCGTTCCTCCCCGCCGGCCCGCATCCCCGGCCGGGTTCGCTCCATCGGCGCCGGCCGGTCCGCTCCCGCCTGCGCCACGGATGCCTGCGCCACGACCGGCTGGGTCGCGGCCGGCTGGGTTCCGGCCGGCTGGGTTGTGGGCGGCTGGGTTGTGACCGGCCGGGTTGCGGGCGGCTGGGTCGCGGCGGGCGTGACAGTGGCGGTCGCCGGGTCGTGTGCCGGCGCCGGGCCGGAGTTCTCGTCGCGCTGGAAGAACGTCCGCAGCCGGTGCCTCAGTGCCTCGCCGCGTCGCATCATCGCCTCCTGGTCGGGCCGCGGTCCGCCACCGGCGCAGGCCGCGATGCTCGTCGTATAGGTGAGTTCCTCGACGGCGAGCAGCAGGTCGGTCAGCCGCCGCACCACCACCGCACCGAGCGGGTCGTCGGTGAGCACCTCGCCGCGCAGCAGGTCGTCCAAGGATCGGGGCCGGTCGGTGAGCGTCATCAGTGCGTCCCGTCGAAGGGGTTGTCGTGGTCGTCGGACTCGGCCTTGGGCGTGCCGAGCGGATGCCGGTACACCGCGCCGGCCCGGTGCTCCACGTCGACCGGCGAATCGGTGATCCACAGCGGCGGGTCACCCGCGTGCACCCGGATGGCGCCCTCGTCGTCCACGCTGACCACGTGCGGCACCGGCGGACCGGGCTCCGCCGACAACCGGCCCAGCAGGTGCTGCCGGCCCTGCTCGTCGTGGAACAGGAAGGCCCACCGCCCGTCGGCGTCCGGCGGCGGCAGGGGAGTGTGCCCGAGCAGCCCGTCACGCAGCGAGCCGTCGGCGTCGGCGAGGCGCTCCGAGGTCGGCGGCCGGTCACCGCGCAGCGCCGGGCGTGGCGCGGCCGCGCCGGCCACCAGGATCCGGTCGGCGAGGCGAGCGAGGTCGAGGAGCGGAAGGTCCACTTCCCGGGGTACGCGCACCGCCGGCACCGACCGATCGACGCGGTACGCCGGCCGATCGCCCTGCCACAGCAGCAGGTGCACGTCGAGACTGCCGTCGGCCTCGATGCCGCAGCGGATCTGCCGGGGCCAGATCTTGCGGTCCAGGCGGACCCCCGGCGCGTCCTCGGCGAGCCGCACGTCCAGGTCGGACCAGCGGAACACTCCCCACGGCAGCGGCTGACCGCCGTCCACCTCCCGGACGATCACCAGGCGGTCCGGCAGCCGGCCGATCGTCGCGAACGCCCGCAGCCGCCCACCCGGCTGCTCCTGGAACGGGGTGCCCGCGGTGAGCAGTTCCCGGTTCCGGTCGCTCAGCCCGCGCATGCTGAGCGTGCACGGCAGGTCGAGCAGCAGGTTGTCCACCTCGATCGACACCTCGGTGGCGCCCTGGCGCAGCAGCTCCTCGTCCGGTTCGGCAGTCCCCAGCGCGCTCATCGAGGCGGCCCAGGCCGCGCCCATCGAGGCGGCGTTCTTGGCGTACGTCCGTTCCACCACCACCTGCACCGGCCTGCTGTCCGCGCCCTGCCCGCCGGCCAGTTCACGGGCCACCACCCGCGCCGCCAGGCCGAGCTGGCTGGCCTTGCCGGTGAGCAGCACCCGGTCCAGCCGCTCCGCGCCGGTGAGCCGGGTCCGGGCCAGCGCCGCGGCCAGCCGGCTGATCTCCACGAGCATCGGTTCGCCGACCGCGACGAAGTCGGCGTGGGTCAGCGGGTCCAGGCCGCCGCCGAACCCGGGTGGCACGTCGGCATCCGCCGGCACCACCGCCCGGGCCACGTCCTCCACCACGTCGGCGGGCAGCCGGACCGGCCGCTCCTCCTCGACCGCGATCTTCGCCGTCTCGGCCAGGTCCCACAGCTGGTAGAAGGCCTTCTCGCGGGCGGCGGTCGCGGCGTCGGCGGGCCGGCCCGCGGTACGGGTACCGACGACCAGCTCCACGTTGTCCCGGACCCGGAGCGCGGCAGCCGGCTCCGGGATCGAGGTGTCCCGTTGCAACGCCTGCCGGGTCTGGGCGATCAGGCTGCCGGGGCGGTACCGGCCGTCCTCGGTCCGGTACGCCGGGTCGAGCTCGGCGGCCGTCCGGCGCTGCCAGTCCGCCCAGGCCTCCGCCTCGTCCGTGGCGTCGTCGCCCGGGTGCGGCAGCGTCAGCAGCTGGTCGGCGATCATCGCCTTGATCAGGCGGAACACCTGCAGGGTCAGGAAGTCGCCGCCGCGTCGGCTGCGGCCGCTGGTGCCGCGCAGCTGCGGCACCAGCCGGTAATGCCGGCCGGTGCTGCCCGGCGGCGCGTCCGGCATCGGCGGTGTCTCGTCGTGCAGGTGCGTGGTGATCAGGGCGATGTCGGTGGTGCCGCCGCCCACGTCCACCACCAGGGTGTTCTCGATCCGGTGCCGTTCGTCGCCGGGCACCGCGCGGAACCGGGCCCGCAGCGCCTCGACCCCGGTGGTGTGGTTGGCGCCGAGGTCACGCATCAGGAAGAACAGCGCGGCCGCGATCGCCTCGTCGTAGCGCAGGTCGACCTCGCCGACACCGAGCAGCCCGGTGATCACGTTCTCCAGGCGGCGGCGGACCGCGGGCGGTGCCATCGTCGGGTAGGTCACGACCACGTGGTCGATCGGGGCGTCCTCGAGCCGGTCCGGGTGCGCGTGGGTGAACTCGTCGGACCGGTCCAGCAGGAACCCGAACGCCCCGCCGAGCAGCGGCTCCAGCTCCACCGAACGCCGCTCGTCGCGCAGCGGCAGCCGGAAGTCGGGCTTGTCCAGGTAGTGCTTGAGCCCGCGCAGGGTGGCCAGGGTGCTGCCGTCGCCGAGCGGGCGGCCGAGGCGGACCCGCAGGTCCGGGTCGACCGCGGTGACGTCCAACCGGCTCGGCACCTCGTTCTGGTCGGTGGCGTTGTCCAGCCGGACCGGGAAGAGCGAGTAGTGCTCCAGCGCCGGGGTGCCGAACGCCTCGTCGTAGCAGTGGTGCAGCCGGTCGGCGAGCCAGCCGGCGAAGGGGGCGGTGCCGCCGGCCTGTGCCGCCTCCAGGGCCAGCAGCACGTCGTGGAGCAGCGGGTGGTGTGCCGCCTCCTCGGCCTCGACCGTGTCGGCCAGGCCGCGACCGTCCCCGCCGGCCAGGTCGGCGCCGATCCGGGTGCGCACGGTGTCCCACTCGGCCCGGCACTGGTCGAAGCTCAGGTCCCGGAGTTCGTCGGCCCGCACCTCCCGGCGCAGCAGGCGCACCACCGCCCGGCTGAGGGCGGCCCGCTGGTCGGCGGGCATCGGCACCACCGGCGGCGGCAGGTTCGGGTCGTAGAGGGTGACCGTCGAGTTGGTGGTACCGAAGTCCACCGCGGCCAGGCCACCGTGCCGGCGGTCGCGCACCCGGCGCCGGGCCGGCTGGATCCGGCGGTCCGGGTCGGGGATCGTGAAGTCGTCGGTCATCGCGGGTCCTCGGCGTCGGCACGGCCCCGGACGTCGGCACGGTCCAGGGAGCCGGTCCGGTCGGGGGAATCGGGGCGGTCCGGGCTGTCGGCCCGGTCCAGCAGGTCTTCGATCCGGCGGGCCGCGGTCTGCGGCGGCACCCCGGTGCCGGGCGGTCCCGCGCCGAGCAGCGCCCGGATGTGGGTGTCCGCCCGCTGCTGGCTCTGCTGCTGCATGCGCAGCTCCCGGCGCACCGCCTCGACGCGGGCGGTGAGCGCGCCGGCGAGCTGCTCCTCGGCCAGCCGCTGCGCGGCCACCACCAGCTCGCGCCGGATCCGCAGGATCGTCACCAGGTGCCTGCCGTGCCCGCCCGCGCCGTCCGACCCGTGGTGCCACGGCAGGTCCCGGCCGGGGTCGAGCGGGAAGGCGGCCCGCACCTCGGCCGCCGCGGGTGCCGCCGGCAGCGCCGGACGGACGTCGGCGACCCAGCTCAACTGCACACCCCGGCGCAGCCGGCTGACCGTCTCGTCGGTGCCGTCCCGCAACGGCACCACCACCTCGAAGAACTCGGACTTGAGCGGGCCGAGCCGGGCCGACCAGCGGCGCAGCCAGCTCTCCACGGTCGCGTCGACGACCGAGGTGCAGGCCGCCGGCAGTCCCTGGGCAACCGCGCGCAGCCGCCTCTCGAACACCTCGGGGGTGCCGGGCAGCTCGTCGGTGTACCGGGCGCCGGGGGTCAGGACGTGGTTGCGCAGCGCGGAGAACAGGACCTGCCACTGCGGCCAGGCGTACACCTGGGCGGTGACCCACTGGCGCAGGGCGGCGTACGGCGTGATGCCCCCGGCCAGCTCGGCAGCCGGCCCGGCGATGCCCCGTTCCACGTCGTCGGTCATCGCGGAGAGTTCCGCGCCGATCCGGCCGAGCAGGCCACGCACCCGCATCTCGGTGGGCGACGGCGGTGGCGGTGCGGCGAGCGGCGTCTCGTCCAGGGCCGCGGCGACCCGGCGCACGGCACGGCGGAACTCGCCGTACGCCGTGCCGGTCTGCCGGTCCCGCGCCGCCTCGCAGGCCACCCGGCCGCGGTCGCCGATGTCGGCGCGCAGCTCGGCCAGGGCGCTGCCGTCCCGCAGCACGAGGTAGTTGTCCGGCCCCCGCAGGGTCACCGCGGGCGCCGGCGTGCGCAGCTGGGCGAGCAGCTTCTCCGCCTCGCGCTGCGAACCGTCGATGGTGATCACCGCACCGGCCGTGGCCAGCTCGGTCTCGATCAGCCAGTCCGCCCGCCCGGTGCGCAGCTGCGGATCCAGCACCGGCAGGTCGACCAGGTCCAGTCCGTCCTCGCCGAGCGGCCAGTGCCGCGCCGGCACGTCCACGTCCACCACGATCCGGCGCACGGCCGGGAAGACCCGGTGCAGCACGCCCTGGCCGAGTTCCTGATCGGCCTCGTACGGCCCGGCACCGCCCGGATCCGGGAACGGCGGCCGCACGCCGGAGCGGTCGCCCCACCGCACCGGCATGGTCGCCTGATGCACGGCCTCGAGCCGGGCCGGGAGGCCGTCACGGCCCAGGAACCGTTCGGCGAAGACCTGCGCCCGGTAGAGCGCGACAAGTTCGGTGACGGCGGCCTGGCGGTAACCGTCCGCCGCCGGCCACGCCGCCCGCGCCTGCTCCAGCACGACCGGCCAGTCCACGTCGGCCGCCGTGCCGGCCGGGAGGTCGCCGAGCTGGGCGAGCAACCGGGTCCGGCAGCTCAGGATCTGCGCACGGCTCAGGAACGCGACGGTGACCCGGCGGACGGTGGCGCGGTCGTCCGCGACCGGGCGCAGGCGCACCGCGGTGACGTACCCGATGGTGGTCCGTTCCGGGGTGAGCCCGGCCGCGCCCTCGCCGAGCAGCGGCGTCCAGAGGTGATGGCTGACCACCCGATGGTCGCCACCTGACTCGGCGAGCACCGCCACCGCGAGCCGGCTCGTGCCGGCGTCCCGCACCCGGGCGGCGGCGTCCTCGATCTCCCGTCGATGGGCACTGTCAGTGAGGAGCGCCATGATGTCGGGGAGCAACCGATCGACCCGCGCACGGATTTCCCGTGCCGGATCTGCGCTCTGCAAGGACACGCGTCCCTCCCGTTTTCGGTTGTGCGTCATCCAGGGCAGACGGCGCGATTCGGCCGCTGTCGACCCGGACCGGGGGTCAAAAAGTGGGGCCGGCGGTGACCGGGATATCAAGATGACGAAAACGCTTTGCCGGTGCACCGGCTCGCGATGAAAAGGCTAAACCGATCGTGCAATGGTGCGGACTTCGTAAGGGGTCGTCCATTCGGATAACGATTTTGCATGATCGTATTCACGTCGACGGAGGAAGGCGGGTACGGCCGAAACCGTCCTCCTTCGCCCGCTCCCCGTACTGGACCCGGTGAGTGATCGGCCGACCGGCCCGCGCGTACTTCTCCTTGATCCGATCGAGGTACGTCCGCACCGTCCCGGGCGCGATGCCCAGGACCCGGCCGACCGCCTCGAGAGTCATCCCGCTGCCGTACCTGACCAGGACCTCCCGCTCGCGGACGGACAGCTCGGGCCGGCCGGGCCGGGCGTCGCGCCCGAGCCAGAACGCGTGTTCCGTGGTGAGTGGTGTGTCGCCGGCGGCCACCTGGCGGATCACGTCGGCGAGGGTGCTGAGGTTGTTCGCCTTCGGCACGTAGGCCCGGGCGCCCGCCTCGGTGGTGGCGGCGATCCAGACCGGATCCGGGATCACCGACACGATGACGACCACGTGGCCGGCGGCGACGAGCCGCCGCACGTTCTCCGCCGGGTCGGTGAAGTTCTCCAGGTTCAGGTCCAGGATGACGATCTCCGGCCGGCGCGGCATCGCCAGGTACTCCTCGACCGACACGGCCATCGCGGTCAGCGCGATCTCGCGGGACCGGGCGATCCAGGCGGCCATCCCCTCCAGCAGCATCTGGTCGTTGTCGATCGCACCGATCTCGATCACCGTTGCCATGACACCTCCACGACGGTTCCCTGTGCGGGCGCGGAGTCGACGTTCACCCGGCCGCCGACCTCGACGACGCAGTGCCGCAGCTCCCGGATCAGCCCGCGCCCGGGCGCCACCTCGGCCGGCTGGAAGCCGCGCCCGCGGTCCACCACCCGGACCGTCACACCGCCGTCGTCACCGACCGCGGTCAGCCAGGCCTCATCGGTGCCGGCGTGCTTGTCGACGTTTGTCAGCGCCTCCCGCACCGCGTTGGTCAGCATCGACTCCACCTCCTCCGGCAGCTGTTCGCGCAGGTCATGGAACTGGGAGTGGACGTGCAGGCCCAGCGCCTGCTTGTCGCGCACCACCCCGGCCAGCGCGGTGGCCAGGCCGGCGCCCGGCCGGGAACCGGCGGTGACCAGGCCACGCAGGTAGTCGGCGTCGCGCTGGGCCAGCGCGCGGACCTCGTCGGTGCGGTGGTCGAGCCGGCCCCGGGCGATCTTGTGCAGGGTGGACAGGACGGTGTGGTGCAGCCGGTCGTAGTGCTGGGTCCGCTCGTCGAAGCGGGCCTGCGCGGCCGCCTCCCGGGCGCTCGCCTGCCGGGCCGCCTCGCCGGCCGCGTCCAGCTCCCGGGCGTTCTGCCGCAGGTGCCCGGCGACCAGGCCGGCCAGGGCCGCGAAGGCGACGAGTGAGACGGCGTTGTGTGCCACCGCGGCGAGCCGGTCGGGCCCGCCCGGCCCGGCGAGCGCGCCGGCCACCTGACCGGCCAGCAGCAGCGCGGTGGCGGCGGCCGCGACCGGGCGCCCGGTGAGCGCGGCCGCGGTGATGGCGACGCCCATGGCCGGTGGCAGCACCCAGTGCGGCCAGCTCGGCTCGCAGGCCGCCGAGCAGGCGGCCGGGACGAGGACCAGGCCGGCGGCGGCGATCGTCACGTCGGCGAGGATCCAGCGCCGGGCGACCCCGCCCGTGCCGCCCGGCACCGGTTCACCGGCGCCCGGGCCGGCCGTCTGCCGGCCGTCCGGCCCGGGGCCGGAGCGGGTGACGGCGTCGCGCAGCAGGCCGGTGAAGAGCAGGACCGTCCAGGCCACGGCGCCGAGGTAACCGGCCAGCACCAGGGCCGGCCGGTGGTAGACGGCGAGGCCGCCGGTGAGGGGCACGGGCAGCCAGACGCCCAGCTGCACGGCGCGCAGGCAGGCAGTGGCCTTGATCAATAACACGTCGACCCGGACCACTGCCGTACCCGGGGCCCGCCAACCCGATTTCCCCACCGGCTGACAATTGCACGCCGGGGCGCACGGCGACAGTCGGCATATCGGCGGACACCGCTTCAACATCAACTTTGTGCCGCCGAGTTTCCCGGCGTTTCCCATTGACGGACCGAAAGTCGGACTGCAAGGCTGTCGGGGCCCTGGAGCACCTCATTATGCTCCTATTAGCGCTTTGGGCTGCGACAAGTCCGCCGTTCGGATGACTGCATGAATCTATTGGTCGGATCCATTCCCTGCGAACAGGTGGATACGGCGGTCCAGGTCGCTCAAGATCGATTGTCGGCGGCCGGCCGCCGGTCCGCCGCGAACCAGGTCGCCGCGCTGATGGCGCTCTGTGAGGCACTCCAGAGCCGCTTCCTCTGCCGGCGCACCGCCGACGACCTGGACCTGTCGATCGAGGCCGCCGCCGGGGCGCTGAAGCTGGTGCCGCGGGGCCGTCCCGAGCGGCGCGTCGTCACGCTGCGTCTCGCCGGCCTGCTCGCCACGCGTGGTCGTCCCGAGGACGTCGAGGTCGCTCTCGGTAATCTGCGCCGCGAGCAGCGGAGCCTGCGCCCGGACAATCCGGAGCACGCCGTGCTGGACACCATGACCGCGGCGGTGCTGACACCGCAGTACCAGCGGTACCGCCGCGCCGAGGACCTCGCCGAGGCCGTGGACCGCATCGAGCGCGCCCTGCCGGTGATCGACCGGGCGTCCGCAGCGGCCCGGCGCGACCCCCGGCTCACCGAGGCGTATGCCGCGGCCGCCTCGATCGCCCGGTCGGCGCTGGCCGCGCTGCTGGTCAGCCGGGCCGGTGGCGACCACGCCGACACCGGCGACGACGAGCGGATCCACCGGCTGATCGAGCAGGCCCGCCGGATCTCCCCGGACATCGCCCCGGTCGGCGACATGCTGATGCGGACCCACTCGCTGAAATCCTTCGAGGGCAACTCGGCCGAGGAGGCGGCCCGGCTGGCCGCCGGCTTCGAACTGGGCGACGCGCTGCCGTTCCCCGGCACCAACGACGCGCTGGCCTCCGCCGCCCGGGGCGTGCAGGCCGGCGGGCGGTACGGTTCGAGCGGCGACCTGCGCTCCCTCGACGACGCCATCCAGGACTTCGAGGCCGAGATGGATGCGCCCGGCCGGTTCGAGTCCGACCGTCCGTCCCAGCTGGCCAGCCTCGCCATGCTCTACCAGATACGGTCCCGGACCAAGGGAATCTCCGGCGACCCGTCCGCGCCCGCCGACCGCGCACAGGCCGAGATGCTGGCGAACCAGGTGCTCGGGCTCGGCGCCGGCAGCCAGGACGAGGCGCGGGTCGTGCTCGCCAACTGCAAACTCGACGGCTACCGCCCGGACGGCCCCGACCAGCACGTGCTCGACGAGGTCGTCACGCTGCTGCGCCGGGCGATCTCCGGGCAGGCGATGGCACCGCAGCTGCGCCGGGCTACCCGCAGCTCGCTGGCCGAGGCGCTGATCGCCAAGGGTTTCCGGGACGTCGACCTGGCCGCGGTCGACGAGGGGGTCGAGCTGTTCCGGATGATCCGCGACCGGTACACCCCGGGCACCCTGCCGCACGCCCTGGCCGGCTGCCGGCTGGCGGTCGGGCTGCACATGCGGGCCGAGGCCACCGGCGAGACGGAGGACCAGCTGGCCGCGGCCGCCGAGTCGCGCCGGGCGGTCGCCGAGATCTCCGGCAAGAGCCTGATCTGGGCGTACGACGCCGCGGTCCAGTGGGCCGACTTCTCCTGGGGGCGTGAGCGGATGGCGGATGCCGGCGAGGCGTACCTGATCGCCGTCGACGTCCTCAACCGGCTCGTCCGCGCCCAGCTCACCCGGGCCATGAGCGAACTGGTGCTGGCCCGGGCCTCGCACGGGATGCCGGCCCGCGCGGCCTACGCGCTGACCCGCCGGGGCCGGCTCACCGAGGCGGTCGAGGCGCTGGAGGGCGGCCGGGCCGTGCTGCTGTCGGCGGCCCTCGAACGCGACCTCGTCGGTCTCACCGCACCGGAACACGCGCCGGTCCGCGAGCGGTACCTGCGGGCCGTCGAGCGCCTGCGGTCCCTGCAGGACCAGGCCATCCAGGAACAGCTCGCCGTGGAGGGCGCATGAGGGAGCTCGCGAGCTCATGTCAGTGCCGGAACGTAACGGAGGTGACGGCATGAGCGACCACTCGACCCGCCGGGAGGACTCCGGCGCGGGCGCCGACGCGACGACCCGGGACATCCCGCGGCCGGCGGACGCGACGACGCGGGAGTCCCGCGCGGACGCCACGACCAGGGAGCCGCGCGCGGACGCCACGACCAGGGAGTCCCGCGGGGACGCCACGACCCGGGAGTCCCGGCCGCGGGCGGACGCCACCACGCGCGAGAGCCGGCCGCGGGCAGACGCCACCACCAGGGAGGCCGCGGCCGCGCCGGCGACCACGAGGGAGAGCGCCGGCGGCGCGGGCCCGGCGGACGGGGTGCGCGCCGAGGACGCCGGTGGGCTGCCCCAGGCGGTGTTCAGCCGGTACCGCCCGGTGCGCGACCTCGCGACCGGCGGCGAGGCGCACCTGGTGATGCTGGTCAGCGACCGGCAGACCGGCGAGGAGCGCGTCGCGAAGGTCTACCCGACCGCGGTGCGCCCCGCCACCAGCCTGCTCGACGCGCTGCGCAGCGCCGACCCGCGGCACGTGGTCCGGGTCGTCGACTGGGGTGAGGAGGTCCGGGCCTACGGCGCCGCGATGAGCTGGGAGGTCCTCGAGTACGCCCCCGGTGGCTCGCTCGCCGCCCTCGCCCGGGACGCCGGTGGCGCCCTGCCGCCGGAGGTGGTGCGGGTCGTCGTCGAGCAGGTCACCGCCGCACTCGCCTATTTGCACGGCGACCTCCGGCACGGCGCCGCGGTCGGCATGGCGCACCGGGACATCAAGCCGGAGAACATCCTGCTGCGCGACCGGACCCCACTCGACCTGGTGCTCTGCGACTTCGGCCTGGTCGCCGAGCTGCGGGCCACCCGGCGTACCACCGGCCGGGCCGGCACGCCCGCCTACCAGGCGCCGGAGACCTGGTGGCAGAAGAGCCAGGAACCGGAACAGGACTGGTGGTCGCTCGGCGTGGTCGTCGTCGAACTGCTGACCGGCCGCAACCCGAACAGCGGCGTCGGTGGCCGGGCCGCCAACGAGCGTGCCGTCTTCGAGCACATCGCCAAGTACGGCGTCGACCTGGACGGCATCACCGACCCGCAGTGGCGGCTGCTCTGCCAGGGCCTGCTGACCCGGGCCCCGGAGGAGCGCTGGGGCGCCGCCGAGGTGCGCGCCTGGCTGGCCGGTGAACGGCCGGCCGTGCACGACGCCCCGATCGCCGAGCCCGAGCCGGCACCGGCGCAGGTGGCCCCGTTCGAGGTGGCCGGCCGGCTCTGCCGCAGCCCCGAGCAGGTGGGTGCCGCGTTCGCCGAGAACTGGTCGACGGGCATCGCCTTCTTCTCCGTCCGGGAGCGCCAGCTCGACCTCTCCGACTGGTTGCGGGACAACTTCCCGGCCGTCACCCTGCCGGAGAACCTGATGAAGACGAAGGTCAGCGGCCCGGTCGAGGCGGCTGCCCGGCTCACCCGGTTCATCTCCTGGGTGGCGCCGGAGATGCCACCGGTGTACGAGCAGCGCCGCGCCGACGCGACAGGTCTCGCCGCGCTGGCCCAGCAGGCCGCCGCGGGCGATCCGACCGCGACCGGGCTGATCGAGAACGTCGACGTGGGACTGCTGCGGGCGCTGGCCCGGCACCGCTGCCGGATCCACCCGCAGTGCGCCGGCGACCAGCCCGGGTGCACGGTGCTCGCCGAGGCCGCCGACCACTTCGACCAGGTCCGCGCCGACGTGCGGGAGCGGATCAACGACCTGGCCGTACGCCTCGCGGCCGGTGACACGCCGACCGGCTGGCCCGCACCGCCCCGGCAGGCCGAGGTGGACGCGGCGTTGCCGGTGGCGCGGGCGATGGCCGTACGCCTGCTCGTGGACCCGGACCACCGCACCCGCGTCCCCGCCGACCTGCGCAAGCAGAAAGCGCCGAACCGGCGCCCGTGGTGGGCGGCGTTGCGCGCCGAGGCCGCGTCGGGTGCCGGTCTGCGCCCGCTGGCCGCCGCGGCCGTGGCGGTCGCGCTGATCCCGGTCGCCACCGCCGAGACGGCCGCCGAGCAGGCCCGGCAGGCGGCCGTCAAGCAGGAACGGCGCAACGAGCGCGCGGCCCAGGCCGGCACGGCGCCGGCACGCGGGCGCACGGTGCTGCGCAACGCGTGGCGCGACTTCGGGAACCTGATGTACGCGGTGCTGCTCGCCTACCTGCTGACGTTCGCCGCGGCCGCCGCCAACCGGTTCGAGGAGTACGCCCTCGACCAGACCCGGACCGCGGACTACCTGAACTACGTCACCGCCATCCAGACCATGGTCGCGGCGCCGATCCTGGTCGTGCTCGGCTGCCTGCTGATCCGGCCGGCCGAACCGCGCTCCGCGGTGCGCCGGGCCCGCTGGTTCTGCTGGCTGTTCGCGCTCGCGGTGGCAGTGATCGTCCAGGCCGAGCAGGCCGAGTACCGGGCCCTCGTCCGGTTCCCGATCGTCGTGCGCAGCGGCGTGTACGACACCCTGGGCGGCCTCAACCGCCAGATCGGCGACGCCTTCCCGTACGCGGTGGTCGGTGCCCTGATCCTGGCACTTTGGATCGGCCGCCGCCTGGTGAACCGGGCCCTGGGCACCGAGGCCGGACCGGGCGGGCGGGTCGACAGCGCCGTCCGGGCCTGGGTGCTCGTCCTGGTCGCCGTCCTCTACCTGATCCAGCCCCTCTACGTCTGGCAACAGTGGTCGCCGCCGTTCCTGCCGTCGCCCACCGAGGTGTGGTGGCTGTGGTGAGCGCGGCACCGGAAGGAGAACCGGCATGAGCTCGATGACCGGCGCCCGATACGTGGTCGAGACCGCCGCCGAGCGGCTCGCCCGCGAGCAGCGCCAGGAATGGGAGCGCTACGTCGTGGCCCGTGGCGAGGTGGAGGCGCTGCGGGCCGAGGCGCAGGCCTACCGGTCCGTCTACGGCAACCGGATCGCCAAGGTGCCGGCCGGCCGGCAGGCCAAGCCGAAGCAGTCACCGGCCCGGATCGCCGCGGCCACCGCCGAGCTGCGTGAACTGGCCCGCCGGGAACGGGACACGCTGCGCGACGCGGTGAGCGCCGCCTCGCGCAGCGACGTCAGCGGGCTGCTCGCGGCCGGCCCGGCGGTGCCGGACGCCGCCACCGGGGCGCGTGTCTGGGACGACACGGTGGTGGCACCCGCACCGGCCGCGGCGCCGGCCGAGAAGACCGTGCCGGCGGTGGCGGTGCCGGATCGGGCGGCCGAGGAACGTACCCGCCGCAATGCCGAACGCCGTCAGGCCGCCGCCGGGCGCGCCGCCGACCTGGTGTCCCGCCTCCCGGCGGCGACGCCCGCGCAGACCCGTGCGGCCTGCGTGGCGGCTGCCGCCGAGATCGCCGGCGGCGCCTCCGACGGCCGGGCCCGGTTGCTGCTGGTGGATCTGGAGAAGCGGGTACGCGAGGAGCAGCGCGCCGAGGGGGTCGTCGACCGTGCCCGCCGCGAGCTCCAGGCCGTCGCCGCACCGCTGGAGACGGTGACGGGGGAGGAGCCGGACCGGCTGCGCGCCCGCATCGAGCGGCTGGTCGAGCAGCGCGTCACCGAGGTCCCGGACGGGCTGCGCGCCGAAGTGGACGCCGTCGTGGAACGCGCCGACCGGGCCCGCCGCCGCCGTGCCGTGGCGAACGCCCTGCGCACCGAACTCGCCGACCTCGGCTACCAGGTGGCGGAGGGTTTCGAGACCCGGCTCGCCGACGCCGGGGTGGCCTACGCCGGGATGAGCGACGGCCGGGGGTACGGCGTCAAGGTGCTGCTGGACCGGGACGATCCGGTGATCCGTACCCAGGTGGTGCGGGCCCGCAGCACCCACGTGGCCCCTGCCGACGACGTCGGTGCGGAGCGCAAGTTCTGCGACGACTACGACGTGGTGACCCGGCGCATGCGCAAGCAGGGCGTCGAGGTCGCCGAGATGGCCCGGCAGGAACCGGGCCGGCGGCCGGTGCAGGCGGTCGCCGACGAGTTCGTCCCGGTCCGGGCCGCGCACGCCGCCCGGCAGCAGCAGAGGGAGCAGACGCTGTGAACCCCGAACCCGCCGTCGACGCAGAGCCGTTGCCCGCCTGGCTGCGCGAGATCGACCTGGCGCTCTGCGCCCACCCGCAGATCCTGCTCACCGGCAACGTCCGGGACCTCTACCGGCTGCCCGACCCGGCGCATGCCGGCCGGGTGCGTTTCATGGTCCTCACCGACGCGCTGTGGAACGTCACCCAGGCGCGCGGCTACGGCGCCCTGCTCGTCTACTCCACCGGCGTCGGCGTGGAGATCGCCCACCACGTGCCGGAGGGCGGGATGGCCGCGGCGCAGGCGGTGCTGCGCGAGGCCGACGTCGAGGTGGGCCGGCCGCTGCACATGTCGCAGGTCCGTGACCTGGTGACCGCGGTGACCGACCTGGCCCGCCGCCGCGCCGCGAACCCGCCGGTGGCGCTGGTGCTCAGCGACGCCGCCCGGCTCTTCACCGGCGACCTGCAGCTCTCCCCGGAGGAACGGCTCTTCCTGGCCACCGCGGACCGGCTCGCCTACCGGGCCACCCCGGTCGGCAACGGCTACAACACCGTCTTCTGGGTGCTGGACCGCGAGCACGACCTGCCGGCCTGGTTCGCCAGCGGCAACCATACCCTGCGGATCACCGGCATCCCGGAACCGGACCTCACCGCCCGGCTGGAGACCGCGCAGGAGATGGTGCAGGTGCTGCCGGACATGCCCGAGGACCCGGCGGACCGGCACGCCATCGCCCGCCGGTTCGCCGAGGCCAGCCACGGGATGCGGCTGCGCAGCATGCGCGACGTGGTCCGGCTGGCCGGTGCGGCGGGCATCCCCGGCAGCCGGGTCGACGACGCGGTCCGGGCGTTCCGGGTCGGCGTGCCCGACAACCCGTGGCAGAGCGCCGGCCTGCGGGACCGGCTGCGCACCGCGGAGAAGGAACTCGGCGACCGGGTACTGGGGCAGCCGGACGCCGTACGGCGGGTGCTGGACATCCTGGCCCGCTCCGCGACCGGGCTCTCCGGGGCGCACACCGGTGGCCGCAGCAAGCCACGTGGCGTGCTGTTCTTCGCCGGACCCACCGGTGTCGGCAAGACCGAGCTGGCCAAGGCTCTGGCCGAGTTGCTCTTCGGCGACGAGAACGCCTACCTGCGCTTCGACATGTCCGAGTTCTCCGCCGAGCACTCCGAGGCCCGGCTGATCGGCGCGCCGCCCGGCTTCATCGGCCACGACGCGGGCGGCGAGCTGACGAACGGGATCCGGCAGCAGCCGTTCCGGGTGGTCCTCTTCGACGAGATCGAGAAGGCGCACCAGAGACTGCTCGACAAGTTCTTGCAGATCTTGGACGACGGCCGGCTCACCGACGGCCGCGGCGGCACCGTCTACTTCACCGAGGCGCTCATCGTCTTCACCACCAACCTCGGCATCGTGGTGCCCGACGAGGACGGCAAGCCGGTCGAGAACGTCACCGACGAGCAGGAACTGCCGGAGATCGAGGAGAAGGTCCGGCAGTACATCGAAGTCTTCTTCCGGCACCTGATCGGGCGTCCCGAACTGTTCAACCGGGTCGAGCAGAGCATCGTCGTCTTCGACTTCCTGCGCCCGGAGGCCGCCGCGCAGATCGCCGACCGGGCCATCGGCCGGGTCGCCGAGGCGGTGCTGCGCAACTTCGACGCGACCCTGGAGTTCAGCGACACCGCCCGCGAGGAACTGCTGCAGGACGCCACCTACAACCCGCGCAACGGCGGCCGCGGCATCGTCGCCACCATCGAGAGCATCCTGCTCAACCCGCTCGCCCGGGAACTGTTCGCCCGCCCGCCGGTGCCCGGCCAGGTGCTGCGGGTCGAGGCGATCGAACGCCAGGGGCAGAACTACGAGCTGGTGATGGGATGAACCTGCGGCTGGCGCGGCTGCACCACCCGGTCACCACGCTCGGACCGGGCCGCCGGATCGGGATCTGGGTGCAGGGCTGCGGCATCGGCTGCCCGGGCTGCGTCGCCCGGGACACCTGGGTGGCCGGCCCGCAGCACGACATCGCCGTGGCCGACGTCCTGGCCTGGTGCGCGGCACACGCGGACGGCACCACCGGCGTGACGATCACCGGCGGGGAACCGTCCGAGCAGCCGGCGGCGCTGGGTGAACTCGTGCACGGGCTGCGGGCGCTCGACGACGACTGGGACGTCCTCTGCTACACCGGCGTGGAGTGGGACGAGTTCCGGCGGCGCTGCCCGGAGGCGTACCCGGGCATCGACGCTCTGATCACCGGGCCGTTCCGGATCACCGAGCCGACCGACCTGCTGTGGCGCGGCTCGGCCAACCAGCGGCTGATCCCGTGCTCGGAACGGGGCGAGCAGCGGTTCGGCGAATGGGCGAACGCCGAACGTGAGCGACCGGAACTGCAGCTCCAGGTCGACGACGAACGCGTCTGGATGATCGGCATCCCCGGTCGCGGTGACCTGGCCCGGGTCCAGCGTGCGCTGCGCGACCAGGGCATCGAGTTGGAAGGGGTGTCATGGCGACCTTGAGCTGCCCGGTGCACGGCCCGCAGACGGCCGGCGGTTCGATGTGCCCGCAACCGGGGTGCATGGAGTTCCTGGAACCCGAGGTGACGCCGGCGGAACCGGTGTGCCCCGAACCCGGGTGCGGCAACCCGCTGGACCCGGACGGCACCTGCCCGCTGCACAACCTCGGGATGGCGGCGGAGGCGGCGGCCTACGCCGGGCCGGCGGCGGCGCCCGGTGCGGGGCCGGCGGCGCCCGGCGCCCGATTCGAACTGGAGTTCCCGTTCGGCCCGGTCCCGATCGACCGCGGCGAACTGCGGATCGGGCGGTCCGAGGATCTGGGTGCGATCGCCGCGTCGCTGAGCGCGTACGACCGGGTGTCCCGCAAGCACGCCATCGTCTGGGTCGAGGACGGCGCCCTGTTCGTCCGCGACCTCGGCTCCACCAACGGCACCTTCGTCAACGACCGGCAGGTCGAGGACGGGTCCCGCCGACAGCTCCACGAGGGCGACGAGCTGCGGTTCGCGAGCGTGCTACGGGCCCGGGTGCGCCGCGCGGGTGCGGCATGACGGGGGTACGCGTCACCGCACTCACCGGACGCGGTGCGGTCCGTCCCGGCAACCAGGACGCGGTGCTCGCCTTCGACTGGATCAGCCAGGCCACCGAGCCGCGCGTCGTCCAGCTGACCGCCGCCGGACCGCCACCGCTGCTGTTCGCCGTGGCCGACGGGCTCGGCGGCCACAACGCCGGTGACCTGGCCAGCCGCCTGGCCGTCGCCGACCTGGCCGCCCGCCACCCCGGCTGGGACACCGCGGAGGCCGTGCACGCCGGCCTCGTCGCGATCGGCGAAAGCCTGCACCACACCGCCGCCCGCAGCCCGGCCACCGCGGGGATGCGCACCACCGTGGCCGGTCTGCTGCTCACCACGGACGGCGTCTGCGTCTTCAACGTCGGTGACAGCCGGGTCTACCGGGTCACCGACGGCTACCTCGAACAGCTCAGCGTCGACCACGCCTCCGGCCGCTCCACCGTCACGCAGGCCCTCGGCGACCCACCCGCCGACCCGCTCGACCCGTTCGTCCAGCAGTCCGCGCCCGACCCGGCCGGCGCCCGCTACCTGCTCTGCACCGACGGCATCCACGGCGCCCTCGACGACCGCGCCCTGCGCAAGGCCTGCCGCCTCACCGACCCGGCCGACCTGGCCACCACCCTGCGCGACGACACCTTCGCGGCGGGCGCCCCCGACAACCTCTCCCTGCTCGTGATCGACATCGCGGCAGCCACCCCGACGGCCCCCGCCGCGTGAGACCCGAACGCTTCGCCCGGTGGTATCGGTCCGCTGATCCCTTTCAGTCACGCCCACCCGTACGCCTGGCGGAAGCCCTTTCTTCGCTCGCTGATCGGATCCGGCGTGGCGGGGATGCCGGGCCCTTCGTGGCCTGCCGGTTCACCGGGCCGGTCAGGAGGCGCCGGCGTGGGGTTCGCTGAGCAGCCGTTCGCGCAGCAGGGCGTGCCGGAACTGGTAGACCCCGCCGGCCTGGCGCAGCAGCCCCCGCCGGTGCGCGTCCGCCAGAAACGTCATCAGCCGCCAAGGGAGGCGCCCGCGCAGGGCCAGCCAGCCGCGGGCGATCGTGAACCGGCCCCAGGCGGTGAAGAGGACGCTCGTCACGGCGGCCGCGGCGGCGACGGCCAGGCCGGCCGGGGCGCTGATCAGAGCGGCGGCGGTGGCGCCGAGGATGCCGCCGCGGATCACGGCGCGGGTCAGGGCGGTACGCCGGTCGGAGCGCAGCAGCGCGGCCGGGCTCGCCGCGGCTGTCACGTCGGCGGGGACGTCGAGCCACACGTCGAGGGCGCGGGCCGCGGCGATCGCCCCGCACCCGGCCAGCGCGGCGAGCGGCCCGGCGGTGAACCAGAGCGTCGCCGCCAGGGCCGCGCCACCGGTCAGCCAGCCCACCACTCCGACGGTGGGCGGCCCGGTCCGGCCGCGCACCCAGAGACCGCGGGTCCGCCGCCCGGTTCGCAGCCGCGCGGCCGCCGGCACCAGCGGCTGCCGGAGCACGACGAGTGCGGTGGCGGCGCCGCCGAGCACGGCCGTCGCCCCGATCACCCGCGTGCCGGCGCCGAGGGACAAGGCGACGGCCGCGAACGTCGCGGCGCCGATGGCCGCGCCGATGCCGCCGAGCAGCGGCCGGGGCAGCGCGGCGGTCAGCCGCCACCAGGCGATGTCGGCCGGTGCGTGCCCGGCCAGCCAGGACAGGCCGCGCCGGAAGCCGGCCGGCACCGCCCTGTCCAGCAGATGTTTCTCCAGCTCGGCGGCGGTGGGGAAGCGATGGGCGTCGAACATCTCGGCCGGGTCGGCGCCGGTGTCGCTGTAGGCGGCCCGGGCCAGCGACGTCATCAGCGGACTGGACAGCACCCCGGCGACCAGGGCAGCCCGCCCGGCCCCGGCGCCCGCGTCGAGGCCGCCGGCCGAACCAGGAACGGCTCCGGCGGGGCCGCCGGCCGGCCCGGCGGCGAGCCGGCGCAGCACCGGGCCCCAGAGGGTGCTGGGGCCGCCGCCCGGCCGTGCGGTGAGCGTCAGGTACCCGCCCAGGTCGGCGACGGTCAGCGGCTGCAACCGGATCACCGCGGCGCCGGTCAGCACGTCGCCGGCGTGGACCGCCGCCCGGTACGGCTCGGTCCGCGCGGCGACCACGAACCCGGCCGGCTGCGGGAGCGCCGCGTTCAGCGCGAGCAGCGCCGCCGCCTGGGCCGGCCCGGGCAGTTCGTCGAGTCCGTCGAGGACCGGCAGGATCCGGTCGCCGGCGAGCAGCGCGGCCGCGACGGTGCCGAAGCCGGGGTGCGGCGCGGCGAGCGCCGGGTAGTCGGCGGTCAGCCGGTCGGCGAGCCAGCCCGGGAAGTCGCGCTGTTCCGGTTCCCAGGACGTCAGCGGCAGCAGCACCGGGACCGGGTCGTCCGGGTCGCCGGTCGCGATCAGGTCGAGCACCAGCCGGATCAGCAGCACCGACTTGCCGCTGCCGGCGTCGCCGAGCACGACGAGACGCCGCGACGGGATCCGGCGGAACACGCCGGTGATGTCCTCGATGCGTCCGGCCAGGTCGAGGGCGGCGACGCCGGGACCGCCGGCGCGGCGCACGTTGGCCCAGTGGTCCTGCACCCCGGTCGCCGGGTCGGGCAGCGCCCAGCGGACCGGGATCGGCGCCGGGTCCTGCACCCGGCGCAGCCGTTCCTCGGCCCGCCACTGCTCGCGGACCGCTTCGCGCAGCGCCGCCCGGTGCTCGTCGAGGGGGCGGCCGCCGGACGACCCGCGGGTGCGCAGCGCGACGAGCAGCGTCACCGAGCCGAGCACGAAACTTCCCACGCCGGCCACCCGGTCGGCGGTCTCCAGACCGGATTGCCAGATCAGGGTCACGGCGATCGCGAGCAGAGCCGTGACGAGGAACGGAATGAGGGTTCGATGACTTCGAGCGAGCCGCCGCACGTGTCCCATGATGGAGGGTCGACGCTCGCCGCGCCGCCCGCCGAGACCGGGTTCTCCGCGGAGTTGCGGGTCGCGCACACCGAGCTGGCCGACGCGATCGGTGCCATCCAGGCGATTCCCGGCTTCGAGAGCTTCCTCGCGCCGGTCCGTTTCGCCGAGGTGGCGGCCGTCGCCGCTCACCCGCTGGTGTACCTGGTCGCGTCCGAACGTTCCGGCCTGGCCCTGGTGGTGCATGACGGCACGGTGACCGAGGTGCGGCTGCCGGAACTGACCGATCGGCGGGTGCACGACTGGGCCGAGAAGCACCGGGCGACGGTGCCGGCGGCCCGGTCCCGGTCCCGGTCGGCGGCCGCCCGGGGCGCCTGGACCCGGCATCTGGCCGGGCTCACCGACTGGCTGTGGGACGCGGTCGGCGGCCCGCTGCTGGCGGAACTGCCGCTCACCTCCGCCGCGGGGCCGGAGCAGCGGCGGATCACCCTGGTGCCGGCCGGTCTCACCGCGATGCTGCCGGTGCACGCCGCCCGCCGCACCGACGCGACCCGGCCGTCCGGTCACCGCTACCTGATCGACGAGGTGGTGCCGGCGTACACGCCGAACGCCCGGGCTCTCGCCGCGGCCCGTGACCTGGCCGCCACGGTCGTCCCGCGCCGCCTGCTCGCGGTCACCGACCCGGAGGCGGCGGACCTGCGACTGCCGCACGCGCGGTGGGAGGGCGCGGCCGCCGCGGCGGCCTTCGCGGACAACGAGATCCTGGTGGGGGCGGAGGCAACCTTCGAGGGCGTACGGGCGAAGCTCCCTGCCACCGACGTCGCCCACTTCGGCTGTCACGGCGTCGCCGACCCGGAACCGTTGCAGAGCGCCGTGCGGCTGGCCGGTGGGGCGTCGCTGCGGCTGGCCGACGTCCTGCCGATGCGGTTGCGGCTGCGGCTGGCCGTACTCTCCGCCTGCGACACCTTCGTCCCCGGCCGCACCCTGCCGGACGAGGTGATCAACCTGCCGACCGGGCTGCTCCAGGCGGGGGTGGCCGGGGTGGTGGCGTCGATGTGGGCGATCGACGACCACGCGACGGCCGTGCTGATGACCGAGTTCTACCACCGCTGGATGCCCGCGCTCGACCCGTCGGCCGGACCGTCTCCGGCGGATCCGGCGGCGGGCGGGCACCCGGTGGATCCGGCGGTCGCGCTGGCCGGGGCACAGCGCTGGCTGCGCGACGCCACCCCGGCCGACGTCGAGGACCGCTGGGCGGCCGCGCTGGAGGCCGGCGAGCCGTGGCTGCCCGAGGAGGTGGCCGCCGCCCTGCTGCCCGGCGTCTTCGCGGCCGGCGACGCCACCGATCGGCCCTGGCGCGATCCCGCCCTCTGGGCCGCCTTCACCTTCACCGGCGCGTAGGGAGGACACCCGGATGAGCCCCGACGAGAAGGCTCTGAGGCTGATCGCCGAGCAGGCCCGGGACCGGCTGCCCGGGTTGCTGGCGGATCCCGGTCAGGCCGGCCGGATCGCCGGCCTGCTCACCGACGCGCTGGCCAAGCGTCCGGGTCCGCTCGCGCAGCTCGCCCTGCACCGGGCCCTGCGCGCCGACCCCGCCCTGGAACGGTGGGCGCGGGCGGAGATCCGCACCGTGGAGAGCCGGTTGCGCGCCGAACCCGGCACCGCGCCGCCCGCCCGGTACCTGACCACGTCGTTGCCGGGCCGGTCCCGGGGCGCCAAGCGGCTGGCGTTGCACGCCGCGATCACCCTCGACGGCGGCCCGGGCAGTGTGCCGGTCCGGCCGTTCCCGATCCCGCCGTCCGGGGTGGACGTGCTGATCTCGGTCGCCTCGGAGACCCTGCTGATCGAGAACGACGAGGTGCAGCGGGTCCGGGTCCGGCCGGACACCGACTCGGAGACCGTGCTGTTCGTGCTCGCCGCACCGGCCGCCGGGCGGCACGAGGTCCGGGTCCGGGCGTTCCTGGCCGACGGCGGTGGCGAGGTGAGCGCGATGACCCGTACCGTCGTGGTCGATCCCGCCGGACCGACCGAGGCGCCGCGCACGCTGACCGCCCGGATGGACCACCTCGCCGCCGCCGAGCCGGGCGGCGTCACCCTCCAGATCGACCGCTCCGCGCGCGGCCTGGCCTTCCGGGTGATCGGCGCGGACCTGCCAGCGGTGTCCGCCGCCGCCGCACCGCCCGGCATGATCCGCGACATCCTGCGTGACGCGCACCAGATGGCGACCGGCCGCACCACCTTCACGCCGGGCCGCGCCCGCCGGCGGATGGCGGACTGGGGGATCACGCTGTGGGACCTGGTGCCACCGGCGGTCCGGGAGGAGGTGACCGCCCGGCTGACCCGGCCCGGCGTCACCGGCCTGACCCTCAGCACCGACGTGGGCACGGTCCCGTGGGAGCTGCTCACCGACCCGGCCGGCGACGGTTTCCTGGTCGACCGGATGCCCCTGGTCCGGCAGACCGGCACGCGCCCGGCGGCCCGGTCGCTCACGCTCGCCGACCCGGTCTTCGTGGTCGGCAGCAACCCGCCGCCGGCCGCGGAGGACGAGATCCGCAAGGTGTACCGGCTGCTCGTCGACCCCGGTGAGCCGGACCGCGCGGGCACGCAGGAACGACTCGTCGCCCGGATCGACGCGGGCGACTTCAACCTGCTGCACCTGGCCTGTCACCAGGCGCAGCCGGAGGACGGCCGGGGCGGCGGGGTGCAGATGAGCGACGGACCGTTCCAGCCGGTGGCGCTCGCCAAGGCGGTGCGCGGGGTGGCGCTGGACCGCCGGTGCCCGCTGGTCTTCTTCAACGCCTGCCGCAGCCTGGACGGCGGCTCCTACGACACGCTGATGGGCGGCTGGGCGGACCGGTTCCTGCGGGCCGGTGCCGGTGCGTTCGTCGGGTCGTCGTGGGCGGTGCGGTCGGACACGGCCGGGGTGTTCGCGGTCGCCTTCTACGAGGCGTTCGTCGGCGGGCTGCCGCTGGGCCAGGCGTCGCTGGCGGCCCGCCGCGCGGTGGCCGGGGACGAGTCGGATCCGACCGGGCTGGCGTACGCCGTCTACGGCGACCCGGCCGCGGTCGTCACGCCCGGAGGTGAGTGGTGAGTTCCCGGCCGGTGTTCGTGGTGCACGGCATCAGCAACCGCAGCCGATCGCTCATCGAGGAGCGGGTGACCGCGCTGCGGGAGGCGTCGCTCGGGCGGTGGCGGATGTACCCGACGTACTGGGGTGACCTGGGCGCGGCCGACCTCGGTGTCGAACTGGTGATGCCGGAGTCGCGGGGCGGTCGGCCCGTTCGCGGCGACCTGCCGCCCGGCGAGGTCCGGGGCCCGGACCTGCCGCCCGGGGCCGGTGACGGCTTGGTGTTCGTGCTCGACGCGGTCGCCGCGCGACTGGACGCCCCGCCGGACCACGAGGTGCGTGGCGCGGTCCCGCCACACGTCGCCGACGAGGCCCGGGCCGCGATCGCCGAGTTCTGGCCGGAGACCGGGCGGTTGCGCGACACCGGCGATCCGGCTCTGCTCACCGAGGTGGCCGCTGCCCTGGCCGCCGCGGTCGTGGACGAACTGGCCGAGGACGAGCACGCGGTCCGCGACCCGGGCCGGATCCGCCGCGTCATCGGCCGCCGGTTGCCCGAACTGGACCGGGTAGCGGGGGCAGCGCTCGCCTCGGCCGGCGAACGGTTCTACACCTGGTTCCGCACCCGGCACGCCGAGTACGTGGCCCGGACGCTCGGCGACATCCTGGTCTACCAGCGGCACGGCGAGCAGATCCGGGAACGCGTCCGGCAGGAGATCCGGGCCGCGGTGCCGGGTGCCGGTGAGACCGCGGCGACCGCCGTGCACCTGGTCGGGCACAGCCTCGGCGCGGTGATCGCGCTGGACCTGGCGCTGGACCCGGAGCGGCCGGTGCACACCGCCGGCCTGGTCACGTTCGGCTGCCAGTGGCCGCTGTTCCACATCGTCGACCCACGGGAGCGGGTCGGGGCGTACCGCGGGGAGCGGCTTCCCCTGCCGGACACCATCGCCCGCTGGACCAATCTGTGGCACCCGCTCGACCCGCTCGGGTTCGTTGCCGGCCGGATCTTCGACGGGCCGCAGGACGTCCGGGTGGAGCACCTGCTCTCCGAGCAGTTGTACGCGCACTCCGTCTACTGGACCCGCCCGGAGCTGGTGGACGCCCTGTTCGGCACGTTCGGTGAGGAGAGTCCGACGGCTCAGTAGGGTCCGACCACGAAGACCGCGCCGCTGCTGATGATCGACGGGTTCGGGCTGGCCGCGCCCGGCGCCCCGTCCGCCACCAGGGTGAGGATGTAGGCGCCGTCCGGCACCCCCGTCAGGTTGACGTCGCAGACCAGCTCGTTGTCGCTGACCACCACCGCCACCAGGCACTCGGCGACGCCACGGTTGCTGTTGGAGTCGTAGGCCCCGGCCACCAGGAACACGTGCGCCTGGCTGCTCGTCGGGTTGGGGACGCCACTGGTGTCGACGTTCAGCTGGGAGAAGCCCGCCCCCGTCACGTCCAGGGTGACGGTCTCACCGGCCGTGGCCGTGTTCGGCGAGACGCTTATCGCGTTGGTGTAGGCGAACGGGATCGGGGTGTCCGCCGTGTTCGGGTCGTTGTCGGGGTCGAGGCTGCTCACCGTGCCGCCCGGCGTCACCACCGTCACGTCGAGTCCGGCCGCCGGCGCCCGCGGCCCGGTGGTCGCGGTGAAGCTGTTGCCGTTGCCGGAGACCCGGATGCTGGTGAGTGGGGCGCCGCCGATCGAGCCGGTCAGCGCGACCGGGTTCGCCGTGAAGCCGGTGCCGTTCACCGTGATCGTCTGCCCGCCGCCGGCCGCGCTGCTGGCCGGCAGGATCGACGTGATGGTCGGCCGCAGCGCGATCGTGTAGGCGGCCGTGCCCAGCAGGGAACCGGTGGTCGGGTTCAGGGTGTCGTAGACGCAGACGCTCCACTTGGCCTGCACCTGCGAACCGGCGAGCACCAGGCCGGTCGTGTTCACGGCCGGGTCGCGGGTGGAGGGGCCGGTCGGTACCTGGAAGACGATCTTCCACGCGGTGATCCGTTTGACCTTGCCGCTGTCCACGGTCAGCACGCCGGCCGTGGCGGTCGTGCCGGTGGCGGCGATCGCCGTCTCCGGCCGGGCCGTCGTGTTGCAGCCGGTGGACCCGGTGCCGACGTACTGGAACTGAACCACCGGCGTGGTCCCCGCGGGGAAGGGCGCGGGCAGCGTGCCGGTGGAGACCGAGGCGAGCAGGGTGCCACCGCCGCCGCTGGGCCCGTACGTCTTGCTCAGCGTGAGCGACACGGCCGCCGCCGAGGCCGGCGCGCTGAGGCCGGCCAGGACCAGCAGGACGGCGGCGGCGGAGGCCAGGGCGGAACGGCGGATGGTGCGCTTCATGGGTACGCGTCTTCCTGCGCTCGGGCGGCTTTTCAGGGCGGCTTTCAGGGCAGCGTAACGTGAGGATTGCTCCGGATTTGTGCGTTCCGGCGACCCGGTCCCGCCCGGGCGTTGCGGCCCCCGGTGCCGGGCGGATATGGTGGCTGCGCGCCCCGTATGGGCCTACGCCGGAGGTAGTGGCTTCACTGTTGAGAGATCGGCACAGATCCGTCTCTTCGCCCACCCCGATGCTGATTTCCCGCTGACCGCCCGACGGCGGTGCGTCGTGGTGTCCTCCGGTTCGCTGTGCCCTGACCTCCCACTGTGCTGCCCTGCTCCGGTCCGACAACCGGATCGAAGGGAACGCATGACCGACACAGGCTTCGACTTCACCACCTTCCAGCGCCAGGTGATCGACGAATTCCGCGCCAACGGCGGGCGGGTGGGCGGCCCGTTCCAGGGGTCCGCACTCGCGCTGCTCACCACCGTCGGCGCCCGCACCGGCAAGCCCCGGACCAGCCCGCTCGCCTACCTGGTGATCGACGGGGTGCCGGTGGTGGTGGCGTCCGCGATGGGTGCGGACAAGAACCCGGACTGGTACCACAACATCCGCCAGCACCCGATCGTGACCGTCGAGACGGGCACCGAGACGTTCCAGGCGGTCGCGGAGGCGCCGGCCGGCCCCGTACGCGATGCGCTCTTCGCCAAGGTCGTCGCCCGGGAGCCCGGCTTCGCGGACTACCAGAAGAAGACCACCCGTCCCATCCCGGTCGTCACGCTGACCCGGCTCGACCCCGCACACGCCCGCGGCCTCGGCGACTTCCTGGTGACCGCCCACGACGGGCTCCGCGCCGAACTCGCCGCCCTCCGCAGGCAGGCCGACGACCTGATCGCGGACGGTGCCGGTTCATCACGGTCCGCCCTGGTCCACCAGCTGCACGCCCACTGCCGGGAGTTCTGCGCCGCCGTCGAGCAGCACCACACCGGCGAGGACCGCGGCGCCTTCCCCATGCTGGCGCGCCGCTTCCCCGCACTCACACCGGTCCTCGAACGCCTCGGCGAGGACCACGCCACGGTCGCCCGCTTGCAGCGCGAGCTGCGCACCCTCGTCGACTCCTACGACCCGGCACACACCGACCCGGCCCGCCTGCGCACCGACCTGGCCGAGCTGACGGACCGGTTGGAGAGCCACTTCCGGTACGAGGAACAGATGGCGGTGGGCCCCCTCAACACCCTCGGCCCCGCACCGGACTTCGGCTGATCCCCGCCGCGGGAGGGCCGGGTCGGCCCTCCCGCCGACCCCTCGCGGCACCCACAGCCCCAGCCGTGCCTCACCCGCGCCGCCCCCAGCCGTGCCTCACCCGCGCCGCTCCCAGCCGTGCCTCACCCGCGCCGCTCCCAGCCGTGCCTTACCTGCGCCGCCCCCAGCCGTGCCTTACCCGCGCCGCCCCCAGACGCGCCGTGCCTCACCCGCGCCGCCCAGCCGATGCCGCCCGCTCAGCAACCCCGCGTCCCCGGTTTGGCCCGGTGGTGCCGGGCGCGCTGGCCCTGGCGAGATGTTGATCTGCTAGCGATGCGAAATCGCGGTTTCAACCCCTTGATCACAGCGATTTCGCATCGCTAGCAGATCAACACCGTCGCGCCGCCCCAACGCAGCCGGCCTGAGCTACTGATCCAGGGACGGCAACGGAGTCGACGGCCAGCAAGCACCACGCCACACTCGAATGCCGCGCCCACATCCTGCGCACCCCAGCCTTCCACCTCACAAACCGGCAGAAGCGCTCCGAAAAGGGCCATAGGGACATCCCCGACGGTCTCTAGGGCACGAGCGCGACGGCCTCATGGGCGCGCCGCACCCGGACGAACCTCAAGGTCCGCGCCGGGCCAGGAGGGTGTCGTGACTACGCGGCTCGGCTCGCGGTGGCTGCGGCCATCGGTCGGTGCATTGGTTCCGGTGGCCTCGAGATGGTGACCGTTTCTGGTCGGCCGGCGCGGTGGGTGCCGGCCGGGGTGGACGTCCGGCCGGACCAGAAGGCCGCGTTGAGGGCTGCCCAGGCGACGCCGAGGAGGACGGCGGCCACGGTTTCGCTGGTGCGGCTCCAGCCCAGGTAGATCCAGGAGCCGGCGCAGAGCGTCACCACCGTGGCGGCGACCGTCCAGACGGCGACCTGCCGGCGCCAGGGCAGGCCGCGGGCGACGATCCAGGCGAGCAGGCCGGCTGCGGCGGCCACCTGGGCGGTCTGTCCGGCGGACATGGTGGCCAGGGCCATCGCGGTGGCGTCGACGGGCAACCGGCCGTCGAACTCGTCGGGGGTGGGGAAGACGAGGGTCTGCGTGGTCTGCCAGCCGGGCGGTACGGCCAGCGCCAGCACCGTGGCCAGGACCGCGGCGGGCAGGACCGGAGCCAGGGCCTCCAGCAGGCCGGCCCAGCCCAGCCGGACGGCCGCGGAGCCGAGCCCGAGCCCGCGCCGCCGCGCCGCCGGCGACTGCCGTGCTCCGGCCGGCTGCCGTGCTCCGGCCGGCTGCCGTGCCCCGGATGACTGCCGTGCGCCGGGGGACTGCCGTGCCTCGGACAACTGCCGTGCTCCGGACAGCAACCGGCGGATGAGGGCGACCACGGCGGCCAGGGCGATCAGGACGGCGGGGACGATGGTAGTGGCGGTCTCCAGGGCGAACAGGTAGCCGTCCGACGTCCACTGCGACCGTGTCCACCGTGCCACGGCGTCGTCGGTGGCGGCGAGGCCGCTGAAGCGGACCACGGCGGGGACTGCCGGCACCAGCAGGACGGCCACGACGACGAGGGATCCCAGGCTCAGCAATGCCAATGCGGCGGGGTGCGACCGGCTGCCCTCGAGCCTGCGGAACGGGGTGAATCTGCGCAGCGTTACGGCGGCTGCGCGTACCATGTCCGGGTTTTGGCCTGACCACCGTCCCGCAAGGATAAGTCCGAGAATGATTATCGTGAGCGCGGCCAGGGCGCCTGCCGCGCGCCCGGCGCGTGCCGCGAGAAGGTCGTAGCTCGCCCCTGCCGCGTAGCTCGCGCCCACCATCCACCAGGCCCAGAGCATCGCCGCCGGTGTGTGCCAGGCGAGGAAGCGCTTGCGGGGTACGCCTTGGCGCGCGGCCAGCCGGGGCATGAGGGTACGAGCGCCGACCACCCACTGTCCGAGAAAGACCGCCCGGCCGCCGTGCCGCACGAAGAGCCGCCCGGCCCGGTCCGCATGCCTGGCGAACCGCCCGGGCGGCCCGGAGCGACGAGGCCGCGCGAGCCGTCCGAGCCGTCCAAATCGCCCGAGTCGCCCGGAGCCCGAAGGTCGCCCGGTGCGGGATCCGGCCAGATAGGCCAGGTTCCCGCCCAGGACGGCAGCCGCCGCGCCGACCGCGAGAGCCGGCAGTACCGCCACCACCCCGGCGTTCGCCAGGAGCCCCATCGCGACGAGCGCGGTGGCCGCGGGCAGGACGAGACCGGCGAGCAGGGCGGTCTCCAGCGTGACGAGCGCGGCCACCGCCAGGTAGACCGCGACGGGTGGCAGGCCGCCGAGCAGATTCTCGATCACCCGGTCGACGCTAGGGGGTTGGACTGGGGCGGGGGATCGGTGAAGCTCCTTAGGACATCCACCGATATCACCGGAGGCACGATGCAACCGACGCTGCGCCGCCTGGACGAACTCGCCGCCCTGCTCGCCGGCCGGGACGACGTCGTCGCCGTTCTCGCCCTGGGGTCGGCCGGCGCGCAGCGGGGGCGGCTGGATGAGCACTCCGACCTGGACTTCTTCCTGGTCGTGGACGAGAAGGCGCGGTGGCGGTACGCGGAACGGATCGACTGGCTGGAAGCGCCGTGCCCGATTCTGTTCAGCTTCGCCCATGAGCGGAACGGGCGTAAGGCGCTGTACGAGGACGGTGTCTTCGCGGAGTACGTCGTGGTGACCCCGGCGGAGTTGCCCCGCATCCCGTTCGCGGGGGCGCGGGTGGTGTGGCGGCGGGCGGACGCGCCGCCGGGGCTCACCGAGTCGCAGGCGCCGGTGCCGCGCACGGCGTACGACACCGTGGAGTTCCACCTGAACGAGGCGCTCACCAACCTCTATGTCGGTCTGCGCCGGGAGTTGCGTGGCGAGCGGTTGAGCGCGTCCCGGTTCATTCAGTCGCACGCGGTGGACCGGGTGGTGTCGCTGCTGCGGCTGAGCAGTGGCGAGGTGCCGTACCGGGATGTGTTCGACCCGGCCCGGCGGGTGGAGCGGGCGTACGCGGCCGACGTGCTGCCGCTGGCCGAGATGGTGCCGGGTTATGCGCACAACGTCGCGGCCGCGCGCGCCGTCTTCGGGTGGCTGACCCATCGGTACCCGGTGCACCCGGGGATCGGTGCGGCGATCCGGGCGTTGCTGACCCGTTCGGGGGATTATTCCTGATCTTCACAGCGAGGAGTCTCGATATCCGGTATCGGATCCAGCTGTGCGGACTGAGGTGAGACCAGACGTGGAAGTCGTTCCGAAGTGGAGAGCCGTCGCCCTGGACTTCCTGGAGCGGGGCGGGTGGTCGGCCGGTCAGGTGTTCGTCGCGACCCTGCTGGCCGGCGGGGTGGGCACGGTCGGCGCGGTGGCGAGCCTGCCCTGGCGGGAGGCGATCACGCTGGCGGTCAGCGCCTTCGTCTCGTCGGTGGTGCTGACCGCCGTGCAGTACCTGTCGAAGCAGACGAACCTGGCCTTCTGGCCGGATCTGATCGTCCGGCTCGCGAAGACGTTCCTCAGCGCGCTGTCGGCATCGATGGTGGCCGGCGTGTTCAACGTGACCACGTTCGACTGGGAGAACGCGTTCGGTGTGGCGTTCCTGGCAACGCTCGCGTCGTTCGGCAAGGGCTTGCTGGCGCGGGAGCCGGCCTCGCCGAACGGGCAGGTACCGCCGGACGCGTCGCCGTCGACGCTGCCGACCGGCACGTACCGCGAGGCCGTCGATCACGGGCCACCGCCGCCGACCATCGCGGCGACGGACCCGCCGGCGTCGGGGGACCAGGCCGGTTCAGTACCCGATCGGTAGTCCGGCGTAGTTCTCGGCCAGGCCGGTCGCTCCGGCCTGGCTCTTCGCCACCCATCGGAGCTGGGACAGCTGGAGCTGGGCGTCGAACGCCTCGCCGCTGGTGTGCAGCATCGTCGTCATCCACCAGGAGAAGTGCGTGCACCGCCAGACCCGGCGCTGCGCGTCGTCGGAGTACCGATCGGCAAGGACCGGGTTTCCCTCCTTGAGCTGGGCGATCAGGGCCTTGCTGAGCAGGGCCACGTCGGCGATCGCCAGGTTGAGGCCTTTGGCGCCGGTGGGCGGGACGATGTGCGCGGCGTCGCCGGCGAGGTAGAGCGAGCCGTGCCGCATCGGGGTCCGCACGTGGCTGCGCATCGGCAGCACGCTCCGGTCGGTGATCGGGCCGGGGGTGAGCTTCCAGCCGTTCTCGCCGTGGCCGAGCCGGGTGGCGAGTTCCGTCCAGATCCGGTCGTCGGACCAGCTCTGCGGGTCGGTGCCGTTCGGGACCTGCAGGTAGAGGCGGCTCACCGTGGCGGAGCGCATCGAGTGCAGGGCGAAGCCGTCCGGGTGCCAGGCGTAGATCAGCTCGTCGGTGGAGGGCGCGACGTCGGCGAGGATCCCGAACCAGGAGTACGGGTAGACGCGCTCGAACGTCTCGGCCGCCGGCACCGCCGCCCGGCTGGGCCCGAACGAGCCGTCGCAGCCGGCGATCGCGTCGGCCTCGATCCGCATCCGCCGCCCGGCCCTGTCGACGAAGGTCACCGACGGCCGATCGCCGTCGACGTCGTGCAGCTCGACGTCGGACACCTCGTAGTGGATCTCCTGGCCGTCCGCCGCCCGTGCCGCGATCAGGTCCTTCTGCACCTCGGTCTGGCCGTAGACCCACACACCGCGGCCGACGAGGTCCACGAAGTCCAGGTGGTGCCGCTCGCCCGGCCACTGCAGGTAGATGCCGCGGTGGTGGTCGCCCTCCGCCCGGAGGCGGGCACCGAGACCGGCCGCCTCCAGGAGCTCGACGCTCGAGTGCTCGAGGATGCCGGCCCGGATGCGGGCCGCCACGTAGTCCTCGGAACGGGTCTCGACAACCACCGAATCGACGCCACCGAGGGCGAGGAGGTGGGAGAGGAGCAGGCCGGCGGGGCCGGCGCCGATGATGGCGACCTGGGTACGCATGCCCACAGCGTCGAGGAGGCGGTGACCGCCCGGCAAGGCCCTATTTCCACTGGACGGAAGCCGACCCGGCGAGCGTGCGCCCGATGCCGTGCGCCGCGACCTGCAGCGCCGAGACCAGCCGGGGCAGCTGACGGCGCAGGTCGGGCACGACCATGCCGAGGGCCGCCACCACGGTGTCGCCGTGGCGCACCGGCACCGCCACCGAGCAGGCGCCCAGGCTCATCTCCTCGCCGGTGGTGGCGTACCCCTCGGCGCGGACCCGGCGCAACTGCTCCAGCAGGCGGGCCGGCTGGGTGATGGTGTACGCGGTGATCCTGGTCAGGTGCCGCAGCGCCTCCACGCGCACCTCCTCCGGGGCGTACGCGAGCAGCACCTTCCCGACCCCCGTCGCGTGCATCGGCAGCCGGGACCCGACGCGGCTCACCACCGGCACCGACACGTGCCCGGCGAGCCGTTCGATGTACAGCACCTCGAGGCCGTCCCGGACCGCCAGGTGCACCGTGGACAGCGTCGTCCCGTACAGGTCGTGCAGGAACGGCGACGCCGCCTGCCGCAACCCGCTCTGCACCGGCGCGAGCAGGCCGAGCTGCCAGATCCGGCGGCCGATCACGTAGTCGCCGTTCGGCTCCCGGGCCAGGGCACCCCACCGGTGCAGCTCGCCGACCAGCCGGTGCGCGGTGGCCAGCGGCAGGTCCGCCCGGCGTGCCAGATCGGTCAGCGACAGGCTGCGGTGCTCGGCGTCGAAGGCCCCGAGGACCGCCAGGGCACGGGACGTGACGCTGGCACCCATCACCGGCTCCTTTCCGTTGAGCGGAAGAGGATTATCGCCGAGACGCGCATCACCGCCTAGCGTCCGGGACGTGAACATGGAGTTGTCCCAAGCTGACATCAATCGGGAGATCGAAGCGGCAGCTCGGCACCCCGGCGGCCCACAACCGAAACACGACTACCCGCCGTACCGCAGTTCCGTCCTGCGCCACCCGAAGCAGCCACCGCACCTGATCGACCCGGAGTCGATCGAGCTGTGGGCGCCGGCGTTCGGCCACCGCGACGTCGCCGACGACGAGGCCGACCTGACCATCCAGCACGCCGGCACCCCGATCGGCGAGCGGATGGTGGTGGCCGGGCGGGTGCTGGACGGCGACGGGCGGCCGGTGGCCGGGCAACTCGTCGAGGTGTGGCAGGCGAACGCGGCGGGCCGCTACCGGCATCAGCGCGACCAGCACCCGGCGCCGCACGACCCGAACTTCACCGGCGTCGGCCGCTGCATCACCGGCGCGGACGGCTCCTACCGGTTCCAGACGATCAAGCCGGGCCCGTACCCGTGGCGCAACCACCGCAACGCCTGGCGGCCCGCGCACATCCACTTCTCGCTGTTCGGGCTCGACTTCACCCAGCGGGTGGTCACCCAGATGTACTTCCCGGGCGACCCGCTCTTCGGCTACGACCCGATCTACCAGTCGATCACCGACCCGAAGGCGCGCGAGCTGCTGATCGCCCAGTACGACCACGACCTCACCACCCCGGAGTGGAGCACCGGGTACCGCTGGGACATCGTCCTCACCGGCACCCACCGCACCCCCCTCGACACCGACGAGGACGTCGCATGACCGCCGTGCCCGGCCAGACCGTGGGGCCGTTCTTCCACCTGGGCCTCGAATATCCGTTGATGAACGAGCTGGTCCCGCCGGCACACCCGCGCGCGGTACGGCTGCACGGCCGGGTCACCGACGGCCTCGGCGCGCCCGTTCCCGACGCGGTCCTGGAGATCTGGCAGCCCGATCCGCAGGGCCACGTGCCGCAGGCGCCGGGTTCGCTGCGCCGCGACGGCTGGACCTTCACCGGCTGGGGGCGTGCCGCCACCGACCCGGACGGGCACTACCAGTTCGCCACGCTGGAACCGGGCGCCACCGAGCCGGGCCGCGCGCCGTTCTTCGCCGTGACCGTTTTTGCCCGTGGCCTGACGGACCGGCTGTTCACCCGCGCCTACCTGCCGGACGACCCGGACGTGCTCGCCGCCGACACCCTGCTCGAATCGGTCGCGCCGGACCGCCGCGCCACCCTGATCACGACCCGCGAACCGGGCGGCCTGATCTTCGACGTACGCCTTCAGGGCGACGACGAGACAGTCTTCCTGACCTACCCCCGGCTGCGCGACGCATGGGCTTGAGAGCATTGAGGAGTACGGGCGACGCACTCTCCCGTGGTTTTCCGCCGGCCCGGGGTAAAGCCTCCAAGGGCATCGCCAATACCCTCCGGAGCCGCCGGTGAGTGACCTCCTGTGGCCGGGCGACGACCGCGCCGGTGACCTCTTCACCGACGCGACCGTGCTGTCCGCCATGACCCGCGTCGAATCCGCCTGGCTCGACGCCCTGGTCCTGCACGGCGTAGCCGACCCCGAAGCCCGCCTCGCACCCCCTCCGGACGGTCTGGCCGCGCTGGTCGGCCCGGACGACGTCGCCGCCGTCGCCCGGGACGCCGAGGCCGGTGGCAACCCGGTCATCCCGCTGCTCAAGCTCCTCCGGGGCCGCCTGAAGGAGCACAACCCGGCCGCTGCGGACTGGCTGCACAAGGGCCTGACCAGCCAGGACGTGCTGGACACCGCCCTGGTGCTGTGCCTGCGGGACGCCTGCGCCCGGGTCCGCGCCGACCTGGCCGCGCAGATCGCCACCCTGGCCCGTCTCGCCGACGAGCACCGGGACACCCCGATGGCCGGCCGCACGCTGACCCAGCACGCCGTACCGATCACTTTCGGTCTCAAAGCCGCAGGCTGGCTCACCGGCGTCCTCGACGCCCGGCACCGCCTCGCCGCGGCTGCCGACCTGCCGCTCCAGATCGGTGGCGCCGCCGGCAGCCTGGCCGCACCGGTCGCCCTGGCCGGTTCGCCGGCCGTGGTCCGGGACCTGATCGAAACCGTGGGTGCCGCGCTGGACCTGCGGGTCCGCGACCCCTGGCACACCGCCCGCGCCCCGCTCACCGCCGTCGCCGACGCCCTGGTGACCTGCACCGACGCGTGGGGCCGGATCGCCAACGACGTCCTCGTGGCGACCCGTCCCGAGATCCACGAGCTGACCGAGGACGCGGGGCCCGGCCGGGGCGGCTCGTCCGCGATGCCGAACAAGCAGAACCCGGTCCTGGCCGTCCTGGTCCGCCGCGCCGCCCTGGCCGCGCCACCGCTGGCCGCGACGGTGCACGCCGCCGCGTCCGCCGCCGTCGACGAACGCCCGGACGGCGGCTGGCACGTCGAGTGGGCCACCTTGCGCACGCTGGCCCGCCGCACGGTCACGGCCGGCGCGCAGACCGCCGAACTCCTCGGCGGCCTGCGGGTGGAGACCGCCTGGATGACCGCCAACCTGGCCGCGGCCCGCCCCGGCATCGACGCCGAGCAGCGGTCGATCGCCCCGGACGCGGCCGCCGGCGAGCCGTACCGCGGCGCCACCGACCAGATCATCGACGCGGCCGTGGCCCGCGCGAAGGAGTGACCGCGTGCTGAGCGCCACCGTCTTCACCGACGCACCCGACCGCCCGCTGCTGTTGCTCGGTGCCTCCCTCGGCACCAGCGCCGGCACGCTCTGGCGGCGCTGCGCCGAACGCCTGTACGGCTTCTACCACGTCGTCGGCCTGGACCTTCCCGGCCACGGCGCCGCCGCACCTGCCGCGGCGGCGTTCAGCATCGCGGACCTGGCCGGCGCGGTGATCGACCTCGCTGATCAGATCCGGCCAGGCGCGTCGTTCCTCTATGCCGGCGACTCGATCGGCGGCGCGATCGGCCTGCAACTGCTGCTGGACCATCCGGCGCGGGTCAGCGCCGCCGCCCTGCTCTGCACCGGCGCCCGGATCGGTTCGCCGGAGATGTGGCAGGAACGTGCCGGCCTGGTCCGCGAGGCGGGCACCGAGGCCGTCGTGGCCGGTTCCCGGGAACGCTGGTTCGCGCCCGGCGCCTCCACCGGCACCACCGAGCCGCTGATCGCCGCGCTGCGTGCCACCGACGCCGGGAGCTACGCGCTGGCCTGCGAGGCGCTGTCCGATTTCGACGTACGCGACCGGTTGTCCGAGATCGCCGCCCCGGTCCTGGCCGTGGCCGGCGCCCACGACAAGCCGACGCCGCCGGACGGCCTCGCCCTGATCGCGGAGGGTGTCGTCAACGGCCGGCTCGTGGTCCTCGACGGCGTCGCGCACCTGGCGCCCGCCGAGAACCCGGAGGTGGTCGCGTTCCTGCTGGACCAGCACTTCGACGCGGCCCGCACGGCCGGCCTCAAGGTTCGCCGTGAGGTGCTCGGCCCCGCGCACGTGGACCGCGCGACCGCCGGGACCACGGCGTTCACCAGGGATTTCCAGGACCTGATCACCCGGTACGCCTGGGGGGAGATCTGGACCCGGGAGGGCCTGGCCCGCCGGGACCGGTCGTTGATCACGCTCACCGCCCTGATCGCTCTCGGCCATCACGAGGAGCTGGCGATGCACGTACGCGCGGCCCGCACCAACGGACTCTCGGTCGACGAGATCAAAGAAGTGATACTGCAAACGGCGATCTATTGCGGCGTACCGGCCGCGAACACCGCCTTCCGCATCGCCCAACGTGTCCTGGAGGAACAGCAGTGACCGAATCGTTCGTCTACGCCGCGGTCCGCACGCCGTTCGGCCGCTACGGCGGGGCGCTCGCCGAGGTCCGCCCCGACGACCTGGCCGCCACCGCCCTGACCGGGCTGCTCGCCAGGACGCCGGAGCTGGACCCGGCCCGCATCGACGACGTGCTCTGGGGCAACGCGAACGGCGCCGGCGAGGACAACCGCAACGTCGGCCGGATGGCGGTGCTGCTGGCCGGCCTGCCCACGTCGGTGCCGGCGGCGACCGTGAACCGGCTCTGCGGCTCGTCGCTGGACGCCGCGATCGGCGCGTCCCGGGCAATCGTCGCCGGTGACGCCGACGTCGTGGTCGTCGGCGGCGTCGAGTCGATGACCCGGGCGCCGTGGGTGCTGCCGAAGCCGTCCCGGGCGTTTCCCGCGGGCAACCTCGAGGCCGTCTCCACCACGCTGGGCTGGCGCCTGGTGAACCCCCGGATGCCCCAGGAGTGGACGGCGTCGCTCGGTGAGTGCAACGAGCAGCTGGGGGAGAAGCACAAGATCTCGCGGGAGCGGCAGGACGAGTTCGCCGCCCGGTCGCACGTGCTGGCGGCGCGTGCCTGGGACGAGGGCTTCTACGACGAGCTGACGGTCGCGGCCGGCGACCTCACCCGGGACGAGGGCATCCGGCCGGACAGCAGCGTCGAGAAGCTGACCCGGTTGAAGCCGTCGTTCCGCGCCGAGGGGACGATCACGGCCGGCAACGCGTCGCCGCTGAACGACGGCGCCGCCGCCGTCCTGATCGGGTCCGAGTCGGCCGCCGCGCTGATCGGGACCGGCCCGCTGGCCCGGATCGCCGGGCGTGCCGCGCACGCCGTCGACCCGCAGGATTTCGGGTTCGCGCCGGTCGAGGCCGCCGCCAAGGCGCTGCGCCGGGCCGGCATCGGCTGGTCGGACGTGGGCGCGGTCGAGCTCAACGAGGCCTTCGCGGTGCAGTCGCTGGCGTGCGTCGATGCCTGGGGGATCGACCCAGAGATCGTCAACACCCGTGGCGGTGCGATCGCGATCGGTCACCCGCTCGGCGCGTCCGGCGCCCGCATCCTCGGCACCCTGGCCCACGTCCTGCGGGAGCGCAACCAGCGCTGGGGTGTGGCCGCGATCTGCATCGGCGTGGGGCAGGCCCTCGCAGTGGTCCTGGAGAACCAGGCGTGAGGACGACCATCACCGGCGCGCTGGAGGCGGTCGGCGCGGTGCGGGACGGCGACACCGTGCTGGTCGGCGGGTTCGGCATGGCGGGCATGCCCGTCGAGCTGATCGACGCGCTGATCGAGCACGGCGCCGGCGACCTCACCGTGGTCAGCAACAACGCGGGCAACGGCGACACCGGGCTGGCGGCGTTGCTGGCCGCGGGCCGCGTACGCAAGATGATCTGCTCGTTTCCCCGGCAGTCGGACTCCTGGGTCTTCGACGACCTCTACCGCTCGGGCAAGATCGAGCTGGAGGTGGTCCCGCAGGGCAACCTGGCCGAGCGGATGCGTGCGGCAGGTGCCGGCATCGGCGCGTTCTACTGCCCGACAGGTGTCGGCACCCCGCTCGCCGAGGGCAAGGAGACGCGGGTCATCGACGGCCGCGAGTTCGTCCTGGAGTACCCGATCCACGGTGACGTGGCGCTGATCCGGGCGCATGTGGCCGACCGGCTCGGCAACCTCGTCTACCGCAAGACGGCACGCAACTTCGGGCCGGTGATGGCGACCGCCGCCCGGGTGACTATCGCGCAGGTGTCCCGGGTCGTCGAGGCCGGCGACCTGGACCCGGAGGCGGTCGTGACCCCGTCGATCTTCGTGAACACGCTGGTGGAGGTGCCCCGATGACGGCTCTGGACAAGGAGGCGCTGGCCCGGCGGGTCGCTTCGGACATCCCGGCCGGGGCCTACGTGAACCTCGGCATCGGGCAGCCCACCGCGATCGCGCGGTTCCTGGATCCGGCGAGCGGCGTCGTCCTGCACACCGAGAACGGCATGCTCGGCATGGGCGAGGTGGTGCCGGACGCCGAGGCCGACCAGGATCTGACGAACGCCGGCAAGCAGCCGGTCTCGGAGCTGCCCGGCGCCGCGTACTTCCATCACGCCGACTCGTTCGCGATGATGCGCGGCGGTCACCTGGACGTCTGCGTGATGGGCGCCTTCCAGGTCTCGGCCGGCGGCGACCTGGCGAACTGGCACACCGGTGCGCCCGACGCGATCCCCGCCGTCGGCGGCGCGATGGATCTCGCGGCCGGCGCCAAGGAGGTCTGGGTGATGATGACGCTCTTCGCCAAGGACGGTACGCCGAAGCTCGTGCCCGCCTGCACCTACCCGCTGACCGGGAAGGCCTGCGTGACACGTGTCTACACGGACGTGGCAACGTTCTTGATCGAGCCGTCGGGGGTGCGGGTCGTGGACACGTTCGGCATCAGCGCCGACGAACTGACGTCCCGGATCGAGGTGCCCCTTGACATTCGTGTGCTTTGATCGCTGACATGCATGAGATGGCGGACGGTCTGGCGCGGCAACTGTGGCGGGTGGTGGAGCCGCTGCACGCGATCCTCTACTACGCGCCCGAGGTGACCGCGGAGGCGGAGAAACTGGGGTACGACGTCGAGACGCGCTGGCCCAGCTATTTCGCGTGGCGGGCCGCCCCGCTCGGTCCGGCCGGCGCGGCGGCGGTGAGCTCGGCGTTCTACAGCTTCAACCCGCGCATGGTGGGGTCCTTCGTGCCGGCCGCCTGGTCGGTGGCGGCGCCGGCGACGGTGCTGGAGCACCGCCTGATCGCGGTCGACCGGGCGTTGCGCGCGCTGCTCGGTGACGAGGGGGTGGCCGATCTCGGGGAGGTCGCGGCGCTGGCCCGCCGGGCGGCCGAGGCGGCGCAGACCGCCGGGCGCCCGCTCGCCGCGGCGAACCAGGACCTGCCCTGGGCGGACCAGCCCCATCTGGTGCTCTGGCAGGCGGCCACGATCCTGCGGGAGCACCGCGGTGACGGTCACGTGGCGGCCGCGCTGGTGGCCGGGTTCGACCCGTGCGAGCTGCTGGTGTCGTTCGCCGCGGTCGGCGCGGCGCCGGAGTCGGTGTTCACCAGTCGCGGCTGGACACCCGACGAGTGGGACGCGGCCCGGGCCCGCCTGGTCGATCGCGGCTGGGTGCGGGCGGACGGCACGGCCACCGAGGCCGGGGTGCGGGCGCGGGCGGACCTGGAGCAGCGTACGAGTGAGCTGGCGGCCGGGCCGTGGAAGGCGCTGGGCACCGACGTCGGCCGGTTCATCCAGCTGGCCGGTCCGCTGGCCGGCCGGATCGCCGCGTCCGGCGTGCTGCCGCGACAGAGCACGCTGGGGCTGGGCGGCAGGTGAAGGGGGGTGGGGAACGAGGTGGGGCAGCCTCGTTCCCCGTGATGGAGCCACAGCACTGGCGTGGACGGAGCCGTACCACGCGGTGGGCTTTGCCTCCCTTTCTCTGGGGATGTGTCGGGGGACGGGTGGGAGCGCTCCCATTAACGTCAATGTAACAAAGGTGTACCGCGGATGCGAGTGTTACGTGGTGGCCGTGCAGGTGACGGTCGGCGCGGACGACGAACCCGAGCCGAGGAACCCGAAGGTCGCGCTGCCACCGGCCGTCAGACTGCCGTTGTAGGCGACGTTCGTCGCGCTCACCGTGTTGCCGTTGGCGGTCATCGTGGCGTTCCAGGCCTGCTGGATCGGGGCCGCGCCGGGGAACGTCAGCGCCACCGTCCAGCCCCTGATCGCCGCGCTGCCGGCGGTCACCTTCACCTCACCCTGGAAACCGCCCGACCACTGCGAGGTCACGGTGTAGGCGGCCGCGCAGGCGCCGGTGACCGGCGGTGTCGAGACGCTCGGGCTGGTGCTCGCACTCGGGCTCACGCTGGCGCTGGCGCTCGGGCTCACGCTCGGTGACGACGACGGCGGGTTCGACGGCTGACCGCCGCCGAAGGCGACGTCACTGCAGAAGTAATACGACTGGTCCAGGTGACTGGCCTGCCAGATCGTGTAGACCAGGGCCCGCCCGGACCGTCCGGACACACTCACCGGCACGTCGATCTGCACGCCGTTCGCCTGCTGATGCGTCCACTGCGCGGCGGGCGTGTTCGGCACCGAGCTGACCAGTTCCAGGTCCGACCACTTCGGTGCGGTGGTCACCGGGTTGAAGCCCGGCTTGGTCACGTAGACCCGGATGTAGTCGGCGCCGTGCCGCGCACCGTCGAACAACTGCACCGTGAAAGAGTTGCCGACCGAGGTCGCCTTCCAGTCACCCACGGTGTCCATGGCGTTGTACCGGCCACCCTCGGTGCGGCCGCCACTGCACAGCTGCCCGTCCGGGATGGCGGCCTCGTGCCGGCCGGCCACGTTCTCCCGGAACAGGCCGTTCCAGTTCCACATGGCGTTCGGGTTGGCCTGCCAGGCCTGCCAGCACATCGGATCCTCGGTGGCCATCGCCGGGTCCTGGAACTTCGAGCCCCAGCGTTCGAAACAGCCGTAGTTGCGCGACGCGGGGCCGATCACGTTGCCGTGCGCGGCAGCCGGGCTGCTGGGTGCGACGAGCACGGCGAACGCCGCGGCCAGCGCCGCGACAGCAATAGAGATCAAGAGCTTGAGGCGTACGGGTGAGGACATGTGAGCTCAGCACTCCGTGAGTTCGGGCCGTGCACGCGACGCGTGACGGCCTGCTGCGGTGGATGCCGGGAGCTGCCCGTGCTCCCGTGGCCGCGTGGCTCCGGCGGCAGTGCTGTGCGCCCCACCCTCACTCACTGATCGACAAAAGTCAATCGGTCACGCGTACCCCGCCGCCCAGTTCTGGCCGTCCCCGGCCGCACTGCACAGATCCGCCCCCCGCGTCGCCGTCACACAGACCCGGAACATCACCTTGCGGCCCTCCCCGAAGTCATGGTCGAACGTGACGATCGCGTCCACCGTGTCCAGCCCGTGGTGCACCCCGGTCTGGAGGCTGCCGTCCAGGCGCAGATACCGGTACTCCAGGTAGGGCCGCCCGCCACCCGTGGCCCGCTTGGTCAGCGCGAACCGGTCCCCGTACGACCGGAACGCCGCATCCGCGAGCACCCGGCTGTCCGGGTCGTAAACGGTCGCGACCACATCGATCCCACCGGTCCCAGCCGTCCCTTCGCCAGCCGTCCCTTCGCCCGCCGTCCCTTCGCCCGCCGTTTCTTCGGCCTGCCCGCCGGTGACCGCCCGTCCGGTGGCCGCCGTGCCTGTGAACGCTTCGCCCGCGGTGATCGCCGTGCCCTTGTCCGCCGTGATCGTTCTGCCTGCCGGATCCGGTCCGCCGGCCGTGACCGCGCCGCTCGACAGGACGGCCGCGGCCGCCACCAGAGAGATGATCATGATGCCTCCAGTCCGCGCCGGTACGCCGCGGCCGATGCACCGCGTCGCCCCAAACCGGAGGAGAACGTGAAGTACCCCGATCGGCCCCCGGATATTCGGTCGCCGACCGTAGCCGGGAAGCCTACGGTGACGGGATGTCCGATTCCGTCGCGCGCGCCGCCGAGATCCTGATGCAGCTGGCCCATCCGCCCCGGCTGCGGGCCTTCACCGAGCTGGCGATCCGTGGCAACGAAGGCGTCACGATCGCCGAGCTGACCTACCTCCTCGACCTCCCGAAGGCCCAGGTCGGCGAGTTGCTGGGCCGCCTGGTCGGCGCCGGCTTGGCCTCCGGCACGGGCGACGGCGTCTACCGCGTCCTGCCCGGCATCCTGCGCGAGGTGGCACACGAGCTGGACCGCACCCAGCCGATCGCCGCGCTGCTGACGGACTACCCGCAGCTGCGCTCCTACTTCACGCACGGCCGCCTGACCAGCCTGCCGCCCACGATGAGCGACCGCTACCAGCAGACGGCCGAACTCTTCGCCCGCTTCCTGGCCGTCGACGGCATCCTGTCCGAGGACGAGATCAACACCCGCCTCTCCCGGGCCGCCGACGACGTAGCCGCAGTCCGCCGCATGCTCATCGAATCCGGCTGGCTCGAACGGGACCGCGCCGGCACGTCCTACGGCTCGGCGCGCACCCTGCCCCAGCCAACCCCGGCCTGACCGACCCCAACCCGCAGCATCGTGTGCTCCCCGAATTCACGGTGGGCTACGCGATCCAGCAGAGCGTGTTCCCTCCCCGGCGCCGCCGGCTCCACAGGTTGCGTGCAACCGTCCGCGTCGTTGTCATCGATCGTGACGCGCCCGGCTGCTCGTCACGATCACAGGAAGCGGTGGCCTCGCTCGTGGAACGGGTGTTCAAGCCCGGTGGAATCCGACCGCTGCACACCCGGCTGTCATTCACGGCTGTGCGGATGCGCTCGGCTGTCATTCAGGGCTGTGCGGATGCGCCCGGCTGTCACTCACGGCTGTGCGGATGTGCCCGGCTGTCACTCACGGCTGTGCGAAACCGCTTTCGCACAGCCGTGAGTGACAGCCGGGCGGGTTCGCTGTCGCTTTTGCCCCGGAACGACGTTTGCCGCGACCACAGGGACGAGCCAGCCTGATCCAGCTCGCGCTGGTGGCAGGCCGCAGTAAGGCGTTTCTCGCAACCGCGGACCCCCCAGCCGATCCGGCTTTGCTCGCGGAGACCGGTGTCCCGCCCTGCACAGCCTCCGACCGTCTCCGGCTCGGCTCGTGCTTACGGTTGCAGGGTCGACGGTCGGCACCATAATCGCAATCCACCGGATCCGGATCTGGATTCGTGCCTACGGCCGCTGGCATGCGGCTCTCGGGGGTCCAAGCACCAAGCGGGGAGCCGGGCTGGGCGGCAAGCACCAAGCGGGGAGCCGGGCTGGGCGGCAAGCACCAAGCGGGGAGCCGGGCCGGCCGCCAGCACCAAGTGGGAGCCGCGCCGGCCGCCATAAACAAGCGCGGGCCGGCCCCCGAACCCGCCCGGCTCGCGCTCGTGGTCGCCGCAACGCATCTCCGCGACCGCGGAGCGCGAGCCCAGCCTCCCGGATGGGGACCGTCAGGCCTCGGTGACGTCCAGCCGCCCGGCGTCTCGCGGGACCACCGCGAGCATCGCCACCGCGAGCACGGCGGAGACCACTCCGAGCAGCCCCAGCGCCGGCCACAGGCCGCCCACGGCGGCGCCCACCCCGGTGATCAGGATCGGGGAGAAGAACTGGCCGATGAAGAGCGTCCCGGTCCACAGGCCGGTCCCGCGCCCGCGTTCGGCGAAGGACAGCCCGTTGGTCGCCCAGGTCACCAGGGTGGGGAGCAGCAGGCCGGTGCCGGCACCGGTGAGTACCGCGCCGAGGGTGATCACCGGGACTGAGGTGGTTGCGGCGATGACCAGGAAACCGGCTGCGGCGAGTCCGAATGCGATCGGCAGCAGGGTGCGCGGGGTGTGGCGGGAGAGTTTGGCGAACGAGCCGGCTGCGGCGGCGGTGGCCAGGGACATCAGGGCGGACAGCGCACCGATGGTGGCGGTCGCGGTGACGCCGACCTCGTCGAGCACGAACGACAACTCCACGATCAGGGCGTAGAAGACGACGCCGCCCGCGAGCGTGACGAGGCACGGGGTCCGCAGTTTGCGCCACGGGATGGGTGGCAGCTCAGCCGGTGCGGCGGCGGCGCGGGCGGGTTGCCAGATCAGCAGGGCCATGGGGACGGCCAGGAGCACCGCGACCGCGTACAGCCAGAAGGGTGTTCGCCAGCCGGAGGATCCGAGAGCCCCGCCGATGCCGAGGAAGACGGTGGCGGAGACCGATGCCAGCAATGTTTGAAGTCCCAGGTATCGGCTGCGCCGCGACCCGGACCAGTAGTCGGCGATCAGGGTGGTGCAGCAGGTCATGATCGCGGCTTCGCAGAGCCCGACCAGGACCCGGCTGCCGATGATCGAGCCCAGTGAGTTCAGGTAAAGGGGCGCCGTTCCGAAGATCGAGTAGCCGACCATCGCGATGATCAGGACGCGTTTGCGGTCGATCCGGTCGGCGATGACGCCGGCGAAGGGCGCGGTCAGGCCGATCATCAGGGCGGGCACCGTGAGCACGATCGGCACCAGGGCGGCGGCGCCGGGCACGCCCGCGAAGTGGTCGGTCATCTGTGGCAGGACGGGTGCGATGAGCACCGCGCCGAGGACGGAGAGACAGCTGCCGGCGAGCAGCAGGATGAGTTGGGTGCGGCCGGCTTGGCGTATGGGTGCGGGCGTACTGAGAGCCATGGGAGAGCCTTCCGGTGGTCCAGGTCACACTCGGTGGTCCCTGACTATGGGCGGCCGCACATCGCCGGCGGAAGGCACATTCGCTGATGCCGGCCATCACCCGGGCTGATAAGCGGTCGCGTCCCACCACTCCCGAACCGGCCGCGACCCGACCGAACCGACCGCGACCGGCGTCATTCGATCGGCGGCCACAACTCGTCGGCCGCCTCGACCAGCAGGTCGCGGAACCAGGCGTGGACCGGGTCGTTGGTGTGCAGCGGGTTCCACCAGAACGACTCGACAAGCGTCACGGCCTGGAACGGGACCTCGAGGATCCGGATCCCGGCGACCGGCGCCATCAGCGTGGCCAGCCGTTCCTGGATGAGCGCGACCCGCGGCGTCCCGGCGACCAGGAACGGCATCTGGCAGAACCCGTCGACGACCACGTCGACCCGGGCGTCGATGCCCAGCATCCGCAGCTGGCGCAGGGCGGGGGCGTACGCGGTGGGCCGGTCGAAGAACACCACCCACGGCATGTCGCCCAGGTCGAAGAGGCTGAGCGAGCTGCTGATGCCGGTGTTGTCGGCGGAGACGATGCAGACCCAGCGGTCCTCGTAGAGGTCGAGGTGCGGCAGTCCGCTCACGAAGCCGTACGGGATGAACAGCCCGTCGGCGGTGCGCAGCGTGTCGGCGGCGTGGTCGACCGCGTCCGGCGTGGTCTGCTGCAGGCGCAACCGGGCCTTGGGCGCACGCTTGGCGAGCAGCCGGGCGACCGGCGGCCCGAGGATCGTCGCCGCGTAGTCGGACGTCACCACGGTGAACTCGCGGTCCAGCTGGGACGGGTCGAACTCGACGGTGGAGTCGAAGACGCGGCGCACGCCGGCGAGCGCCGGGCCGGTGAGCGCGGCGACCCGGGTGGCGAGCGGGGTGAGTTCGTACCGGTTGCCGACCCGGACCAGCAACTGGTCACCGAAATGTCGCCGCAGACGGCTCAGCGCGCCGCTGACGGCGGGCTGGCTGATGCCGAGCCGTTCGGCGGTGCGGGTCACGTTCCGCTCCCGCAGCAGAGCGTCCAGGGTGACCAGCAGGTTCAGGTCGAGGTTGGCCAACACGCGGTCGACGGGCATGGCGAAACTATAAGCACGACCTATGGCTTGCATCACCAAGTCGAGCTTCCCTGATAGTGGCGGCGGGGGCCACAGTGGTCCCCATCACACGCGAAACAGAGGGGAAACGGCCGTGCCAGCAGTTCGTAACGTACTGGTCGTCGGTGGCGGCGCGGCCGGTGCCGCGGCGGCGATCCTGCTCGCCGAGGGCGGCGTCGCCGTCGACCTGGTGGACGTCAAACCCGACGTCGCGGCCATCGGCTCCGGGATCACGCTGCAGGGCAACGCTCTGCGGGTGCTGCGCGAGCTGGGCGTCTGGGACGCCGTCGCCGCACAGGGGTACGGGTTCGACACGCTCGGCCTGCGTGCCCCCGATCCGGCCGGCACGCTCGTCGCCGAGCTCACCGACCTGCGCACCGGCGGTCCCGACCTGCCGGCCACCCTCGGGATGTACCGTCCGGCCCTGGCCCGGATCCTGATCGACCGGGCCGCCGCGGCCGGTGCCAAGGTCCGCTTCGGCAGCTGCCCGGATCGTCTCGAGCAGGACGGCGACACCGTCCTGGTGACCTTCACCGACGGCAGCACCGGACGCTACGACCTGGTCGTCGGCGCCGACGGCATCCGCTCGTGGACCCGGCGCCAGCTCGGCATCGACGCCGAGCCGCGGCCGGTCGGCATGGGCATCTGGCGGGCGTTCACCAGGCGGCCGGCGAGCGTGACCCGGACCGAGCTGATCTACGGTGGGCCGTGCTACATCGCGGGTTACTGCCCGACCGGTGCCGACACCCTCTACGCCTATCTGGTGGAGGACGTGCAGCACCGCGCCGGCCTCGGCCCGGAGCAGGCGCTCACCACGATGCGGGAGCTCTCGCTGGGCTACCACGGCCCGTGGGACGAGATCCGGGAGCACCTCACCGACCCGAGCCGGGTCAACTACACCGCCTTCGAGAGCCACGTGCTCGACGGGCCGTGGCACCGCGGCCGGGTGGTGCTGATCGGCGACGCCGCGCACAGCTGCCCGCCCACCCTGGCCCAGGGCGCCGCGCAGGCACTGGAGGACGCGTCCGTGCTGGCCGAGCTGCTGCTCGGGGCCGGCACCCTCACCGACACCGTGTGGTCCGACTTCACCGGCCGCCGCCTCGACCGGGCCAGGACGGTCGTCGAGGCTTCCCTGCAACTGACCCGCTGGCTGCTCGACCACGAGCGCGGCGACGTCCCGGGGCTGATGGCCCGGGTGTCGGCGCTCGTCGCCGAGCCGGCCTGAGCGTGAGGAGAAACGACATGAACGACGAACGTCTGATCACCCACCTGCGGCACGTCGACCTGGCGGTGCCCGACTACGACCGGCAGCTCGAGTTCTACACCGACATGTGGGGCCTGGACGCCGAGACCACCGACGAGGGCATCGCGTTCCTCGCCGCGGCCGGTTCCCCCGAGCAATATTCGGTGCGGCTGCGCAAGGCCGCCGAGAAGCGGCTCGACCTGATCGCTTTCGGTGCCGCGAACGAGGCCGACGTGAACGCCCTCGCCGAGCGACTGGGCCGCGCCGGCGTCAAGCTGGTCACCGAGCCGGGCCGGCTGCTGACCCCGGGCGGCGGATACGGCTTCCGTTTCTTCGACATCGACGGGCGTACCGTCGAGGTCTCCTGCGACGTCGCCGTCCGCCAGCACCGCAAGCTGGAGGAAGGCGAGTCGGTCCCGGTCAAGCTCTCCCACGTGGTGATCAACTCGCCGGACCCGGAGGCGACCGTCGCGTTCTACCACCGGCACCTCAACTTCGCGCTCTCGGACACCCTGATGCACCCGCGGATGGGCGAGATGATGTGGTTCCTGCGCACCAACCGCTGGCACCACAGCCTCGCGATCGCCCGTGGCCCGCACGTCTCGCTGCACCACGCGTCGTTCGAGATGCGCGGCATCGACGAGTACATGCGCGGCACCGGCCGGCTGCTGCGCGGCGGTGTGGAGAAGGTGTGGGGCCCGGGCCGGCACATGGCCGGCAACAACACCTTCAGCTACTTCCTCGACCCGCACGGCAACACCATCGAGTACACCACCGAGCTGGAAGAACTCGACGAGGACACCTGGCACCCGCACCTCTACGACTTCTCCGATCCGACGGTCAGCGACCAGTGGGGCACCGCGAACCCGATGAACGAGTTCGTGGCGAAGCAGTCGTTCAACGACGTCGACCGCGGCGTGTTCGTCGCCCCGCCGGTCTGAGCCGTGCGGATCGCGCGTTTCCGGCACGACGGCCGGATCAAGACCGGACAGATCGAGGACCAGGGTGTACGGGTCTTCGCGGCCGCCCCGGCGATCGAGTCGATCATCGCGGGCGGGGTTGCCGCGGCGAACCGGCTCGACCTCGCGGAGACCGTACCCCTGGAAGATGTGCGGCTGCTCGCGCCGCTGCTGCCGCCCTCGCTCCGTGACTTCGTGGCGTTCGAGGAGCATGTCGACGGCGTGCGCCGCAGCGTGGACGGTGCGGCGGGCGTGCCGGAGGCGTGGTTCGACGCGCCGACCTTCTACTTCACCAACCCGCACCGGATCTTCGGGCCCGGCGACGACGTGCCGTTCCCGGCCCGGTCGGTGGCCCGGGACTTCGAGCTGGAGGTCGCCGCGATCGCCGGGCCGGACCAGACGATCTTCGGCTACACGATCTTCAACGACTGGTCGGCGCGCGATCTGCAGGGCCGCGAGATGCAGGTGCGCCTCGGCCCGGCCAAGGGCAAGGACTTCGCGAGCAGTCTCGGCCCGTGGATCGTCACGGCCGACGAGCTCGACGTGCACAAGCGTGCCGGTTTCCTCGATCTGTGGTGCACCGCCGAGGTCAACGGTGTCGAGGTGGGCCGCGACCTGCTCAGCAACATGGGGTGGACGTTCGAGACGATGCTCGCGTACGCGGCCCGCGACAGCGTGGTGCGTCCCGGTGACGTGCTCGGCTCCGGCACGGTCGGCAACGGCGGCTGCCTCGCCGAGCTGTGGGGCCGCCGCGGCCGGCAGGATCCGCCGCCGCTGCGGGACGGCGACGTGGTGACGCTGACCGTCGAGGGGATCGGCAGCCTCACCAACCGCATCACCTCCGGCCCGGAGACCGAGGCTCTCCCGGCCGTCCGCCGCCGCGACCCGGCGAAAGCGCGAGCAGAGGCGCGCGTGCAAGCAGAGAGGCAGAGCTGAATGTTCGAGTACTTTCCCGGCAACTACGTCTGGAACCTGGGCGTCGTCGCGACCCTGAACAGCGGTGGCCTGATCGACGAGGTGGACCGCGCCTGCCGGCCGATCCGCGAGCTCGCCGCGCAGGGTTCCGACGTCGGCACCGCCGAGTTCATGGCCTCCTGGGCCCGGGTCGCGGAGGATCTCGCCACCGCGGCCGCCGCCGACGAGAAGGCCGGTCACCTGCGCACGGCCGGGCAGAAATACCAGCGGGCCACCAACTACCTGGCGCAGGCCGAGCGCATGCAGAGCGCCAAGTCACCGGGCCGGGCGGCGTTCTACCAGCGGCTGCTCGACCTTCAGCAGAAGGCGTTCGACCTGATCGACCCGGCGACCACGCGGGTGGCGATCCCGTTCGAGGGTTCGCTGCTCCCGGCGTACTTCAAACGCGCCGACACCGACGGCCCGGCGCCGACCGTCATCCTGTGGAACGGGCTCGACTCGACCAAGGAGCACATGTACGCCTCGGGGTTCGCCCACGAGATGGCCGCGCGGGGCGTCAACACCCTGATGGTCGACTGCCCGGGCAGTGGCGAGGCGTTGCGGTTCCTCGGCCTGACCAGTCGCGTGGAGACCGAGGACTGGGCGGCGGCGTGCGTCGACTATCTGCTGACCAGGGACGACGTGCTGCCCGCCAAGATCGGCCTGATCGGCTGGTCGCTGGGTGGGTACTACGCGCCGCGGGCGGCCGCCTTCGAGAAGCGGCTCGCCCTCTGCGTGGCGTGGGGCGCCAACCACGACTGGGGTGCCGTGCAGAAGCGCCGCCTGGAGCGCGAGGGCGAGAACCCGGTCCCGCACTACTGGGACCACGTGCTCTGGGTGTGGGGCGAGACCGACCTCGACACCTTCATCACCAAGGCGGAGGCGGTCAACCTCGACGGTGTGGTGGAGCGGATCACCGTGCCGTTCCTGATCGCGCACGGCGAGAACGACAGGCAGATCCCGCTGGCGTACGCGCACCGCTCCTACGAGCAGGCGGTCAACTCGCCCCGCCGCGAGCTGCGGGTCTTCACGAAGGAGGAGGGCGGCGCCGAGCACATCGGCCTCGACCACTTCGCGCACGTGCAGACGTTCATCGCCGACTGGGTGAACGACGTCTTCCAGGGGATCGCATGATCGACCGCACGGACCCGGAGGGCGCGATCGCGGCGGCGGCGAAACGCTGCTCCAACTGGGGGCGGTGGGGTGCCGACGACGTGCGCGGCACGATGAACTTCCTGACCCCGGAGAAACGTGCGCAGGGCGCGCGGCTGGTGCGGCGCGGCGTGTCGTTCTCGCTGTCGCAGAGCTTCGACGCCGACGGGCCGCAGAAGGGCTGGCGCCGGCGCACCAACCCGGTGCACACGATGCTGGACACCGGCACCGACGCGGTCACCGGCGTGCAGGGCTTCCCGCACGGGCTCGGCGGCGCCGACGACGTGATCGCGATGCCGTTGCAGTGCTCGACGCAGTGGGACGGGCTGGGCCACATCTTCGACCACGGTATGGCGTGGAACGGCCGGCGAGCGGACCAGGTGGTGACCAGCCTCGGCGACCTGCGGACGGGCATCGAGACGGTGGCCGACGTGATCGCCGGTCGGGGAGTCCTGCTGGACGTGGGGCGGGTGCTGGGGACGGACGGCGAGCTCCCGGACGGGTTCGCCATCACCGAGGAGCACCTGCGGGCCACCGCCGAGGCGCACGGTGTGTCGGTCGGTACGGGCGACATCGTGCTGATCCGGACCGGTCAGCTGGCCCGCGCGCGGCGTGACGGCTGGGGCGATTACGCCGGCGGCCCGGCACCGGGGCTGTCGTTCACCACGGCGGACTGGCTGCACCGCACCGAGATCGCCGCGATCGCCACCGACACCTGGGGTTTCGAGGTGCGGCCGAACGAGTTCGACCACGCCTTCCAGCCCCTGCACCAGGTGGCGATCCCGCACATCGGGCTCTTCCTCGGCGAGATGTGGGACCTGGATGCCCTGGCCGCCGACTGCACGGCGGACGGCGTCCACGAGTTCTGGCTGACCGCGGCGCCGCTGCCGATCACCGGTGCGGTCGGGTCCCCGGTGAACCCGATCGCCGTCAAGTAGATCGCCGTCAGGTGGTGGGGACGCCGGTCCCGGCGGTGGCGGCCCCCGGGACCGGCGTCGACCCGGCCGGGCGGCGCTTGGCGACCCAGCGTTCGAAGATCAGGGTGGTGAGCGGCGGGACGGAGGCGGCCAGGCCGAAGAAGGTGCGCCACAGCGACCAGCGCTCGGCGCGCGCCACCCAGAGAGTGGCCACCAGGTAGGCCACGAAGAGCCCGCCGTGCAGCCGGCCGAAGAGCCAGACGCCGGCCTCGGTCGTCTCCGTGACGTACTTGAGGAACATGCCCACCAGCAGGCCGGTCCACGAGATCGCCTCGGCGACCGCGGTGATGCGGAAGACCCGGAACGCTTGCACGTGCTCTCCTTCTCGACGTCTCGCCCGCTGCAGGCTAGGCGATCAGAAGATGAGTGTTTCCTGTCAGCCGGGGTAACTCCGCAGGGGGGCAATTCGTCTGCATATGAGGGGGTTTCTGTGCCGGACATCGTAGAGGTGATCAAGGAGCAGCATCAGCAGGTCGACGAGCTGCTGGAGGAGGCGACGCACGACGGCGTCGACAAGGCCGCACTCCTGCACGAGGTGCACCGGTTGCTGCTGCCGCACTCGGAGGCCGAGGAGGCCTTCGTCTACCCGACGATCCGGGCGAAGGCGGCCGAGGCCGGCGAGGACGTCGTGGACGGCGCGGTCGAGCACCACCAGATCGAGGAGATGCTGCAGAACCTGCTGCGCGGCGACCCGGAAGCCCCCGGCTACGACGGCACGATCGCGGCGATCGTGGGGGAGTTGCGGCACCACGTCGAGGAGGAAGAGGAGGAACTTCTCCCGATCCTGGCGGAGCGCCTGACCCCGGAGGAGCGCGAGGAGATGGGCCGCCGTTTCATCGAGGCGACCACCGGCGCGATGCCCGGGCACGAGCACCACTCCCGGAACGAGCTTTACGACATGGCGCGCGAGCAGGACATCCCGGGCCGTTCCACGATGTCGAAGGAAGAGCTCGCCGAGGCCCTCGGCGAGGCGTGATCCGTCGGATAATCGAACGCATGGCCGATCTTCGAGTGGAACGGATGCGCCCGTGCCGCCGGTGCGGTCACCCGACCCGGGTGGACCGCATGATCCAGGGGTACGGGCGCAACTGTGCCGCCCTGCTGGGCCTGGTCGGTGGCACGGTGGACGTCGAGCACGCCGGCCCGGACCTGCTCGACCTGATCGAGGTGGAGCCGGAGGACGAGTGCGACGGCTGGGACCGCCCGGCGGACGTCAGCGCACCGCGACACCGGCGAGCGTGAGATATCCGGCCGCCCCGGTGGTGTCGTCGCCGGGGTCGGGCCGCCACTCGGGTCCCTGCACGACGCCGGGCTCGACCAGCCGCCACCCGTCGAAGAACCGTTCGACCTGTTCGGTGGTGCGGGGCAGCAGCGACGAGCCGGTCCGGTTGTAGAGGTCGGCGATGCGTTCCAGCTCGGCCGGGCTCTCGCCGGCGGCGGCGTGCGAGATCGCCAGGACGCTGCCCGGCGCGGCCAGCTCGCGGTAATCCCGCAGGGCCGCGGTGAGTGCCGGGCTCTCCGGCAGGAAGTGCAGCACCGCGACCATCAGGATGCCGACCGGCTCGCCCGGGTCGATCAGCTTCCGCACCGCCGGCTCCGCCAGCACCAGCGACGGCTGCCGCAGGTCGCCGTGGACGACGGCGACGCGCGAGTCGTCACCGAGCAGGTGCCGGGAGTAGAGCACGGCGGCCGGGTCGACGTCGACGTGGACGACCCGGGCTTCGGTGGCGATCTCGTGCACGTTCTGCTGGGTCGGGATGCCGGAGCCGAGGTCGAGGAACTGGCGGATGCCGCGCGCAGTCGCGAACCGCACGACGCGGCGCAGGAACGCCCGGTTGGCCCGCGCGATCCGGGGCGTCATCGGCAGCAGTTCGGCGGTGCGGTCGGCGACCGCCCGGTCCGCGGCGAAGTTGTGGGTGCCACCGAGGAACGCGTCGTAGATCCGGGCGGCACTGGGCCGGTTGGGGTCGATCGGCGGTTCCGGCATTGCTCTCACCCTGACGATTGTTACGCAACATACCGGGAATATCAGATTAAAATGGTCCTGGGGGGAGGGAGGCATCGGTGGAGTCACGTGACATCCCGGCGCTCCTGATCGACACCGCCCCGGACGCGGTCGTCGTCAGCCGCTCGGACGGCCTGATCACCCTCGCGAACACCCGGGCGCACGACATGTTCGGCTACCCACCGGGCACGCTCGTCGGACGGTCCATCGACGATCTGATCCCCGACGACGCCGGCGACAGTTGTCCGGCACAGCGGGCCGCGTACCTCGCGGGTGAGCATCCTCCGCTGCGCCGCCTTCCGCTGCGTGGCCTGCGCCGCGACGGCACCGTCTTCCCCGTCGAGATCTCCCTTTCCGCGGTGACCGCACCCGACGCCGGGACGTACGTGACCGCGGTGCTCCGCGACGACACGACGCAACGCCAGGCCGCGCAGGCCCGCGCGCTGCTCGCCTCGATCGTGCAGTCCTCGCACGACGCGATCGTCACCACCGACCTCGACGGCGTGGTGCTCTCCTGGAACCCGGGCGCCGAGATGCTCTACGGCCACCCGGCCGCCGACATGATCGGCAAGTCGATCGATGCGATCATCCCGCCGGAGCGGCGCGCCGACGAGGAGCAGGTCCGGCTCCTGGTCCGGCTCGGCGGGCGGGTCGACCGGTACCGCACTGTGCGGCTCACCGCGAAAGGCGACCCCATCGCCGTCTCCACACTGGTGTCGCCGTTGCTGGACGAGAGCGGCGAGATGATCGGCATCACCACGATCACCCGGGACATCAGTGACCGGGAGCGCGCCGAGGCGCGAGTGCAGGCGATCCTGGACGCCGCACCGGACGCGGTGCTCGGTGTCGCCGAGTCCGGTGAGGTGGTGCTGGTCAACGCGGAGGCGGAACGGCTCTTCGACCACCCGCGCTACGACCTGCTGCACATGCCGCTCCCGCAGCTGCTGCCGGACGGGCTGCCGCCGGTCTCGACGGTCCTGCGCACCGGTGGCGACAGCACCCCGCTGGACACGGTCCGGGCCGACCCGGATGCGGACCTCGCCGGTGATCAGCGCTGGGCCACCCGCCGGGCGATCCGCCGTGGGGGCCGCGAGCTGCCGGTCGACATCGCCTGCAGCTCCCTGCGCACCGACAGCGGGGTGGTGATCGTCGCGGTGGTCCGGGACATCACCGAGCGGCTGGCCGTGGAGCAGGAGCGCCGCCGGTTGCGGGAGGAGGCCGACCGGCAGCGTCTGGAGGCCCGGATGCAGCAGGCACAGCGTCTGGAGAGCCTCGGCCAACTGGCCGGTGGCATCGCGCACGACTTCAACAACCTGCTCGCGGTGATCCTGAACTACGCGTCGTTCATCGTCGAGGACGCCGCCGGTACCCCGCCCGCCGCCGACGCCGAGCAGATCGCCCGGGCCGCCCGGCGCGGCAGCGACCTCACCCACCAGCTGCTCGCCTTCGCCCGGCGGGAGGTGATCCGGCCGCGGCCGCTGGACCTCAACGCGGTGGTGACCGAGGTGCATCAGATGCTGGACCGGTCGCTCGGCGAGCACATCGCACTGACGGTGCGGACCACTGCCGGCCTGCCGTCGGTGATGGCCGATCCTGGTCAGCTGGAGCAGGTCCTGGTGAACCTCGCGGTGAACGCCCGCGACGCGATGCCGGGCGGCGGCCGGCTCACCATCGACACCGCGCCGGTGTGGGTCGACGCCGAGCACGCCGCCGCCCGCGCCGGACTCAGCGCCGGCTCCTATGTGCGGCTGCGCGTCTCGGACACCGGCACCGGCATGCCGCAGGAGGTGATCGAGAAGGCGTTCGAGCCGTTCTTCACCACCAAGCCCAGCGGGCAGGGCACCGGTCTGGGCCTGGCCACCGTTTACGGCATCGTCACGCAGGCCGGCGGCACCGTGCAGATCTACTCGGAGGCCGGCATCGGCACCACCTTCACCATCCTGCTGCCGGCCACCGACGCGCAGGCGCAGGAGACCGGGCCGGAGGAGTCGGCGGCCGAGCTGAGCGGGCACGGCGCGACCGTGCTGGTGGTCGAGGACGAGGCCGCGCTGCGCGAGGTGACCTGCCGGATCCTGCGGCGGGGCGGCTACACGGTGCTGGCCGCCGGCAACGGCGACGAGGCGCTGCGGCTGGCCGCCGACAACCCGGTCGACGTGCTGCTCACCGATGTGATCATGCCGGGGATGCTGGGCCGCGACGTGGCGGCCGCGGTGCACCGGACGCAGCCGGGGATCAGGGTTCTGTTCATGTCCGGTTATGCCCAGCCGGTGCTCACCACGCACGGCACGCTGTCGGCCGAGGTGCACCTGCTCGAGAAGCCCTTCACGAGTGCCGAATTGATGCGGGCCCTGCACGAGGAGCTGCAAGCAAGACCGTGACGGGTGGTGGGCCCCGCGCGGCGGTCACGCCGTCGCGGACAGCACCAGCCCGACGCAACCGCAGAGCAGCAGCGCGACCGCCAGCACCAGCAGCGCCACCGCCGCGACAAGCCCCGGGTAACGCTGCGGCGGCACACCGAGGTTGCCGCGCAGGAAGGAGAGCAGCGGAGCCCGGTACTCCAGCTCCACCGTCCGTCCGGCCACCGCCAGCACCGTCGTCTCGGCGGTGCCGATCCTCGACGGCATCAGGTAGGGCACGTGGACGTGCACGTGGTGCTGCCCGAGCGTGACCGCCGTGGCAACCCGGCCCCACGTCGCCGGTACACCCTGGCCGTCAATCTCCAGGACCGGGGTGTAGAGCCCGAGCAGAAAGGCGAGCGGCGCGTACCGCATGGTCACGGCGATCGTGGAGCCGCCGTGACCGTGCGCCGGGTCGTCCGGCGGGAAACCCGGCAGGACCGGTCGGTAGGGCGGTGCTTGCGTGGCCACGCCGCAGGATATTCCGGTATTCCGGCACCTATCAATGTCCGATGTAGACCCCACGATATCCGGGAAGATCGATAGGATGGCCGCCTGACCGATCGACCCATCGGCCCGGAGGCAGCGCGTGACCTCGAACGACAGCGTCCCCACTGTGGATCAGAAAACCGTCTCACCGGCCCGCCGGTGGAACTACTGGCTCGGCGGAAAGGACCACTTCCAGGTCGATCGGGATTCGGGTGACCGGATCGCCCAGGCGTACCCCGCCGTCCGCACCGCCGCCCGCCAGGGCCGTGCCTTCCACAACCGCGCCATCCGCTTCCTGGCCGGTGAGGCCGGCATCCGGCAGTTCCTGGACATCGGCACCGGCTTGCCCGCACCCGACAACACCCACGAGGTCGCCCAGTCGATCGCGCCGGACAGCCGGGTCGTCTACGCCGACAACGACCCGATGGTGCTCGCGCACGCCCGGGCCCTGATGAGCGCCGGCACGACCACGTTCGTGCGCGGCGACCTCAACGAGCCCGGCGCCATCCTCGCCGACGACGACCTGCGCAAGACGCTCGACCTGACCCAGCCGGTCGGCATCCTGCTGATCGCCGTCCTGCACTTCATCCCGGACGACGACAAGGCCCGCGCGGTCGTGTCCGAACTGCTCGACGCGGCACCGCCCGGCAGCTACCTGGTCGCGACCAACTCGACCAAGGATTTCGTGCCCCCGCACGTCGCCGCCGTCTACGACCAGATGCTCGCCGCCGGCCACGTCGACGCCTGGCCGCGTGACAAGGACACGTTCGGGCGATTCTTCAGCGGCCTCGAACTGATCGACCCGGGCATCGTGGCCCTTAGCGACTGGCGACCCGACAACGAGGAGCGCCCGAGCGCCGCGGAAGTCTCGATGTACGGCGCCGTCGGCCGCAAATAACCGTCCCCCGCCAGGGGAAAGACAGCTACCGGCGCCATACGCGTTGCACCGTCGCCGTACCCTCTTCTCAGGGTTCCTTCAGCGGGCGCTGCTAGTTTTCCGGCCGGGCTGGATCAGTTCTCCAGCCGGGCCGGTCATGTCGAAGCGGGAGAAAAACGTGGTCTTCAAGAAGTTGCTGGGCGCCCTCGGTGTCGGCGGGCCGAGCGTGGACACCGTGCTGTCCAACCCCAGCACCTACCCCGGGGCGCCGCTGACCGGCCAGGTCAACGTGGTCGGCGGCACGCAGGACGCGGACGTCGAGCACATCACCCTCGGCCTGGTCACCCGGATGGAGGTCGAGTCCGGCGGCAACGACTACTCGGCCGTCGCCGACTTCTTCCGGCTCACCGTGAGCGGCCCGATGCGGCTCGCCGCCGGCCAGCAGCTCTCCATCCCGTTCCGCATCGACATGCCGTGGGAAACGCCGATCACCACGGTCTACGGGCAGAACCTGCGCGGCATGGTGATGGGCGTGCGCACCGAGGTGGCGATCGCCCGCGCGGTCGACAAGGGCGACCTCGACCCGGTGCACGTGCACCCGCTGCCCATCCAGCAGAAGATCTTGGACGCGTTCGCGCAGCTCGGTTTCCGCTTCAAGTCCGCCGACATCGAGCACGGCCAGATCTACGGCGTGCACCAGACGCTGCCGTTCTACCAGGAGATCGAGTTCTACCCGCCGCAGCAGTACGCGCACGGCATCAACGAGGTCGAGCTGACGTTCGTGACCAGCCCGCAGGCTGTCGAGGTCGTCCTCGAGTTCGACAAGCGCGGCGGCCTGTTCACCCAGGGTCACGACACCTACGGCCGCTACACCGTGTCGCACCACGACGCCGACACCACCGACTGGCGCCAAGTCGTCGACGGCTGGGTCCGCCAGGCCCTCGACAAGCGCAAGTCCATGCCCGGCTTCGGCGCGCCGGCCGGTTACGGTCAGCCTGCCTACGGCGCCCCCGGCTACCCGCCGCCCGGTTACGGTCAGCAGCCGGGCTACGGCCACCACGGCCACTACCGGGGTCACGGGCGCGGCCACCACGGCGGCATGGGCGGCATGGCGATGGGCGTCGCCGGCGGTCTGGCCGCGGGCTACGTCGCGGGCGAGGCCTTCGACGAGATCGGCGACGCCTTCGAGGGCGGCGAGGAGTGACCTCGCGCTGAGACGCAGGGCGGAGGGCGGGGGAGACCCCGCCCTTCTTCCATGCCGGAGTACGCGCCACCCAGCACCCGACCGCACCAACCACCGCCCCGCGGGCCGAGCACGCGCCCGCCCGTCCCGTGGACGACGCCGATGTCCGTTTCAGATCTCGGCGGGGGCCGACTGGCGGCGCGCCTCCGTTACGTCCGCCATGAGCTGATCCCACCGCGGGTCGTCCCGGAACCGGGCGAGCCGGACGGTCTTGGCGGCCTGCGCCGAGGTGTACTCCCACCATGCCGCCACCCGAACCGGCCACAACCCGACCCGAACGGCGCCCGCGATGAAACAGCGGTGCGCGAGCAGGGTCGCCGCGAGAATCTCCGGTTCCAGCTCGATGTCGGGGTCGTCGATCGCTGCGCCGAGCGCCCGGACGTCGCGGTGCATCTCGGAGTAGGAGATCAGGCTCGGCATGGCGGGAACGAGCAGTTCGTCCTCGGGGTCGACGAGGTCGTCCGCGTACGCCGGGGTGAACACGACGTCGTCCACCGTGACGATCAACGGCAGCGCCTCGTGCTTGCGGCGCAGATCGACCTGCACGGCCGGGGCCCCCGTGGGGACGTGCACCCAATCCGCGTCGAGCACGTCGCGGAAGGCCAGCCTGACGGTGTCGCCGATCGCCGGCACGTGGACCGTGACCAGACCCGGGCCGTAGGACACCTCGGTCCCCGGCACCTCCTGGATCATCTCGGCGAGTTCGTCGGTGCGCATGCGCTCGTTATACGCCCTCCGCGCACGTCGCGGGCACCCGCACGTCGCACGCGCCCGATCACTTTTCGCGCACCCGCATGCGCGCGTGCCCAGCACTCGCGCGTGCACCCACATGCGTGCGTGCCCAGCACTCTCGCGGGCGCCCGCGTGCGTGTCCGGCGCTTCGCGTGCGCCCGCACGCGTGAGTGACCTGAGGGTTTCCCTGCCCGGATCGGTGTGACGCGGGTCGCGCGCCCCCCGATTTGGTGTCCGGGACATGTGGTTGTAATGTTGTCCGAGCCGCCAGGGAGACGGGCGAGCGAACGGGACCCGCCAGGGGCCCGGAGCGGCCGTCCTGGAGGAACCCGAGAAATGATCACGGCTTAGAGTCGTGTAATGTTTCGCG
>NZ_JAHWGU010000041.1 GCF_020873875.1 Actinoplanes sp. DH11
CTACGCTGTGGCTCTCGGCCACCGCAAGGTCTGATGTTGTGTCCACAACGCACAGACGATCATGCGGTGGCCGTCCTCGTTCCCGCGGGATCCGAGGTCACCTCACGAACGGCGGCTGCCGTACTAGGTCGTCTGCGGCCGTGGGCGGGCCTGACTGGTGTCATCCTGATCGACGCTCGCGATGTCTTACCCGCAGCATTCTGACGACAGCGGCAGCGCCGGCGGCCTCACCGGGTCGACCGGCTCCGAGCAGGCCCTCGGTGGGGTGCTGCCAGCGGACCAGGGTCTCGGCGTCGGGGAAGGTGACCAGTTGACCGGATTCGATCGCGGTGTGTAGGGCGGTGACCTTGCGACGCATGCGCCACGCGCAGGGCGCCAGAATCACTGCTACAGGCGCACGCGGGAGAACCGTTCGAGGGCGGCCGGAGATCTGGGAGGAATCCGCAAAGCGTCGAGGTCTTTGATCCGGGTTGGGTTGACCACCTCGAGCCACTCCCTGCCCTCGAAATCGGTCAGGCATCGCGCCATCGACCTCATGCAGCGCATTGAAAGCCAGCAAAAGTACGGCGTGACGATGTTGTCGACGTCTCGGCCATGCAGGTGCAGTTGTGCGGGGTCGAGGCCTCGTTCGAGCAGGTTGGCGAACACCGCGCGTCCCGCCCGGTGGAGCGGCTGGCCGGGCTTCACCTGCTGTGCAGGTGCTTATCCGCTAGCGGATGGCCGATGTCGCGGTCCTGGAGGGTCAACCGCTCGACGGTGATCGCGCCCGTTCCGATGCCCTCGAAGCTCCTCAGCTACCCGGCTGACGGGTTGCGGCGCCCGGATCGGTGCTCTGTTCAAGGGCCGTCCACCACTCCTCCAGCTCATCGACCCGGCTCTGGAGTGCGGCGTTCGCCGCCCGGGCCATCGCCAGTTCCTCGGTCAGCGCACCGATCGGCCCGGAGGCGGTCAGGGCGTCGAGCCAGCCCGCGACCAGCCGATCCTCAGTGGCGACCCTGCGGAGCGCGGAGGCGACCACCTCCGGCGACAACTCAGCCACGAACTCTCTCGGGAGCGTGAGCAGGCGAGCGACCTCGCCGAGGTTCCGCGCGGCGCTCATCTGGCGCCGAAGGCGCTCGGCGGACGGCACCGCCGGTTCGACCGGTGTCGCAGCCGCGATCGGCTTGGCGGGAGAAGGAGCGGGCTTCGACACAGGCGCGGGCGTAGGTGCCGGCTCCGGGTCAGGCTCGGCCTCTGATGGGAGTTCGGGAAGGTCGTCCCCCACCCAGGCATAGGCTAGAGTGTCGCCCTTCTGCCGTCGGACGACATTTGGCCACTTGGGCAGAACCGCCAGCGCCCGCGGTCCGTGCCGGGCCCAGGTCTCGTTCCGGAGGCCGAGCTCGGCCAGACGCTCCCGGATCTCTCGCACCTTCAGCGGGACCGACGATTCGGCCAACAGGTGGAGAACCACCGCGAGGGGCTCTTGGGCGAAGACGGCGTGGAACAGCCGGGAGTCGGACAGAGCCAGGAAACGCAGCGAACCCCTCGTCGCGACGTGAACGCCAGCGCCCCGTGGGACAAGCTCTTCCTCATCGGTGTCATCCCACTGGACCTGATAGTTTGTCCCGTCATCCGCGAGGATCGATCCGGCTCGGGTACGGCGTACGCCGAACGAATCGGACACTCGGACCAGACCCTGATCTGCGCTCACGAATGCGACTGTAATGGTTATCGTCGCGGCCGAGGCGTCGGCCGGAGCCAGCCCATCCTGGCCAGGCTCATCGGCCGTGTGCGCCCAGCGGCGGCTTGGCGGAACAACTCTGAGAGGAGATGGGTCGCGCTTGCCGGCCGCCCGTACGGACAGATTGGTGAGCTTGTCACTCGGTTGGAGGTCGAGCGTGAACGTGTGTCCGTCCCGGGGGGCTTCCTGGACGCGCTGCTGGCGCATGGGCGTGGAGACCCGCCAGGCCGCCCAGCATCGAGAGGCAGTACGAAACGTTCAGTGCTGGCCGCGTAGACTCAGCCGGCGGCCGGACCCGTTAGACGCGTTCGCCGATGCCGAGTCGCGCGTGGACTTGCTGGGCTCGTTCCGCGGCCGCGCTGGCGCCATAACGGCGCGGCATCTCTTCCGAGGACCATCCCATCAGCAACATCAGGTCGCCGGTATCGCCACCGGCCAGCTTCCATTCATGGGCGAAGCTGTGCCGCCACCGCTGCGCATGGACATGCTCAACCCCAGCCCTGTCCCCCAGTTCCCGGAGCCGGATCTTGATGCCGTTCGGCTTCAGCGGCCGGGCGCCCTTCGCAGCGATCCACAACTGGTCGATGCCGGTCAGGCCCGGGCGTCGGCTGCGGGCGCGCACATACCGGCGCAGAGCACCCGCAGTCTTGGCCCCGAACCGCACCCGGCGTTGTTGCCGCCCTTACCCATCAGGACGACCGAGTCAGTATCCAGATCGACGTCAGGCACCAGGAGATCGCCGATCTCAGCCAGCCGGCCCCCGGTGTTGTAGAACATCCTAACCAGCGCCTGGTCGCGCAGCTGCATGAAGCCGCGCCCCTCACAGACCTCGAGAATGCGTCGCGTTTCCTCATCGCTGATGACCTCGACAAGCTTCTGCACCGCTGTCGGCTGCGGCACGCCGTCCATCGGCGACCGCTCAACTTCGCCCTCGATGACAAGCCAGCGGAAGAACCGCTGCAACGCCTTGTACTTGTTCAACCCCGTTCCCGCCGAGCGCTCCTCGATCACCGACGCTTGAAACGCCGTCACCTGCCCGCTGTCCACCAAACTCGGATCGCAAGCGCCGCCTACCTCCGGCATCCGCTCGCCCAGATACGCGGCCAGTTGCGAAGCGGCGAGCACATAGTTGTACCGGGTGGTCTCCGGATGATTCGCGGCGCGCAACGAGCGGTCCCAGTCTCTCAGCGGCACCGCCCAGGCCTGACTCTGAACACCAGTCAGCAGATTCTCTATCTTCAATGCCAGCTCCCCGGTCAAGGAGTCGCTGCCCAGCACAGCCACCCGAGTCAAGGGCTCGCGCAGCGGCGTGCTCACGTCCCGCAGCCAAAAACTCCGGACCGCACCCCCGGCTCACGAGTAAAGGGTGGTGCCGCCGGGTCAACGGCCACAAGGGGAAACACCCGAACGGCCTACACGGCCCGTTGACCTGCAGCGATACACAGCGGAGCCTCGAAGACCCATTCGATCATCATCGGCGAAGGCGGCCAAGTAAAGGAGGCCAGGAAAACGACCTCCCGACCCACAAGATCGGCCTTGAACTGCGGAAACATCTTCCGGAATGCACTTCGATCCGCTCGCGCGGATGCCGAGTAAAGGGCTCCACGCACCCTTATGATCGATCAGCGTAAATAAAAAGAACGTCTTCGCAGGACTTTGACCTGCGAAGACGTTCCGAAAAGTCGGGCTGACAGGATTTGAACCTGCGACCCCTTGACCCCCAGTCAAGTGCGCTACCAAGCTGCGCTACAGCCCGATCCCGCCCCGAACCCAAGCCCGGCGCGACATCTCCTAAAGCTTACCAACCGCTACCCGTGCGCCTTACCCCGGCCCCCCGGGCCCAGCTTCTTGCGGGGCTTGACGGAGACCTCGATGGGGGTGCCCTCGAAGCCGAACTCCTCGCGGAGCTTGCGTTCGATGAAGCGGAGGTATCCCGCGTCGAACGGGCCCGTCGTGAACAGGACGAAGCGGGGTGGGGCGACGCCTGCCTGGGTAGCGAAGAGGACGCGGGGGGCGCGGCCGCCTCGGACGGGGTGGGGGGTGGCCTGGGTCAGGGCGGTGATCCACTGGTTGAGGGCGCCGGTGGGGATGCGCTGTTCCCAGGATGTGAGGGCGGTGCGCAGGGCGGGGGCCAGCTTGTCGACGGCTCGGCCGGTTTTGGCGGAGATGTTGACGCGTACGGCCCACTGGACCCGCTTCATGTCCCGGTCGATCTCTTTGTCCAGGAAGATGCGGCGGTCGGCGTCGACGAGGTCCCACTTGTTGTAGGCGATCACCAGCGCCCGCCCGGCCTCGATGACCTGGGAGATGACGCGCTGGTCCTGTTCGCTGATGGTGTCGCCGGAGTCGAGCAGCACGACCGCTACCTCGGCGGCCTCGACGGCGCCGGCGGTGCGCAGGGAGGCGTAGTACTCCGTGCCCGACGCCTGGTGCACGCGGCGCCGCAGGCCGGCCGTGTCGACGAACTGCCAGAGCTCGCCGTCCATCTCGACCAGGCTGTCGACGGGGTCGACGGTGGTGCCGGCGACCGAGTCGACGACGGCGCGTTCCTCTTTGGCGAGCCGGTTGAGCAGGCTGCTCTTGCCGACGTTGGGCCGGCCGACCAGGGCGACGCGGCGCGGGCCGCGCGGGCCGCCCTCGGTGACGGGCGGGGTGGGCGGCAGCGCGGCGAGGATGTCGTCGAGCAGGTCACCGGAGCCTCGGCCGTGCAGGGCCGAGATGGGGTGCGGTTCGCCGAGGCCGAGCTGCCAGAGGGAGACGGCCTCGAGTTCGAGGTTCTGGTTGTCGGCCTTGTTGGCGATCAGGATCACCGGTTTGTGGCTGCGGCGCAGCATTCTCACGGCGGCTTCGTCGACGTCGGTGGCGCCGACGGTGACGTCGACGACGAAGAGCACGACGTCGGCGGTCTGCACCGCGATCTCGGCCTGGTTGGCGATCGCGGCGGCGCGGTCCCGGGCGTCGGGTTCCCAGCCGCCGGTGTCGACGACGGTGAAGCGGCGGCCGTTCCACTGCGCGTCGTAGGGCACACGGTCACGGGTCACCCCGGCCACGTCCTCGACGACCGCCTGGCGGCGCCCGATGATGCGGTTGACAAGCGTGGACTTGCCCACGTTGGGACGGCCGACGACGGCCACGACGGGCACCGGGCCGGTGAACTGCTCGTCCGGGGAGTCCGACGAGGTGGCCGAGAAATCGAGACCGCCCTCGAAATCGTTGAGATCGAGACCGGCGGGAAGATCAGTCACTTACTTACCTTGCTGTTGAGCAGCCCGAGCAGATGCGCCACGACCTCGTCGATGCCCATCCCGGTGGTGTCCACCTCGATGGCGTCGGAGGCCTGGCGCAGCGGGTCGGCCGCGCGGCTGGAGTCGAGCTTGTCGCGGCGGGCCAGGTCGGCCTCGGTGGCGGCGACGTCGGTGGCGTCCTCGGCGCTGCGCCGGGCGGCGCGAGCGGCGGCGGACGCGGTCAGGTAGACCTTGAGGTCGGCGTCGGGCGCGACCACGGAGGCGATGTCACGGCCTTCGACAACGATCCGCGGGTGCCCGGCGATGATCGCCTGCTGGAGCGCGACCAGGTGTTTGCGGACGGCGGGCACGGCGGCGACGGCGGAGACCGCGCCGGTGACCTCGGCGCCACGGATCGGGGCGTCGACGTTCACCCCGTTCGCGGCGAAGTGCGGCGCGGCCGGGTCGGTCCCGATCGAGAGCTCGGTCTCCAGCGCGATCTTGGCGATCGCGTCCGGGTCGGCGAGGTCGGCACCGCCCTGGAGCACGGCCCAGGTGATCGCCCGGTACATCGCCCCGGTGTCGAGGTAGACCCCGTCGATCGCCGCGGCCAGCCGCCGGGAAACGGTGGACTTGCCCGAACCGGACGGGCCGTCGACGGCAACCACGCACGTTTCCGGCCGTTCCTGAAGCGCCACCGTTCCTCCTCACGTCCCCACGGCAACCAACCCTCCCATTGTGCCCGCCCATGCCATCACCGACGAACCCGGGCTCTGCCAAGAAGACGATCAAGATTGAGGGGTACGCGTATCGGCCCTCCCCCGACCGCAACCACCCCTAACCAGGCCACCGCGCCTGCCCGGCAGCACAGAGCTTCCCGGCCACACCCGTGCGAGCGGCCACACCCGTGCGGGCCGCCACACCCGTGCGGGCCGCCACACCCGTGCGGGCCGCCACACCCGTGCGGGCCGCGACCCAGGCGCGCCGGGTCAGCTCGCGGTGAGCGTGGGCAGCAGGCGGGCGGTGATCTGGCCCAGCCGTTCGACGTCCTCGTCGCTCAGGTGGTCGAAGACCAGCCGGCGTACCTCGGCCACGTGCCCCGGCGCCGCATCCCGCAGCGTGTCAAGGCCACTGGCCGTCAAGTGGGCGATCTGCCCCCGTTTGTCGCTGGGGCAGGCCTGCCGCTGCACCCAGCCGCGCTGTTCCAGGCTGGCCACGGCGTGTGACAGCCGGCTCGTGGTGGTGCCGACGCGGCGGGCGAGATCGGTCATCCGCATGCATCGGCCCGGCTCGTCGCTGAGGTTGGCCAGGATCTGGTAGTAGGCGTGCGGGATCCCGGTGTCCTCGCGTAACTGCCGGTCCAGCGCGGCGGGCATCAGCATCAGGACCTGGGTCAGGTTCAGCCAGGTACGCATCTCGGTGTCGGTAAGCCACTGCGGCTGGGCCTCGGCGGTCACGATGTCATCCTGCCTGCCCGGCCGTCAGGACGTGCGCGTTGACGTCACGGACATGGTGCGCCAGGTCGGGCAGTTCGACCACGTCGACGCCGGCCAGGCGCAGCGTGTCGACGCCGTCGCAGTCGGCGAAGTGCAGGGGTTCGCGCAGCGCCAGGACCACCCGTCCGAGTCCGGCGGCGACGACGAGCCGGGTGCAGGACGCCGGGCGGGAGCGGCGGTGGGTGCACGGTTCCATCGTGGTGTAGATCGTGGCCCGGGACAGGTCGGTACCCGGCGTGATCTTGGCGAGGGCGGCTTCCTCGGCATGCTCGTGCGGGTCCGTCTCGCCGGTGTACCCGGTGGCCAGGATGCTGCCGTCGTGGTCGACGACTATCGCGCCCACGGCGTACCGGGTGTCGACTCGCGGCGCGAGCCGCGACACGGTGAGAGCCGCATGCATCCAGTCGACGTCCGACCCGACGGAAGCGGCCGGCAGGAGGGATGCGGCGGGCACGACGGCGGCAGCCGGCACGACGGAGGCGGGCGGCAGGACGGAGGCGGGCGGCAGGACGGCGCAGGGCAGGGCGGGCGCGGACACGTCAGCCGGCCAGCGGCAGGTCGAGCGTGTGCGCGGTGTGGTCCCGTTTCGCGGTCAGGTATCTCGCGTTCGCGCCGGTCAGGTGCACGCCGGTGGGGACGTGTTCGGTCACGCGTACGCCCAGAGCGCCGAGCTGGGCCGCCTTGTCCGGGTTGTTGCTGAGCATTCGGATCCGGTCGACGCCGAGCGCGGTCAGCATCTGCGCGGCCGGTGTGTAGTCGCGTTCGTCCTCGGCGTGCCCGAGCGCCAGGTTCGCCTGGTAGGTGTCGAGGCCGGTGTCCTGCAGCGCGTAGGCGTCCAGCTTGGCGTAGAGGCCGATCCCCCGCCCTTCCTGCCGCAGGTAGAGCAGGAAGCCGCCGGCATCGGTGATCCGCTCGACGGCCTCGCGCAGCTGCGGCCCGCAGTCGCAGCGCTCACTGCCGAAGACGTCGCCGGTCAGGCATTCGCTGTGCGGCCGCACCAGGGGCGCCTCCCCGCCGGTGGCCGTCGACGCCAGCGCGGCCCGCCACGGGCCGAGGCCGAGGGCGAGGTGTTCGCGGCCGTCGACCAGCCCGGTGAAGGTGAAGACGTCGGCGGTGGTGGCGTATCCGTCCGGGAACCGCAGGGGCACCGAGACCCGGGTCCGCACCCGTGTGGCTGGCACTTCCAGCGTGACCGTCATGCCGACCCCCAGTTGTTGAAGTTTCACCAAGAGCATCCGCCCCTTCTGTTGAAACTTCAAGAGTGGCGATCACCACCCGGCGGCCGACGACTCCGACGGCGAACGCGAAGGCGAGTCCGCGCGAACCCGGCGCCGCGTGGACAGGCGTGGCTCCAGCAGCACCACCACGAACGCCAGCAGGCTCAGCACCGCGCCGGCCAGGGCGACGCTGCGGACACCGGCCACCGGGATCAGAAGGCTGCCCAGCAACGCGCCCGCGGTGATGCCCACGTTGAACGCGGTCGACGTGCCGGCCGAAGCCATGTCCGTGCTGCCCGGTGCCGTCTCCATCGCCCGTACGCCCAGGCCTGAAGCCATCGCCGCCAAGCTGAATCCGGCGGCAGCCAGGGTGATCACCGTCATCGTCGCCGACGTGCCGAACACCCACTGCAGGAGCAGCGCCACCGCCTGGAGACCGATCGTCACGACCATCGTCAGCCAGCCGTTGCGGGCCACCATCCAGCCGGCCGCGAAGACACCCGCCAGGCCGGCCAGGCCGCGCACGAACAGCAGCGGACCCACCGCGGACTCGCCGAAACCGCTCACCTCGGTGAGGAACGGGCTGATGTAGGTGAGCGCGACGAACGCCCCGGCCACGGCGAGCGCGGTGTAGACCACGATCGTCCAGTAGCGGCCCGCGTCCGGCCTCGAACCGAACGCGGTCTCGGCCTGGCCCGGCGGCGCGCCCGGCATCAATACCAGCACCGCCACCAGGATCAGCGCGCCCACCACGCTGAGCGCGAGGAACGCGACCCGCCAGCCGGCCTGCTGCCCGATCCAGGTGCCGGCCGGAACACCGGCGAGGGCGCCGAGCGTGCTTCCCGCGTACAGCAGGGAAACCGCACGCGGGCGCGCCCCGGCCGAGAAGAGCGCCGCGGCGGCGGGAGTGACCACCGACCAGAAGACGGCCTGGCTCATCGCGACCACGATGCGGGCACCCATCAGCGGCCCGTATCCGTCCAGCAGCGCCGACGCCGCGTTGCCCACGACGAAGATCGCGAGCAGCAGGCAGAGCAGCAGGCGGCGCGGCATCCGGTGGGTGATTTTGGTGAGGGGTACGGAGGTGAGCACCACGACCAGGCCGTACACCGTGACCAGCAACCCGACCTCGGAGACCGTGCTGCCCAGGTCATCGGCGATCAGTGGGAGCAGGCCGATCGGCAGCGTCTCGGCGGTCACGTAGGCGAAGGTGGACAGCATCAGCGCCAGCAGCGTGACGACCGCCCTCATGCGGCTTTTCTCATGCACGGTCCGCTCATGCGCCGAGCTTGCCGCAATCGGCCATGGCGTGCGACCTATATCGTCCCGGGACGACCGTCGATGCGAAGGAGGACCCGGCCGTGCGGGTCATGACGACTGCCGTGCTGCTGCTGATCGGGCTCACCGGTTGCGCGTCGTCCGGCAACGCGGCGGATGACGCCATCGACCGGACGGCCGCCGCCATCGCGCGCGAGGTCTCCGTGGCGCTCGCCAACCTCAGCCCCGGCGACTACGGCGAGGGCGGCGTCTCCTATCTGACCTCGGCGGTCATCACCCGCCGGGGCGAGGTGCTGGGCTCGGACCGGATCGACACGATAGAGCTGGACGCGCTGCAGGCGTGGGTGGACACCAGGTTCACGGCCACGGCCAGCGGCGGCTACCTCGGGAAGGCGCAGCAGAGCGCCACCCGGTGCCTGCGGTTCGAGGTGCGCTGGTCGTACGGCGACTACGTGACCCACCACCCGATCGACTGCCCGGCGTGATCACCCCGGGATCAGGTGGGCGACCGTCTCCAGGGCGGCCTCGCGGACGACGTAACGGGTGATGCCCCAGCGGCGCTCGTGGGCGCGCATCGCGGTGCGCATCTCGTCGAGCGTGCCGATCAGGGCGAACGGCGCGGTGAGCAGGTCCGCGACCGGCATCCCCAGACGCTCGGCGTGCGGCGCGGCCGCCTTCTCCGCGTCGTCGGTGAGCTCGACCATCTGGACGAGTGCCTCCAGCACAGGCCCCCGCTCCCGGTCGGCGCTGCCGGCCACCACCCGACCGACCTGATGATCGATCTGCTCGGGCTTCCAGCGCGCCTCGTGCCGGTGCCCGTCCGCCAGGGTCCGCCCCAGACCGCTGAGGCCGACGACGTCGGCGTGCTCGCCGGCCCAGCGCAGCATCCGCGAGTTCGCCGTGCCGAGCGTCAGCGGAATCCGGCCCTGCACCGGCCGGGGTCCTTCCAACTCCCCGTCGAGCAGTTCCCGGACCCGCCGTGCCACCGCCAGGCAGCGGTCCACCCGTCCCCGGACGTCCGGCCGTTCCCGCCCGATCGCCAGCCACTCGGCGGGCGTGTGCCCCGCGCCGATGCCAACCCGGGCGCGCCCACCCGACACGACGTCGAGGGTGGCCACGTCGGCGGCGATGTGGACGGCCTCCCGGACACCGGCGTTCGACACGTTCGACCCGAGCCCGATCCGCGTCGTGACGGCGGCCGCGGCAGCGAGCGCCACGAACGGGGAGGCGGACGTGCCGGGATGGTCGGCGGCGAGAAGGTACTCGAACCCGAGCTCCTCGGCACGCACGGCAAGGGCGCGCCAGGAGACGGCGTCGGCAGGCTGCGCCTGAAGGGAGAACATCCGGGCAGCCTCGCACCGCACACCCGGCGAACGGAATGCGTTTCTGCGCAGGGCAGAGACGGGCGGCCACAAGCCCCGGCCCGAACGTTCACAACGCGATCACATCTATTGACTTTCGATAGGTAGTGAGCGAATCTCGATGGGTGCTTACCGAAAAACGAGTGGTTGCGCCGCTTCGGGGCGTGCTGGTGGTGCTCTTCGGCATCCTGGTGATGTTCCAGACCGTGTCGTTCCCGGGGCAGTTCGCCTCGATGGCCCGCGAGGACCCTGACTTCGCCCCGCTGCGCTGGCCGGCCACCGCGATCGTGGTGTTCTGGCTGCTCTGCGGCCAGGTGGTGATCGTGTCCACCTGGAAGCTGCTGACCCTGGTCACGAAGGACCGGATCTTCAGCGACGCGTCGTTCAAGTGGGTCGACGCGATCCTCTGGGCGATCGGTGCGGCCTGGGTGGTGCTGGTCGGCGTCTTCCTCGTCGTGGGGTTCAACGCCGACGATCCGGGGGTGCCCCTGCTGATGTTCCTGATGGTGGTCGGCGTGACCGCGCTGGAGCTGCTCATGCTGGTCATGCGGGCCCTGCTGCGACGGGCCACCACCCTGAACACCGAGATGCAAGCGGTGATCTGATGCCGATCGTCGTACGCATCGATGTGCAGCTCGCGAAGCGCAAGATGAGCGTCGGAGAGTTCGCCGAGAAGGTGGGTCTGACCCCGGCGAACGTGGCGGTGCTCAAGAACGGCCGGGCGAAAGCCGTCCGGTTCAGCACGCTCGAAGCGATGTGCCGGGTGCTGGACTGTCAGCCCGGCGATCTCCTGGAGTTCGTGGCGACAGAAGAAGAGACGCAAGAGGAAGAAGAGGTGGGAGACGCATGAGATATCTGGCCATGCTGCCGTTGATCGCGCTCGGGGTGGCGGCGGTCGTCCTCGGCGAACAGGACGACTCCCCCGGCCTGCAACTGATCGGCGTCGTCCTGGTGGCGACGGCCGCGTTCCTGACGGTCCGCACCTTCCGCCGCTCCCGGCGCCGGCTGCCGGGCCCGACGAACGGCTGAGCGCCGCCGCCGGACCCGGGGCCGGCCGGCTACGCCAGCGGGGTCTGCAACTCGGTGACCCAGTCGTCGCGGTTTTCCGGGCACTCCAGGCTGACCTCGCGGGCGTACCCGGCGGCCCGGTACCCGTTGCCGTCGATCCAGCGGGTCAGGGTCTGCTCGGTCGGCACGACCGCGTCCATCGAGCCGTGATGCACGATCGTCGCCGCTTTCGCGATCGGCGGCAGGTCGACCACCCGCAGCCCACCGGGCAGCGCCGAGGACGGCAGCGACGACGACGACACCTCGATGCCGGCGTGCACCGTGATCCGGCCGTCCGCCGCGTCCTCGTACCAGGCGACGCCGGGACCGGTCGGCGTGATGCCCGCATCCGTCAGACGCTCGAGCAGCTGCTCGTAGAGTGGGCCGATCACCGGCCCGATGTCCTCCGGCGCGTAGCTGCCGGCGGTCGCCGACAGCGCTGCCACCCGCAGCGCGGGGATGGGTTTGACGACTACCTCGTTCGTGGGCATGCGCCCCTCACTTTCGATGGCTCGGAGACGCCCCTCCACCTGCACCAGTCGCGCCGCGGCGGCCGTCACCGCCGCCTCCAGTTCGGCCCGTCGCAGCCGCAGCATGCCCCGCAACTCGTCCGGGCCCACCGCCTCGTCGATGATCGCGAGGACCTGTTGCAGGGTGAACCCGAGATCCTTGAGCGCGACGATCCGGTTGAGCCGGGAGAGCTGACCTGCCGTGTAGTAGCGGTAGCCGCTGGCCGGGTCGACGTGGGCGGGGCGGAGCAGACCGGTGGCGTCGTAGTGGCGCAGCATCCGGACCGACACGCGTCCCGTGCGGGCGAAGTCTCCGATGGTGAACATGATGTCTCCGACTTCAGCGCCTGACACGGTGTGAGGGTCAAGCATCACTCCGGGATAGGTATCGGATTGGCATGGCCCCAGACATTGCCCTGCGTCGATCAGCAGTGGTGGGGTGGGTGCACCATTCCCCCTGATCCCGGAGGTCGTTCATGAGACGACGTTCCCTCGCGGCCTTCGCCGCTGTCACGCTCTGCGCGACCGCGGCGATCACCGCGTCCGCCCCCGCGGGGGCGGGGCCGGCCCCCGACCCGGCCGCCGAGTACGAGATCTCCGACGTGCGCACCGAGGCGCAACGCAACAAGATCGCTCGTACGGGAGCCGCCATCGAGGACATCGAGCACGGTGTGGCGGCAGTGACCGCGACCGGCGCCGAGGTCAGCAAGTTGCGCAAGCTCGGCTTCACCGTCCAGGAGGCGGCCGGGCACGGAGCCGCCGGGCACGACCACAGCGGTGACGTGTCCGCGCTCGACTTCCCGCCGGCGGACTCGGCGTACCACAACTACGCCGAGATGATCGCCAAGGTGAACGCCGCGGTCGCCAATTACCCGGCCATCGCCAGCAAGCGGGTGCTCGGCAAGACGTACGAGGGCCGCGACATCGTGGCCGTCAAGATCTCCGACAACGTGGGCACCGACGAGGCCGAGCCGGAGGTGGTGTTCCAGGCCAACCACCACGCCCGCGAGCACCTCACCGTCGAGCAGGCGCTCTACCTGCTGGCCCAGTTCACCGGCGGGTACGCGTCCGACACCCGGGTCCGCAACATCGTGAACAGCCGGGAACTCTGGATCATCCCCTCGGTCAATCCGGACGGCGCCGAGTACGACGTGGCAACCGGCAGTTACCGGTCGTGGCGCAAGAACCGGCAGCCGAACAGCGGTTCCAGCTACGTCGGCACCGACCTGAACCGCAACTACGGCTACCGGTGGGGCTGCTGCGGCGGCTCGTCGGGCAGCACCTCGTCGGCGACCTACCGCGGCCCGTCGGCGTTCTCCGCGCCGGAGACCCGGGTGATCCGGGACTTCTACAACAGCCGGGTGGTCGGCGGCGTCCAGCAGGTCAAGGCCGTGATCGACTTCCACTCGTACTCGCAGCTGGTGCTCTGGCCCTACGGGCACACCACCGCGAACACGGCCACCGGCATGACCGCGGACCAGGCCAACACGTTCGCCACGTTCGGCCGGCAGATGGCCGGAACCAACGGTTACACACCGCAGCAGTCCAGCGATCTCTACATCACCGACGGTGACTCGCTCGACTGGCTGTGGGGCGTCCACAAGATCTTCGCCTACACCTTCGAGCTCTACCCGGGCAGCGCCTCGGGCGGCGGCTTCTACCCGCCGGCCAGCGTCATCCCGCGGGAGACGTCGCGCAACCGGGAGGCCTCGCTGCTGCTGGCGGAGGTCGCCGACTGCCCGTACAAGGTGATCGGCAAGCAGGCACAGTACTGCTCGTAGGACGCGGCTGGCAGCTCGTAAATCCGGTTGCCGGCAGTGCCGGCAACCGGTGAGGCTGCACCGGATGAGCCTCGACGAGACGACCGTGCGGACGCTGGTGTCCGGCCAGTTCCCCGAGTGGGCGGGCCGCCCGGTCCGCCGGGTCCGCTCCCACGGCACGGTCAACACCATTTTCCGCATCGGCGACGACCTCACCGCGCGCTTCCCGCGCCTGCCGGCCACCACCCCCGAGCCTGCCGAGGCCGAAAAGATCCGGCGACAGATCGAGGCCGAGGCGTACGCCGCCGAGCACCTGTACGGCCGCACCAGGTTCCGCACGCCCGCACCCGTCGCCATCGGCACCGCGGCACCCGAGTTCCCGCTGCCCTGGTCGGTGCAGACGTGGCTGCCGGGCACGGTGGCCACCGACGACGATCCGGGCGACTCCGCACTGTTCGCCGCGGACCTGGTCGAGTTGATCACCGCGATGCGTGCGGTCGGCACCGGTGGCGCGGTCTTCTCGGGCCGGGGCCGCGGCGGCGTGCTGGCCGGCCACGACGAGTGGATGCGGACCTGTTTCGCGCACAGTGAGCGGCTTCTCGACGTACCCCGCCTGCGCAGCCTGTGGGACAAGATGCGTGGGCTGCCCCGCGGCAGCGACCCGGACGTGATGAGTCATCAGGACCTGATGCCCGGCAACCTGCTGGTGGCCGGCGGCCGCCTGACCGGCGTCCTGGATGTCGGCGGTTTCGGCCCGGCCGACCCGGCGCTGGACCTGCTCAGCGCCTGGCACCTGCTCGAACCGGGTCCGCGCGACGTGCTGCGGGCCGGCCTGAGCTGCGACGACGCGGAGTGGGCGCGCGGGCAGGCCTGGGCGTTCGAGCAGTCGATGGGGCTGGTCTGGTTCTACGAGCACAGCAACCCGGTGATGGCCGGGATCGGCCGCCGGACCCTGGACCGCATCCTCGCCGACCCGGCCGTCTGACCGGCGCGGCCACCGGGAGGTGTGGTCGACGATATGAGCGACGTGAGATTTAAACATTTGCCACTATGAATGGCACGCTCCTTGCAGAGGCGCTACTCACTCCGGCGCGCCCCGACCGAGGAGGACCCCCCGATGCGCAGATGGCGAACCCTTCTGGCGACCGCGGCAGCGGCGATCACCGCGATGACGATGGGCGTGCTGGCCGCACCCACGGCGGCCACGGCCGGAGATGTCACCCCGTACGTCGTCGGCGGCACCCGCGCCGCCCAGGGCGAGTTCCCGTTCATGGTGCGGCTCTCGATGGGTTGCGGCGGCGCGCTCTACAGCCCGACGCTCGTGCTCACCGCCGCGCACTGCGTCAGCCGGACCGGCGCCAACACGTCGATCACCGCCACCCTCGGAGCGGTCGACCTCCAGTCGAGCACCCGGATCACCCGCCGGTCCAACTACGTCTACCGGGCCCCCGGCTACAACGGCAACGGAGACGACTGGGCGTTCATCCGCCTCGCCAGCCCGGTGACCGGCGTCGCCACCCTGCCGATCGCGACGAGCACCGCCAACGACTCGGGGACCTTCACCATCGCCGGCTGGGGTGCGAACCGCGAGGGCGGCGCACAGCAGCGGTACCTGCTCAAGGCCACCGTCCCGTTCGTCAGCGACAGCACCTGCAACTCCAGCGCCATGTACGGCGGTGAGGTGATCGCGGCCGAGGAGATCTGCGCCGGCTACACCTCCGGCGGCATCGACACCTGCCAGGGCGACTCGGGCGGCCCGATGTTCCGCCGCGACGCGAGCAACGCGTGGATCCAGGTCGGCATCGTCAGCTGGGGCGACGGATGTGCCCGCCCCAACAAGCCGGGCGTCTACACCCAGGTCAGCTACTTCTCCGCGGCGATCCGCTCAGCGGCCACGAGCCTCGGCGGCTGACCCTCAGCCGTCGGCAGAGTTCCTTGGCTGATCCTCTGCCGTCGGCAGAGTCCCTTGGCCCGGCGGTGGGCGGCCGACCACAATCGGACGATGCCGGAGTCGAGGACCGTACAACTGAATGAGCTCCGATTGGCACTGCGGGTGTGGCAGGTCGCGGACAGCGACCACCCACCCGCAGTGCTGCTTCCCGCCACCGGCAAGACGGCGTCCGACTGGGATCAGATCGCCGCCGGCCTGTCGGCCGACCGGGAGGTCATCGCTGCCGACCTGCGCGGGCACGGTGCGAGCTCCTGGCCCGGCGCGTACGGTCTCGGCCTGTTCGCCGCCGACGTCATCGCCCTGCTCGACCACCTCGGCCCCGGGCCCGTCGACCTGGCCGGGCACTCCCTGGGCGGCCTCGTCGCCTGCCGGGTCGCCGCCGACCGGCCCGACCTGGTCCGCCGCCTCGTGCTCGAGGACATCGGCATGCCGCACCCGCGCGAACCCGGCATGCCGGCCCGCCCGGACGGCGAGTTGCCCTTCGACTGGCAGATGGTCGGACAGGTCCGCCCGCAGATCGACAACCCCGACCCGGCATGGCCGGAAATCATCTCCCGCATCACCGCACCCACCCTGCTCGTCGCGGGCGGCGCGGCAAGCCCGATCCCGCAACATCACATCGCCGAGCTGGCCGCAGCCCTGCCCGACGCCCGCCTGATCACGATCGAAGCCGGTCACCTGGTCCACGCCACGGAGCCGGCAGCGTTCCTGGCCGCGGTCCGCGCCTTCCTGACCGCTCCGCCTTCTTGACCGGCTCGCCCTGCTGGCCGGCTCGCCCGGCTGACCGGCTCGCCCGGCTGACCGGCTCGCCCGGCTGACCGAGCGAGGGCCACTCGGGCATGCGGGCGCCGCTACTCGTTGCGCGGCTCGCGCTGAGGGGCGGGCACTTCGGCCCGCCCCCGCATGTCCTACCGGCTGTTGCTACTTCTTCGCTGCGGGAGTCGCGCCCTCGTCAGCAGCACCTTCCTCAGCGGCGCCCTCTTCAGCAGCACCCTCCTCGGCGGCGCCTTCCTCAGCGGCACCCTCTTCAGCGGCACCCTCTTCAGCGGCGCCCTCTTCAGCAGCACCCTCCTCGGCAGCGCCTTCCTCGGCGGCACCGGCGCCGGCCGCGACCTTGGCGTCGGCCAGCGCGAGGCAGGCCTGGAGCAGGCTGCGCTGGGCGGAAACAACGGCGGCCGCAGCGGCGCCCGCGTCAGCAGCGCCCTCCTCGCCGGCGCCTTCCTCAGCCGCACCGCCTTCAGCGGCGCCCTCCTCGGCGGCACCCTCTTCAGCCGCACCGCCTTCAGCGGGGCCCTGCTCGGCGGCACCCTTCTCCTTGGCCGCCTTCTTCAGAACCTTGGCCCACTTCTTGGCCTGAGCCTTGTTCTCCGCCTTCTCCGCCTTCTCGGCCGCGGCACCCCCGGCAGCCGCGCCGTCACCGGCGCCTTCCTCGGCAGCACCCTCTTCGGCGCCCTCTTCGGCGCCTTCTTCAGCACCCTCGTCCGCGGCACCACCGTCCGCGGCTGCCACATCCGCCGCGAACTGGTCGCAGGCGGCCTCCAGCGCGACCGCCGAGGCGGCCGCCGCGTCCTCCGGCGCCTGCTGCTCGACCGGGGCCAGCTCCTCGCCGTCACAGATCACTGAACCGGCATTGACCTGCAGCTCCGTGCACTGCGACACGTCGAACTGCTGCCCGTCCACGCTCACCAGATCGGCGGCCTTCGTTCCGGTGCCGGCCGAGGCCAGCTGCACCCCGGTCACGCCGGTGGCGACCAGCACCCCGGCCACCACCACCGCCCCGATGGTCTTACGCCGGTTGCCGTCGTTGCGTCGGTACGTGCGCGACCTCATGATCACTCCTCGTCGTGGACGTCGATGTCACCCCGGTCGGGGGCACATACGGACATCGACGCCTGAGCGGTTCAAAACGAATTTCGGCCGATCACCGGAACGTGTGCGAAAACGCCTGTCAATGCCGCACCGGAGGAACCCGCTGACTGTTCCGCCCGTCTTGTGGGATCGGCCGTACCGGACGGCCTTGCCGGGGCAGACTGACCGCATGACGCACACCCTCGTACCCGGAGCGTCCGAGGTTGTCTGGAACCGGGCCTGCGCCGACCTGGGCGACAGCGTCGGCGACCGGCACCTTCGCGCCTTTTTGCTGGTCCACGGCATCGTCACGAACTGCGGCCCGGCGCACGCCGCGACCAGTTGCGAGCCCGCCGAGCTGACCGCCGCCGCCGACGGCTGCCGCTATCTGGGCCTGGACGGACTGGCCGCGGTGGTCCTGGAGTTGGCGGAGGCGGCCGGGAGCGCCGAGGACGAGCGCCGGGTCGACGCCGAATATTACGAACTCGTCCCGGACGACGCGACGATCCGCCGGGCGTTCGAGGCGCGGTTCGCGAAGACCCCCGAGGACTTCGAGGAGATCACCGCCCGCCGCTTCCCGAGCTACCGGACCGCCGTCCAGTAGCCGGCACCGACGAGCCAAGACCGGACCAGCCGGGACCGGACCAGCCGGGACCGGACCAGCCGGGACCGGACCAGCCGGGACCGGACCAGCCGGGACCGGACCAGCCGGGACCGGACCAGCCGGCGCCGGACGCGCCTGGCCGGACGGCTCGCAGTCGTCGGCCGAACGTATCGACCACCCCGAGCAGACAGCGTTGATCATCTATGCTCGCGGGCATCACATCGACGCGTTTCGTACGGGGGAAGTTCATGGCGCGTTCATCGCACCTGTCCCGGGCAGGGATCGTCCTGCTCACCACGATCGGTCTCGGTGCGCTCGCCGCACCGGCACAGGCCGCCTCCACCGGCGTGGTCTCGGTCGTCAAGACAACCCAGGTGAAGTACACCGCCGGCGCCGGCAAGGCCAACAAGGTCGCCGTCACCCGGTCCGGCCGGACCGTCACCATCGACGACAAGTTCAAGATCAAGGCCGGCAAGGGGTGCAAGGCGGTCAAGGGCGACAAGACCAAGGTCCGTTGCAAGCTGCCGAAGAACCCGACGAAGATCTTCGTGTACGCCGGCGGTAAGAACGACACGGTCACCAACAAGACCAGCATCCCGGCGCTGCTCGACGGCGGCACCGGCAACGACAAGCTGGTCGGCGGCCCGGGCACGGACGTGCTCAGTGGACAGTCCGGCGCCGACCGTCTCTCCGGCGGTGGCGGCACCATCTCCTGACCGGCGGCAGCGGCAACGACAAGCTCTGGGGCCAGGCCGGCAAGGACAGTCTGGCCGGCGGCCACGGTCACGACACGCTCTACGGCGGCGCGGGCAACGACGACCTCGACGGTGACAGCGGCTACATCGGGGACCGCGGCAACGACAAGCTCTACGGCGAGAGCGGCAACGACTGGCTCGAGGGCAGCTACGGCAAGGACCTGCTCTCCGGCGGCAGCGGCGACGACCACCTGGACGGTGACGTCAACGCCGAGGACACCTCGGGCGTGGTCGCCGCGGACGTGCTGCTCGGCGGCACCGGCAACGACACCGTCGACTACAACGGACGCGGCCTCACGGTCGCCGATCTGAGTGGCTCCCGGGGCAACGACGGCCAGCCCGGCGAGGGTGACACCGTCGGCTCCGACGTGGAGAACCTGACCGGCGGCGACGGGCGGAACGTGTTCACCGGCAACGCCGGCGCCAACCGGCTCACCGGCGGCGAGGGTGACGACCTGTTCCGCGGCGGCGCCGGAAACGACACGCTGTACGGCGGCTACGGCAAGAACGAACTGTACGGCGAGGCCGGCGACGACTCCCTCCACACCCGTGCGGCCGGGGACCCGGACCAGACCTCCGACCCGGACAAGGTCGACGGCGGCCCGAACACCGACACCTGCGTCGTCAGCGCCATCGACGCGGTCACCAACTGCGAGCGGCGCGGCTGAGCCAGCGCACGCACACGGCCGGGTGCCCGGGGGAAATCCCGGGGCGCCCGGCCGGTTCGTGCCGGCCCTGTTCCGGACGAAGCCTCGGCGCGCGGACCGGGCGCGGGATCAGGCGTGCAGCACGGTGAGTGCCAGCCGGATCAGGTGCCCGTCCATCCCGGTGCGCGCGTCGAACCGCACCCAGCGACTCAGATCCGTCACCACGTTCAGCGCCGCGTGCACCAGCACCCGCGCCTCCGCGACCGGGACCTCGGGACGTAACCGGCCGAGCAGCCGCACCCACTCCTCGACGTGCAGCCGCTGCACCTTGCGCAGCTCGTGCCGGTCGGCGTCGGGCAGGTTGTTGTTCTCCGCCAGGTAGACCGAGACCAGGGCACTGCGCTCGAACGTCAGCTCGACATAGGACCGGGCCATCCGGCGCAGGGCGTCCTCGTCGTCGCGGGCGCCGGACAGGGCCACCGCGGTGGTCTCGGCGACCCGCTCGGAGGCCCGGTAGAAGGCGGCGGCCAGGATGTCGGCCTTGCCGGGGAAGTAGCGGTACACACTTGACGCGTTGATCCCCGCGGCCCGGCCGATCTCTTCCACACCGACCGCGTGGTACCCGTACCGATGGAAGAGTTTGACCGCCTCGGCCAGCAGAATCTCGCGCCGCGCGCCCACCCGCACCGCCTGGTCGCCGGCGGGTCCGGCCGGGACCGGTGCCGGGGTCGGCGGCTCGCCGCGCAGCACCGCCCACGCCATCCGGCGCAGCGCGGCCTCACCGCGGCTCTTGGCGATCGCCGCGCGATGCGTGCCGAGACTGCCGAAGACGCTGAGCGTGGCGCGGACGAGCGCTTCCGCCTCCGGCCCGGTGAGTGCCGGGCGCAGAGCCAGCAGGGGTACGGCCAGACGCCGCACCAGCGTCTCCAGGACGTCCTGGAACTCGGCGCGGTGCTCGTCCCGCAGGTAACGCCACTCCCACTGGTAGAGCCCGGCCACCGTCCGCCCCCGCACGGCGAGCCGGGCCAGGACGGCGAGCAGGTCGTCCAGGTCCGGCGCCGCGGTGGCGTCGGTCGCGTCGAGCACCGTGGCGGCGAGCCCGCGGGTGGCGTGCACGAGCATCGCGTACTTGTTCGGGAAGTGCCGGTAGATCGCCGGTCCGCTGATCCCGACCGCGGTGGCGATCTCGTCGATGCCGACCCGGTGGTAGCCGCGTTCGCAGAACAGCTCGGCCGCGGCCAGGGCGAGTTGCGCCTTGCGGTCCTTGGGGCGTTTGCGGACCGCCGGCGCGGGTTCCCCGGGGGCCGCCTCCCCGGCCGGTGCCATGCTCACGCGGGACAGCCTAGTGGTGATCCGCAGTTCGCGGCATGGGCGTACTCCTAGCCTTGACATCAAGCGGAAACATCGGCAAAAGTTAGCCGCAATTCGCATCCGAGGGAGTTACCCGATGACTACCGAGGCCTTCGTCTACGACGCCGTGCGCACTCCGCGCGGGCGCGGCAAGAAGACCGGTTCCCTGCACGGGGTGAAGCCCATCTCGCTGGTCGTCGGACTCATCGACGAGCTGCGCCGGCGCTTCCCCGACGTCGACCCTGCCGAGATCGACGACATGGTGCTCGGCGTCGTGTCCCCGCTCGGCGACCAGGGCTCCGACATCGCCAAGACGGCGGCGATCGCGGCCGGCCTGCCCTACACGACGTCCGGGGTCCAGCTCAACCGCTTCTGCGGCTCCGGGCTGGAGGCGGTCAACATCGCCGCGCAGAAGATCCGTTCCGGCTGGGAGGACCTGGTCCTCGCCGGCGGTGTGGAGTCGATGTCCCGGGTGCCGATGGGCTCCGACGGCGGCGCCTGGGCGCTCGACCCGGAGACCGCGCTGCGGACCGACTTCGTGCCGCAGGGCATCAGCGCCGACCTGATCGCCACGATCGACGGCTACAGCCGGGAGACCGTCGACGCGTTCGCCCTGGGCTCGCAGCAGAAAGCGGCGAAGGCCTGGCAGAACGGTTACTTCGACAGGTCCGTGGTGCCGGTCCGCGACCGGAACGGACTGCTGATCCTGGACCGCGACGAGCACATCCGCGCGGATTCCACCCTGGACGGCCTGGGCAAGCTTCCGGCCTCGTTCCAGGTGATCGGCGACCAGGGCGGGTTCGACGCGGTCGCCCTGCAGAAATACCACTGGGTCGAGAAGATCAACCACGTGCACTCGGCGGGCAACTCCTCCGGGATCGTGGACGGCGCCGCCCTCGTCCTCATCGGCTCCGAGGCCGCCGGCAGCCGGGCCGGCATCCGGCCGCGCGCCCGCATCGTGTCGGCCGCGCTCAGCGGCGCCGACCCGACGATCATGCTGACCGGTCCGGCGCCGGCCTCGCGCAAGGCGCTGCGGAAGGCCGGCCTGACCGTCGACGACCTCGACCTCGTCGAGATCAACGAGGCGTTCGCGGCGGTGGTCCTGCACTACATCGAGGACATGAAACTCGACCCCGAGATCGTGAACGTCAACGGCGGCGCGATCGCCATGGGTCACCCGCTGGGCGCGACCGGCGCCATGATCCTGGGCACCCTCGTCGACGAGCTGGAGCGGCGCGGCGGGCGGTTCGGCCTGGCGACGCTCTGCATCGGCGGCGGCATGGGCATCGCCACCATCGTCGAGCGACTCTGAGGGGCTTGTTCACCATGACCGAAACCATCCGCTGGGACCGCGGTGACGACGGCATCGTCGTGCTCACCCTCGACGACCCGGGCCGCGGCGCCAACACCATGAACGACGCTTTCGTACGCAGCATGGGCGCGACCGTCGACCGCCTGGAGGCCGAACGCGACTCGATCACCGGCGTCATCATCACGTCGGCCAAGAAGTCCTGGTTCGCCGGCGGTGACCTGGACCAGCTCGGCAGCGTGCCGGCCGACCGCGGCGCCGAGGTCTTCGCCCTCTCCACCCAGGTCAAGGGCCAGCTACGCCGGTTGGAGACGCTCGGCAAGCCGGTGGTGGCCGCGCTCAACGGCTCCGCCCTGGGCGGTGGCCTCGAACTCGCGCTCGCCAGCCACCGGCGGATCGCCGTCAACGATCCGCGTCTGGAGGTCGGCCTGCCCGAGGTCACGCTCGGCCTGCTGCCCGCCGGCGGTGGCGTGGTCCGCACGGTCCGGCTGCTCGGCCTGCTCGTCGCGCTGACCCAGGTGCTGCTGCAGGGCACCCGGCACCGGGCGGCGGCGGCCAAGGAGCTCGGCCTGATCGACGAGCTGGTCGACACCCCGGAGCAACTGCTCACCGCGGCCCGCGAGTGGATCGCCGCCAACCCGGAAGCCGCGCAGCCGTGGGACACCAAGGGCTACCGGATCCCCGGCGGCACCCCGTCCACCCCGGCGCTCGCCGCGCAACTGCCGGCCTTCCCGGCGACCCTGCGCAAACAGCTCAAGGGCGCGCCCTACCCGGCGCCGCGCAACATCCTCGCGGCCGCCGTCGAGGGCGCCCAGGTGGACGTGGACACCGCGTTCGTCATCGAGACCCGCTACTTCGTCGAGCTGGTCACCGGCCAGGTCGCCAAAAACATGATCAAGGCGTTCTTCTTCGACCTGAACGAGGTCAACTCCCGCGACGTCGGCGACGTCCCGCCGATCACGAAGGTGGCGGTGCTCGGTGCCGGCATGATGGGCGCCGCGATCGCCTACGTCACCGCCCGCGCCGGGGTCCCGGTGGTGCTGCGGGACGTCTCGGCGGAGGCCGCGCAGCGCGGTAAGGCGTACTCGGAGAAGCTCGTCGCCAAAGCCGTCGGCCGTGGCCGGCTCACCCCGGAGAAGGGCCAGGCCCTGCTCGACCGGATCACCGCGACCGCCGACGTCGCCGACCTGGCCGGCGCCGACGTGGTGATCGAGGCGGTCTTCGAGGACCCGGCACTCAAGCACAAGGTGTTCGCCGAGATCGAGGACGTGGTCGCGCCGGACGCGCTGCTCTGCTCGAACACCTCCACCCTGCCGATCACGCTGCTCGCCGAGGGTGTGCGCCGTCAGGCCGACTTCATCGGCCTGCACTTCTTCTCCCCGGTCGACAAAATGCCCCTGGTCGAAGTGATCAAGGGCGAGAAGACCGGCGACGAGGCCCTGCGCCGCGCCCTGGCCGTGGTCACGTTGCTGCGCAAGACGCCGATCGTCGTCAACGACAGCCGGGGCTTCTTCACCAGCCGGGTGATCGGCACGTTCACCAACGAGGGCCTCGCGATGCTGGCCGAGGGCGTCCCCCCGGCCAGCATCGAGCAGGCCAGCAGCCAGGCCGGCTACCCCGCCCCGGTGCTCCAGCTGATGGACGAGCTCACCCTCACCCTCCCCCGCAAGATCCGCCGGGAGTACGAGGCCGCAGCCACCGCCGCAGGTCTCCCCTACCGGAGCCACCCGGCCGACGCCGTCATCGACCGCATGATCGACGAGTTCGAGCGCCCCGGCCGGTCCGGCGGCGCCGGCTTCTACGAGTACGCCGACGGCAAACGCACCCGGCTCTGGCCCGGCCTGTCCGCCTTCGCCTCCGACGCGGGCCGGCAGATCCCGTTCGAGGACATGCAGGAGCGGATGCTCTTCATCGAAGCCCTCGAAACGGTGAAATGCCTGGACGAGGGCGTGCTGACCTCGGTCGCGGAGGCGAACATCGGCTCCATCCTCGGCATCGGCTACCCCGGCTGGACCGGCGGCGTCCTGCAATACATCAACCAGTACCCCGGCGGCCTGCCCGGCTTCGTGGCCCGCGCCCGCGAGCTTGCCGAACGTTACGGCGAACGCTTCACGCCCCCGCCGCTCCTCCTGGCGAAGGCCGAGGCCGGCGAGACCTTCGCCTGACAGGCACCGAGCGGGCCGGTCACTCTCCCTCAGGGGTACGGGTGACCGGCCCACCCCGTGCGGCGATGTTGATCTGCCAGCGGCGCGAAATCGCGGTTCCAACCCCATGATCACAGCGATTTCGTAGCGCTAGCAGATCAACATCTCGATGCCGGCGGCGTGGCCGACGCCACCGGGACCAGAGCGGCGCGGACCCGGACTTTCATGCGCGGGCGGCCTCGGCTGGACGGCGATCGGGGTGCGGCGCCCGCCGGGGAAGTAGCCGGGCCGGCGGGGAACGCTGCCAGGCCGGTCAGCGGGGGAAGGTTGCCAGTTCGTGCACTGCGGCTGCCAGGTCGCGGTCGTAGCCCGACTCGATCAGCTTGCGGCAGCCTGGGTCGCCGGCTGCCGCCAACCGGCGGATGTCGTGGATGGAGGCGCTGATGCGGTCGCGCGTCTCGCGTACCATTTGGGTGGTTTCGCCTCGCCAGCCGTAGGCCTCGAGCATCAGGCGTAGCCGGCGGGGGCGGTCGGCGAAGGCGGTGAAACCTTCGGCGGTGGCCACGTGGCGGGCGGAGAGCGGCACCCAGGCGAAGGCCGTGAAGGCCAGGTCGGCCTCGGCGGTGACCGGGCCGGCGAAGTCCCAGCCGAAGAAGCCGGTCACGCGGTCGCCGGACCAGACCGCGTTGCAGGGGGCCGCGTCGTTGTGCCCGATGATCAGGCCGGGTTCCCAGTCGCCGCCCTTGCGCCAGACCGCGTCCGGCGGCGGGACGAAGTCCGCGACCACGGCGTGATATTCGCGCAGCCACTGTGCCACCTGCCACAGTGTTTCGTCGCTGTGCACCCAGGGCGGCCAGGGCTTGTCGTCGCCGAGGCTTTCGCCGGGCAGCAGCGTGAGGATCTCCCGGCCCTGGCCGTCGATGCCGCGCGGTGCCGGCGCGCCGTCGAAACCGGCGTCCTCGAGGTGCTTGAGCAGGGCGAATACAGCGGGCGTCCAGTCACCGGCCGGCCGGCGCACGGTCTGCCCCACACGGACCGCACCTCCCGTCCGGCCGCCGGGTAAGTCGTGCTCCAGGTTCATGATCATCTACGGTAGCGGGGGCCTGGAGATCACGCAGCGCCCGGTCTGAGGGGGTCGGCGGCGAGCCTGCGGTAGTACGGGTCGGAGTCGATCAACTCGTCGTGGGTGCCCGCCGCGGTGACCACGCCGTCGTCGATGACCAGGACGCGGTCGGCGGCGTGCACGGTGGAGAACCGGTGGGCGATCACGACCAGCGCGCAGACCGCGGCGACCTCGCGCAACGCCACCGCCAGCGCGCGTTCGCCGTCCGGGTCCAGGTGCGCGGTCGGCTCGTCGAGCAGGATCAGGCGGGGCCGGGCCAGCAGGCATCGAGCGATGGCCACCCGCTGCCGCTGCCCGCCGGAGAGTTGCCGCCCGCGCTCGCCGACGGATGTGTCCAGCCCGGCGGGCAGGGCGGCCACCACGGCGTTCAGCCCGGTCATCGTCAGCACCCGGTGCAACTCGTGCTCGGTCACCGACGGTCCGGCGCCGTAGAGCAGGTTCTCCCGCAGCGTGCCGGCCAGCAACGGGCAGTCCTGTTCGACCAGGCCGACGGCGGCGCGGTGCCGCGCGTACGGCACGAATCGCACATCCCGCCCGTGCAGCAGCACCGACCCGCTGTCGGGCTCGTAGAACCGTTCGGCCAGCGCGAACACCGTCGACTTGCCGGCGCCGGACGGCCCGACCAGGGCGATCAGACCGTGGTCGGGCACCGTGAACCGGATGCCGCGCAGCACCGGGCGGTCCGGGTGGTAGCCGAACCAGACGTCCCGGAACTCGAGGACCGGCGCGGGCCGACGCTGCATCGGCACCACGGCGACCGGCTGGTCCCGTTCGACGGGCAGCGCCAGCACCTCGTTGATCCGGTGCAGCGCGCCCGAGCCCTGCTGGATCGCGCTGACCGCCTGGAAGATCTCGTAGACGGGGGCCGACAGGTACGTCATTGCCAGGGTGAACGCGACGAGCCGGCCGAGGCTTGTCTCCCCGGCCGCGACCCGGCCGGAGCCGACCATCAGCACCGCGAGGAAGGCGCCGCTGACGGCGAGGTCGTTCGTCGGCCCGCTGAGCGCGACGAGGCCGGCCATCCGCAGGTTCGACAGGTACGCCCGTCCGGCGGACCTGTCGATCCGGGCGGCCTCGACCGGTTCGGCCCGGCAGGCCCGCACCGTGCGTACCCCGCCGAGCGCCCGTTCCAGGTCGGCGGCGAGGGTGCCCTCGGCCGCCTGCGCGGCCCGCGACGCGACGCGCAGCCGGCCCACCACCACGAGCAGGCTCCCGATCGCCACCCCGAACAGCAGCACGACGAGGATCAGCAGCCACCGGTCCAGCCAGCCCAGCAGCAGCACGGTGGCGACCAGGCCGGCCACGCCGGCGATCCCGGTGCCGAGGCTCTGCGCCACCAGGGTCTTGACGATGGTGGTGTCGCCGCAGGCCCGGGCGATGACATCACCGGTTCGCACGTGGTCGAAGACGGACAGCCGCACCCGCAGCATGTGGGCGGTGACCTGGCGGCGCAGGTCGCGGGTCATGGTCTCCCCGGTGTAGGCCTGCACCCAGCGGGCCAGCGCGAGCGCGGACGCCTGCGCGGTGAACAATCCGGCGAGGGCGCCGAGCACCGGCCACGGCACCCGACCACCGGCGGCCGCGTCGATCGCCCGGCCGGCGAGCAGCGGCTGCGCCAGGGCGAGGGCGGAGCCGAGCAGGCTGAGCCCGGCGGCGAGCGCGATCCATCGCCGGTAGCCCCGGGTGAGCCGCCGCAAGTCCCGCCAGCGGGCCATGTCGGCGGAACCGGGCATGCGACGACTCCTCGGCATTTATCGGCCGAAACTGCCGAACGGCCTGAACCACACGCTAGGCACCCGTGACCGCGGGCGGCAACCGCCCGGTCACTCCCCGGCAGCGTCGGATCCCGGCCCATGTCCCTCGACCGGGAGCGATGACACAATGCGGTCATGACGCTGCTCGCCGCGATGCTCAGCGACCCCGACCTGCCCGAGGCCGTCGCCACACCGGAAGCGAGCCTCTCCCGGCACGAGCTGCTCGGCTGGGCGTGTGCCGTCGCGGAACGGATCGCCGGCGCGCCGATCGTGGCCGTGCACGCCGCACCCGGCCTGCCCACGATCGCCGCCGTCGCCGGGGCCCTGCTCGCCGGGGTGCCCGTCGTCCCGGTGCCGCCCGACGCCGGTGAGCTGGAGCGGGCGCACATCCTGCGGGACTCGCGGGCCGCCCTGATCCTGTCGGACGATCCCGGAGCGGCCGGCGACTCCCCCGTTCCGGTGGTCCCCATCAGTGATCGTAAACGGCCCGGCAGCATGCCTGCGGCAGTCGAAAACCGGACCGCCCTGGTGCTCTACACCAGCGGCACGACCGGCCCGCCGAAAGGCGTGGTGCTCTCCCGCGACGCGCTCGCGGCCTGCCTGGACGCGCTCGCCGAGGCCTGGGAGTGGACGCCGGGCGACACGCTCACGCACGGACTACCGCTCTACCACGTGCACGGCCTGGTGCTGGGCGTTCTCGGTCCGCTGCGGCTGGGCGGGCGGTTGCGGCACACCCTCAGGCCCACCCCTCAGGCGTACGCGGAAACGCCCGGCACCATGTATTTCGGCGTGCCCACCGTCTGGTCCCGGATCGCGAACGCGCCCGCCGCGGCACGCGCCCTGGCACCCGCCCGGCTGCTCGTCTCCGGCAGCGCACCCCTGCCGGTGCCGGTCTTCGACGACCTGCTGCGGCTGACCGGTCAAGCCCCCGTCGAGCGGTACGGGATGACCGAAACCCTGATCACGGTGAGCGCGCGGGCCGGCGGGGAGCGTCGTCCCGGCCACGTCGGTACACCGCTGACCGGTGTCCGGACCCGCCTGGTCGACGAGTCCGGTGATCCGCTGCCGCACGACGGCACGACCATCGGCAACCTGCAGATCGCCGGACCCACCCTGCTCGACGGGTACCTGCGCGGCACCGGCACCGAGCCGCCCGAGCTGGCCGGCGGCTGGTTCCCGACCGGCGACGTCGCCACCGTCGGCCCGGACGGCTGGCACCGGATCGTCGGCCGCGCCTCCACCGACCTGATCAAGACGGGTGGTTACCGGGTCGGCGCCGGCGAGGTCGAGGACGCCCTGCTGCTGCACCCCGCCGTCCGCGAGGCCGCGGTGATCGGCACCGGCCATCCCGACCTGGGCGAGCAGGTCACCGCGTTCGTCGTCGCGGATCCGGTGACGGCGGAGGAGCTGATCACTTTCGTGGCGCAGCGGCTGGCCGCGCACAAGCGGCCCCGCGTGGTGCGGCTGGTCGAGGCGCTCCCCCGCAACGCCATGGGCAAGGTGCAGAAGAAGCGCCTCACCGCGATGTGAGGCGGCGCCCGGTCAGCCGTCGTGATCCCCGTCGGTCAGGTCCGCCGCGGCGACGTCCTCGGGGTCGCGCACCCAGGCGGAGAAGACCGGGACACCGTGCCAGGGCCCGCCGGGCTGGGCGGTGACGGCGACGACGGCGTACGGGTGGGCGAACCGCAGCTCGGCCCGGCGGATCACCTGCTCCGGCGGCAGCGAGGTGGGGAAGAAGTATCCGCTGACCGCGGCCGCCTCGAACCCGAACCGGCTGAACCGGGCGGTCGCCGTCTGCTTCGCCTCGAACCGCGGCTCCGGCCGTCGCAGCAGCCGCGCCAGCACCCGGGTCGCGGCCGGGAACCCGAGCGCCGGGTCGGCAGCCAGGTCGTGCTCGGTGGTGGCGGACCAGGCCGGCAGCAGGGCCCGCACGAACTCCCGCCGGCTCTCGTGACCGCGCTCCTCGCTGATCGTCCAGAGCGGCGTCTCGCCCAGCGGCAGGTCGAACAGCGACTTGGCGGCCGGTGGCGTACCCGTCTCGGTGACCACCGCCGGGGCGATCTCGTGGGCGGCGGCGAGCACCCGGTCCGGGGCGACGTCCGCGGCGGCGGCGACCGAGACCACGTGCAGGCCGTCGGCGGACGCGACGTGCACGATCACGTCACCGGCCGCGGCGGTGCCGGCGACGAAGGCGGCATGACCGTACTCCGGGGACCACAGGACGGTGCCGAGCCGGTCGGCCCACGCGCCGCCGAGCCGCCCGGCCGGTGCCACCTCGAACGGGTCGATCCAGGAGACCTTGGTGGCCAGGGCGCTGGCGAGCAGGAGCAACAGGTCCGCCGCCGGCTCGCCGGGAAACTCCTCGATCATCCCGTACGTGTGCTCGCGGGCCCACCGGTCGAGGCTTTCCTTGTCCGGCAGCGGCCCGACCTCGGTGGCCTCCGGCAGTGCCGCCGGCCAGTCTCCGAGACCGGCCGAACCGGCGTGCCACACCGCTGTCGCGGCCGCGACCAGGGGATGCGGCCGGGCCAGCAGTTCGCCGGCGATCCGGGCCGCCTCCGCCGGTTCGACGCCGAGCGGGTCGGCGAGTTCGCCGGCCGGTCCCGACGACGCGGTAAGTGCCAGCAGCAGCCACGCCCCGAGCGGTGAGGCGATGTGGTGCCGGTCGCCGGCGGCGGTGTGCAAACGCTGCGCGTACCGGTGGAGCGCGGTGGTCCAGTCCTCGGCCATCGGATCATCTTCCCGGACCGACGTGGCGTTGCGGAAGGACGAGGTCGGCGACGACTCCGCAATGGTCGGTCGCCCACACCCCGCCCACCGGCTCGTCGAACGCCAGCCGGCAGTCGACCACCTCCAGGCTCGGGCCGTGCGTGCCGCAGCGGACCATCACGTAGTCGATGCGGCGCCCGGTCTCCAGCGGCATCGTGCCCTCCCGGACCAGCGGGTTGCGCGGGGTGAACGTGTAGCCGGGCTCGTCCGGGTGCACGGTCTCCCAGGCGTCCCGGTAGGCGACGCTGAACTGCTGCAAAGACTGCCGCCCGGTCCAGAACCGGATGCTCGCCGAGTCCGGGGTGTCGTCGAGGTCCCCGGCCAGGACGATGTGCGGGCGGCGGCCGGCGAACCGCTCCTCCACCATCCGCGCACAGAGCACCGCCTGGGTCTCCCGCTCGTAGGAGTACCCGAACTGGTACGTCGGTTTGTGGTGCACGAAGAACAGCGGCCCGAGCGGTGACTCGACCTCGGCCACCACCGCCGCCGACCACGGCAGGTCGACCCGGTCGGTGACCCGAAGATCGATTTCGGACACGGCGCCGAGGGGCCAGCGGCTGGCGAGCACCGCGCCGACGCCGTTCTCGGAACGCCGGGAGTGCCGGGCCAGCTGGTACCCGGGTCCGAGCAGGTCGGTCGCCTGGTCGTACTCCTCGCCCCAGACCGTCTCCTGAAGCGCGACCAGGTCGGGGCGCAGAGCTGCCAGCCCGGCGCGCAGGGCGGGGCGGCGGCGTTCGTAGTCGGCGTTCTCCGGCGAGTAGAGATTGAGGGTCATGACTCTCAACGGCGTCGGCGGCATACCGCTGTCGGTTACCGGAAGTGGCCGGTCCAAACGCGCGGCGGCCGGACGGGGGTAGCGTTGGCGAGCATGATCCCTTCCTGCCCCGAATGCGGCACACCCGGTGTGCCGCTGCTCTTCGGCCTGCCCGTCGCGGAAGCGATCGACGCCGCCGGCGACGGTGACCTGGCCCTCGGCGGCTGCGTGATCCGCGAGCCGGCCCCCAACTGGCAGTGCCCCGCCGGCCACCAGTGGCGCGACGCCGACGAGCGCGCCTGGGACCAGCGCCTGCAGGCGGTCCTGTCCGCCCACGGCTACCGCCCCTGACGGTCACCCGCGGGGGCCCGTGACGCGCACGGGCCCCTGCGGCTTCACCCGTCGGTCAGCGGGTGGTGTGTGCCAGCTCGCGGGACGGGGTCGCAGGGGCCGGGGTGGCCGGGGCCGGGGTGACGGTGGCGCGGCGGCCGAGCACGGCTACCGCGGCGAGCAGGGCCAGCAGGATGACGGCGAAACCGGTCATCACGGTGGCCGCGGGCAGGGCCTGTGTGGCGATGCCGAGGGCGATCGCCGGGACGCCGAGGCCGAGGTAGGCGATCAGGAACAGGCCGGCCAGGGCGGCACCGCGCTCGGCCGGGGCCGCCGACGCCGCGACCGCGCCGAGGGCCGCCTTGAAGAGCACGCCCGCGCCGATGCCCGCGGCGACGCCACCGATCAGGAACAGGGCCAGACTCGCGGTGTGCATGCCGGTCACCAGGGTGACGATGCCGCCGGCCTGGGCGAGCAGGCCGAGCCGGGTCTTCGCCGGGCCGCTGAGCCGGCCGGTCAGGGCCTGCGCCGCGGCGGCCGCGCCGAACACCGCGAAGACGATCGCGCCGGCCAAGGCCCGCGACGGGTGGTGCAGGGTGCCGGCCACGAAGCCGGGGGCCAGCGAGGTGAAGACGCCGAACACCGCGAACGAGGCGAGTGCCGACGCCGCGGCGGCCAGGTAGACGGTCCGGTCGCCGTGGGCGCCGATCCGCTGCGGGCGGTACTCGTACCGGCCCGCCGGCCGGACCACCGTCTCCGGGGTCAGTGCCACGAGCACGATGCTCAGGAGCAGGAGAACGGCGAAGACGATGTACGGCGTACGCAGCGGAGCCGGCACGAACTGCGCCAGAAGTCCCGCGATGAGCGTGCCCAGCCCAAGGCCGCCGCTGTTGGCGGCGGTGGAGACCACCTCGAAGCGCTGGCGCGAGGCGCCCGGCCGGTGCGCCGCGTGCAGCTCCTGCAGGTGGGCCGTGGCGGTCGCGGTGATCATGCCGACGCCGAGACCGGTGACGAACCGGGCGGCGAGCAGCACCGGCAGCGACGTGCTGGTGAGGAAGAGCACCGCGGCGAGCAGTTCCAGCGCCAGTGCCGGTATCAGGATCCGTCTGCGCCCGAGCCGGTCGGAGACGTGCCCGGCGAGCAGCAGACTGATCACGACGCCGACCGCGTAGACGGCGAACACGACAGTGACCGTGAAGGTGGAGAAGCCGTCCCGCTGCATGTAGAGCGGGTACAGCGGGGTCGGCACGGTGGAGAAGGCCATCGCGGTGAGGAAGGCGACGGCGATCGACCAGAACCCGGCGTGCAGGCGGGCGGGCGAAGCGTTCATGAGCTGACTGTCGCGCGCCCCGAGTATCAACACCAACGAAAGAAACAGCTGACAACCATCTCGATCGTTGATACTTGGGTCGTGGAACTCCGTCAGCTCGAATACTTCGTCGCGGTCGCCGAGGAGCAGAGCTTCACCCGGGCCGCCACCCGGCTGTACGTCGTCCAGTCCGCGGTCTCCGCCGCCGTCAAGGCACTCGAGCGGGACCTGGGCGTACCCCTGCTGGAACGCAACTCGAAACGGGTGGTGCTGACCGACGCGGGCACGGCGCTGCTGCCGCGGGCCCGCTCCACGCTGGACGCCGCCCGCGACGCTCGGGACGCGGTCTCCGAAGTGCGCGGCGGCCTGACCGGCACCCTGCGCATCGGCACACTCACCTCGATCCGGATCATCGACCTGCCCGCGATGCTCGGCGAATACCACCGCCGGCACCCGGGCGTGCTGCTGCGCACCAGCGCCGCGCCCTCCGGCTCCGCCGGGCACCTCCAAGGCATCGTCGAACACCGCCTGGACCTGGCGTTCGTCTCCCTGCCCGGCGCGCGGCCCACCGGCGTACGCCTGATCGAACTCACCAGTTCCGTCCTCGACCTGGTCGTCCCGGCGGACCACCCGCTCGCGGAGCGGGCCGAGGTCCGCCTCACCGACCTGGCCGGGCTGGACTTCATCGACTCACCGGCCGGCTACGGCAACCGGGCCGTCACCGACCGCGCCTTCGAAGCCGCCGGGGTGGCCCGCCGCGTCACCATCGAGATCGCCGACATCGCCACCGGCGCCGCCCACGTCGGTCACGGACTGGGGGTCGCGCTGCTGCCCCGGTTCGTCGTGACCGGCGAGCCCGGCGTGGCCGTCGTACCCGTCACCGGCGCCGACCTGGTGTGGCCGCTCTCCCTCGCGGTCGCCGCCGACCGCACACCGGGCGCCGCCGCGCGCGCCCTGATCACCCTGCTCACCGAGACCGTCCGCACCCCGGGAGCCGCCACATGACCCGGTACGTCATCGTCCGCACCCCGGGAGCCGCCACATGACCCTGTACGTGATCGTCTGCGCCACCGGACCCGCCCCCGGCGTCGGCCGGCTCGTCGGGCAGGCCCTCGGCCAGGGCTGGGAGGTGCAGGTCGTCGCCACCCCGCCGGCGCTGGACTTCATCGACACGGCGGCGATCGAGGAGCAGACCGGGCGGCCGGTGCGCAGCCGCCCGCGCCGGCCCAGCGAACCCAAACCGCCCCGGCCGGCGGCGATCGTGGTGGCGCCGGCCAGCTACAACACGATCAACAAGATGGCGCTGGGCATCGCCGACACCTATCCGCTCAGCCTGCTCGCCGAAGCACCCGGCCTCGGCATCCCGGTCGTGATGCTGCCGTCGGTGGGACCGGCCCTGGCCGGCCGGCTCCCGTTCCGGCGCAGCGTTGATCAGTTGCGGTCGGAGGGCGTACGCGTCCTCGACCCGCCCGCCGAACCGGAGTTCCCGTGGCACCGCGCCCTGGAACAGCTGCCCCAGCCGTAGCCCGAGTGCCCGACGGCCGTGATCTCAGTCCCCGACGACCTTGAAGAGGGCGGCCACCTCGGCCTGCGACAGGTGCCGGAAACCGCCCGGACGCAGGTCGCCGAGGCGGATCGGGCCGACCGCCGTGCGGATCAGCCGGGTCACCGGGTGACCGACCGCGTCCATCATCCGGCGCACGATGTGCTTGCGGCCCTCATGCAGCGTGATCTCCACCTGCGCGGTCTTGCCGATCGCGTCGACCAGGCGGAAGCTGTCCACCTTCGCCGGCCCGTCCTCCAGCTCGACACCGGACTGCAGGGCTCGGCCCACGCTGCGCGGCAGCGGCCCCATCACCTCGGCCAGGTACGTCTTGGAGACGCCGTACGACGGGTGCATCAGCTTGTGCGCGAGACCGCCGTCGTTGGTGAACAGCAGCAGGCCCTCGGAGTCGGCGTCGAGCCGGCCCACGTGGAAGAGCCGCTGCTCGAAGTTGGCGCCGAGGAAGTCGGCCAGCTCGGTGCGGCCCTTCTCGTCGTCGAGGCTGGAGACCACGCCGCGCGGCTTGTTCAGCGCGACGTAGACCAGCTTGGTGTTGGTGATCACCCGCTGCCCGTCGACGTGGATCTCCGCCGTGGCGGGGTCGACCTTGTCGCCGAGTTTGGCAACCCGGCCGTTGACGGTGACGCGCCGCCGGAAGATCAGATCTTCGCAGGCGCGCCGGGATCCAACACCGGCCGCCGCCAGGACTTTCTGGAGGCGTTCGGCGGTGTCAGCCTGAGGCATCGAGCACTTCTTCCACATCGTCGGGCAGGAATGGAGCAAGCGGCGGAAGCTGGTCGATCGAGTTGAGACCGAGCTTCTCGAGGAACAGCACGGTGGTCCGGTACAGGTATGCCCCGGTTTCCGGTTCCGTGCCGCACTCCTCGATGAGGCCGCGAGTGACAAGCGTACGCATGACGCCGTCACAGTTCACACCGCGGATGGCCGAGATGCGCGAGCGCGTCACCGGCTGCTTGTAGGCGACCACGGACAGTGTCTCCAGGGCTGCCTGGGTGAGTCGCACCGACTGGCCGTCCAGCACGAACCGCTCGACATAGTGGGCGTACTCCGGACGGGTGTAGAGCCGCCACCCACCGGCCACCCGCCGCAGGTCGATGCCGTGCCCCGCCGCCGTGTACCGCGCCGACACATCCTCCAGCGTCCGCGCGATCCGCTCGACCGGCTCCTCCATCACCTGCGCCAGCTGCAACTCACCCACCGGCTCGTCAACCACCAACATGATCGACTCCAGGGCCGCCGCCAGCTCCGCGTCGGTGAGGACCACCACGGGCGTACGGTCGGCGCCCGCACCAGGCGCACCCCCACCGTTACGCGGCCCCCTGAGCTGCGCCGGAACCGAGACCTGCGCCGCCCCCGAGGCCGGCGCGTCGCCCTGCGGGCGTACGCCACCCGGCGGCGCGAGGTCGGCCTGCGGAGGTACGCCAGCCGGCGGCGCGAGGTCAATCTCCGGGCGTACGTCAGTCGGCGGCGCGAGGTCGACCTGCGGGCGTACGTCAGTCGGCGGCGCGAGGTCGACCTGCGGGCGTACGTCAGTCGGCACGGGGTCGGCCTGCGGGCGTACGCCAGCCGGCCAGGGTGCGTCAGTCGGCCGGGGTGGGTCCGCCTGGGGGGCCGCGTCGGCCGGTGCCGCCGGCGCGTCCACCGGCACGTGCTCCTCGTCGTCGGCATCCGGCTCGGCGGCCAGCTCCTCCGCGGCCTCCTCGACGGAATCCGGCAGCGGCAGCTCCGGGCCGACCTCGTCCTCGCTGGGCTCCGGCTCCTCATCGGCCACCGGCAGATCCTGCGGCGCGTCCACAGCGTCCCGCAGCCCGTCCCCAGCCGGCTCCCGCTCGCCGACCGCGACCTCCGCGCCACGCCCGGCTTCCGCGGGCTCCGCGTCACGCCCACCCGCAGCGGGTGCTGCGTCTCGCTCGCCCACCGGGGGCTCCGCGTCACGCCCGGCTGCCCCCTGGGCCCGCCCGGCCCCCTCGGCCCGCCCGGCCCCCTCAGCCTGCTCGGCGGCGGCCTGGTACTCCCGATCGGGCTCCTGCCGGCGCTCCCACGGCGGCACCCATGCGGCCGCCTGGGCGGCCAGGGAGTCCGCTTGCTCCTCGCTGCTCACGATCTCTCCTCCACGCCGTCACCCTCGCCAAGATCACCATTGGGCGGCCGCTCGTCAAGATCGCTCAGGTCGAAATCGTCCGAAACGGTGCCCATTCCGGCATCATCGGCCCCCGGGCCCTCCCCCGGCACGGAGTTCGGCTCATCGGAACCCTCCGGGGCCGGTTTCGTCCCCTCGTAGTCGTCGATGTCCAGCTCCACCTCGCCGCCCTCGGCCCCGCCGATCCAGCGCACGGTCAGCTCGTCCAGTGAGACCGGCTGCTCGAAGTCGACCAAGCCTTCGCGGTAGAGCTCCAGCAGCGCCAGGAACCGCGCGACGACCTCGAGGGTGTTCTCACAGTCCGCCACCAGCAGGCTGAACGTGGCCGCCCCGGCCCGGCGCAACCTGTCACGCAGCAACGCCGCGTGCTCGCGGACACTGACCCGGACCTGGTGGATGTGGGCGATCGACACCTGCGGCGGGCCCGGCTTGGGCAGGAAGTTGCGCAACGCCAGCTTCAGCAGCCGTTCCGGGCCGACGCCGAGGACGAGTTCGGGCAGCGCGTCCGCGTACCGCTGCTCAAGAGTGACCAGACGCGGCCAGCGACGCGCCCCGGCGGCCTCGAGCTCCGCGATGTGCGCGGCCGCTTCCTTGTACGCCTTGTACTGCAACAGCCGCGCGAAAAGCAGGTCCCGCGCCTCCAGCAGCGCCAGGTCCTCCTCGTCCTCCACCTCGGCCGCGGGCAGCAACCGGGCCGCCTTGAGATCCAGCAGAGTCGCCGCGACAAGCAGGAACTCGCTGGCCTCGCCCAGGTCCCAGTCGTCGCCCATGGCCCGGATATAGGCGATGAAGTCGTCGGTGACCTGGTGCAACGCCACCTCGGTGACGTCCAGCTTGTGCTTGCCGATGAGCTGCAGGAGCAGATCGAACGGGCCGGTGAAGTTGTCCAGCCGTACCGTGAATCTGCCGGAATCGGCCTCGGCCGGCTCCACCGTCACGGCATCATCGGTGTCGGCGGCGCTCTCGACGACGCCGGTCGTGGGCTGGGCGGACTCTTCGGGCACGATGCGACCGTAGACCATGCCGGTCACAAGCTGATCCGGGCTCACGCTGTCGGTCCTCCAGGTCTTCGCCGGACAGCTTCCGCACCGTCCAACGTCCGCGACCTGTGACCGGTTGCTCTCAGCCGGTTACCACCCTTCTCCGCCACCGTTGTTCGCGGGCCGCCCCGCCGTGCGGCGGGGCGGCCCGGAGATCACTTCTTCTTGACCTTGACGGTCTTCACCTTGGCAGTCTTCACCTTGGCCGGCTTGACCTTGGCGGGCTTCACCTTGGCGGGCTTCGTCTTCGCGGGCTTCTCGACCGTCACGGCCTTCGGCTTCACGGCCTTCGGCTTCGCGGTCTTCGGCTTGGTCGCCTTCTTCGTCGCGACCTCGGCCTTCACGGCCTTCGCCTTGACCTCGTCCTTGACCTTCACGGCCTTGGCCTTGACGTCCTTGGTCTTCTTCGCCACAGCGGCCTCCCTTCCGTCATCGTCATCGCGGGACCGGGTGGCCTGCGTCCGAACGACTCTAATGGCCGGACGTCAATTCCTGTTCACGTTCCAGCCATGTCCGCCGCGCGCCACCTCTCCCCGGCCCACCTGCCCCGCATGACTCCCCCAGCCCACCTGCCCCGCATGACTCCCCCGGCCCAGCGGCCCCGCATCACTCCCAGGCCCAGCCGCCGCGCGTCACTCCCTCCCCGGCCCAGCCGCCCCGCAACACTCCCCCTGCCCAGCCGCCGCGCGTCGCCCCTCCCCTCGCCGCTCCCCCGGCCCAGCCGCCGCGCATCGCCCTCCCCCAACTCGCCTATTGAGTTGCCGGGGACGGCGTCTACGGGTAGGCCTGGACGTATGTCGATTTTGGATGATCCCGGACTGTTCGGCAGGCAGTGGGCCGGCGGCTACGACCAACCCGGCAATCCCGACCCCGCCCCGGCCGTCGAATTCCTCGCCGCACTGGCCGGCGACGGGCCGGTCCTCGAACTCGCGATCGGCAGCGGCCGGGTGGCGCTGCCGCTTGCCGCACACGGCATTCCGGTCGAAGGCATCGAGGCCTCGCCGGAAATGGTGGAGCTGATGCGGGGCAAACCGGGCGGCGCCGACATCCCGGTAGTGGTGGGCGACATGGCAGACGTGGCGGTCGACGGCGCGTACCCGCTGGTCTATCTCGTCTTCAACACCCTGTTCAACCTGACCGTGCCGGGCCGCCAGGAGGACTGCTTCCGCAACGTGGCACGGGTGCTCACACCGGGCGGGCGGTTCGTGGTGGAGACGTTCGTGCCGGACGAGGAACAATTCGACCGCGACGAGCGGGAGGTGCAGGTGCGGGCGGTCGCGGAGGATGCGGTGACGGTGCGGATGCACCGGTACGACCGGGTGGCGCAAACCTTCCTCCGACAAACGCTGACGTTCACCGACGGCGGGGTGAAGCTGCAGCCGTTCGGCATGCGCTACCAGTGGCCGGAGCAGATCGACGCCATGGCCGGGGCCGCCGGGTTGCGCCTGGAGGACCGGTTCGCCGACTGGGACCGCACCCCGTTCGGCCCGGAGAGCACGAGCCACATCTCGATCTACCGCAGAACCGACTGACCCACTGGCAGTCAGACCCGCGCCCGCCTCAGCACCAGCCGCCCGGGCCCAGCTGTCACCCACGGTCGCACTAGACGCACCAAACCAGCCCTGGGTGACAGCCACCCACCAGCTGTCACCCACGGTCGCACTAGACGCACCAAACCAGCCCTGGGTGACAGCCACCCACCAGCTGTCACCCACGGTCGCACTAAACGCACCAAACCAGCCACCAGTGACAGCCACCCCGGGTCGGGCCGGGAGTGGCCAGGGCCGGGCTGACTGGGCGTTTGGGGCAGCTGCCGGGCGCGGGCCGCGTTTGGCAAGCGGCAGGGCGGCAAGCCCGGGGAGGGGCCAAGGCAGGGCTGGAAGCGTGGGCTCGACCAGCGAGCCTTACCTCGGCGGCGCAGGGCTCGCAGCGCAGGGCTCGCGGCGCGGGGCTCGCAGCGCAGGGGCTCGCAGCGCAGGGGCTCGCAGCGCAGGGGCTCGCAGCGCAGGTGCTCGCAGCGCAGGTGCTCGCAGGGCGGGGGTCGGCGGGTGGGTTAGGCCCAGACTCGCAGGAAGAGGACGCCGAGGAAGTCGAGGACGCGGTGGAGCAGGGGGTAGCCGGTCGGGAAGAAGGCGAAGATCAGCAGGATGAGGACGCCGATGTTCTTGTCCTCGAACCAGAGGCGCATCCAGTTCATGCTGGCGCCGGGCCGGCGCATCGCGTTCCACAGGATGCCGAAGCCGTCGAGCGGGGGGATCGGGATCAGCGCGAGCAGGCCGAAGGCGAGCAGGCCGACGCCGAGGGAGAGCAGCATCTGCTGGGCCGCCGGGAGGGCCACCCCGCGCAGGATGTCGCCGAGGCCGGCCTGGGCCAGCACGAATTCGGCGGTTTCCGGGAAGACCAGGGCGTACGTCGCGATCAGCAGTTCGCCGGCGAGGATGCAGGTGACCGGGCCGGCGATGAAGACGGCGGCGGCCCGGCCGCGGCCGCGGAAGCGGGGCACCTCGTCGACAGTGAGTTGGCGGCCCCAGCCCATGCCGCCGACCGCGGCGGAGACGGCGCCGAACGGGTCGATGTCCTCGCGGGGGCTCAGCCGCAGCGAGACCCGCCGGTCGGCGAGGCCGGCGGTGCGGACGGTGAACCGGATGGCGAGGGCCCGCAGCGCCAGCCCGAGAAGGAAGGCGACCACGAGGGCGACGAACGCGAGCGGCTCGCCGAGAGCGAAGAGCACGGGTGGGGAACCTAGCCTCGTTCGGCCTTTGCGGCGATGACCTCGCGAGCGAGCTGACGGTAGTTGCGGGCGCCGGACGACGCCGGGTCGAGCGAGGTGATCGGCGCGCCCGCGACGGTGGACTCCGGGAACTTGACCGTCTTGGTGATGACGGTCTGGTACACCTTGTCGCCGAACGCCTCGACCACGCGCTGGAGCACCTGACGGCAGTGGGTGGTGCGGGAGTCGTACATGGTGGCGAGGATGCCTTCGAGCTCGAGGTCGAAGTTGAGCCGCTCGCGCACCTTGTCGATGGTGTCGAGCAGCAGCGCCACGCCACGCAGGGAGAAGAACTCGCACTCCAGCGGGATGAGCACGCCGTGCGCGATGGTCAGTGCGTTGATCGCCAGCAGGCCCAGCGAGGGCTGGCAGTCGATCAGGATGAAGTCGTACTCCTTGCGGACCGAGCGCAGCGCCCGGGCCAGCGCCATCTCCCGGGCCACCTCGTTGACCAGCTGGATCTCGGCCGCGGAGAGGTCGATGTTGGCGGGCAGCAGGTGCAGGCCGGCCACATCGGTCTTGATGATGACGTCCTCGGTGGTGACGTCGTCCTGCATGAGCAGGTTGTAGACGCTCAGGTCGAGGTTGTGCGGGTTCACGCCGAGACCGACCGAGCAGGCGCCCTGCGGGTCGAAGTCGACGAGCAGCACCTTCCGCCCGTACTCCGCGAGGGCGGCACCCAGGTTGATGGTGGTCGTCGTCTTTCCGACACCACCCTTCTGGTTCGCCAGGGCGATGATCCGGGCCGGGCCGTGCCGGTCGGTCGGCATCGGCTCGGGGATGGGGCGGCGCATCGTGTACGCCGTGGGGTCGGCCGGGCCCAGGTCGGCTCCGAGATCGAGGGAGTTCTGCTGTTCGCGGAGCGTGGAAGTCCAGGCCTCCGCACGCTCGCCGTTCCCTGACATGACCCCGCCCCCTCCCGACTCGAAGCTGTTTGCCCGGTTCGTATTCAATTTTGCCTCGCGGGCCAGCTCAGCCGATGCCCGACTGTACGCCACCCGCGCCGCCCGTCCGGGGTCAGCCGTTCGGCGTGTCGCACCTACGGGTACGCAGCTCCTAACGAGCGCGTGGGTGAGAGGTGGCGTACACCTCCCGGAGCCGTTCGACGGTCACCAGCGTATACACCTGCGTCGTGGTCACCGACGCATGTCCCAGAAGCTCCTGCACCACGCGGACGTCAGCGCCGCCGTCGAGCAGATGCGTGGCGTACGAGTGACGCAACGTGTGCGGGGAGACGGCGTACGGGCCGTCCACCGGCAGCCCGGCCGCGGTCGCGCAGCGGTGCAGCACGGTCCAGGCGCTCTGCCGGGAGAGCCGGCCGCCACGGGCGTTCAGGAAGATCGCGGGAGTGCCCCGGCCGGCCTCGGCGAGCAGGGGCCTCGCCCGTACCAGATAGGCCTGCACCGCGGTCCGCGCATAACCGCCCACCGGGACCACCCGGCTGCGCCCGCCCTTGCCGCGCAGGACGGCCGCGCTCTCGTCCAGCGAGTCCAGTTCCAGGTCGTCGATGTCGGCGCCGACCGCCTCGGAGATCCGCGCGCCGGTGCCGTAGAGGAACTCCAGCAGCGCCCGGTCCCGCAACCCCAGCGGCGAGTGGGTGTCCGGCACGGCGAGCAGCCGGGTCACGTGGTCCACGTCGAGCGCCTTGGGCAGGCGTTTCGGCGGCGTCGGCGGGCGCACGTCGGCGGTCACGTCCTGGGCCGCCAGCCGCTCGCGCACCGCGAACCGGTGCAGCCCGCGCACCGCGCTTATCGCCCGCGCCGCCGAACTGGAGGCCAGCCCGGACTCGCGCAGGCGGGCCAGGTGGCCGGTGACGTGGGCGGGGCGCACCTCGCCGATTTCGGTGACACCGGCCTCGGCCAGTTCCCCGGCGTACCGTTGCAGGTCACGCCGGTAGGAGGCGAGTGTGTTGCGGGACAGGCCCCGCTCCACGCCGAGGTGGTCGAGGTACGCCGTGATCGCCCGATCGAGACTCAGCGCAGCACCTCCGTCAGGGGTATCGCACGCATGCCGTGCGCCTCGGCGACCGGGCCGTAGACGACCTGCCCGTCGAACGTGTTCAGGCCGCCCGCGAGTGCCGGATCGGTTCGCAGCGCGTCCCGCCAGCCCCGGTTCGCCAGCTCCAGAGCGTACGGGAGAGTGACGTTGGTGAGCGCGTAGGTGCTGGTGTTGGGCACCGCGCCGGGCATGTTGGCCACGCAGTAGAACATCGATCCGTGCACCGGGTAGGTCGGCGCGTCGTGCGTGGTGGGCCGGGAGTCCTCGAAGCATCCGCCCTGGTCGATCGAGATGTCGACGAGCACGCTGCCCGGCTTCATCCGGGACACCAGATCGTTGGAGATCAACATCGGGGCCTTCGCCCCGGGCACCAGCACCGCGCCGATCACCAGGTCCGCGTCGAGCACAGCCTTCTCGATCTCGTACGCGTTCGACGCGATGGTCTGCACGTGCCCGCGGTAGTCGGCGTCCACCGCGCGCAGGCGTGCCACATTCTTGTCGAGCAGCAGCACCTCGGCCTGCATGCCGAGGGCGATCGCGGCCGCGTTGAGGCCGGACACGCCCGCGCCGATCACCACGACCTTCGCCGCGTAGACGCCCGGCACACCGCCCATCAGCACGCCGCGGCCGCCGCCCTGGCGCATCAGGTGGTACGCGCCCACCTGCGGTGCCAGCCGGCCGGCCACCTCGGACATCGGGGCCAGCAGCGGCAGCGACCGGTCCGGCAGCTCGACCGTCTCGTAGGCGATCCCGGTCACCTTGCGGTCGAGGAGCGCGTCGGTGCACTCCTTGGAGGCGGCCAGGTGCAGGTAGGTGAAGAGGACCTGCCCGGCCCGCATCCGGTGGTATTCCTCCGGGACCGGCTCCTTCACCTTGAGGATGAGGTCACCGGTCCCCCACACCGCGTCGGCGTCCGGCAGGATCGTCGCGCCGGCGTCCGAATAGTCACTGTCCGTGATCGACGAGCCGAGGCCGGCACCGGCCTGCACGTAGACCTGATGGCCGGCCCGGGTGAACTCGAACACCCCGGCAGGGGTGATCGCCACGCGGAACTCGTTGTTCTTGACCTCGCTGGGAATGCCGACCTTCACGAGCCGACACCGTCCTCTCTCAACACTGAGCTGGGGTCCCCTCTGCGCGGAGAGTACCCCCGTAGACCTCCGGTTTCGCGGCTCATGTCCCGCGATACCCCCGTTGGCGGCCCGGCGCACGGCGAGGGGGTACGGTCGCCCGATGATCGGCCTTCCCTGGCTCCTGGTCGACGAGACCATCGATGACGGTGACACCGTCGTCGCGGCGTGCGCCGACATCGACGGGCTGTTCGCCGACCCACCCGAACCGCCCCTGGAGCGTTACACACTGCTCGACTGCACGCCCGCCGGCCGGTTGCGGGCGGCGTGTGACGGAACCGGTCCGGCGTGGGTGGGCAATATCGGTCTCGCAGTGTTGCACGACCCGGAGCTGGACCAGGAACTCCTCGACGTCACGGTCGTCGACGCCCGCCGTTCGTCGCGCCACGGCCCGCTCGACGTCGTCCTGACCGGCCGGCTGCGCCGGGACGGTGGCCGGCACCCGGCGAGCCCACCCGACACCGACGGCTTCGATCTCGCCGGGATCGTCGCGGGCGGCGAGGAGGACTTCGGCGCCTGCGGCGGGACCGCCGGCGTCTTCCGGGACCGGCCGGCGCCGGCGCCACGGCCGGCCACCCTGATCGGCTGCCGGCCCGGCCCACGGCTGCAACGGGCCATCGACGCGCTGGCCCGCGGCGCCGGCAGGCCCGGCGGGGCACGTCACCGGCGCTGGGTGAACGCCTCGATCTTCCAGGCCGGCCCGGACGGCGGCCAGGCCCGGGCGCTGGACACCGGGCTGGGTGCCGAGGTGGCCGGCGTGGTGCCGTCGTTGCTGGGTGACGGGCTGCTGGACGTGCGGTTCGAGCCGACCTACGCGGACGCGGTGGGCCCGCCCCGGCCGCGGCGGGCCCGCCGGGTGTGGGAGCAGTGGCGGGCCGGCCGGCCGGCGGAGCCCGGCAGCTGGGCCGGGTACGACCGGGAGCTGCGCCACGAGTGGGCGGGCGTCGCCCTGACCCATCACCGGCACACCCCGGACCGCCCACCGGGCACCACCTACCACCTCGACGGCCGGCACGTCACCGACGAGGAGGGCTTCTACTGCGCGATCGGCGAGGCGGTCAACGGGCCCGGCGGCTACTTCGGATGGAACCTGGAGGCGCTGCACGACTGCCTCCTCGGCGGGTGGGGCGCCGCACCCGGGTTCCGGCTCGTCTGGCACGACTCGGCGGTCGCCCGGGCCGCGCTCAAACCCGGTTACGACCGCCGGTGGTGGGCGCCGGCACTCACCATGGACCACCTTCTGGGCCTGCTCGCGGCCGACGGCGTGGACGTCGACCTGCGATGAATCCGGGTCGACACCGACGATGAATATCGGTCAGCCGACGAAGACGCAGAAGGTGTGACCGTCGGGGTCCGCGTACACCCGCAGGGGCTCTTCCGGGTCGTCGCTGCGATCGAAGCGCAGCGTGCCGCCCAGGCTGAGCACCCGCTCGTGCTGGCGGTCCAGTTCCGCCTTGGAGCCGACCGCCGTGTCCAGGTGCATCTGCTGCGGCACCGCGTCGTCCGGCCACGTCGTCGGCCTGATCCCGTCGGTCTGCTGGAACGCGAGCTGCCACGACCCGTCGTCGGCGAGCAGGACCAGCCAGTCCGGCCCGCCCTCGTCGGGGTCGCCGGAGGCCGGTGGCTCGTCGCCGGGCCGGTACTCCAGGCCGAGCAGGTGCCGGTAGAACTCGGCGAGCCGCCGCGCGTCCGACGTGTCCAGAACGAAAGACCTCAGCTTCGGAACACTCACGTCCCTGGTTCTACCCCGGCAGCCGGTCGACAATCACCGGACCGGGAGCAGCCCGACACCCGCCTCCGCTGTCATGGTCACCGCGACGGCCGGCAGCGTGGGCCGCGACCGGCCGGTGATGTCGCCCGGCAGATCCGCGGCCGGAAATCCCACCCGGCGCGGGGCCCGCGGCAAGGTGGCCGGCGGCGAGCATGCCGCGAGTGGCACGTCGGGCACGTCGACAAACGCCGGTCAGATTGATGTCGCCCATGGCGAGAAATTGTCTTTCGGACCCCGGAACGAAAGGGCACCGGCAGTAAATTCGGCATGGGCGTCAATATATTTCGACGCCCCGGAAATCGCGGCCCGCGGCTCAACCCCGCGCCGCGCGCGGTCCGCTGACGGCCAGGTAAAGCCCATAGGCGAACTCAAGAGCGCCGATCACCATGAACACCACGCCCACTTTCGTCAGCGTGAAGACCGGGATCTCGACATCGCCGGCGAACAGCCACAGCAGTAGACCGATCACGAACGTCACGGAGCCGGTCAACAGGTTCTTACTCATCGCGCTCACCGCTTTTCACCTCTCGATCAGCTGGGCCGGATGCCCGCCCGCGGCCCTTTTCTGGAACCTATCGGGTGTCCCGGTTTCGCGCGTCCGGCCGGAGGTGTAGTCAGCAGTACTCCGAATGATGTAGCACCTCAGCGACCGGACCCGGAACCTCAGTCCCGGTTCCACGGCTCCGGCTGGTCGGTTTGCAGGCGCAGTTCCCGGGCCAGCACCGCGGCCTGGACCCGGCTGCGCAGATTCAGCTTGGTCAGGATGCGGCTGACATGCGTCTTGGTCGTCGTGCTCGCCATCCCGAGCACCGCGGCGATCTCGCGGTTGGACAGGCCCGCACCGATGTGCGCCAGCACCTCCCGTTCCCGGGTGGTGAGCTCGTCGAGCCCGTCCGGAGTTTCGCCGGGCGGCCCGGCGTGCTGCTGCGCGAAGGCGTTGATCACTCGGCGGGTGACCTCCGGGGCGATCATTCCCTCGCCCCGGGCGACCAGCCGGACCGCTTCGATAAGCGCCTCCGCGTCGGTGTCCTTCAGCAGGAAACCGGCCGCGCCCGCCCGCAACGCGCCGTAGACGTACTCGTCCAGGTCGAAGGTGGTCAGGATCAGCACGTCGGTGAACTCCGCCAATTGCCGGGTCGCCGCGATGCCGTCCATCCGGGGCATCCGGACATCCATCAGCACCACGTCCGGTCGCAGCCGGTGGGCCAGGTCGATGGCCTCCGCACCGTTGGCGGCCTCGCCGACCACCTCGATGTCCGCGGCCGCGCTCAAGACCAGCACCAGGCCGGCGCGGACCGCTCCATGGTCGTCGGCCACCAGGACCTTCGTCGTCACTGACTCATCTCCTCTACGAGCGGGCAGGCCCGAATCTACGAGCGGGCAGGCCGAATCTACGGCCGGCGGACCCCGATCTACGGGCCGGCAGAGCCGGACACGGGCAGGCAGACCCGGACCCGGAACGTGCCCCCGGCAGCCTCGGCGGAGAACGACCCGCCCAGCAGCGACGCGCGTTCCCGCATCCCGATCAGCCCGGCTCTCGCGCCGAACGTCCCGGCCGGATGGCCGGAGGCGGCAGGGATGCCGTTCTCGACGGTCATCATCAGCTGTCCGGGCTGGTACTCGATGGTCATGTCGGCCTCGCCGGCGCCGTGTTTGATCGCGTTCGTCAGGCTCTCCTGCGCGATCCGGTAAGCAGCCATGTCCACCGCCGCCGGCAACGGGCGCGGCACCCCGGCGGTCTTCATCCGTACGGTGAGGCCCGCCTGCTCGACCTGCCGCACCAGTCCGGGCACGTCGCCGATCCCGGGGATGCCTGCGGATGCGCTGGTGTCGTTCATCCGGAGCAGGCTGATCGACTCGCGCAGCTCGGCAAGCCCACGGACGGCGTTCTCCCGGATCACCGTCAGGGCTTGGCGTGTCTGTGCCTGCCGGTCCTCGCCCAGTTGGAGCGCGCCGGTCGAGTGGATCGCGATGATGCCCAGATGATTGGCCACCACGTCGTGCAACTCACGTGCCATCCGGGTGCGCTCAGCGGCCACCGCCTGCCGGTTGTCCAGCTCGGCCAGACGCGCCACCTGCTCAGCGTTGCGGCGTTCCGCCTCCGACTGGTCGCGGTGCTGGCGGATCGAGATGCCGCTCCACACCGGAAGCACCAGCACGATGGCGAGCAGGACGCCGGTCACCGCGGCGTCCGCCTCCTGGTATGTCAGCATCGAGGCGATCGTCACGCCGACGGTGAGCATACCGCCGATCCACAGCAGCAGCCGGGGCAGCCGCCGGGGACCGTGCACCGCGGCGTCGTGCAGGATCTGACTGAAGATCACCACGGTCGCCAAGGACGGGCCCACCGCCACGTCCGCCGCGGCCGCGGCGGTGCCCAGCCCCAGGCCCACGAGCGGCCGGTTACGGGTCAGACCGGCGGCGATCCCCGCGACGACGGCCGCGGCGAGCAGCCACCCGGGATGCGACGTCTCTTCCGTCGCGCCCAGGGCCATCAGCAGCACAGCACCGCTGACGCACGCCGTGGCGACCAGCACGTCACGCCGGTTCAGGCCGGTGGGCATCATCTGTCCATCATGCTGGGTGCCCGATCGGCCACCCCCGTCACCTCCGGCGACCGCACCATGAAGCCGGCACCACACCACGAAGCCGGCGCCGGACCGAGAACGGCCCGGCGCCGGAACACTCGGCGTGACACCGTCAGCCGGCGCGCAGCACCGACCAGCCGGAGTCCCGGGCCCGGGCGGCCGCCAGCAGCCCCGCGACGGCCGCCGCGTTGGTGATCTCGCCTCGGAAGACCATCTCCACCGCCGCGTCCAGGTCGACGCGGCGGACCTCCAGGTCGGCCTCCTCGGCGGTGCGCAGGTGGCGGTCCGCCGACGGCACCGGCGCCAGATCACGGGCCAGGTAGACCAGCACGAACTCGTTGCTGAAACCGGGTGACGCGTGCAGGTCGACGAGCCGCTCCATCCGGCCGGCCGTGAGATCGACCTCTTCGGCCAGTTCCCGGGCGGCGGCCTCCGCCGGGTCCTCGCCCTCGACGTCGCAGAGGCCGGCCGGCAGCTCCCAGAGGTGGGCGCCGACCGCGTGCCGGTACTGCTTGATCAGCACCACCCGGTCCTGCTCGTCGAGGGCGACCACGACGACCGCGCCGTAGTTCTCCACCACGTCGCGGGCTGCCGAGGAGCCGTCCGACATGCTGACCTCGTCGGTGTAGACCGAGAAGATCGCACCGCGGAACCGCTCGGTGCGCGACAGCCGTTCGTGCGCGAAGGCCATCGGTCAGGCCTCGGCCGGCTCGATGGGTACCGGCAGCTCGTCCGCGGCCGCGTAGGTGATCGCCGCCTTGACCAGGCCGTCGAAGAGCGGGTGCGGCCGGGTGGGCCGGCTCTTCAGCTCCGGGTGGGCCTGGGTCGCCACGAAGTACGGGTGGACGTCCCGGTCCAGCTCGATGAACTCGACCAGCCGGCCGTCCGGCGACGTGCCGGAGAAGACCAGGCCGGCCTGCGACAGCTTGTCCCGGTAGTCGTTGTTCACCTCGTAGCGGTGCCGGTGCCGCTCGGAGATCTCGGTGGCGCCGTACACCTCGGCGACGATGGAGCCCGCCTTCAGCGCGGCCGGGTAGGCGCCCAGCCGCATGGTGCCGCCCATGTCGCCCTTGCCGGCGACGATGTCCTCCTGGTCGGCCATCGTCGAGATGACCGGGTAGGTGGCCGTCTCGTCGAACTCCAGCGAGTTGGCGCCGGCCAGACCGGCCAGGTTGCGGGCCGCGTCGATCGTCATGCACTGCAGGCCGAGGCAGAGCCCCAGGATCGGGACGCCGTTCTCCCGCGCGTACCGCGAGGTGTTGACCTTGCCCTCGATGCCGCGCACGCCGAAGCCGCCCGGGATCACGATGCCGTCGACGCCCTTGAGGGCGGTCGCCGCACCCTGCGGGGTCACGCAGTCGTCGCTCGGCACCCAGCGAATCTTGATCTTGACGGTGTTGCCGAACCCGGCGGCCCGGATCGCCTCGGTCACCGAGAGGTACGCGTCCGGCAGGTCGACGTACTTGCCGACCAGCGCGATCGTGATCGTCCGCTTGGGGTGGTGCACCCGCTCCAGCAGGTCGTTCCAGGTCTTCCAGTTGACGTCCCGGAAGGACAGGCCCAGCCGGCGTACGACGTACGCGTCGAGCCCCTCGTCGTGCAGCACCTTCGGGATGTCGTAGATGCTCGGCGCGTCCGGGCAGGCGATGACGGCCTCCCGGTCGACGTCGCAGTAGAGCGCCAGCTTGTGCTTCATCTTGTCCGGGATCTCCCGGTCGCTGCGGCAGATCAGCGCGTCCGGCTGGATACCGATGTTGCGCAGCGCCGCCACCGAGTGCTGGGTCGGCTTGGTCTTCAGCTCACCGGACGGAGCGAGGTACGGCACCAGGGAGACGTGCAGGTAGAACACGTGGTCCCGGCCGACCTCGTGCCGGACCTGGCGGATCGCCTCGAGGAACGGCAGCGACTCCATGTCGCCGACCGTGCCGCCCACCTCGGTGATCACGACGTCCGGGACGCGGCCGTTCTCGTCCGGATCGGCCATCGCGAAGATCCGGCTCTTGATCTCGTTGGTGATGTGCGGGATGACCTGCACGGTGTCGCCCAGGTACTCGCCGCGCCGCTCCCGGGCGATGACCGCGGAGTAGACCTGGCCGGTGGTGACGTTCGCCTTGCCGGAGAGGTCACGGTCGAGGAAACGCTCGTAGTGCCCGACGTCGAGGTCGGTCTCGGCGCCGTCCTCGGTCACGAAGACCTCGCCGTGCTGGAACGGGTTCATCGTGCCGGGGTCGACGTTGAGGTATGGGTCGAGTTTCTGCATCACGACGCGGAGACCGCGGGCGGTGAGCAGATTCCCGAGGCTGGAGGCGGTGAGGCCCTTACCCAGCGAGGAGGCGACGCCCCCGGTGACGAAGATGTGCCGCGTGTCGCGCACTGTTGAGGCCAAGGCCCGCTCCCGTGGTCGCCTGTCTTTTACGAACTTGCGGCGGGGGCCAGGCCCCATCCACGGGAGTTCACCGTAACACTGTTTGCCGGAGGTGCCACGTTCGGCCTGGTCTGTGTGCGTGTCACCGGGCCCGTTCCGTCGTGGTAACCGGATCTTCGTCGGATTTGCGCAGTGACGGTCCGCCCGGTCCGTCCGTTTCGCCCGGCGGGGGCGTCCGGTCCGCGGCGTGCAGCAGCACCCGCAGCGTCGTGAGCACCGCCACCGGAACGGCGAGCGCGGCGGCCGTGCCGGAGACCCCCAGCGCGGTGCCGCCGAAGACGCCCGCGATGAGCGTCGCCACGATCGTCCCGGCGATGCCGGCGCGCACCGCCGGGTTCAGCCCGTAGAGCCGGTTGAGGCCGCCCCACGGGGAGAACTGGCAGAACACCAGCATCAGGGCTCCGATCAGGGCCAGCAGCGTGAGCGGGCTCTCCAGCAGGGCCTGACCGCTTGCCGAGGCGGCCCGCTGCATGGCCGGGCCGGCCGTGCCGTTGCCCAGCGCGGTCAGGAACCGGCCCAGGGTGCCCTGTTCCAGCGGCACCCGGCGCAGGTCGAAGACGGCGAACCCGACAGTGACCACCAGACCGGCCAGCGCCGCCCAGGCGAACCTCGGGAACGTCAGCCAGCCACCGGTGCTGATCGCCGCCGCCACGCACACCCCGGCGGTCACCGCGATCGCCCCGGTCGGGTCGGCACCCAGGTACGGGCTGCCGACCATGACCACCCCGGCGCCGCCGAAGGCCACCATCACCAGCGGCCGCCACCGGCGGGTCACCCGCTGCGCCACGCAGCCGGCGAGCAGCAGCAGACCGGCCACGAACACACCGAGCCCGACACTGCCCACCCCGGAGTAGCGCACCCCGTAGGTCGCGGAGTAACCGGCCACCCCGTTGAGCTGCAGCCGGGCGCCGGTGACCAGGTCCACCGCGACCACCAGCACGGCCGCCGCGGAGACCGCCGCCATCGGCCACAGCGTGCGCGGGTACCGCGGCGCCAGCCGGATCAGCAGCGAGCCGCCGATCATCAGCGCGCCGGTCGCGCCGCCGAACAGCCACGCCGGGTGCTCACTCGTCCACCACGGCGCCACGTCGGCCAGCAGCGCCGCCGGGATCGCCAGGCCGGCCGCGATGAGCGCCGCCTCCACCACGGCGACCAACCGGCGCGGTGGCAGCGGCGGCCCGGCCGGTCCGGCGTGCCGGCGGGCCCGGATCAGCACCGGGATCGTCACCGCGAAGAGCACCAGCTGCACGAACGCCAGCACCGTGAAAAAGATCTCGGCGACGCCGCGCTGGGCGATCGCCCGCCGGTCGGCGTCGTGCTCACCCTGCATCGCCGCGGCCGGGTCGGCGGGCCGGCCCTCGGAGACGGTGGCCGCGTAGCCGGCGAACAGCTTCTCCGGTGACGGCCGGCCCAGCGCCGACAGCACGGTCGGCGCCAGGTCGACCAGTTGCAGGTAGCCGTCGCGGCCGGTGCCTGCGGAGGTGAGCCAGCCACCCTCCCAGCCCGGTCCCTCGGCGATCGCCACGTGCAGCCGCGAACCGGGCTCGGACTCGGAGATGCCGGCGATCAGCATCAGCGAGCGGTCCGGGCGGGCGGCCAGAAGCCGGGCCAGGGTGGCGTCGGCGGCGGCCACCGCGGCCTGCCGTTCGGTGCCGGTGCCGTTGATCGTGCCGAGGTCGACGATGCTCAGCACGCAGTCGTCGAGCAGGGGTGCGGGGTTGTCGGGGAGTTCGGCGGCGTACTTGTCGACGCGGCCGAACGGCCGGGCCGCCGCGATCGCCGCGCCCGGGCCGACGGCGTAGGTGCAGCGCACCGACTCGGCCAGGGCGCCGGGCGTGGTGCCGTACGGCATCCGGTCCTGGTTGTTGCGGACCACGGTGCGCTGGTCGTCGACGTTGGCGCCGATGCCGTCCGGCCGGGTCAGCTTCGGTTCCGCCGGCGGGCAGCGGCCGGACACCGACCGGGTGTCCCAGGCCGCGTAGTTGCCGGCGCCGAGCGTCAGCCAGCCGTCCGCCGGGCAGGTCACCGAGTGCGCCGAGCGGACCGTCAGCCAGCCCACCGAACCGGCGGTCGCCTCCTGCCACAGCGCCGGCGTCCGTTGCGGGTCCAGGTCCTCCCAGCGCAGGCCGGGCGCGGCGGCCACCACCACGTAGTCGGCGACGCCGCGGCGGACCTCCTCCTCGGGGCGGATGCTCAACCCGGCCAGGCTGGTCAGCGCGACCAGGGCGACCAGCAGGTACGGCACCCAGGGTGACGGGCCGCCCCGGCGCCGGAACGCGGCCGGTGCCCGGCGCCAGGCGCGGTTCACCGGCGGACCGCCGTGACTTCCGCGTAGGCGTCGCGCACGTCGGCGACCACGTCCGGCTCGGTCGGCCAGGTGGCGGCCTGCCGGGGGCCGCGGGCGGCGTACTCCGCGCGCAGGCCGGGGTCGGCGAGCATCCGGCGGACCGCCTCGTCGAGGGCATCCAGGTCACCGGGCGGGATCAGCAGCGCCGCGTCACCGACCAGGCCGGGCAGCCCGCCCACCGCGGTGGCGATCAGCGGCACCCCGGCGTGCAGCGCCTCCTGGGCGAACAGCTGCCGGGCCTCCCAGTCGCTGGTGACCACCGCGAGGTCCGCGCCGAGCAGCAGATCCGGCACGTCGGTGCGGTGCCCGAGCAGGTGGAACGGCGCGTGCACCTGCGACGCCCGCTGCGCCAGCGGCATGTAGCTGGGTCCGGAACCGGCCACCACGACCACCGGTGCGGGGGTCAGCTCCCGCCACCGGGCGGCCCCGTCGACGAGCAGGTCGTACCGTTTCTGCGGGTGCAACCGGCCGACCGACACGATGAGCGGGGTCGCCGCCTTCAACCGGAACTCGGCGCGCACCGCCGCGCGGGTCCGTTTCGGCGGCGCCAGCCGGGGCGAGGCCACCGGGCCGAGCCGGGCCCGCTTCGCGCCGAGCAGGCGGGCCCGCTCCACCAGGTCCTCGGAGGCGCCCAGGGTGAGCGCGGCGTTGCGCGCCACGATCCGCTCCAGCAGGGCACCGGCCTGGCCTTTGAGGCCCCGCGCGAGCACGGCGTTGTGCCAGGTCACCACCATGGGTACGCCGGTCCGGGCCAGCGACACCACGAAACCGGCCCGCAGCCCGTGCGCGTGCACCACCTCGGCGTCCCGCCCGGCGATCGCCTTGCGGAGCTGCCGGATCGCGCCGGAGTCCTGCGGGCCCGGGTCGGCCGGGATCTCCACCGGCGCGAAGTCCAGTCCGGAGGCGCTGAACCCGAAGTGCGCGCCGGTGGCGGCCGGCGCGCAGACCAGCACCCGGCAGCCGGCCTCGACCAGACCACGGGCCAGCGAGGCGACGTGCTGGCCGATCCCGCCGGTGGCCGAACCCAGCACCAGCACCACCGAGCCACGCCACCTGTCGTCGGTGCTCACGAGCGGTTTTCTCCCCTCACGTTCGGTTCCGCAGCCGGCGCCTCAGCGTCGTGGCCAGCGGTCGCATGTCACGCCGGTCCACCGCGGACGCCACCGCGGCGAAGACCGCCACGACCACGACACCGCCCAGCATGCCCTCGGCGAGACTGCCGAGCACGCCCGGGGTGGGCCAGAACGCCCGTTCCAGCCCGATCACGGTGGCCCACCCGGCGGCGGCGGCGAGGCCGGCCGCGAGCACCGCGGCCGCGGTGGCGCGGGTCAGCCCGGCCAGCGCCGCGGAACCGGCGTGCCGGCGCACCGCGACGGCCAGCAGCGCGGCCAGGACGGTCATGCCGGCGGCGTTGGCCAGGCCCAGGACCAGCGCCTGCCGGCCGTCGACGGCGCGGACCAGCACCAGCGCGGCCACGGCGGCCACGAACCAGCCCGCCGCGGTGGCGGCGGCCGCCGCGGCGGTGGCGCCGCGGGCGTAGAGCGCCCGGGACAGCAGGGCGAACAGGGCGTAGCCGAACAGGCCGGGAGCGAACCCGGCGATGCCGGCGGCGGCCGGTGGCGCGTCGATCAGGAAGGCGGCGGGCTCGGCGAGCGCGGCCAGGGCGGCGGCGCCGAGGCCGGCGAGCAGCACGACGGTACGCGCGGTCGCCGCCAGCGACGTCCGGTAGCCGTCCTCGTCGCCGAGCTCGGCGGCGGCCGACAACCGGGGGTACACCGCAGTCGCCAGCGGCACCGCCAGCACCGCCCACGGCAGCAGGAACACCGTCTGCGCGGTGGTGTAGATGGTCAGGCCGCCGGTCGCGGTCAGCGCCAGCACCACCAGGGTCATCACCTGCTGCGAACCCACCGTGACCGCGCCTGCCCAGCCCAGCCGGACCGCCTTGCGCCCTTCGCCGCCGGGGAACCGCAGCGCCGGCCGCAACCGCAGGCGCAGCCCGCGCAGCGGCACCACCAGGCAGCACGACAGCACGACCACGCCCAGGGTGGTGCCGCCGGCCAGGACGAGCTCACCGGTCGCGGACAGCCCGCCGACGTCGCTCTTCGCGCCGTCGACGAGCGCGTAGGTCAGATAGGCACCCATCACCGTGACGCTGGACAGCAGCGGGGCCAGCACCGGCCAGGCGAACCGGTGGTGTGCCTGGAGCACGCCGGTCAGCACGATGCCGAGGCCGTAGAGCGGCAGCTGCGGCGCGAAGATCCGCAGCATGCTCGCCGCGAGTTCCTGGTTCGCCACGGGTGCGTCGGCGAGCAGCAGGCCGCTGATCGGGCCGGCCAGGGCGGCGAGCAGCACGGCGAGCGGGACGAGCAGCACCAGCACCCAGGTGAGCAGCGCCGACGCGATCGCGTGCACCCGCTCCCGGTCGGCGGCCGCGACCGCGCCGGCCAGCAGCGGCACGACGAGGCTCGCCAGGGCGCCACCCGCGACCAGCTCGAAGATGATGTTCGGGATGACGTTGGCGGCGTTGTAGACGTCACCGAGGGCGTCGTGGCCGACCGTGCGGAGGAAGACGAACGTCCGGGCGAACCCGGCGAGCCGGGCCACCACGGTCAGGACCGTGATGAGCGCGGCGGCCCCGGCGATCTTCGCGGCGGTGCCGCCATGCCGTTGCTCGCGGGACGGGCGGGCCGCCTCTGGGTGATCCACTTCCGCGCCGGTACCCGTACTCGAAAGGGGTGGGCTGTCGCCGGGTCCCGGCGGTCTCGTCACGCGTCGGCCGGCCGGCGGCCGAACTCGTCGACGGCGCGCAGCCACGGCGTGTCCTTGATGACCTTGGTGAAGCTGATCTGCTCGCTGGCCGCGGTGAGCGTCCCCAGCACGGTGAGCGCCGCCAGCCGGCCCGCCGTGCCGGACCTCGCCGTGAAGGCCACGCCCAGCAGGGCGCCGAGCGCGTTGGCGCCCGAGTCGCCCAGCATGATCTCCTCGTTCAGGTCAGCCGGCAGCAGCGCCGCGCCCGCCCCCAGCGTGCCGGTGGTCATCGCGGCGTTGCGGCCCACCGCGAGCGGCGCGCCGAGCAGGGCGCCGGCCTTGAGCGCGCGGCCGGGACGCAGGTCCAGCAGGTTCAGCAGGTTGGCCGTGCCGGCGATCACCCCGGCGCCGAGCAGCACGTCGGCACCCCGGCCGAGCACGCTGCGCCGGTCGCTGCCGATCAACGCGGAGGCCACCAGGCCGGCCGCGCCCACCCCGGCGATCTTGACCAGGCCGCTGGTGACCCGGCCCTCGCGCAGTGCGCCCAGGTGGCCGGCGAAGCCTTTCGCCGCCTTCTGCTCCGGGCGGTTGCCGACGATGTCGTCGTAGAAGCCGACCGCGCCGCTGACCGCGCCCGCGGTGACCGCGGCGGCCGCCAGCCGGGCCGTCGGGGCGCCGGAGGCCGCGCCCACGGTGGCGCCCAGGGCCAGCGCCGGACCACCGGCGAGAGTGACCGTGCGGCCGTGGAAGTTGGTGCGGCGCAGGTCACCGGCGTTCGGGTCGCGGCGCACCCAGCCGAGCGCGGTCCGCGCCACCAGCGCGCCGATGCCGAACGAGCGGAGGAAAGCCATGGCCCGGAAGTTTAGTCAGCCGGAGCGAACCGGGCGGGATCAGGGCGCTGCGGACGGCACCATCGAGGTGGCGCCGGCGGCCAGACCGTACTGCCCGACCCGGTTCTGCACCAGGCGCTCGGTGGTCGCCATCGCGGTCGAGACCTGCCCCTGCACGGTGCTCACGTTGTCCACCGTGGAGATCTCCTTCACCAGCGTCGGGTCGCTGCGCACGCCGGAGACCAGGTTGCCCTCGGCCGCACCGTCACCGGCCACCACCAGGGGGCGGCCCTGGCTGAACTGGTTGGCGACGGTGACCGCGGACTGGTTCTTGCGGGTCGCCTCCTTGTCGGTGGCGGGTTCGCCGGCGACCAGCACGATCGCCTCCGCGCCACCGGCCGCGTTGTCCTCCACCGCGACGTAGCCGGCGCCGGAGAGCCCGGCGAGCACCGCTGTCACGTCGTCCGGCGTGGGCGAGGTCGACCCCTGGGAGAGGGTGAGCGCGAGCAGGGCGCTCGCGGTCTCCACACCGTCGCTGTTGCGAGGCAGGGAGGTCACCGGGATGCTGGGCTGCGACGACTGGTCGGCCAGGTCGAGCAACTCGTTGGTGTAGTTCGGGTCGAAGAACTTCTCCTCGACGGTGACCCGGGCGGTGACCGACGCACCGGCCAGGTTGAGCATCTTCGCCACGCCCTCGGCCGAGTCGTCGGCGCCCGGCAGCGACACCAGCGCGACCTTGCGGGCGGACAACCGGCCGGCGAGCACCACCGGCGCCAGCTCGCTCGCGAAGACCTGGTTGCGGTTCAGCTCCTCGCGGTACTGGTTCACCTGGTCCCGCCGGACGTCGTTGTCCTTCTTCAACGCCTCGAGGTTGGTGCGCAGGTTCTCGGAGACCGGGCCGTTGAGCGCCGCGGTGCCGACCACCAGGCCGATCGCGAGCGCGAGGAAGACCGCGGTGAGCGACACCACGTGGTACCGAAAGTTGATCACGACGCCCTCAGAGAAGATTGCCGAGCTGGAAGACGAAATTGTCCCACCACTCGGACACGACGGTGAGGTACGCCTTCCCCACCGTGGAGACCGCCACCGCCGACGCCATCGCCGCGAGGGCCGACAGCACCAGGAGCAGCAACGCCGAGCCGGAGATGTTCTGCCGGTAGAGCCGGCTCACGCCCTTGGCGTCGACCAGCTTGCCACCGACCTTGAGGCGGGTCAGGAACGTGGACGCCATGCCGCCGCGGCCCTTGTCGAGGAACTCCACCAGGTTCGCGTGCGTGCCGACCGCGACGATCAGGGACGCGCCCTTCTCGTCGGCGAGCAGCATCGCCAGGTCCTCGCTGGTGGCCGACGCCGGGAACGTGATCGCGTCGACCCCCACCCCGCGGACCCGCTCCAGACCGGGCGCCCGGCCGTCCGGGTAGGCGTGGACGACCACCTCGGCGCCGCACCGCAGCACGTCGTCGGTGACCGAGTCCATGTCGCCGATGATCATGTCGGGGGTGTAGCCGTTCTCCACCAGGGCGTCGGCGCCGCCGTCCACCCCGATCAGGACCGGCTTGTACTCCCGGATGTAGGGCCGCAGGACGTCGAGGTCTTCCTTGTAGTCGTAGCCGCGCACCACGATCAGCACGTGCCGCCCGGCGATGCGGGTGTTCACGTCGGGCACGCCCACGCCGTCGAGCAGCAGGTCACGCTCGTGCTTCATGTAGTCGAGCGTGTTCGCCGCGAACGCCTCGAGCTGCACCGACAGACCCTCGCGGGCGTCGGCCATCGACTTGGCGACGCTCTCCGCGTCCTGCCGGACACCGGAGGCCACGACCTCGCCGTCGCGCAGCACGTCACCGCCGTCGATGCTGATCGTCTGGCCCTCGCGCAACGCCTTGAAGACCTCCTCGCCGAGGCCGTCGACGAGCACCACGCCGCCCTGGATCAGCACCTCGGGCCCGAGGTTCGGATAGCGCCCGGAGATCGACGGTTTCGCGTTGAGCACCGCGGTGACGCCGGACGCCACCAGCGAGTCGGCCGCGACCCGGTCCAGATCGAGGTGATCGATCACGGCGATCTCGCCGGGACGCAGCCGGCCGGTCAGGCGCTTGGTCCGCCGGTCGAGCCGGGCCAGCCCGGAGATCGGGCCCAGTTCGGTGGCCCGTGCGCGGCGCAGGGTGGGAAGTCGCATCCCGGCCATCCTGACACGCCGTCGCACACTGTCCCCCCGCGACATGCGCCACCTCACCGACAAATGCGACTTTTCACGCACGTTTCTCACGAGCCGCTACCGCCAGTAGCTCCTCGGCATGCGCGATGCCGAGATCCGAATCGGGCAGACCGGCAAGCATCCGGGACAGCTCCCGGGCCCGCTCGGTCTCCTCCACGATCCGCACCCCACTCGTGGTGATCGCCCCACCGGTGTCCTTCGCGACCACCAGGTGGCGATCGGCGAACGCGGCGACCTGCGGCAGGTGCGTCACGACCAGGACCTGATGGGTACGGGCGAGACGCGCCAGCCGCCGCCCGATCTCCACCGCCGCCGTGCCGCCCACACCCGAGTCCACCTCGTCGAAGACGAGCGTCGGCGGGCCACCGGCACCGGCGAACACCACCTCGATGGCCAGCATCACCCGGGACAGCTCACCGCCGGACGCGCCCTTCTGCAGGGGCAGCGACGGCGCACCCGGGTGGGCCAGCAACCGCAGCTCCACCTCGTCGGCGCCGTCCGCGCCGGCCGCCAGCTCCTCGCCGTCGACCGTCACCGACGGCTCGTCCCGGGACGGCGCCCGGGTCAGCACCGCCACCTCGACCCGCGCGTGCGGCATCGCCAGACCGGCCAGCTCCACACTGACCGCCTCGGAGAACCGCCCGGCCGCCTCCCGCCGCGCCGCCGTCAACCGGCCGGCCAGCTCGGCCACCGTCACGGCAAGCCGCTGACGCTCCTTGTCCAGCTCGTCCAGCAGCTCGTCGGAGTTGTCCAGCTCGGCCAGCTTCGTCCGCGCGTTCTCCGCCCAGACGATCACGCCGTCGATGTCGTCGGCGTACTTGCGGGTCAGCGCCCGCAGCGCCGCCCGCCGCTCGTAGATCGCCTCCAGCCGGGCCGGGTCCGCGTCGAGCTCGCCCAGGTAGGACGACAGCTCCGACGAGACGTCGCCGACCAGGGTGGCCGCCTCCTCCAGCCGCAGCGCCAGCTCACCCAGCCGCGGGTCGACACCGGCCTGCCCCTCCAGGGTGCGCCGGGCCGTGCCGAGCAGCTGGGTCGCGTCCGGCGTGTCGTCGGCCGCCTCCACCCCGCCGGCCAGCGCCTGCGCCGCGAGGGCCGCCGCGACCCGCAGACCCTCGGCGTGCTCCAGCCGCTGCACCTCGGCGCGCAGATCCTCGTCCTCACCGGGCTGCGGGTCCACCCGGGTGATCTCGTCGAGGCCGAGCTTGAGCAGATCGGCCTCCTGCGACCGCTGCCGGGCGTTGCGCCGCCGGTCGGCCAGGTCGTCGACGACCCGGCGCCAGCGCACGAACGCCTCGCGGTAACTGTCGAGCAGCTTCTCGTGCCCCGGGCCGGCGAACCGGTCGAGCGCCGAACGCTGCTCCGACGGGCGCAGCAGCCGCAACTGGTCGGACTGGCCGTGCACGGCCAGGACCTGCTCGCCGATCTCGCTGAGCGTGGACACCGGCATGCTGCGGCCGCCGACGTGCGCCCGGGACCGGCCCTCGGCCGTCACCGTGCGGCTCAGCAGCACCGAGCCGTCGTCGTCGGTCTCGCCACCGGCGTCGGTGATCCGGGTCCGCACGGCGTCACCGAGCGTCCCGCCCAGCCGCAACCGGCCCTCCACCACGGCCCGGCCCGGGTCGGCCCGCACCCGGCCGGCGTCGGCCCGGCCGCCGAAGAGCAACCCGAGACCCGTCACCACCATCGTCTTGCCGGCACCGGTCTCGCCGGTGATCACGTTCATTCCCGACGTGAGGCTCAGCGTGGTGTCGTCGATGACGCCGAGCCCGGTGATGCGCAGTTCGTCCAGCACAGCCGAACAGTATCGGTGCCCACCGACAATCGCCCAACTCAGGGGGTGATCAGCGTCGATTCCCGCGCCAGCCGACCACCGGAAGCTCGAACTTCGCCACGAGCGTGTCGGTGAACGGCCGCGGCGCCAGGCGGACCACCCGGACCGGCAACCGGCCCCGTTCGACCGTGACCCGCGAGCCGGGCGGCAGGTCCCAGGTGCGGCGGCCGTCGCAGCAGAGCACCGCAAAAGACGTGTACGGGTCCACCGTCAGGACGAACGTCGACGTCGGCGCGGTCACCAGCGGTTTGCTGAACAGCGCGTGCGCACTGATCGGAACCAGCAGCAGCGCCTCCACCTCCGGCCAGACGACCGGGCCGCCGGCCGAGAAGGCGTACGCCGTCGACCCCGTCGGTGTGGCACAAACCACACCGTCGCAGCCGTACCGGGAGAGCGGCCGGCCGTCCACGTCGACGAGCAGTTCGAGCATCTGCGCCCGCTGCCCCTTCTCGACCGTCACCTCGTTGAGCGCCCACGACTCGGCGATGAGCCGGCCGTCGTACTCGGCACGCACGTCGAGCGTCAGCCGCTCGTCGACCGTGTAGTCACCGGCCACCACCTCGGCGACCGCCTCGTCGATGTGGTCGATCTCCGCCTCGGCGAGGAAGCCCACCTTGCCCAGGTTGATGCCGAGCAGCGGCGCCTTCACCGGCCGGGCCAGGTCGGCGGCCCGCAGGAACGTCCCGTCGCCGCCGAGCGCCAGCACGATCTCCACGCCCTCCGCGGCCGCCGGCCCCTGCACCGGCTTGACCTCGGGTGGCAGGTCGATGTCGGCGACCTCCTCGGCGATGACGCGGACCTCGAACCCGGCCGCGATCAGGTCCAGCGCCACCGCACGGGCGTGCTGCGTGCTCTGCCGGCGCCCGGTGTGTGTCACCAGAAGGGCCGAGCGGGTCATTTTTCCTCCAAGTGAACCGGTCCGGCTTCGACCACGCGCTCGATCCGCTCCGCGTCGGCCGGCGGCGCGTCCCGCCGGAACCACACGAAGAACTCCACGTTGCCACTCGGGCCGGGCAGCGGGCTCGCGGTCACATCCCGCACCCCGAGACCCAGCGCCTGCCCGGCGGCCGCCACATCCATGACCGCCTCGGCCCGCAGCCGCCAGTCCCGGACCACGCCACCGGCGCCGACCCGTTCCTTGCCGACCTCGAACTGCGGCTTCACCATCAGTGCCAGGTCGCCGTCCGCGGCCGTGCACGCCGCCAGCGCCGGCAGCACCAGCCGCAACGAGATGAACGACAGGTCCGCCACGGTCAGGTCGACCGGCCCCTCGATCAGCTCCGGCGTCAGCGTGCGCACGTTCGTCCGTTCCAGCACGACCACCCGCTCGTCGGTCCGGATCGGCCAGGCCAGCTGCCCGTACCCGACGTCCACCGCCACCACCTGCCGGGCTCCGGCGCGCAGCAGCACGTCGGTGAAGCCCCCGGTGGAGGCGCCGGCGTCCAGGCACCGGCGCCCGGTCACGGTCAGCGGCGTGAAGGCGGCGAGCGCCCCGGCGAGTTTGTGCCCGCCCCGGGAGACGTACTCGGTCTGCGGATCCTCGCCCGTCACCAGCAACGGGTCGGCGGGATCCACCATCGCCGCCACCTTCTGGGCGACGACGCCACGGACCTGCACACGGCCGGCCGCGACGAGCGCGGCGGCCTGTTCCCGGGAACGAGCGAGCTTGCGGCGGACGAGTTCGGCGTCCAGTCGCGCACGGCGGGCCATGTCAATTCTTCCTATACGAGGTTCTCAGCGGTCGATGCTCGCCAGGGTTTCCTGGAGCACCTGGTGCGCGGCCTCGTACTCGGCGATCTGCTCGGCCGGTGCCAGCCGCGCGGCGTTGGCGAGCGACCGTAGCACCGCGTCGACCGCGGGGTGCCCGGTGTCCTCCCCGGTCCCGCCGGCGGCCGGGCCGCCCGGCCGGGGCATGATCTGCCCCGGGGGCGGGCCCGGCCTCGCGTGGTTCGGGAACGTCACCGGCTCACGCCTCCGCGCTCTCGGCCCGGCCGCCACCGTCGGCAGGCGTCGACTGGCGCGGCACGGCCCGCTTCCGCGGCGCCCGCTTGCGCGGCGCGGCGCTCTTCGCGGCCGTCTCCGGCGCACTGCCCGTGGACGCCGTGGACTCGCCCACCCCGCCGGCCGCTGCCGGCTGATCCGTAGCGGTCACCGTCGACTCATCCACCCCGGTGGTCGCCGGCCCGCCCGTCGGACCCGGGACCCGGTCCGCCGCCACCGGCGGCAGCTCGGTGGCCGCCGCGGCCTCGACGACCGAACTCACCGGCGCCGCCACCGTCCCCGCCGGAACCGGTGCGTCGAACACCGGCTGCGGCTGAGCCGGAACCCGCTTCGCAGCCGTCTTCTTCGCCGGCGCCCGCTTGGCGGCAGGCTTCGCCGGACCCGTCGCGCCCTTGGCCGGAGCCTTCTTCGCGGGTGCCGTCGCGCCCTTGGCCGGAGCCTTCTCCGCGGGCGCCGTCGTCGGAGCCGCAGACGTCGGCCCCGAAGCCGCGGACGTCGCCCCCGAAGCCGCGGACCCGGCCACATTGGCCGGTGACGTCGCCGGGCCGGTCCCGGCCGACGGCATCGCGTTCGGCTTGGCCTTCAGCGCCTTCTTGGCCACGGCCTTCTTCGCCACGGCCTTCTTGGCCGGTCGCGGAACAGCCGCACCGGAACCAGCCTCATCGGAACCAGCCGCGGCCGCGGATCCAGCGCCCGTCCCAGGCCCGGCGTCCGTCCCGGAACCAGCAGCCAGGCCGGAGCCAGCAGCAGCACCGGAGCCAGCCGCCACACCGGACTTGGCGCCGGCGCCCGGCCCGGAAGCGGCACCCGGCGACACCGTGGCGTCGCGCAACTGGCGTTCCAGGTCGTGCACCCGCGACGTCAGGTCGGACACCTCATCGGCGGTGGCCAGGCCGACCCGCGCGAGTGCCCGGTCCACCTCGAAGCGGACGATGTTCGTCAGCGCCTCACGGTTCGCCATCCCGGCGGAGAGCAGATCCTCCACCATGCCCTGCAACTGCGTCGCCGTCGCACCTCCCTTGGAGAGCACCTCTCCGGCGACCTGCTGCGCCTTCTTCCTCGGGGCCTCTGTCAGCCCGAGCGCCAGGTCCAGATATGCACGCCATGCATCTGGCATGATCTCGCCTCCTCTCGCCACGTCGGGTGCCACGCTACCGGGCACTCCGGATAAGTTGCTGGGGTACCGTGCTGGTGTCGCGAGGGAGGGTGCCCATGGCCACGGTGGACGAGTGCCGGCAGGCGTTGCAGGATCTGGCCGCGAAACTGGCCGCCAACGCGGAGGCGCAGGGCCGGCTCGACCTGGATCGCACTCTCGCCTGCCGCGTGACCGACCTGGAAACTGCCTTCCACGGGCGGATCACCGGGGGCCGGCTGGTCGACATCGCGGACGGCGACGACCCCAAGGCGAAGATCGCGCTGATCGCGTCCAGCGACGACCTGATCGCCCTGATCACCGGCCGGCTGGACGTCACCCGTGCCATCGCGTCCCGGCAGGTCACCATCAAAGCGAACCCGTTCGACCTGCTCAAACTTCGTAAGCTCCTCTGACGCGCCAGCAGCGCTCAGAGATACGGCGGATCTTCGAAAAACGTTCAGCAACGAGAGAAGGCGCGGCCGGGTGGCCGCGCCTTCTTTCAGGTGTACGGGCTGAGCACCCGACCCCGCACGCCTCGTTCAGACGCCCCAGGCCCGTAGCAGTTCCCCGGCCTCGGGCGAGCCCGACTCCACCGCGGAGACCGCCACGCCGTCCCACGTCACACCGCAGAGCAGGCGCAGCGCGTCGACCGGGTCGCCGGAGCCGGCCAGGATGGCCCGGTCGCCCTCACGGGTGACCCGCCAGCCACCGGCCTCGCCGCCGGTCGCCGGCACCCGGGCCTCGTCGGCCGGCCGGAACAGGCCGGACAGGTCGGCCGCCACATAGGTCGGGCGGCGTTCCGGTGGCGCCGCAAGCAGGTCGGCCGGCCCGCTCACCCCGGTCAGGACGAGCAGGCTGTCCATGCCGGCGTTGACGGCGCCTTCGATGTCGGTGTCCAGGCGGTCGCCGACGCAGAGCGGGCGCTGGGCCTTCGCCAGTGTCGCGGCGGTGGTGAACAGTCCCGGCTGCGGCTTGCCGACCACCACGTCCGGGTCCCGGTCCAGGGCGGTACGCAGCACCGCGACGAGCGAGCCGTTACCCGGCAGCGGTCCGCGCGGGCTGGGCAGCGTCCGGTCGGTGTTCGTGGCGATCCAGGTCGCGCCGGCCCGTACCGCCAGCGCGGCTTCGGCCAGATGCTTCCAGCCGACTTCGGGCCCGTACCCCTGAACCACCGCGACCGGCTCGTCCTCGGCCGAGCCGACGGGTTCGAGGCCCGCGTCGCGGACCTCGGCACGTAGTGCTTCCGCACCCACCACCAGCACCGGCGCACCCGCCGGCACCCGCTCGGCGAGCAGGGCGGCGGACGCGCCGGCCGAGGTCAGGACCTCGGCCGGCGCGGCGCTCACACCCATGCCGGTCAGCAGCGCGGCGACGTCGGCGGCCCGGCGGGACGCGTTGTTCGTCGCGTACGCGATCGGCGTCCCGTCGGAGCGCAGCCGCTCGACCGCCTCGGCGGCGCCCTCGATCGGTGTGTCGATCAGGAAGACGACGCCGTCCAGGTCGAAGACGACCAGGTCGTAGCCACCGGCGAGGTGGTCGCTCATGCCTTCGGCTGCTCCTCGTCGGCCTTGGCGACGAACTCGTCCGCCGCGGCCTTCTTGGCCTCGGCCGCGTCGTCCCCGACCACGTCGTCCTCGTCCACGTCGGCGTCGTCCTCGTCAGCGTCGCCCTGGTCGGCGTCGTCCTCGTCGGCCGGCTCGTCGATCGAGTCGGTGACCACGACCGGCTTCGCGTCCACGAGGGCGTCCGAGTTGACGTCGAGGTCGGCCAGGTCGGCCTGCTCGTCGTCCTCGTCGTCGAGGTCGCCCACGATCGGGCCGTCCTCGTCGTCCTCGATCTCGTCGGCGGCGAGGTCGTCGGCGGTGTCCAGAGGCTCGTCGGACGCGTCCGAACCCTCCTCGGAGTCGTCGTCGTCCTCGGACCGGACCTCCGGGCCGCCCTCGCCGAGAGCCGCCTCGGTCTCCTCGTCCTCGTCCTCGTCGTCGCCCTCGATCGAGACGCCGTCCAGCTCGAGCAGACGCTCGGCCGCGTTGGTGAGCTGCTCGTCGTCGACCGCCGCGGCCCGGGCGAACCACTCGCGGGCCTCGTCGCGGCGGTCCGCCGCGAGCAGTGCGTCGGCGTACGCGTACCGCAGACGAGCCGCCCACTCGGCGTCCTCGTTCGCGGTCAGCTCGTTGACCTGGAGCATCGCCACGGCAGCGTCGTGCTGACCCAGGTCGCCCCGGGCACCGGCCGCCACGATCAGCAGCTCGATGGCGCCGCTCTTCTCCAGCTTCGCCATGTCGGCGCCGCGGAAGAGGTCGATCGCCCGCTCCGGCCGGCCCAGGGCCCGCTCGCAGTCGGCCAGTTCGGCCAGGTGCGTCTGCCGCCCGGTCATCCGGTGGTAGGTGCGCAGCTCGGCGATCGCGGTCGTCCAGTCACCGGCCGCGTAGGCGGCGAGACCGACGGCCTCACGCACCACGGCGATCCGGGACGCCAGCCGGCGCGCCGCGATGGCGTGCTGGAGGGCGAGCTCGGAGTCCTCGTCGATGATCTGGCCGGCCGCCACCAGGTGCCGCGCGACCTTGTCGGCCATCTCCCGGGCCAGCGAGTTCAGCTCGGCGCGGACCTCCTGGTCGAGGTCGGTCGCGACGATGTCCTCGGGAATGTCTGGGGACTGGAACGCCGGCTGACCGGTCTCGTCCTGCGGCTGGCTGTCGTTGTCCCGGTCGCCCCGGAAGCCGCCACGGTCCTGGAATCCGCCGCGGTCCTGGTAGCCGCCCCGGTCACGGTCGCCACCCCGGAACCCGCCCCGGTCGCCGCCACCCTGGTAGCCGCCACGGTCACGGTCCCCGCCACGGAACCCGCCACGGTCGCCACCACCCTGGTAGCCGCCACGGTCACGGTCGCCGCCACGGAAGCCGCCGCCCTGGGGACGGTCGCCGCCACGGAACCCGCCACGGTCACCGCCCTGGAAGCTCTCGCGCGGCCCGCCCTGCGGACGGTCGCCACCACGGAACCCACCACGGTCGCCGCCGGGCCGGTCGCCCTGCGGACGGTCGCCACGGAACCCGCCACGGTCGCCGCCACCCTGGTAACCACCACGGTCACGGTCGCCACCACGGAAGCCACCGCCCTGCGGACGGTCACCCCCACGGAAACCACCCCGGTCGCCGCCACCCTGGTAGCCGCCACGGTCGCCACCCGGCCGGTCGCCCTGCGGACGATCACTGCGGAAGCCGCCACGGTCGCCGCCGCCCTGGTAGCCGCCACGGTCACGGTCGCCGCCACGGAAGCCACCGCCCTGGGGACGGTCACCCCCACGGAAGCCACCCCGGTCGCCGCCACCCTGGTAGCCGCCACGGTCACGGTCGCCACCACGGAACCCGCCGCCCTGCGGACGGTCACCCTGCGGACGGTCACTACGGAACCCGCCACGGTCGCCGCCACCCTGGTAGCCGCCACGGTCACGGTCGCCGCCACGGAAGCCGCCGCCCTGGGGACGGTCACCCTGCGGACGGTCGCTGCGGAAGCCACCGCCCTGGGGACGGTCGCCCTGCGGACGGTCACTGCGGAAGCCGCCGCCCTGGGGACGGTCACCCCCACGGAAGCCGCCACGGTCGCCGCCACCCTGGTAGCCGCCACGGTCACGGTCGCCACCACGGAAGCCACCGCCCTGGGGACGGTCACCCTGCGGACGGTCACTACGGAACCCGCCACGGTCGCCGCCACCCTGGTAACCACCACGGTCACGGTCACCACCACGGAAACCACCACGGTCGCCACCGCCCTGGTAGCCACCACGGTCACGGTCACCGCCACGGAAGCCACCGCCCTGGGGACGGTCACCCTGCGGACGGTCGCTGCGGAAGCCACCGCCCTGGGGACGGTCACCGCCACGGAAGCCACCGCGGTCGCCACCGCCCTGGTAGCCACCACGGTCACGGTCACCGCCACGGAAGCCACCGCCCTGCGGACGGTCACCCCCACGGAAGCCACCCCGGTCGCCGCCACCCTGGTAACCACCACGGTCGCCGCCTACCGAGCGCTGTCCGCCCTGGTAACCACCGCGGTCGCCACCGCCCTGGTAACCGCCACGGTCACGGTCACCGCCACGGAAGCCACCGCCCTGCGGACGGTCACCCCCACGGAAGCCACCCCGGTCACCGCCACCCTGGTAACCACCACGGTCACGGTCACCGCCACGGAAGCCACCGCGGTCGCCACCGCCCTGGTAGCCGCCACGGTCACGGTCGCCGCCACGGAAGCCACCGCGGTCGCGGTCGCCGCCACGGAAGCCGCCGCGGTCGCCGCCACCCTGGTAGCCGCCGCGCTCGCCGCCCCGGTCACCGCGACGTTCGTCGCCGGCTCCGTCACGGCCTCGGCCGGGCCGGCTCTCGCCGTCTCGGTTGCTGGAGCCGCCGTCCTGCGGTCCTGTAGTCACGGATCATTCCTTCCAGTACGGCGGCTGGCCCTCGGTACGGGCGGCCAAGCGTCAACACACAAAGTTACTCGGAGATTCTGTCTTAAACGCAGTCAAGGGCCGCCCCGAGCTGGGGCGGCCCTCGACCGATCACGTTGAGTCCGGCGGCGTCCTACTCTCCCACACCCTCCCGAGTGCAGTACCATCGGCGCTGGAGGGCTTAGCTACCGGGTTCGGAATGTAACCGGGCGTTTCCCCTCCGCTATGACCACCGAAACA
>NZ_JAHWGU010000042.1 GCF_020873875.1 Actinoplanes sp. DH11
TCGGCCCGATGCAGCCGACGGATCTCAGCCCAGTCCTCCACCTTCAACACCCCTTCCAAGATCAAGGAGGAAGGGGGTCAACTTTCCCGGATCCCTACGGGGTCACTCTTCAGGAAGCGGCGACAGGGGCCGACTGCAGGGGCTCAGCGACGCATGGACAGCTGAGCTGTTCAGCGCCGCACTCCGCAGGCCCCGGCAGGCGATGTAGATCATCGACTGACAGAAAGTTTTGGTGTACGGCAACCTTTGCTCGGCTCCAAAGCGTAAGTGGTACCCGTGACATTGAGACCGAAGGTACGGGGGCCGATGCGCGATCGCAGGGATGAGGAGGTCACCGCCTTCGTCCGGGCGCGGTACGGACCGCTGCTCCGTACCGCCTTCCTGTTGTGCGGTGATCATGGCAAAGCCGAAGACCTGGTGCAGGCAACGTTGGCCAAGACAGTGGCGGCATGGCCTCGGCTGCAGCGCTCCGAGAGCATCGATCACTACGTCCAGCGGGTGCTGGTCAACACATTCGTGACGTCACGGCGGCGGCGGTCGTGGTGGGAGCAGCCCTTCGGCCGGCTGGTGGAGAGCCGGGCGCCTGACGAGTACGCAGGCGTGGAGCAGCGGGATTGGCTGCGACGGGCGTTGGACGGGCTACCGGCGCGTCAGCGTGCAGCGGTTGTCTTGCGCTTCTATGAGGACCTTTCCGAGCAGGACACGGCGCACGCGCTGGGCTGTTCGGTGGGAACGGTCAAGAGCCTCTCGTCAAGGGGCCTGCAGACCCTGCGACAGCGGTGGGTTGAGACTGACGCTGCGGCGGAACACGAGGTGCGATATGCATAGTCAGACAGAGTTGCGCGCCAGCCTGGTCGAGCTGGCCGAGCCCGTCCAGCCCGCGGAGGGCTACGAGGACCGAGTCATGCGGCGGGCCCGTCGGATTCGTGGCCGACGCCACTTCGTCACCGGAACAGCGGCCGCGGTGTGTGTGGCAGTGCTGGTGACGATGTTTCAGGTGGTCGGCATCGGGCCCGCACCGCAACTCGCGGCAGTGTCTCCGGACGGGCCATTCCTGGGCTGGTCTCCTGTTGGCGACGTAGACGCCGGCCTGGTCCGTGAGGCTACTGACGTCTGGGACCGTACCAACTCGGCAGGTCCGCATACTGCCGTGCGGGCCCTGGTGGCAACGCAGCATCCGCGCTTGCGCTCGGCGGTGGTCGTCTTGCAGGGGTACGACCAGCAGGGCGCCGCGCGGTTGGCTTTCTTCACCGGAGATTCCGAAGCGGGGGACGCATTGCGGGTGCGGGTTGATCGGCCGGCGCCCGACCCAGTGAAGACCCAGGTGATCAGTCTGGTCAGTCCCCGGCTGACCGGAGCCGCCGGCGACCTTAGCAAGGATTCCTGGGGCACCTATGCCATCGCCATCGCCATGCCGGGCGTGACGGCGCTGCGAGTGTCGAGTACCGCGGTCGATGATGAGATGACACAAACCCCTGACGGGCCTACCAGCCGCCTTGTCATAAAGCGATTCCCGATCGCTGCGACTCCGCAGACGACGACGATTGCCGGGTTCATCAAGCCGAAGCGACCTTTCGCCAGCGCGACGAAGGTGTTCGAGGTTCCTGGGGAGGGCGGAGTTGATGGCGACGCACGGGCCGTGCCTGCTCAGGTGGTCAGCAGGACCAGTCAACAGATAGTCGTGGCATACCCGAAGAGCAACGGAGTTCGGCCGGGTCAACTCGTCGTTGTTGCCGACGGACTGGTCGGACGTGTGACGGCAGTTGAAGTCACACGTAATGAAGCGACGATTGACCTTGTCACCAGTACCGGCTTTGCTGGAGAGGTTTACACCAACATCAGTAACGTGCCGGGCTCAGTTCGTGGCACCGGCAAGGGTCTCGTGATGGAGCGCATTCCTGCAGGTGGAGAGGTGTATCAGACAAATCGCGTCCTGATGCCCGACCCCTGTCAAGGGAGTAAGCAAGCCGGTGCTGTCTCGATTGGACGAGCTGCCTCAGATAAGGCGGCGGAAGTCAGCAGCGTGGAATTGACGCCGACGGCTGACCTCATCAGCCTGCGGGAAGTATCAATTATGACGTCATCCACTAGCGGCGACTGCTGACAGCAATGAACTGCGCAGCCGAATCAATGTCGACGTAATCAATGCGAGTAACGGCTACAGCGGTGAGGTTCAAATGGGGTGGCGTGCGGTGCGGGCGCCAATATCGGCTGGCGCAGTCAGCTACAACGCCTACTGGCAGGAGCTTGGTCAAAACGTGGAGGAATACCACGCCTTGCCATTCGTGGATCCGGTCGGCAGTCCCAATGGATCGAACGTCGCAGACGGTGCTCAGCACACCTACATGATGATGGCATCGTCCACGGCCGGTCAGTGGGACCTGTTCTACGACTTTAACTACGTCGCGACGACCAAACGGCAGTCAGGCGGCCGCGCCGATTTTGTCACCACCGGCCTCCAGAGCCGCTACATCGATGCGCTCACCCAGTCCCAGCCGTATGAGTTCCGCGTCCAGACGACGAATGCGGCCGGAGTTAGGGTCAAACCCGACCTGGCGCAGACGGCGCTGGGCAATAACAAGGAATGCGGCATGTTCCCGATCTGGGAGGACTTCTCCAGCGGCGCTGGCAACAACCAGCCGCCTTGGTGTCTTACCACGGCCCGTACCCAGACCGAAGCGAAGACGACTGTCGAGACTACCAAGATCAGTAAGCCCACCACTGCGGTATCACTCCTCGACCAGAGCCCAGCTACGAACTTCCTTCCCCGCAGCGGCGTTGTGAACGGCGTCGACCAGGCGCTGTTGTCGCGCTGCCTGGCCAGTGATCCCACCCGCTGCCTGCAAGAGGTACCCGGCCTGCAAAGCTGCGTCCAGCAGCGACTGCTCTGTTCCGTGTCGGCGGCCACCAGGCACGCAACCATCACACGGTCCGCGACCCCGACGAGCGAGACGGACGCGATCGTCGCGGCCCGTAGCCTTATCCACAGTTCTGAGCAACCTAGCGCTAAGAGGGCGTCTGATCCCGACATGTCCGTTAGCAACGAAATACGAGTTACTCAGCGCCAGGTTTGGGTGGATTCTCCGGTCAGTCTGAGCATGATCGTGTTAGACATCGCCCATCGGACCATCGCCGCCGAACGCTGCGGGAGTGCCTCGTAGTCGCGGACCAGGCGTCGGTGCTGCATCAGCCATCCAAACGTCCGCTCGACCACCCATCGACGTGGAAGGACATGAAATCCCTTCTCGGCACGGCGTGGCACCACCTCGACGTCGATGCCGAGTCCTGCCCCGTGGCGCAGCACCGTGTTCTGGTAGCCGCCGTCGACCCAGACCTTGCTCACCGTCGGATGCTCGGCGGCCAGCGTGTTCAGCAGGCCCTTGCCGGCGGCGGAGTCGGATACCGACGCCGCCGTGACCACTACCGCCAGCAGTAGTCCGAGGGTGTCGGTGGCGATGTGCCGTTTCCGTCCTTTGATCTTCTTCGCCGCGTCGATGCCCTGCTCGGATTCCCTTACGTTGCAAGACGTTTTGACGCTCTGGGCGTCGAGCACCGCCGCGCTCGGCTCAGCATCTCGGCCCATCGTCTCGCGCACCCGAGACCGCAGAAGATCGTGGATGCGAGCCGTTGTGCCGTCGATCTCCCACTTGGCGTAGTAGTCATAGACGGTTTTCGCTGGGGGGAAGTCGTGCGGTAGGCACTCCCACGCCATGCCGGTCCTCGCTACGTACAAGATCGCGTTGACGATCTCCCGCAGATCGTGCACCGGCGGCTTGATCCCTAGGCCCCGCCGGGCCTCACGCCACTGCACCAGCACGGGCTCGATCAACGCCCACCGGGCACGCGGCAGCGTTCGGTAATCCCGCAAGCGTCCGATGACGTGCGCAAACGTGAACTATCCCCTTAGAGGATCAGACGCCCTCTTACGCGAGTACGAACACCACCACAATCAACACCGGCTTCACCGAGGCATGGCCAACGCCCGACCACTGCGGCCGCTGCCCGAACCGATCACCGAACCAGCGGCCCTCGCACGTCTACGCATCCGCCGACACGACCGACTCGGCGGACTCCTCCACGAATACGAGCATGCCGCTTGACCAGCACGGATGACATTCTCGGCACCCGCAACGGTTCACCCTTCAATCAAGCCCAACTGGCGAAAGCTATACACCTCTTTGAGCGTCGAGAAGCTACAACTACCGTCAGAAAGATCAACTTTGATGGGCATGTTCCCGCCCAAACGGTCGTCAGAGTTACCCGTTTCCAGGAATTTGGCACTGTCGAACTGTATGACGAAAACACCTTCATGCACGAATGAGGTTTCGGGCATTAGCCGAAATTCGCGAGCCCATTGTTCGCCCTGTTGCGAGAGAAAGCTCTGCGCACGAACCAAGGCATCTTCGTTACTCAACACATTCATCTCGTTTTCATCAGCTTGTAGTACCGCCACTGTATAGAGTCAGGCCCAGCCTGACCCTGCTGGCCATCGATGAACACCACTGCACCCCGGTCGTTGACGACGTTGAAGAAGTGTCCTATCCCGGCTACCGGTAAGCCCATCACGATACCGCGAGAGCCATGCCCCCAGTCACGGACCCGGCGAACCACGTTACTTAGGCCACTGGTGTCAACCCATGGGCCTCCACCAGCCATAGCCTGGACCTGGCTAGCTGTCATCGGCAGCCCGTGAGGGTCCGCGGCTTGAGGGGTTCCACCCCCAAGGGCAATGTCCACCTGACAAGCGACCAGACCGCAGTTGGTCTGCCCTCCGCCGGGGTTCACAACGTCCCGGAGGTTCGGTAGGTCAGGTGCCTTATAGCTTCCGTGCGCAGTCGTGCCAGCGTCCTCGTACTTTGCGTAGCGGCCCCCTTCGGGGTCGGGGTTGACGCCACCATTGCTGCGGCTTCCTGCGCTTGCAGTGGCACTCTTCCCGCCTCCGCCACCACCACGACTGGCCGTCGCCTTTGGGTTAGCCTCCCCTTGAGCGCGCTTCTGTATGGGGTTACCGGTCTTCTTCGTAGCCTCGACCGCTGCCGTACTAGCCTCGGTCTTTCACTTGGACGTCGGTCCATAGTCGGTGTTCGATGAATGCGGTTCGCGTGGCTGATGGCGTTTTGGTGGCATGCCGAGAGCCCGGCGCGGGGCCGGGTTCCTCCGTGCTGCTGGTCGAAGCGTGAGTTTGCGGGTTAGCCGGTGGGCCGAGGCAACGCCATAAGCTTGCTGAAGGCGCTGGTCAGGGAATCGGTCCAAGGCCAGTTCGCGGCGATGGCCAGGCGGGTCCGGCGGGCGGTGCGGGTGATCCGGGCCGCGACGTGCAGCAGCCGGTACCGCAGCTTCTTCGGCTCGGCGGTGGCCAGATCGCCGTCCAGGAGCAGGGCCTGGGTCCAGGCGAGCAGGTCGATGCCGGTCAACGCGAGTTGCAGCCAGGTCTGGTTGATCGCGAACACGCGGGACGGGAACCGGCCGAAGCCGGTGCTCTTGCCGCAGCGGATGCGGTCCTCGACGCGGGCGTGGGCCCGGTGCCGGGCTTCCAGGAACTGGATGCTGCCGCCACCGGGTGGGGTGTCGGTGGCGACGACCTGGTGTCGCCAGCCTTCGATGGAGTCGAACAACGACAGTTGGGCGCCGGGGTGCGGGCGTTCCCGGCGGACCAGGAACCGGGTGCCTTCCGGCCAGCCGGCGGCGTCGAACGATCCGGTGATCTCGCAGACTTCGGCGTGTTCACGCAGGTCACCGCCGGTATCGACGGCGGGGACCCAGCCGGTCGCGGCCCGGATCGCTGCCCGGACCGGCTCGGTGATCGCGGCGCCGACGCTGAACCGGATGTCGAGGTGCCGGTCCCGCAGCCCGCGGATGTGAGCGAGGAAGCCATGACTGGATCCGGCCGCATCACTGCGGAGCAGGATCGGGGTGCCGTGCCGGTGGGTGTCGGGGATCTGGGCGAGGGCCTGGTCCAGGACGGTGATGTGGTCGGTGGTGGTGTTGGAGCCGGCCCGGCCTTCGCGGAGCAGCCCGGCGAGGGCTTCGCCGGTGTTGTCGAGGAAGCACAGCAGAGGATGGAACCCGAACGTCTTCTTCCAGGTCCGGGTGGCTGATTCCTTGTCGGAGTGGCAGATCACGATGGTGGCGTCGATGTCGAGGACCAGGCCGTCGACGGGTTGGCCGGCGACTGTCGGCTGCGGCACGTCGCCGCGGGTGTCGGCGTGCTGGGCCCAGGCGATCTCGCGGGCCCGGGCTCGAGCGGTCCGCAGCTCGGCCAGCATCGTCGCGTCGAGTTGCGATAACAGTCGCCATGCGGTCGCATCGGACGCGACCGGCCCGAACAAGGCCTTCTGGTCACGCAGCACTGCCAGGTCGGTGATGGCCTCGCCGCCGTCGGCGAGCATCACGGCGAGATCGACCGCTATCCGGCCTGGGTCGTGCCCGCGCTGCCGTTGCCGCAGACCCGCCGGTACCGGATGCGATGACCATGGTTGGGGCGCCGCAGGTGTCATGGCCGTGGCCGTGGCCGTGGCCGGTCGAGATGAGTACGCGGTTGCCGAGGGGCGCGTTCAGGCGAAGTAGCATCTCGCGGTCATATATGTAATCCAGGGAAGCGTCGCGTTGCCGTATCCCCACGGGTTCGATGAGGACTGCCGTGGCTGTCTCGTGCACTTTGGCGCCCGGGTAGTCGACGCCGGGATGCGCGGCGAAGCGGAAGGTCAGCGTGCGGCCGTCTGCCGCGAGAGAAGCAGGTTGGCTGCTGGTGGTTCGCAGCCCTGGCGGCCACCAGGTGTGGTTGTGCTCGAAGTGAGGGTCCATGGCGATGAACGGGCTTCGGCGGCCGTCCGGGACCATCATCCAGGCCGGGAGAAGTTGTACGCCGCGGTCCGTGCCGAACGGTCCGTCGCCGCGGATGAGTGGGCCCAGTCGTCGGCCGGGAGGTAGCCGCAGGCCCTCACAGTAGGCGAGCGCGGCCGCGAGCAACGAAGGCGGAAGATCGTCCTCGGCGGGCAGGACGACGCCGGGGCCGGTCAGGTCCGCGCGCCAGCCGGGGTTGGCGCGCAGCCAGTCGTCGGTGCTGATGGCGGAGAGCACGATGGGGCGGGGTTCGCGGTGAACCGGGAAGTCGGCCCACCTGTCCAACGCCTCCATGACGGCAAGCGAGCGGATCGGCACGCCGGAACCCTATCGGGGCGTACCGCGTCTGCGCGGCACCGAGGCACGGCCCGACACCGCTGGAACTCGTCGTCGAGACACACACCGCGCTCGGCGGCGGGCGTACGAACGACCATAGGTCGGCTCGGTCAAGGCGCCGAGCAGCGGTAATCGCTCGGGGAGAACCTCACGAAGGTGCACCGCCACCCGGCACTCGAAACAGGGTAGGCGCACCGTATCGCGGACGGCTCCCGATCATCAGGGCCAGCGCATGCCGGCATACACGGGGCCGGCACCGTCGCTTGCCCCGGCATCAGCTGCTCCAAAAGTGCTCCGGGACGCCTGGTCACCATGAGGTAGCACTGGTCATCCGGTGGCAGCCGGAGTCACGTTCCGCCGGGTGGTGAATCCATATGCTCCTCATGTGCTCGCGACGACGGCTCACCCCGCCCACGATGCCGCCGATCAGCACTGGGCACCGGCGGGCAGTGGTGGTGACTCGGGGGCAGCCGCTGGTCCGGTAGCATGAGCCTTCGCGCCCTCGTAGCTCAGGGGATAGAGCATCGGTTTCCTAAACCGTGTGTCGTAGGTTCGATTCCTACCGGGGGCACCCTAGTGATCACCAGAAACGTTCGTTGAGCTGCGCGGACATAAGATCGTCGATGTGCGGCCGTGTGCAGCTGTACGCCTCTGAAAGCCGCCGTTTGTCGCCAGTCGTGCAAAATACGTGCAATGGATCTTGGTGACGTTTCCGCAGGTCAGCCCGCGGATTTCAGGCATCGAGTGCAGCCTCGATCCGGGCGTTGAACCGCTTTCGATCGCCGTCGAGGCACTTGGCGTAGACCTTGAGCAAGACGTCGACGGAGTGTCCAGCGCGGTCGGCGACGTCCGTGGCGGGAACTCCAGCGTTGAGCCACAGCGACACCCCGGCATGCCGCAGGTCGTACGGACGACCGGCCAGAGGCGTGCCGACCCGATCGGGTGGGAACGCGACCGAGCGAGCGATGTCCCACACCCGGGCGTACGACGAGGCCGAGACCACTCCGCCACGCGTGCTCCGGAACAGCCGCCCGGTCTCGTCGGTGCCGAAGCGCTCCAGGTGCTCGCGCAGGATCGCCACCAACTCGGGCGGGATGGGTACCTCTCGCGCCTCTGTCTTCCCCCGGTGTTTGAGCCCGCGGTCGTCGTGGACCTCGCCGCTGTCCGTGTACCGCTTGCCCGCAGCCGGCCGCGAGCGTTCCACGGTCAGGCTGCCCCAGCCAGTTGCCGGAAGCTTGCAGTTGCTCCGACGTAGATCCGTGGCTTCGCCTGGCCGCAGGCCCGCAAAGTAAATGCAGGCGAAGAAGGCGCGAAGCCGCTCGCCACGTCGGCCATCCTTGCCTCGCGAGCCGACGTAGGTCACGGCCGTCAGCAGCTCTCGCGCCTGGGCGGGGTTGACGACCACGCGCCGGTCGACCTGGACGGAAACCTTGGTCCGGTTGGAACTCACCCGCAGTTGGTCCACCGGGTTGTAGGCGAGGAGTTCCAGCTCGACTGCGTACTGAAGGACGTTGTAGAAGACCGCGCGCTTGCGTCGGCTGGTGGTGGCCGCAGCGCTTCGGCCGTCGAGCCGCACCGTCAACGCATTGAGTGCCGGACGGACGACCGACGCCTGAGCCAAGTCTGCCAGCGGCAGCGATGCCCGCTCCAGCCATTGCAGCGCCCTGGCTACGTCGGCCGGGCGATGCTCCGTCCTCGTTGCCGGAACAAGTTCGTAGCCACGGAGAGCCCGCCGAAGTAGCTCGAGGTCCGGCCTGCCGGGAACGTCAGCCGTCAACGCGGGCGTGACCGTAGCCAGTGCATCGGTCAAGCTCTCACGTGACTTCGCGGCGGCATCCGGCCACTTCATGTTGAGGTAGCGCCGCACGAAAACCAACCAGCTGACCCCGGACACGGTCGGCATCATTGATTCGGGCAGGCCGGTATCGGTGTCGAACGCCTCTCCACGGTTGATGGCCTGCATGAGGTCGGACCGGTAGTTGTCGGCCAGCGCCCGGGTCGCGAACGTCTTCGATTCCGGCTTGCCGGCCAACAGCCACCGCACTGTGTACGACTTCCGGCGGTTGGCGAGCTGGTTGACCTGGATGGACCGGATGCGGACTTCCTGGGATCTCACGCCGCCTCCCGGTGCCGGTTGAGCCACTCGCGGAGGTCGCTGCGGACGATGCGGAGTTCACCGTTGGGCAGGCGGATGCAGGTCGGGGCTGTGCCGAGTTCGCGCCAGCGGTAGAAGGTGCGCCGTGACACCCCCTTCAAGACGTCCAGCACCTCAAGAACCGTCATCAGGTCGTCGTCCGCCACTATCAAAGTCCCCCTCCTACTTGTGCGTCCTGGGTTGCCGAGACATCTGCGGGTCTTCGTGCTTCGGCGAGTTCGGCGCGGCGTTGGATGCGCTGGGAGATGGCTCGCAGGAGCCGATGTTCGAGCGCTGGTAGATCCGGGTCGTCGTGTCTCGCCATCTCCCAGGCGACCGCCGGCTTTTCGGCGGCTTCCGGGTCGTCGGTGACGCCGAGGACCGCCTTGACCCAGGCGTGAGCGTCCGCGCGGTGATCGGCCAACGTCTTGCCGGACCAGTCGCGGGAGACCAGCACTCGCCGGCCGCCGATGCCCAGAGTTGTCTTCTGGTGCACCCGTCCCTTGCAGTGGCCCGGTCGGAGCCTGCCGTGGGCCTTCTTCGGCTGGACGCCGTAGAGCAGCCAGTTCGAGCACCGCTCGGAGCACGGGGTTACGCGCAGCTCGTGCCAGAGCCGGTCGAGGTGGTCACGCTGCGGGTCGCTGGTGACCTGGTGGCAGTCAGCCGCGGACTTGGTCACGTACTTGGTGATGTAGCCGACGGTGCGTTCGACGTCGGCCGAGCTGGGATCGACGCCCTTGGCCTTGACCTGGGCGCCGAAGCGGACCAGGTGCGCCGGCTCGGCGTCCGGATCGTCGTCGACCGCGTCCAGCGCCTCAGCCCACGTCGGCAGCGGTCGGCCGGTGTCCGGGTCCACCCATGTCTCGGTCTTGGCGTCCCAGACGGGCGGCCGGTTGATCGGGTAGCGGAGCTGGTCGGCGGGCGGCCACCACACCTGGTGGTAGGTGGCCTTGGCGACCAGCTCCAGCATCGTCCGAGGGATGGTGCCGCGGATGGCGAAGTGCGCGTGCGGCGCCAACCGGCGTTGCGGCTCGACGCAGCCGGCGTACTGGACGTTCCAGCCGACCGCGCGGCGCAGGTTCTGCCAGTAGCGGTCGAGTAGGCGGGGGAAGTGGACGGCGTCCCAGGCGGCCCGGCGGTAGTCGTAGCGAGACGGGTCGACCGGAGTGCCGAGCAGCGGATCATCCTGGTCGTGTCGGCGGCGGCAGGAGCAGGGCCGGCCCTGGTGGATGGAGTGGACCGGGCCGTAGCTGTCCAGGGTCAGCGTGAGCCACATCGAGGGCTGGTGTTCGACCCCGTCCGGGCCGACGTAGGTCCGGCCGACGGTCCGCGGGTCGACCTTCTGACGCGGCAGGTCGGGCACGTCCTGGCGCCGCTTGGTCGACCGGATCCGCCGGGGCTGGTCATCGTCGTCCTGGTCGCCGAGTCCACGACCGGGGGCGATGCTGCCGCGGAGTCCTTCCGCCGCGATCTCCTGTTCCACAGCATCGATGGCCGTGGCGATCCGTTCGAGCTCAGCCGCGCGGTCGGCCGGGTCCATCGGGACGAGTTCGAGAGCAGCGCGGTCGAATTCGAGGTGCGCCCGCGCCGTGATCAGCTCCCGTTGCCGAGCAGTCGCCGGCGCCGGGCCGGGCTGGGGTTCGTCAGTGCGGTGCCAGCCTTCCCGGATCTGAACCTGCCGCAGGCGCCGCGCCTTCTTGGCGCAGGGCGGACACTTGGCTTCCAGGGTGGCGCCGCAGGGCAGGTCGACGAGTTCGGTCTTGCCGGTGGCCAGGTCAGTGCGGCGCAGCGCGATCGGGCGGATGCAGACGCCGTGGTCGATGGCGAGGTCTTTGAGCGCATCGACGGCCCGAGGCTGGGCCAGACGTGCCGCCCGGGAACCGGGCCGGGGAAGGGTCGCGGTGGTCAACGGGTCACCTGCCCGATGACCGGCACCCCGTTGGTCCGGGTGATCGGCTGGACCGGGACCGTCACCACCGGAGCCGGTTCCCGCTCCGTGGCGGTCGGCTCGGCGGCGGATGCCGGTGTACTGGCGAAGACCAGCTTGACCAGGGCCATGAAGGCCAGTGCGGGCACGGCGGACAGCAGCCAGCCGGACGGGCTGGGCTGGGCGACGGCGAGCTGCGCCGACAGCGACAGGGTGCCGGCGGCGATGAGCAGGAACAGCGGGTAGGCGATTGACGCATCTGCCTTGCGACGCTGCTTGATGGTCAGCAGTGCCGCGACGGGGACGAGTTCGGAGATGACGGCGTTGACCCAGCCGAACGCGTCCGGGGTGCCGGCCGGGGTGTGGCGCATGGTCCAGTCGTGGACGTGGGTGAAGGACGCCCACCCGGCCGCCACCGCCACGACGGTGAGGATGACGGCCAGGGCGAGAGATTCGATCCGGTCTTTCACGCGGCCACCCCGTAGTCGTCGGCCATGTCGCGGACGGTGTCGTCGTCGCAGTAGGTCAGCCGGACCCGCATCGGCGTCGGGTCGCCTTCCAGGACCACGAACCCGGTGCCTGGCTGGGTCTGCGGAATGCGGTCGCAGAGCGCGCCGCGGTCGCGCATCTTGTCGCCGAGGACCAGGTCGACCTCTGCGGGCTCGGACAGCCGCAGTCCGATTCGGGTCGGGAACAGCCCGCGAGCCGGAAGGACCTCCTTGCGCGGGTCCTGGATAGCGGCGACCACGTGCACCCCGACGGCACGGCCTTGGGTCAGGACGATGCCGAGCGCGGCCTTGATCCGATCCTTGAGCTGACGTTCGGTCAGGTAGGCGGTCAAGTTCGCCAGTTCGTCGATGACCAGGACGATCAGCGGCTCGTCCTCGGTCGGGACGTGCTGACGAGTGCGACCAGCCAGCCGGGCCGCCCGGTCCTGTGCGGTGGCCGCAGCAAGTTCGAGCATGGCGGCCATCTCGGCGAAGTCTCGGGAGGCGAACTTGGCGAACAGGGGTCGGCCGATGCCCAGTTCCATGCCGCCTTTGGGGTCGAGGCCCCACAGCTCGACCAGGCCAGCGTCGACCCCGCCGGCCAGGGCGCGGACGATGGACCAGATGGCCGAGCCCTTCCCGGAGCCGGTCGCACCGACGATCAGGACTTGCGTGCCGAACAGCCGCAGGCGGTAGAGGCCGCCGTCTTCCTGGACACCGATCGGCAGGGCCGTGAAGTCAGGCAGGGCAGGCACCGGGAGCGGCTCGATGGTCTCGCTCAGGGTGTCGCCGCGCATGAGGACCAGGACCACGGAACCGTAGGCGGAACCGGGGATGGCCTTGACCTGACGGACTCCGAACGTCTGCGCCAGCCGCTCTGATGCCTTGGCGAAGTCGTCGGGGATCTGCCCGGTGACCATCCGGACCAGGACTTCATCGCAACCGCCGGCCCGGCATCGCACACGGCGGATCTGCGGGATGATCGTGCGTTTGTCGTAGGAGATCGACAGGCCCGCGGTGACCATCGCAGCCATCCACCGCCGCCGGTAGAGCAGTCTGCGGACACGGGCGAGGACCGGCCACCAGCCGAACCGCAGCCAACTCGGCCGATGCGCGAAGGCCCAGCCGGTCGCCGCAGCCGTGACGCCGCCGGCCAGCAGTGCGAGGGCCTGCCAGCCGTGTGCGAGGTAGAGCCAGGTAAGTCCGGTGATCGGCAGGGTGGCGTACCAGTGGCGGACGTAGTTGGTGACGGTCCAGGCGATGGCCTTGACGATCTCCCAGACGACGACCAGCCAGATCGGAAGCTTGACGAACGGGGTGCGGACGTTGAGCGGAGCGACCGGGACCGTCTCGCCGCGGATGATGTTGATCAGCGGCACGGCTACTTCACCCCCTTGTCCTTGCGGAGCGGGTGAAGGGTCTTGAGCAGGTGCCTGATGTGGTCGAGGCGTTCGGCGTCGGTGACGTCGGTGATCTCCTCGGCCCACGCCTGGATTCCGCCGACCAGTTCGGCGAAGTCGTAGGCGATGTCCCAGCCGCTCCCGGTCGCAGCCGGAGGCTTCTCGGTTGCGCAGGAGTCGCAGCGGTCGGCCTGGTCAGGCAGCGGCTTGAGTCGGGAACAGCCGGTGCACGTACGCCAAACGGTGTTGTCTTTGGTCGTGACGCGGGCAGCGTCGGATACCTTGGGCATCGCAGCCCTCTCCTTTTGTGGGTGGAGTGGTTGAGCGCCCGGGGCGGGGGTGACTTCTTGGCGGTTGTTGACCCCGCTCCCGGACGCGGCTACTTCCAGATCAGGCGGCCTTCGCGCGGCTCGTCTGCGGGGCGCTCATTGCGCTGGCTCGGACCGACCAGCCCAGCCGGGCGCGGCACTTGCTGCCGGTGCCCTTGCATTTCTGCGAGTCGACGTACGGCGTCAGCATCACGTCGCTGAACTCCACCATCGGCGGGTAGCCCGGCACCGCGGAGGCCGGCGGGACCGGCTGGTGCGGCGCCGCGACCTTGACCTTGAACTCCTTGGAGCCGCCGAACTTCCCGGCTTCCGGGTCGAGGTCGAGAAGGCGGACCAGCCAGACCCGTTCGCCGGTCTCCTTGTCGCGCAGTTGGTCATCGCCCTGGCCGCGCTTGTCGAAGTCAGTGGCCGGCTCGACGCCGAGGCACAGAGCGCCGTGCGGGGCGACGTAGTCCCACGGAACCGGCACCTTGATCGAATTCGGAATCACCGATCGCTTCCTTCCGTCCAAGACCTGATTACTTGACTAACCAAGTTGGACAGAAGTTAGCAGATGATTAGCTTGGCTAGTCATGTCTAGGCGTGTGCGAGAGCAAAAACTTCTTCGATGCCATGCGGCGGCACGGGCATGACCTGCTCGATGACCAAAAGAGCCTGTTGTGCCGCATTACGCACCACGAGGAGACTCGCCAACGTCGATGCGTTGCGATCGAGCCCGAGCGAGGTTGCCTCGCGCGGCAAGGCGGTCCGCAGGTTCATCCGTTCGACGACGTCGGCCGCCCTGATTCGCCGCCGCCGTTCCAGGTGATCCAGCGCGCCTTCACGCAACAGGTCGGAAGCACCGAATCCAGTGCCTTCGGCCGCGACCGCGGGCATGTACACAGTGGAGAGCAGCGGCCACTCCGTCTCCGAGTCGAACATCGTCCGCTGCCGGGCGATCACGAGTTCTCCCACCGCGATCTCCAGCACCGCCGCGATCCGCGGGGACGCGGGTGCGCGGCCTGCACCGAGCAGGGTGGCGTTCGCCAGCTCCGAGGCGTGCAGGGCGACGTGCACCCTGCGTGGCGGCACTGGCCGTCGTGGCACTGGCGTACCGAGCACCATCCGCCCTTTGCCCTGCACACCTTCCAGATAGCCGAGCTGCCGCAGATACTCCAGTGCCCGCACCACGGTCGACCGCGAGGCCGCGAACTCCCGCACCAATTGCGCTTCACTGGGGAGCATCGTCCCCGGCGGGTGGACGCCGTTGTTGATCCGGGATCGCAGCGAGTCGGCGATGTGGGCGTACTTGGCTGGAGCGGGTTCCAGGGGCCGGCCCGTCACCGGCCGTGCCCATCGCGTTGAGTCGGGACCAGTCGGTCGGGCACGCACGCGGTGACGTGCACCAGGGCTTGCGTCCAGCGCAGCCGTTGCCCCGTCGCCGCGAGCTCCTCGCCTTCCAGCCACACCCACTGGCCGCCGTACCAGTCGGAGATGTCCAGGCGCACTCGCCGTACCAGCAGCAGCAGTCCGGGGCCGCGGTAGCGGCACGCGCCGGCGGGAATGCGCAGCAGCCGGCCGACGATTCGGTCCGCCGGTGTAGGCAGCCGGGGTGGAGTGCTGACGGCGATCGCGCTGAGCGCGTTATGCCGGTCGGTCAGGGTGCCGGTCACCACTGGTCGCCTTGGTTGCGGCGGTGCGGTGAATCGGTGGGGCGAACCATGGCAGCCGCCATGCCCTGATCGGCGAGCTGCCGCGCCACACACGGATAGACGATCGCCGGCCGGCAGAGCAGACACCAGCCATCCGGTCCTGGCTGGTGATCGGCGTACAGGCGACGAGCCAGTCGCCACAGCAGCGGACTGAGGCAGCCTGCCGGAGGATCGATCGGCGGGACCTGGCCTCGGGCGCCTCTCGATTCAGGCACAGCGAGCCTCCCAAAGCGTGGAAGGGCACCGAGGCGGGCGGGGACGCGACGGGGGACGCGGAGCCCAGCACCCGCCCCGGTGCCTGCTTCACTCAGGCATGACAAGTGCGGCTGAATCCGCCGTTTACCGTCCACCCGAGAGTCGATATGGCTAGCTTGGCTAGTCATGTCGACCGTACGGGGGAGGGATGCGTCTACGCAACCAGGCTGCGACCGATATTCCTAGCCTGGCTAGCCAGGCCTTACGCTGGTGGAGTGAATGTGGAAGCCCGCGAACTTGACGACCTGGAACCGGACGACGCCCGCCCGGCTTCCCAGCAGATCGCTAACGTGCTGCGCGCGGCGATCCTCACGCGCCGGTTCGCTCCCGGCGAGCGCCTACCGTCGCAGAACGAGCTGGCCGAGCGGTACGGCGTCGCCCGCGAAACCGTCAAGTCCGCACTCCGCATCCTGCGCGACGACCGCCTGATCGTCAGCCGGCAGGGAAGTGGCGCGTTCGTCCGCGCTCAGACCGACCGCCCGGTAGGCCTGCGCCCACACATCGAAGCCGCGTTCGAGCGGGCACACATCAGCATTGACTTCGCTGGCTTCTCCAGCGAAACCTTGCACGGCGCCATCCAAGAACCCTTGGACAAGATCCGAGCCGGCCGACTCACCCCCGAGTCGATCGCCATCCGCATCCTGCTCCCCGACCTAGCCCTACCCGCGATCGTGCCGTCACGCGCCGAGCCAGCCGGAGACGACCCCGCCATCCGCGAACGTGCCGCCCGCATCGCCCGCCGGCACACCGAAGCCATCGTCGAATCCGTGGGAGAGCTGAGCACACTCGGTCTGGTCCGCAACGCCACCACCGAGATCCGCGCCTACGGCACCACAGTCCTGTCGAAGCTGTACATCCTCAACCGCGACGAGGTCTTCTTCGGCTTCTACCCAGTCGTCCGCAACACCGTTTCCGTCGACAAACAGGCAGTCCAAATCTTCGACGTTCTTGGCAAAGACGTCCCGTTGTTCCACTACGTGTCCACCGGCGACGATGGTGATGCTGGGGATCAGTTCGTAGAGCAGTCCCGCGCCTGGTTCGACAGCATCTGGGACACCATCGCCCGTGAGTACGTTCCGTGACCCTCACCGGCCTGCTGAGCAACGCGCGCTGCTTGCTGGTCGACTTCGATGGCCCTATCTGCTCAGTCTTCGCCGGCTATCCAGCCACCGCAGTCGCCGACGAGCTGCGCGCCATCATCCGCCGCGGGTTGGAAGGCAAGCTTCCGCAGGCGTTGGCCGATCTACCGCCTGACCCCATGCAACTCCTCGTCGAAGTCACTGCGTTGGAGGACGACCGCCTCACCCGTGAGATAGCCGACGCGCTTCGCGATGCGGAGATCACCGCTATCACCACGGGCGCTCCCACCGCTGGTGCCGCAGAGATGCTTCTCGCCGCCCACGAGACCGGCCGCACGGTCGCGATCGTCAGCAACAACGCCAGTGCCGCAATCGATGCCTACCTCGGGCGCCACGAATTGAACCGCTACGTCGACGGCGTAGCTGCCCGCTCCGACGGGATGAACCCACGACTACTCAAGCCGCACCCGTTCCTACTCGAACGCGCTCTCACCACAGCAGGCGCAGGGAAGGCCGGGGCGCTTTTCATCGGTGATTCGACGAGCGACGTCGAGGCCGGCCGAGCCGCCGGCATACCCACGATCGGTTACGCCAATAAGCCTGGCAAACGCCAGCGACTCACCGATGCGGGAGCCGACACCGTGATCGACTCCATGCATGAGCTAGTGGACGCATTGCGCCAACCCGCAGCCAGGCCCGCACTGTGACCGTTCAGCTCACAGTGCCAGCCGTGGTGCTGGCTAACATCCGCCGTCGCTGGCCAGATGTCGCCGACTCCTGGGCTACACGAGTCGGCAGCGAGTTCCATGCCGCCTGTGAGCGATACGGAGCCATCCCACGTGAAGTCCTGCCCGCTCGGTACGGATTCGTCGCCGCAGTTGACACGCCACATGGCCCGCTAGTGTTCCGTAGCAGCCCCGACCCACGCGGAGTGGACCAAGCCGCTGTCGCTGCTGCGTTGGCCGACCTAGACGCCGCGCCCCGATTACACGAAGCCGTGACCACCGAGTACGGAACCTGGACCGTACTGGACCGCGTCTTCCCCGGCACCTCACTCAGTCAGGCAGACCCGGCAACCGTCGATCCCGAAGCGCTCTTCGCGCCGCTGGCGGCGATACGGGACCAGCCGCCACCTCGATCCGATATGCCGTCGATCTTCGAATGGCTTCGCGACCGTCTCGAAGACGACCAGCTCACTGACCTTCGCCCTGGCACTACCGTCGCCCCCGCGAGCGAGCGACGAACCGCACTCGCAGTACTGGACCACCTAGCCCGCGACCACACGCCAGCTTTGTGTCACGGTGATGCCTCCAGCGGCAACATCATCACCAACGGCAAGCATTGGATGTTCATCGATCCCCGCGGCGTAACAGGCGAACACACCTACGACGCCGCCGTACTCGCTATACGAATCACCGAAGCATATTCGTTCTCCGGTATTCGGCAATACATCGCCCAGTCAGCCAAGGTCGATTCCGTCCGCCTAGATGCGTGGATGGCAGTCGCCCAGGCGGCGCGGGTTTAACACAGACGCTGTTATACCTTACCGCCGTGAATCAAATCATGCGGCCGTACGGCGTTGAAGTAATGTTCGTGCTGAGGTAACGCTGCAAATTGGTAGCGTGTCAAGCACCGGCAGAAGACTTGTCAACATATCAATTTCGCTACCGCGGGGCGGGAGTTCGCCATCTACGTAAGGCGCCCCGATCAGACGGAAGAACGTCCCCACCATCTAGCCCCGAGGCTCGGAGCTGCTCCCAGATTCTCTTCAGCTCAGGCAAAGCTAGGCGATTTTCCAGATATTCCGCGATAAGTACATCCAGAGTGCAATGCGCCTTGATGCCAAGATCATTCGCTACGGACCGAGCGGCATTCTCGTCGATCAAGACCACTGATGTCGTCTGTTGAGCGTAGACGAGAGTTTCCGACTCTCCAAGATCCGTATCCCCACTTCTCGGATTTCTCGATGCAGCTCGGACCAGGTTACGCATCTTTTCTACCTCCTCACGGTCCGCAATACGCTGCGCGTCGCCCAGTGCGGCACGATTCGGGCCGTGCCACTTCTGCGCGGCCGAAGCCAGCTCAACGCTATCGCGATCGCGACTGCGACGTGTTCGATCAGCATGATTTGCGACCTCGGACATGACGGCTTCGGTCCAACGCATGCGCCGAAAGTAGCGGTCTCGTACTAACCTGACGCCCTTTGGTATGTGTCCGAAACAAAGTAGCGGACCCGTATCGAATGCCACCAGCGTCGGAGAACTTGCTCCGGGTTCAGCAGTCATCGAATTCCACCTCGGTCCGAACGAAGTCGGTCCCCCCGCGCAACCATTTTCCTCAGCGATGGATCATCTTGCATTTCCTCGAAGGACGTCCAAGGCTCCTGAGCGAACGAAGGCCAAAAGTCTGGAGCCAATCTTACGCATTCGCTTGCGTCGGTGACATCTACTGGAGCGTAATCGCTATCGATCACCACTACAGGGTTGTTATGCGCGAGTGTGGTGACCCGACCCCCATGAACAATTGTCATTTGTTCTGCCAAGGCTTCCGCTTCGGGGAGATCTGCGGGAGCATCCAGAAGCAGCAAGTCCACAATTGAGTCAAGGCCAGCGCGCCACCACCGCGAGGCTACGAGCTCCGACAGCTCTCCTTCGTATAGACACTCCCGAATCATCGCCGATAGAGGTGACTCAGACACAACGATTGACCGAAAATCAGCCACCGTCAGCCGGAGGAGATTTGCCGCCCATTCGTCAGCAAGCAGGAAAGATGGAAACGGCAGAATTCGATGGGCGAACCACCTCAACCACGCCGTACCTGCCGTATACGCGGCGACGGTATTCTCCGGCGGGTGGCACACTTGCACGTCTGCGAGGGCCGCCTCGCCCCACTTAGTGTCGGGCAGCTTCAGCCACTTGCTACCCTCGTTCCAATGCATGGGGTCTGCTACTAATGCCTGCAGACCACTGACCGCCCGGGCAACGCTGTGTAAGCGATCGGCAACGCTCGGGTCGCCCTTCATGAACACCCAGTCGATACTGTTCTGGGCCGCAACTACGGGTTGCCGTACCTCTCGGGGCAGCATGCCTGCTAAGTCGTCCAGCGCTCCAGTTCGCAAGACAATGGCCGCATGATGGTCTACTCGTCGGAGATGGCCGGCCACCACCGCCGCTATTGCAAGTCCGTCCTGTGGCCAGAACAAACATTGGTCAGGATGCGGCAGGATAGACCAGTCATAGTGATGATCGATCGCTATTACGTCGGCCTGCGTCATGTCGACTTTCGTGACCGTACTAGGTGACCTAACCTTTACGGCCAAATTTGACAGACGTAGTCCGGCCGCTACGAGCTCCTCTTTATTTACCTCGTCGTCAATTATGAGGACGCGGGGGGTCTCAACGCTCACTGACCTATCCTCCGGCCGGGTACTCGAACTTCAACAGCTGAGTCATACTCTGGAGATGGGGCTACGAATCGCGCGCTACCGTTGTACTCGGATACAAGTCTGCGCACAATAGGCAGGCCCATACCCATTCCTTGACCTAGCACTATGTCCACTTCCGTCGTAGTGGACTCGAAGGGCCGGAACCAGCGCTCGCTGTTCTTCAGATCGACCCGACTCCCAGTATTCTCTACTCTCAGCACCAGTCCGCCGTCGAGATCTGACGACGCATGCACCAGGATGCGACCCTTCTCGCTTGAGGCTTTAACGGCGTTAGTGAGGATATTCGTTAGGATAATCGTGATCTCAGCGGGAAACATTGGCGGCGTTCGGGCGTTTTGGTCTACGTCTCTAATCACCTCAATACGTCTTGCCGCCAAAGTGGAGGTCAAGAGACGGAGGCTTGGCTCAACGATCTGCGGGTAAGGGATTCGTCGTCGTCGGCGTCTGGCGTCGGGCCCGACCACCTCAACTAGGTAACTGCTTTGCCGCGAAAGAGATTGCACAAGCTCTTCTGTGGCATTCTCTAAATCGCGAAGCAACTTCTTTTGCTGAGTCGGCTTCTCCTCGTGCTGTGCAGCCTGGGCGAGTATGCGGATGGATTGCGCAAGGCCGAGGATGCCGTTGATATCATGAACAAATGCCGCGAGCTGCAGGCCAACGCCAGCCAGGATCTGGAGTGTGGCGCGTCCTTCATCGCCGCGTTGCGCCTCTTCGATGTAATCAATGGCGCGTTCGATAATCTCTAATCGGGGGGACGCTCCAGATTCGACACCTAGTTGTTCCCTCAGATTTTTGATCTCTCGTCGTGTAACTGAAATTGGTAACGACAAATTGTCTATAGCCGCGGTAGGCGTTTCAGAATCCGCATCTGTCGGCCGCGATGCGGCGATCTCACCGCGGTCCTTCTCTTGGCCTCCAGCTGTCTCTGCCGGTTGGGCCGGTGCAGGCGCTTCATCCGAAGTGATTCCACTTCTCAGCATCTGGAGTTTACGAACGTTTTCAGAGCGTGTGTATGAAGCCCGTACACGTGTCAGCAGATCAACACCGTTACGGACTAGCTCCCGTAATACCTCGAAGGCGGCATCTTGCACAAACCCTTCGCGGTTGACTACGGGGCGTAATGATGATGCGCCAGCCGTAGTCATAAATACGGCGCCTACATACTGGTCATTGCCTTGAGTAAAAAATGTCTCTTTCTCGACAGGACCTAGCAGGCGTGTTGAGTCATCGTCGAGCTCGATCTCGAACTCGCGTTGTCTCCTAGCATAGTCGCGGTCAAGGTTCAGCCAGTCATCGCCGAGATCGCCATATGGAAGGACCCTAAATCCCTCGACATATACGCGAACCCCTCGCGAAGTGCGCGCGAAGCGCTTGAGGGAGGAGGTCCTTGTACCTATCCCTCGTACTGGGCCGACGCGAGCATAGATCCGCGCGCTAAAGAATGGGCCGTTATTGGGATCAGGATGATCGCGACGCAGCTGGTAATTTTGATCAACGTTGACATCTTTTGCTTGGCTTCGAGAGGGTTGGATGTTGAACAAAACACCCTCTGGGCTAGCGACAATTTCAACAAGCCAGTCGGTCTGCTCTAGTAGCTGCGGCCAGAGATCCTCGCCCGCATCGAGATCGCCTTCAAACTTGATTGTAAAACCTGGATCGTCCGGCCGGCGAGAGGACACAACCATGTCGCCGAGTAGCGCTTGTGACGCAAACAAGGAAGGAGGTGGCGTGCTAGTCAGCTCAGATGGGGGGATGCATGACGATATTTGCGAAACGAATGTTGTAAGGGCGCGTGAAGTCCATTGCTGGCGCAGCCCGTCCAAAATTAGTTGCGTTCCCCATGCCTGTTCCGGCCCGACGGGAAAGATGTCAACGCGAAGGCCCTGTCGCGCATCCTCTAGCGTTTCGTAGTCATCCTCAACGCTTTGCCAGTCGATGGTGGCGTCGACACCGCGGAGGTCTGATTTTTCATGCCCCAGCTCGCGAGGTACCGAGTGAATGTTGAGTCGGCGGGCAAGCTTGTGGGCGCTGAGTCGGCCGACACCTTTAGCGCCTGTGTATGAACGCCCATAAACGGGGCTAAGCTTGCTGCCTTTTTCCTTATATCGTCCTGCAATACGAAGGAAAGCCCCCCTGAAAATTTCAGGTGTCATACCGATTCCATCATCACGTACGATGATTGCGCCGGTTGGGCTGCGCAGGTCCTCTCCGCGAACCACTACTTCAGTAGCGTCAGCGTCATACGCGTTTTTGATTAACTCCATCAAGGCAGTGCTGTCACGGCCGACTAGGAGTTCGCCCAGTTCCCGAAACAGATGAGTATCGACCGAAAAGCCGAACGACTCTTGGATGTCGTTCACCGCCACGAGCGCTCCCTTCGTGTTGTGCCGAGCGTAGCGTTGCGGCTACGCCGGGTCTAGGGCGGAGGCCAACGAGGCAGGGATGCGCAGGCTAGCTAGGTCGCGAGGTTCGATCTTCAGTGTCCCGCTTCCGTGTTGCCTGGACGACTCGATCAGCGCATCCTGGCCCGACGCTCCTCGAATCCATGCAGCAAGAGCCTCTAGCGGCTCAGAGGAGGGCAGCTTCCTTCTGAGTTTGATCCCATAGAAGGTATTGGTAGGTATGGCTCCAACATCGTTATTGAGAAGCCGAAACTTGCCCTTACCCATTGGCCCAAATAGGAGATCCGGCACGGGAATTCTTTCGAGGGCGTACCATGGCCTTCTTGCTGCACACAAGTGGGCCATATGCACCAGCGATTTCTCCCCTTCACTTAGAATCTTAGCAATGACCGGATTCTTCGCGTCCGCCTCGCTGATCCAAAGAAGCCAGCGTCGGAAACCCTGCCTCCCCATGAGGTCGTGAGCGTCTTCGTCAAGCCTGTCTGAGACAACATTTCGAAGGCGTGTTGCCGCTCTAACATATGTTTCAGGGGGCATGCCTTGTACTTGCTCATCAGTTAATAAGAAGAAGTTGTTGCAACCGGTAGCCACGCCTCGGCGAATTTGAGCGACGGAAGCTAGTGGAACGGAAGGCTCCTCCGATAAAAGCGTGGGCTTACGTGCGCTGGCGAAGTAGAAGTTCGCTGGTGTTGGGCCTTTTCGTTCAACCTCCTGATGGTTGATTGTCGAGAATCCCGACTCAAGGTCACCCGCCAGGCGGCGGATCACAAGTGGCGAACTTAGTCGTCGCTCAGGACCTACCCAAATCACCATTGCTGCGACCGATGCGATGGGAAATAGGTCTAGCTCGTGGGGAAAGATGTGAAGTTCAACCGAACGCCTTACGCTTCTCCACAGGTGCTCGCGTAGGTTACTGGCGTACCCCGCTTCGAGCCAGTTGGATGGAAGGAGTAGGCACAGGCTATCCTTCGGCTGGAGCTTAGCTAATGACGCGGCCAGAAAGTATGTGGATAGTCCTGCACGTCCGCCGGGAGCTAAATCTCCGGAAGCATACTTGGCGAAGTTCTTGACTTCCGCAGAAAGTCCCTGGTGTCTCGTGTAGGGCGGATTCCCCCAGATCAGTCGAGGCCCTGCTGTCTGTGACCAAGTGCTGTCGAGCCATTGAAGGAAGTCCGAGTGGTGTAGCGTGAGATTGCGAGAGAGGCCTTTTGCAATTGTGGGCGTGGCGGCAAGTAGGCCTAAGGTAACCACGTTCACATCGACGGCGTGTACCTCAGATTTCGGCCATGTTTCTAACGCGGCTCTAGTGAACGCTCCCACTCCAGCGCCAGGATCTGCGATTGTTCGCGGAGCGTGCGGGATGCGATCTCGGACTAGGTCCTTCATGTATGCCGAGATAGCTGTGGGGGTAAAGAAGGTTCCTAATGGGCGACGCCTTGGAGCGGAGACTAGGCGTTCATACACCTGCGCTAGTGGATCGCTGTCGCGCGCAAGAGCGGCCTGAAGATTCCTTAGCAGATCCTGAGTTAGCAATGGTCCGCGGCCTACCCAGCTTGCCACCGACTCCGGCAACAGCTCGAAGGTATTCTGTCCGTGGGGAAGAATGAGTGATCGAGCAACTCCACCGAGCGCCGCAAGGAGCCCGCGCTCTCGATCAGTAGGTCCAGGGACTTCACTCTCCGGCATTGCATTTTGATAGTTAGCGCGACACCAGGAGGCAAGCTTGCGAACTAGCTGCTCGTCTTCTGACGGATCGCCCTGATGCCGCGGGGCAAGCTGGCGGTTAGGGGTGACTGCGCGAACGCCCGACGGCAAGCTGCTGTCGTTGATCACACTCGTCATGCGATCTTGAGGTCTGCAACTTCGGCAGCGCCTGGGGTACCTATGGTCACCATGCGGCTAAGTTTGCCAGACGCACGGGGCTCGATGCGGCGGGTGGCACTATAGCGCATCGACTCGCTGTGCCGCCGCAGCTAGTGCTTTGGCCACAGGCCGTCGGCCCGAGCGGGGCCAGGCTGCGGATGGTGGTGTGGCGTCGTCAGTGTTCGCCTTCGCCGCGGACTCAGGCTCGTTCGCAACGTTGGACGTTAAGGACTTTTGGATGGCGGGCATTGCCGGTTGCGGCGTGAGTTCCGCTTCGGGTGGTGCCGGCGCAGTTGGCACATCAACGCCTGCATCTCTGACGGGTGTTCCGCCCCGGGTTTGATGGAGACATCGAAACCTGGGAGAAGATTCAACGATGGCGGCACCGAAGAAGTACCCCGATGATCTGCGTGAGCGTGCGACCCGGTTGGCGATCGAGGCCCGTCGGGACCCGGCGTCCGCGGTCGGTGCGATCCGGCGGATCGCCGACCAGTGCGGGGTTCATCCGGAGGCGTTGCGCGGCTGGGTGAAGAAGGCCGAAACCGATGCCGGCGACCGGCCGGGCACCACCAGCAGCGACGCCGAACGCCTCGCCGCCCTCGAGCGAGAGAATCGTGAGCTGCGGCGGGCGAACCAGATCTTGAAGTCCGCGGCGAGTTTCTTCGCGGCGGAGCTGGACCGTCCGTCGCGATGAAGGTCGCCTTCGTCGACTCCCACCAGGAACAACACGGTGTCCAGCCGATCCTGCGGGCCTTGGAAGGCACGCCCGCAGCGATCGCACCGTCGACCTACTACGCCGCCAAGACCCGCCCCACCAGCGCCCGATCACGACGTGACGAGAAGCTGACCGCGCTGATCAAGCAGATCCACGCGGAGAACTACGGCGTCTACGGCGCCCGCAAGATCTGGCACGAACTGCTGCGCCGCGGTGTCCGGGTGGCCCGGTGCACCGTCGAGCGGCTGATGCGCGCCGCCGGGCTGCGCGGGTTGCTGCGGGACAAGTCACCGCGCACCACCCGGCCCGCGGCTGAGACCGACCGGCCTCGTGACCTGGTGGAACGTGACTTCACCGCGCAGGCCCCGAATCAGCTGTGGGTCGCGGACCTGACCTACGTGCGCACCAGCGTGGGCTGGGTGTACGCCGCGTTCGTCCTGGACGTGTACTCCCGCATGATCGTCGGCTGGCAAGTATCCACCAGCCTCTACACCGACCTCGCGCTCGACGCGTTGAAGATGGCGATCTGGCGCCGCGAGAATCAAGGCGCTGACCTGCAAGGACTCGTGCACCACTCGGACAGGGGAGTCCAATATCGAGCGATCCGCTACAGCCAGCGCCTCGCCGAGGCCGGCGCGGTCGCCTCGGTCGGGTCGAAGGGCGACTCGTTCGACAACGCCATGGCCGAGGCGTTCAACTCCCTGTTCAAGGCCGAACTCGTCCGCAACAAGGGCCCGTGGCGCGGCCTCGACGACCTGGAGATGGCCACCGTCGAGTACATCGACTGGTACAACAACCGCAGGCTGCACGGCGAACTCGGACACGTCCCACCCGCCGAACACGAGGCCCTACACGCGACGACCCAACCGGTCACCGCGTCCCTGAAAACCAGCTAACCAACTCTCCATCAAACCCGGCGCTTGACAGGGTCCTGATGAGCGTAGCTGTTCAGGCGCGGTGACCGGGTCTGGACCCCAAGCCTTCCCCCGCATGACGGCGCAGCTGAGTATGCACGCTCTGCCGGGACACCACGACCTCGACGACCGGACCATCGGCCAAGACCGTCAGCACGGCCTGATGTGCCGTTCCACGTCGACATTGCCACCGGTCCCAGCTCCGCGACCGCCTGCTGCCGCAACGGCCGTGATCAAGAAACCGACGGTGATCATGTCAAGCAGTAGCTGGAACGTGAGCGTCAAGCAGCAGCCGTGACGAGACAACGGGTTGTTCGGCTAGCGTTGCCGAATTTTGCTGTACTAGATCAAGGCGCCGCGCAAGCGCGGCGCGGCCGGCCGCGCTCGGCCTGCTGGCGGCCTGCGGCCGGCATCAGCCGGCGCACCGGCCAGATCTCCTGTCAGGCAGACGGTTCGGCTTCAAGCGTGAGGTTGCTGCCGGCCCGCTTGGGCTCCCAGCCCGCGGCGATAGCCTGTCGCACGCTCCACACCACCAGCCGAGGCGTTACCGGCTTAGCTCGCATGCCGGGACCCCTGCCCAGCCCGTACCAGCTGTCGAGCCTCACGGACTTCGTTACGACAGACAGCGTGCCACCCGGCGACTCAGCCACTTCGACCGCGAAGGTCAACAGTCGCCACCCGGCAGCCTGAGCCTTTGTCGGCTTGCGCCTCACCGTCCAGCGGTACACGACGCCGTCCACCGCAATGAGGCGACTGCCCTTCCGAGGTAATGCCATCGCTGCACCTCCGCTCGATGTCCAGGCCAGGTTAGGCGGTGGTCCAAGCCGCGACGATCGCTTTTGTGGCTGGGCGCCGCATCGCTTCCGGCGATCGCTGCCGCGCCGCTTCGCGGCTTGCCGCCGACTGACGTGGTCACTCAGGGCGGGCCCGGCACGGATCGGCACTTCTATCCGCACGCGGTAACGGCCATCATGAGTCGCCATGAGATTCGAAACGCTCGTGGTCCTCAACGTGGTCGGCCGTCCGGCGAGCTACTCGACAGCAAGTACAACGCCGTGGAAAACCGCAGTCCGCGACGCAGTTGGGAAGACCGGCCTGGGTCCGTGGGAGGCAGCACGCTTCTCGGTCGTCATCGAGTTCCGTACACCAAAGGCTCGCAACGCAAACGACGTCTGGGATCTCGACAACCTGATCAAGCCGACCTTAGATGCCATGGAGGGAGTCTTCGGACGTCGCCCGTGGCGCGGACCGCCCCAAACCGCCGATGACCGTGTCGATCACCTTGAGGCAAGCAAACGGCCCGTTCGCACCGACGAAGCGCCTGGCGCTCGCATTGAGGTCCGGCGCGTGAGCCAGTAGGGAAGTGCACCTTCTCCTCAGCAGTCCAGAGGAGGTGCAAAGGAGTAGCTGCCCAGCTCCGGCTGGCCATGGATATCCGCAGGTGAGCTGCCTACGACATCCTTCGGGGCTCACTCATTCCTAAACCGTGTGTCGTAGGTTCGATTCCTACCGGGGGCACCAGATTTGACCAGGGGAAACCCCTGGTCAGCTCCCCTTGCACGGCGCGGGTACACCGCCCGATACAACCCGCGCAGGTGTAATCACCGCTGCTCAGGCGCGGTCTGCCACGTACGTGCCTTTACCGCGCACCGTGACCACGAGGCCTTCCTCGCGCAGAAGGCGCAGGCTGTGGCGCACCGTGTCGCGGGCGATGCCGTACTGCTGCTGCAAGGTCGTCTCGCTCGGCACCGGCCGGTTAGGTGGCAGCGCTCCGCTCCGAATCTGCCCACGGAGAATCTCGGCCAGCTGCTCATACAGCGGAACCGGGCCGTCGGGGTCCAGGGTGGGCGTCGTCACTAGATCGACGCTAATTGCTCTTGGTTGCAGGGCTACCTCGTCCGACAGGTGCCGACAGGTACGTACTTGATCAGACAAGCAGGCGTAGCCTGGCATAACTCGAACCAAGGAGGTGCCAAGTGGCCTTCGACGCCGGTAATCCGCCTGCCGAGCCGCCACCGGAAACCGACCCGACAATCTGGTTCATCGCCCGGCGAGTGGTCTTGGACCATGCACCCGACGCAGACCGGCGCTGTCAGCTCTGCAAGGTCCCCAACCCGTGCAACGCGCGGAGCATCGCCCAGTACACGCTGTACCTGGCCGTTGCTGGCCGATGGCAGGTCTGGAAGGCGAATGAGGTGCACGGATAAACCCTCCGCCCCGCGAGCGACCCCCGGGCGCACCACTCGGCCGGGGGTCGTCTGCCGTAGCGGCGCAGATCTATCCTCGTAAGGCGTGATTGCGTCCACGTGGGAGAGCCGGGATCTGCCGGTCCTAGAAGCCGTCGTCGAGCTGTGCGACGACAGCCAAGAGGAAAGAGCCATGCTGGACGACATCGTTGAGCGGACCGGACTCGACGAAGTCTCCGTGGGCAAGGCCCTTAAGGCATTGACACGCGAGCAGCCGCCACTCTTTTGGCGGTGTCATCGACATTGACGATGGCAGCGTCCTCGGCGTCGTTGGCCCCACAGGGCACGCCCGTCGCACGGTGGGCTCGTGGCCCACACCCGAGCTTCTGGCGAGTCGGCTGGTCTCCGCTCTCGACCGCGCGGCCGAGGAAGAGCAAGACGAGGAGACGAAAGGCTGGCTGCGCAAGACGGCGAATTGGTTCGGCGGCGCAGGCCGCGACGTAGCCGTCGATGTGGCCGCTGCGGTCATCAACCGGCAGATGGGCGGTGCGTAGTGCACCCAGAGACCTGGGGTGGTTCGGAGTGGCAGGCAGTCGCTGCGTTCATCGCAATCTTCGTTGCTGGACCGATCGCGTTTTGGCAAGCCCACGAAGCTCGGAAGGTTCGCCTTGATCAATCCCGCCCCTACGTCATCGTTGACTTTGAGTTCCGCGATTTCCTGGTGTACCTGAAGATCCAGAACATCGGGAAGACGATGGCCCGCGATGTACGCATCAAATTCGATCAACCACTGACTTCTACGCTTGCCAACCCTGGCTTCACAAAGTCCCGCCTGCTCCGTGAGCCGATCCCGATGCTTGCGCCCGGACGTTCCGTCAGTCTTCTGTTTGACTCATTTCCGGACCGTTATGAGCGGCGGAAGAAGTTTCCGATGGATCACACTGTGACCATCGAGTACGACGATGACAGAGGCACGCCCTACACCGATCCGCCGTATCCGCTCGACCTTGACGCATACGTGGGCGCATCATCCGATCCAAAGGGCTTGGCCGAGCTGGTCCGTGAAGTTGAGAAGATTCGCCACGAGATGAAGTCGTGGACCGACGAGGGTCGGGGGCTGCTGGTCAAAGGCGTCGATAGGAAGGCGGCGCGGGAAGCCGAAGCGCGGAGTTACTGGCGCGCGGAGGACCGAGAAACCCTGCGCGAACAGGGTCTCTCGGCCATGCTGCGAGGCCGAGCTAGGCGATACGCCCGTAGACGCGGCTGGGCTGCCTAATACTCCAGCCGCACTTTCAGGTCCGGAGTCTGCGCAGGTAGTGGCTGGTTCGCGCCCGGTATTGATGGCGGCGCCGCCAGTATGACCAATGCCAGATATGGTCTTGCTGGCGGATGGCCGTGATCAGGTGTGCCAGCAGACGTCGGACCTCACCGAGGGTGAGCGGGATGAGCTTGTCTCGTTGGAGTTCGGGCCCCCTTTTGAAGCGGCGGCGGTGACCGCCAGGAACGCGTGGGCCCACATTGCGAGGGTGATGTGCCGGTACCAGGCGTCATAGCGGCGGACCTGGTAGTCGTCGAGGCCCACTTCGTTTTTGGCGGTCTGGAAGCACTCCTCGATCGCCCAGCGGGTGCCTGCTACCCGGATGAGCTGCTCGTCGGTGGTGTCGATGGGGCCGTAACACAGGTAGTAGGCCAGTTCGGTGGGGTCGGTGATGCTGCGGCGGATCAGCAACCACCGTGCGAAGCCGTGTTCGGCGGTGCCGGTGTCGGGCAGGGTGGCGACTGCCCAGTCGTAGAGCCGGGGCCTTTGACTCCGTCGCCGCAACTGCGACGTTTCCAGGCCGGGTCCGGTGCCTGGGCGGCAAGGACATCGGCGCGTGAGCTTCCGGCAGTGGTAGGAATCTTCTGGTTGCAGGCGACGGCGAGAACGTAGCCGACGTGGCGGTGTTGCAGGGCGGCGCGGAACTTGCCGTCCTTGCCGTATGCCTCATCCGCGGTGACCCATCGTGCCGGAATGCCGGCGTCCAAGGCCCGGACCAGCATGGCTAGGCCCTGGGCGGGCTTGGTCAGGAACTTCACCTTCTCGTCGATGCCGGCCTCGGCACGTCGGGCCAGATCGTCGTTCCAGCGTTGGGGCAGGTAGAGCTGCTCCCGGTCGATCAGGGCTCGTCCTTTGCTGCTGGCGTAGGCGAGGAACACGCCGAGCTGGCAGTTCTCGATTCGCCCGGCCGTGCCGGAGTACTGCCGTTGGACCCCGGCGGACTTGACGCCCTTCTTCAGGAAACCGGTCTCGTCGACGATCAACACGCCGTCGTCGTCGCCGAGGTGTTCAGTGACGTAGTCGCGCAGGTCGTCGCGGACGGCGTCGGCATCCCAATCGGCGCGGTTGAGCAGGCGCTGCATGCCATCGGGCGTGATGTCACCGGCTGCTTCGGCGATCGTCCAGCCGTTTTTGCCGGCCAGAGGCGACAACAGGCCGAGCAGGTAACCCCGTGCCCGACGGCGTGGCTCGACGCGTCCGAACCTCCTTACGATGCGGGCCATCACATCGTCCAGACCCGCCAACCAGCCCGACACAAGATCCACTGACACAAGTCGCGGAGTCTACATAGTACGATCGGTGTCGTGGCGGCGCCGCCATCAATACCGGGCGCGAACCAGCCACTACCTGCGCAGACTCCGGACCTGGAAGTGCGGCTGGAGTACTAAGAGCCACTGTCATCCTCCGAGTCCGTAAACCGGCGGTTCGGGTTCGGTGCTGCGTTCGCGTTGAGCCGCTGTCCGCGCTCCGGCACCGGGGATGCTGGGGTCAAGCTCGCTGGCATAGCTGCTGACCCGTGGGACGGCAGGAGCGTCAAGCTCGCTCCGGTGCGGGTCGGTAGGCCGGACGCTCATCAGACCACCGCCGAGTAACGGCCCTGCTGGCCCGCCGTACCTGCGATGACGTTCTGCACGGTGTGCTGCGTGCCACCCCGCAGGAACACCTTGAGGTCGTGGACGCCGCCGTAGTCGTGGACGACCAGTGCCGGTAGCACCGAGCCGGCGGTCGGATCCGGGATGCCCCCAAGACGGAAGTTGCCGGTTGGAGTGCCGCGCTGCGCCAGGACGTTCGCCTGTGCCGCGTCGAAGCAGTACAGGACCATCTGACCGAGAGTTGCCATGGGTCTGCCTTTCTCTGTCCGCCCTCTGTGGACGGCCCGCCCTCTGTAGGCGGTTGAGCCAGGCTATGGAGGAAAAGCGCTGCTCAGGCGATCGTTCTGGGGCGCACCGTGTCACCCTTACGGGTGACACGGTGGAGCGCCCGGTGCTGCGCTGGATAACCTCGGGACGGTCTTCAGGATTGGACACCTGCAGACCGTTGAGGAAAATTCCGAAGGAAACCCCACTCTCGCACCGCTGAAAGTGGCCCCCGAGCATGGCCGCTTATCTTACTGGGGAAAGCGCAAAACACTCTCGCATCAGTCAACACCCCCACACCTCCTTTTCACTGCACGCGGCTCGGCGCGGGCTCAATGGAAGGTTTGTGTGTTGACCTGGCTGTGGTTCGTTCTCGTCTTGGCGTCTCTTCCATTGCTCGCCTTCGGCATGTGGCTGGGCTTCAATCTCCTGCTCGCCAAATGGCACGGTCTCGAAGCGCTTGACAAGACGCCTCAGATCTACCGACCCTTCCGCCCCCAGGACTGGTCGGCGCGTCGCCTCCCGGTAGACCCAGCGCAGCCGCCCACCGGCCAACAGCCGCCGGACCAACTCCCGCCTGCGGCGTGATCATCTCAGTGCCACCCTACATAGAAGAACATCTGTGTAGTTCACCGAAGTGTCAGATCTAGGACGGAACACACCGTGCTGCGCTACCTAACGTGAAGCCGCGATCACTTCCGCGAGAGGGTCGCGGAGAGGCGCGCGGTGACATGTCAAGGAAGACGACTGCACGTAACCGAGCGTTCGGGCTCCTCGGCCTCGTCATCGTGGTGCTCATCTATGCCGGAACGGAGCTCGCGCAGACGCACTACCGCAGTGGTTTCGGCGCACTGCTCCTGGTCGTCGGCTTCGTACTGTGGCTTGTGATGACTAAGGTGCGGTCGGAGTGCGGCGTACTTAGGCAGGACTACAAGGGCTACTGCACTAGACCCATCACCGGCCTCTTCTTCGGATGCCACCAGCACACCTGGCAACGCCCCCTCGCCCTTATCGGCTTCGGACAAAAGGCAAGGTCGGCAAGGTCCGCACCCCAGGAGCCTGCACCGCCCTTTGCAGCGCCGGTCGCCCCAGTGACCGAGCCGCCGACCGACGAGATCCATGAGGGCAAGCGGAACCGCATCCTCTTCTACGCTGCCGTCATCTCCACAACGATGGGCACGTTGTCCGCGTTCACTGACGTACTGGGATTGTTCAAGGGAGACTGAGCTGTATCGCCGTCGAGGCCGCCAGCCCGTAAGCCAGCGGCCTCGATCGGCCTTCAGCGCCCGCTACCCCGCACGGCGCTTGCGCCAGGCGGCCAGGTCAACGACCCCGCCCTCTGTAGCCGACGCTGCGGGCTCTGGGGTCGGCTGCTCGGTGCCGGTTACCCGTGCTCGGGCTGCGGCCCGCAAATCGGCGAGGGCGTCGCTCACGTCGCGGCCCTTGTGATCGAGGACGTGCCCGTACACGTCGAGCGTGACGCTGGGCTTGCGTGCCCGAGTCGCTTGGACACCTCACCGACCCGGCCCTCTCCCACGAGCAGCAGATGCGCGCTCGCGGCGAAATGCCGCAGGTCGTGGAACCGGGTGCCCGGCAGACCGAGCGCCTTGACCACTGCGTTGAAGACTCGCGCGTTGAAGTTGCCGTGCCGCAGCGGCACCGCGCCTTCGCCGAACACTTGGCGGCCCGGACGAGCGAGTAGGGCTCCCACTACCCGGCGAGCCTGGAGACGGTGCTCATCACGTTGCGGGACAAGGGAGCGATGGGCTTGGCAGACCTCCGGCATCAGCCATCTCGCAGAGCAGCGCCCGAAGCCCTCGCTCCGCGATCTGATGCATTGCTGGAGTGGTCGCGCCTGGCGCACAATGCGCAGCGCCATCCATAGGACCTCGATCACGCCTTCACCGTCTGCGCCCGGTTCTTGGTCAGCCAATCGCTGATAGCGGACTCCGGGATACGCATCTGGCTGCGCAGCTTGAAGGCAAGTAACTCGCCGTCACGGATCATCCGGCGTGCGGTCGACGGGCTGAGCTTCGCTCGCTCGCAGAAATCATCGATGGTGTAGAGCTGTTCCACTGCGTCTCCTGATAGGCTGCCGAGCCCCAGAGACAGGAATAGCCCAGGGGAACCCGGCGTCACTTGCGTCCGCCATATGGGGTCCCATCCCGGGCAGTCGGCCTTTCGGCCCACCTTTTGTGTGTACACACGGGGCGCGAGCCACGGAGCGGCGTGGCCGATGGCCTAACGATGCCGCCCCGGCTGCCCTGCGGCTGCCGTGCAGCGACCAAGCTAGACGCGGAGGACTCTCTGGGCAACCCCTCCAGCCGTCCCGTCTCGGGTACAACGCCGGGTACACCGAGCGCCGTGCGTGGGCAGCGATGGTCAGGGGCGGTCAATAACGCCGTTCTCGCAGGTCAGCCGGTGGCGTAGCTCACGCCTGACCACCCCAGAGATACATAAACTCAAATTCCTGAACCGTGTGTCGTAGGTTCGGTTCCTATTGGGGGCACCACCTTCTCCATCTGATCCGATCCGGTCTAGCCGACCCGATACCCGATCCCGCCCGACTCGCTCCGGCCTGACCTCGCTCCGCCACGGCCTCCCTCCCGCCTAGCCTTACCTGGCCTCACTCCCTCAGCTGAAAGCGGCCAAGCAGTGCCGTAAGAAGGCCGCCAGGGCCGGGCTCGTCCGGTTCTGCCAGACGAGCGCGAGCAGCGCCGGAATCGGGACGTCGTCGATCGGCACGGCGACCAGGTCCGGGTAGGCGCTGCTCATCGACTCGCTGAGAACGGCCACGCCGAGACCGCGGCGGGCCAGGCCGGCGACCGTGTCCGGCGAGGTCGCCGCGAGCGCGACGGGAAGATCGACGGCCAGTGCGGCGCGAGCTTGGTCGAGCACGGTGCGGATGCCGGTGCCCACCGGGAGACAGATCAACGGGTACGCCGAGAGCGCGGTGGCCGAGAGACGCTCCTGACCTGCTGCTTCACTGCCCGGTTGGCACAGCGCGACGAGCCTCTCGCTCGCGATGACGTGGCTCGCGAGGTGTTCGGGAGGCTCACCGGCCAGTCCGGCAAGCGCCAAATCTAGGTCGCCGGATCGCACCCCGGCCACCAGTTGGTCGGAATTCGCCTCCACCAGTTCGAGTTCGATGTCCGGATGCTCCCGGTGGAACGTGGCGAGTGCGTCGAAAAAGGGCGTCACCTCGCAGCCGATCACCATGCCGGCCGTGAGCCGGCCGCGTACCAGGCCGTTGACGTCGTCGATGGCCTCCCGCAGGTCGGCTGCGGCGTCCAAGGCCTCGCGCGCGTGCCGGAGCGCGGCCTCGCCCGCGTCGGTGAGCCGGGCGGTGCGCCCGGACCTGTCGAAGAGCCGCACGCCGAGCTCGTGTTCCAGGGCCTTGATCTGGGCGCTCACCCCGGACTGGGTGATGTGCACCCGCTCCGCGGCCCTGGTGAAGCTGGCCGTCTCGGCGACCGCGACGAAGTACTCGAGCTGGCGCAAATCCATGAGCGCAGATTGTAGTAACTACAAAAACTATGCGTTGGACTTCTCCATCCGCCCAGAGCAGGCTGGACCCATGACCGAGAGAGCACACCGACCCGAAGACCTGACCCGCCTGTTCGTCGAGCGTGCGAACGCGAAGGACGCGGACGGGCTCGCCGAGCTCTATGAGGAGGATGCCGTGATGGCCTATCCGCCGGGCGGCCAGACACGAGGCCGCGACGCGATCCGCAAGCTCTGGGCGGAAATCCTGCCGCACATGCCGGAGCTCGAGCCTGAGCCGCCGCTGCCCACACTGATCAGCGGCGATCTGGCGCTCACGTCAACGCCACCGAGCGACGGTTCGGGCGCGCGAGCCCAGGTCGCCCGGCGACAGCCGGACGGCACCTGGCTGCGCGTGCTCGACCAGCCGGAATTCAAGCGGCCCGAATGAACCCAGCCCGAATGAGCGCGGCCGGAGTGAGCGCGGTGCCAATGAGCGCCGTCCGAATGAGCGCGGTCCAGATGGGCGCGGTCCAGATGGGCGCGGCCCGAATGTGCCTGGCCGGAATGAGTCAGAGCCATGAGCGAGACTCAGACAGCCCCCGGGCAACATCCGGGCGTCCGACTGGGGACGCCCGGATGGGGTCCTCGGCTCAGAGCCTGATCCGCTGACCCACGAAGACCCGGTGCGGGCTGCGGAGGACATCGGCATTGGCCCGGTAAAGGGCCCGCCAGCCACCGCTGACGTCATGCCGGTTGGCGATCCGCGCGAGCGTGTCGCCCCGCCGGACGACATAGCTGCGCGTGCCGGCCGTCGCGCTTCTCAGCGTGGCCGTGCGGCCGGCAGCCGCGCGGACCGTGCGCGCCGGAGCCTTCCGGACCACGGCCTTGCGGCTCACCTTGACGTTGGCACGCCTGCCACAGCTCGGCCAAGCGCCGATCCCTTGTCCACGCAGCACCCGCTCGGCCACACGGATCTGCTCGGTCTTTGTCGCCTGGTTGGCGGTCCGGGCATAGCGCGTGCCGCCGTAAGCACGCCAGGTGCTGCGGCTGAACTGGAGGCCACCGTAATAGCCGTTGCCAGTGTTGATGCGCCAGTTCCCGCCGGACTCGCAGCGTGCGACGGCGTCCCAGTTCACGTCCGACGGCACAGCTTGCGCGGGCGCGCTGGGGCCCAGCAGGCCCACGGTGCCGACGAGTCCCGCGACGGCTACACCGAACGCGACGTGGACGTGCTTTCGGATTTGCACCATTTTAGTTGTCCTCCACGCCTGCGAGGTCAGCTGTCGGGTTCGGGCAGAGTGGCCCGGCCGCGGTGCGCGGCTTCACCCCAAGACGCCTGAGCGCCGAAGAACCTTTGGGTCCCCCGCTCCATGCCTTCGAGTTGTTGTCCGTGGTCGGCGGCAGGATTCGGCGATCCGGCCACGGTGCCCGCTCCACGCGGGCTTCCTACGGATGGTCACGGGCCGGTCGAGCGCGTCTCGCGTGGATTCGCGTTACGCCTGGATCGCGGTGCCGTGGTGTTGTTCCCCCAAATTAGCCCTTTGATTCGAGCTTGTATGGATAACTCGGCAGATTTTCCCCAACCCACCTACCAGGAGGTAACTGTTGTGCTGCGCACCCTCCATCGAGGGTGCACAATCGGCAGCCATGAGCGATCCAGCGCGCGAGTTCGACGTGATCGTCTACGGTGCCACCGGCTTCGTCGGTGTCCTCGTGGCACGGCACCTGGCACAACACGCCCCGGCCGGAACCCGGATCGCCCTGGCCGGCCGGTCACCGGAGAAGCTGGAGTCCGTCCGTTCACGACTGAGCGTGGACTGGCCGATCGTGGTCGCCGACGCCACCGACGCGTCGGCACTGGACGCGATGGCCGCCCGCACGCGAGTGGTCATCACGACTGCGGGGCCCTACGCGAAGTACGGCCGGGTTCTCGCGCGCTCCTGCGCCGAAGCGGGCACGGACTACGTCGACCTGACCGGCGAAGTGCTGTTCGCCCGGGACAGCATCGACGAGAACCACGAGACCGCGCGGCGCACCGGGGCACGGATCGTACATTCCTGCGGTTTCGACTCGATACCGTCCGACATCGGTGTGCACGTGCTGCACTCGCTGGTGCAAGCCGACGGTGCCGGCGAACTGACGGATACGACGCTGGTGGTGACCAGCCTTCGTGGCGGCGTGAGCGGCGGGACGATCGACTCGATGCGCTACCAGGCCGACGTCATGAGTAAGGATCGGCGACTGCGGCGGATCGGCGCGAGTCCGTACTCGCTCAGCCCCAACCGTGAGGCCGAGCCGGACCTGGGCCGCCAGGAGGACATGCCGACCCTCCCGGCATCTGAAGTGGATCCGTCATTGCGGGGGCACCTGGCGCCGTTCGTGATGGCGTCCTACAACACGCGCGTGGTGCGGCGCAGCAATGCGCTGCGCGACTGGGCCTACGGGCGGCGGTTCCGCTACCGCGAGGTGATGAGCGTCGGAACGTCGCCGTTGTCACCCGTGATCGCCTTCGGGACGAAGGTCGCGCTCGGCGGTCTCTTCGTCGGCATGGCCGTGCCGCCCGTGCGCTTCGTGCTCGACCGCGTGCTGCCGAAACCGGGTTCCGGGCCGAGCGAGCGAACCCAGCAGTCCGGGCACTTCACGATGGATGTGTTCACCACGACGACGACCGGCGCGCGTTACACGGCACGGTTCCGGGCCAAGGGCGACCCCGGCTACGCGGCCACCGCGGTGATGCTGGGCGAGTCCGCGCTGGCCCTGGCTCTGGACAGGGACGCGCTGCCCAAGGTGGAAGGCGGCGTGCTGACTCCGGCCACAGCGATCGGCGATGCCCTTGTCGACCGCCTCCGCACCGCCGGAGTGGAGATCACCGCCCGTCGCCTGTGAGACCTGCGGCGGCGGAGTTGCGGGCGATCACCGTGAAGACGTGCCAGTGTTTGGGACCACTGAACGCTTCGCCCGGGGCGTCCTCCTCGTCCCAGTGCTCAATCTCCAGACCGTCGAGCAGGGAACGGACTTCGTGCTCCCGCAGGAACGTCATGCCCTGATCGCCGGCCCAGGAGTCGTGGTCACCGAAGAGGTTCACTGCCAGACGTCCGCCCGGGCGCAGGTTTGACCTCATCAGGGTCCACAAGCGGTCGAATGACGGCCGTTGCTGGTAGGGAAGCGAATAACTGGCGTGGATCAGGTCGGCCCCGGGGAGGGTGGTGAGGTTTTCGAACGCGCAGACCCGTACGCCCAGCGCCTCATGCCTGCCCCCGACGGCGCGCAAGAGACGCGGCTCCGTGCCGGGTTCGCTGTCGTGCGCAAGCACGCGCCACCCGTCGTCGAGCAGCGCCTTCGTCTCCCGGCCGGCGCCACAACCGAGATCGATCGCGGTTCGACCGGCGCCGGGACCGGCGAGTGTCATGGCGCGCCGGCACAGCTCACGGATCGGGCGTTCGCCCTGGCGGGAAAGGTATTCGGCCCAGTGCCCGGGATCGTTGCGCATTCCCCGATCATGTCGCGCCGCAACCAGGCACGAAGGAGCGAGCTTACATTGACGGAAGATCCGGCAAACGCGACATAATTTTTTGAGCGCAGGTCAAGAGCCGTATCGACAAGCCGACTGGATATCGATCGCGACTAGCACCAACCGGGTCTTTGTGGGCAGGATTCAGAGGGTGACCGCCGACCCTCTGCCCTACCCGCTGAGGCTGACGGGAACCGGCATAATCCTGCGCGAGTGGCGTCCGGACGACCTGGACGATCTGGTCGCTCTGCTGGACGAGCCGGAGATCGCGCGCTGGACGCCGATGCCGTCGCCCTTCGACGCCGACGCCGGACAGGCGTACCTCAAGCGTGCCTTCCAGGGCCGCGCCAACGGTAGCCGCATCCAACTCGCGATCACAGCCGACGGCGGGCGCCCGGTCGGCGAGATGTTGCTTTTCGCCGTCAACGAGGAGCTCCGTGAGGCGGAACTCGGCTATCTGGTGGGGTGCTCCTACCGCCGGCGGGGTCTCGCGTCGGGCGCGCTGGCACTGCTTTCGGGGTACGCGTGTCGCACACTCCGGCTTCGCCGCCTGCTGCTGCGCATCGACCCGGCGAACGTGGCGAGTACGTCCGTGGCGCGCCGATGCGGGTACTGGCTGACCGGTGAGCCGCCGATCCACCAGGAGGGGCCGTACGGTCCGACCACCCTGGACACCTGGGAATACGTCGACGGACGGGTCGGCACCCGGCAGGAACGCCGGAGAAATGTCGCAGCCCGGCGGTACGGTCGTCGAACCTAGCAGTGCAGGAGGTGCCGATGATCAGCGTTGATCGAGCCCGAGTGATGGCCTACCGGGTCGCCGCCCTGGGGCTGGCCGAGCAGGTCACCGCACGCCCGGCCGATCTGCCGGTGCTCGACCTCGGCATCCAGCAGTACATGCCCGACTCCGCCCAGGTCGCTCTCACCGCCCGCAGCAGCGCCGAGCCTTCCGACCACCGGCTGATCGCTGTCTGGGCCGCCCGCGGCGCGCCTCACCTGCACCGGCGGCAGGACCTCCCGGCGCTGGTCCGCCGGCTCTGGCCGCTCACCGACACGGACGCCGCCGCCCGGATCAACAGTGCCCAGATTCCCGACGCCGACGGGCTCGGGCTGCGCGCGTTCACCGTGACGGCCGAGGCGTTCCGCGAGGTCGTCACCGCCCCGATCGCCAGGGGTGCGGCGAGCACCGAGGTGAGCAGGCGGGTGCCGGCCGCGTTGACGTACGAGTGCCGCTCCTGCCAGGCCCGCCACATCGCCGGCAACGTCTGGCAGCACGCCGGCCTGGCCGGTGGCGTCGAAGTCCTGTCACGCGGCAAGGACGCCGCGCTCGGTCCGCTTCCCGACGCCCCGCCGGTGCCGTCAGCGAACGAGGGGATCGACGACCTCATCGCGACCTACCTGCGGTTCCTCGGTCCCGCCGGGCCGGCCGAGGTGGCGAAATACTTGGGCAGTTCGACCGCCGAGATCCGCAAGGTCTGGCCCGCCGCCCTCGTCGAGGTGCGGGTCGACGGCCGCAGGTCCTGGCTGCCCGAGCCCGCGGTCGCCGCCCTGGAGTCGGCCGCGACCCCGCACGGTGTCCGCTGGCTGCCCGGCATGGACCCGCTGCTCCAGGCCCGCGACCGCGATCTGCTGCTCCCCGACCGGGCCGCGCAGAAAGAGGTGTGGCGGCCGATCGGTAACCCCGGCGTCCTACTGGTGGACGGGGAGATCGCCGGCGTCTGGCGAGCCCGGATGTCCGGCCGGAAACGGGTCGATCTGTCGGTCAAGGCGTTCGGCGAGCTCGGTGCGAGCCGGCGCAAACGTGTCGAGGACGAGGCCGGGGAGGTGGCGCGGGCTCGCGGGGTGCCCGAGGCCCGGGTGAGCTTCGACTGAGGCGGCGTGGCGTCGGGCAGGCCTGCGAGACTTGGATCCGTGTCCACGATCGGGTTCCTGCACACGGCAGAGGTCCACGTCGCGACGTTCCAGCGACTGGTGGAGGAGCTCGCGCCGGGCTGCGACACGCGCCACCTGGTCGATGCGTCGCTGCTCGCGGACGCGCGGGCGAGTGGTGTGACTTCCGCGATCGCTGAGCGGGTGCGTGCGCGGCTGGCCGAGCTGGAGAGTGACGGCGCGGAGGTGATCGTCTGCACCTGCTCGACCATCGGCGCGGCCGCGGAAGAGGCGAGCGAAATGACAGGCAGACCAGGCGGGGCGAGCCGCGAGCCGAGCGGGCCCAGCAGGGCGAGCGGCGGGACAGGCGGGGCGAGCGGCGGGACAGGCGGGGCGAGCGGCGGGCCAGGCGGGGCGGCGGTTCGGGTGCCGGTGGTTCGGGTGGATCGGCCCATGGCGGATGCCGCGGTGACGCGGGGTGGGCGGATCGCGGTGGTGGTGGCGGTGGCATCTACGACAGAGCCCACGATGGCGTTGCTGCGGGAGAGCGCCACGGCCGCGAACGCGCAGGTCGACTTGGTGGCCGTGCCGTGCCTCGGCGCTTGGCGGCACTTCGAGGCGGGGGAGATCGAGCGGTACCACGACGAGATCGCCGAGCATGTGCGGGCCGTCGCGGACGGGTTCGACGTGGTGGTGCTGGCGCAGGCGAGCATGAGCCCGGCCGCCGAACGGCTTCCCGGCCTGCCGGTACTCACCAGCCCACGAGCGGCCGTGGCGGCAGCCGTCACCCGCCTGCACTGAGACGGTCAGCGTTTGGGTGCCCGTTCCACCACCACGGTCGTCGATTTGATGACTGCTACGGCGACCGAGCCGACCTGCAGGTCCAGCTCGTCGACGGCCTCGCGGCTCATCAGGGAGACGACCCGGAACGGGCCTGCCTGGATGTCCACCTGCGCCATCACGGTGTCCTTGACGACCGCCGTGACGATGCCGCGCAGGCGGTTGCGGGCCGACGACTCCTCGGAGCGTTCGTCCGGGTCGGCGGCCTGTGCCCGGACGAAGGCGGCCAAGTCCACGCCGTCGATCGTGCGGTGGCCCTGCTGGTCGCGGTTCGCGGCGAGCCGGCCCGCGTCGACCCAGCGGCGGACCGTGTCGGGGCTGACGCCGAGCAGCTCCGCGGCCTCACCGATCTGAAATGTCGTCACGGCGATCACCCTATTGGCCGGAACTGGAGGCAGCGCCAGCACGGAGACAGCACCGGCCCGGAGGCAGCGCCGGCACCGAGACAGCACCAGACCGGAGGCAGCGCCGGCACCGAGACAGCGCCGGCGAAGAGGCGCGGAGGCGGAAGACGTTTCTTGTCGCCCGGGATGGGCATGCCGCGGGCATGCCGGTCGAGCTGGAACCGCCGCTTCCCGCCCACCTCCAGGTGGAGGTCACCTCGGCGTGCAATCTGCGCTGCACGATGTGCCTGGTCCGGTACCGCCCACCGGTGAACAAACTGGCCGGCGCCATGCCCGCGGAGCTGTTCCACCGCCTGGTCGACGGCGTCCCGTTGCGGCAGCTCACGCTGCAGGGGCTCGGGGAGCCGCTGCTGTCGCCGTACCTGCCGGAGATGATCGCGACCGCGGTGCAGCGCGGCATCCGGGTCGGTTTCAACACCAATGCGACGCTGCTGAACCGGAAGCGGGCCGAGGAACTGGTGGCGAGCCGGGTGGACTGGTTGCACGTGTCGCTGGACGGGGCGAGCGCCGCCGCCTACGAGGCCATCCGGGAGGGTGCGCGGTTCGACACGGTGATCGCGAACCTGGAAGGGCTGGTGCGGGCGAAGCGGGCCGCCGGCAGTGCGACGCCCTGGATCCGGGTGGTCTTCGTCGCGATGCGCGACAACGTGGGTGAGCTGCCGGAACTTGTCCGGCTGCTGGGTCGGATCGGGGTCGACGAGTTGCGCGTACAAAATCTGTCGCACAGCTTCGACGACACCGACCCGGCCGGGGGTTATGACGAGATCCGGACGTTCACCGCCGCGCAGGCGCTCTGGACCGGGGAGGATCTGGCGCGTGCGGAGGCTGCCTTCGCGGCGGCTTCGCGGGCGGCGAAAGATTCAGGGGTACGCCTACGCCTCCCACGGTTCTCGGAGGAGGGCACCGGAAGTTGCAGCTGGCCCTGGGACGCCGCCTATGTCACGAGCGCGGGTGTGGTGCAGCCGTGCTGCATGGTGATGGGCGACGACCGGGTGTCCCTCGGCGACCTCACGGAGGCGACGTTCCCGGAGATCTGGCACGGCCCCGCGTACCGCGAGTTCCGCCGGCGCCTGGCGAGCGTCGACCCGCCCGACGTGTGCCGCGGCTGCTCGCTCTACCGCAACACTTTCTGACGCCGGTCCCGTCAGGGGGCGGGCGTCAGACCGTCACCCACGTCCCAGCGGCGGCCGAGGCCGCCACCGCGTCGAGGATCTCGGCGGCGCGAACGGCATCGGCCAGAACCGGGCCGTGCGGTACGCCCTCGGTGATCGACCGCAGGAAGTTCGCCGCCTCGATCACCTTGAGGTCGTCGTAGCTCATCGCGGTGGCCGGGCCGGGCTGGAAGGCGCCGAACTCGCCGTCCCCGGGCCCGGCGAAAATCACCGCATCGCCCACGCGCAGCTCACCCATCCGGCGGAAGTCCCAGGACAGGACGCCGTCCGTCCCGTGGATGGTGAAGCCGTAGTGGTTCTGGTCCCCGGCGGCGACCCGGCTGGCCTCCAGCGAGACCCGGGCGCCGGACGTCATCCGTAGCAGCGCTGCGAACCAGTCATCGTTCTCCACGGGGCCGGGTTCGCCGGTACCCCGCTCGTGGCCGGATGTGGCGTTCAGCGCCCGCCGCCGCTGCGGGATGAGGATCGCCGTGTCAGCGGTCAGCGCGGTGATTTCGCCGAGCAGGTGCCGGATCAGGTCGACGGCGTGGGAACCGAGGTCGCCGAGCACGCCGTTGCCGCCGAGGTCACGCTGGAAACGCCAGGTGAGCGCGGCGTCCGGGGAGGCCGCGTAGTCGCTGAAGAAGCGGAACCGGGCGTGGGTGACGGTGCCGATCCGGCCGGCGGCGAGCAGGTCCCGTGCTTTCGCGACGGCCGGCGCGTTGCGGTAGTTGAAGCCGACGGTGACGTGTCCGGGGCCGGTGACGGCGCGGGCGTCGGCGGCGCTGAGCCCGACCGGTTTCTCGATCCAGATGTGCCGGCCGGCGGCGGCGAACGCGGCGCCGATCTCCCGGTGCAGGAAGTTGGGCGCGGTGACACTCACCGCCTGGATCCGCGGGTCGGTTACCAGCGTGCGCCAATCCTGTGTGGATCCTGCGAACCCGAACCGGGCTGCGGCGGCATCGGCCCGGCCGGGGACGTCGTCGGCCACGGCGACCAGAACGGGTTCGGGAAGGGCCGGATAGTGGTGACGGACCCGCAGGTAGGCCTGGGTGTGCACGCGACCCATCCAGCCCATGCCGATCACTGCGACACCGATGGTCATCGTTACGACCTCTCCCGTACGCGATGCGGGTAGCTGGACTCGAGATCACCGTGGCCAGCGCCGTCGGGCCGGTTCTCGCCGAGCAGGAGACCCTGGCGCTCAGCTCCACACATCATGCACGGCCGCGAGGCCAAGGCGGGAGGCGGCGCCGCTCTACCTGGAGGAGGTGGCCACCCCGCTGTCGGCGGTGACCACGCGCCCCCGGGCTACCGGCTGACCACCCGGAACGTCGTCAGGGTGGGGTCGCTCGCGTCCGGCACGGTCATGCCGGACGCGAGACCGGCCCGTAGGTAACGGACGACCGCTGCGGTGAACCGCTCCCCCGGCAGCACGGCCGGCACCCCCGGCGGGTACGGGCTGATCATCTCGGCGGAGATCCGCCCGACCGGGTCGGCGACCTGTTCCGTCTCGGCGAAGTACGCCTCGCGCGGGCTCATCGCCTGCTCCAGGTTCAGCTCCTCCAGCGGCGGGATCTCCGGCGTCGCGCCGGCGGCCGGCCCGGCCGGCGGACCGGCCACCAGGTCCTCGAACGCCGTGGCCAGCCGATCCAGGGCAGCAAAGCCGTCCGCGTGGGTGAGCGAGCAGATCACCCGCCGGGCATCACCCAGCTGTACGACGATCCGGTGCCGCTCGGCCATCCAGTCCTTCGCCTGATAGCCGGTGATGCCGAGCCCGGAGACGTCGGCGACGAGTTTCAGCGGGTCCCACTGGGCCACGCTGTCGTGCCCGATGATCGACTCGTCGAGCACGCCGAGGCCGGGCAGCTTGCCGAGCCGGGCCCGCAGGGCTTTCACCCGGGTCAGGGTCTCGTCGAGCAGCCGGTGCCCGTCCAGTGCCATCTGCCGCCGGTAACCGTCGATCGAGCCGTAGAGCAGCGCGCTGGTACTCGTCGTCGTGATCAGGTCCAGCCGCAGCCGCAGGTCGACCGGGTCCACCAGGTCACCGCCGAGCAGGATCACCGACGCCTGGCAGAGGCCGCCGCCGGCCTTGTGCAGGCTCTGCACCGCCAGGTCCGCCCCGGCCTGGACGGCCGCCGCCGGCAGGTCCGGATGGAACGGGAAGTGCGCACCCCATGCCTCGTCGACGAGCAGCGGTACTCCGTACCGGTGACAGATCCGCGCGATGGCCCCGGTGTCGGCCCCGGTGCCGTACTCGGTCGGCGTGATCATGAGGACCGCCGCGACGTCCGGGTTCTCCCGCAGCGCCGCGGCCACGTCGTCCGCGGCGGCCGGATGGGCGATCTGGCGCTCGTGGTCCCACCGGGGGCGCAGCCAGACCGGTTCGGCGCCGGCCAGGATCAGCGACGCGACGACCGACTTGTGCATGTTGCGGTCGACGAGCACGCGCTTGCCGGGACCGGCCACGGTGAGCACCGCGGTGTGGATCGAGATGCTGGACCCGCAAGTGGTGAAGACCGCGTGCCGGGCACCGACCGCGTCGGCCAGCAGCTTCTCGGCGTCGGACACCGCCACCTTCGCGGTGATCACATCGGCTTCGAACGCGCCGCGGGACAGCACGGCCGCAGCCCGGTCGTCGAGCCCGAGACCGAGCCGGTGCCCGGGGAGCGCGAAGGTGTACTCGTCGTCGCGCCGGAACTGCTCGATGGCGTCCAGCACGGGTGTCGCTCGTTGGTCCATGCCGTTCCGGTACCACTAGAAATGGTCCGTAAACGGACAATTCCGCGCGGGCTCAGGCGGCTTCGGAAGTCAGCAGACCGGCGCTGCCGGCCAGCGCCGCCGCCTCGGTCCGGCTGGAGACCTTCATCTTGCGCAGCAGGGAGGCGGTCAGGCGTTTGACCGTACGCTCGGACACGTGCAGCAACCCGGCGATCTCACTCGTCGACGCACCGCCCGCGATCAGGCGCAACAACCGCCGGTCGTCGTCGTCGAGATGAGCCGCCACGGGGTGCGGCGGCCGCGGGCGGGCCTGTTCCAGCAGCGTGCTCAGCAGCGCCGGCGGCACCACGGCCCAGCCCTCCAACGCGGCCAGCAACGGCTGCCGCATCTCCGTCATCTCCCCGGTGCGGCGCAGCAGACCTGCCGCACCGGCGTGCAACGCCTCGACCGCGACCGTGTGGTCGCCGTCGTCCGCGATCGCCACGATCCGCGCCTGCGGCGCCGCCTCACGGACCAGCGCGACCAGGTGCCGCCCGCCGGGTGGCGGCAGGCACGGGTCGAGCAACACCACGTCCGGTACGGCTGCGCGCATCACACTCGCGACCTTCCCCGACTCGCCGGTCGTCGCCACCACCGTCGCGCGACCGTCGCTGACCTCGGGGATCAAGGTCTCCAGGCCACGCACGAAGGTGGCGTGGCCGTCCACCACGACAACCCTGATGCCGTTCTGCATGGGGGCGGCATGCCCAACTCCCGCGAATACATGCGTGCGGGTTTATCGCATCAGCGCGGGTGTGCCGCCACGAACTTCGCGACGTACTCGTCCAGGCTGCGCTCGGGGCGCCAGCCCAGCGACGCGGCCTTGGTGATGTCGGCCTGGCCGCGGGTGCGCTCGCCGGGCAGGGCCGGGATCAGCTGGTACTCGCCGCCGAACATCTTGGCGACGTCCAGCAGCGGCCACTCGTGACCGGCGCCGAGCAGGTAACCGTCGCCCTCGCCACCGCGGGCCACCAGGATCAGGCCCCGGACGATGTCGTCGATGTGCGTGAAGTCCCTCGTCTGGGTGCCCGGTGACACCACGGTGAGCGGCTCCCCCGCGAGGTACTGCCGCTCGAAGATGCCGATGACCGTCGCGTACTTGCCCGCGCTGATCTGCCCCGGCCCGTAGACGTTGTAGAAGTACGTGATCGCGTAGTCGAGCCCGAACCAGTTCGAGTAGTTCCGGATGTACTCGATGTTCTTGGCCTTCGTCCACGCGTACGGGTTCAGGTTCTCGTCCTGCCCGTCGTTGCCGAACTTGGAGCTGGAACCGGCATAGATGAGCTTGGCCCGGTGGTTGGCGGTGAACTTCACCACCTCGCGGGTGCCCAGCAGGTTGAAGTCCCAGGTCAGGTCGTGGTCCTCGAACGACTGCACGATGCGCGAATATTCGCCCATGTGGAAGACCAGCTCGGGTGAGAAGAAACCGCCCTCGACCCAGTGCCGCGCGATGTCGACCGTCGAGCCGTCGATGTAGGTGACCCGCGGGTCGTCGACGTGACTCTCCCGGGAGCCGGTGAAGTAGTTGTCGAGCGAGACGATCGTCGCGTCCGGGTACTCGGTCAGCAACGACCTGATCAGGGCGCCACCGACGAATCCGGCGCCACCGGTGACCAGCAGGGTTCGGCTCAACGTGTTTCCCATCTCCCGGTGCTGAAGCGCCGCCCAGGCTACCAAGGCCGTCGTGCGTTCCTGGATTCCCCGCCGTTAACCCGCTATACATTCATAAACCTCATTGGATTGACCCTCGTCGACTCTGCTGGTGGCCATGACCGCTCACGGACATCCACACTCCCCGATGAACCGCCGCGCCCTGATCGCCGGCAGCGGTGGCCTGCTGATGCTCGCGGCGACCCCGGGCAGCGCCTGGGCACGGACCGCCGGCGTCGCCACCGGTGCCGCACCGGTACGCGCCACCGGTGCCGCCCGCGCCTCGGCGATCAGCCAGGGCACCACCCTGGTCCACGCCGACCTGCACAACCACACCCTGATGTCGGACGGTGACGGCGACCCGGCCCTCGCCTTCGAGTCGATGCGCTCGGCCGGCCTGGACGTCGCCGCGCTCACCGACCACACCACGCTGTTCGCGGTGAACGGCCTGAGCCGCTCCGAGTGGAACCGCACCGGGCAGCTCGCGGACGCGGCCAATCAGCCCGGCACCTACACCGCCCTGCGCGGATTCGAGTGGTCGCACCCACTGCTCGGGCACGTCAACGTCTGGTACACCGGCGACTTCACCGACCTGGGCGGATCCAGCAGCATGTCCCGCCTCTACGACTGGATCACCGCGACCGGCGGGATCAGCGGCTTCAACCACCCGGGGCGGGAGCTGCTGCGGTTCAACGACTTCGCGTACAAGGCGGCGATGCGGGACCAGATGGTCGGCCTGGAGATGTTCAACCGCGGCGACGACTACCTCTTCGACGGCTGGTCGAGCGGGCAGAGCTCGCCGCTCAACGCCTGCCTGAACGCGGGCTGGCGCACCGGGCTGACCGGTGTGACCGACGAGCACGGCACCGACTGGGGTCACCCGGAGGGCAAGGGCCGCACCGGGCTGTGGGTCGCCGAGAACACCCGCAACGGCGTGCTCGCCGCGATGCGGTCCCGCAACTTCTTCGCCACCCGGGTGAGCGGCCTGCGCCTGGACGCGACCGCGGCGGGGGTACGGATGGGCGGCACCCTGCCCCTGACCGGTGGTGACGTCCGTTTCGTGGTGGACCTCGACCGCGGCCCGGAGTGGGCCGGCAAGCCGTTGCGCATCCAGGTGCTGCGGCCGGGCAACCGGGCGCCCGAGGTGGTCGACGTGATCGACGCCGAGGCCGGCCGGGTCACCGAGTTCACCGTCCCGATGGACCTGGCCGACGGTTCCTGGGTGGTGCTGCGCGTCTCCGACCCGACCCGGGTCAACGACTCCCCCGGCCCGTCCGGGCACCCCTGCAACGACTGGGGCGTCGCCTACTCCAGCCCCTGGTGGCTGACCGCCTGACCGGCCGGGCCCGGACCTCGCCGGTGAGGTCCGGGCCGCGCCGATCACCAGTGGGAGGGCGCCGGCGGTGCCACGACTGGCGGGCGGTCGTCGCAGGTGATGACGTTCGGGACGTACGGGCCGAGCCAGCCACCGTCGTTGCCGCCCCGGTCGGTGAGGGCGAACTCGGAACCGGTGGCCGGGAAGCCGAACCGGCCGCAGTTGTTCACGCCGACCGCGCCGACGTTGCGGGCGTCCACGTTCTCGAAGGACGCGGAACCGCCGGCGCGGGCGCTGACCACGCTGGTCCCCGTACCGTCGACTCTGATGTCCTTGAACGTCACAGCGTCGATCGAGTAGAGATCCTTCACCGGCCAGTCCGCGACCATCATGATCGCGTTGTAGGTGCTGTCCAGGTAGTGGTCACCGACGACCCGCACGTCCGCGTCGATGCTGCCCTCCAGCGCGAACAGCCAGAGCGCGCCGAGCCCGATGTTCCAGTTCAACTCGTACGTCCCCGCGCGCACCGTGGTGTTGTCGGTGAACCGCAGGTACCCGGCGAACGGCTCGGCACCGAAGCGGGTGCCCGCGTGCAGGGCGCTGCCCTCGCGGATCGGGTCGGCGACCAGGTTCCGGGACACGGTGATGTCCCGGCCGCCGTAGATCGCGATGCCGTTGGCCAGGGTCGGCGTCTGCACGGTGTTGCGGTCGAACGTGTTGCCGGCGTTGACGGTGTCCTCCGACCACATGGCCAGCGCGTCGTCACCGGTGTTGCGAACGAAGTTGTTGCTCACCAGCGAGTCGGTGACGCCGGTGTGGAAGTTCAGCCCGTCGGCGATCTGATCGACAATGATGTTGCCGGTGACCGCGACGTTCGACATCGGACCGTCGAACCAGAGGCCGACCTTGGTGTGCTGGATGTGCAGCCCGCGGATCGTGGAGTCGCTCATCGCGCCGCCGACGCCGTTCACCTGGTCGGTGTCGATCCGTTCCCGCACGTCGCCGTGGATGGCGAAGTCGGCGAGGTGCACGTTGCGGCTGCCACCCTCGGCGGCGCCGCGGCCGTAGAACCCGACGCCGGTGTGCACCGAGCCGTCCGGCGCCGGCCGATCCAGCGCCACCTCGCGGCCCTTGATGATCGTGTACCAGTTCCCGGCGCCGGTGATCGTGACGTCGTCGACCACGATGTGCCGGTTCACCTGGAAGACGCCGGGCGGCAGATAGACCCGGCGGTGCGTCTTCTTGGCGTACGCCATCGCTCTCTCGATGGCCGGCGCCGCATCGCGCCGGCCGGTCGGGTCGGCGCCGAAGAGCAGCACGTTCACCGCGGCGAGGTCGACCTTCGGTGCGCCGACCAGCTCGGAATCGAGGAGGTCGATCGTGGTGGGCACGTCCCGCGCGGTCAGCCGGACCGTGTCGCCGGCCCGGTGGGTGCGCCCGAGCAGAAGGCGCTGCTCGTCGTAGAAGTGCATCGGCCGGAACGGCTTGGTGATCACCGGCGCCGGCGTGGTCGCGGCCGGCACGCACTGGCACTCGGTGATCCACCAGTCCGGGTGCAGCAGGTCGGCCCGCGGGTCGTTGGTGAACTGGTACTGGTTGTAGAGCCAGGAGTACTGCGACGTCAGCGGCATCGTCCGGGTGCCGTGCTTGGTGCGCACGGTGAGCGGCGCGGTGATCCCGCCACCGGCCGGCGCGTCCGGAATGCTGTACCGCACGGTGATCGCGTTGGCGGCGCGCGGCAGGGTGAACTCCACGAACTCACCCGGGTCGAGGGTGACGGCGGAGCGACCGGACGCTTCGGCGGGCAACGTGTACGCCGTCCGGTCCGGCCCGATCACCGTCCCGCTGGTGGCCGCGTGCTCGGCCTCCTGCTCGAGGAAGGCGACGTCGGCGCCCCGGCCGGCGCTCAGGGCCGGGTCGAGGGCGGCCCGGGTGATCTTGCCGGGCGGCGCGGGCGCGGTGGTTCCGGCCGGCGCGGCGGTTCCGGCGGGCGCGGCGGTTCCGGCCGGCGTCGCGGCGACTGCCGGCGCGGTCCCGGTGACTCCCAGGACCGCGCCGAGGACGAGGGCGGACAGTTTCCTATGTGCGGACATCGACGCTCACTTCTTCCGGTGGTGAGCCGACGATAGATGCCCGGTGATCTAACTCACAAGCACTCGTCCATGTCTTTCGCTTTTTCGACGAGTTCTTGCAACTCAATGAAAACTGGCGTCGCGGGAGGCGTTCAGAACTCGGCCGGCGGAACGTTGTACGGGGTGATCACCTGCACCGCGGCGGGGCGGGACCGGATCGGCCCGGGCAGCACGCCCTGCGCGCGAAGGATCGCGAGGACGGCGTGCCGCAGATCGGACCGGAGGTCCTGGTGCAGCACCGCGGAGATCCGCTGAGCCCGCAGCAGGGCTACGTTCTCCTCGTCCAGCCCGTGCGCGACGAACACGTCGTAGTTGCGCCGCTCGGCAGCGAACGCGGCGACCACCTCGGCAGTCCCGCCGGTGCCGGCGCAGTAGACGGCCCGGACCGACGGGTTGCCGGCCAGGATGGCCCGCAACGACCCGCCCTCCGCAAGCCCGGCGACCGGCGGCACGGCCTCCGCAAGCCCGGCGACCGGCGGCACGGCCTCCGCGAGCAGGGACCCGGCGGTCGCGGTGAGCACCCGGCGGGCCGGCAGCACCGAACGGAAGCCGGCCTCCCGGGCACCCCGCCCGTTGATCAGCAGCACGTCGCCGGCCCGGTCCGCGAGCAGCCGGTCGACGAGGTGTCCCGCGGTGGCGCCGGCGTCGAAGTCGTCGACGCCGACGTGCGCGATCCGCTTGCCCGCCGGCAGATCGGTGTTGAGGGTCACCACCGGGACATCGAGCCGGGCCACCGCGTCGGCGACCTCCGGCGCGGGCGGTGCCAGCACGATCAGGCCGTGCGACCGGGACCGGCCGACCCGGTCGAGGGCCTGCGCCGGCTCGTCGGTGAGGTGCAGCCGCGGACGCACCAGAACCGGCACCTCAGCGATCTCCGCGTCCAGGGCGGCCCGCACCGCGGCGCCGTGACCGCGCGACGTCCGGAGCACCACGTCGATCACGTAGGTGCGGCCGGACGCCGGTTCGAGACGGTCCAGTTCGGCGATCGCCCGGTGCACCTGCCGGACGGTGCTCTCCCGGACCCCGCCCCGGTTGTGCAGCACGCGGTCCACGGTGGCCTGGCTCAACCCGGCTCGCGCGGCGATCTCGCGGATGGGGTGGGGGTGCTTCACGCGTACAGGATGATGGGTTTTTGAGGGCTCATGGAAGGTCTTTGATGTTTTCTCGCCCCTTCGCGTGACAGGGCGCAGCGTGACGCGCCGCAACACCGATACGCTCCCCGGATGCGCGTGATCTCCCGCTTGCGGCCGGACGGTGTCGACGTGTTCGACGCCGCGATGGACCTGGTCCGGACCTTCCCGACACCGCCGCCGGGAAGTTACAAAGATCCAGGGACGCAGGGGTACGCCGCCCCGGCCGCCCGCGATCGTCTGGCCTACGCCACCGAGGACGCCGTCGTGCTCATCGATCCGGACGGGCGCCCGCAGTGGCGTTTCGACCTCGGCGTGCGCGGGCCGGGCCGTGGCGTCGCGGCTGTCGATGTCGCGTTCTCCGCCGACGACGCCCTGGTCTGGGTCTACGCGCCGGACGCCATGGCCGATCGGGGCGAGGACGTGTGGTTCGCCCTGGACGCCGCCACCGGCGAGGTCCGCGCCCGGCACGTGCTGCCGACGGTGGGGCACGGCGGCAACCAGTGCGCACTCCCGGACGGGCGGATGCTGCTGGGGGTCGGCGAGGGCCAGGACGGCGTGCGGATCTACCTGGCCGGGCCGGGCACCCCGCAGGCGGGGCCGGGCACGTCGCAGGCCGGGCCGGGCACGTCGCTGCACGATTTCGGCTGGGACGACCGGGTGCTCATCGCGGCGTCGCCGGACGGGTCGCAGTTCATGACCGTCGGGCACGAACAGGAGGATCTGCTGATCCATGACCTTCCCGACGGGCGGACCCGGCTCCGGCTGACCGCGGCGGACTTCGGTTTCGCCGCCCGCGACGAGGTCTTCCTCGAGTGGAGCGGCGGCTACCTGGACGAGCACACCGTGATCGCGGTGCTGGCCGGCGTGGACGACGAGGCGGAGTCGGCGGACGAGGAGGAGTGGTGGCGGCATTACCGGGTCGACGCCCGTACCGGTGAGGTGCTGGGCGAACTGCGGGTCACCACCATCGATCAGTACGACCTGACGCCGCTGGGCGACGGCACCTACGTGATCACTGATACGGACGGAACGCCGCGCCGGATGTGATCATGCGTTCGGTCGGCTAAAGTTGAGGAGCCCTGCCGAGAGGCGCTGCAACGGGTCACCAAACCCGCCACGCTCGGCCGGGTTAGATGACGCAAGGGCGCCTCCTGAGAGGGAGGAGCCCTCTTTTCATGAGCGACAAACTTCGATCCGTCAACGGTCTCGACTTCGCCGTTGCCGATCTGTCCCTGGCCGAGGCCGGCCGTCACCAGCTGCGCCTCGCCGAGCACGAGATGCCCGGCCTGATGTCGCTGCGCACCGAGTTCGGCGACTCGAAGCCGCTGGCCGGTGCCCGGATCGCCGGTTCGCTGCACATGACCGTGCAGACCGCCGTGCTGATCGAGACCCTGGTCGCGCTTGGCGCCGAGGTCCGCTGGGTCTCCTGCAACATCTTCTCGACGCAGGACGAGGCGGCCGCCGCGGTCGTGGTCGGCCCGACCGGCACGGTCGACGCCCCGGCCGGCGTGCCGGTCTTCGCCTGGAAGGGCGAGACCCTCGAGGAGTACTGGTGGGCCACCATGCGGCTCTTCGACTTCGGCGACGGCCAGGGCCCGAACATGATCCTGGACGACGGCGGTGACGCCACCCTGCTCGTGCACAAGGGTGTCGAGTTCGAGGCGGCCGGTGCGGTCCCGCGGACCACGCCGGAGGACAACCACGAGTACTCGATCATCCTGGAGACGCTGCGCGAGAGCCTGGCCGGCTCCAAGGACCGCTTCACGAAGATCGCCGCTGACATCAAGGGCGTGACCGAGGAGACCACCACCGGTGTGGCGCGGCTCTACAAGCTCGCCAAGGAGGGCACGCTGCTCTTCCCGGCGATCAACGTCAACGACGCGGTCACCAAGAGCAAGTTCGACAACAAGTACGGCATCCGCCACTCGCTCGTCGACGGCCTGAACCGGGCCACCGACGTGATGCTCGGCGGCAAGCTGGCCGTGGTCTGCGGTTACGGCGACGTCGGCAAGGGCTCCGCGGAGACCCTGCGTGGCCAGGGCGCCCGTGTCGTGGTGACCGAGGTCGACCCGATCTGCGCGCTGCAGGCCGCGATGGACGGCATGCAGGTCGTCCGGCTCGAGGACGTGGTCGGCGAGGCCGACATCTTCATCACCACCACCGGTGGCACCGACATCATCACGGTCGAGCATCTCTCCGCGATGAAGCACAACGCGATCGTCGGCAACGTCGGTCACTTCGACGACGAGATCGACATGGCCGGGCTCGCCAAGGTCCCGGGCATCGAGAAGGTCGAGATCAAGCCGCAGGTGCACGAGTGGCGCTTCCCGGACGGCCACTCGGTGATCGTCCTCTCCGAGGGCCGGCTGATGAACCTGGGCAACGCCACCGGGCACCCCAGCTTCGTCATGTCGAACTCGTTCACCAACCAGGTGATGGCCCAGATCGAGCTCTGGACCAAGCCCGGCGAGTACGAGAAGCAGGTCTACGTGCTGCCCAAGCACCTGGACGAGAAGGTGGCCCGGCTGCACCTGGACGCGCTCGGCGTCCGCCTCACCACCCTCACCAAGAAGCAGGCGGAGTACCTGGGCGTGGACGTCGAGGGCCCGTTCAAGCCCGAGCACTACCGCTACTGATCCGCCAGGAATTCGCGTAACACCGCGTTGACCCGATCGGGCCGCTCCATGTTCGGCATGTGAGCGGCCCCTTCGATCGGTACGACACGGCAGCCGGCGACGGACGCCGCGACCATCCGACCAGCACCGCCCGCCGCACCGACAGGCGGTCGAGCAGCGCGACCACGTCGTCGCACTGCCGGAAGGGTGCCGGCGGCGTCGGTGACCGATCGTGCCCGACTTGTCGGCTTATGCTGCGTTTATGACTTTCCGTAACGTCATTGCCACCCTGAGCGCGGTCGTCATGTTCGCCGCCTGTGGAGCCCACCCCACCCAAGCCCACCCCGCCCAAGCCCGGCCGCTGAACCCGGACGCGGACTTCCTGATCGCCGCCCACCAGGGCAACCTCGCCCAGATCACGGTCGGCCGCCTCGCCAAGCGCAAGGGCACCACCGAGCCGGTCCGCGCGTTCGGCCGCGAGTTCGCCGTCTACCACCGCCGGCTCGACACGGCGGTACGCGAGGCGGCCGCCCGCCTCCAGGTCGAACTGCCCGCCGAACCCAACTCCGAGCAGCGGACCCTGGTCGAGCAGTACCGGGCGGCCGACGGCGCCGACTTCGACACGCTTTTCCTCGGCAGCCAGCTGATCGCCCACGAACGAGCGATCACTTTGACCCGGATCGTCCTGGACACCGGCAGCGAGCCGTCGGTCGAGAACCTCGCCACCGCCGCCTTGCCGGTCCTCCAGCACCACCACCAGGCACTCACCGACGCACAGCGCAAGTTACCGCCACGTTAAACGCCGACCTCGTCGAATCCCGCCGCGTCCCAGCAGCGACAATGATCGAATGAATCTCGAGGAGATCCTGCTTTTCGGCCTGGGTGCTGTCGCGGTGATCATCGCGGTGCGCTGGGTCACCGAGAAGACCGGCCTCCCCGCGGCGGTCTTGCTCACCCTGATCGGCATTGTCTACGCCTACCTGCCGGGTCCCAACCTCGAACTGGAACCCGAACTCGTCCTGACGTTCATCCTGCCGCCGTTGCTCTACAACGCCGCGCTCGATTCATCACTGCTCGACATCCGCCGCAACATGCGGACGGTGATCAGCCTCTCGGTGGTGCTGGTGCTGGTCACCGCGCTCCTGATCGGCCTCGGCTTCTCGCTCTGGGTGGCCGGGGCCACCCTCGCCGCGGGTGTCGCCCTGGGCGCGGCGGTCGCACCGCCCGACCCGGTCGCGGCTCTCGCGGTCGGCCGCAAGGCCGGGCTGCCGGGCAAGCTGGTCACGCTGATCTCCGGTGAGGGTCTGCTCAACGACGCGACAGCGCTGACCATCCTGACCGTCGCGGTCGCCGCCCACGCGGACGGCAACTTCGCGTTCGACAACGCGGTGGGCCAGTTCGTCATCTCCGCGGTCGGTGGTGTGCTGGTCGGTGTCGCAGTCGCGTACGCCGTCCGGGGTCTCAAGGCCCTGCGCTCCGACCCGCTCAATGCGAACGCGCTCTCGCTCATCACGCCGCTCGCGGCGTATCTGATCTGTGAGAACGATTTCGTCCACCACTACGTGGTGATCTCCGGCGTGCTCGCCGTGGTCGTCGCTGGCCTGATCGTCGGCCACGACACCCCGCGCTACACGACCGGTGCGAGCCGCCTGCAGACCAGCGCCGTCTGGCGCCTGATCGACTTCTTGCTGGAAGGCGTCGTCTTCCTGCTGATCGGCCAGCAGGTGCCGAAGGTGATCGACGGCCTCGCCCAGTACGAGACCAGCACGATCATCATCGCGCTGACGATCACGCTCGGCGTGGTCCTGCTGCTGCGCCCGCTCTGGCTCGTGATCACCCAGTGGCTGCCGCGCTCGCTGCACACCAGGCTGGGTGGCCAGGTCGACGAGGACGACACCACGAACCGCGAGGTCCCGCTCACCGGCAAGGAGATCACGGTCCTGAGCTGGGCCGGCACCCGCGGCGTGATCACCCTCGCGGCGATCTTCACGCTGCCCGCCGGCTTCCCCGACCGCGAGTTGCTGCACTTCTGCGCCATCGCGGTCGTGCTGGTCACCCTGGTCGGCCAGGGCCTCACCTTCGCGCCACTGGTACGCCGGCTCGGCCTGCGCGCCAACCAGACCGACAAGGCCCGGCTGCGCAACGAGGCCCGCTCGGCCGCCGTGCGGGCCGCCCTCGACCGGCTCGACGACATCCAGGAACAGCAGCACGACAACGTCGAGGACGAGGCGATCGAGACCATGCGCCGGCAGCTCCAGGTCCGGCTCGACCGGTACCGCCGCCGCCTCGACCTGCTCGAACAGTCCGAGTCGAGCGACCTGCCGACCTCACCGCAGTACGAGGCCGCGCTCATGGTCCGGCAGGCCGTCATCGACGCCGAGCGCGAGGAGCTGCTGCGCTGGCGGGACGCCGGGCGTCTCAGCGACGACAGTTTGCGGGTCCTGAACCGCGAACTCGACCATGAGGAACTGATCCTGCCGAAACGCAACTCAGCCCACTGACCCCACCGGGCCGGCCCGATCATCGGGCCGGCCCGTCGCTTTCCGGCCCTTCGCTGGCTGGCCCTTCGCCGGCTGGCCCTTCGCCGGCTGGCCCTTCGCCGGCTGGCCCTTCACTTTGCAAGCGCGAGATCAAACGGTCGTCGACTTCCCGTTCACGGTGGCGGTGAGCACCGCGCTCGACGTGAGCCCCCAGCGCGCCAGCAACTCGCCGTAGATCCCGGAGTCGATCAGTCGCTGCAGGGCCTCCCGCAGGCAGTACCTCAACTCCGTGTCGTGCTTGGCGACGGCGATGCCGAACAGGCCGGGCTCGTACTGAACCTCCGACGCCAGCTCGTAGAACGCGCTGGTCCGCGGCTCGCTCACCAGGTAGGCCGCGGGCGGGTGGTCGACCGGCACCGCGTCCACCCGGCCGGTGCGCAGCAGCACCAGCGCGTCCGCGTTCGTCGGCTCGCTGTCGATCACCATCCGGCGGTCGCCGCACCGGGTCTGCAGGCGCTGAAGCATCTCCTCCTGCAGGGTGCCCTTCTCGGTGCCGACGGTCCGGCCGCACAGGGTCTCGAACGTGGTGATCCGCTGCGGGTTGCCGCGCTGCACCACGATCGACGTCCCGGCGTTGAGGTAGTTGACGAAGTCCGCCTCGGCCTGCCGGTCCGGTGTGTCGGTCATCGAGGAGAGCACGCCGTCGAACTCGCCGGCGTTCACCTCGTCCAGGGCGCTGCCGAAACTGCCGGCCACCATCTCGGCGCGGATGCCGAGCACCTCACCCAGCGCGGTGGCCAGGTCGGGAGAGAAACCGATGATGGTACGGCCGTCGGCCGCGAAGTACTCCATCGGCGCGTAACTGGGATCGGTCACCAGCCGGATCGAGCCGCGGGCCTGGATCGCCTGCGGCAGCCGGTCGTGCAACGTCTGGTCGACGGTCACGCCGCCGGTGATGTCGAGCCCTTCGGCCACGGCCGCCGGCTCGCTCTTGGCACACCCGCCCGCAGCCAGCAGGAGCGCGGAACTTGTCGCGGCGATGAACCGGCGGATCCTCATCGGTTTGCCCCTTCGGGTTCGGCGTGTGCGGTGACGGAGATCTGCGGCCAGGGAACCGGCCGGCCGAAGAGGTAGCCCTGGGCCTCGTCGCAGCCGGCCTCGGCGAGCCAGCGGCGGACCTCGGCGGTCTCGACGCCCTCGGCCGTGGCCCGGCTGCCGAGACCGTGCGCCAGCTCGATGACCGAGCGGACGATCGCCTGGCTCTGCGAGTCACGGGCCACGTCGGCGACGAACGCCCGATCGATCTTGATTTCGGTGATCGGCAGGCCACGCAGGTGCGAGAGGCTGGTGTACCCGGTGCCGAAGTCGTCCACCGAGATGCCGATGCCACCACCGCCCAGCTCGGCGACGGCGCGGGCCACCTCGTCGGTGTCGGCGGCCAGCGCGGTCTCGGTGACCTCCAGGATCAGCCGGTCCGGCGCGGTGCCGGTCTCCGCGAGCAGGTCCGTCACGAGCCGCGGGAAACCGGGCACCTCGAGGTTGCGGGCCGAGACGTTCACCGAGAGCGTCCACTCCTGCCCGGTCGCGGTCCAGCCGACCTGGTCGGTGAGCGCCCGGCGCAGCACCCATTCGGTGAGCGGCACGATCAGCCCGGAGTGCTCGGCGGCCGGCAGGAACTCGCCGGGCGGGAGCAGCCCGCGCTGCGGGTGCTGCCAGCGGACCAGCGCCTCCACCCCGCACACCTCGCCGCCGGGCAGCGTGACCTTCGGCTGGTAGTGCAGGACCAGTTCGTCGCGTTCCAGCGCGTGCCGCAGCTCGGCCTGCACGACCAGCCACTGGTGCGGGTGCGCGGCGTCGCTGCCGGAGTGGACCACGATGTCGGAGGCGCCGCGCTTGCCCTGGTACATCGCGAAGTCGGCGCGTTGCTTGAGCTCCTGCACGTCGGTGCCGTGCTCCGGGTAGACCGCCACACCGAACGCCGCCTCGATGCTCAGCGGCACACCCTCCAGGACGAGTTCGTCGGAGACGCGGTCGCGCACCTCGCGCAGCAGCGCCACCGCCTCGGTCGCGGTCCGGCCCGGCAGCAGCATGGCGAACTCGTCGCCGCCGATGCGGGCGAGCACGTCGGCCGGCCCGATCGCCGCGCTCATCCGCTGGGCCACCGTCCGCAGCAACTCGTCGCCGGCGTGGTGGCCGAGGGTGTCGTTGACCTCCTTGAACCGGTTGAGGTCGACGAGCACCACCGCACCGGTGCCACCGTCCCGGACGGCGGCCGCGAGGACCTGCTCGGTCCGGGCCCGGAACGCCGCCCGGTTCGGCAGGCCGGTCAGCGCGTCGTGCGTGGCCTGGTACTCCTGGCGGGCCGCGTACCGGCTCAGCGACCGGGTGGTCCACCAGGCCAGCATGGCCAGGACCAGGTAGAGCGCGGCCAGGCCGCCACCGATGCGCCACCAGGTGCGGCTCACCTGGCTGTGGAACCGATCGGCGATCGTGGCGTACGGCAGATACAGCTCGAGCACCCCGACGGACTGACCGGACGCGTTCGCCACCAGCGGCTGCAGCACCCGGATCACCTCGGTGCCGATCACCTCGGCCCGGGACTCGCCGGCCGTGGCGGCCTGGAAGTCCGGGTCGGCGACCGGCACCCCGCCGGTGGTCGAGCCGTCGTCGGAGAAGAGCACCCGCCCGGTGAAACTGCGCACCCGCAGACGCAGCACCGAGCCCCGGAAGATCGCTTGTTCGGTGGCCTCCCGCATGCTCGTGGCCTGTTCCGCCGTGAGCCCGTCGGCGAGTCCGGCGCTGCCGATGTAGCCCTCGTTGCTCAGCGCCGGCGCGACAGCCATCTCGGCGATCACCGCGGCCTGGGCGAGCCCCTGCGCCCGCCCCTGCTCGGCGGCGTCCTCGCGGTAGCTGTGCAGGGTCAGCGCGCCGAGGGCCACCACGGGCACCAGACTGGCCGCCGCGTACGTCGCGAACAGCCGGGAGCCGTTGCGGACGTGCGGGCGCCGGTGTGCTCGGCGGAACCTCATGCGCCCCTCATCGTCGGAGCACGCGGGCCCCTGAGGGAAATCCTCAGCCGGCCAGCGCGGGAGCCAGCACGTCGGTGGTCCAGGAGGCCAGTGTGGTCGGTGTGGTGGTCACCGCGGTCCGGGCCTGTTCCGGCGTGAACCCGTCCCGCTGCCCGGCGATCATCCCGACCAGGCCGTCCACCGCCGGCGCGGAGAGTCCGGCCTGCGCGAGCCCGGCCCGCATGACGTCGTCGCCGATCACGTCGAGTTCCACCTCGCGCCCGATCGCGGCGCCGACGATCGCGGTGACCTGCGCCCAGGTCAGGTCGGCCGGCCCGTGCACGGCCTGCACGACCGTGCCGGACCAGCCACCGGCGAGCAGCCGGGCGGCCGCGACGTCGCCGACGTCGCGCGGGTCGACCCAGGACATCGCCCGGTCCGCCGGCATCGTGGTGGAGAGCCGGCCGTTGCGCAGCTCGTCGAGGTTGCCGAGGAGGTTGGTGAAGTAGTAGCCGTTGCGCAGGATCGCCAGGTCCACCCCGGTGGCGGCGAACTCCTCCTCGGCCCGGGCCAGCCCGTCGATCAGGCCGGCGCCGGTACGGCGTTCCGCTCCGACACTGCTGATCAGCACGACGCGCCGTACGCCCCGGGTCTTGACCGCCGCGGCACCCGCCGCCGCCATCGCACCCATCTCGGCCAGGGGATCCTCGGCCGTGAAATTCTCCGGGGTGATCCAGAGCAGCGCGTCGAGCCCGTCCGTCGCGGTCTCGACGAAGTCCGGGTCGAGCAGGTCGCCGCGCGCGACGTCGACGAGCCCGGCGAGACCGGGGTCGAGCCGCCCGGGGTCGCGGACCAGGACCCGCGGCCGTTCCCCGGCCTGGATCAGCAGGCGGACCGCTCGCGAACCGACGTTTCCGGTGGCACCCGTGATTCCTATCGTCATACCTCCGGTCTACTCCTCCGGAGGCTCCGCCGCATCCGTCGTGCCCGCCGGGGGCGCTGCCGCACCCGCCATCTCCTCCGGGGGCTCCGCCGCACCCGTCATGATGGCTACCGCCTGCGACATGCTGTACGCCTTCGGATCGATCACCGCGACGCGCCGGCCCAGCCGCTGGATGTGGATCCGGTCCGCCACCTCGAAGACGTGCGGCATGTTGTGACTGATAAGGATCACCGGCAGCCCGCGGTCGCGCACGTCGCGGATCAGTTGCAGCACCCGGTTGCCCTCCTTGACGCCGAGCGCCGCCGTGGGCTCGTCGAGGATCACCACCTTGCTGCCGAACGCGGCCGACCGGGCCACCGCGACCGCCTGCCGCTGGCCGCCGGAGAGCGACTCGACCGCCTGGCCGATGTTCTGCAGGGTGCCGACGCCCAGGTCGCTCATGTGCCGCTTGGCTTCCGCCCGCATCCCGCGGCGGTCCAGCATCCGGAAGATCGATCCCAGCGGGCCCGGCCGGCGCTGCTCCCGGCCGAGGAACAGGTTGTCCGCGATGTCCAGCCCGGGGGCGACCGCCAGGGTCTGGTAGACGGTTTCGATGCCGGCGGACCGGGCCTCCATCGGATTGCGGAACTGAATCGGCCGGCCGTCCAGCAGGATCTCGCCGGCGTCCGGGACCAGCGCGCCGGACAGCGCCTTGATCAGGCTGGACTTGCCGGCGCCGTTGTCGCCGATCACGGCGAGGATCTCCCCGGGGAGCAGCTCGAGGTCGCTGCCGTCGATCGCGACGACCCGGCCGTACCGCTTGGTCAGGCCCTTCGCTTCCAGAACGGGAGTCGTCACGTTTTCACCTTCCTGATCCACTGGTCGAGGGAGACGGCGATCAGCACGAGCAGCCCGATCGCGAAGCCCTGCCACACCACCTCGACACCAGCCAGTTGCAGGCCGTTGCGGAAGACGCCGACGATCAGGGCTCCGATCAAGGTGCCGATCACGCCGCCGCGGCCGCCGAAGAGGCTGGTGCCGCCGAGCACCACGGCGGTGATCGAGTCCAGGTTGTACTCGGTGCCGACGTTCGGGCTGGCCGAGGCGAGCCGTCCGATCAGGATCCAGCCGGCGACCGCGTAGAGCAGGCCCGCCGTCGCGTAGACCGAGAACAGCACCCGGCCGGTCCGGATACCCGCCAGCCGGGCCGCCTCGACGTCGTCACCGGTGGCGTAGATGTGCTTGCCCCAGGCGGTCCAGGTCAGCGCGTACGCGAAGAAGCCGAAGAGCAGCAGCATGATGATCGAGCCGTAGCTGAGCCGGAAGTCACCGATCGGGATCGAGTCGCCGGTCCAGGTCATCAGGCCCGGCATGTCCGAGCCGCGTACCGTCTCGCTGTTGCTGACCACCGAGTTGAGCGAGAAGAAGATGGTCAGCGTGCCGAGCGTGACGATGAACGGTGGCAGTTTGATCCGGGTGACGAGCACCCCGTTGAGCGCGCCCATCGCGGTGCCGCAGACCAGGCCGATCAGCAGCGCGATCGGCCCGGGCAGCCCCGCGTCGGTGCAGAAGAGCGCCATCAGGATCGACGAGAAGACCGCTATCGCACCGGCGGAGAGGTCGATGCCGGCGGTCAGGATGATCAGGGTCTGCCCGAGGGCCAGCGTCGCGATCACGGTGACTTGCAGCAGCACCAGGGACAGGTTCGCCGCGGAGAAGAACCGGCCGTTGACGATCGAGAACGCGACGATCGCCACGATCAGGACGGCGAGTGGGCCGAGGACCGGATTGCCGTGCAGGAGGTGCTGCAGGCGCAGGCCGGCCGAGTCGTGCTTCCGGGTCTCGAAGTCTGCGGTGGTGGTCGCCATTGGTCAGCCCCAGCAGTTCTGCTTGCCCCACGCGGAGTCCTTCGCCTCCACGCCGGGCTGCGGGTCGTCGGTGATCAGATCGACGCCGGTGTCGACGAAGTTCTTGCCGGCGGTGTTCTGCGGCCGGGTGCCGTCCTTGGCGTACTGCGCGATCGCCTCGACACCCAGCTGCGCCATCTTGATCGGGAACTGCATGGAGGTCGCGCCGATCACGCCGGCCGCGACGTTGTCGACACCGGGACAGCCGCCGTCGACGGAGACGATCGTGACGCCCTGTTCCTTGCCGGCGGCTTTCAGCGCCTCGTACGCGCCCGCCGCCGCCGGTTCGTTGATGGTGTAGACCAGGTTGATCGACGGATCCTTCTGGAGCAGGTTCTCCATCGCGGTACGCCCACCCTCCTCGTTGCCGTCGGTGACGTCGTGCCCGGCGATCCGTGGATCGGTCTCGTCGCCGATCCGTGCGGGGTCGGCGACGTCGATGCCGAAGCCCTCCAGGAACCCCTGGTCCCGCTGGACGTCGACGGAGACCTGGTTCGGGTTGAGGTCGAGCATCGCGATCCGCGCCTGCGTCCCGTCGGCGACGAACTTCGCTTTCGCCCACTGCCCGATCAAGCGGCCGGCCTCGAAGTTGTCGGTGGCGAAGGTGGCGTCCACCGCGTCCGCCGGGTCGACCGGGGTGTCCAGGGCGATCACGAGCATGTCGGCCTCACGCGCGCGGTCGATCGAGGGCACGATCGCCTGGGAGTCGTTCGGGGTGATCAGGAAGCCCTTGGCGCCGAACGAGATCAGGTTCTCGATCGCCTGCACCTGCGCCTCGTTGTCGCCGTCGATCTTGCCGGCGAACGTCTGCAGGTCGACGGCCTCCTGCTCGGCCGCCTGCTGCGCGCCGCTTTTCATGGTCACGAAGAAGGGGTTGGTGTCGGTCTTGGTGATCAGGCCGACGACCGGTTCCCCGGTGCCGCGGTTGCAGGCGGTGGCGCCCGTGAGCAGCAGGATCGTGCAGGCGGCAGCCGCGAGGAGCCTGGACTGCTGGCGCATGCCCGCCTCCAGACATCGAGAGACAACGTTGTCATGGAGTAGACGCCCAGCCCTCCGCAGTGTCAACAATAAGTTTCCATCGTGTTGCACTGAGTGATCATCGGAGTGGCCCGTGGCCCGGCCGACCATGAACGACGTGGCACGCACCGCCGGAGTGAGCCTGAAAACCGTCTCCCGGGTGGTGAACGGCGAACCCACGGTCACCCCGGACCTCGCCGCCCGGGTGCGGGCCGCCGTCGAGTCCCTCGACTACCGCCCCCACCTGGGCGCCAGCATGCTGCGCCGCAACGACCGCCGCACCCGGACCATCGGTGTCCTGCTGGAGGACGTTTCGAACCCGTTCTCCGGCGCCCTCCACCGGGCGATCGAGGACGAGGCACACGCCCGCGGGGTGCACGTGCTCACCGGCAGCGTCGGCGACGACGACGGCCGGGAACGGGAACTGGCCCGCGCGTTCCGGCAACGACAGACCGATGGGCTCATCCTCGCCCCGACCGGTTCAGATCAGGGATACCTGAGCCATTTCACCGGCACGCCGGTCGTCTTCGTGGACCGGGCCCCCGCCGGATTCCGCGCCGACACGGTGGTCTCCACGAACGTCGCGGGCGCCGCCGGCGCGGTCCGGCATCTCGTCGGGCACGGACACCGGCGGATCGCCTACCTCGGCGACCGCCCGCACATCCCGACCGCGCGCGAGCGGTTCCGGGGCTACCTCCAGGCACTGGGCAACCGGCCCGGCCCGGTGGTGCACGACATCCGCGGCGAGGCGGCCGCCGAACGCGCCACGATCACCCTGCTGCGCCGGGCCGACCCGCCGACCGCACTGTTCACCAGCCACAGTGTCATCACCATCGGCGCGCTGCGGGCGCTGCGCCGGCTGGGCCGGCATCGGTCGGTGGCGCTCGTCGCCTTCGACGACTTCCCCCTCGCCGACCTGCTCGAACCCGCGGTCACCGTGGTGGCGCAGCATCCGGCGCGGATCGGCCGGGTGGCCGCCGAGGCACTGTTCGAGCGCATCGACGGGTACGACGGCCCACCGCGCGAGATCCGGGTGGCGACAACCCTGATCGCGCGTGGCAGCGGGGAGATCAGTCCAGGACCTTGACGACGTACGGGGGTACGGCCGCCGCGCGGCTCTCGTTGACGACGTGCACCTCCCGCCGGGTCCGCCACCTCACACGCGGCGTACCCGTGGGCCCCGGCACGCCGCCGATGCCGTTTCACCCCAACGCGCTCAGAACCAGTGCCGTCCATGGTTGTCACAAGTCCGATAAAGGGCATAGTCGAGCAGGTGGACCTCTTGCGTCTCCTACTGATCAGCGACACCCATGTTCCGAAGCGCGCCCGCGACCTGCCACCCCCACTCTGGGCCGCGGTGGCCGAGGCCGACGTGGTGATCCACGCCGGCGACTGGGTGGATGTGAGCCTGCTCGACGAACTCTCCTCCCGCGCCAACCGCTTGATCGGCTGCTACGGCAACAACGACGGGCCGGCGCTGCGGACCCGTCTTCCGGAGATCGCCGAGGCCTCGCTGGGCGGTCTGCGCTTCGCCGTGGTGCACGAGACCGGGCCGGCCGGCGGCCGCGAGAAACGCTGCGCGGACCGCTTCCCGGACACGGACGTCCTGGTGTTCGGCCACTCCCACATCCCCTGGGACACCACGGCCCCGTCCGGCTTGCGGCTGCTCAACCCCGGCTCCCCGACCGACCGCCGGCGCCAGCCGTACGCCACCTACCTGACCGCAACCGCCACCGCCGGCACCCTGACCGACGTCACCCTGCACCGCCTCCCACCCCAAACCTGACGCCCCGCCCTCCCCACGTCATACCGCCCCGCCCCGCGCCGCGTCCTGCCCCCATGCCCCGCGCCACGCCGCGTCCTGCCCCCATGCCCGCGCCGCGTCATGCCGCCCGCGCCGCGTCATGCCGCCCGCGCCGCGTCATGCCTCGCGCTCTCCCCGCGCCTTCCCCCGCCGCCGTGCCCCGCATACGAAACCGCCCCCGCGAGACAGCTTCTCGCGGGGGCGGTGACTGAAAACGGTCAGATACTGACGGACGGGTAGAGCGGGAACGGCGCGAGCAGCTCGGTGGCCTGCTTGCTGACCCGGTCGGCGAGCGCCCCGTCGAGGGCGAACTTCGCCTTCGAGCCCTCGGCCGGGCTGGTGTTGCTGAGCACGGTGTGGATGAGCTCGGCGATCTGGTCCATCTCAGCGACGCCGAGGCCACGGCTGGTCAGGGCCGGGGTGCCGATGCGGATGCCCGAGGTGTACCAGGCGCCGTTCGGGTCGTTCGGGATCGCGTTGCGGTTGGTGACGATGCCGCTGTCGAGCAGCGCCTGCTCGGCCTGGCGTCCGGTGATCCCGAACGGGTGCACGTCGAGCAGCACCAGGTGGTTGTCGGTGCCGCCGGACACCAGCTGAACGCCGCGCTTGGCGAGGCCCTCGGCGAGCGCCTGGCTGTTGGTGACGATCTGCTGGGCGTAGTCCGCGAATTCGGGCCGGCGCGCCTCCGCGAACGCGATCGCCTTAGCGGCCATCACGTGCGGCAGCGGACCGCCGAGCACCATCGGGCAGCCCCGGTCCACCTGCGACGACAGCTCCGGCTGGCAGAACACGGCGCCACCGCGCGGTCCGCGCAGGCTCTTGTGCGTGGTGGTGGTGACGATGTGCGCATGCGGGATCGGGTTGTAGTCCCCGGTGAACACGCCACCGGCGACCAGCCCGGCGAAGTGCGCCATGTCGACCATGAACGTCGCACCCACCTCGTCGGCGATCTCGCGCATCTTGGCGAAATTCACTTTCCGGGGGTACGCCGAATAGCCGCCCACGATAACCGCAGGCTTGAACTCCTTGGCCGTTTCCCGCAGCGCCGCGTAATCGATCTGCCCGGTGGCCGGGTCGACCCCGTAGCTGCGCTGGTCGAACATCTTGCCGGAGATGTTCGGCCGGAACCCGTGGGTGAGGTGGCCACCGGCATCAAGCGACATGCCGAGCAGCCGCTGGTTGCCGAACGCCTGCCGCAGCTCCGCCCACTCGGCGTCGGTCAGCTCGTTGATCTGCCGCTTCTCGAACTTCTGCAGATAGGGAACCTCAACCCGGTCGGCAAGGATCGCCCAGTACGCGACAAGGTTCGCATCGATTCCGGAGTGCGGCTGAACATAGGCGTACGGTGCGTCGAACAGCGCCTTGGCATGCTCCACCGCAACCGACTCAACGGTGTCGACGTTCTGGCATCCGGCATAGAAGCGCCGCCCGATCGTGCCTTCGGCATACTTGTCCGACAGCCAGTTGCCCATGGCGAGCAGCACGGCCGGCGAAGCGTAGTTCTCACTCGCGATCAGCTTCAACGACTCCCGCTGGTCGGTCAGCTCCTGTGCGATCGCATCAGCGATCCGCGGCTCGACCGACCGCACAACCTCGAGCGCGGCACGGAAAGCGGTGGACTCAGCATTCAACTCAGACATAGGACCTCCCTATCACGTAGCGAAGAGGCCCAGGCGCACGGCAACACGTCATCTCGACGGGACCGCTCCCCAGTGGTCATCCCCACCCGAACGCGCCAGTCACGGCCCACCCCAGCATACCGCCCACCCCCACACCCCAACCCCCCTCAACCACCCACCACAAACCCGGCCCCAACCCCCCTCAACCAAACCCGGCCCTAACCCCCTCAACCATCCAGCGCAACCGGACTCCCGACCCCCATCGAGCACCGCCAGCCGCCATCGCCTCCCAGGCCGCAACGGCATAGCGCTCCAAATCGACGAAATCGACCGCTGGCCGCAGCCCTCCGGCCCCGCGGCAACTGACGGCGCCGAGCAAGAATCCCGCCCACGCCGACACCGCGGTGCTACCCACCATGCTGCGAACAGGATGTTGATCTGCTAGCGCTACGAAATCG
>NZ_JAHWGU010000043.1 GCF_020873875.1 Actinoplanes sp. DH11
CAAGCACCCTGTTGAGTTCTCAAAGAACAACCGCACACCATCAAAACGATCCGCAATCCGCGGCCCGTTTCCCCGGGGCACTCGTTCAACTTTACTCTCTCGTTTTCCGCCCCGTCAAATCCGCGTTCTCGGCGAATCCGATCGGCTTGGTCTCCGTTCGAGCCCCGCGAGACATTACACGACTTGGCGTCGTGATCAAATCTCGGGGTTTGGCAGGACGGCCGCTCCGAGCCCCAACTTTCAGGTCTCGTTCGCTCGCCCGTTTCCCTGCCGGCTCGTAGAACTTTACCCGGTCCCCCTCGCAACGCCAAATCGCCCCCCTCCCTCATCCGTGACTGCTGTGATCGCTGAGTACGGGCGTGGAATCTGAGCAGAAATTGCATTGTCGGTATCCGCTTCACTACGCACCGTGCCACAGGAAAGCGATCTTGGGGCCGGGGCGGTGGCGAAGAGCAAAGGGCGAAGAGCTGAGAGCTGAGGGCTGAGGGCTGAGGGCTGAGGGCTGAGGGCTGAGGGCTGAGGGCTGAGGGCTGAAAGCCGAGGGCCGAGAGCCGAGGGCCGAGAGCCGAGAGCCGAGAGCCAAGGCTCGGAACTGGGGAGACGAGGGTTGAGGGGCGGAGGGCGACGGCCAGGAGCGGAGGGGTGCGGACGGAGAGAGGCCGCGGAAAGAGCTTCGGCGGGACCGCGGGAGGGACCAGAGCGGGGTCAGGCGGGGAAGCTGGCCCAGACGTGTTTGGCGGTGTTGGCGCGGTACCAGCCGACTTCGTGCGCGAACGTCCGGGCGAGCAGGAGGCCGAGGCCGCCCTGGCCCAGGGGGCGCTCGACGTCGAATCGGGGTTCGCCCTCGGTGTCACGGTCCGACGCGTCGACGATGAGGAGGCCGCCCGCTTGGAGCAGCCGTATCTCGGCCGGCGGCCGGCCATGTCGCAGAGCGTTCGTGGCGAGCTCGGTCGCCACCACCGCGATTCGCTCGGCGACGTCTTCCTCCTCCTCTTCGTCGCCCCCCGCAGAGGCGTCGCCCCCGGCAGAGGCGGAAGGAGAAGTCGGGGAGGCAAGGGCGGACGGCGAAGAGAGTGAGGCGAAGGAGGAGGAGGCGGCGGCGAAGACAGACTCGGAGGAAGACCCGGCAGAGGGCGCGTCCGAGGCCGACGCCAGCGGAGGCGGCGCAGCAGCAGGCGGCGCAGCAGCAGGCGACACACCTGAGGCCGGCGCCAAAGAGGGAGAGCCGGCAGAGGGAGGGGTCAGAGGTGGAGGCCCCACGGAAGCAGCACCAGGCCGAGGATTCGCAGCGGGAGGCTCCGCGGGAGAAGGCGCCGCGAGGGAGGACCCGGCTGGGGAAGGCGCTGCGGGGGTCGGCGGGGTGGGCTCGGCGGCCGGGAGCAGCGGGGAAGGCTCCGGGATTTCCTCGGCGGGTGTTGCGGTGGGGAACAGATCTGCGGCGGGCGGCATCAGGGCGGCCACCTCGGCCTGCGAAGGCTGCAGGTCGAGGGAGGCGAAAGAGGGGGCGGGGGGAGACGCCGCCTCGCTCACTGCCTGGCGCAGCGCGGCTCGGAGGTGCCGCAAGCCGTGGTAGTCCTCGACCGTCCACCGGCCCAGCTCCACGGCGCCGTCGTGCGGCGTCGAGGCGGGTAGTGCGGTCATGGCGTCCATCTTGCCTGCCGCGGCGGCTTTCGCACTGGGCCGACCAGTTCGCTTCTGACCGGACAAAGGCGACCTGCCCCCGTAGAAGCGGACAAAACTAGGCCCCTGAAACGACGACGCCGGCCCGGGAATCCCGGGCCGGCAGCATCGTTACCGGGGAGGGCAATCAGATTGAGTCGGCGCTGAGCTGACCGCGGAGCTTGGTCAGTGCCTTGGTCAGCAGCCGGGAGACGTGCATCTGCGAGATCCCGATCTGGTCGGCGATCTGCGACTGGGTCAGGTTGCCGTAGAACCGCAGCGTCAGAATCTTCTGCTCACGCTCGTCGAGCATCGCCAGCGCCGGCCCGAGAGCCACCCGCGTCTCCGCGATCTCGTACTCGTGGTCCTCACCACCGAGGGTGTCACCCAGCTCGGTGTTGCCATCCGCCGAGATCGGCGTGGACAGACTCGTCGCGTTGTACGCCCGAGCACCCTCCAGCCCCTCCAGGACCTCCTCCTCGGAGATACCCAGATGCGCCGCGATGTCCGGCACCGTCGGCGAGCGCCCCAGCGAATGCGTCAGCGTGCTGTTCGCCTCGGTGATCGCCAGCCGCAACTCCTGCAACCGCCGCGGCACCCGCACCGACCACGTCCGGTCCCGGAAATGCCGCTTGATCTCACCGATGATCGTCGGAATCGCATACCCCGCGAAGTCGACCCCACGCTCCGGGTCGAACTTGTCCACCGCCTTGATCAAACCCACCGTCGCCGTCTGAATCAGATCATCGGTGGGCTCACCCCGCCCCGAATACCGGTGCGCCAGGTGACGAGCCAGCGGAAGCCAGGCCTCGATCGCCTTGTCGCGGAGCGAAGTGCGCGACGGGTGTCCGGCCGGCATTGCTGCCAGGGCGGCGAGCAGTTCGGCTGCACTGTCCACCGGGGCCTCAGCGGCGGCGGCGGTCGACGGCTGCACCGCCGTCTTCGTCTCGGTCACGGTCATGTCGTGGTCCTCCCTGGCACCTTTACGGAGAGCCGGCCCGGTGAAGGGCCCGTGTTCGGTAAGGGCGTCCATTTCCTTCGAGCAGCGCAGGCTAAACACCGTCCGGACGCGCTTGTCCGTTCGGTTACGCCGACTCTATCTGACCGGTCCAGGGATGACTAGCCGAAAGTATGAGTCATTTACCCACTCAAAGTGGTTCGAATCGGGTAAGAGACCGACAAGATCTCAGGCTTTCGAGACTCTGAGGACTACCCGGGCGGGTGATCAGCGGAACGCGCTGCGGCAGAGAGACAGCCGGCGGTGCGGGGCGGCAAAGGTCTGACGGTCCCAACGGAACAGGTCCGTGTGGTGCGGCGCCCGGCTGGCGCTACCGTGTAGCGGATGCCACCTTCAGCCGATCTTCCCGGGTTTCTGGACAGCGTTGCCCCGATCCTGGACCGCTGGGGCTACCTCGCCATCGGCGGCGTGATCGGCGTGGAAAGTTTCGGCGTCCCCGCCCCCGGCCAGACGATCATGGTGGCGGCCTCGATCTATGCGGGCGCCGGCCGGATGAACATCTGGATCGTCGCGATCATCTCGTTCGTGGCTGCGGTGGTCGGCGACAACATCGGTTACTGGATCGGGCTCCGTGGCGGGCGCAAGGCTGTGCACCGCTGGGGCAAGTACATCTTCGTCACCCCGGAGCGGCTGGAACGCGCCGAGAAGTTCTTCGCCCGGCGCGGCAACCGGATCATCGTGGTGGCCCGCTTCATCGACGGCCTGCGGCAGCTCAACGGCGTGATCGCCGGCATCACCAAGATGCCGTGGCGCACGTTCCTGCTCTACAACGCTATCGGCGCGGCCATCTGGGTCGGCTGGTGGTGCACGGTGGCGCACCTGCTCGGCACGCACATCGTCGAGATCATGGCGCACGCGCACAAGTACACCTGGGTGGCGGTCGTGGTCGTCGCGCTCGCCGTCGGGGCGTACGCCTTCTGGCATTTCCGCTACCTGCGGCGGCGCCGCGCCAAGCACGCGGCCCCAGCCGTCGAAGAACCTCAGACCTGAGACCCGGCGGGCGTACGGCCGTCGGCCGCGACCCGAGCACACAAAGAGCCCGAGCACACAAGGCCGAGCACACAAGCCCGAGTACACCAGCAAGCCCGAGCACACGACAGAGCCCGAGCACACGGAAGAGCAGGTGGCGGAACTCGTGCAGCGGTTCACCTTCGCCGGGCGCACCTGCGTGATCACCGGGGCGGCCGGCGGGATCGGTGCGGCCCTGGCACTCGAGCTGGCCAGACGGCGGTCGGTGCTGGCGCTGGTGGACCGGGACGCAGCCGGGCTGGAACGGGTCGCCGGGATGGCCCGCGAGCTCGGGGCGACGGACGTCTCCGCGTACACCCTCGATCTCAGCGATGGCGGCGACCGCCGCGACCTGGCCGCTCAGGTGCTGGCCCGCCATGGCCGTGCCGATCTTCTGGTGAACAACGCCGGGGTGACGCTCACCGGGACGTTCGAGCAGAACAGCCTGGCCGACGTGGAGTGGCTGCTGGAGATCAACCTGCACGCGGTGATCCGGATGACGAAGGCGTTCCTGCCGCAGCTGCTGGACGGGCCCGGTTCGCACGTGGTGAACGTGTCGAGCCTGTTCGGGCTGCTCGCGCCGCCGGGACAGGTGGCGTACGCGACGAGCAAGTACGCGGTGCGCGGCTTCACCGAGGCGCTGCGGCACGAGCTGGAACCGCGCGGCGTCGGGGTGACAGTGGTGCATCCCGGCGGGGTGCGCACCGGGATCGCGGCGAACGCGCGGGTCAGCGGCCTCGACCCGGACGGTGAGCAGGCCGCGCAGGCACGCCGGTTCGCGGAGGCGGCGCTGACCCTGCCGCCGGAGGAGGCAGCCCGGCAGATCGTGGCGGCGATCCAGTCCCGCCGGCCCCGACTGGTGATCACCCGGGCCGCGAAGGCCGGTGACTGGCTGGCCCGGATCACTCCGTCGCGGTACTGGCGGATCAGCGAGCTGGTGGCGCGGCGGTTGCGCTAGACGGCGTGAACCGGGCGAAACGCGACCTCGGTGCGCCGCCGACCGTGGTGAAGTCGCCGCCCGCGTCGATCGTGGCCGTGCGTGCGCCGACGCCCAGGACCCGTACCCCGATCACGCCGTTGGCCTGCGGCGCCCACGACGTGAGCCGGCCGGTTCCGGTGACCGCGGCCAGTTTCACCCGGCGTTCGGAACCGTCCAGGCAGGCGCCCTGCGGGCCGTTGCGCGGCGTCAGGCAGGCGCGGTCGAAGTGGCCGCCGACGTAGGTCACGCCCTTGCGCGTCGCGATCGCGACCGCGTCACCGTCGAAGACCCGCTGCCAGCGCATCGAGCCGTCGAAGGTGTACGCCACCGCCCGGCCACCCTGTCCGCCGGTGGCCACGTACACCCCGTCGCCGTCCAGCGCGATCGCGTTCACCTCGGCGGCCACCTTCGGCCGGAACCTGCGGTTCAGCTCGCCCGTCGCGCCGCTCACCGCGGCCAGCCGCAGCGTGCCGCGCACCCCGTCCATCCGGTGGAAGGCGCCACCGAGGAACACCTGCCGCCCGGATGCGGCAAGGGTGCGCACCCGGTCGTCGGCCGAGGCACGCCAGCCGTTGTCGAGCCGGCCGGTGTCCAGGTCGAACGCCGCCAGGTTGCGGCGGTCGCGGCCGTTCACGGCGGTGAAGCTGCCGCCGAGGTAGAGACGGCCGTTGCCGACGGCCATCGCGTACGGGGTGCCGTCGACGGCGTGCCGGAACGGCGCCACGGTGCCGCTGACCGGGCTGACCCGGGCGATCGCGTCCCGTTTCTTGCCGGCGACGACGTGGAAGTCCCCGGCGGCGTAGACCGCGTCGCCGGCGGTGGCGAGGGCACGTACCGTCCCGTCCGTGGCCGGTGCCCAGTTCAGCAGCTTGCCGGTACGCGAGTCGAACGCCGCCAGCCGCTGCCGGGGGAAGGTCCGACCGGCCCAGCTCGCCTTCGTGAACGACCCGCCCACGTAGACGGTGTCACCGCGGTACGCGACCGCGTGGACCGTGCCGTTGAAGGTGGGGGCGTCCCGGGTGCCGGCGGCCGGGACCGGCGGGGAGAAGGCGAGCAGCAGGGCAGTCAGAAAACGCACATTGCTCTAACCCTCCCGGCTCGGCGAAAGTCGCGCCGAGCGGGCCGGGCCGAGATCTCCGGCACGCAGCGGGTCCCCGGCGCCGAGCGCACCCGCGTCCGGTTTTCGCAGGCCCAGCATCACCAGCCACTCGACGAGCTGCCGGTGCACCGCGTCCGGGCCGTCCAGGTCACGGGCGATCGGCCAGCCGGACGGGTGGACCAGCATCGCGTCGGTCTGCCAGCCGCCGAGCCCGCCGTGCGAGCCGACGAGTTCCTCGAACGCGGCGACCTCGTGCGTCACCGGGTCGAAGGCACTGATCACCACGAGGTCGCCGACGTGGGCCGCGCTCTGGTGACGCAGCAGGTCGTGGCAGGCGGCCGGCCCGTACGGCAGGAGCGGGTCGATGCCGGTCACCACGCCGTCGCGCAACCGGTGGGAGCCGGCCGAACCGTACGCCACCGGGCCCTCGCCGGTCTGCACCACGACGATGCCGACACCCGGGTGCGCGGCGAGCCCGTCGACCAGCCGCGGGTACGCGTGATCGATCGCGGCCCGGTCCAGCCGGTGCGGGAACCGGGTCAGGTAGATCATCGACAGGTTGCCGGAGGAGACCACGAGCAGCGGGACGGCAGGCGGCGGGGTGTTCTCCGGCTCGGCCTTGCCCTCCTCCTCGGCCGGCATCCGCAGCCCGGCCGCGGAGTCCGCACCGGCGAGCCCGTCCACAACCTCGTCCAGGGTGGCGCCGTACCGCTGGCGGAACGTGGCGCCCTGGCTCTGCCCGTGATCGGAGAGGACCACCAAGTGGTACCGGCGGGCGGCCTCGGGCGTCAGGCGTTCCAGCACGCTGAGCATCGCGTCCAGGCTTTCCAGCTGACGCATCGACTCCGGCCGCGCCGGACCGGCGTGGTGCGCGACCTCGTCGTAGTCGACCAGGTCACAGTAGATCGCCGGGACACCGCGGGCCATCTGCTCGGCGACGAGGGACACGTTGACGTCGCGCAGCAGCATCGAGGCCGGCCGCAGGGCCAGGAACGCGCCGGACCGGCTGACCCGGGGCTGCAGGTTGCGCCGCCGCTGCCGGCGGGCCTGGTGCAACTCGGTGAAGACCTCGGCGACACCGAGGACGAGGGCGCGGGTGAACCCGTACGGCGAGGCCATGAACGCCGCCCAGCCGCGCGCCGACCGGCCGGGCAGGGCGGCGTGGCTGACCGTGAGCAGGTTCGTCACGGCGTCACCGCTGAACGCGTTGCTGATGCTCACGCCGCCGTCCCGGAGCAGGCCGTTGCCGTCGCTGAGCCGCTCCTCGATGATCGCGGCGTCCCGCGGGCGGTTGGAGACCATGAGCTTGCCGGTCTCCTTCTCGTACCACCGGAAACCGGGGATCTGCCGGCTCGCGCCGTGCAGGATGCCGGCCTGCGACGCCGGGGTGGTCGACGGCAGGCCGGTGTGCCACCGGCGCACCGAGTGGCTGCCGCTGCGCAGCCAATGCCCCAGGGTGGGCAGGTTGCCGGCGCGGACCGCCCAGTGCAGCACCGGCTCGGCGACCCCGTCCAGCTGCACCATCAGCAGGCCGGGCTCGGTGCCGGGACGCGGCCGGCGAAAGCTGAACAGCGGACCGCCGGCGCGGCGGCCGGCGCGGCGGCGGACACCGCGCATCAGCCGGCGAGCCTCCCGGACGAACGTGTCGTCGCTGCCGCTGTCGGCCATCCAGTCCAGCAGGGCGGCCACCACGACGGCCAGGACCGCGGCCAGCACCAGGGTCGGGAAGCCGGAGATCTGCTCGGCCGGGTCCAGCTCCAGGGCGATCACCATGACCGCGATCTGGGCGACCACGCCGAGCAGCATCGCACCCCAGCCGCCCAGCGCGGTGATGCCGAGCAGCAGCAGCGGGCGCAGCACCGCGCCGACCGCGGCCACCAGCACCACCAGGCCCAGGATGTCGAGGATGTCGGTGCTGGCCACCCCCGGCATCAGCCACAATGTCAGGGTGAGCACCACGAACGTGGTGAGCGCGCTGCGCAGCACGGCGCGCATGCGGGTGACCACGCGCCGCCACGCGAACAGGGCGCGCAGGTCACTGCGCCAGCCCGGGACGAACGGGTCCGGGTCGGTGTGCCGGCTCACTGCCACGAATTGACCTTCGCACAGCCGCGCCGCCCTGGCCCCGCGACGTCGCGAAGGACACGTTCGAGTGGTTGAGGGGCGGTACCGGGTGTCCGGCGGCTAGCTTCGGGCCGGTGCGCTCCCGGTCGGCGATCCTCCTCGTACTGCTCCTCACTCTCGCCTCGTGCGGCGACCCGCCACGGCCGTCACCCATACCGCCGCCGGCGCCCGCGGTGGTGGCCGGTTACTTCACCGAGTGGGGGGTCTACGGCCGCGACTTCCGGGTGAAGAACCTGCAGGAGAGCGGGGCGGTGAAACGGCTCACCCACCTGAAGTACGCGTTCGGCAAGGTCGACGCCGGCCGGTGCGCGGCCGGCGACAAGTGGGCCGCGTTCGGCCGCCCGGTCGCGGCGGCGGACAGCGTGGACGGTGTCGCGGACACCCCGGCCACGCCGCTCAAGGGCAGCTTCGGCCAGCTGCGCAAACTGAAGGCCGCGCATCCACGGCTCAAGGTGCTGTGGTCGTTCGGCGGGTGGAACGGCTCGGCCGGTTTCACCGAGGCGGCACGCGACCCGGCCCGGTTCGCCGAGTCCTGCCGGACACTGCTCAACGACCCGCGCTGGGCCGGCCTCTTCGACGGCATCGACGTCGACTGGGAGTACCCGAACGCCTGCGGCATCACCTGCGACACCAGCGGCCGCACCGCGCTCACCGCCGTCCTGGCCGCGCTGCGCGCGTCGCTCGGCGCGGACGCGCTGATCACGGCGGCGGTGCCGGGCGACGTCGGCAAGCTGCGGGCCACCGACTACGCGGGGGCGGCACGGTACGCGAACTGGCTCGGTGCGATGACGTACGACTACTTCGGCGCCAGTACCGGACCCAACGACCGCCGCACGGCCGCGCACTCGGCCCTGAGCGCCTATCCCGGCATCCCGCGGCCGGCGGCGACCACCGAGGCGACCGTGGCCGAACTGCTGGCCCTCGGCGTCCCTGCGGCGAAGGTGCTGGTCGGGGTCGGGTTCTACGGCCGCGGCTGGACGGGCGTGGACGGCGCCGAACCGGGGGCCACGGCCACCGGCCCGGCGCCGGGGAAATACGGCAAAGGCATCGAGGACTACCGGCTGCTGGCGGGCCGGTGCCCGCCGACCGGGACGGCGGGCGGGCAGGCGTACGCGCGATGCGGCGCACAGTGGTGGTCCTACGACACCCCGGAGACGATCGCGGCCAAGGTCGCCTATGCCAGGCAGCAGCGACTCGGCGGGTTGTTCGCCTGGGAGCTCGCCGGTGACACCCCGGACGCGGCGCTGCTGACCGCCCTGAGCGGCGCGTGAACGACCCCGCCCGGAGCGCGGCCCGCTGGGCTCATACCTGGCCGATGCGGACCCAGACGTTGTCCAGGATGCCGTTGAACTGGTCGTTGTCGCGGTAGGCGCCCTTCGCGCCGATGCTCAGCGGCCGGTCGTTGCTGACCGACAGGCTCGCCGGCACGGTTGTCGAGCCGTGCCGGACGCCGTCGACGTAGATGTCCAGGCGGCCGCCGGTTCGCTCGCAGCGGATGCGGTGCCAGCGGCCGTCCGCGGTGCCGATCGCGCTGCGGACCATCCGGATCGTCGGGCGGCGCACGTCGACGAGCACACAGCTGGGCCGGCCAGCCGCACCGTCTATCTGGAGCTTGTACTGGCTGTTCGACCGGGCGTAGCCCTTCTGCAGGACGTTCTGCCCGGGGCTGGTCTGCCCCGGCGCCAGCAGCACGTCGGCGCCGAACGCGATGTCCCGGGTGCCGGGGTTGAGGCCGGTCGAGGTGGCGCTCTGCAGGGCTACGTGCGGGCAGACGACGCTCGTGCACTTGCCGGGGAAGGCCAGGGCATTTCCGGGTCCGTGCGCGACCGGGCGCACCTGGCCGCCGCCGAACGACAGTATCCGCAGGTTGTAGCCGTTGCCGGACGCGTCCGGGATGGACGTGGTGCGGCCGTTGAAGTCGTATCGGGCCATGATGACGGGCACCGGCTCCGCGGCTCTCTCCGGCGTCGGGTCGCCGGCGACGGCCGGTGCGGGGCAGGCAACGGTCACGATGACCAGTAGTGCGGTGGGCAAGCATGATCGCATGCCCAAATTATCGGTTATGCCGTTTTTACACACGCCGGATAAGGCGAATGTCGGCACCTTGCGGGCTACCGGCCGCAGGGCTGTCGAGCGCAGCGGCTGTCGGGCGCAGCGGCTGTCCGGCTCACCGGCAGCAGGTAACGGACCCGGACCACGTCGGCGATCGAGGCGCCGGCCTCCGCCAGGGCCGCCGCGATCGTCCGCAGGCACTGCTCCGCCTGCACGGCCACGTCGTCCGAGATGGTCATCGTGGCGTAGTCGAACCCGGTCGTGCCGGAGACGTGCACCCGGTCGCCGTCGAGCACGGCGCGGGCGTACCCGTAGCGCTCCTCGTACTCCGAACCGCTGAAGATCGCCCGCCGCTCGCCCATGGCGGTCAGCGTAGGTGACTACTCCTTGCGGCCGAACAGCTTCCAGTGGCGCTTCTTCTTCTCGACGACCGGCTCGGCGTCGCCGTTCAGCACGTCCAGCCGATGCTTGGCGACCGGGTTGCCGGGCTCCAGCCGCAGCGACGTCATCAGCGCCTGGCGGGCCTGGTCCACGTGGCCCAGCGCGGCCAAGGCCATCCCGTGGGTGAAGTAGTAGTGCGCCTCGTTCGGGTCCAGGCTGATCGCGGTGCGCGCGGCCTGCTCGGCGTCGGCCACCTGGCGGTCCGCGGCCATCAGCGCCCACGCCACCCGGTCGTGCCAGAGCGGGTTCTTCGGTTCCACCACGACCGCCCGGTACGCCATGGACAACGCCTCGTCGTGCCGGCCGAGCAGGGTCAGCGCGCGGCTGGCGATGGCGAGCGGCCGCGGGTCGTCCGGCGCGAGCTGAACGGCGCGGGTCGCGGCCTCCAGGGCGGTGTCCATCTGATCCAGGGCCAGCCGGACCCGGGCCATCAAGATCCAGCCGGCCGCCGAGTCCGGGTGGGCGGCCAGCACCGGGGCCAGCAGCTCGGCGGCACGGTCCGGCTGCATGTGCTCGAAGAGGGCGGCGGCGCGGGCGACGCCCAGGTCGGCCGGGTCGGCGAAAGCGCGAGCCGACGCGTCGGCGGTGGCGCCCGGCACGGTGGCGCCCGGTTCTGCGGGCACGGGGGTGGGTGCCGCACGGAAGGATTGGGCCAGTTCGGTCATCGGTCCGCTCCGGGTCGCACGTGGCTGGGGGTCACATGGTCAACATCGGCAGCGTGAGCACCGAACTGAGGAAGCCGGAACGGAAGAAGCCGGGCCGGGAAAAAGGCAGGCTGGGAGGAAGGCGGGCTGGGCCGGGAGCGGGGCGGAAGGGGCGGGTGCGGCCGCGCCAGGAGTCCGGTAGCGGCGCAGCCGGGGACGGCCCTGATGTGGCGGGGCGGTGTGGGCGTACTCCTTCTTATTGATGTCTTATTGGTGTCTCATTGATGTGCCCGGCGCCGGCGGAAGATCACCAGCAGGCAGGCGACGGCGGCCGCCGGAGCCGTCAGGTAGGCGGCGAGCCGCCACGCCGGGTCGGGCGCGTCGGTGATCGCGAGGCCCACGATGGCCGCGGCGCAGACGCCGACGATCAGCCAGAGCGAGTTGGTGGAGAGGCCTCGGCCCGGTTCGCCGGGCTCGTCGGCGGGCGCGGTGAGCAGGCGGACGCCGAAGCCCGCGGCGGCGGCCGTGCCCAGCAGCAGCGGGAGCCAGCCCGCCGGGGCCACGATCGCGAGGAGCAGCAGGGCGACGGCGAACCCGGCCGTGATCATCGCGATGCGCTGGCGGCCCGACATGAGCAGGCCGCGCAGGTAGCCGCGCAGGGCCGGGTCCAGGCGGGCCCAGAAGAAGCCGGCGTACGCGGCCGGTGCCAGCGCCGCGGCCGCCGCGATCACCCGGGCCGAGGTGGCGGAGCCGGCGGCCAGGCGCCAGCCGAGGTACGCCAACAGCGTCAGGATGATCGCCGTGTAGACCAGGAACTGGCGCAGCGCGACATCCAGCAGGAACCGGCTCGCCTGCTGGCTCGGGTCCGCCCGCAACGCGCCCACCAGGCCGGACGCTCCCCGAGCCAGGCGGCCCAGGGCGAACGGATGGTGGTGCACCACGTCGAGGGCGGCCAGTTCGTGCTGCGCCACCGCGTTGTCCGGGTCCAGCGCCAGCGCGTCCCGCAGCGCCTGCCGCGCCCGGTCGCGCAGGTTCAGCTGCTTCATCACCATGGCGTACGTGATCCGGAAGTCCGACTCGTCCGGGCCGAGCCGGACCGCCTCGCGGGCCGCGTGCTCGGCCTCCACCGGGTGCCGGCCCTCCTCGAGCAGCGCCCAGGCGAGGCGGTTGTGCCGGTACGGGTTCTCCGGCTGGCGCAGCACCGCCTCCCGGGCCGTGGCGATCGCCTCGTCGTGCCGTTCCAGCGCGGTGAGCACCCGGCTCAGCGCGGCGAGCGCGTCCGCCCACTCGGGGGCGTTGCGCACCGCGCGCCGGGCGACCTCCTCGGCCAGCTCGGGTTTCTTGAGGGCGAGCTGCGCGTGGGTCATCAGGATCAGCGCGGTGACGTCGTCCGGTTCCGCCGCGAGCACCGGACCCAGCAGTTCCGCGGCGGCGTGCGGCTCGCCGCGGACCAGCTGGATCCGGGCCATCTCGACGGATCGGGTCACGCCCCGCCCTCCTAACGGACTTCGATCACACCCTCGGCGATCAACCAGATGCCGAAGATAGCGAAGAGCGCGGCGGCGCCATATTTGATCACCTTCTCCGGCAGGTGCCTGCCCAGGTACCGGCCGACCAGGATGGCGAGCGCGTCGGCGGCGACCATGCCGACCGTGGAGCCGACCCAGACGCCGAACCAGCCGTGCTGGGTGGCCAGGGTGATGGTGGCGAGCATGGTCTTGTCACCCAGTTCGGCCAGGAAGAACGCGCCGCCGACGGCGAGGATCGCGGAGCCGGTGGAGCGTTCCGCCTTGGACTTCTCGTCGTCGGTGAGCTTGTCGCCGCGCAACGTCCAGGCACCGAACGCGAGGAAGGCGACACCGGCGATCAGCGAGATCCAGCCGGTCGGGAGGGTGGCGCCGAGACCGTACCCGATCCCGACCGACACCAGGTGCACGACGGCGGTCGCCACGGTGATGCCGATCAGGACCGGGATCGTCTTGAATCGGGTGGCGAACGTCATGGCCATCAGCTGCGACTTGTCGCCCAGCTCGGCCACGAAGATCACCGCGAAGCTGATGCCCAGCGCGGCGAGAAAACCTTCCACAGAAACTCCCGGTTGACGGCGACCGGGGCTTGGGCGCAGGGCGACCTCGACCCAGCCGCAGAATTTACGGCCTGGTCGAAGGTCTCGCTCGCCTTTCGTGGAGAAAGGCCGCGCGGCCGGACGCCGGAGCGTCAGTGTGTCGACCGCGTCATTGGGAGCTACTCCCCTTCGCGGGGACGAGCATAGCTCACGGCCTGATCAGGTGTTGCAGACGCAACCGCTCGCTCGCTGCGCTCGCCTTGCGGCCAATCGCGGCGTTCGGCGTCGGCTGGGCGATCGGCGCGCACTCCCGGTCGGACCGGTCGGCCTTCACCCGTTTGGGGAGTACGCCCGACGCGAGGTAGTCCGCGATCGCGTCGTCCACGCAGGCGTTGCCGAAGAGGGAGCCGGCGTGCGTGGTGCCACCCGTACCCTCGATCAGCACCGACCTCGGGAACCGGCGCCGCGCCTCGAGCGCGCCGGAGAACGGGGTCGCCGCATCGAGCGTCTCGCTGATCATCAGCAGCGGCGGTACCTTGGCACCGGACACCTCGACCGGCTTCCCGGCCTTGCCCGCCCAGTGCCGGCAGGGCGCGTTGTACCAGGCGTTGCCCCAGGTCTCGAACGGCGCCTTCTTGTGCACCCGCCAGTTGTCCTTCTTCCAGCGGCTCCAGTCGGACGGCCACTTCGCGTCGGTGCACTGCACGGCCAAGTAGATGGCGTAGCTGTTGTCCGAGCCCTCGGTCTGCGGGTGATTGTCGTCGTAGAGGCGCTTGAGCGGCAGATGGTCCTTCTTGTGGATCCAGGTGGAGAAGGCCTGCGCGGTCGCCTCCCAGCCGAAGATGTAGTAACCCGGCTGGAGGAAGACGTCGGTGAGCTCGGCCGGGCCGATCAGCCCGCCGGCCGGCTTGGCGGCCAGCTCGTCCAGCTGCCGGTAATAGAGCTTCTCCACCTCCGCGGCGGTCTTGCCCAGCCGGTAGATCGCGTCGTACTTGGCGATCCAGGCGAAGTAGATCTTGATGGCCCGGTCGAAGGCGATGTTCTGGTCCAGGTTCGAGCGGTACCAGACGCGCGACGGGTTGACCACGCCGTCCAGCACCATCCGGCCCACCCGCTCCGGGTACTTCGTGGCGTAGACCTGGCCCAGATAGGTGCCGTAGGAGAAGCCGTAGAGGCTGAGCTTCTCGGCGCCCAGGGCAGCCCGGATCGCGTCGAGGTCACGTACCGAGTCCTCGGTGCGCAGGTGGTTCAGGAACTCGCCGCCGGACTTGGCGCAGGCGGCCGCGTACGCCTTGGCCCGGTCCCGCCAGATCTTCTCCAGCTCGTTGGTCACCGGCACGTAGGCCGGGCGCCGGTAACCGGCGTAGTCGGCGTCGCAGGCCAGCTTCGGGACACTGGCGCCGACACCGCGCGGGTCGAAGCCGATCCAGTCGTACGCGCCACCGGCACCCTTCGGCACGTGCGCGCCGAGGGTGGCCATCGTCCGGCCGGCGCCGCCCGGTCCGCCCGGGTTGACCACGATGACGCCCTGGTACTTGTCGGCCGGAACGGTGTGCTTGATCCGCGAGACGGCCAGCTGGATCTTCTTGCCGGCCGGCTGGGCATGGTTCATCGGCACGCTCAGCATGCCGCACTCGGCGCCCTGCGCCTGCAGTGCGGCATCCGGGCAGGGACCCCAGGTGATCGCCGCCGCGTTGCGCCCGCCGATCGACGTCCCGGCGTGCGCCGCGGTCACGGTGGCGCCGGTTGCGCAGAGCGCGACCGTGGTGGCGGCCGCCCAGAATCTTCTCATCATTGCCCCTTGTGTCCGATTCATCCCATATGTTGTGGGGCAAATCGGACATAGAGCGGGAGTCCACGCCGGGGCGGCGGGATTTTCTTACCGCTGCGCTGCTTCCGGGTTCCGGGTTCCGGGTTCCGGGTTCCGGGCTTGCGGGCTTGCGGCTTGCGGCTTGCGGGCTTGCGGGCTTGCGGGCTTGCGGGCTTGCGGGCTTGCGGCTTGCGGCTTGCGGGCTTGCGGGCTTGCGGGCTTGCGGGCTTGCGGGCTTGCGGGCTTCCGGGGCTCTAGGGGTCTCGGGGCTTGCGGGGTTTCCGAGGCTTCTGGGGCTTCGGCCGCTTTACTTCGGGCGTGGGCCGTCGCGCCGCCGGAATCCGGGGCGCTTTGAGCTCAGGGGAGCAGGTCGTTCAGGTGCTCCAGGGCCGGCAGGGCGGCGGCGATCGCGACCCGGTCCTCCGCAGGAAGCTTCTGCAGCACGATCGACAACGCCTCCGCCCGGCCCGCCCGCCGCCGCTCCACCGCCGCCCGCCCGTCATCGGTCACGCTGACCAGAACCACCCGGCCGTCCGACGGGTCGCTCCCCCGGGCCGCCAGTCCCTCCCGCTCCAGCCGGGTGATCAGTTGCGTCATCGCCGGCTGGGTCACCCCCTCCGGACGGTGCAGGTCACTGAGGCGCTGCGGACCCTCCCTCACCAGCCTGGCCAGCGTCGATGCGGCAGTGAGATTCAACGGTTCGCGCACGGTGATCCGACGCAGCCCGGCGTAGAGCCGTTCGAAAACGGACGCGACCGCGGCGTCATCGGCTGGGATGTCCACTGCCGGTTTATAGCACCGTTTGCCAAAAGTTCCTTATGCAGCGCTATTGCGTTGTCTGCGAACGTTCACCCGGGGGTCTTCGGCCCGGGACCCACGTCGTGGTCATCGATCGCCGACGAGCCCGGCTGTCACCCACGGTCGTTTCGGAGCGGGTAAAACAGCCGTGGGCGACAGCCGACCGAACCAGCTGTCACCCACGGTCGTTTCAGCACGGATAAAACAGCCGTGAGCGACAGCCGACCGAACCAGCTGTCACCCACGGTCGTTTCAGCACGGATAAAACAGCCGTGGGCGACAGCCGATCGAACCAGCTGTCACCCACGGTCGTTTCAGCGCGGATAAAACAGCCGTGGGTGACAGCCGACCGGTCGGCTGTCACCCACGGTCCATGCGGAGCGCTCACAGCAGCCGCCAGCGACAGCCGACCGGACCACCTGTCACCCCAGCTGTCACCGACGGACCAGCTGTCACCCACGGTCGTCGTGAAGCGGATAAAGCAGCCGTGAGTGACAGCCGAGCGGGCCAGCTGTCACCCACGGTCGTCGCAGGGCGGTCACGGCAGCCGTGAGTGACAGCCGACCGGCGTGGACCGGCACCGACGGCCCCTATCCCGTCGCCCGATGGGTTCGCGCGCGGCGGCAATCAACCTGCCGAACACGGGCGGAACCGCCGGGACTCGATGCGGCCGGGTTTGCGGGCCGGCCGGGAACTTCGCGGTCGACACGCCGGCCACTCCGACGCGCGCGCCCGAAATTTCCCCCTCGACCCGGATGTCCTGTCACCATGCGAGACATGGACGAGTTCTGGCTCCGCCCGCGGCTGGGGACGGCAACTCGGGACGGCCGGGCGCCGCGGCACTACCTGGTGGCCCTCCAGCATGCGGTACGAACCCTTGACGCCGACCCGGGCTGGCAGCAGTGGTGGTACGGCTCCGGCCTGCACGGTTGCGAGCTCGGCATAGTAACCGAGGGGCGGCTCGACCACCTTCGTCCCAGCGCCGACATCCGCCGCGTCGACGATCACCTGCGCGCCAACTTCACCTGCGAGCTGCCGCCCGTCGGCGCCGACCCGGACGAGTTGGCCAGGCGGGCGACGACCGAGGTACGGACGATGTTCGAGGTCATCCGTGAGGCGATGGCCCTGCCGGACCTGCCGCCCACCCCGGCGCCCTCCGCATCCCCGGCGGACGCGGACGACGTACCGGTGACCGCGAAGTCGCTGCCGTCCATTCCGCGCGAGCTGGAGCCCCAGGGGTATTTGACGCTCACCCAGGTACAGGACTTCTTCGGCTGACGCCGGCCTGAACTCCCGCTGCGCCGCCACCCCCGCCGCCGTGCGACCCCATCCTCGGCGCCGCCACCCCGCCCCGCCCTTTGCGATCTCGGTGCGGCCGGGATATCTCACGCTGGACGCCCCGCCGACGCCTTCTGCACGTCGCTTTCATCGTGGCTGTGGGCTGTGACAAAAGCGCGAGTGCAGTCCGAAAAGCGCAATTCATCGCATGGCGCAACGGCTTCAGCCGACCTCGCGATCTACGCGCTCCGGGCGGTGGGCGCCCGGCATCCGCTGCCTGGGAACGAAGGGTCCCGCGTCCGGTCCGCCGGCCCGACCTGACTTCGACCGCTTGCCTGCCTCGGCCGACGGAACCGGCTCCCCCGACGGGTCCCGCTCCCCCGACGGGACCGGCTCCCCCGACGGGTCCCGCTCCCCCGACGGGATCGGCTCCCCCGACGGGTCCCGCTCCCCCGACGGGATCGGCTCCGCCGGCGGACGCGGGCCGGGGTCGGGATGCGGCCCATCCCGCGAGGACCCGTCAGGGCTCGAGGACCCGTCAGGGCTCGAGGACCCGTCAGGGCTCGCTGGCGGCACATGCCGCGAGAACGAATCCGTCCGCGAGCGCGAGCCCGCCTGGGCTGACGAGCCGGGCTGAGCGGAGAAGCCGGGCTCAGTGGGGAAGCCGGGCTCAGCGATGGCGCCGGGCTGTGGCGTCGCGGGAAGGGGCGTGACGGGCAGAGGCGCGGCGGGCAAGGGCGTGACGGGCAGAGGCGCGGCGGGCAGGGGCGTGACGACCACCGCCGCACCGTTCAGGCCGATTGCCGCGTACCGGATGGGGTGCAGGGTCCGCAGCAGCGCCGCGTGGGTGAGCCCCAGCAGCAGGCAGCCGCCGATCGCGACCGGCACGAAGGTGACCAGGGGTGAGCCGGCGGGGAGGTCGAGGATCTGGGGGAGGTCGCGGAGCGCCAGGTAGACCAGGCCACCCAGGGACACAGTGGACAGAACGGGCATGACGAAGCGGGTGGTGACGGGTTCCGGGCCCGGTGTCCGGTTCAGGTGAAGCAGGGTTGCCAGGGAGGTGAGCAGGAGCAGCAGGAGGATGCTCAGCGCGCCGCCAAGGACGAGCCAGCGGGCGGCGGCCGGGCCCGGGTCGGCGCCGGCGGCGTACGCGCCGGCGAGGGCGGCGCCGGCGACCAGGGTCTGCGTCAGGGAGGCGGCGCGCGGGGCGGCGGTACGGCGGGCCGTGTGCCCCAGCACGGCCGGGAGGGTGCCGTCGCGGCCCATGGCGTACAGGTACCGGGCCATCGCGTGGTGCAGCGCCAGGATCCCGGCCAGGACGCCGGTGACCAGGATCAGCCGGGACAGCGTGATCGCCCACGGCAGCAGGCGTTCGTCGGCGAGGTCGAAGAGGAGTTCGGTGCCGCGGGCGCCGGCGACCGCGGTGATCCGGCCGGGGCCGGCGGCGACGATCATGGACCAGGTCAGGCCGCCGAGGAGAAGGGCGATCAGGGCCACCGCACCGTACGCCCCGAGCCCTGCCGTCCGCCGCGGCCGCAGCGTCTCCTCGGCGTAGGCGCCGGTGCTCTCGAAACCGGCGAACGCGAGCACCCCGGCGGCGAGCAGCAGGCCCAGCGCCGGCCGGTCGAGCGTGCCCGGGCCGCCGATCGTGATCGACTCCGCGGTGATCCGCCCGCCGGCGGGTTGTAGCAGGTTGCTGGCGCCGAGCCCGGCCAGGACGGCGGCCTCGGCGACCGCGAGCAGCCCGACCACGCCGGCGGCGATCTCGATCCGCATGGTGCCGAGCAGCGCGACGAGGGCCCAGCACGCCGCGGCGGCCGCCCACCAGGGCACGGTGACGCCGAACCAGCTCTGCGCGAGGGGTGTGACGGCCGCGCCGGCCAGCGCGTAGAGACCGAACTGGATCGCCTGGTACCCGCCGATCGCGAGCCAGGCGGCGCACAGGCCGGCGGGCCGGCCCAGGCCGCGGGCGACGTGGGGGTACGCGGCCCCGGCGCCCGGAGCCCGGCGGACCATCGCCGCGTGACCGGTGCAGAACAGCATCAGCAGCACGGCCAGGGCCAGGATGCTCAGCGGAACCAGCGGGCCGGCGCCGACGGCGAGGGCGTCCGGGAGGCCGGTGGTGAGCGTGACGACGGGTGCGGCGGCGGCGAAACCGAAGAAGGTGACGGAGGCCGCACCAAGGCGACCGGGGGCCAGCGCGTACGGCGGATCGTCCTCGGGCATGCCCACGGCCTCCATTCCAAGCGCACGAGCCCCACATGCGCAACACTGGGTAGCCAGCCATTGACCGTTCGTGACCAGGTTGGCACGAAGCGCCATGCCAAGCCGGCACGAAGCAACAGCACTTTTCCTCAACTGGGCGGCACCACCGCCGACTCCAACCACGTGCTCGCTACTCAGCAACTGACGGACTTCCTGACCGTCGTCGCGGACCGGCCCGACCAGGCCGCTGCGCAGCATGCCGCCGTGGAGTGCGCGGCACGCGCGCTCGATGCCGACCTCGCCGTGCTGGTGGTCGACGGTGGTGTGGCCGCGGTCGTCGGGTTGCCGGCCGACGCGGTGCCCGCCTACGCCATCGGCCAGGTCGCGGCGGGCCGGCTCAGCTCGCTGACGATCGGCGCCGAGGTCTTCACGGTGACGCACGCCCCGATCGGCGGGGACTCCCCCGGCGCCCTGGTGCTCGGGCGACGGACCACCGCGTTCACGATCGAGGAGATCTGCCTGCTTCGCGGCATGGCGCAGGTGCTGGAGCTCAGCCTCCAGGCGTTGCAGCTGGTCGAGGCGGAGCGCCGGCAGGCCGCGGAGCACGGCCGGCTGATCGACTCACTGCAACGCCGGCAGCGCCTCTTCGACGAGCTCAGTACGGTGCAGCGGGCAATCGCCCGGCGCGAGCCGCTGGCCCGGTTGCTGAACATGGTCACCGAGTCGGCCGCCGAGCTGATGGACGTCGAGATGGCCGGCCTGATCGTGCTCGACGCCGATGACCCGGGCCGAGCCGGCCTGGTCGCCTCGTACGGCATCCCGGACGAGACCGCGGCCCGCATGCAGCACCTGCCCGTCGCCGCGCTCGGTGCCGCCGGCCTGGCGATCATGGGGGACGAGCTGGTCGCGGTGGACGACTACGCGAGCTCGCCGATCGCCGTGCCGGAGGTGGTGCGGGCGAAGCTGAAGAGCCTGATGGCGCTACCGGTGCACGAGAACGGCGTGGTCGTCGGTGCGATGTTCGTCGGCTCGCACACCCGGATGCGCGAATGGGACAAGCCGTCGCAGGAGATCCTTGAGGCCTTCGCCGAGCACGTCAGCCTCGCGATCACCGACTCGCGGACGCTGCGCGAGATGAGCCACGACTTCCACGACTCGCTGACCGGGCTGGCCAGCCGCACGCTGTTCATGACGCGGGCCGAGAGCGCGTTCGCGACCACCCGGTCCGGCGGGGTGGCGGCGCTGCTCGTCGACCTGGACCGGTTCAAGGTGATCAACGACGCGCTCGGGCACAAGCAGGGCGACCGGCTGCTGGCCGCGGTCGCCGACCGGATCCGGGACTGCCTGCGCGCCGACGACACCGCGGCCCGGCTCGGTGGTGACGAGTTCGCCGTGCTGCTGCCGGACGTCGCGGGTGTGGACACGGCCCTTCCGGTCGCCCGCCGGATCGTCACGGCGATGCGGGAGCCGTTCGACCTGGACGGCCGGGAGACGTTCGTGACGTGCAGTGTCGGCGTCGGGTACGGGCGGGCCGGCTCGGAGGACGCCCAGGAACTGCTGGTCCGGGCCGACCTGGCGATGTTCGAGGCGAAGAAGCAGGGCAAGGACCAGTTCGCGGCGTTCGACCCGGCGATGCGGGAGTCCTTCCAGAAGCACCTGGAGATGGAGGCCGACCTGCGCCGGGCGGTGCTGCGGCACGAGTTCCAGCTGCGGTTCCAGCCGATCGTGCGGCTCCGCACCGGTGACATCTCGGGTCTGGAGGCGCTGGTCCGGTGGCAGCACCCGGAGCGCGGGATGATCCCTCCGCTGGACTTCATCCCGCTCGCCGAGGAGACCGGCATGATCGTGCCGATCGGCGAGTGGGTGCTGCGGGAGGCGTGCCGGCAGGCGGCCGGCTGGAACGCGCGCCGGGACGGGCTGCCGCCGCTGACGGTCAGCGTGAACCTCTCCGCGGTGCAGTTGGACCGGGCCGACCTGCCGGACGTGGTGCGCTCGGCGCTGGACGAGAGCGGCCTGCCGGCGAGTTGCCTGGTGATCGAGCTGACCGAGTCGCTGATCGTGGATCACCGGCCGGAGACGCTGCGCCGGTTGACGGCGATCAAGGCGCTGGGCGTCCGGCTGGCGATCGACGACTTCGGCACCGGGTACTCCTCGCTGGCGTACCTGCGCCGGTTCCCGGTGGACATCATCAAGATCGACAAGTCGTTCGTCGACGAGGTGGGCGACGTGCCGGCGGCGGCCGCGCTGACCCACGGGATCATCCAGCTCGGACAGGCCCTGCAACTCTCCACGATCGCCGAGGGGATCGAGGATCTCGACCAGCTGACCGAGCTCACCGATGGCAACTGCGAGCTCGGACAGGGGTACTACTTCGCCGAACCGCTCACCACGGCCGGCATGGACGAGCTCCTCTTCCCGGCGCAGGGAGAGCAAGCGGGAGAACGAGCCGGAAAATGAGCAGGCGAGCGCGGAGACCCGTACCCGATGAGGGTGCGCAACGCCCGGCACCGCCCGGCGGTGATGGGGGTTTCCCTGTTGGACCGCCGAAATTGTCTGTGACGTAGATCCCCGCAAGCTCCGGTTCCCCTGTGCTTCACGTCCGGGGTCGAAGTTTTGTCCATGGACGTTCTACTGACCGTCGTAGTGCCGGTCTACGCGGTCGAGGGCTACCTGTACCAGTGCCTCGAGTCGATTCGTGCCGGGCTGACCGCCGAGGAGAACTCACAGGTCGAGGTGATCGCGGTCGACGACGCGTCGCCGGACGCCTGCGGGGCGATGCTGGACGGGTACGCCGCCCGCCACGGTGATCTGCGGGTCCTGCACCTCTCCAGCAACGTGGGGCTGGGCCTGGCCCGCAACGCCGGGCTGGTCGAGGCACGCGGGAAGTACGTCTGGTTCGTGGACAGCGACGACTGGCTGCCGTCCGGTTCGGTCCGCGCGGTGCTGGACAGGTTGCGCGAGACCGAGCCCGACGTGCTGCTCGTCGACCACCTGCGGGTGCACGAGAACGGCCGCCTGGAGACCGACGCCAGTTCACCGCTGCTGCGCGGCCCGGCCACATGCGAGAACCTCCTCGGGGTGCAGCACACGGCCTGGAACCGGGTGATGCGCCGCGACTTCCTCACCAAGCACGACCTGCGGTTCCCCGCCGGGTGGTACGAGGACGTGCCGTTCAGCACCCCGGTCCTGATCGCCGCCGAGCGCGTCGAGGTGCTGGACCGGGTCTGTTACCACTACCGGGTGGGCCGGTTCGGAGCGATCACCGCGACCCGCAGCGAGCGGCACTTCGAGGCGTTCGAGCAGTGGAACCGGGTGCACGAGTGGCTCGACGGCGTCGGGGCCGAGCCGTGGCTGCGTACCCGGGTGTTCACCTTGATGATCAGTCACCTGCTGGTGGTCGCCGGCAACGACGCCCGGGTGCACCCGAGCCGCCGCCGGTCCTTCTTCCGCAAGATCGCCGGGCTGTACCGGCGGCACCGGCCGGAGGGCTACCAGCCACCCGCCGGCACCCCGGGGATCAAGCACCGGCTGGTCGCGATGAACAGCTACGCGATGTACGCCGCCCTGCGCTCGGGTTACCGGATCGCGGGATTGCGGCGCCGATCCACCGAACGGACACCTGTGGTTTCCCCGGACCTCCCCTCTGCGCCACAGGCGGTCCAAACCACATCCCTACGTTGACGGCGTGCTTCGTCCCGCCCGTGACTCCGACCGTGACCTCGTGCTGGGGTGGCGCAACCACCCCGCGGTGCGAGCGGTCAGCCTCACCACCCATGAGATCCAGCCCGCCGAGCACGCCGCCTGGTGGGCGGCCCGCAGCGGCACCGTCCTGATCTACGAGGAGGACGGCATCCCGGCCGGGGTGGTGATCTTCAACGGGAACACGTGGTCGTTCTACCTCGACACCGAAGGACTCGGCCCCCGGCTCCTGCCGGCCTGGATGCGCCTCGAGAAGGAGGCCGTCGAGTACGCGTTCGGCACGCTCGGCCTCGAGACGCTGGGCGGCGAGACGCTCGCCGAGAACAAGCAGGTTCTCGCGCTCCACCGGCGCTTCGGCTTCCGGGAGACGCGCAGATACGAACGCATCGTCGACGGGGTGCCGAAGACGGTCGTCTGGACAGAGAGAGCGAAATGAGCAATTCGAAGCCGTACATCGTCGCGGAGATGTCGGGCAACCACAACGGTTCGCTCGACCGGGCACTGCAGCTGGTGGACGCCGCCGCCGATGCCGGGGCCGACGCCATCAAGATCCAGACGTACACCGCGGACACCCTGACCGTGGACGTGAAGCACCCGCGCTTCCAGCTGTCCAAGGGTCACGAGCTCTGGGGTGGTGAGTACCTCTACGACCTCTACACCCGCGCGCACACCCCGTGGGACTGGCACGCGCCGATCTTCGAGCGCGCCCGGGAGCGGGGCATCGCCGCGTTCTCCAGCCCGTTCGACCCGACCGCGGTCGACCTGCTGGAGAAGCTGGACGCCCCGATGTACAAGATCGCGTCCTCCGAGATCACCGACCTGCCGCTGATCCGCCTCGCCGCGTCGACCGGCAAGCCGATCATCATCTCCACCGGCATGGCGACGCTCAAGGAGATCACCGCGGCGGTCGACGCGGCGCAGAGCGCCGGCGCCACCGACATCACCGTGCTGAGCTGCACGGCGTCCTACCCGGCCCCGCCCGAGCACACCAACCTGCGGCGCATCCCGGTGCTGGCCGAGGCGCTGCGGCTGCCGATCGGGCTGAGCGACCACACGCTCGGGATCGGAGTCCCGATCGCCGCGGTCGCGCTCGGCGCCGTGCTGATCGAGAAGCACGTCACGCTCAGCCGCACCGACGGTGGCGTGGACTCGGCCTTCTCGCTCGAACCCGCGGAACTGGCCGCGCTCGTGGTGGAATCGGAACGGGCCTGGCAGTCGCTCGGCACCACCACCATCGGCCCGACCGAGGCCGAGAAGGAGGGGCTGCGGTTCCGTCGCTCCCTCTACGTCGTCGAGGACGTGGTGGCCGGCGAGCCGGTCACCGAGAAGAACGTCCGGTCCATCCGTCCCACCGGCGGCCTCGAACCGGACGCCATCGGCTCCGTGCTGGGTCGCGTCTTCCGGTCGGACGCCGCCAAGGGAACACCGCTCACCTGGGATCTGGTCTGACGTGTGGCTGCAGGCTAACAAGCAGGAGTGGAAACACTTCCTCACCGCTGCCGAAGTCTTCTGGCAGAAGAACCTCACCCCGGCCACCGACGACGCGGTGATCCTGGTCGAGGCGTTCCACCAGGACCTGCGCGTCACCCTGCGCAACCTGGCGGTCGCCAACGCGATCCGGCGGATCCGGCCGGCGAAGCTGGTCGTCCTCACCGGCGTCGAGGAGTCCTGGCAGAAGACGCTGTGGCAGGGCTTCGACGTGGCGGCGGTCCGGGAACTCGCCCACGCCTACGGCGCGCACGAGACGATCGACGTCTGGGAGATCGTGCGCCGGGCGGACCGCAAGCCCACCTTCGACACCTCGAGCTACGTCGCCGCGACCGACGCGCGCCTCGCGAAACTGCCGCGGCTGCGGACCCAGCCCCCGGCGGAGCGGCAGCGGTACGGTGACAGCCTCGCCGCCTTCTACGAGGAGCAGTTCCGGCAGAACGTGCTCGCGCTGGTCACCAGCCACGTCGACTACGACCAGTGGGGCCTGGCCGTGGAGGTCGCGCGCCGCGGGGCGGTGCCGGTCATCCACACCCAGCAGACCGGGTGCCTCAAGGCGTACGCGCTCTTCCCCGAACACGACACGCACACCGGCACGTTCCGCGAGGAACTGACCCGGCAGATCGCCGACGTGTTCGAGACCAAGCTCTGGCCCCGCCGCGAGGAACTGCACCGGGCCACCGAGCTGATCGCCTGGCGGGCCAAGGTGAACCTGGGCCGGCCCAGCTGGTGGCGCGGCGGCGCGGCCGCCTCGGTCGACCTGAACAACCCGGCCGAACGGGCCGTGCTGCGCACCCACACGGCCGCCCGGTTCGGTTTCGACCCGGAGAAGCCGATCGTCGCGGTCTTCAACCACGCCGTGTCCGACGCGCTCGGCACCAACCGGGAACTGTTCCCCAGCCTCGCCGACTGGTTCACCGACACCGCGGCCTTCGCGGCCGGTCGCGACGACGCGCAGTGGCTGTTCCTGGACCACCCGAGCCAGGCGCTCTACGACTCCAGCGGCTTCTTCGGCAACCTGGCCAAGGAGCACCGCCCGGCACGTCACCTGGTCTTCAAGCCGAGTGCGGCGATCAGCAAGAACGCGCTCTGGAGCCTCACCGACCTCGGTGTCACGGTGCGGGGCAGTGTCAGCAACGAGCTGCCGGCGTACGGCATCCCGGTCGTCCAGGCCGGCTGGTCCGAGTGGAGCTCCTGCGGTCTGTCCACGGTGGTCGACTCGACGGACGCCTACTTCAAGACGCTCGACGAGAGCATCACCGCCCTGCGCGACGGCGCGTCGCTGGTCACCGAGGAGCAGGTGCGCCGGGCCCGGCTCTGGCTGTGGCTCTACCGCAGCGGCGCCGACGTGGTCACCCCGCACGTGCCGCAGTGGGAGGTGTGGCCGGCGAACACCCTGCTGAAGACGGTACGGGCGACGTTCCGGCACATCGAGAGCGACGCCGACCCGCTGTTCGAGACCGTCGAGCGGATGTGGACGCGGCGCGAGCCGATGCTCACCCGGACCGACCTCTCATGAGCGTCGGCGCCTGGTTCCGCACCGACTTCGACGAGCCCTCGGTCCCCGCCGAGCTGCCGATGCGGCTCACCACCGGCATGCACCCGTCGGTCACCATCGTCGACCAGATGGTCCGCGGCCGGGGCATCATCGGCCGGGTCACCGGTGACTTCGGTGCCCTGGCCGTCAAGGTGGCCGGCACCGGCAGTCCGGTGCGGGTGGCCGTCACGATCGGGCTCGACGAGGTGAGCACCCGCTGGTGGGCGGACCGGGTCCGCCCGTCCCGCACCACACCGGAACTGCCCCGCGTCGTCGTGCTCCGCTCGCAGGGCCGGATCCGCGGCGCCGCCGTGCTGGCCCGGCGGCAGGGCTGGCGAGGTGCCGCCAGCGCCGAGGCCACCCTCGCCTTCGACCTGGCCGAGGGCGAACTCGACGGCGACGGACTGCTCCTCGTCGAACTGGGCGAGACCGCGCCACCGTCCTGGGCGGCCGGGCGGGTCTCCACCCGGCCGGTCGTCGGGCTCCGGTTCAACAGCATCACGGTGGAGCCCGCGACCACGCCGGCACCTGTCGCCCTGACCGGCGGCTCGACCGGCTGCGACTTCGCCGTCGTCCAGCCCGGCGACGCGCTCACCCACCGGCTGATCACGAGTCCGGTGCCGGCCGCACCGCCGCTGCCGCTGACCCCGCGCAACAAGCTGACCCGGCGGCGGCCGGCCCGCGCCGCGTTCAAGGCGGCCCGGGCCGCCCGGCGCGTCGCCTACCGCGCCCTGCCGCAACGGCCCGGCCCGCTCTCCGGCGTGGTCGCCGCCGACCTGATCACCGGCGCCCCGGTCGCGGTGGAACTGTCCGGCGACGAGGTCCGGATGCCCGGCGCGACCGGCAACCCGGTGCTGCTGGGTGCCGCCCGGCCGCAGCCGACACTCGCCTGGCGGCTGCAGTGACCCTGCGCCCGACGCTCGGGTCCGACCCGGTCGCCAACCACCGCACGCTCACCGAGGTGCTCGCCGGTCCGCCCGGCAAACTCGAACTGCCGGCCGGTGCGCACCCGATCGCCGACGGGCTCATCGTTCCGGGTGGCTGGACCGTCCGGGGCGTCTCGGACACCGCCACCCGGCTCGTCGCCACCGAACGCACCGGGCATCCGGTGCTGCACATCCTCGGCTCCGACGTCTCGGTGAGCGATCTCGCCCTGCGGCCGGCGCCGTCGGACCCCGGCGAACACGGCGGCGACCGGGGCACCGGCATCACCGTCGGCGAATACCTCTACCCGGCCGCGCCGGCGTGGATCTCCGGGGTCGACGTGCGGCGCGTGACAGTCGATCACGGGTCGTTGCGCACGGCGAACGGGGTCGGCGTCATGGGCGCGGTCCGGGACGTGGTGCTGCGGGACGTGACGGTCACGGGTGGGTACACCGGGCTGGCCGTGCACTGGGGTGCGGTCGGCGGCGACGTGTCCACGCTCGTCGGGCCGACGTACCACCCGCACGGCCTGGACGTCGCCGGCCTGCGGGTGTCGGACGCGATCGAGGGGTTCTACCTGAGCTCGGTGCACGACGTGCGGGTCTCCGGCGCCACCCTGACCGGTGTCGAGATGGGGTTCCGGCTGCTGCCCGGCGACAACACCGACCGGTTCGTGTCGTCACCGGAGATCGGTTCCCGGATCGAGATCACGGATGTGGACGTGGCCTGGTCGGGACCGTTGTACGCGGTGCGGATCGCGGGCTGGGGACGCAGCGAGATCGACGGCGTGGTCACGGTCCTGGAATATCGGGATTCAGTGGTACGGAACTGCCGGTTGGCGGGCGTGGGGACGGGCGTTTCGTGGTCCCCGCTCGTCGTCGAGCAGGCGGCCGGGGTCGCCCTGGAGAACATCACCGTCACCGGCTGAGCCACGAGCCGGGTTGTGCTTGCCCGGCGCGGGGGTGGGCTTGCCCGGCGCGGGGTTGGGCTTGCCCGGCGCGGGGGTGGGCTTGCCCGGCGCCGGGGCCGGCGGCGGCGGGCGCCGGGGCATGGACGTCAGTCGGCGCGGGCCGGGGGGACGCCGATGGTTGCGGTCGGGGCGCGGCGGTTCACGCGTACATCTGGGAGATGCGCATCCCCAGCCACGCCGCACCCAGGCCGGCCAGCACGCTGATCGCGGCGTAGCCGAATGCCGCCGCCCGTTCGCCGCGCCGGGCCATCGTCAGGGCCTCCCAGCTGAAGGTGGAGTACGTCGTCAGCGCGCCGCAGAAGCCGGTGCCGGCCAGGGCCACCCAGATCGGCGGCAGCGGCAGGCCGAGGACGAGGCCGAGGATCAGCGAGCCGGTGACGTTGACGGTGAGGGTGCCGCGCGGTGAGCCGATCAGGCGGTCGGCGAGGTAGCGCAGGGATGCGCCGGCCGCGGCGCCGAGGGCGACGACGAGAACTGTCATCGGCGGGATCCGAGCAGGGTGGCGAGGGCGCTGCCGGCCCAGACGGCCAGCAGGGCGCCGAGCAGCGTGGCGGCCAGGTACGGCAGGCCGGCGTGCAACGTGTCCACCGAGGCGGTGGAGAACGTGGTGTAGCCGCCGAGGACGCCGGTGCCGAGGAACGCACGGGCGATCCTGCCCTTGACCAGGGTGTATGTCACGCCGAGCGCGAAACAGCCGGTTACGTTGATCAGCCAGGTCGCCCAGGGCGTGCCGGGCCAGGCCGTGGATATGGCGTAGCGCGCGAGCGCGCCGATCGCCCCGCCGGCCGCGACCGCCGCCAGCGCGCGCCGATCCACGTCAAGATCCATCAGGCATGACGTTAGCGCACTTCAAGGGTGCGGTGGGGAGGCCCGGCGGCCGGGGGGACGTGGCGGCGTCCACCCCGGCCGGTCTCCGGGCGCACGGGGGCCGATCGGCCGAGCCCGGCGCCACGAGTGTCCACTGTAGGCGAGGATCTTGAAGAGCCGGGACCGGCCCCGCCCGGCACAGTTCATCTGAATTCTGGGCATCGTGCCGGTGTGCCGCCGGTGGCGTGCCGGTCGATTCCGGCCTTCGAGAGTGTGAACGGCGGCCGCGAATCGCCATAAACCAGCTCCAGTCATCCGCGGATTGCGATGAATTGAGCGCTCGAAGCCCTGCTCAGCGGCTGATAGCGTGCGGCTTCGCACGTTGATCGACCATCGCTCCGTCCGATGCGCCGTGGCAGTGGACCGGCAACGTACGGGGGACGGGAAAAAGGATGCATCACGCCAACTATCACTACGGGCACGCGCACATCCTGGCCCGATACTGCCAGATCCCCGATCCGCTGCACCCGCCGCGCATCCAGGGCTATCTGCAGCACGGCTGGAACATCGGCGACGGGCTCGCACCGGGCACGCCGTACGTCAGCGGCAGCCGCGTCCTGGTCTGGTCCGAGGAGACCCGTCGCCGATCCTGGTCACAGGGCCGGCGGGACGTGGTCGTCGTGGGTGCGCCCTTCGCGTACCTGCTGGAACTGGAACCCGACGACGGCACGCCCGGCGAGGGCACCATCTTCTACCCGTTCCACGGGTGGGAGGGCCAGCAGATCATCGGTGACCACCAGCGGCTCATCGACGAGGTGAAGGCCACCGAGACCGGTCCGGTCACGGCGTGCCTCTACTGGAACGAGTACCGGATGCGATCGGTGCGCCGCCTCTACCAGAAAGCCGGGTTCCGGGTGATCTGCCACGGGTACCGCGGGTTCTGGTGGCGCGACCACAACCGGGGCTTCCTGACCGGTCAGCTGGCCGAGATCAGGCGGCACCGGCGGGTCATCTCGAACCGGCTGTGCAGCGCCATCTGGTACGGCTCCCTCGCCGGCCGCGAAGTCGCCGTCTACGGCGACCCGATGGTGCTCGACAACGCCGACCCGCAGTTCGGCGGCGAGCCGCGGCTGCACCGCCAATGGCCTGAGGTCTACGGCCAGGAGACCGACAAAGAAGCCTGCCACCGGCTCGCCCGGGAACAGCTGGGCGCCGACGAGCTCGCCTCCCCGGACGAGTTGCGCGCCCTGCTCGGCTGGCCTGCCGACAAGAACTGGCGCACCTTCACCGACCAGCCGGACCCCAGGCTGCCGGAAGACATCAAGTGGCGTCCCGCCGCCACGGAGAGGCACGCGTGATGCCGGACCGTCCGGTTGCCCTCGTCCCCGCCGAACCCGTCGACCTGGCCGCCGTCGTCGCCGCACCGCCGCTGGACAACCTGCGGCGCATCGGCGGCGAGATGTTCTCCTGGTCGGACCGGGACGCGAAGCGCGGCCCGGCTCAGCCCTCGGGCGGCCTGCTGCGGTACCTGCTCGCCGCTCAGGCCGGGCCGGGACGCACCGTCCTGGTCGCCGGCCCGCACTCCGACGAGCTGATCGACGTGCTCGCCGGCAGCGGCGCCTCGGTGACCTGGCTGCTGCGGTCGCTCGTCGACGCCGAGGAGGTGGCCGCGGCCTACCCTGCCGTCACCGTCCTCGCCGGCACCCTCGGCAAGCTGGAACCCGACCAGTTCGACCTGGTCGTCGCCGTGGACGGGGTCAGTCGCCTCAACTCGGCCGAAGGCGAGCAGATGCCGGTCGGCGCGATGCTGGATCGGCTCGCCCTCGCGGTGAACGCCGACGGCACCCTGATCCTGATGCACGACAACCACTTCGGCGTGCACCACACCGTCCACCTGGGAGCGGAGAGCCGGCAAGGTTCGGACGCCGACTGGTACCCCACCGACGAGCTGGACGCCGGCCGTCCCGCCTCCCGGACCGAACTCACCGGCCGCCTCACCGACGCCGGACTGGTCGTGGAGGCCTCCTACGCCGCCTTCCCCGACCCGGCGGCACCCGCCGTCCTGATCGGCGAACGGATCCTCGGTGACACGTCGTCGCCGCTGCGCCCGTGGCTGGGCAGTGCGGTGGCGCAGGCGTTCACGACGGCGTACCGGGGTCGCCCGGTGCTCAGCGACCCGCGCCGGCTGGCCGGCCGGGCCCTGCGGGCGGGCGCCGAGGACGCGGTCGCCTGCGGCTGGCTGGTCGTGGCGACCGGCTCCGAGGAATCCCGTTTCACCGGGCACGACGTGCTGGTGGGTGACGTGCACGGCACCTTCACCTACGGCGTGAACGCGGACAGCGACCCGGAACTGCTGGTGCCGCTCACGGAACCGGTGGAACGGGCCGGCCTGCGGCGCACCGGGATGCCGGCGGTCGCGGCCGCCGACGGGTACCTGCTCGAGGACCGCCTGCTCGAACTCTGCGCCGCCAACGACGTGCGCCGGCTGCGCCAGGAAGTCATCCAGTTCGAGGAGTGGATCCGGGACCAGGCCCGGGACGGGATGCTGAGCGGCCGGGTCGCGGTCGCCGACGTCTCCGACGTGCTGATCACCCGGGACGGCCCGGTGGTCCTCTCCGTGCGCTGGGAACCCACCGAGCCGGTACCCGTCGGAACCGCCCTGGTGCGCTCCCTCTGGCAGTTCGCCGTCCGGCTGATCACCGGCGCCCGCCCGCACCCGTGGCCGATCACCTCCAGCGCCATGGACCTCACCACGATCCTGCTCGGCATGGCCGGCCGCGGCGTCACCGAACCCGAACTGCGCACCGCCGTCGACCTCCAGGTCGCGATCGACTCCGCGGAACTGGGCCTGCGCCCCGCCGAACAGCACGACCACAAACTGAACCTGCTGGCGGTGCAGCCGGGCACCGTGCCGGTCGACGTCGTCGGGTACCGCGAACTCACCGAGGCGCTGTGGCGGCAGCGCTACCACACCAGCCACCTGCTGCACATGATGGAGTGGACCGAGGACATCATCGCCTCGCGCGACCGCTGGCTCAGCAAGATGGACTGGGAGATCCAGTTCTACCGCGCCTCCTGGGCGGGCCGCGCACTCACCCTTTCCCGCACCGCCTACCGCCTGATCAGCCGCGACCTGCGAGCGGCACGCCAGCGCCGCCGCCAGCGCCGGACAGCGGCCGCGGCCTCGCGTCGCTGGCACAAGGCCCAGAAGGCGAAGGGCCTGCCCGCCCAGCCCGACGAGTAGCCGACCACCACAGCGCGCGGCGAGTCCTTGGCGGCTCGCCGCGCGCTTTTCTTTCTCCGGGTACGGGCTGCCCCGCACCCGACCGCAACCATCCCGTCCCGTCAGCCCGCACCACCTGACGGTCCACGCCCGCCCTCCAGACCGCAGCGTCCCGATCACCGGGTGCACAGGCACGAGGTCGTCGCCTGACCGCGCGGGTTACGCCTCCGCCAGCCCTCTCCGGACCGGACCGCTGCGGTGAGCTCGTCACCCCGACCGGCACCGCCCGCGCGTCAACCCGTGCCCCTGTCCTGTCCTGTCCCGGCCCGGTGACGCCGGACGCGCCGTCAGTGTCGAGATGTTGATCTGCTGGCGTAGCGAAATCGCGGTGATCATGGGGGTATGACCGCGATTTCCCTACGCCGGCAGATCAACAACGCCACGCGCACCCCACGCAGCGCGTTGCCGACGCTGCCGCACCCACGACGATGCGCCCGGTGGGCATCGCAGCGTCCATGGCGCGTTGACCGCAAACGTTCACCAGGTCGGGCGAGCCCGATCGCCGCGGCCGGGCAGGAACGGCACGGAATCACCTGACTGCCGGGCCGCGAAGGAGCCGGGACGCGAAGGAGCCGGGACGCGAGGTGCAAGCGGCCCCGCGACGGTCGGTGGACCGTCGCGGGGCCGGCGCGCGGAAAGATCTGGGTGGTCGGTCCCGGCCGGGCGGCGGAGGCCGGGCGGGTCGGTCCCGGCCCGGCGGCGGGGACCGGGTGGGTCAGGGGGTGGGGGTCAGCTCCCGGGCGGGGGCCGGCGCCGGCGCGGGCGGCGGCTCGTGGGCGATCTCCGGGAGCCACCGGAGGCCGCGGGGCAGCCACCAGTTCGCCCGGCCCAGCAGTGTCATCACGGCGGGCAGCAGGACCGCTCGGATGATGGTGGCGTCGAGGAGGACGGCGGCGGCCAGGCCGACGCCGAGTTCCTTGGTGGCGATCAGCGGCAGGGTGGCGAAGAGGGCGAAGACCGCGACCATGACCACGGCGGCGCTGGTGATGACGCCGGCGGTGCGGCCGATGCCTTCGCGGACGGCTTCCCGGATGGGCAGGCCGCGGTCGTGGCCCTCGCGGATCCGGCTCACCACGAAGACGTGGTAGTCCATCGACAGTCCGAAAAGGATGACGAAGAGGAAGAGGGGCATCCAGTTGGTGATGGCACCGGCGGCCACGAAGTCGAGCTGCTTCTCGAGGTTGCCGTACTGGAAGACCCAGACCAGCATGCCGTAGGCGGCGGCCACCGACAGCAGGTTCAGCACGACGCCGGTGAGTGCCACCACGACCGAGCGGAACGAGATCAGCAGCAGGACGAAGGCGAGTCCGAGCACGAACGCGAAGACCCAGGGCAGGCTCTCCTCGAGCCGTACGTTGTAGTCCACGCTCTCCGCGGTGACGCCGGTGACCAGGGCCGCCGGTCCGAAGGTGTCCGGTACCACCCGGTCGCGGAGCAGGTTGAGCGCGTCGACCGCGGCGGCGTCGTCGGCGTTGCCGCTCAGGCCGACGGAGACGACCGCGACCGTACCGGCGGGGTTCACGTCGACGTCGATGGGTTCGACAAGTTTGCCGTCGCTGGCCGCGGCCGCCGACTTCAGGCCGGCGAGCGCCCGGTCGAAGTCCGCGTTGCGCACCGGGTCGCCGGTGACCACGATCCGGGCCGGGGTGGTCTTGCTGGGGAAGGCCTCCCCGATGGCGACGTACGCCTGCACGACCTGGGAGTCCGGTGCCACGTCCTGGATCCGCTGGCCCTTGGTCTCCAGGTTGAGTGCGGGCGCGGCGATGGCCCCGAGGGCCGCGACCGCGACCAGCGCGGAGATCAGCGGCTTGGCGAGCACCAGCTTGAGCAGCCCGTTCCAGAACCGGCCTTCGCTGTTCCGGCGGTAGAGGCCGGGGATCTTGACGGCGTCGACCCGGTCGCCGAGCGCGGAGAGCAGGGCCGGCAGCACGGTCAGCGAGCCGAGCACGGCGGTCGCGACCACCAGGATGGTGCCGGTGGCGAAGCTGACGAACACGACGTCGCGGGTGATGAACATGCCCGCCATCGCGATCATCACGGTGAGGCCGGAGACCCAGATCGACCGTCCCGAGGTCTGCGCGGCGATCATCAGGGCCCGGTGCGGGTCGGCGCCCTTGCGCCGTTCGTCGCGTTCCCGGCGGATGTAGAAGAGGCAGTAGTCGACCCCGACCGCCAGCCCGATCAGCAGCATCACGTGGGTGGTCTCGTCGACCGTCGGCGCGAACCGGCTCGCCACGGCCATCAGGCCGATCGCCGCGACCACCGACATGACGGCCAGCGCCACCGGCAGCAGTGCGGCCACGACAGCGCCGAAGGCCACCAGCAGGATGCCCAGGGTCACCGGGATGGAGAGCAGCGACAGCCGGGTCAGGCCGGCCTCCAGCTCATCGCCGATCAGCTTGTCGCCGCTGCCGTCGCCGGCCTCGGCGATGTAGAGGTCCGGGTGGGCGGCCTGGACGCCGGCCACCGCGTCCAGGGCCGGGCCGACCCGTTCGCTCGCGGTCGCCTGGTCGCCCTCGATCTCGAAGGTGATGAGTGTCGAGCGGCCGTCGGCGGACTGGATCGGCGGCTGCACCTCGCCGACGTCGGCGGTGGTCGACAGCGCCCGGGTGACCTCCTCCGCAGCGGTCACCCGGTCGCTCCCGGACCGGTTCTGGATCAGCACCATCTCGCCGGCCGGCTGCTTCGGGAAGCCGGCTTCCTCGACGATGCGGTCGGCCTTGCCGGACTCGCCGTGCCCGGCGAGCGCGTAGTTGGCCTTCTCGGTGCTGACCTGGCTGCTCAGCGCCACCGTCGCGATGACGAAGGCGACCCAGCCGAGTATCGCGAGGGCCCGGTGGCGGGCACTCCACATCGCGACACGGGCCGCGATCCCCTTGACGTTGTCCCTGTTCTCCATGGTGATGACGCTATGAAGTCCGTGGTCGGACATCGATCCTGCGAGCCCCCCGGAGCGGGGTAGTGCCAGCCCTACGTCTGCAGGTAGGCCAGCACCGCCAGCACCCGCCGGTGCTGCTCCTCGTCCTGGTGCAGGCGGAGCTTCGTGAAGATGTTGCGGACGTGCTTCTCCACGGCCCCGTCGGTGACCACCATCTTGCGGGCGATCGCGGTGTTCGACATGCCTTCCGCCATCAGGCCGAGCACTTCGCGCTCGCGGGGGGTGAGGCTGCGCAGCGGGTCGTCGCGCCGGCGCCGGACCAGCAGCTGGCCGACCACTTCGGGGTCGAGCACGGTGCCGCCCTCGGCGACCCGGGTCAGCGCGTCCAGGAACTCGGCGACGAGCGAGACGCGGTCCTTCAGCAGGTAACCGACCGCGCCGCGGCGGTCGGCCAGGAGATCGTCGGCGTACGACACCTCGACGTACTGGGAGAGCACCAGCACCGGGCTGCCCGGGACCGCCGCGCGGGCCTCCACCGCGGCGCGCAGCCCTTCGTCGGTGTGCGACGGCGGCATCCGGACGTCCACGATGGAGACGTCCGGACGGTGTTCCTTGATCGACTCAACGAGGGACGGCCCGTCGCCGACGGCCGCCACCACGGTGTGGCCGTTCTCTTCGACGAGCCGTACCAGGCCTTCTCTCAGCAGCACCGCATCGTCGGCGATAACCACGCGCATGCCGCCACTCTGTCAGAGCGGCAGGGCCGCCGTCAGCCGGGTTCCCTCCCCCTCGGGGCTTTCCACGGCCAGGACGCCGCCGGCCGCCCGAACCCGGTCGTCGAGTCCGGCCAGGCCGTGCCCCTTGGCGAGGCTCGCGCCACCCACCCCGTCGTCGGCCACCGTGACCAGCAGGCCGGTGGCGATGCGTTCCACGCTCACCTGGACCTCGCTGGCGTGGCTGTGCTTCGCGACGTTCGTCAGGGCCTCGGCCACCACGAAGTACGCGGTCGACTCGATCGACGGGTCCAGCCGGTCGATCGGCGGGGCGTCCAGGTCGACGGGGACGGTGCACCGGCCGGCGAGGGCGGTCAGCGCCGCCTGCAGGCCACGGTCGACCAGGATCGGCGGTGCGATGCCGCGGGACAGGGCGCGCAGCTCGTCCAGGGTCTCCCGGGTCTGTGCGAGCGCCTCGGCCACGGTGGCCCGGGCCTTCTCCGGGTCGGTGCTGAACTGCTGCTCGGCCCGGCCCAGGTCCATGGCGAGCCGGACCAGGCGCTGCTGCGGGCCGTCGTGGATGTCGCGTTCCAGCCTGCGCAGCGCGACCGCCTCGGCGGAGACCGCGGCTGCCCGCTGCTGCTGGGCCACGTCGCGGGCCTCGTTCGCCGCGCTGACCTCGTGGCGCAGCCGGGACACCCCGTTGAGCATGCTGTAGGCGAAGGCCGACTCGAGCAGCGCGGCGGCCCGCACCACCGGGTAGAGCGTGACCGCGAAGAACGCACCGGCCGCGAGGTACAGCAGGATCCGGGCGGCGGCGGTGTCGCCGAAGCCGAGCATCTCGGGGAGTTCGTAGTTCTCCGGCGGGTGCGGCAGCGCCCAGTCCCAGAGCGGGTAGGTGAGCCCGCCCAGCGCACCGGCCCACCAGGCCAGCACGAAGGAGAACGCGATTGTGCTGGGGATGAACCGGAAGACGCCGTGCACCATGTCGAGCCAGGCCTGCGCGTCGAGGAGCGGGCTGAGCGAGCGCCGCAGCCATCCGCTGCCGGTGGCCGTGCGGTAGATCGGGTGCGGCAGCCGGCGACCGAGGACCGGGGCCATCCGGGACCGCTCCACGATCGCGAAGCCGCGGGACATCACCAGGGTCGCGACCAGGATCGGCAACCCGATCCAGATGATCGCCGTGCCGACCCCGACGGCGAAGCCGGTCACGAAGAGAACCAGCGTGAGCAGGCCGATCGGGAAGCCGAGGAGCACGTACTGCGTGTCGACACCCAGCTGGCGCAGGAACCGCCGGGCGGGCGCGGGGGCGGCGGTGGCGCCGGCATAGGTCGTTGTCATGTCTTCGACCCTAGGCATCGGCGCCACCCCTTCCGATCCTGCGGACCGCCCGATCAAAGGTAGGGATAACCCGACCCTCAGCGCAGCCGAAAGATCGTCACGGTCCCCTGGCGGTGCACGACCTCGGCCGCCGCCTTCAGCGCCGGACCGGCCACCTTGCCGGCGGCGGTGTCGGCGAACAGCCAGCGCACCCCGTACTCGTCGCGCAGCCGCGCCACGTCGGCCGCGTTGCCCTGCTGGAAGACTCGCTGGTTGAGCGCGTACACCGCCGGGTCGGGGGCGGGCTGGAAGAAGTATTTCAGCCCGTTCACGCCGTTCGCGCCCACTGTCCGGTCGGTGTAGGCCCAGCTCTCCACCAGGGTGCGGTGCCCGCCGAGCCCGGCGACCCAGAACGCCCGGGCGTTGCACTGCTTGGTGTTCATCGGCATGCAGTGCACGTTCGTCGCGACCAGGTCCTCCTCGCCGGCGTTGCGTTCCAGCCAGAACGCCGCCCGCATCTCGGCGGCGGTGACCGCGACGTTCTCACGCGCCTTGACCGCGGGCGGCGCGTTAAGCGTCTCCACGGTCCGGGACACCGCGCCGACGGTCCCGGCACCGGCGACCGCCGCGATGAGCGCCGCGGTCAGGGACCGCGCGGCGCGCCCCCGCCAGATCAGCACGGCGATCAGCGAGAGCACGGCGACGAGGGCGGCGGTGCGGAGCAGGGGTACGGCCATCGCCCACGCCCAGGCACCCTCGGTGGTCTCGGCCGGCCGGGTGACCTGGGGCGCGAAGGTTTCCCACAGCGCACCGGCGACCGCACCGGCGAGCGGGACCCGCCAGCCGCGTACCCGGTCGGCGAGCGCCCACGCGGTCAGCACGCCGCAGACCGGGAGCACCGCGTTGTAGAAGTAGATCTGACTGGCCGACGGGTGCCAGAGCAGCCACATCGCCAGGACGCCGGCCACCACGATGCCGCCGAGCAGCCACGGCACCTGGTCGTCGGCCCACTGCCGGGGCCGGCGCCACCGCACCACGGGAGGCAGGGCGAGGCCGATCAGCCGGGGGGCCTGGACCAGCAGCCACCAGAGCATCGTCCAGGCCACGAACCAGCGTGCGGCCGTGCCGGCGACCTCCAGACCGTCCGGCACGAGGCCGCCCCAGCGCACGTCGTCCGGGATCCCGACGACGTCCTGGTACGGCAGGAACCAGCGCAGTGTGCCGAGGAACTGCGGCTGGAGGGTGCCGGCGCCACCACCGGCGAAGAGTTTCAGGCCCACGACCATGCCGAACCCGACGACCGCGAGCAGGCCGGCCGTGTGCCACGGAACCGTGCGGCGGACGACCAGGGTGACGGCGCCGGCCAGCAGCAGACCGGCCGCGAGCGGCGGCAGGACGCTCGCCTTGCTGCCGGCGCAGGCGAGCGCGAGCAGCGGCAGCAGGGCCCAGCCCCACCAGCGCGGCGGGCGGCCGCGCAGCACGTCCACGGCGATCACCACGAAGAGGCCGATCAGCGGCATCGCGTACGTCTGTGACGGGCTGAGCAGCGTGATCGGCAGCCCGATGCCGGGCGGACTGGCCACGCCGCCGACGGAGACCGCCTGCGCGACGAAGCCGAGCGTGGCCGCCACCGGACCGGTCCACCAGCGGCCGGTCACGCCGCGCGCCAGGGCCGCGAAGACCACCACGGCGATCGCGACGACGGGCAGCAGCCAGAGCCGGAAGAACACGGTCACCGCCGGGATCCCGGTGATCATGCTGCCGGTGGCGATGTCGGCGTCGGAGAGATAGTGGTAGCGCAGGGTCTCGCCGGCCAGTTGCGGCACCTGGAACGGCATCGAGCGGGTCATCTCGTGGACCAGCGCGAGGTGGTAGTAGAGGTCCGGGTAGATCTCCACTGTGGACGGCGGGAGCGGGACGGTGCGGAAGACCGTCGCACCCCAGAGCGTCACCAGGAACAGCACCATCGCCATCGCCCACGACCAGCCGGCGGGCAGCGGCTCACCGGGGCCGGTCCGCCAGTGCCGCCGGAGGCCGGGCACCGCGAGGAAGAGCACGGCGACCAGGACCGGCCAGCCGGGCAGCAGGTGCTGCAGGCCTGTCGCTGCGGCGAGGGCCCACCCGGCCAGCAGGACCACCAGGCCGGTCGCGGCGCCCAGCCCGAGGTCCTCGGGCAGGTTGCCCCGGCTGCCGAACGCCGCCCGGAACACCAGGGTGCCCGGGACGACGACGGCGAGCAGCAGGTAGCCGGCGTAAAGGGCGATCTGCCGGTCCGGGGTGTCGTAGTCGTGCAGCACCCAGAAGGCGGAGATCGCCGGCAGCAGCCACGGCACCAGCGTGAGAAGCCTGCGGCCGAGGGCCGGCGAGGCCTGCGGCGAGGTGGCCGGCGCGGCCGGCGACGCCGGTTCAGCGAGCGTCGTCATCAGAGCTGCAGCGCCGTCAACCGGGTGAACTCGCTGGGCAGGTCGTAGCCGTCCCAGATCGCGCCGAAGGTCAGCGCCGAACCGAACGGCACGATCCGGTCCACGCCACGGCCACCCAGCTCGGTGGCGAAGGCCTGCAGCTCGGCCGGGGTGAACCCGAAGTGGCTCACCGTCTGGTCCTGCCGGTTCATCGCCGGCACCAGGTCGAGGAGCGAGTCCGCCTCGGCGAACGGGAACGCGCCGGCGCCGATCCAGCGGCGGGGCGCCCGCTCGGTGCCGGTCAGGGTCATCGCGGTGATCCGGTTGTCCGGGAAGTCCAGCGCGGCTGCGGCACCGACGGCGGCCAGGCCGTACGCGTTGACCCGCTTCTCCACCGCCATCGCCGGATCCACCGTCCAGCCGCGCGCCTCGACCACTTCCAGCAGCAGGTCAAGGAACTCGGCGCGGACACCGGCACCGTCGCCGCCGACCAGGAACACGGTCCGCGGCGAGGAGCAGGCGGCCTGGTCGAACCAGTACGCGTCGTTGGCGAACCCGACCACCGCGGTGCGCCGCGCGGCCGGGTCGGCGGCCCGCCACCCCGCCGTCGACAGCACCGCCCAGCTGGTCCGGTCCGGGAAGGTCAGGTCCCGGGCCGACGGCCGCAGCGGGTGTTTGCGGATCGCGTCCACGGCGGCGTCGCCACCCCAGATCACCCGCAGGTCGGCCCACTTGCTCAGCGCGCCGGTGATCGCGTCGTCCCGCCCGTAGGTCACCATCCGCTGAGTACGGGCGATCACCGGGTCGGCCTCGACCGCGTTCATGGCTTCCAGGATCACCTCGGCCGCACCCGCGGACCGCGACGAGATCCGGACCACATTGTGGTTGCCGGCCAGCGCCGAGAGCGCCCACGAATAGACGAAGATCGTGTCCACGTTCGCCGGGGGCAGGTGGAAGACGTTGCCCCGCGGGAAGACGAGCGCGTCGTCGCGCCGCATCCGCTCCACGGCCCGGTGCAGCTCGGCCGGGCGCAGGAAGTAGCCGAGCGAACCCAGCTCGGGGTGCCGCCGGGCCACCGCGGGCGCCAGCAGCTTGCGGGCCAGCTTCGCGAGGAAGTCGACGACCCTCGGGTCGCCGACCGCGAGCCGGTCCTGCGACGGCGCGGTGAGCTCGCCCTCGGCACCGAATCTGAACTGCATCACGCCGCGCTCCGATACGTGTCCGAACAGCCCCGGGCCTCGGCGCGCGGCAACCGGCCGAGCACCGAGAACCGCTTGCCGGGCCAGTCCCCGTCGTCGATCCCGTGCACCACGCCGAGGTCCTCGGTGAGCAGGACGTGCCCCGGGTACGACGTGGGCAGCGTGCTCACCACCTCCAGCAGACCCGGTTTGCCGGGCGGAAGCTCCGCCCAGGTCTCCGGGTCGCGGACCACCACGTCCGCGAAGTCCGGGCAGTACAGCGAGCCACCGGACGGTCCCTCCAGGAAGATCGTGCCGATCTGCTCGACCATGCCGTAGTAGTTGTGCACGTTCGTCAGCCCGACACCGGCGAGCCGGGCCCGGAACTCGTCCGGCGAGACGGCCTGGTCGACGAGCTTCTTCCAGCCACCGGAGTGGATCAGGATGCCGTTGCTCAGGTCGAGCCCGTTGTCCCGGGCCACCTCGTAGAGGTGCAGCCAGACCAGGAAGGTGAACCCGAAGATCAGGAACGGCTGGTCGCCGTGCTTGGCGAGGAAGCCGCGGATGGCGTCGAGGTCGACGATCCCCTCGTTGTCGAGCGCCCAGACGTGGTCGCGGCCGAAGGTCGACATGCCCAGCACGCCGGCGCCGCGGGCGCTGAAGGAGCGCCGGTCCTTGAGCATCGCCTTGGTGTCGACGAGCAGCATCGGCAGCCGCTTCGGGCCGAGCACGCTCTGCACCGTGGCGGCCAGGCGGCGCTGCTGCTCGGCGGCGGCCGCCTTGTCCAGGTAGATCCGGCTGACCTCGCCAGTCGTACCGCTCGAGGTCAGGACCTTGAAGACCTGGTCGTCCGGGATGCTCTTGAGTTCGAGGTTCTTGAAGAGCCGCACCGGCAGGTAGGGCAGGTCGGCAACGGTCGCCGCGGCGGAGAATCCCGACGCGGACAGGATCCGGTCGTAGGGCTCGCAGTTGGCCCGGTGATGCTCGGTGAGGGAGGAGAGTTCCTTGAGCAGGACCTCCTCCTTGGCGGCCTGCGACAGGGTGAAGACACTCACAGCGACGCCTCCAGGGCGCGGTAGTCGGTCTTGCCGTTCGGCAGCAGGGGCAGCGCCTCGATCGGGCGGACGTCGACCCCGGTGAAGTGGGTGCCGAGCCACTCGGCGACCTTCGTGCGCAGCGCCCGGGCGTCGTCCGCGGTGATGCCCTCGGCGAAGACGTGCAGCCGGTCGTCACCGGCGACGGCGGCGACCGGGAACTCGCGCTCGACGTCGTCCAGGTTGATCCGGACGCCGAACACCTTGCCCATCCGCTTGAGCCGGCCGGTGATGAACAGGAAACCCTCGTCGTCGAGGCGGCCCAGGTCACCGGTGCGCAGCACGCCGCCCTGCTCGTCGCCGCGGACCAGGTCGGCAGCGCTCTCCGCGTACCCCATCATCACGTTGGGCCCGCGGTAGACGACCTCGTCGTCCTCGATGGCGAAGGCGCCGCCGGGCATCGCGAGGCCGACCGAGCCCAGCTTGTCGCCGAGCCGGTCCGGCGGCAGGGTCGCCATCCGGGGGGCGGCCTCGGTCTGGCCGTACATCACGAACAGCCGGCCGCCCGCGTCGGACATTCGCTGGGCGAAATCGGTCATCAGTTCGGCGCGCAGCCGGCCGCCGGCCTGCGTGAGGGTCCGCACGGACGGGTGCTTGGCCGGATCGAAGCGCAGCCGGCGCAGCATCTCGTACTGGTACGGCACGAACGCCAGCGACGTGACCCGGTGCTCGTCGACCGCCGTCCAGAAGTCGCGCTGCATGATCCCGGTCCGCTCCAGCACCACCGTCGCGCCGGCGAGCAGGTGCGAGTGCAGCACCGACAGGCCGTAGGAGTAGAACAGCGGCAGCGTCGTGATCGCCACGTCGTCACCCGTCACGCCGAGCGACTCGGCCACCTGCCGGGCGTTGGCGAGCACCGCCGAGCGGGAGAGCCGGACCAGTTTCGGGTTGCCGGTGGAGCCACTCGTGGTGAGCAGCAGCGCGAGGTCCGGGTGCACCTCGTCGGTGGCGTACCGCTGGATCAGCTCGGTGTGGTCGCCCTCCGGGTCGAGCAGGACCACCGGGATGTCCAGGCGCAGCGCGGCCAGGTAGCGCGCGACGGCCGGCACGGTCGACGGCATCGGCAGGAACAGCAGCCGCTCACCGGCGAGTTCGGCAGCCGCCCGGTCGATGAGGCCGGCTGTCAGTTCGTCACCGGTGGCCGCGTCGACGACGCGGGCGTCCGGGTGCAGCAGGTTCACAGCGTCAGTCCCCCGTCCACTCCGATCACCTGGCCGGTGACGAAGCGGGCCTGGTCGGAAAGGAGGAAGGTGATCACGTCGGCGACGTCCTCGGCGGTGCCGAGGCGGCCCAGCGCGGTGCCGGCGATCCGCTCGGCGCGACCGGCCTCGTCCAGGGTGTCGAGCATGTCGGTGGCGATGAAGCCGGGCGCGACCGCGTTGACCCGGACGCCACGCGGGCCGAGCTCCTTCGCGGCCGACCTGGTCAGGCCGACCACGGCCGCCTTGGACGCGGCGTAGACGGCCTGACCGGCCGCACCCTGCGTACCGGTGATCGAGGCGGTCAGCACGACCGACGCGTGCGGCGCGCGGGCGAGCAGCCGGACCGCGTTCTGCAGCGTGTACGCCGCACCCGCCGCGTTCACCGCGAAGAGCCGCTCGATGGTGGCGTCGCCGGTCATCCCCAGCATCCCGGCCGCGTGCGTGCCGGCGTTGACGACCAGCGCGTCCAGCCGCTTGAACGTCTCGAAGGCGAGGCGCACCAGGGCCTTGCTGGTCTGCGGGTCCGCGATGTCACCGGCGGCGTGCACGGCGGTGACGCCGAACTTGGCGGCCAGCGACTCGGCCGCCTCGGCCACGCCGTCGGCGCGGTGCCCGTGCAGGACCAGGTCGTAGCCCTGCTCGGCGAGACGATGCGCGGTGGCCCGGCCGATGCCGCGCGACGCCCCGGTCACCAGGGCGACACTCACTTGACGTCCACCCCGTATTTACCGAGGATTCGCACGGCCTCGCCGAAACTGGACATATTGATGACATCGTCGGTATCAATCATTACCGAGAATTCATCTTCGATAGCCGCGACCAACGACATGTGAGCGAGAGAATCCCACTTCTCGTTGTCCTGGTAGCGCAGGTCGTCCACGGGCGCGTCCGCCGGAAGATCGAGCGCGGTACGGAACGCGTCGCGTAGTCTCTGCAGCTCAGTCACGGTACAACTCCAATGGGGGGTGGTTAGAGGACTCCTACCTTCCCGCAGGTCCACCGTCGTCGCGACCAATGCCGGTTTAACTGAGAATGAACTCGCATTGGCCTTTCTTCGCCACTCTGGAAATAGCGAATCCTCTGGTTATGCTTCCGGCTCGTACCGGCCATCGCTGAACCCCTGCGGAGAAAACTCGTGTCTGAAATCGCCGGCTCCTCGATCCTTGTCACCGGCTCCACCGGTTCGTTCGGCAAGGCCTTCCTGAAGTACGCGCTGACCCACCTCGACCCGGCTCGCATCGTCGTCTTCTCGCGTGACGAGCTGAAGCAGTACGAGGTCCGCCAGATGTTCGGCGACGACCCCCGGCTGCGCTTCTTCATCGGCGACATCCGCGACCGTGAGCGCCTGGCGCGCGCCATGCACAGCATCGACTACGTGGTCCACGCGGCCGCGCTCAAGCAGGTCGACACCGCGGAGTACAACCCCTCCGAGTTCGTCGCCACCAACATCAACGGCACCCAGAACGTGATCGACGCGGCGATCAACGCCGAGGTCAAGAAGGTCGTCGCGCTCTCCACCGACAAGGCGTCGAGCCCGATCAACCTGTACGGCGCGACCAAGCTGGCCGCCGACAAGATCGTCATCGCCGGCAACCACTACGCCGCCACGCACCCGACCCGCCTCGCCGTGGTCCGCTACGGCAACGTGATGGGCAGCCGCGGCTCGGTCGTGCCGTTCTTCCGGAAGCTGGCCGCCGAGGGCAAGAGCCTGCCGATCACCGACAAGCGGATGACCCGGTTCTGGATCAGCCTGGACCAGGCGGTCAAGTTCGTCGTCGACTCGTTCGACGTGATGCACGGCGGCGAGCTCTACGTGCCGCGGATCCCGAGCATGCGCATCCTCGACCTGGTCGAGGCCGTCGCGCCGGACGCGCCCACCCACGAGATGGGCATGCGGCCCGGCGAGAAGCTGCACGAGGAGATGATCGCCGCCGACGACAGCCGCCGCACGCTGCGCTTCCCGGACCGCTACGTGGTCCAGCCGGTCGCGGCGAGCTGGGGTTACGAGGCGCCGGCCGGTGGCGAGCCGGTCGCGGACGGCTTCAACTACCGCTCCGACAACAACGACCTGTGGCTCTCGGTCGACGACATGCGCGCCCTGCTCGCGGAGAACTGATGCTGCCCTACGGACGACAGTCGATCGACGCCGCCGATGTCGAGGCGGTCGTCGCGGCGCTGGGCAGCGACTGGCTCACCACCGGTCCGCGTGTCGCCGAGTTCGAGGCCGACCTGGCCGCGGTGACCGGGGCGCCCTGCGTCACGGTCACCAACGGCACGACGGCGCTGCACGCGGCCTACGCGGCGGCCGGCGTGACGACCGGCGACGAGGTGGTCACGACGCCGATGACGTTCGTCGCCACGGCGTCCGGCGCGGCCATGCTCGGTGCGAAGGTGGTCTTCGCCGACGTCGAGGAGGACACCGCCAACCTCGACCCGGCCGCCGTGGAGGCCGCTCTCACCGAGCGCACCCGGGTGATCGCCGCGGTCGACTACGCCGGTGTGCCGGCCGACTACGACAGGCTGCGCAAAGTCGGCGAGAGCAGCGGCGCGCTGCTGCTCGGCGACGCCGCGCACTCGATCGGCTCGCTCTACAAGGGACGGCCGGTCGGCACCCTCGCCGACCTGACCACGTTCTCGTTCTTCCCGACCAAGAACCTGACCACCGGCGAGGGCGGCGCGGTCGCGTCGACCCGGCCGGAGCTGATCACCCGGCTGCGCGCGTTCCGTACGGTCGGCGTGGTCCGGGACGGCCTGCGCCACCCCGACGAGGGCGGCTGGTGGTACGAGGTGCCGGAGTTCGGCCTCAACTACCGGCTGCCGGATGTACTCTGCGCGCTGGGCAGCGCGCAGCTGCGCCGGCTCGGCGAGTTCAAGGTCCGCCGCGCGCACCTCTCGGCCCGCTACGACGCGCTGCTGGCCGACGTGCCCGGCCTGCGCCTTCCGGCGCACCGGCCGGAGAGCGACCCGATGCGCCACCTCTACCCGGTACGCGTCCTCGGCGGCCGCCGCCGGGAGCTGTACGACCGGATGCGCGCCGCCGGCATCGGGGTGCAGGTCAACTACATCCCGGTCTACTGGCACCCGGTCTTCGAGGACCTGGGGTACCGGCGGGGCATGTGCCCGGTGGCGGAGGCCTTCTACGCCGAGGAGCTGTCCCTGCCGCTCTTCGCCGACCTCAGCGACGACGACCAGGACCGCGTGGTCGAGACGCTGCGCGGCATCCTCGGGAGCTAGCGGGTGCACCACGGCAACCACTTCTACGGTCACGCCCACGTCCTCGCCGAGTACTGCGGGCTCGACCCGGCGGATCCGCCGCGGATCGACGGGTACCTGCAGCACGGCTGGAACGTGGTGGACGGGCTGGGCGCCGGTACGCCGTACGCGCCCGGCCGGCCGATCTTCGTCTGGTCCGAGCGCACCCGGCGCCGGGCCTGGTCGATGAACCGGCCACTGGCCACGGTGATCGGCGCGCCCTTCCTCTACCTGCTCTCCGCGCAGTCCGAACCGGATGCCGCCTCCGCGCAGTCCGATCCGGACGCCGGCGGGGAGCGGGAGGGCACCATCTGGTACCCGTTCCACGGCTGGGAGGGCCAGCACGTCGACGGTGACCACCAGCGGCTGATCGACGAGATCGTCGCGACCGAGCCCGGCCCGATCACCTTCTGCCTGTACTGGCACGAGTTCCGGGACGCCCGGATCCGGGCCGCGTACGAGAAGGCCGGCCGGGTGATCTGCCACGGCTACCGCGGTTACATGCGGATGCAGACCGACGCCCGGTTCCTGCACAAGCAGCTGGCCGAGCTGCGCCGGCACCGCCGGGTCGCCTCGAACCGGCTGAGCAGCGCGGTCTTCTACGGTGTCGCGGCCGGGTGCGAACCGGCCGTCTACGGCAACCCGATGCGCCTCGCCAAGGAGGACGGGCCGACCGCCCGGCGCATCCCGCGGGAGTGGCCCGAACTGCACGGTACGAACCCGGACGTGACGGCCGCCCGGGCCACCGCGATGGCCGAGCTCGGCGCGGGTCACCTGGCCTCGCCGGCCGAACTGCGGGCCGTGCTGGGCTGGACCGCCGGCCGCGAGATGCGGGAGGCGGCATGATCCGGATGATCGGCGGCGAGATGCCGGAGTTCGCGGAGCGGCTCCCGGCGGCCGGCGGCGACCTCTACCGGCACCTGGCCGGCCGGCTCCCCGCCGGTGCGCACGTCCTGGTGGCAGGGCCGCACGAGCCCGGGCTGATCGAGGCGCTCGCCGACGGCCGGACCGTCACCTGCCTTCTCCGCTCCCAGCCGGACGCCGAGGCGCTGTCCGCGCAAGGCTTCACCGTGCTCTGCGGCACGCTGGCGAAACTGACCGGCGAGGACCGGTACGACGCCGTGGTGGCCTTGGACGGCACCGGCCGGCTCTGCTCACCGGAGGGCCCCCAGTACGACTGGGCCGAATCGGTCAGGGTCCTCAAACGTGTCATGCGTCCCGGCGGCACCCTGCTGCTGACCGTGGAGAACGAGCTCGGCGTGCACCGGCTCGCCGACCCCGGCACCCCGACCGCGCCGGGCACCGGCGAGTGGCGCCCGCTCGGCGAGTTCGGTACCGCGCCCGGGCGGCCGGACCGGCTCGCCGCCGCGCTCGGCGCCGAGGGCCTGCCGGTCTCCGGACTCGCCGCCGCCTGGCCGGACCCGGCACATCCCACCCTGCTGGCCACCCCGGAGACCCTGCGCTACGGGCCCCTCGACGCGCTCGCAGCCCTGGCGAGCGGTGCGGTCGCGGACGCGTACGCCGGAAAGCCGGTCCTGAGTGACCCGCGGCGCCTGGCCGGCGCCGCCGTCCGCCGCGGTCTCGGCGCCGAGCTGGCACCGGCCTGGATAGCCGTCGCCCAGCTCGCCACCCGCCCAGCGGTGACCGTGCCGCTGGCGCCGGCGCTGTACCGCAGTGCCGGCACGGTCGTCGAGGTGATCGGCGAGCCGGACGGCACGTGGTCGCGACGGACGGCGGACGGCACCCGCGACACCCTGCCGCTGCCCGCCGGCCGGCTGCTCGAGGAGGCGCTGCTCACGGCCGCACTCGGGCACGACCTGCCCGGACTGCGCCGGCTGCTCACCGGCTGGATGGCCGCCCTGCCCACGACGGCCGCCGGGAACGTGCTCGTGGACGGCGACCGATACACCGTGCTCGACCCCGGCCGGCCGGACCAGCCGGACGCGCTCGCCCGGTTCGCGCACACCCTCGACGCCGGTGGTTACGCCCACCCCTGGCCGGCCGTCACCGACATGGCCCGGCTGACCGAGGTGCTCGCCGGCGCGGCCGGGCTGGCGGCCGCCCCCGAACCACCCGGTCCCACCGGCGCGCCGGACGGCCGCCGCGAACTCACCGCCCGGATCGACGAGCTGCGCCGCCGGCTCGACGACGCCGAGGCCCGCAGCCGCTTCTTCGAGGCCGAACTGGAGAAGCGCGACGCGGAACTCGGCCGCGCCAAGGTCCAGATCGCCGCGTTCAGCGGATCGCTCGGCTTCCGCGCCGCCAAGGCCGGGCTCGGCCTCGCGCGCAAAGCCCGCAACAGCCTCCGAAAAGGACAGCAATGACGACCCTCGGCATCATTCAGGCCCGGATGGGCTCCACCCGTCTCCCCGGCAAGGTGCTGCGCCGCCTCGCCGGCCGGACCGTCCTCGACCGGGTGGTCCGCGCCGCCCGGGAGAGCGGCGTCCTGGACGACCTCGTCGTCGCCACCACCACCGAGGCCGCCGACGACGCGGTGGTCGCCGAGTGCGAGCGGATCGGCGTGGCCTGGCACCGCGGCCCGGTCGACGACGTGCTCACCCGGTTCCTGGGCGTCCTGGAGACCCGGTCGGCCGACACCGTGCTCCGGTTCACCGCGGACTGCCCGCTGCTCGACCCGCACCTCGTCGCCCGGGCCACCCGGGTCTTCGCGGCGAGCGGCGTCGACTACCTGACCACGTCGATCACCCGGACGCTGCCGCGCGGCCTGGACGTCGAGGTGGTCCGGGCCACCGTGCTGAAGGAGATCGACAAGCTGGCGTACGACCACCACCGCACGCACGTGACGTCGTACATCTACTCGCACCCGCACGACTTCGACGTGATCGGGCTGACCGCGCAGCCGGACCTGTCCCACCTGCGGCTCACCCTGGACACCGAGGACGACTGGAAGCTGATCGAGGCCGTCATCGACCACTTCGGCGACGTACCGGTGCCGATCCGGACCCTGGCCGGCTGGTTCGACGAGCAGCCCGAACTGGCCGCGCTCAACGCCCACGTGCGGCAGAAGGAACTGGACCAGGCGTGAACATCGGGATTCGGTGCGATGCGGGGCCGCGTACCGGGGTGGGCCATCTGGTCCGGTGCGTGGCCCTCGCCGAGGAGCTGACGGCCCGCGGCGTGGACGTGCACTTCCTCGCCGACCTGGGCGGGGTGGCCTGGGCCGAGGCGCAGCTGGAACAGCGGGGACTGCCCTGGCACCCGGCGCCCTACGACGCGGTCGGCCTGGTCGCGGCGGCACGGCGGCTGGAGCTGGGTGCGCTTGTCGTCGACTCGTACACGCTGGCGCCGCAGCAGAGCGCCGCGGTGCGTGCGGCCGGGTTCCCGGTGCTGGCCGTCGTGGACGGCGACCCGCGTGGCCAGTCGGCGGACATCTACGTCGACCAGAACCTCGACGCCGTGCTGACCGACGGGGAGGTCCGGCTGGCCGGGCTCGACTACGCGCTGCTGCGATCGGCGGTGCGGCAGCTGCGGCCGGTGGTGGCGCCGGTGCACTCGTCCACCCGTACGCCCAAGGTGGTCGCCTTCTTCGGCGGCACCGACGCCTACCGTGCCGCGCCGCACGTGGCGCGCCTGCTCACCCGGACCGCGGCCGCCTTCGACGCCACCGTGATCGCCGCCGACGAGAGCCTGCGCGACGAACTGCTCGCGGTGGACGCCGGGCCCGGCCAGCACTTCGAGATCATCGGGCCCACCGATCACCTGCCGAAACTGCTCACCGGCGCCGACCTGGTGATCAGCGCCAGCGGCACCTCGACCTGGGAACTGCTCTGCCTGGGCCGGGCGGCTGCCCTGATCTGGGTGGTCGACAACCAGATCCAGGGGTACGAGCGGACGGTCGCCCACGGCTACGCCGCCGGACTGGGCCGTCTCGGTGAGCTGGGCGACGAGGCCGTCGGCACCCTGCGGCAGTTGCTCACCGACCCGGCGCGGCGGACGGCGGTCGCGGCACGTGGCTGGGCCGCCGTCGACGGCAAGGGTGTGGAGCGGGTCGCGGACGCGCTGCTGCTCAGGGCGCGGTCACCTCGATGACGACCTTGCCGACCGCGTGGTTCTCGACCGCCTCGTGCGCCTCCGCGATCCGGTCCAGGGGGAACCTGACGATCGGCAGCCCGGCCTCCGCGCCCACCCGGAACGCCCCCGTGCCGACCGCCTCGGCGACCGCCGCCACGGCGTCCGCCTTCTCTTGCGGCGTGGTCGTGTAGGTGAGCACGAAGTCGAGGCTGACGTTCTTCAGCATCGCCCGGAAACTCGGCACGGTCACCGTGCCCGGCACGTAGAGCGCGATGTTGCCGCCCGGCGCCACCACGTCCAGGTCGAGGTCGAGGTTCTCGGTGCTCACCTCGACGACGACGTGCGGGCCGGTCGCGCTCAGGGCACGGACCCGGTCGGCCACGTCCTCCTCCCGGTAATTGATCACCGCATCGGCTCCGGCGGCCGTCGCCAGCCGCCCCTTCTCCGCCGAACTGACAGTGGTGAGCACCGTCGCGCCGGCCCACTTGGCGAGCTGGATCGCCGCGTTGCCGACCGCACCGGCGCCGCCCGCGACGAGCACGGTCCGGCCGGACAGCGCGCCCGGGGCGAGTCGCGCCGGACCGTCGGCGGCCACGGTCAGGCAGCGGTGCGCCGTCAGCGCCGGGATGCCGAGAGCCGCGCCGACCTCGAACGGGACGTCGTCGTTCATCCGGACCACCTGGGCCCGGGGCAGCACCACGAACTCCTGCGCCGTCCCGTCCGCCCGCCCGTAACCGGCGTCCCACACCCAGACCCGGTCACCCGCCTCCAGACCGGTCACGCCCTCCCCGACCGCGTCGACCACCCCGGCGCCGTCCTGGTTCGGCACGCGGGGCGGGGAGACCCCGTCCGGCACGCCGCGACCGGCCCGGGTGCCGGTGTCGGTGGGGTTGACGGCGGAGAGGACGATCCGGACCCGGACCTCCCCGGCGCCCACCCGTGGCAGGGCACGATCGGTGATCTTGAGGACGGAAGCGGCGGGACCGGGCTCGGCGAAAACGGCAGCACGCATGTTTCCGAGTCTATGCAGCTCCGTTGCGGCTCAGTGGTCGTCGTCCGCTGCCGAACATGGGATGGCAGCCAGGCCAGACGTCCCGGAGGTTCGACGTGCCCACCGTGTTGATCGTTGACGACGAGGTCGACCATCGGGAACTGCTCACCCTGGCGATGCGCCGGATGGGCCACGACGTGGTGGCCGCGGCCGATGTGGCCGAGGCGTCCGCCGCGCTGGCCGGCGGCGGCATCGACGCCGCCCTGGTCGACATGCGGATGCCCGGTCAGTCCGGCGTCGAGCTGTGCCGGCGGATCCGGGCGGACGCGCGCACCGAAGCGATGCCCGTCATGATCATCAGCGCCGACGTGCAGCAAGAGCTGATCATGACAGCGCTGCGCGAGGGCGCCGACGACTTCCTGCCCAAACCGTTCAGCCGGGCCGAACTCACCGACCGGATGGATGCGCTGATGCGGCCGTGCGCCGCTGCCGCGCTGCGCGCGGCGGCCCTGGCCCGAGCGGCCGCGCTCGCCGCCCGGCGATCCTTGCCCGGCGCGGTGCCGCGGCGGGGCGAGCAGTCCGCCGCGGCGGGCCACGCCGCCTGATCACACCACCGGGGCGGTGCCGATCAGTTTGCCGTTCTTGTCGGTGATCAGGATGGCATCGAGGTCGGTGACCTTGACCGAGCTGCCGCCCACCACTTTGGCCTTGTCGTCCGGCGTGTCACCCCAGACCGCCGCCTGCTCGGTCGCGCCCGCCTTGGTGCGCACCAGGCACAGGAACGGCGCCTCGCCGCTCATCCGGCTGACATCCAGCGCCACCGACACCCCCCACACCTTCGGGGTGATCACCGCGGAACCTGTCACGCTGCTGCCGGCGGCCGGTTCGAACCGGGCGGTGAGCAGTTCCACACTCGGCAACGCCTCCGGCGGGCCCTGCTGTTGCGCGCCGGTGTTGGTGAAGACCCCGTAACCGATCGCCGCGGCGGCGATCAGCACCACGGCCGCCGCCACCAGCCAGCGCGTCCGGTTGACCCGGACCTCCTTGTGCTTCTCGGCCCGCATCCGGCTCAGCAGGCCCTCGATGTTCTGCGAGCTCGGCCGCGCGGCCGGACTGACCGCGAGCGGGACGCCACCGCCCAGGTGCCGCGCGTCCGGCAGGTGCTGGAGCATCTCGGGTACGGGCGCCAGCCGGTCCAGTTCGGCGCGGCAGTCGGCGCAGTCCCGCAGGTGCTCGTCGAGCCGGTCGGTGTCGGCCTCATCGAGGCCGCCGAGAAGGTAGCCGCCGAGCAGCCGGTGCAGGCTGCCGTGCTCGTCAAGATCGCTCATGACGCCCCTCCGCTTCGTTCCAGGCGCTCATCGAAGCATCCCCATCTCCTCGAAGACGGTTCGCAGCGCGCGGACCGCGTAGTAGGCGCGCGACTTGACCGTCCCCTCCGGCACCGACAGTTTTCGCGAGGCGTCGGCCACACTCTGCCCCTCGTAATACATCGCCTGGATCACCGCCCGGTGTTCCGGCGAGAGCCGCTCCAGCGCCTCCGCCACCAGCCAGCCTTCCACCATCTGATCCACGTTGTCCGCCGACGGCACCGAATTGACCGCGTTCTCGTCGGCGACCAGCCGGGGCCTGCGCTGTTCCGCACGCCAGGCGTTGGTCACCACGTTGCGGGCGATGGTCAGCAGGTACGACCTGGTCCGTCCCGGTTCGGGATCCAGATGGTCGATGTGCTTCCAGGCCCGCAGAAGTGTCTCCTGCACCAGGTCCTCGGCCTTGTGGCGGTCGGACACGTAGCGCGACACGAAGTTGATCAGAACTGCGTAGTGCTCGGTGTAGAGCGCGGTCATCAATTGCTCGTCGGGGCTCACCCGTCGCTTCATCGGCGCCAGCTCCCATCGGGTTCCCCTCGGCCACCCGGGTGTACATCGTGGCACGCGGTCCGGTTCACCTGCTGTCCCGTGGAAGCCGGTACCGACGATGCCCGGCCCTCGTGCGAGGGCCGGGCATCGGGCGAAGGTGCTGCTCAGCAGGCTCCGGGGCCGCCGTACCGGAACGTCCGGGTGCTCATCTTGGACACCGCGTAAACGTCACTCGTAGCGCGTACGTTCATCTCGATCGCGGGACCGTTGAGGTAGGACACACTGCCGATCCGGGCCGCGCCGCCGTCGCCGGCGGCCCGGCCGTTGCCCATCTCGGTGCACGGTTTCGGGCTGGCCGCCGCGACCTCGCCGAAGATCTGCACCAGTCCGCTCTTGGTGAACGTGTCGTCCCAGATCTGGCCGGGGAAGTAACCGACCCACTCGCTGTCGAACGCCACCCACCAGGCGCCGTTGAAGAACTGGATCCCGAACCGCGCGGCACGGTCCTGCGCCAGCACGTCGCCGGGCGCGATGTTTTTGCTGTACTGCACGAAGCCGCAGGTGTTGTAGCAGGTCGGCTTGCGGTCCACCCAGTGGTAGACGAACAGGTGCGGGTCGTCGTCGCCGTTCACCGTCCGGTCGACGGTCCAGCCGACCTCGACGATCTGGGCGCCGTCCGCCGACTGCACGGCGATCTCGGCGAGGGAGTGGTAATCAGTCTTCGCGAGCTTCGGCTTGCTGATCGTGAGGTTGGCGTAAGCACCGTCGGAGACGGCGGCCTGCGATCCCACGCTGTAGAGGAAGTTGACCGTCGGCTTGCCGACCTCCGCGCCGGGGCTGCCGGTCGGCGGCGGCTCGGGCGGCACCACGTCGGTCTTCGCCGACTTGAGGAACGTGTTCCGCGACGTGCGGCCCTTCGGCGCGTGCTCCTCGCCGCGTTCCTCGGTCACCTCGTCGGGGGCCGCCGCGGTCAGGCCGGCCGCCTTGAGCGATTTACTGCTGGCGCCGTCCCGCCCGGTCCGGACGCTGTGTGGCCGCCCACCCCAGGGCAGGCTGGCCGGCGGCCGCAGGGCCGGCGGCGCCTCCGAGGCCGCGTCCGCCGGGTCGGCCGGCGCCGCGGCGGGCTCCGGCGCGGCGGGGATCTGTTCGGCGCCGGCGTTGAGCGTCGACACGACTCCGATCGTGCCGATCACGGCTGCGGTCAGACCGGCCGCGAGCAGACCGCGGCGTGACTTCAACACGTGTCCGTCCTCGTTCATCGGGGCTTCGGAGCGCCGCGAGGCGGGCACTCCCGGCAACCGGCTCTCGGCGGCGCGCCTCACCATATAGCCGCCTCGATGCCGCACGGACCGCCCTGAGCAGGTATTTCCACCGTTACGGCGGACGGGGTAGGCCGTTTCGGTGACAGAACGCCCAGCCGTTTCGACGCAGCGTGTCGGCGTCGTTGCGCAACGAAGTTTTCGCGCCAGTCCGAGAAAGAGGCGAAGTTCTCCAAGCCTCTTTCGGTACGCACTCCGGCCTTCTCGGGAGCAATCCCGCGAGTCCGGGACCGGGGCACCCGATCGTGTGGTAAAACCTATCAGGTCTATAGAGTATGTATGTCAAGGAGGACACCGTGACCGTGACCGATCTCCGTCTCGACCACCTCGCCGTCGCCCGGCAGTTCGCCGCCGCCCCCGAGCAGTGGCCGGTGGCACCCCGCTTCCAGCGCTCCGAGCGCTGGTACCACCGGCTCGCGGGCGCCGACGACCACGAGGTCTGGCTGCTCACCTGGATGCCCGGGCAGGGCACCGAGATCCACGACCACGGCGGCTCGGCCGGTGCGTTCCACGTCCTGCGCGGCAGCCTGACCGAGGACACCGTCGCGACCGGTGCGGGCGGGGCCCGGGTGCACTCCCGGGAGCTCGGCGAAGGCGCCGGCCGCCGGTTCGGCGCACACCACGTGCACCGGATGACCAACCGGTCGAACCGGCCGGCGGTGAGCGTGCACGTCTACGGGCCGGCGCTCACCACGATGACCAAGTACCGGCTGGGGCCGGCCGGGCTGGAGGTGCTCACCGTCGAACGGGCCGGCAGCGAGTGGTGACGACCGGGCCGGGCGCAGCCGGTGATGACTGCCGGGCCTGGCTTAGTTCGGGTAGACGACTCCGGAGCGACCGCTGTAGAGGTGCCGGGTGCCGTCGGTGTCGTAGCCGGTGTTCGGCGCGTCGAGCCAGACGATGTAGGCCGCACCCGGGATCAGCCCGGTGATCGTGGTGCTGACCGAGCACCCCGTGCCGGGGGCCACGGCCTGCCACTCCGGCTCCGGCTGCGGGCCGCTGACCAGCTCCTGCGGCACCGCCGTGACCCGGTAGTCGGAGTCGTACTGCCGGGGCCACTCGACCTTGAGCGAGCCCGCGCCCGGGGTGACCTCGACCGGGATGAGAACCGGCTCGGTGCGCGGCCAGATCTTGGTGCAGGCGGGGTCCGGAGCGGGCGTCGAGACGGCCGGCTCGGCCGTCGCTGCCGCCTTGCCACGGGTCGGGACCGGGCTCGGTGTCGCCGCACCGGCCGCCACCTCGATCCACGGCTCCCCGGCGTTCCCGTCCGCCGCCGACGAGCCCGGCCCGTCACCGAGACCGAGCGCGGCACAGCCGCCGAGCAGCAACGGCAGCGCCGACAGAGCAATCGCGATCGTGGTCTTCCGCATCCGTCCCCCAGGTCGATGTCCCCTACTGATCGACCTGGACCGCCGCACCCTTAGCGGTGTTCCCCGCCACGCCGCCGGGCGTCAGCGGCGCGGCCAGGTGCCAGCCGCCGGCCAGGAGGTCGTCGACGGCACGGATCGCGGTGCGCAGGCGCCGCGCATGACTTCCGGCGAGGACGGCGTACGGGACCCCGCGCCCCGCCAGCTCGGTGCGGAACCGGCCGGTCATCCAGTGCCGCAGGTGCTCGCCGTCGCGCAGCCCGTCGTCGTCGAACGGCACCCCGTCAGCCTCGGTGAGCAGGTAGAGGTCCGGGTCACGAACCAGCGCACGGACGTCCGCCGAGGTGCTGCCCAGGTACCGCTCCTCCCAGATCGTGGTGGCGAACGCGTCGGTGTCGCCGAAGAGCACCGGCGAACCCGCCCGGGCGGCCGCGTCCTCGGCCGCGTTCTGCTCGGCAGCGACCCGCACGAAGTCCGACCGGTCCCAGGTGACGTCGACACGGTCGCCTCGGCCCGGCTGCGCCGTAGTTCCCGCAGCTTGATCTCGGTGAGCTCCCGGCCGTACTCGGGGACCCAGCGGGTGGCCGCCCAGACACCGCCGCGCAGCCGGTAGTGCCGGGCCAGCGCACGAGCGGTCGTGGTGGTGCCGGTCGACTCCGCGCCCACCACGATCACCCGGCGGGCCAGCCAGGCACGGGCGCCGGGGCCGAGCCGGTCCCAGTGCGCCACCGGGTCGGCCCGGATCGCCGTGCCGGAGACCGGCACCCGGGTGCGTTCCGGGTCGACGAGCACGGCCTGCGCATGGAACCGGCGGGCCAGTTCGGCGCCGTACGCCTCGGAGGAGAAGACCGCGTCCACCCGGTCGGTGCCGGCCGCCGCCCGGAAGACCGTCATGTGCAGTTCCCAGACCGCCGGGTCGGCGTAGTCGATCGGGTGGTCGTCGTGGACGCCGGCGAACCGGACGTGCGGGCCGTGCGCCTCGCGCAGCCAGGCCAGCCGCAGCGACAGCGGGATGCTCTCGCCGGACGACGGGGCGACCACCACGGTCAGCCGGTCACAGAGCGCCGCGGCCGTCTCGATGAGCGCGTGGTGCCCGGCGTGCGGTGGGTAGAACTTGCCGACGATCAGGCCGTGCCGGTACCTCATGCCGGCGCCACCGCCCGCCGGTCGCGCAGCGCCGCCCGCCAGGAGCGCAGCCCGAGGACGCAGAGGGTGAGGAACGCCACGTAGAGGATCGCGGTCAGCCACAGCCCCTTGTGGCCGTAGAGCGGGATGTAGATCAGGTCGGCGGCGATCCAGATCCACCAGCTCTCGACCAGCTTGCGGGTCTGGCCGTACGTCGCGAGCAGGGAGAGCGCGGTGGTGAGCGCGTCGGCGAGCGGGACCGTGGAGCCGGTCAGCCGGTCCAGGAAGAGCCAGAGGCCGCCGGTCAGGACCAGACCGGCCAGGGCGAGACCAAGCCACTCCGGGCGGGTCGTGTGCCGGACCACCAGCCGTGACCGGTCCCGGCCGCCGTGCAGCCAGGCCCACCAGCCGTAGAGGCCGAGCAGCACGTAGACGACCTGCAGGCCCGCGTCGGCGTAGAGGCCGGCGCTCCAGAAGACGACCATCAGCAGCAGGACGTTGAGGATGCCGAGCGGCCAGTTCAGGATGTGCTGGCGCACCAGGAGGCCGACGTTGAGCAGCCCGGTCCCGAAGCCGAGCACCTCGGCCCAAGAGGTCGGCACGCCGAACGTCACCACCGCCGGGCTGTTCAGCCAATCGATCATGCGGACAGCATCCCCGGCGCCCGGGCGGGCGCCAAGGGGGTTCCTCACACCGGGAGCAGGCGGTGCCCGGCCATCTCCAGCTCGCCCTCGTGGACCTGCACCGGGGTGTTCAGGCCGGACTCGTCGTGCAGCACCACCTCGGCGCCCTCGACGTCGTAGGTGCCGCGAACGGCCTGCTTGCGCCCGGCCACCTCACCGGCGTACGTGCCGTCGGTGTGCAGCCGGAGCTGGACCGTCCCGTCCGGGCTGCGCCACAGGCCGGTCACCGCGCCGTCGGTCATCACCTTGGGCGTGCTGCTCAGCGGGCGGGCGGACCGGTCCGGCGCCCCGCCCATGGCGATGGCCAGCAGGGCGGCGGCGTCGAGCACCGTGAAGTCGACACGGGCGTCACAGGGGGTGGTCATCGTCTTCACTCCGGTCCGTCGGTCGGGGTCGCCCCCTTCCTTCGGCCGTCGCGAACCGCGGGCCACCGTTCCTGAGTTGCGGTCCGGTGCGATCCGGTTGGTTACCGGTTGCCGCCGCGCCGTCCCGTCACCCGATCCCGCGGGCCGCGGAGCGCCGCTCCGTCACGATCGCGCGGACCGCAGTGCGCCGCTGCGTCACGGCAACGCGGCCCGCAGCGCCCCCGTGACGGCCGCCGACAGCCGTTCCAGGTAGTCGTCCGCGATCGGCTCGCGGGCGATCGCCAGACGCCAGTAGAGCGGGCCGAGCATCAGATCCACCGCCAGAGTCGGATCGGTGCCCTCCGGGAGCTCGCCGCGGGTCACCGCCTGGCCCACCAGCTTCTCCGCGAGGGATTGCTGGTGGGTGCGCAGGGCCCGCTGCAGGGTCTCGGCGATCTGGGGGTTGCGGGCCGCCTCGGCCATCAGGTCCGGGATGATCTGCGAGGCGATCCGGTGCTGGAGCGCCTTGCTCACGATCATCATGAGGAGTTCGAGATCACCGGCGAAGCTCCCGGTGTCCGGAAGCGGTACCTTGCGCTCGGCAACGTCCGAGACGATCTCCATGACCATCTCGAGCTTGTTGCTCCACCGCCGGTAGATCGCGGTCTTGCCCACCCCGGCACGGCGGGCCACCGCCTCGATGGACAATCGACCGTAGCCGACTTCCGCCAACTCGTTCATCACCGCGTTACGGATCGCCACGGTGATGTCGCCTCGGAGCACCGCCGCTCCGGCTGGTGCGCGCTTAACTGTCGCCACAGAGTCACTATAACGCTACGACGTAACGGTTGCGTTCCGCCGTTTGGTCAGCTACCGTCACAGCCACGTCGATACGAACCCGTTCCAACGGAGACGGTGGACGCCTGTCATGCTTGTCAGCTGTGTCCTCGCGCAAGCTACCGGAGCCCACCTCCTCCGCCGGGCCGACTAGATCGGAGCACCACTCCATGCCAGAGACGGCGGTCGCCGAGAGCGGCACCGAGCTCTCCCCCAAGGAGCTCGCTCGCCGGCACGGCCTGACGGCGTCCGGGCGGCTTCCGCGCCTCCCGGAATACACGCGCCAGCTGTGGTCGTACCGGCACTTCATCGGGGCGCACGCGAGCGCCAAGATGACGTCCTCACTGGGCAGCACGAAGCTCGGCACGGTGTGGCAGGTCCTCACACCGATCATCAACGCCGCGGTCTACTACCTGATCTTCGGCGTGATCATCGGGACCAGCCGAGGTGTCGACAATTTCCCCGCGTACCTCTGCATCGGGGTCTTCGTCTTCCAGTTCACCCAGTCGATCGTGCAGACCGGGATCAACGCGATCACCGCGAACCTGGGCCTGATCCGGGCACTGCACTTCCCTCGGGCCAGCCTGCCGCTGTCGGTCGCGCTCGTCGAGATCCGCAACTTCGTGGTCGCCCTGCTGGTCCTGATCGGCATCGTGCTGATCACCGGCGAGCCGATCACCGCGGAGTGGGTGCTGCTGCTCCCGCTGCTGGCTCTCCAGTCGTTCTTCAACACCGGCCTGGCGATGTTCATGGCGCGGTACGGGTCGAAGAACCGCGACATCAAGCAGCTGGTCCCGTTCATCATGCGCTTCTGGATGTACGGGTCCGCGGTCCTCTACCCGGTGACCCTGTTCACCGAGAAGCTGGACGGCTGGCAGCTCGCGCTGGTCGAGGCGAACCCGATGCTGATCTTCATCGAGCTGTACCGGCACGCGCTGCTGGAGAACGTCACGCTGGCCGGTGCGCCGGTCGCGCTCTGGATCCAGGCCGTCGTCTGGAGCCTGTTCGTCGGCCTCGGCGGATTCGTCTACTTCTGGCGCGGAGAGAAGGGCTACGGCCGTGGCTGACAACGATCGCATCCCCACCGTCATCGCGGACGACGCGCACATCGTCTACAAGGTGCACAGCTCGGCGTCGCCGGGCACCGGCAGCCCCCTCGCCAGCCTCAAGCGGATGGTGACCAACACCAAGGCCGCGAACGTCAAGGAGGTGCACGCCGTCAAGGGCGTGAGCTTCACGGCGTACCGGGGTGAGGCGATCGGGCTGATCGGCAGCAACGGGTCCGGCAAGTCGACCCTGCTGCGCGCGGTCGCCGGCCTGCTCCCGGTCTCCAAGGGCGCGATCTACGCGTCCGGCCAGCCCTCGCTGCTGGGTGTGAACGCCGCCCTGATGAACGAGCTGCCCGGCGAGCGCAACGTCGAGCTGGGCTGTCTCGCGATGGGCATGTCACCGGCCGAGGTGAAGGCGAAGAAAGACGCGATCATCGAGTTCTCCGGCATCAACGAGCGCGGCGACTTCTCGTCGTACCCGATGCGGACGTACTCCTCGGGCATGGCGGCCCGGCTGAAGTTCTCGATCGCCGCCGCGAAAAAGCACGACGTGCTGCTGATCGACGAGGCGCTGGCGACGGGTGACGCCAAGTTCCGCCGCCGCAGTGAGGCGCGCGTGCGGGAGCTGCGTGCCGAGGCCGGCACGGTCTTCCTGGTCAGCCACAGCGAGCAGTCGATCCGGGACACCTGTGACCGCTGCATCTGGCTGGAGTCCGGCGTGGTCCGGGCGGACGGCCCGACGGACGAGGTGATGCGGGAGTACGAGGCCTACATGCGCAAGTAGCGCATCGGACCTCGTACCCCCGTCGGGGTCGGATCTTCTAGCGGACCGAGAGATGCACGTGGTTGGTGTGGTCGCTGGACGGGTCGCCGCCCGCCCCGCTGTACGACTTCCAGCCACTGCTCGGCAGCCAGATCCGGCGGAACCAGATCACGTAGAGGACGTCGAGTGTCTCGGCGTTGTTGATGAAGTAGTTCGCCAGGTTGTTGCCGTAGGTCTTGCTGGCACCCGTCGCGTCCCCGCCGAAGCCGTTCTTGTCGGACGCGAAGTCGCAGGCCCGGCCCTTGGGGTGCTCACCGCTGTTCTGCTCGCGGAAACACGCGACGTACCGCGTGAAGCCGGCCTTCTGCGCCTGCTTCAGGGCGTGCAGGGTGCGCGGGGTGAGACAGCCGCTGGTGGTCGGGTCTTTCGCGGTGCAACCGGAGCCCGATCCACCCGGCGGTGGATCGGCCTTGGCACTGCCGCCACCGTCGCTCGGTGCGGAGGCCTCGGCGCCCTGGTTCTCCTTCTTGAGGGCCGTCTCGACCTGGAGCTTCTTCTTCGCCATCACGTTGACCTGCTTCTGCTGGTCCTTGACGGCGGCGTCGATGGCGAGTTTCGCCTTACGCTGACCGTCCCGCGTGGCCTTGAGCTCCTCGATCGCCTCGTTCTGCTTCGCCGCCACCGTGGCCAGGGTCTCGGCCCGGTCGATGAAGCTGCCCGTGCTGCTCGCGGTGACCAGGGCGGACATCGCGCCGAGCCGGCCCGACGTGTAGGCCTGCTGGGCGATCTGGTCGAGTGCCTTCTGCTGCGGGCCGACCGCGGCGTCGAGCTTCTTCAGCTCGGCCGTCAATTCGGCCTGCTTCTTCTTGGAGGACTTCAGTTTCGCCTTCGCCTCGACGAAACCTCGCGAGGCGTCCTCCAGTTGTTCGACGAGAGACTTGGTGCCACCCTCGCCGTCGTCACCGTTGTCCCCGGGGGCGGCGGTGGCCGGTGACGCCACGACCGCCAGGCCGCACACGGCGAGCAGCAGCCCCATCACGGCCGCCAGACGCCGCGCAGTCTTTCGCTGCACAGATTATTCCTTCCGTCGGCCGCCGACCGAGTTAGCTGACGGGTTCGGGACGAAGGAAATCCCTACCGCGGGCGCGGATTCACCCCGAGGAAATGTGGTTCCCCGGCTCGCCGGGAGCGGCGATTAGGCGGCGGTCCCCGGGTGGGAACCGGGACCGACCATACCGACTCAATCGACAGATCGACAGTTCTGGTACGTACTGCGATTGGGCCACCACGCGAAGTGATTTGATTACGCAAAGTCGTTGGACCGTAACAGTTTTGCCAGTTCTACGGTCCTGATCCCGAGCCATTCCTCAGGTAAACTCGGCGCCGGTCCTGCCAGGACGGCGCCGCCCCCGAGGAGCCGGCAGGCCACCGCCCAATCGTCGCGAGACGAGCCGGGGAACCAGGTCACTGGGGTGAATCCGCCGATTTCGGTGGTAGGGATTGCTTCCGTCCCGAACCCGTCAGCTAACTCGGTCGGCGGTAACAGGGAAGGAACTGTTGATGACCGCAAGTCCCCGCCGGTGGCTGATGCTTGCCCTGGCGCCGCTCGTGGCCACGATGCTCGTCGTGGCACCGGTCTCGCCGGCCTCGGCCGAACCGGGCGGCACATCCTCCACCGCCGAGGAGGAGGACGAGGACGCTCTGCTCTCGGACGTCATCGAGGCCAGCAACCGGCGCTTCGTCGCCGCCAAGGCAGCCGTGACGAAGTCCACAAAGGCGCAGGCGAAGCTCAACACCGAGATCAAGAACGCCGAGGCGCGGCGCGACAAGCTGATCCCCGAGGTCAACAAGATCGCGCGCGAGCAGTACGTGACGGGCAACCTGAGCGCGGTCGGCTTCCTGCTCGGTGCCAACTCGTCGAACGACTTCCTGCGGAAGGCGATCTCCCTGGAGGAGATCAACAAGCTGCACGACGAGAAGCTGCGCGAGCTCAACGCCGCGATCGAGACCGTCGCCGACCGCAAGGCCCGGCTCGACGCCGAGGTCAAGGCGCACAAGCAGAACTCCGCGCTGATGAAGAAGCAGAAGGACGCGGCGGAGAAGGCGTTGCAGCTGGTCGGCGGCAACACCCTCACCGAGGGCTTCGTGGTCGCCAACTCGCCCAAGGCCAAGGCCGCCCCGCGCAACTCCAGCGGCGGCTTCTCGCCCGAGGGCTGCACCGAGACGGACCCGACCACGAGCGGCTGCATCACCAAGCGGACACTCAACATGTACAAGGAGACGAAGAAGGCCGGCTTCGACCTCTTCGTCGGCTGCTACCGCCCCGGCGGGCCCTACGAGCACCCCAAGGGCCGGGCGTGCGACTGGTCGCTGCAGAAGCGCGGCTTCTCCTCGGCGCACAACGACAAGATGATGAAGTACGGCAACGACCTGATGGCGTTCCTGGTGCGTAACGCCGACCGGCTCGGGATCTACTACGTCATCTGGTACAAGAAGATCTGGTTCCCGGCTTCGGGCTGGAAGGCGTACCACGGCGTCAGTGACCACACCGACCACGTGCACGTCTCGATGCTCTGACCCCCCGCTCACGACAACGGCCCCCGTCCCTCTTGGGTTCTAGGAGTCGTCGCAACACCCCAGTTCAGGGGATGCGATGGACTTCGAGGTCCGGGACCGGTCGGTCAATCAGGGCCGTCGACGTCTGACCCGCGAGCGTGAGGCATATCTTGCGCTCG
>NZ_JAHWGU010000044.1 GCF_020873875.1 Actinoplanes sp. DH11
TCCTACCGAACCCGTCACCGGCGAGAACTCCTCGCCAGAGAAACACGCGCCAACCGCTCATAACCGCAGGTCCGTGGGGTCAACTTTCCCGAACCCGCAGAGGGTCAGATTTCAGAAAGCGCTGACAACGGGTCACCGGGAAGCACGCGGTTGTCGTAGTAGAACTTCGCCATGATCCCACCTTGAGCGTTGTTCTCGCTGGCGGTGATCATGCAGGCACTCGCACCGACGGAGCCCGTGACGCCTGTGGGAGCGGTGATGTTGCAACCCGTGAAGGTCCTGAGCGTCCCGCCGAAGGCCAGACCTTGGTAGGTACTCGCGAGCGGGTACTCATCGCAGCTCTTGCCCGCGATGCTCGGTGCACTGCCGCACGCGCGGCTGCGGTTGAGGTTGATGGTGGCGGCGGTTTCGTTGCGGTAGAGCGGGTCCTCGAAACCCTCGCCGGGCAGTCCCGAGTTCTGTGCCGCAGCAACATGGGCTGCGGGGTGGGGTAGCTGCTCTGGCTGTAGAGGACCTGTGCCGGGAACCACCACACCGAACATCCGACCCGTGCCGGGCGGAATCCGTGTGCTCCGGTTGCGTTGTCACAGTCGGTTTCCCACAACTCGAAGGTGTAGGAGCCCGAGCCGTATCCCGGTGTGGTCGCCGTGAGATCCCACGCCGTCGTGCAGCTGCCACGAGCTCCCACCGCTGTTGCAGTGGTCTCGGCGCCGGCGGTCCCGGTTCGCATCGCGTTGTTGAGCGGGCTGACGGACTGGGGTGCGAAGTCGGGGACTCCGCCGTCGCCCTCGCGGCGGCAGTTGAGCGCGTTTTCGCCCGGGTTGACCTCAGGCGAAGTTGCGGCATCCTGGTTCGGTGCCAGCCGATGACATCATCGCTTCCCTGGCGGCGTGGTCGTCGTGGTTACCCTTCGACGATGCCGCGACCTTGGCTCCTCGGCTTCCAGGCGTATACCTGGCTCGGGAGGGTGAGGGAGGCGGTCTCACCTATGTAGGGATGGCCGGTGAACGTCGCGGCCAAGGCCTTCGCGGCCGACTGACGGTGTACCGCCGTGGAAAGGCTGCGGTCAGCGGGCTGGGAGAGGCGGTACTGGATCGAGCTCTGGCGGATCCGGCATTCGTGAAGGGTCACCTCGACGCGGTTCTGGCCGGCCAACCGAGCCGTGCCGCAGTGTGGGCTCAAGACGCTCTGCGGTGGGCGGATCTGCACATTCGGTGGGCCGTTACCGCGGATCGCCCAGCCGCTGTCGCCCTCGAACGAGCCGTTCTCGATGCCTTGGCGGCGTCGCCACTTTGGAACCGCGCACGATAGCGGCCTCTGCGGGGCAAGAGAGTAACCCGTACGGCTGCTGTGCCCGCTTTCAAGAAGCGCCTGGAGCCTCGCTCGGCCGCTCTCCCAGGACCTGCGTAGATCCTGGGAACGCCCGATGGCACCGGAGCGGCTGACCCCGGCCCGGGTGCGGCGAGGGTTTCGGAACCTCCGCGCGACCAGCTCCTCGCCAACGCGTGTAGCTAAACCGAGTCGGCCTGGCCCGGGACGGCCGCCCGGCTCTAGAAACCGACACACCGCGGCCGGCTACGACGTGGGACTCATGCTCGTCACCGGCCAGGCACACCAGCGACCGGCCCACCACAAGAAGGGCACCGAGCCCCGCCGCACGGGTTGAAGCACAAGCTGAAGCGGCCACTCAACAGCGCGCCCGCGCTGGAGTAAGCGCGCCAGGAACATGCGGTGCGTCACAGAAACACGTCTTCGCAGGTGAAAGCCGCGCGCCCCGCCTGATGTAAGCCCTAAAGCCGAACTTGACCACTTACACGCTGCTGACATGCAAGGTTCAGATGCATCTGCGGCTATCATGTCCCACATTGACACGCATGTGGGACATGGATGCGATGTATTGGTGTCCGAGGGGGGACTTGAACCCCCACGCCCGATAAAGGGCACTAGCACCTCAAGCTAGCGCGTCTGCCATTCCGCCACCCGGACTTGCGGGACTAATTTAGCAAGCCCTCGAACCTCCCTTCACGCAGGGTCGTACAGCGTCACCATCGCCTGTGCGCTCCCCCGCATCAGCTCGCGCAGCTCAGCCGGTTCCAGCACCTCGACGTCGGCGCCGAGGCGCAGGAATTCGGCGTGTGCGTGCCGGACTGATTCGATGGGTAGCGTCACCGTGGTCCACCCGTCCGGGTCGGGGTCGCCCAGGCCTGCGGTGACGCCGCGGTGCATGGCTCGGGTCATCAGGTACGGGATGCGGTCTAGCGCGGCCGGTGAGAGTCGCACGGTGGCCTGGTCGCGGTGCAGCCGGCGTTCGAAGTCCTCGGCCCACGTCGTCCATGTCGACGCCAGATCGAAGTCGGCCGGGCGTTCGAAGGTTTCGTCGAGCACCTCGAGGGCCAGGATCGTTGCCACGCGGTAGGTGCGCAGCGACGCCGACACCCGTGCCACGAAGTACCAGACACCGGCTTTGAGCACGATGCCGAGCGGCTCGATGATCCGGTCCACCTCGTGCGGGGGACGCCATCGGCGGTACGTCATGCGGGCTCGCCGGCGCTCCCAGACGGCATGGGCGAGAGCGGACAGGTGGGGGTGGGTCTCGGTTTCGCGGAACCAGCCGGCGGGGTCGAGGTGGAACCGGTCTTTGATCTCGCCGACGCTGCGGTTCAGCCGGGCCGGGAGGGCTGCTCGCAGCTTCAGTTCGGCGGTGGCCAGGACGGCGCCGAGGCCGAGTTCGGCGGCTGCGGACGGTACGCCGGCCAGGAAGATCGAGCCGGCTTCCTGCGGGGTCAGCCCGGTCAGTCGTGTCCGATAGCCATCAACGAGCTGGTAGCCGCCGCCGGCGCCGAGTTCGGCGTAGACGGGGACGCCTGCTTCGGCGAGCGCCTCGATGTCGCGGTACACCGTGCGCACCGAGACGTCGAGCTCGGCGGCGAGTTGCTGGGCGGTGAGCCGGCCACGGTCTTGCAGCAGCAGGACGACGGACAACAACCGGCTGGCGCGCATGACCGGAAGACTGCCACACAAGGCTGACAGCAGATGTCAGTCATCGGCGCGCACAGTGTTGCCTGACCGGACCGAAGAAGGGGAATTCAGCATGGCAACCGCCCGATACGTCGGCGTCTCCCTCGACACCGACAACCCGCAGCAACTCGCCGACTTCTACAGCAAGCTGCTGGACGCGGAGATCACTTACACCAGCGACGAGTTCGTCTACATCCAGACGCCCGGCATCGGCTTCGTCAAGGTCGACAAGCACGTACCGCCCACCTGGCCCAACCCGGACGTGCCGAAACAGTCGCACTTCGAACTCGGCGTCGATGACCTGGACGCCGGCGAGGCCGCCGTTGTCGCGCTCGGCGCGACCAAGCCCGAGTTCCAGCCTCAGCCGGACCGGTGGCGGGTCCTGCTCGATCCCGCCGGTCACCCGTTCTGCATCTCGGCCTCGATGTAGTACGTCAGGAGTCAAGCAGCAGCCGTCACGCCGACCGCAAACGATCGGCGTGGCGGCTGTCGCCGTGCCCGGACCGGTGACCTTGGTTACCGACACGCCTGCGACACCTCGAGTACACCCGAACTGCACCGTGCCAAAACTTGATTCATTCCAGAAAAGGCCGCTAAGGTTCCTCGCATGACGGCCGACATCGAGACTCAGCTCCGTGCGGTCTCGTTGCGCGTGACCCGTCCTCGAGTGGCGGTGCTGGCAGCGCTTCGCGACCACCCGCACGTGGACACCGACACCGTGATCGACCTCGTTCGGGCGGATCTCCCTTCGGTCTCCCACCAGGCGGTTTACGATGTGCTACGTGCGCTCACCGATGCCGGTCTGGTGCGCCGCATCCAGCCTGCCGGAGCGACCGCCCGCTACGAGTGCCGGGTCGATGACAACCACCACCACGTGGTCTGCCGCTCCTGCGGAGCGATCGCCGACGTCGACTGCGCGGTCGGTCCCGCCCCCTGTCTCACCGCCTCCAACGATCACGGGTTCGTGGTCGACGAGGCGGAGGTCGTCTATTGGGGCGTCTGCCCCGACTGCTTGACGAAGAACACCGCCAGTTCGGAAGGAATCAGATGAGCGACACCCAAGACACTCCGGCCAGCGCGCAGGGCGTGGACGCGAAGGCCGCTGCGGGCTGCCCGGTCGCCCACGACTCGGTGACCGCGCACGGCAGCGAGAGCGAGAACCCGGCGATCGACTCGCCGACCCCGAAGACCGGTGGCCGGCCGCACACCAACCGGGACTGGTGGCCCAACCAGCTCGACCTGTCGGTGCTGCACGCGCACTCCTCGAAGGTGAACCCGCTGGGCGAGGCGTTCGACTACGCCAAGGAGTTCCAGAAGCTCGACGTCGAGGCCATCAAGCGCGACATCACCGAGGTCCTCACCACCTCGCAGGACTGGTGGCCGGCCGACTTCGGTCACTACGGCGGTCTGATGATCCGGATGAGCTGGCACGCCGCCGGCACGTACCGCATCCAGGACGGCCGCGGCGGCGCCGGTGACGGTGGACAGCGCTTCGCCCCGCTCAACAGCTGGCCGGACAACGCCAACCTGGACAAGGCCCGCCGTCTGCTGTGGCCGGTCAAGGCGAAGTACGGTCAGAAGATCTCCTGGGCCGACCTGCTGGTCCTGGCCGGTAACGTGGCCCTGGAGTCGATGGGCTTCAAGACCTTCGGCTTCGGTTTCGGCCGCGTCGACGTGTGGGAGCCCGAGGAGATCTTCTGGGGTCCCGAGGACACCTGGCTCGGCGACGAGCGTTACGCCTCCGACAGCACCATGGCCGAGGGCGTCGGCGCCACCGAGATGGGCCTCATCTACGTCAACCCGGAGGGCCCGCGCGGCAACGCCGACCCGCTGGCTGCCGCCCACTTCATCCGGGAGACCTTCGCCCGGATGGCGATGAACGACGAGGAGACCGTCGCGCTGATCGCCGGCGGCCACACCTTCGGCAAGACCCACGGCGCCGCGCCCGCCGACAACCACGTCGGCCCGGAGCCGGAGGCCGCGCCGCTGGAGGCGCAGGGCCTCGGCTGGCTGAGCACGCACGGCAGCGGCAAGGGCGGCGACACCATCACCAGCGGCCTCGAGGTCACCTGGACCGACCGGCCCACCGAGTGGAGCAACCGCTTCTTCGAGATCCTTTTCGGGTACGAGTGGGAGCTCACCACCAGCCCCGCCGGTGCCAAGCAGTGGGTCGCCAAGACCACTGACGAGATCATCCCGGACGCACACGACCCGTCCCGCAAGCACCGCCCGACGATGCTGACGACCGACCTGTCGCTGCGCGTCGACCCGGCGTACGAGAAGATCTCCCGCCGTTTCCTGGAGAACCCGGAGGAGTTCCGCCTCGCGTTCGCCAAGGCCTGGTACAAGCTGCTGCACCGTGACATGGGCCCGGTCGAGCGCTTCCTCGGCCCGTGGGTGCCGGAGGCGCAGCTCTGGCAGGACCCGGTCCCGGCCGTCGAGGGCCCGCTGGTCAGCGACGCCGACGTGGCAGCGCTCAAGGCCAAGGTGCTGGACTCTGGCCTGTCCGTCGCGCAGCTGGTCTCCACCGCCTGGGCGTCGGCCGCGAGCTACCGCTCCACCGACAAGCGCGGTGGCGCCAACGGTGCCCGCATCCGCCTCGAGCCGCAGCGCAGCTGGGAGGTCAACCAGCCGGTCGCGCCGGTCGTGGACGCCCTCGAGAAGATCCAGCAGGAGTTCAACGCCGCCGGTGGCGCGCAGATCTCCCTCGCCGACCTGATCGTGCTGGCCGGTTCCGCCGCCGTCGAGAAGGCCGCGAAGGACGCCGGCGTCGAGGTCACCGTGCCGTTCCACCCGGGCCGCACGGACGCCACCCAGGAGCAGACCGACGTCGAGTCGTTCAAGGTCCTGGAGCCGCGCGCCGACGGTTTCCGCAACTACCTGCGGCCGGGCGAGAAGACCCAGCCGGAGGTCCTGCTCGTCGACCGGGCGTACATGCTGAACCTGACCGCGCCGGAGATGACCGTCCTGGTCGGCGGCCTGCGCTCGCTGGGCAACAACGTCGGCGACAGCAAGCACGGCGTGCTCACCGACAAGCCCGGCGCCCTCACCAACGACTTCTTCTTCAACCTGCTCTCCCCGGGCACGAAGTGGAAGGCGTCGCAGGGCGAGGAGCACGTGTACGAGATCCGCGACCTCGCCACCGACCAGGTGAAGTGGACCGCCACCGCGGTCGACCTCATCTTCGGCTCGAACTCGCAGCTGCGGGCCCTCGCCGAGGTGTACGCCAGCGCCGACGCCAAGGAGAAGTTCGTCAACGACTTCGTCGCGGCGTGGACGAAGGTCATGGAGCTCGACCGCTTCGACCTGAAGAAGTGATCCAGCCCTGATGCTGTTCCAGCAGTGACACTGCTTCAGTAGTGACGCTGTTTGAGCAGTGACGACGAAGCCCCGGCCTGTTCGGCCGGGGCTTTCTCGTTAAGGTGGCGATGTGGACATCCCTGGCCTCGGAACCGTCGTCGAAGATGCCGACCTCGGCTGGCACATGAGCGAACCGGTGCCGGTGCCGGTGCTCGGCGGGGCGGCGTGCCGGTTCGCACTCGAGGGCTACGACGACGATCCGGCACCGGAGGACTTCCACGCGGCGATCCGGGCCTTCCGGGCACTGGACCGGGCGGCCCTCGACGCGGCGGCGCCTTCGATCTACGCGTACTACCGCGACGTCCTGGACGACGGCGGCGACGACCCGGTTCACATCGACGGACCGGACCGGGTTCTCGACCACGTCCAGCTCGGCGACGAACCGCATGTCAGCAGGGACGAGTACGGCGACAAGCACGTCTACGTCTCCGTCGAGTGCGAGTGCGACTGGGAGCCGGAGCACGGCCTGCAGATCGTGTTCCGCGACGGCGCCGAGGTGACGAAGGTCGGACCGTACGACGGTCACCTCACCAATGCGGCGGCCTACGCCGACGAACAGCTCGAAGGCGTGGTCTACCCCACGCGTTGAGGGCCGTCCGCTCACGCCGTGGCGTCGAGCGCGGCGACCCGGCGCGACCCCGCCGTCCGACGGTAACTGGCGTCCAGCAACTCCCGGATCTCATCCCAGTCGCTGTCGTCGCCCACATCCACGCCCACCCACCCGGAAGGGCCCAGGTAGGCCGGCACGTAACACCGCTCCTCCCCCAGCAGAGCCTCCCGCTCCTGCGGGTCGAGCAGCACGAGCACCGACTGCTCGTGCTGCCGGTACGCGCCGTCGACCTTCACCGATCCCCCGTAGTAAGCGAAGATCTTGGTAGTGAAGAACACCGGCCGCCCGTGCGAGATCTTCTCGGCCGCGTCGGGGAAGGCCAGCGCGAGCGCCCGCACACGCCCCAGAATCGGATCCGCCTCGTCGAACATCCTCGGGTGAGCCACACCCGATGCTAAGCCCACCAGCAGTGATCACGCCGCCCCTCGCCGCGTCCCGGGCGCAAGCACCTGCGGGCCGCAAGCACCACCCCCGGGCCGCAGCACCACCCGGCGCCGCAAGCAGCTGTGCGCCACAAGCGACCCGGGCCGCAAGCAACCCAGTCCGCAAGCACCTGCGCACCGCAAGCAACCCGGGCCGCAAGCACCTGCGCGCGGCAAGCAACCCGGGTCGCAAGTATGGGTTCACGAAGCGACCTGGGCAGCTGGGTCGGCGCTGCGGAGGAAGGCGAGCACGGCCAGCACGCGTCGGTTGTCGTCGGCCGTCTCCTCTAGGCCCAGTTTGCCGAAGAGGGAGCGGACATGCGCCTCGACCGTCTTGGGGCTCAGGTGCAGGCGCGCAGCGACAGCCTGGTTGGATCGGCCCTCGGCCATCAGCGCCAGCACGTCGCGCTCGCGGCCGGTCAGACCGGCCAGTGGATCGCGCCGGCGACGGCGGCCGAGGAGCTGCGCGACGACGCTGGGGTCGATGACCAGGCCGCCGGCCGCGACCCGGCGGACCGCGGCGACGAACTCCTCGAGATCGGTCACCCGGTCCTTGAGCAGATAGCCGGCGGCCCGCACGCCGTGTTCCAGCAGCGTCATGGCGTAGTGCGGTTCCAAGTAAGCGGAGAGGATGAGCACGCCCAGCCCGGGATGCTCGGCACGCAGCGCACGGGCGGCGTCGAGGCCCTCGATGGTGTGCGTGGGCGGCATGCGGATGTCGACGATCGCCACGTCGGCCGGATGTCGCGCGGCCGCCGCCAGCAACGTCGGCGCGTCACCGGCCTCGGCGACGACCGTGCAACCGGCGTCGGTGAGAACCCGGACCACGCCGGCCCGGAACAGCACGGCATCCTCGGCAATGATCACCCGCACGGCAGCTCCGCACTGACCCGCGTGCCGTTGCTGGTGCTCGTCACGTCGAAGCGGCCACCGAGGGCCGCCACCCGATCGGCGAGTCCCCGCAGCCCGGACCCGGCGGGATCGGCGCCGCCGCGGCCGTCGTCGGCCACCTCGACCCGCACGCTGTCCCCGTCCAGCTCGACCGCGACCCGCACCTGCTGCGCGCCGGCGTGCTTGGCGGCGTTGGTCAGCGCCTCGGCCACGACGAAATAGCAGCCCACCTCGACGGCCTCCGGCAGACGGCGGGCCGGCAGAACGGCAAGGGCGACCGGCACGGGTGACCTCTCGGCCAGCGAGGTGAGGGCGGGACCCAGGCCGCCGTCACTGAGCACGGTGGGATGCAGCCCTCGGGCCAGCTCCCGCAGCTCCCGCACCGCGGCGTCGAGCTCGTCGGCGATGGTCGCGAGTTCCGCCGCCTCCGGGCCGTCGATCCGGCCGCGGACCAGCCGCAACGCCAGCGCCGCGCCGATGAGCCGCTGCTGCGCGCCGTCGTGCAGGTCACGCTCGACGCTGCGGCGGGCGGCATCCGCCGCGGCCAGGATGCGGGCGCGGGACTGCCGTACCTCGTCCAGCCGAGCCAGCGCCTCCGCCCGGAGCCGCTCGTTCTGCAGCGCCAGCCCGGCAGCCGCCGCGGCCTCGCGCACCAGGACGGGATCGGCTGTGGCGTCGTAGCGCAGGGCGGCGATCGGGTCACCGTCGCGGTCCACCACGGTCACCGCCCGTCCGGTCGTCCCGGTCAGCCGGACAGGCCGCCCGGCGGCATCGACCTGCTCGCCGCCGGGAAGCGGGAACGCCACTTCCAAGGAGTCGTCGCGCAGCGCCCGGGCCAGCGCGTCGCGCACCCGGCCGGGCCCCGGCGCGTCGCGGCTCAGGGTCAGCACCAGCTCGCCGATCGTGGCCCGGTCGAGCCGGTCCCGCAGCAGGCCGAGCAGCAGCACCGGTGGCCACAGCACGAGTGTGAGCTCCGGCAGCCAGCCCAGCGGCACCGTGACCGCCCGGGGCCAGGCGAGCAGGTCGCCGAGAAACCGCACGCCGACCGCGGCCAGAAGGACCACACCGCCGGCGATCGCCGGCGCCTGCGCGCGCCGCCGCAACGGGCTGACCCGCCAGCGGCGCAGCAGCCCCCGGGCCGGCGGCCTGCCGTCCGGATATCCGGCGACCAGCACCACGAGCACGACCAGGAACAGCACACCGGCGAGGCGACCGATCGCGTGCGGAACCGGCCCGGGGAACGCGGCCGCGGTTCGCAGGAACCAGGCCAGTCCGGCCGACATCATCAGCGCACCGGTGCGGGAAGCCGGGCGGCGAGCCCAGCCGGCCAGCCCGCACCCGGCGAACGACCAACCCACCGCGAGGATGACCAGCAGCTCGACGACCGGAGCCCGGTCGGTGAGCCGGTCGTCACCCACCACCAGTGCCGTGGCAGCGCCGCAGCCCGTGGCCGCCGTCGCGACGGCGGCCACGGCGACCCTCGTTCGCGACAGCATCCCGGAATGGTTGCACGCACCACCGCCCGCCGGTACCGGGCTAACCCTCAGCCGACCGACGGGTCAACCCTGATGGCGAGCGCCTTCATGACTCGTAGCGTCGGCATCCACAACGTCAGAAAGGCAGGCCGGTGCGGGAACTCATCGTGGTGATCGGTTCGATGGTGCTCGTCACCGCCCGGTGGCTGCCCGCCGCAGTCCGCCGGCAGACCGCCGCGGGCGGCGCGGCCGTGGTGCTGATCGGCACGGCCACGCTGCTGCCCGAGCCGCGCTGGCAGATGTTCCCGGTGCTGACTGCCGATCTGCTCACCGGGATCGGGTGGCTGCTCGCCCGGCGGCGGACCCGGTGGTGGCTCGCCCTGCCGGCCACGCTGGCCTGCTTCGGCCTGATCATCGGTGGCGGCGTGGCGGCCTGGGCGCTGCCCGTGCCGGTGTTCCCGACGCCGTCCGGGCCGTCGCCGGTCGGCACCACGGTGACGCAGTGGACCGACCCGGGCCGCGACGAGCCGGGGACGCTGGAGGCCGACGACAGGCGCACGGTGGTCGTGCAGTTGTGGTATCCGGCTCGGGAAGCCGGATCCCGGGCGCGATACCTGGGCCGCACGCGTGAGGAGGCCCAGACCGTGGCCGACGGAGAGGCGCGTTACCTCGGCGTGCCCGCTGCCGCGCTGTCGGCCCTGCCCCGGGCGCACTCACATGCCGCGCCCGGCGCACCACCGGCAGACGGCCGCTTCCCCGTCGTGCTGTTCTCTCCCGGCCTGGGCGGCGTGCGCAGCCAGAACACCGCATGGGCGGAAGACCTCGCCAGCCGCGGCTACCTTGTCGCCGGCGTCGACCACCCCTTCGACTCGGCTGCCGTCGTGCTCACCGACGGCCGCACGGTGCCCACCGCGGTCGCCGCCACCGGTGATCGCGGGGAGGACGACCGGCGCCGGGCACGATGGACCGAGGTGCGCGCCGCCGACCTCCGGTTCGTCCTGAGCCGGCTGGCCGACCCGGGCAGCGGTCCGATCGCCGGGCGGGCGGACACCCGGCGGGTTGCTGCCGCCGGCCACTCGATCGGCGGCGCGGCCGCGATGCGCGCCGCCGAGCAGGATCGCCGCATCACCGCGGTGATCAATATGGACGGCGGCCTCAACCGCGGTCAGAGGTCGGTGCGGCAGCCCGTTCTGGCCCTCACCCACGACGTCACGGGCCCCGAGGGTGCTGCCTACCTGGCCCGCCTGACGAGCGTGCTGGACCGGGGCGTGGCCACGAGCTACCGGCTGACTGTCCCTGGCAGCGCCCATGTCACCTTCACCGACGCGCCGCTGTTCCTGCCACCCGTGCCGTCGATCGCGGGCACACTGGGGCGGGCCGAGAGCATCCGCATGACGACGCAGACCACCGCCGCTTTCCTGGACGCCACGCTGCGCGGCCGACCGATCGACCTTCCGGCGGAGCTGGCACGCCACGGCGACCTGCACGTCCACGGCCCGGCAGTCTGACCATGGCCGGCTCTCCGACTGCCCAGCTACCCGGCGACGCTTTCCGCGGCCACGTCGAGCAGCCCGGCCTCGACGCCGCCGGCCTTGTCGTAAAGGCGCCGCTGCCGCTCCGCGCCGTTGCCGTCGTCACGCAGCCGGGTCAGCCCGCTCAGCACCAGGTCCAGGTCGCCGGGTGCGGACAACCCGGGTGTCACGGTGGCGAAGAACTCGTCGACCAGTTCCCAGGCCGGGCGCGACCGGCCCAGCCGCGGATCCGTCAGGTCACCGGTCAGCCCGCCCCGGGCGGCCTGCCAGTGCGCCTCGGCGATCAGGTGGTCGTGGATCAGCGCGTCCGACCGGGCGGCTTCGGCCTCCTGCACCGCCGTCGCCACCGCCGCGCGGACCAGAGCCGTCACCAGGATCGTGTCGTCGGTGGTGAGGCACACGTCACCGGCGTCGACCTGCACGGCGGGCCGGTCCGGGTGCGGCCGGGCATGCCAGCCGAGCAGGGCCTGGCTGACCGCGTCGGCCGCCTCGCGGACCAGGACCGCCATCCGGGCGGGATCGGCCGCCACCCGGCTCCGGGGCCCGAGCGCGCCCAGCGCGTCGCGTTGGCGCCGCACGAAACGCCAGCTGGCGTAGCCGGTGTCCGCACCGCCGGCAACCGGGGAGTTCGCGGTCAGCGCCCGGATCACCGGCAGCCACGCCCGCAACCGGCGGCACACGTCGACGGCGAGCCGGCTGTCGGGAACCGCCACGTCGACGCGCAGACCGCACGAAACCGCGGACCCCGACCCGACCGGCAGCACAGACACCGCAGGCCCCGGCCCGACCGGCGGCACCGACACCGCGGGATCAGGTCCGACCGGCAGCACCAACACCGCGGGGTCGGGCCCGACCGGCGGCACACCGGACGCGAGCAGCAGCCCGCGGTCGGCGGCTTCGCGCCGGGCCGACAGCAGTGCGGTACGCAACGACCCGAGCTCAGATGCCCAGGGCGTCGCCACGCCGATCCGGTTCCCGTCGAGCAGCAGCTGCTCGTGAACGGCACAGTCGATCATCAGGCACCTCCATCGCCGCCTGCGTCTTCCCCGGATCCGGCCGGTCTAACGGCGGTGGTGCGTGAGGTGCTCTACCCGTACGCGGAAGATGGTGGAGGCGGCGCGTGCCCTACTTCTCCGATGGGCCGTACGGCGACACCTGATCCTCCGGCGTCGGGCGGTTGCCGGTCTTGTCGTGGGTGCCGTGCGGCGCCTCGGTCGGGTTGGCGTCCTCGGTGCGCTGCTTGGTGGTGGGCGACTCGCCGCTGCGGCGCTGTTCGGGTTGCTGCACGTTTGTCATGCAGCCGCGGGTACCCGGATATGTCCGCCGATAACGGGGAACTCTGCCGGCATGGCGAAAGTGGCGGCATCCAGCGAGTTCATCGGCGACGACGGCATCCGCCAGCCCGGCGGCGAGGTGCACGCGTGGAACCCGGGCCAGAACCAGACGGTGTGCGGGCTGGCGCTGAGCCGGACCCGGCTTCGGCGCTTCCCGCACGTGGGCTTCGACTTCCGGGCGACCGATCAGATCACCGCGGAGGACGAGGTCCGCTACATCTGCTCGCGCTGCGTGGCCGCGACCAGCCGGCGCGGCGAAAGGTCCTCCTGGACCCGCACGTCACCGAGACCCTGAGCGCACGGGTCGACAGAGCCGCCACCAGAGCCGCCGGCAAAGCCGCCCTGAGCGCTCGGGCCGTAAGAGCCGCCGGCAAAGCCGCCCTGAGCGCTCGGGCCGTAAGAGCCGCCGGCAAAGCCGCCCTGAGCGCGCTGGTCGACAGAGCCGCCGGCAAGGCCGCCCTGAGCGCACGGCCCGAGCAGCGACACCGCGAAACGGGCCTCGAACCGGGCCGCCCAGCGCACCACCGCGGGCAGGCTGGCCACGAAGAGCATCGCCAGCACCGCGTAAAGCGCCACGACGGTCAGGTAGTCGTCGCCGAGGCCGAGCATCTCCGGCAGTTCGGTGCCGTCCTTCGGCAGCGCCCAGCCCCACAGTCCCCAGCTGAGCCCGCCGACGACGCCGGCCCACCAGGTGAGCACCACGGTGACCGCGATCGTGTTGGGCGCCCAGCGCACCGCCGCGTAGGCCAGGTCGCGCCACGCCTGCGGATCGGTGAGCACCGCGGCCAGCCGGCTCAGCAGGCTCGGACCGCCCGCGCGGTATTCGGGCTCGGGCACCGGCGCGCCGAGCACGGTGGCGACGCGGGCGCGCTCCGAGACGGCGAAACCCCGGGCCATCATCATCGAGGCGATCAGGACGGGTACCCCCACCCAGAGCACCGCCAGGCTCAGACCGAGGGAGAAGCCGGTCACGCAGACGACGACGCTCGCGAGGGCCAGCGGGAATCCGGTCAGGACATAGCGGGTGTCGGCGCCGAGCCGGGAGGTCATATCGATCGTCATGCCTTGACGCTAGGCGTCGGGCGGCGCGGAGCGAAGCAGGCGAGCACCACCTTCGATGGTGGTGCTAGCCCTACCCAGGGCGCTACGCAGTGACTGTTCCTGCTGCTCGGCGTAGATCTCCTCGGGCATCCGGATCGGGCGGCCGATCGCCTCCGCGAGCCAGGTGGCATCGCGCGGTGCGCCGCCCTGCGAGGCGTCCATCTCGCCGGCGCCGGTGAGGTTGGAGGCGAAGATCCCGGCGGCCGAGCGGGGCAGGAAGTCCTCGTAGACGATGGGTTCGGCGATCAGCCGCCCCTCGTCGAGCAGGGTGGGCACGTCACCGGAGAGGGGCCCCGGGCCGGCGGCGCGGAAGGTGAAGAAGGCCAGCCCTTGCCGCGCCAGCTCCCGTTCCGTGTGCGGCATCCCGGCGTCCCACACGGCAGCGGCCACTTCCTGCCGCGACGATCCGGGTGATTCCGCGAGCTGCCGGTCGACGGACGCGACCAGGGCGTCGTACACCTCGCGCCCGGCCGGGGTGAGCGCGATGCCGCGCGCTTCGACTTCGCCGAAGCGTACGCGTAGCTGCCCTTCCCGAACCGATCCGTCCGGCTCGCGGAACGCCCGCGGCTCCGCCAGCGCCCGGAACGAGGTCTGGCGCAGCAGCACGTCCGGTCCGTGCCACCGGGGCGGTCCCTGGATCTCGTCGATCATCCGGATGCCCAGGGCTTGCATGCCGGTGTAGAGCTCGTCGATGTCGAGCACCCGCGGGGTGAGGTGGTTGATGTGGGTGCTGGTGACCCCGCCGATGTCGGCCGCCACCCCGGAGACGCGTTCCAGCTCGGCGTACCAGGCCCGGTCCACCGGTTCCGGGGAGAGCGCGAACGCGGCCGCCGCCAGGTCCAGGAACCGGGCCGCGTCGGCCTCGCCGAGTTCCCGTTCCCGCTCAGCCCGGTCGGCCAGTTCCAGCAGCTCACCGGGGAACAGCTGCCGGGCGTCCAGGAAGTTCCGCAGCCGCTGTTCCAGGCCGGCGTCGAAGAACCGCCGGTCCTGCGGCACCAGCATCGAGGTGAACACCCGGAACGGGTTGCGGGCCAGCTCGTCCGGCTCGACCGGCCGGAACGCCGTGGAGATCACCGGGATGGCCTGCGGGTAGGCGTCGCGCAGGTCGTAGAAGCCGGTCGGGTGCATGCCCAGCGCCCCGAAGATCCGCGCGACCTGGGCGAGTTCGGCGGGTGTGCCGACCCGGATGGCGCCGTGCCGCTCGGCGGTCACCCGGCTGATCGACCCGAACCGTTCCGCCGCAGCGCCGTCACGGTCCAGCACGCGCCGGTTCACGCGGTGGCATTCGTCGACCAGAGTGGTGTAGGCGGGGACCTCCGTCCCGTACAGCTCGGAGAGGCGGCGGGCGAAGCGGGCGCGCAGCTCGGTGGTGCCGACAGCACTCATGGACGAATCGTAATGTCACGACGGGCGGGTGGCCGGACATGGAACAGACGTGAGCTCTGAGGATCGGTTCCGGCGACTGTATGCCGCGAACGTCGAAGCGCTGCTCGCCTTCGCGGTGCGCCGGGTCGAGCAACCGGCGGACGCGGCCGACGTGGTCGCCGAGACGTTCCTGGTGGCGTGGCGGCGCAGCGACGACCTGCCACCCGACGACGAGATCAAACTCTGGTTGTACGGGGTGGCCCGTCGCGTGCTCGCCAACCACCACCGTGGCGGCGCCCGCCGGGAACGGCTCGGTGAGCGGCTGCGCCAGCGGCTGTCCACGGTGTCGCCCGACCCCGGCGCCGACGTTCCGCAGCGTGTCGTCGTGCGGGCCGCGCTGAACCGGCTGCCCGCCGCGGACCGGGAGATCCTGATGCTCACCGTCTGGGAGGGGTTGCAGCCGCGCGAGGTGGCGGAGGTGATCGGTGCGAGCGCGGTCGTGGTGCGCGCCCGGTTGTCGCGGGCCCGCCGCCGGATGCGGGATCTGCTCGGTCACGACCCGGGCACGCCCGGACATGTACTCGACGTCCTGACCGTTACCGCCCCGGAGGAGGGCCGATGACAGACGAGCAGCTGGACCGCCTGGTTCGCGACGCCGACCCCGTCCCGCGTGCCCTCGCCGCTCGCCTCGGCGGGGCGGAGCAGACGTTGCTGGAGGAGATCATGTCCACCCCGAGACTCGACACCGCAGGCAGCGACCGGCCACGACGCGGCAGGTGGCAGGGCGTCGCCGGCGCGGCGGCCGCGGCGGCGGTCGTCGCCGGCATTTTCGCGGCGTCGACGCTGCTGCTGCGCCACGACCCGGCCGGCACCATGACCGAGCCGGCGGCAGCTCCCAGCGCCGCGGCACCCAGCGAGGCGGCGACCATCGCCCCCGAGGTCGAGGGAGACTATCCGCGTCTGCTGATCGACGAGCCGGGCTGGACGGCGACGTACGTCCACGGGTTCACCGGCGAGAACGGCGACGTCTCGTTCCGCAAGGGCGGCCGGGAGATCGGCATGACCTGGTACCAGGACGAGCTGTACCAGAGCTACTACGACGACCGCCTCGACGTCAGCAAGCCGGAGACGACCACTGTCGCGGGCACCCCGGCCAGCATCGTGACCTACAGCGACAACGACTTCGCGGCGATGCTGCGCCCGCACGACGGCGTCTTCGTCGAGTTGCGGACCAGCGCCGCGAAACCCGGCGCGGACACCTGGACCCGTGCCTCGTTCGACAGGTTCCTGACCCGGGTGGTGCGCGCCGACCAGCAGAGCTTCCTCGCGGCAATGCCGTCGAAGATCGTCACTCCGGCGGAGGTCCAGGACGAGGCCCGCAAGCTGCTCGCGGGGGTGCCGCTGCCGCCGGGCTTCGCCGTCAGCTCCCTCCCGGAGGCGGGCGCCCACGATCCGTACCAGTTCGGCGCTCTCGTCTCCGGCCGGGTCGCCTGCGGCTGGATCAGCGAGTGGGTCCGCGCCGACAAAGCCGGCGACGACAGCGCCCGGCGGGCCGCCACGGAGGCGCTGCGCGGCAGCCGCGACTGGAAGATGCTGAAGGACATGGCCGGCGAGGGCGCGTACCCGCAGGCGTTGTTCGAGATCACCGCCAAGGTGGTCGCCGGCAAGGTGCCCGCGGGGTACGAGGCCGGGCTGGGCTGCTGAGTCAGCCGGTGGTGACGCGGTAGACGACGTCGGCGTAGTCGTCGCTCACGTACAGGGCCTTGTCCGGGCCCTGTACGGCCATCACCGGCCGGCCCCACCGCTCGCCGTCCGCGTTCTGGAACCCGCCGATCAGCCGCTGCTGCTCGCCCAGGGTCCCGTCCCGCCACGCGAAGAACGACACCTCCGGCTCGCGGGGCGGTTCCCGGTTCCACGAGCCGTGCACGCCGACGAGCGCGCCCGGCCCGCGGTCGCCGGCCGTGCCGAAGCTGAGGCCCAGCGGCGCCGAGTGCGCGCCGAACCCCTGCTCGGTCGGGGCGAGCTTGCCGCAGTCGAGTTTCGCGCCGTCCGGGCTCAGCTGCACGTCACGCACGAACGGCCGGTTGCTGTAGGCGAGGGCGCCGGCGTTCAGGTCCGGGTCCGGGTTGCAGTACGGCCAGCCGAGCTCCCGGCCGGGCGTCAGCTTCGCCAGCTGCTCCATCGGGTAGTCGTTGACGTAGTCCTGCATCACCTTGCCGAGGTCGGACTCGCCGTCACCGTTGGCGTCGTCGTCGTGCGGGTAGGCCACGTTGTCACGGTGGTTGACCGCGGTCCACACCGCGCCGTCCGGGGCGATCGCCAGCCCGGTCCCGTTGCGCACGCCCCGGGCGTACACCTCGGGCTCTCCGCCTCCCGGCGCGGCACGCAGCACGGATGCCCGCTCGGGGGTGGCCTCGCGGTCCTCCTCGGACACGTTGCCGGTGGAGCCGATCGAGACGTAGATCGAGCCGTCCTCGCCGATCGCCACGCTCTTGAGCGCGTGCGAGTAGGCGCCGCGCAGCTCCGGGCTCTTGGCGTCCGGCAGGTCGTCCACGACCACCCGCTTGCCGGAAAGCTTGCCGTCGGCGTAGGTGAACGCGTCCACCTGATCACTCTCGGCCACGTAGAGGGTGTTGCCCTCGAAGGCGAGCCCGTGCGGCTGGTTCAGGCCGCCGACGAGTGTGCGCTGCTCCGGCGTGGCATCACCGGCGCTGGGGGTGAGCAGCACGATGTCACCGAACTTGGGCCGCGACACCAGCAGCTTCCCGTCCGGGGCCCAGGCCAGCAGCCGCGCCTTGGGCACCGCCGCCCACGCGGTGACCGTCCAGCCCGGCGGGGCGGTCACCTTGCGCTGCTGCCGGAACGGTTCCGCGTCGAGGCCCGGTGCGGTGCGCACGTCGGACTCGACGAGCTCGGCCGCACCGGACGGGGCGCCCGCCGGGGGTGCGGCCGGCGGGGTGGCGGCCGAGGCGGACGACGGGTCGTCCGGCTCGTCCGAGGAACACCCGGCCAGGCCGAGCACCAGCCCACCGGCCATCATCGCTGCCACCATCGTCTTCATCGGTCCCAGATGTACCCGGACGTCCGGGCCTGACGCAAGGATTCGGCGAAGTTCGGCGCAGCCCCGCTCAGCTTGTCACGAGCCGCTTGCGGGCCGCACCGACCGCTCAGCTCTTCACGAGCGGCTTGAGGGCCGCACCGACCGCGGCGACCACGCCGGGCCGGTGCCCGTTGCGGATCAGGTTGATCGTGAGGCCGTCGATGCCGGCGCCGAGCACTCTCTCGTGCAGCTGCTCCGCGACCTGGTCGGCGGTGCCGAGGAAGGACCGGTTGCGGCGGTCCTCGGGGATGCTCCCGGCCAGCTCCTTCACCTCCGCGTCGGTCTCGCCGACCATGCCCATGACCAGGTAGCTGGTGGCGAGGGTGGCCGGGTCACGGCCGATCTCCTCGCACCGCTCGCGCAGCACACCGACCTTGCGGGCCAGGTCGTCGATGTCGCAGATGATGTTCATGTGGTCGGCGAAGCGGGCGGCGAGCCGGAACGTCTTCTGCTCGCCGGAGCCGCCCAGCATGATCGGGATCGTCGGGCGTACCCGCGGGTTGTTCATGGCGCCCCGCGCGGTGTACCACTTGCCGTCGAGTGTGCCCGGCTCGCCCTTGAGCATCGGCGCGATGATGGTCAACGCTTCCTCGAGTCGCTCGAAGCGCTGGCCGAACGTGCCGAACTCGAAGCCGTAGTCGTGGTGCTCGCGCTCGAACCAGCCCGCACCGATGCCGAGGATCGCCCGGCCGTGCGAGACCACGTCGAGGGTGGTCACGGTCTTCGCGAGAAGAGCGGGATTGCGGTACGTGTTCCCGGTGACCAGTGTCGACAGCTGCACCGTCGAGGTGTGCTGGGCGATCGCGCCGAGCGTCGTGTAGGCCTCGAGCATCGCCGCCTCGGGGGCGCCGATGCCGGGCAGCTGGTAGAAGTGGTCCATCACCAGGACGGTGTCGAAGCCGGCGGACTCGGCCTCCCGTGCCTGGGCGGCGACGGTGTCGAACGTGTTCTCGACCGGGCCGGGGTAGGTGTAGTTCGGGATCTGGTAACCGAGCCTGATGCTCACGAATCCTCCGTGATGTAAGAGGGCTATCACTTGCTAATGTAAGAGACCTCTTACTCCAGGGCAAGCGGGAGGGCGGCATGTCACCGGACCGGAGCTACCACCACGGTGACCTCCGCACGGCATTGATCGAGGCCAGTTTCGACATGCTCGCCGAGTGTGGCCTCAAGAAGTTCTCGGTGGCTGCCGTGGCCCGCCGGCTCCAGGTCAGCTCGGCGGCGCCGTACCGGCACTTCGCCGGCCGCGACCACCTGCTCAGCGCGGTCAGCGCCGCCGCGGCCGAGACGCTGCGCGCCGAGATCGTCGCCGCCGCCGACGCCGCCGGGACCGACCCGGCCGGACGGCTGGCCGCGGCCGCCGGCGCGTACGTCCGCTACGTCGCACGCACCGGCGCCGGATTTCACGTCATCTTCGCCGCCGAGCTGTACGCGGTCGCCGACGACGCCCGCCGGGAGCGGACACGTGCGCTGATCAGCACGCTGCTCGACCTGGCGGCGGCCACCGGCGCCGGCTCCTACGCGGAGACGGTGCGGCTGGTGGAGGCGACGATCGCGGTGGCACACGGATATACGTCCTTGCACGCCGACGGCTTCTTCAACCGGGGCGGCGACACCGTGGACGACATCGCGGCCCGGGCGGTCGGTGCCGCCCGGGCGCTGATGCCCTGAGGTTCTGCCGGCGTTGGCGTTACTTGGCGGCCATGCTGGTCTTCGCGAGCTCGAAGGTGGGCAGCATCGCCTTGTGCTCGGCGGCGTCCAGCCCACCCAGGTCCAGCACGACCACGCCGTCCCCGGTCCGCACCGCCATGGCCCGGTTCGGCAGCCACTCCTCGAGCAGCTTCTGGTACTGCTCGAAGGCGACCTCGACACCCTCGAACCCACCGGCCGTGACAGTCGAATACTTCACCTTGCGGGTCTTGCCCTCGCTCACCAGCGGCTTCAGCGCGGCCTTCGGCGCACTGGCCGGGCCGGTCCAGACCCGCAGGAACCCGACGTGCCCGGCGGGCTTGCCGTCGATCTCGCAGATCAGCCGCAGGTTGCCCTTCTTCACCAGGTCAGCGAGCGGGTCGTCGGCCGCGATGTCGACGGCCTTCGGCTTCCACTTCTCGGTCACCTTGAACGTCACCGGCAGTTCGCAGCCGCTGCCGGCCGCGCCGACCACGCCGTCCACGACACCGCCGTTCGCGGCATCGCCGGGCGCCGCCGACGGGGCGCCCTCGCGGGGGCAGTACTTGTCCAGCCCGGTCAGCGACTCCTGGAAACCGCTGGTGTCGGCGGCCTCCGGGTTCGCGGCGACCTTCGCGGACTCGTCGGCGATCCCGGTCAGGATGGCGGCGAACGCGGGGTCGGAGGCCCGGCCCGCTTCGGTACGCATCTGATCGGCGAGCTTCGTGAAGGTCTCGTTGTAGACCTTCGTCAGCGCCGCCTCCGGATCCTTCTCCTCGGCGACGTCAGCCATCGAACTGAAAAGATTGAGTACGACGTCACGGGCGGCCTTGCCACCGGACGCGCAGATCTCGGCCGTGTTGTCGGCCGCCGTGCTCGCCGACGACGCCGGTGCCGCGGTGCCGTCCTGCTCGGTGCCGGCGCAACCGCCGACAAGCAGGGTCACACCCAGGACAACAGAAAGGGGAATACGTGAATTCTTGATCATTGTGATAAGGCACTGTACGCGGCGGCGCCACGACGCGCAGTCCCATAAACGCCCGCCGGACATTGAACTCCGCACGTTACGTGTCCGTACCTTGCACGGAGAATCACGGCGAGGGGACGCGCACGTGGAACGGACAGACCGCCCGGGGGACGAACCCTACCTGCGCGTGGCCGGATATGTGCCGGGGCATGCCGAATCATCGATGGAGGCGCGTGCGGATGCCGTGACCTGGCCGAACATCTCGGACTACTGGCCCGACCGGCGCCGGGACGCCTCCCCTCGGGGGCCCGGCACCGCGGCGGCACCCTTTCCGCCGGACCTCGACGCCGCGGCGGCAGCCTCGTTCCGGTGGGGTCGGCCGGAGCCGCGCCGGGCCGCCGAGCGGCAGGCAGCCGCCCGGGTGCTTCCCACGCACCTGCCCCTTCAGGCGCCGGAGCCGACCCGCCGGTGGCATCGCCGGACGGTCCTGCTCGCCGGTCTGCTGGCCCTGGTCATCGCGGTCGGCACGGTGCTGCTGACCCGCCCCGACGACCGATCCGCCGTTCCGGTCGCGGTCACCCCACCGGTGACAGTTCCCGCCGGTGCCCCGCCCGGTGCCCCTGCCGGCACGCCGCCGACCGGCCCGTCGTCACCCGGCGCCTCCACTGGTTCGGCCGGCGCCCCCACCGGCGCGTCGCCGTCCGGCGCCGGCCGCAAGCCCGAGCCGCTCCCGGCCACCACCCCGCCCCGGGCCACCGCGACCGTCACGGTCCCGGCCCGGCCGCCGGCACCCCGCGCCGCCCGCTTCGAACTGCTCACCGGCGTCACCGAACTCGACGTCCGCACCGCCGACCTCGGCGACCGCGCCTTCACCGCCGACGGCGCCGACACCGACTTCTCCGACGGCGTCCTGCGGCTGCGCACCAGGCAGGGCGTGACCCGCCTGACCGTACGGCTCAGCGACCGCATCACCTGGCACCTGCGCACGTCGGCGGGCGTGCACGCGGCCACCTTCGACATGTCCACCGGCACGGTGAGCCGGGTCGACCTGGACGGCGGCGCCCAGCAGATCGACCTCACCCTCGACCGGCTCGCCGGAACTGTGCCGATCCGGATGACCGGCGGCGTGCACACCTGGCAGATCACCACCGCGGCGAAACTGCCGGTACGCGTAGCGGTCGGCAGCGGCGCCGCCGACGTGACCGTCTACGGCAGGCAGCAGAGCGGTGTGGGCGCGGGCACCACGATCCGCTCCGGTGACCTCGACGACCGCGACGGCCTCGACATCGACGCGACGGCGGGCATCCACACCCTGCGAATCAGCCGCCGCTGAGCCACCAGCCACGGCGCCTGCCCGGCCCGGGGCGCACGGCGCTGCCCGGCCCGGGGTGCATGGCGCTGCCCGGCCCGGGGTGCACGGCGCTGCCCGGCCTGGGGTGCATGGCGCTTGCCGGGAGCGGCTTGCGTTCTCGCACGGCGGCCGCGTCGCCGGTCACCGCCGGCAGAAGTCGGCGAGTTCGGACGCTGCCCCCGGCTCGATCCACTCGAACGTGCCGCGCAGCAGGTCGGCCCGCTGATCCACGACGGTGACCGCGGCGGTCAGGTCGCCCCAGGGCATTGTCACGTGCACCAGCAGCCGCTCAATGCCGTAGGGCAGCACCGGCACATCCGAACGCATCAGCAGCCCGTCGGTGGAGACGTCCTCGACCCGGCCGGTCAGCGCGACAAGCCGCCGGGACTCCACGGTCACCACCTGGGCCGTACCGGACGCCGGGAACGGCCCCGACTGCCGCACCGACGAGCGCCGCTGCACCAGTCCGGCCGGGGCGTCACCGATCACCCGGAGCTGGTCGTCACGCAACTCACCCTCGACCCAGGTGACACCGGTGCTGGTCACGAGTTCGAGAACCCCGATACGGCGTACGCCCGGCCCGTCCAGACTCAGCACCGGGATCGGCGGCAGGTCAGTGATGAACGGCGCCTTCACCTCGGCGAGCGTGACCAGGACGACCGCCTCCGAACCCGGGCACCGCAGCGTCAAACTGCTCCCCGCAGGCACGCTGATCGTCACCAACCGGACATTACCGGCCGGGACACCGTACTCTCCGGAGTTTCCACTTCTCAGCAGCCGCACCGCCCCTCTCAGCCCGCCCCGGTGGTTTCTGCCCCGATGGCACCGGACACGCCGCCCAAGGCCAGATGTTGATCTGCTGGCGCTACGAAATCGCTGTGATCAAGGGGTTGAAACCGCGATTTCGCATCGCTAGCAGATCAACACCGCCGCACCGTGAACCGGCAGAAGAGTTCGCCTTGGCTGCTTGACAGGACGCCCTCGACCAGCAGCGTCCCGCGAACCGGCCGGGACCTTCCGCCCGCGTCATGCCAGCCGCGCCCGGCGCACCGACCGGGCCACGAGCCAGCCGCCGGGCAACGCACCGAGCAACCACAGGACCGGTCGAGGCGCGCGGAACAGCATGTCGGCGACGGGGCTCACGGTGACACCGCCGGACAGCCAGAAGGCGCTGTACTCGCCGCCGGCCGCACAGGACAACACATACGTGCCGGGCTCCGCCACATACATGTCGGCGATCAGCGATGTGCCCTCGGTCGCGTCGTACGCGCTCTCGAGAAGCGGCTTGATCGTCAGCGACTCCGACTCGACCCGTCCCCCGCCGGCGCCGTCGAGTACACAGCCGGGATCCTGCGGCGGATCGTCCAGGGCCAGCAGCGCGTACCAGCCGCTCTCGCTGATACTCATCGTCCTGGCGTCCTGGTCCGCCCACCTCACCGGCGGCCCGGTGCTCGCCCAGTCGCTGTAGTCCGCCGCCTGCTGCACCGTGATCGGCGCCAGCAACGCGCCGGCACCGGCCAGCAGCAACCCGAGCGGCAAGGTGATCCAGGACGGCCACGCCCGCAGTTGCCGGAACCGGCCGATCCCGTGCCCCACACCCGCGCCGAGCGTGGCCGCGAAGAACCCGAGCCCGGCCAGCCCGCCGACCGGGTGGGCCCCGATCGGGAAGACCAGCCGGTACCACGCCACCGTCGCCACCAGATAGACAGCGGTGATCGCCCACCCGGCAACCAGAGCGCTCAGGAGCGTGGGCCGCACCGGCGCCCCGGCCGTCGGCGGCCCCGCGTCCGGCTCGGCAGAGGCGGTGGAAAGCGGCGGCGCGGTTGGCGGGGCGGGCGGGACGGCGGGAGGCGGCGCGGTTGGCAGGGCCGGCGGGACGGCGGGTGGTGGCGCAGTGGAGAGCAAGAGTGGCGGGGCGGGCGTGGCGGTGGGCGGTGGCGGCACGGTGGGTGGGTCGGCGGCGGTGAAGCGGGCGGCGGCAACGGCTGCCGGCAGTGCGGCCACGCTGATGATCCAGATGGTGAGGTCGGGGCCTTCGAACGCGATGTTCTCGGCCGTCTGGCAGCACGTGTAGCCGACGAACGGGACGAACGACGTGAGCAGGCCCCAGAGGAACAGGCACACCGGCCCGGGGAACGCTCGCCTCAGCCGCCACCACGTCACCTGCCGATCATCACGCTCTGCCGGTGCCGATGGGGGGATTCGGAGCGGGCGGCACACCGTACGCATGCCGGGGTCGAAAGCCGCCGCCTCACCGTGGCCCCGCGCTGCCCGGGCGGATCAGCCCGGTCTCGTAGGCGGCGACCACCGCCTGAACCCTGTCACGCACGTCGAGTTTGGCGAGGATGCGCTTCATGTGCGTCTTGATCGTCGACTCCTCGACGAACAGCCGCTCGGCGACCTCTGCGTTCGACAGGCCCCGCGCGACCAGCGCCAGCACGTCGCGTTCGCGAACGGTGAGCCCCCGGAAGCGTGCGACGATCACCGGGTCCGGCGGGACCGCCGAGGTCATGCGATCGATCACGGTCCGGGTGACCGACGGCGACAGCAACGAATCGCCCGCCGCGATCGTGTGAATCGCCTCGATCAACTGCTCCGGCCGGGTCCGTTTCAGCAGAAACCCGGAGGCGCCGGCGTTGAGCGCGCCGAACACGTAGTCGTCGTCCTCGAACGTCGTCAGGATCAGCACCCGCGTCGCCGGCACCCCCTCGCTGATCTCATGGGTCGCGGCGATGCCGTCCCGATGCGGCATCCGCACATCCATCAAAACCACGTCGGGCGTGAGTGACCGGCACATCGCGACCGCCTCGCGTCCATCGGCAGCCTCCCCCACCACCGCGATCGTGTCGTCACTGGACAGCACCGCCCGCAACCCCGCCCGCATGAGCACGTCGTCGTCCACCACCATCACCCGCACCGGCGTCACCGCACCGCCGCCCGCCTGCGATGCCACTACGTTGGTCGCCGCCTGCGAAGGGACCGCCCTGCCTGCCGCGTGCGAAGTCACCGTGCTGCCTGCCGCCTGCGGAGTCACCATGCTGTCTGCCGCCTGTGCGGAAACCACGTTCCTCGCCGCCTGCCGGGTGGCCGCTCTGCTCTCCGTCCGCGGGGTCATGCGGGGACGCTCAGCGTCAGGGGTGCCGAGTAGGGCAGGCGGGCGATGAGCCGGAACACGCCCGTGCCCTCCGTGTCCGCCTCGAGGGTGCCGTCGAGCAGTGCGGCACGCTCCCGCATGCCGATGATGCCGAGGCCGCTGCCCGGCCGGTGCCGCCTGCCCACCGGGTTGCGCACCTCGATGTCGACCGCCGACGGGCCGTAGGACAACCGCACGTCAGCCGTGCCGGACCCGTGCCGTGACGCGTTCGTCAACGCCTCCTGCAAGATGCGGTACGCCGCCCAGGCCACACCACTCGGCAGCGGCCGGGGCCCACCGTCGAACCTGGTCGACACGGCCAGACCACCCAGCCGGTGCTGGTCGACCAGTTCTTCGAGGGCGCCCGTGTCGGCCGGCGCGGGATCAGCCGGTGCCTCGCCCTTGCGCAGCGCCCGGACGAGGCGGTCGATGTCGGAGATCGTCTCGTAGGCCACTTCCTCGATCGTCTCGATGGCCTGCCGGGACCGCTCCGGGTCCTGTGCGTGCAGCAGCCGTGCCGCGCCCGCCTGCACCAGGATCACGTTTATCGCGTGCCCGGCCGAGTCGTGCAGCTCCCGGGCGATGCGGGTGCGCTCCTCGGAGGCGGCAAGCTGCCGGTGCCGGTCGAGGTGCAGCTCCCGCAGCCGGGCGGTCACCTCCAGCTCGAGGATGCGGTCGCGACGCAGGCGGCTGCGGTCGCCGGCGGTCCAGACCAGGGCGAACATCGCCGCCCAGGCGAACAGCCCGGACGACATGGCGAGCACCGACTGGTTGCCGAGGGTCATCAGCGCCATGGCCGCCGGCACGAAGGCCGTCACCGCGAGGGCCGCTGCCAGCCGCCGCCTCGGGGTTTCCTCACCACCCACCGCCTCGGCCAGCAGATAGGTCGCCACAAGCTGGCCGGGCGGCACGTCGATGCCGTATTCGAGGCAGATCATCAGCACCGTGGCGGTGGCGGTGACGGCCCAGACCGTGCCGGGAAAGCGACGTGCCACGACCAGCGGCGCGGCCGACGCGACGGCCAGCAGGAGGCCCAGCGGATCCAAGTGACGGAAGCCTGCCTCGGGGGCGCCGAGGCCACCCTCGGCGAGCATGACCAGTGTGAACGCCCCGGTGAACAGCGCCACCGCGACATCGATCACGGCTCGCCCCCGGGTGCCCACCTTCGTCCACATACGAAGGAGCGTACGGGCGGGCGGCACTTCGGCGAATCCCTCGCCGGTAGCATTCCGGATCCTCCACAGGGGGTACTGCCGATGGCTACCTGTGGGCGTTTCCACGCAGTGCTCGGCCTCCATAGCGTCATCTCCCGTCCGTTGGCGCCTTCCCGGGAGATCCGATGTCCCTGACCCCGATTCGCCGCCGCAGTGTGTTCGAGCGCCTGGCCGGCTGGTCCGACCGGCATCGCTGGACAGCACTGCTGCTGTGGGTGCTCGTGCTGATCGGCGTCACCGCCGGGGCCCGGCTGGCCGGCAGCGACTTCCGCAACGACTTCACCCTGCCCGGCGCCGAGTCGCAGCAGGCACAGGACCTGCTGACCGAGCGGGCCCCGGTCCGCGCCGGCGGCACGCTGGAGATCGTCGTGCGCGACTCCGGCGGGGTGGACCGGCAGCCCACCCGCGCCACCGTCGACGCGCTGCTCGCCGAGGTTCGCGGGCTTCCCCACGTGGCCGAGGTGACGAGTCCGTTCCCGGGGTCGGTCTCCCCCGACGGCACGATCGCGCACGCGACGGTCGCCCTCGACGTCCCCGCCGAGGCGATCCCCGCCGACGACACCCGTCGCATCATCGACACCGCGCGGGCCCACGACAGCCCGGCGCTCACCGTGGAGGTGGGCGGCGACGCGGCGCGGGCCGCCGAGGAGGCCGAGGGCGGCGCCGCCGAGGGGGCCGGGCTTCTCGCCGCCCTGGTCGTGCTGGTGCTGCTCTTCGGGTCGCTGCTCGCCGCCAGCCTGCCGATCATCATCGCGGTGTTCGCCGTGGGCACCGCGATCGGCCTGGTCACGCTGGCCTCGCACGTCGCCACCGTCGCCGACTTCACCACACCTTTGCTGATCCTGGTCGGGCTGGGCGTGGGGATCGACTACGCGCTGCTGGTCCTCTCCCGGTTCCGGGGCGAGCTGGCCGCGGGCGCCGACCGGGCGACCGCCGTGCGGACAGCACTGGACACCGCCGGGCGGACGGTCTTCTTCGCCGGCACCACGGTGATCATCGCGCTGCTCGGGCTGGTGCTGCTCGGTCTCGGCGCGCTGCAGGGAGTGGCGGTGGCTCTGGCGGTCACCGTGCTGGTCACGATGCTGGCCGCGCTCGTGCTGCTGCCGGCGCTGCTCGGCCTCTTCGGCGCGCGTCTGGAGCGGGCAATGCACCGACGTCGGAAAGGCGCGCGCGAGGAGGGCCGGCTCTGGCGCCGGTGGAGCGACGCGGTGGCACGACGCCCCTGGCCGGCGGTGCTGCTCCCGCTGGTCGCATTGGCCGGCATGTCGGCGCCCGTCGTCGGCATGCGGCTGGGATTCGCCGACGCCGGCAACGACGCGGCAAGCAAGACGAGCACACGGGCGTACGAGCTGCTGGCGCAAGGGTTCGGCCCCGGCGTCAACGGCCCGCTGGTCGTCGTCGTGGACACCGGCCGGCGGGGACAGGCCAAGGCAACCGGCAGCGAAGGACCCGCCGAGAGCACCGGCAGCGAAGGACCCGCGGAGAGCACCGGCGACCGGCGACCGGCCCGGAGCACCGGCGGCAGCGCGTCGGCCGAGGCCGCCGCCGGTGCCGTGCAGCGGGCGGTCGCCGCCACCCCCGGCGTCGCGGCCGCCACCGCGCCGATCCTCGCACCGGGCGGTGACGTCGCCACGGTGATCGCGTTCCCGAAGTCCGCGCCGCAGGACGAGGCGACCGCGGAGCTGGTGGCCACGCTGCGCGACGACGTGCTCGTCCCGGTGGCCCGCGAGAACGACGTCACCGTGCTGGTCGGCGGGCCCACCGCAGCCGTCATCGACGTCTCGGCCGCGATCGCCGATCGGCTGCCGCTGTTCGTCGCGGTCGTGGTCGGATTGTCCGCGCTGTTGCTGCTGGTGCTGTTCCGGTCCCTGCTGATCCCGGTGAAGGCGGCCGTGCTCAACCTGCTCAGCGTGGGCGCGGCGATGGGCGTGGTCACCTGGGTGTTCCAGCACGGGGCCTTCGGGGTGCCGCCGGGTCCGATCGAGGCGTACGTGCCCGTCATGATCTTCGCGATCGTTTTCGGGCTGTCGATGGACTATGAGGTCTTCCTGCTGGCCCGCATGCACGAGGAGTGGGAGCGGACCCGCGACCCGGCCGGCGCGATCCGCGAGGGGCTGGCGACCACCGGCCGGGTCGTCACCGCTGCCGCCGCCATCATGGTCGTCGTGTTCGGGGCGTTCCTGCTCTCCCCCGACCGGATGTTGCAGCAGTTCGGCCTCGGGCTGGCTGTGGCGGTGCTGATCGACGCGCTCGTCATCCGCTGCCTGCTGCTGCCTGCGGTCATGCACCTGTTCGGCGCCCGGGCCTGGTGGCTCCCAGCCGGGCTGGCCCGCCGGCTCCCGCGGCTGGCCCTGGAACATGCGTAACCGGAGTTCACCGGAGTCGGGCGGCCCGCGACTCCAGGTATCGCTGCTCGGGCCGGCTGAGCGTGAGCCGCGCCGCCTGCCGGTAATGCTCCCGGGCCCCGTCCAGGTCACCGGCCATCTCCAGCAGGTGCGCACGGACCGCGGCGGTTCGATGGTGGCGGGCCAGCACCGGGTCCCCGGCAGGCAGCTGACCTCCGGCGGGCTCCTGCGCCCCGGCCGGCTCGTCGGTCCCGGCCAGCTCGGCGGCCCCGGCCAGCTCGGCGGCCCCGGCCAGCTCGTCCAGGGCGGCGAGACCGGTGGCCGGGCCGTGGACCATGGCGACGGCGACGATGCGGTTCAGGGTGACCATCGGGTTGGGGGCGAGTGTGTGCAGCAGGCCGTACAGGATCAGGATCTGCTGCCAATCGGTGTCCTCGGGTCGCGCCGCCTCGTCGTGCACCGCCGCGATCGCGGCCTGCAGTTGGAAGGGGCCGATCGGGGCCTGCGCCAGGGTACGGGTCAGGATCGCCACACCCTCCGCGATGGCCGCCGCGTCCCAGCGGCCGCGGTCCTGTTCGGCGAGGGGGATCAGCGCGCCGTTCGGTCCGGTGCGCGCGGGCCGGCGTGCGTCGGTGAGCAGCATCAACGCCAGCAGGCCGGCGACCTCGCCGTCCTGCGGCAGCCGCCGGTGCAGCTGGCGGGTCAGCCGGATCGCCTCCCGGGTCAGCTCCACCCGGTGCAACTGTTCGCCGGAGCTTGCGGTGTAGCCCTCGTTGAAGATCAGGTACAGCACCTGGCGAACCGCGCCGAGACGTTCGGCCAGCTCGCCCGGTGCGGGCATCTCGAACTTTGTGCCGGTGTCGCGGATCCGCTGCTTGGCCCGGCTGATCCGCTGGCCGACCGTGGCCTCCGGCAGCAGCAGAGCCCGCGCGATCTCCGCGGTGGTGAGCCCGCCGACCGCCCGGAGGGTGAGCGTGACCTGCGCCGGCACGGTCAGCGCCGGGTGACAGCAGAGCAGCAGCAGGACCAGCTCGTCGTCGCCGCGGACTTCGGGCGCCGGTTCGTGCCAGACCGCGTCCTCGCGGCGCCGCCGGGCGGTCTCGTTGCGCAGCAGCTCCACCCGGCGGCGGCCGGCTACGGTGATCAGCCAGTTGCGCGGCTGCGCGGGCACCCCGGTTGCGGGCCACTGCCGGGCGGCCGCCAGCAGCGCCTCCTGGACCGCGTCCTCGCACGCCTCGAAATCGCCGTAACGGCGCACCACCGCGGCCAGGACCTGCGGCGCAAGATCGCGCAGCAGGTCCGGCAGGCCGGTCAGATCTCCCATGCGCTCATGTCCAGGACCGGTCGCACCTCGACCCTGGTGTAGGCCGCGTCCGGCGCCTTCGCGGCCCACGCCACCGCCTCGTCGAGGTCGGTGACGTCGATCAGGTAGAAGCCGGCCAGGTGTTCCTTGACCTCGGCGTAGGGGCCGTCCGACGTGATCGTGCGGCCGTCGCGGACGGAGACCTGGGTGGCCAGCGCCGGATCGCCCAGGCCTTCACTGGCCACCAGCACGCCTGCCTCGCGCATCTGCTCGGTGAGCCGCAGGTGGCCGAGACCGAAGTCGGTGCGCTGCTCGTCGGTCAAGGTCTCCCAGACAGCCAGGGACTGCGGATTGGACTGGATCAGGATGACGTACTTCATGACGGTGCCCCTTTCTCTCGCCAAGGATGTCGAACCCGGCCGGGCCGGCTTCGACATCCCGGCAGACCGAGAAGACACCGAGAAGGGTGGAACCCGTCATGGACGAGATCCGGGAAGTCATCGGACGCAAAGCCGCGCTGCTGGAGACCGGTGATGTCAAAGCCGTCCTGTCGCACTATGCCGACACGTTCGTCGAATTCAACCTCGCCCCGCCGCTGCGGCAGCCCGGCGACGGCCGGGACACGGCACCGCTGGAGGCCTGGATGGCGAACTTCGAGGCGCCGCCGCGCCGGGAGGTGACCCAGCTGGAGATCACCGCGGACGGCGACGTGGCGTTCGCGACGAGCATCGACTGCCTGACCGCCACCCCGCGCGGCGCAAGCAGAGGCACGGACGGCGGCACGAATGCGAGCACGGACGGAGACACGGGCACGGACGGCGGCACGAGCACGGACGGCGGCACGGGCACGGACGGCGGCACGAGCACGGACGGGAGCACGGGCACGGACGGGAGCACGAGCACGGACGGGAGCACGGGCACGGACGGGAGCACGGACAGAGGCGCGGGCACGGGCACGGACCGGAGCTTCAGCCTGTGGTTCCGGGTGACGCTGGGGCTGCGCCGGATCGGTGGGCGATGGCTGGTGACCCACGAGCACGAATCGGTGCCGTTCGAGATGGACGGCTCGTTCCGCGCCTCGACCGATTTGCGTCCGTGAGCGGCCCGCGGGCGACGAGCCGCCCGAAAAAACGGTCGGGGATCGACGGGCACAAGTGCTACGTTTCCCGCGCTGAAAGGGGACACCGTGCCGAAGCTGAACCAGATCATCGCCGTGGAGAAAGGCGTCAAGAGCAAGTCGTTCGCCGACCTGAGCGACGCGCACCACGCCGTGCAGAAGACCGGTCCGCTCGCCGGTATCTCCCGGACGTACCAGCCGAAGGACGAGGAGGGCGAGCAGTTGCCCGCCGAGTCGACGCGGGTGCAGATCAAGGGTGAGGACGTCCTGCGTGACGTCGCCGGCACGCTGACCCGGCTCTTCGACGTCACCGCGACCAAGGACTGGACGAACTGTGTGGCGCGCGCCGACGTGGTCGTCGACGGGCGCACCATCGCCGCGCAGGTTCCGGTGACGTACCTGCTGTTTCTCGAGAAGCAGCTCGTCGACCTGCACACGTTCGTCAAGAAGCTGCCGGTGCTCGACGCCGCCGAGAGCTGGACCCGCGACGACTCCACGGACAGCTGGCGGACCGAGCCGGTGCGCACCAACCGGACGAAGAAGGTGCCGCGCAACCACGTCAAGGCGGAGGCGACGGAGAAGCACCCGGCGCAGGTCGAGGTGTACTACGAGGACGTCACGGTGGGGTACTGGACCACCGTGAAGTTCTCCGGCGCGCTGCCGGCCAAGCGGGTCAACGAGTTGCTGGAGCGGGTGCTGGCGCTGCAGACGGCGGTCAAGTTCGCTCGCGAGGAGGCCAACAACACCGAGGTCGTGGACCAGCGGGTCGGTGCGGCCGTCTTCGGTTACCTGTTCGGGTGACCGTCATGGATTCCCCGTGGGAGCGCGGGGATGCGCCGGACGACCGGCGTAAAGCTGACAGCTGAGGCTGAAACTGACAACGCCGGTGACAGTGCGGGTTCGAGTCCCGCCCCCCCGCACCACGCGCGGGGGTAGCCCAAATGGCAGAGGCAGCCGGCCTGAAACTCAGATTCTCGCTCCAACGTCAGCATTCACCACTGAACACCAGATCGAACGGCCAGGGACGGAGACAGCGGATGCCGGTTCGAATCCGGTCCGCCGCGCCACGAGCGGCGGTAGTTTAATGGCAAAACCCGATGTCCTTACGAATGATCCCGGCTCTTAAACGTGCTGGTGTGTGCAATTCAGTGGTAAAGAGAGGCCCGGGGATTGGCCATATCCCCGGGCCTCACCAACGACAACGGCGCCGCACGGACGAGGCGCCGCACTGACGAGGCGGCACCGGCCTCAGGCGACGCCGAAGCGGTAGATCGTGGTGGACCGGTACGTCTCCCCCGGCCGCAGCACCGTCGACGGGAACTCCGGCCGGTTCGGCGAGTCCGGGAAGTGCTGGGTTTCCAGGGCGAAGCCGTCACCCTGCCGGTACGCACGGCCGCCCGTCCCGGCGAACGTCCCGTCCAGGAAGTTCCCCGAGTAGAACTGCAACCCGGGCTCCGTGGTCAGCACTGTCAGGGTCCGGCCGGTGACCGGCTCGGCCACGTACGCGACCTCCCGCAACCCGGAGCCGCGCAGCACCCAGTTGTGGTCGTACCCGCCGCCCAGCAGCAACTGTTCCTCGTCGTCGCGGATCCGCGCGCCGATCGCCACCGGCTCCCGGAAGTCCATCGCGGTCCCGTCCACGGGCACGATCCGGCCGGTCGGGATCAGCCCGTCGCCGACCTCGGTGAACCCGTCGGCATCGAGCCGCAACAGGTGCCCGTAGACGTCCCCGGAACCGGCCCCGGCCAGGTTGAAGTAGCTGTGGTTGGTCAGGTTCACCACGGTCGGCGCGTCCGTGACGGCCTCGTAGTCGATGCGCAGCCCGTTGTCGTCGGTGAGCGTGTAGGTGACGGTCACCGACAACTCGCCCGGGAAGCCCTGGTCACCGTCGGCGCTGACGTGCTGGAGGACGAGGCTCGACGGACCCGGCGTGGCAGACCAGACGTGGCGATCGAAACCGGTCTCACCGCCGTGCAGCGTGTTGCCGGCGTCGTTGCGCGGCAGTTCCCGTGACTCGCCGTCGAGGGTGAACCGCCCGCCGGCGATCCGGTTGCCGTAACGGCCGATGATCGCACCGAAGTACGGGCCCGGATGGTCCGCGTACCCCTGCTGGTTCTCGAATCCGAGCACGACGTTCGCGATGCCGCCCGCCCGGTCCGGGACCTCGATGGACTGGATGATCCCGCCGTAGGGCAGGACGCGGACCCGCATGCCGGTGATGTTTGTCAATTCGACGGACATGCCGACGGATGTTAGCGCTCACGCAGCGCTCGGGAGGGCCGCCGGGTGGCTGCCGCCTACGGGGTGGCGGTCCGGAAGGTCTCGGCCACCCTCCGCCGGGTGGCACCGGGCGGGACCCGTACCGCACCCGCGATGACATCAACGAAGTCCTGTACCGGGCCGGGCCGGCGCCGAAAGAGAGGCAACTCCCCAGACGTACACCAAAATTCGACCGAGAGGCCGGCCCCCGCTGATGACCCGCGCACGCATCTGTGCCACCGCCCTGGCTTCCGCGCTGCTGATCGGCAGCGCCCTGTCTCCGGCCTCCGCCGCGCACGCCACCACCGGCGAGCCGGCGGCCACGACAGCCGCGGCGCAGGTCACGACGGTGCCGACCATGGCCGGCCGGCTGGCCGCGGTCCGGGCCGCCAAGTCCATCAACTACTACCCGTCGGACGCCGGCTGGTCAGCGATGTGGACGAACTTCGACGCGACCCGGATCGACGCCGACCTGGCCCGCGCCGCCGAGTTGGGCGCCGACAACGTCCGGGTCATCGTCTTCCCGCAGGCGTTCGGCTACCCGAAGCCGACGGCCACCTACGCCGAGCGGCTCCGCAAGTTCGTCAGCATCGCGGCCGCGCACGACCTCACCGTCAAGCTGACCCTGTTCGACTGGTGGGACGGCTACTACGACGCGACCGGCAGCATCGGCTGGGCCACGGCGGTGCTCGCGCCGTACGTGGACGACCCGCGCGTCATCTCGGTCGAGCTGAAGAACGAGTTCCAGCCCGGCAACGCCGCCGCGGTCGCCTGGGTCCGGCAGGTGATCCCGGCGGTCCGGGCCGCCGCACCGACGATGCCGCTGACCCTGTCGGTCGACGGCGGCACCGGCGCGGCCGGCATGGCGCAGATCAAGTCGGAGCTGGCCACGACCCCGCTGGACTACTACGACTTCCACTTCTACGGCAACTCGGAGCGGTCCCTCGCCGAGATCCGCAAGGCGCAGGCGGCCGTGGCACCGGTGCCGATCGTGATCGGCGAGACCGGGCTGAGCAGTGCCACCGCCAGCGAGGGCGAGCAGGGCGCCTACCTGGCCCGGGTGTTCCGCGCCGCGAAGGAGGCGGGCGTCGGCTCGGTCTCGCCGTGGACGCTCAACGACTTCTCCGACAAGGCCATCCCGAGCAACTCGACGGTGTCGACGATCCCCGCGCAGTACCGGTTCGGCCTCTACCGGGCCGACGGCAGCGCGAAGGTCGCCGCCGACGTGGTCCGCGCCGCGTGGACCACCGGCACGCTGCCGAACAGCTTCCTCAACCTGGGCTTCGAGGCGCCGGCCGCCGACTCGCCGTGGCGGCAGAACCTGCCCCAGGCCGGCACCGGCGTGGTCAGCACCGACATGCCGCGCAACGGCTCGCACTCGGTACGGTTCGCCGGCACCACCCGCACCACGAGCGGGCTGCCTTCCCTGGTCACCGCGCCGATCACGCCGGTGCAGCCGGGGTACCGCTGGCGGGCCGAGGCGTACGCCCGGGGCATCGACGCGACCGGCACCACCGAGATCGCGCTGAGCTGGTTCGACGCCGACGGGAAGTGGCTGAGCCAGAACACCTCGAACCGGCTGCCCGCGGGCGACACCGGCTGGACGAAGCTGGTCATCGAGACGGTCGCCCCGGCGGGGGCGGCGGGCGTGCAGCTGCACCTCAAGTCCGGTGACAACACCGGCACGGTGTGGTTCGACGACATCGGCATCTCCTGACACATCCCCACGACGAGAATCCGCGATCAGGCCGGCCGGGCGAGAAGCCCGGCCGGTCTTTGTCACGTCCGGGGCCCCGGCGGTGCTTCCCTGATGTGAAGCAACAAGTCGAACCGGCGCGGCAGAGGGGGCGGGCGGTGCATCCGGCGGTCCGAGCCGACCTGGAACAGGTCTTCCGCTCCGCCTACCCGCGGGTCGTCGCCGTCGCCGCCCGGGTCCTCGGTTCCCGCGACGAGGCCGAGGACGTCGCCCAGGAGGTGTTCCTCACCTTCGGCCGGTCGTCGGTGCCGGCGGCCGAGGCGGCCGGGTGGCTCACCGTCGCCGCGGCACACACCGCGCTCAACCATCTGCGCAGCGGCCGGCGCCGGACCACCCGCGAGGAGGCCGCCGGCGTGGTCGATCCGGTGGCACCGGACGTCGCCGACACCGTGGTGGCCCGCGAGGAACGGCGCCGGGTCCGCGCCGCCCTGGCCCGGCTCCCCCGGCGGCAGGCGGTCGCCCTGGTCCTGCGGCACAGCGGACTCAGTTACGCCGAGGTCGCCGCCGCTCTCGAACTCTCCCCCGGCAGCGTGGGCACCACCGTGCGACGCGCCGAGTCCGCCCTACGCGAGGAGCTGAACCGCCATGCGTCACCCCAGTGACGGCACCCTGCGCCGGCTCGTGGACGAGCCGGACGGTGTCGCCGACACCGACCACGACCACATCGCCGGCTGCCCGGCCTGCCAGACCACCCTGGCCGGCGTACGCCACGACGCCCGCACCGCCGCCACCGCGCTGACCTCCCACGTCGAGGAACCCGACATCGACGCCGGTTGGCACCGTCTGTCCGCGACGATAGCCGCGGGCACCCCGGCCGGGCAGCCGGTGAGCAGGCAGCCGGTGAGCAGGGGCGGCGCCGGCTGGCGCACCGCCCTGCGTCGCCCCGCGGTCGCGATCACCGCGGCGGTCGCCCTGCTCAGCGGCGCCACCGCGGCGGCCGCCACCGACTGGCTGCAGATCTTCCGGACCGAACAGATCGCCCCGGTGACCATCAGCCAGGCGGACCTGCTCAAGCTTCCCGATCTTTCCGGGTACGGGGACGTAAAGCTCACCGAGCCCGCGCGAATCCGTGCCGTCCCCGATGCGATGGCAGCGCAGGAGACCGCCGGCCTGGCCGTTCCCCAGGTGGCCCAGCTGCCCGGCGGCGTCACCGGGCAACCGCAGTACCAGGCCGGCGACCGGGTCAGCGCCGAGTTCACCTTCTCCGCCGCCAAGGCCGCCCGCGCCGCCGCCGACGCCGGGCACACGCTGCCGCCCATGCCGGCCGGCCTCGACGGCAGCCGGTTCCGGCTCACCGCCGGCCCGGGCGTCGCGGCCGTGTGGAACTCCGGGCAGGGCGTGCCGGCCCTGATCGTCGGCCGGGCCGTCGCGCCGGCCGCGTACTCCGACGGCGTACCGTTCGCCACCGCCCGCGACTACCTGCTCTCCCTCTCCGGCCTGCCGCAGGACGTGGCCGCGCAGCTGCGCGGCTTCACCGGGGACGGCCGCACCATGCCGGTGCACGTGCTGGCCGAGGAGTTGTCCAGCGCTCCCGCCGACGTCGGTGGCATACCCGCGACCGTGCTCACCTCCAAGGACCAGGTCCTGGCGGCGGTCGTCTGGGTCCGCGACGGCGTGGTAACCGTGGTCGCCGGCTCGCTGACCGCCGACGAGGTGCTGACCGTGGCGCGAGGTCTGCGGTGAGCGCCGCGGTCTGGGCGTCCGGGCTGCGCAAACGCTACCGGCGGCGGACCGCCGTGGACGACGTGTCGTTCAGCGTCGCCCGCGGCGAGCTGATGGGGCTGCTGGGCCCGAACGGCGCGGGCAAGACCACCGTCATCAAGATGCTGCTCGGCCTGGTGCGCCCCGACGCCGGCGAGGTCATGCTGCTCGGCCGCCCGGCCCGGGACCCGGCGTCCCGCGCCCGGGTCGGTTACCTGCCCGAACTCTTCCGATATCAGCCGTGGCTGACCGCCGCCGAAGTGCTCGGCCTGCATGTCCGGCTGGCCGGGCTCACCGTGCCGGACGCCGAGCGGCGGGAGTGCCTGGGCACGGTCGGGCTCGCGGACCGGGCCGGCGACCGGGTCGGCGGCTTCTCCAAAGGCATGCAGCAGCGGCTCGGGCTGGCCGTCGCGCTCGTCGCCCGCCCCGAGTTCGTGGTGCTCGACGAACCGACGAGCGCCCTCGACCCGCTCGGCCGGGCCGACGTGCGCGACCTGCTGCTGTCCCTGAAGGAGCGCGGGGTGGCGGTCCTGCTCAACTCGCACCTGATCGGCGAGGTGGAACGGGTCTGCGACCGGGTGCTCATCCTGGACCGCGGCCGGGTGGCGGCGGCCGGGACGCTTCCCGAACTGCTCGGCGGCCGGGAGTTGCGGCTGCGGCTCGACGAGGTGAGCTCCGACGCGGAACGCCGCCTCAAGGAGGTCGGCGAACTCACCTGCACCGGCGAGGAGTACACCGTGGCGCTGCGGGACCCCGAGGTCATCCCGGACCTGGTGGCCGACCTGGTCGCGCTCGGTGTCCGGGTGCACGCGGTCGAACCGGGACGGGTCAGCCTGGAGGAACGGCTGCTGGGCATCCTGCGGGCCGGGGGCGAGCGGTGAGCGTACGCGTCATCCTCACCATCGCCCGGCTCACCCTCCAGGAGGCCGCCCGCCGCCGGGTGTTGCGCTCGCTCGCCGTTCTCACCGTCCTGCTGCTGGCGGTCAGCGCCTGGGGTTTCTCCCGCATCGACGCCGAGTTCGGCGACCTGACCAGCGGGGAGGCCCGGCTCGCCGCCGCCATGGTGCTCAACCTGGTGATGTTCGGGCTCAGCCTGATCGCCGCGCTGGGCACCGCGTTCCTGGCCGGGCCCACCCTGGCCGGCGAGATCGAGTCGGGCATCGCGCTGGCGGTGCTGGGCCGGCCGGTGCGCCGCGCCGCGATCCTGCTCGGCAAATGGCTGGGCCTGGTCGTGTTCGGCACCGGGTTCGTGGCCGCGGCCGGGCTGGCCCTGCTGCTCATCGTCCGGGGCACCGCCGGTTACTGGCCACCGGAACCGGTCACCGGCCTGGCCCTGCTCGCCGGCCAGGCGGTCGCGCTGCTCACCCTGGCGCTGCTGCTCTCGACCGCGATCTCGCCGATGGCCTCCGGCATCGTGGCGGTCGGCCTGTTCGGCGCCACCTGGGTCGCCGGGGTGGTCGGCAACGTCGGCGTGGCCCTGGCCAACCCGGGTATCGAACGGATCGGCACGGTCTCGCAGGTGCTGCTGCCGACCGACGGGCTGTGGCGTGGTGCGATGCGCTGCTTCCAGGACCCGTCGCTGTTCGCCCAGTTCGGGCAGGCGTTCGAGGCCCATCCGTTCCTCAGCATCGCGCCGCTGACCGTGCCGTACCTTCTCTGGTCCCTGCTCTGGGTCTTGATCGTCCTGGCCCTGGCCGGTGTCGCCTTCCAGCGGCGCGACCTGTGAGGCGCCCGCCTGGTCGGCCCTGGCGGGCCGACAGAGATCGTTAGCCGGTAGTTGACCACGGGTAGCCATGCGCGGTACCGGCATTCCCGGTGCAGGCCGAAAGGACGTTCCGCGATGACTTCCACGATTACCAGTCCCCTGACGGTGGTCGGCGACCCGGCCCGGCCGGCGCTGACCGTCGGGGTGGAGGAGGAGTTTCTCCTGCTCGACCCGGTGACCGGAGCCAACGTTCCGGTCGCCGAGCAGGTGCGCACGGCTTTGCCGCGGCGGCTCCGTGAGCAGAGCCGGCAGGAGATGCGGCGCAGCATGATGGAACTCGTCACCGGCGTGTGCACCGACCTCGGTGACGTGCGCGCCCAGCTGGTCGCTCTGCGGCAGAGCGCGGCCTGCGTGGCGGAATCGGCCGGGGCACGGCTCGTCGCGGTGGGCGCCACGCCCGTCGGCGAACCCGACCGCGGTGTCCCGTCCGGCCCCCGATACCAGGACATCGTCGACAGGTACGGGCCGGTGGCGCTCGACCCGGCAGTCTGCGGCATGCATGTGCACGTGGGCGTACCGGATCGCGACCTCGCCGTTCAGGTCTGCAACCACCTGCAGGTCTGGTTGCCGGTGATCCAGGCGATGACCAGCAACTCGCCGTTCTTCGAAGGGGCGGACACCGGGCACGCCAGCTGGCGGTCCGTGCAGTTGCGGCGCTGGCCCGGTGTGGCACCGACGCCGCATTTCAGCACCGCCGACGAGTACGACGCCACCGTCACCGACCTGCTCGAGTCCGGCGTCCTGCTCGACGAGGCGACGGTCTACTGGTACGCCCGTCTCTCCGCCTCCTACCCCACCGTGGAGGTCCGCATCGGTGACGTCTGCACCGACGTCGACGACGCCGTCCTGGTCACCGCCCTGATCCGGGCCGCCGTCGCCACCGCCGTCGCCGACATCGTGGACGGCCGCCCGGCTCCGGTGCTCCGGGAGTGCGTGGTCGACGCCGCGCACTGGCGGGCCGCCCGCGAAGGCCTCGGCGGTGAACTCATCGACCTGCGCCTCGGCCACGCGCGGCCGGCCTGGGAACTCGTCGACGAGTTCTTCGCCACGGTCAGCCCGGCCCTGCTCGCCACCGGCGATCTCACCCTCGTCGTGGACGGCTTGGCCCGGTTGCGGCACACCGGCGACGGCGCCGCCCGGCAGCGCAGCCTCCACCAGGGCACCGGCAGCCTCCCGGCGGTGCTGACCACCCTCGCCGAGTGGACCCGGGCGGGCTGATCCGCCGGGTCGTCGCCCACCGCCGCCGGCCCACCCGATCGTTTAGCGGCCGGGAGCCGGGGAAGTCGCAGCGTATGACTGATGAGCAGCGCACCGAGCGGCACCCGACCGACGAGCCGGACGGCACCCCGGCGTACCAGGCGTCCCTGCGCAGCCCGGGCGAATCAGTGCAGGGCGCCGAACCGGAGACGACCGGGGAGAGCGCTTCCGCCGACCGCAGTGGCTACGACACGGACGCCGTCTCCGGCGACACCGAGATGTACCGGCCGGACTGACCCCTTCCGCCGTGATCGGGCGCCCAGCGACGCCGGGCGCCCGCACGCCCGTACACCCCGCCGGGCCGTCCGCACGCCCGCCGCCCTCGACGTGAACGCTTAGGCTCCGGTTGTGCGGATCGGTCGACGGCGCCTGGTCGCCGCCCTTGCGAGCCTCCTGCTCATCGTCCTTCTCGTCCTGGGGACCATCGCTTCCGTACGGTGGAGGGCCGCCGGCGAACCACACCCGATCTCCCCGCCCGCCGGGGCCGTGCCGCAGTCACACCAGGGCGACGGATACCAGCGGACCGTCTTCGATCGCGCCGGCATCATCGCGCGCGGCCTGCGCAACGATCGCGGGGACGCCACGGTGCGCGTCTATGCGCTGCCGCCGGACTCGCCGTGGCTGCAGGCCCGGAAGATCGTCGCCACGCAGCTCGATCACTGGGAGCAGGTCGGTTCTTGCGCCGATCGCGCGGAGGCCGAGATCGTCGAGTGCGCCTGGCGGGAACCGACCCGCTGGTGGCCCCGGGAGGTCCGGCTCACCATGCTGCGCCCGCCGCCGGGCGAGAACCGCGACGGCCGGCCCGGCCACCCGTTCGTGGTCATCGGATCCGGCCGGGGTAACTGATCGACGAATCTCTTCGGCCGATTCGCGAACCGGGCGGGGCGCAGGCGCATCTCACCCAGTACGTGCACACCGAGGGGAGGACCGTCGCATGCGTGTCACAAGCGCTCTGGGCGCAGTGTTGATCTTTGCTACCACCGTCGACGACCTGCCGTTCTGCGGCGAGCCGGATGACGCCGTCCGGTTCCGCAACGGAACCAACGGCAACGACATCCCCTGCCTCATGCTGCCGGGCGGGGCGAAGCCGGCGTCACACCGTCATCACGACGGTCAAGAAGCTGGACGGCAGGACCGAGACCCGGCCGGTACCGGCAGACGAACGCGAACGGCGACTGGGCACGGATCTGACCGGCCTCAGTGCCGGCGAGGGCGACCCAGCAGCGCCGCCACCTCGACGTCGAACGGGAACGGCTCGTCGGAGGTAAGCGTCCGGCCGGGGCCCACCACCTCGGCCGGACCGTAATGGTCACCGGCCAGTCGCTGCAGATGCAGTTCCACCGCGTCGTGCGGCTGCTCCACACGCAGGTACCAGCCGATCCCGGCCGCCGCATACAGCTGCGGCTTCAGCAGCCGGTCCGTCCCGGCATTGCCCGGTGACACCACTTCGACGACAAGCTTCGCCTCGGCCGCCTCCACCGTGGTGCCGACGTCGTCGGTGTCGGCCACCACGATGTCAGGTTGCAGGATGCGTCCACCGGCCAGCCGCAGATTGACGTCCTGCAGCACCAGGAGTCCGGCCTGTTCGGCCGGCCCGTACAGCGCCATGGTGAGCAGGAAGGCGATGTGCTGATGACGCTTGCTCGGCGCGGGACTCACCCACAGGCTGCCATCGATCAGCTCGACCCGGTTCGGGGTCTCCCCCAGCGCGAAGTATTCCTCCTCGCTCCACGACTCCGGGTGCTCCAGCACTGCCATGCTCATGGGATCGCCTCACCTCTCGGCGGATTCTGCCCCAAGCGTGCCATGCCGGGATCCGATCACACCCGGCGTACGACCAATCCAGGCTTGACCTCCGCCGCGGCGCCGAGCTTCGTGATGTCGTCCGGGTCGCTGGTGAAGACGATCGCCCCGTGCGCCAGCGCAACCGTGACGACCGCGGCGTTGACGACGTCCCGAGTACCGGCCTTACCGCACAGCACACCGGCGGTCTTCGCCGTCTCCATCCCGATCGGGACGATCTCACAGCTGTGCAGAAACCTGCCGAGCTGTACCTGACGGCGAGCGTCACGCCATGCCTGGGCTACGACGACTGCGGGAACGAGAAGGCGGCGTCCCTCTTCCAGGGCCAAATGGTGGATCACCCACATCCGCCGCGCATTGCCGTCGATGGCCAGCAGCACTCCGGCGTCGTACACATAAGGGATGCTCACGCCACCGCCGACCGGGAAACCCCGAACGCCTCGGCGTCGGCCGCAGCCATCTCGGCCCGGACCGCCGCGAGTTCTTCGAGCGTGAACGCACCGTGCTCGTCCTGCCAGTCGGCCACCAGACGGCGGCCGACCCGCCGGCGCAGTTCGCTCTCTGCCGCGCTCGCGACCAGACGCGACAGCGGAACACCGTCTTCTTTTGCCGCTACTCCGAGAGCTTCCACCAGTTCCCCGGGAAGCGTAACCGTCACCTTCTTCACCGCCATACAAGCACCATACGGCCATATGGCGATGGGCGATCCGGCCTCGGCCGGAGTGCGGAAACAACGGGACGCGATCTGATGGGTGGCTGACAGCGCTTTCCCGGGCAGGCGCCTACCGTCGTGCGGCATGGGTGACTCCCGCATACCTCGCCGTTCGCTCCTCCTCGGCGCGGCCGGCGCCGCGAGCCTTGCCGCCGGAGTGCCGTCCGCCTCCGTGGCGGCGGGCCTCGGCACGGCGCCGCCCGGCACGGCGCCGCTCGGGACGGTGGCCCGCTCGCGGGGCCTCGCTTTCGGCTCGTCGATCGCGACCTGGCAACTCGAGGGCGACTACCCCGCGCTGTTCGCGCGTGAAGCGGACCTGCTGTTCACCGAGGACGACCTGCTCTGGTACCGGCTGAAGCCGGCCCCGGACGCCCCGCTCGACTTCTCGTACGCCGACCGCATCATCGGTTTCGCCGAAGCCCACCGCATGCGCGTCCTCGGCGCCCACCTCGTCTGGGACGAGGGCTTCGGCGAGGGCTGGCCGGCGGACCATCTCTGGTCCCTCGGCCGGGCGCAGGCGCGCGAACTGCTGTTCGGCACGCTCACGGCGACGGTCCGGCGCTATCGCGGCCGGGTGGACGCGTGGAGCGTCGCCAACGAGGTGACAAGCCCCGAGGGGGTACGCGGCCTCCGCACCGACGTGCCCTGGTGGCAGACGATCGGGCCGTCCTATGTCGCCGAAGCGTTCCACCTGGCCCACGCGGCCGACCCGCGGGCGCGGCTGCTCATCAACGAGTTCGGTTTCGAAACCGTCGACCAGTGGGGCGACGAACCGGAACCGCGACGGCAGGCCACCCTGCAGGTCATCGACCAGTTGCTCCGCGACGGCGTACCCGTGCACGCCCTCGGGGTGCAGGCCCACCTGCTCGCCGACCGGTTCGCCGAGCGGTTCGACGCCCGGTCCTACATCCGCTGGCTGGATCGGGTGGCCGACCGCGGCCTGGACATCCTGATCACCGAACTGGACGTGCTCGACGACGGCCTGCCGGCGCACGCAGGCCGTCGCGACGCGGGCGTCGCCGACGTCTACCGGCGGTACCTCGACGTCGCGCTCTCCCACCGGGCCGTCAAGGCGGTCACGAGCTTCGGCCTCACCGACCGCTACACCTGGCTCCAGGAGGATCTGCCGCGCGAGGACGGCGCCGCCCGCCGCCCGCTGCCGTTCGACGAGGAACTTCAGCAAAAACCGGCGTACCGCTCGATGGCCCGCGCCTTGGCCCGCGCACCCCGCCGCGCACCGCTGTGGCCACCCGCCTGACCGTTTCACCAGGCCGCCGTGCGCCGGTGTTGATCTGCTGGCGCTACGAAATCGCTGTGATCATGGTCCTGAAACCGCGATTTCGCACCGCCAGCAGATCAACATCTCGCCATGAACGGCGCGTCCGGCACCGTCGGGGCCGGCAGGGGGCACTGGGCGGGGTGGCGCTGCGCTGATCGCCCTGGTTCGTGTGGAAACATGCGGCTCATGACTGAACCCGTCTTCCGGTTCGACGTGACGGTCACCCTGGTACGCAGCGCGGCCGGTGACGCCGACGTGCTGTTCGCGGCCCGGGTCTCGACTGCCGGGGAGGCGTCGCTCGACGAGTTGGCCAAGGATCCGGAGAAGTCCCGCGGCCTGATCAACTATCTGATGCGGGACCGGCACGGCACCCCGTTCGAGCACAACTCGATGACCTTCCTGGTGCAGGCGCCGATCCTGGTGTTCCGGGAGTTCCACCGGCACCGGTCCGGCTGGTCGTACAACGAGGAGAGCGGGCGGTACCGGGAGTTGCAGCCGGTCTTCTACACCCCGGCCGCGGATCGGCACCTGGTGCAGCACGGCCGGCCCGGCAAGTACGAGTTCAGCGCGGGCACGCCGGAACAGCACGAGACGACCGTGTCGGCGATGGAGTCGGCGTACCGGGCGTCGTACGCGGCGTACCGGGAGATGCTCGACGCCGGGATCGCCCGCGAGGTGGCCCGTTCGGTGCTGCCGGTCGGGTTGTTCTCCTCGATGTACGCGACGTGCAACGCCCGTTCGCTCATGCACTTCCTGTCGTTGCGCACGAAACGGGAGAACGCCAAGGTGCCGTCCTTCCCGCAGCGCGAGATCGAGATGGTCGCCGAGCAGATGGAGGCGCAGTGGGCGGCGCTGATGCCGCTCACCCACGCCGCTTTCGAGACGCACGGCCGGGTCGCGCCGTGACCCGGCAGGGTGCGATCAGGCACGCGGGTAGAGCAGGTAGGGCTTGCGGCGCCGATTGAAATCGGACAGCTCCGGTTGCCAGGATCCGACGACGTCGTCCACCGTGGCACCCGCGTCGATCATCGTGCGGGGGCGGTCCGATCCGAACAGCAGGTCCGCGAAGGGCGGCCGGCCCGGATTGTCGTCACGCCAGGCGAAACCGGGCAGCCGCCGGGCCTCGACCAGCATCGCGACCACGGTGCGGATCGGGTCGAAGGCGGCGCGGTCGGTGACCCGCAGTTCGATGCCGCAGCACAGCTGCTCGGCGAACTTGCCGGTCGCCGGCACGAAATAGGCCTCGCGCAGCGCCACCCCGGGCAGGTCGTGCCCGGCCACCCGGTCCCGCCAGCGGTAGTCGAAGCCGGGACTGCCGGTGATCTCGAACGGCCGGGTCGTGCCGCGCCCCTCGGAGATCGAGGCGACCCCTTCGAACAGGCACGTCCCAGGGTAGACGGCGGCCGTGTCCGGAGTGGGCATGTTCGGACTCGGCATCACCCAGGGCACGTCGAGGTCGGCGGCGAACAGCCCGCCGTGCCAGCCCTCGCACTCCACCACCTCGAGGCGGACCGGGGTGCTCAGGAACTCCCCGTTGTAGAAACGGGCCAGCTCACCGACGGTCATGCCGTGCTGCTGCACGATCTCGCGCAGCCCGACGCCGGAGGTGAAGCCCGGCTTGAGCATCGGGCCGAACGCGCGGCCGCCGATCGGATTCGGACGGTCGAGCACGACGTAGCGCAGTCCGAGCGACGCCGCGGCGGTCATCGAGTCGTAGAGCGTCCAGATGTAGGTGTAGAACCGGGCGCCGACGTCCTGGATGTCGAAGACCACGGTCCGGACGCCGGTCTCGGTGAACATCGCCCGCCAGCGGTCGTGGGTGACGCGGTAACCGTCGTACACCGGCAGCCCGGTGCGGGCGTCCGTGCTGAAACCCTCGTCGCCACCGACGCGCGCCGAGCCGCGGAAACCGTGCTCCGGCCCGAAGATTCCGCCGATCCGCACCCCCGCCGCGTGCATCCGGTCGACCAGGTGCCGGTATTGGCGATCGACGGCGGTCAGGTTGGAGACGATGCCGACGCGGTCCGCCCGTACCGTTTCCCAATCGGAACCCGCCAATCGCTCCAATCCGGTGCGCACCTTTGTCCGCGCGGGTTTTCCAGCCGCCGGCCCGGCGGTGGCGGTGGCGGTAGTGGCGGTGGCCAGGCCGGCTACGCCGGCGGCCGTGATGAGGGTGCGGCGCTTCATGTCGTCTCCGGCATTGTCGCGGGTACGGGTCACCGCAATCGATACCGGTTCCCCGGGCACCGGCGGAGCCGTTTACCCCGCAAATCCCGCGTATGAGCAAGAAGCGGTCTCGCGCATGAGCAAGGCGGGCCCGCGCATGAGCAAGAAGCGGGCCCGCGCATGAGCAAGAAGCGGGCCCGCGTCCGAGGAAAGGGCCGGACCGTGACGGCCCGGCCCTTTCGGCGATGCGACGATCAGCGCAGTGCGTAGGCGCGCACCAAGCTCTGCGACACCGTGTTGCCGTGCGTGTCGGCCGCGGAGGCCCGCAGCGACACGAATCCGGCGCCGTCCGGGTGGCGGACCGTGGCGACCCGCTTGTCACCCGACCCGCGCACGTCCGCCTTGCGCCACGTCCGGCCGTCGTCGTAGGAGACGTCGACCGTCACCGACCGCACCGCACCGACGCGCACGCCGGGCTGGTGCTCGACCACCACCGGGATGTCGAACCGGCGGCCGGCCGGCGCGCTGTTGCGGTCGTCGACCGCCGGCGCGAACCGGATCGTGCGCACCGGCAGACGCTGGAACTCCTCGCCCTCGACGTGCCCGGAGCGGAACGTCCACGTGCCGCGCACATCGGTGGAGAACACGTGCGGCGCGCCGCGCGTGGCGGTCGCCTCCAGGCGGTACGTGGCCGTTTCCGGCGGCACCTCGACCTCCCAGCCCTCGCCGACCAGGGCGTTGCCCCGGTAGAGCTTCACCGACTCCTCGGCCAGGTACGAGAAACCGGGGTGCCCGGCGCCGTCACCGTGCAGCGGCATGTTGAGTACCAGGAAGTCGCCGTACCGGGTGACCCACTGCGGGTCGTACAGCGGCTTGGTGACGTTCGGGCCGATCACCGCGCGGTTCCACGCCTGCGGGTACGTCCGGCCGGCCCGCAGCTTGCGGGTCTCGCTGTACGTGTCGTCGAGGAACTCGGTGAAGCCGTCGGCGCCGGGCCGCGTCTGGCTGAACGTGGAGAACCACGGCACTTCCGGGTTCACGTACTCGGTGCGGCGGAACGGCAGGCTGAACGGCGTGTACACGAAGGTCAGGCCGGCTTCCTCGGAGTAGCGGGCGACGTTCGCCTTGGCGCCTTCGACGCCTGTCGCCTCGACGCCGTACGACGGCGTGAAGGCGGCCAGCTCGGACAGTTTCGGCGCCTTGCGCAGCCCCTCGAACATCAGGCCTTCGCGGAAGTAGGCCAGGTCGGTGGTGTACGGGCTGTTGCGGAAGTCCTCCGCCGCTCCGGGCCGGGCGAACGAACCGAACACCGAGGCCCTGAAGAACGGCTTCGACACCTTCGACACCGGACCGGCGTAGAGCTCGTCGAACTCGGCCGCGCCCAGCCCCGCCGAGTAGTAGCCCCCCTCCTCGGTCTCCCAGTCGCCGTTCACGGCAGCCAGCACGGTGCCGGCGTCCCGCTGCGGCGGGGTCACCCGGAGCGGCTTGGCCGTGCGGGCGTCCAGGGTCAGCGAGCGATTCCCGTCGACGACCAGCTCGGACTCGGTGAGCATGGTGCTCGACTCCTCGCCCTGGAAGATCCAGGAGAAGAGGCCGTACCGGCCCGCCGGCACGCGCACCTCGCCGGAGGCGGGCACGTCGATCGAGGCGAACTCGTCCAGGCCGAGCAGCACGGTCAGGTTGTCGGCGCTGGGCTGGCCGTCCCGGCCGAGCACCCGCACGGTGAGGTCGTAGCTCTCGACCTCGTTGACGACGCCGAGAGCGGTCGTCACCCGTACACCCGAGGGGGCGGTGGCCGTGAGGTAACCGCCCAGCGGGGCTTCCGCCAGGTCCGCGCCGACACCGGCGGTGACCGTGGTGGACGCGGTGCCGCCGGCCGGGACCGTGAGGGTGGACGCGGCCACCGTGAACGGCGCGCCGGAGACGCTGAGGGCAAGGTTCACGGGCGTGGTGCCCGCGTTGCGGTAGGTGACGGTACGGGTGATCGGCTGGTCGTCGTCGTGCGGCCAGGCCTGGATCCCGAAGCTGACGCTGCCCTCGTCCACGGTGACCGTCTGGGTGATCTGCCGGGCCACGTCGACACGGCCGGCACCCTGGTCGAACGCGCTGGTGCCGTCGGCCGGCTGGGCCGAGGCGATGAGCGTGTTCTTGCGCAGGCGCGACGACCAGCCGGGGTGCTGCTGGGTGAGCAGCGCGGCGGCACCCGCGACGTGCGGGGTCGCCATCGACGTGCCGTCGAGCGCCACGTACCCGTCGGGCGCCGGGTCACCGATCACCCCGTTGGCGGCCTTGGCGGCGACGATGCCGACACCGGGCGCGGTGATGTCCGGCTTGAGCGCGCCGTCGCCGGTGCGGGGACCCCGGCTGGAGAAGTCGGCGAGCCGGTCCTCGCGGTCCACGGCACCGACCGAGAGGGCCGCGTCCGCCGACGACGGCGAGCCGATGGAGCCGGGGGTTCCCTCGTTGCCCGCGGCGATCACGAACAGCGTGTCGTGCTGCGCGGTCAGTTCCTGGACGGCCTGCTCCAGCGGGTCGACCTCCGGGGTGTCCCGCCCGCCCAGGCTCAGGTTGATCACCGGCGACCGCTCGGCCGCCCAGATCATGCCGGCCAGGATTGACGACTCCTCGCACCAGCCGGCCTCGCACACCTTGCCGACAAGCAGTTTCGCACCCGGCGCGACACCGGCGTACTTGCCGCCGGACGCGGCGCCGCTGCCCGCGATGATCGAGGCGACGTGGGTGCCGTGGCCGAAGATGTCGTCGACGCTCTCCGCGGTGGTGAAGTTCTGCGCCTCGACGATCTTGCCGGCGAAGTCCGGGTGGTTCTGGTCGATGCCGCTGTCGAGCACGGCGACGGTCACGCCGGTGCCGTCGTAGCCGGCCCGGTAGGCCGCCGGGGCGCCGATCTGCGGCACACTGCGGTCCAGGCTCAGCTGCCGCTTGCCGTCCAGCCAGATCTTCTGCACACCGGCCTGCAGGGTACGGGCGGTGTCCGTCCCGCCGGTCAGCGACGACCAGATGCCGGCCCGGCCCTCCAGGTCGGCCCGCACGGCGAGGGCGTCGATGGCGGACAGGTCGCGGGTGACCCGCGCCTCCCCCGCGGAAAGCGCGGACCTGGCCCGGTTCGCACCGGCGTCGGCGTGCGTGATGATCAGCGGCAGCTCGGCGGTGGCCGGCAGCTGGGTGATGTCGAACAGGCGCTTGTCGAGGCGCCCCTGCCGGATCAGGCCGAGCGCGTCGGACGGGATCACATAGTGGTGGTCGCCGGCCCGGTGGGTGGCGAAGGTGACGTTCTCCCGGCCCGCGCCGCGCTGGACGGAGACGTCCTTGCCGTGCCGGTGCACGCGGTCGCCGGTGATCAGGGTGACGGGTTTCTGGAACTGCGCCGTAGCGGCCGGTTCCGTGGCGTCCACCGGCTTCGCGGCGGCCGCCGCCGGCGCGGCGAGCAGCCCTGCCGCGAGGATCGAGCTGGTCAGTAAGGCGGGCACTCTTCGATGCATGCGATGCCTCCCGTGCCGGGACCGCCCCGGCTCGGCATCGACAATCGCAGATGTATGCAATCACCGATGCACCCGTCCCTCCGCGGGGGCCTTCCCTCGCGCGCGGAATCGTCTAGTCTCGCCGCGGGGCCGGAACTCCGGGAAGGGCGCATGACCATCACCAACGTGACCACGGCCGACACGGCCACCGAACCCGTGCCGTCCCGATGGCGCGTCGCGCTGCGCGACGCCATCCCGGCGATCGGCATCTATCTGTTCCTGCGCCTGATAAGTCTTCAGGTCATGTCGGTGCTGGCGGCCTACGCGCACGCGCAGGACCCCGGCAAACAGGTCTACCCGGACGGCTCGACCAACCAGTGGCGCGGCTACACCTCGGTGCTGGACGCCCTGGTCTCCTGGGACGCCCGGTGGTACGTGATGATCGCCGGCGATGGCATCGGCGGGCCGGTCGGCGCGATCGACCCCAACGGCGTGCCGTACGAGCACCGCCTGATGTTCTTCCCGCTCTACTCCTGGCTGGCCCGGCCGCTGACCTTCCTGCCGTTCATCTCCCCCGTGGTGGCCTGCCTGATCGTCTCCGCGATCTCCGCCGTCGCCGCGGCCTGGGGTCTCTACCTGGTCGGCCGGCACGTCCACGACCACCGGGTCGGCATCATGCTCGCCGCCGCCTGGGCGGTCGCCCCGGCCGCGATGACGCAGAACGGCGCGTTCACCGAGTCCCTGTTCACCGCCCTGGCGGCCTGGACTCTCTACGCGCTGCTCACCGAGCGCTGGCTGCTCGCCGGCCTGCTCGCCGGCGTCAGCGGGTTGAGCCGGCCCACCGCGGCCGCGCTGATCGGCACCGCCGGCCTGGCCCTGCTGATCGCGGCGGTGCGCCGCAAGGGCGGCTGGCGGCCGTACGCCGGGATGCTGCTCGCCCCAGCCGGACTGCTCGCCTACGTCGGGTACGCCGGGTATCGGCTCGGCGGCGTCGACAAATACTTCGAGATCCACAACAACACGTTCGGCGCCTGGTGGGACTACGGCTCGTCGACGTCGAAGGTGATCTGGAACGTCATGCTCGGCAACGTGGAGGACGCCACGAAACCGATCCGGCTGCTCTCCGTGCTGATCTTCTTCGGCTTCCTGATGCTGCTCACCCTGCTGATCGCCAACCGGGCGCCGTGGCAGCTCACCGTCTACGCCGTCGCGACCCTGGTGCTCGCGGCCGGCTCGCACGCGCACATCTCGATGATGGGCCGGCACCTGCTGCCCGCGTTCACGGTGCTGCTGGTGCCGGCCGTCGCCCTGGCCCGGGCCGCCAACCGGAACGTGGTGATCGTCCTCGGGTTCCTGGCGGTGACCTCCGGCTGGTACGCCGGGTGGCTGCCCTTCATCTCCGGTCAGGCCATCTGACCCGCTCGGCGGGCGGGCCCGCCCGGGCCCGCCCGCCGGCGCACTTCTCAGCGCACGCCCGTGCGCCCCGCCCGCCGGGCCGCGTCGATCACCGGATCGGTCTCGTCGTCGAACTGCCCGATCACCTGTTCCAGCAGGTCCTCCAGGGTGACCAGGCCGATCACCCCGGTGTCGTCGGAAACCAGCGCGAGGTGGCTGCGGCGCTGGCGCATCACCGCGATCGCGTTGACCACGCTGGTCTCCGCGGACAGCGGCAGCGGCGCGCTCATCAGCGACCCGGCGGTCACCGGCTCACCGCGACTCGTCGCCCGCGCCGCGTCCCGCACGTGCACCACGCCGACGATCGCGCCGGACGCGCCGGTGACAGCGATCCGGGACCGGCCCGTCTCGATGCTGCGCAACTCGATCGCCCGGGCGTCGGTGTCGTCGCCGACCGCCACGATCCGGCCGGTCGGCACCATCACCTGGCGCACCTCGGTGGACTGCACGGCGAGCATCGCGGTGAGCAGCTCGTGCTCCACGTCCGCGATGGTGCCGTGCTCCTTGGAGGTCTTCAGCAGCATCCCCAGCTGCTCGGCGTTGTGCACCTGCGCCAGCTCGTCCTGCGGTGTCACCTTGACCAGCCGCAGGCAGGCGTTGGCCAGCCCGTTGAGAGCGGCCAGGACCGGGCGCAGCACCGTGGTGAACCCGACGAACGGGATCGCCAGCAGCTGCGCCGAGCTCTCCGGGTGGCTGATCGCCCACGACTTCGGCGCCATCTCGCCGACCACCACGTGCAGGAAACCGACGAGCGCGACGGCCAGGATGAAGGCGATGACGTACGCCGCGCCGTCCGGCAGGCCCACCGAGGTGAACACCGGTTCGAGCAGGTGCGCCACGGTGGGCTTGGCCAGCGCGCCCAGGCCCAGCGTGCACAGGGTGATGCCGAGCTGTGCGCCGGCCAGCATCATCGACAGGCTGCGGCTGCCGGCCAGCGCGACCCGGGCACCCCGGGAGCCCTCGCTGGCGGCCTGTTCGAGCCGGTGCCGTTTCGCGGCGACGAGGGCGAACTCGGCAGCCACGAAGAAGCCGTTGAGCGCGAGCAGCAACAGCGAGACCAGCAGTGCCCAGGTGGTGCTCATGCGCTGACCTGCCCCTCGGAGTGATCACGCTCGTGGACCACGGCCAGCGCGATCCGGTCGGGAACGTGCCGGCGCACGGACAGCACGGTGAGCCGGGCGGTGCCCTGCGGCTGCGGCACCCCGTCCTCGTCCACCAGCGGGGGCAGCTCCACCGCCACCTGTTCCAGCGCGGACGGCAGGTGCCCGAGACGGGCCAGGATCAGGCCGGAGACCGTGTCGTACGTGTCGTCCGCCGGCAGCCGCACCCCGGTGGTCTCGGCGATCTCGTCGACCCGGGCCCGTCCCGGGACCGTCCACGAGCCGTCACCGTTCCGCTCGATCACCGGCTCCGGCAGGTCGTCCTCGTCGTGGATCTCGCCGACCAGTTCCTCGGCGACGTCCTCGAGCGTGATGATGCCGGCGAAGCCGCCGTACTCGTCGACGACGATCGCCATCTGCCGGTGCGCCGCCTTGAGCCGGTCCAGCACCTCGGGCAGGCGGGACGACTCCGGCACCGCGACCGGCTCGGTGGCCAGGTCACGGACCGCTGTGGTGCCGCGCGCCGCCGGTTCCACGGTGACCACGTCGGCGATGGAGACCACGCCGATCACGTCGTCCACGTCGTCGCCGATCACCGGGAACCGGGAATGACCGGTGTCCAGCAGCTCCACCACCCGGGAGGCCGGGTCGCTCGCGTGCAGGGTGGTCACGTCCACCCGGGGCCGCATCACCTCGGCGGCGCTGCGGGTCCGGAAGTCCAGGCCGTGGTCGAGCAGCCGCGCGGCGCGCGGGTCGAGGGCGCCCTCGCTGCCCGCCGTGGCGATGATGCGGTCCAGGTCCTCGGAGGTGGCGCCCTGCGGCAGCTCCTCCACCGGTTCGATGCCGAGCGCCCGCAGCAGCCGGGTGGCCGTGGCGTCGAAGACCCGGATCAGCGGGCCGACCACGGTCAGGTAGATCAGCGTCGACCGGGACAGCGCCCGGGCCAGCGTCTCCGGCTTGGCGATCGCCAGGTTCTTCGGGGCCAGCTCGCCCAGGACCATCTGCACGATGGTGGCGAAGAGCAGGGCGAACACCGTTGAGATCGAGAGGGTGACCGCCTCCGGCAGGCCTGTCGCGCCGAGCAGCTCGGCGGTGCCCGCACCGAGGAACGGCTCCGCGACGTAACCGGCGAGCAGCGCGGTCACGGTGATGCCCACCTGGGAACCGGAAAGAACGAAGGAGAGCCGCTGGGTCACCCGTAATGCGCGCTCCGCGGCGGGGTCGCCCTCGTCGGCCATGGCCCGTAGCCGCTCGCGATCGACGGCGACGTAGGCGAACTCCTGCGCCACGAAATAGCCGGTGGCCGCGGTCAGCAGGACGATCGTCAGCACACCTAAAAGAATCAGCACCGGGTCATCCCCGGCCCCGTACTACAGGGTTCGGCAGAATCTTCTGTCACAAAAGGGAAATTAACATGCCCTGCTGAACGGTCGCTGAAAGGCCACCCTCGGGGCCGGCGCCAGCACGGCACCGGCCCCGGGGGGATCCGGTCAGCGCAGACCGGCCTCGATCGCCTCGATGATCCGCGGCCGCATCTCGGCAGCCTCGATCACCGCGTCCACCGAGCCGACCTCGACCGCGCGCTGGATGCTGTGCACCCGATCGAACTCGGCGGCCACCTCGTTCAGCTTCTCCGACCGCACCGACGTCCGCAGCCCGTCCAGCTCGGCCAGCAGCGCACTGCGCTCGGTGCCCGAGACCGCCGCCGCCCGCGCCTCGAGCTCACGGACCCGCGGGTCGGAGGCGGTACGCGCGTTCACGTCCCCGGCGAACACCACTGCCGCGGCCGGGGCGCCACCGAGCACCGAGGCGAACGACCCGTTCACCGCCAGCACCGTCATGTTCTCGTTCAAGGCCTTCGAGAAGACCACGAACGCGCCACCGTGGTACCGCGAGATCACGCAGAACACGATCGGTCCCTGGAAGTTGACGATCGCCCGGCCGATCTCGGCGCCGTACTCCAGCTGGAGCTTGCGCATCGACTCCGGTGAGCCGTCGAAGCCGGACAGGTTCGCCAGGACCACCAGCGGCCGGTTGCCGGACGCCGCGTTGATCGCCCGGGCCGCCTTCTTCGACGAGCGCGGGAACAGCGTGCCGGCGGTGTAGGTGTCCGGGCCGTCGGTGGGCGGGAAACCCCGCCGGGGCACCGACCGCGACTCGATGCCGAGCAGGCAGACCGGGATGCCACCCAGGTGCACGTCCTGCACGACGGCCGTCTCCGCGTCGGCCATGCCCGCCCACCGCTCGAGGACCGGGTGGTCCTGGTCGGCGAGCGCGCGCATCACCGTACGGATGTCGAAGGCCTTCTTGCGGTCCGGGTTCGTCGCCGCCGAGAAGATCTCACCGACCGTGGTGAAGTCGCTGCCGGCCACCGCGTGCGGGAAGGAGGAGATGTCCCGGTCGGCCGGGTCGGTGGTCGCGACCCGCCGCGGCGCGCTCTCGCCCGGCGCGATGTACGTGTGGTCGTAGTGCGACATCAGCACACCGCTCGCTGCCACCAGGTCGGGCGCCCAGTACTGTGCCTGGCCGTTCGGTCCCATCACCCGGTCGTACCCGCCGATGCCGAAGTTGTCCTCGGCCGAGACACCACCGGAGAAGTCCAGCGACTGCTTGCCGGTCAGCACCATCGCCGAGTCCGGGGTCATCACCAGAACGCCCTTGGTGTGCATCAGCATCGTGGCCTCGGCGTTCCAGTACGGCTGGGCACCCACGTTGATGCCCGCCACCACGATGTTGATCTCGCCGCCGGCCTGGGTGAACTCGACGATCCGCTTGAGCGCGGCGGCCACCCAGTCCATGTTCTCGGTGCCCGACTCCATCGAGATGCGGGCGCCGGCGGAGAGCGCGTACCACTCCAGCGGCACACCCATCCGCTCGGCCAGGTCGAGCGCCGCGATGATCCGGCGGCACTCGGGTTCGCTGAGCGCGCCGAGCGCCTTGGTCGGGTCGCCGAGCAGCAGCACCCGGGTCACGCCCTCCGGGTGACGCGAGGTCGGCGTGGTCACCACACCGGCCACGATCGCCGCCCGGTTGCGTCCCTTGGGCCGGTCGACGGGCACCAGCGCGTGGTTCTCGTCGAGGTCGTGCTCGGTGAACACGCCGAGCATCCCGGTCAGCTCGTACGGGTACACCGTGTTGCGCGCCGCCGCCCGCTGCACCTTCTGCTGGTAGTCGTCGAGCGGTTCGATCGGCTCGGTGGGCGGCTCGCCCAGGGAGAGCTCGGGCCGGCCGGTCGGGCCGAACGCGATCCGCAGCGCGATCTTGTTGAGCGTGCCGGTCTCGGTGTCCCGCTGCCGGCCGATGAACTGGATCTCCCGCAGGTTCGCGCCGGCCGCGGACGGCACCAGGCGCTGCGCGATCATGATCAGCTCGGCCTCGGTCAGCTCGATCGGCGGCCACACGTAGATCACGATCCGGTTGCCCTTGAAGGCGTCCTTCGCCGACCGCTGCGACTGCACCCGCCGGATCGAGTCCAGACAGCTGGCCACCACGTCCTCGGCGGTCGGCAGCGCGACCAGCCGGCCCTCGTGGTCCCGGAACTCGGCCAGGTCACGGACCTGGGCGAGCGCCACCAGACGCTGGTCGGCCGGGTTCTCCTCGGCGACGGCCTGGAACAGGTGGACTTCCTCGTCCACCGACGGCAACCGGGTCAGCTCGAACCGGCTGAGCCGTTCCAGCTGCAGGCGGTGCGCGATGTACGGATGCAGGCCGCGGATCAGCCGTTCCTCGGACAGCCCGGCCGCCGACGGACGGAACGTGAAGTGGTGGTGCGCCACCGCGCCGTGCCGGCCGGCCACCGCGATCGTGACCCGGCGAACCTGGTCCGGCAGCGGCACCGTGCTGACCACCGCGTGCAGCGCGGCCGCCATCTCGTCGATGTCCGCCGGCTGGTTCTCCCAGCCCAGGTAGACGTCGGCGACCACGTCACCGGAGCGGGCCAGCTCGGCCAGCCCGGTCAGCGCGCTGCCCAGCGCCTCGTACCGCACCGCCGTCGAGGCCACCCGCAGGTCGGTGCGCTCGGCCACCACGAACGTGCAGCCTGACATCTGCCGGGCCGACACGCCGACCAGACCCTTGTTGCCGTAGTAGCGGCGGGTCAGGACCTCGAGCATGACCGAGTTGTCCAGGTCGGGCCGGGCCAGGCGCTGCCCGAGCAGCCGGATCAGCGGCTCGGTGCTGCGAACCATCTCGGCGATCCGCTCGGCGCGGTCCGGCGCCTGCGGGTTCGCGTCCAGGTGGCGCAGGTGCTTACGGATCCCGGCGTAGACCACCGCCCGGTTGCGGCGCAGCAGCGGCTGGCCGAACCAGGCGAACACCACCCCGCGGGCCAGGTCGGCCAGGACCGGGAACCGGACCTGGGTGGCCGAGACCACGCGTTCCAGGGCGAGGCCGGCCGGCTCGTGCAGCACGTCGTCCGGCGGCGGCTCCTGCAACCAGGACCGCAGCAGGGTGGCGATCATCGCCGAGTCGGTGGCGGCGCGCTGCTGGGCCAGGAAGACGCGGAACACCGCGGCCTCCAACTCCGGCGTACGGTCCAGGCCGGTCACGCCGTAGTGCCCGAACGCCTTGCTCAGCCGCGCCTTGAACGTTTCCGGCAGACCGGCCCGCTCGACGTCGAGACTCTGCAGGTAGGTGTGGAAGTACTCCCGGGGGCTGTGCACCCGGTTGTCGCCGCCGCTCTCGTCGCCCACCGGCCGGTTACGGCTCAGCTCGGCGAGGTCGGCGAAGACCTCGATCAGCTCCAGTTCCGCGGCGAGCGGCCGGACACCACCGGCCACCGCCGCCGCGCGCGCGGCCAGGTAGTCGGCCAGGACCCGGCGGTTGTCGTGCGGGTCGGCGTCGAACCCGAGCAACAGGCTGCGCAGATCACGCTGGCCGCGGGCGGCCCGCTCGGCGGCGGAGGCCTCGGCGGGCTCGGCGGGCAGGTCAAGCGCGACCGCCTCAGCAACCTCCTCGACCTCGGCGTCGGCGCCGGCGACCGGCTCCAGTCGCAGCAGCGGCGCACCGGCGTCGACCTTGCTGCCGACCGAGACCACGAGCTCCTTGAGGCGGGCCTTGAAGGGGGCGCGCAGCACCGCCTCCATCTTCATCGCCTCGAGGACGAGCACCGGCGCGCCGGCCTCGACCTCGGCGCCGACCTCCAGCGGCGTGGCGACCACGAGAGCGGGCATCGGGGAGCGCAGCACACCGCCCTCGTCGCGGCTGATCCGGTGGGTGACCCCGTCGACCTCGACCACGTGCGTGGCCTTGTGGGTGCCGGTGAGCAGCCGGTAGCGCACGCCGTTGACCCGGATCTGGCCGGTGTGCCGGTCGAACCGGTCGAGCACCACGTCGGCGACGCCCGCCTCGGCGCCGGACTCGATGCCGACCCGGAACCGCTGCGGACCCACCCGGGCCACCCGCACCCGGTAGGTCACGCCGCGCAGCTTCAGGTCGAGCGGCCGGCCGCTCTCGTGCTGCACCTGCGGGCGGCCACCGAACGCGGTGGCGAGCAGGCGCTGCTGCTCGGCCTGCTCCTCCTCCTGGTAGACCTCGATCGCGGCGGCGGTCAGCGCCACCGCGGAGTGCCGGTGCGAGACCAGCCGGCCCTCGCCGCGGACCCGATCGATCCAGCCGGTGTCGGCGCTGGCATCGATCACCTCGGGCTGGTGCAGCAGATCCAGGACGAAACTCTTGTTGGTGGCACCGCCCTCGATCACGACCATCGTCTCGGTCATCGCCCGGCGCAGCCGGCCGAGGGCCTCGTCACGGTCCCGGCCGTACGCAATGATCTTGGCAATCATCGAGTCGAAGTCGGCGGCGATGGTGTCGCCCTCGCTCACGCCGGTGTCCACCCGGATGCCCGGGCCCGCCGGCAGGTCCAGGCGCGCGATCCGCCCCGGCGCCGGCGCGAAGTCACGGTCCGGGTCCTCGGCGTTGAGCCGGGCCTCGATGGCGTGACCGCGCTCCACCGGCGGCTCCCCCTCCAGCCGGTTGCCGGAAGCCACCCACAGCTGCGCCTTGACCAGGTCGAACCCGGTGGTCGCCTCGGTGATCGGGTGCTCCACCTGCAGCCGCGTGTTGACCTCCAGGAAGGCCAGCAGGTCCTCGCCCGGGTGGTAGAGGAACTCGACGGTCGCGGCGCCGCGGTAACCCACCGCGACGGCGAGCCGCTCGGCGGAGGCCTTCAGCTCGGCGGCCCGCTCCGGCCGCAGCACCGGCGACGCCGACTCCTCGATCACCTTCTGGTTGCGCCGCTGCACCGAGCAGTCCCGCACGCCCAGCGCCCACGCCGTGCCCTGCCCGTCCGCGATCACCTGGACCTCGACGTGCCGGGCGCCGGTGACCAGACGCTCCAGGAACACGACGCCGCTGCCGAAGGCGCGTGCCGCCTCCTGGCTGGTGCGCTCGTAGACGTCGGCCAGCTCGTCGGCGCTGCGCACCACGCGGATGCCGCGCCCGCCACCACCGGCGGTGGCCTTCAGCATCAGCGGATAGCCGATCTCGGCGGCGGCCGCGGTGGCGGCCTCCAGGGTGGCGACCTCGCCACGGCTCCACGGCGCCACCGGGACGCCGACCTCCTCGGCGATCAGCTTCGAGCCGATCTTGTCGCCCAGCTTGCGCATCGCATCCGGGCTCGGCCCGACGAATGTCACACCGACCCGCTCGCACAGCTCCGCGAACGCCGGGTCCTCGGCGACGAAACCCCAGCCCACCCAGGCGGCGTCGGCGCCGGTCTCGACCAGCGCGCGCTCCAGGACCTTGAGGTCGAGGTACGGCCGGGCGGCTGCCGGTCCCAGGTCGTAGGCGACGTCGGCCTCACGCACGAACGTGGCGTTACGGTCCACGTCGGTGAAGAGCGCCACGGTCTCGATCGGAGTCCCGGTCTCCGCGGCCAGGTCCCTGGCCGCATGGATGAGGCGCATGGCGGCCTCACCCCGGTTGACGATGACGATACGACGGAACACCGAATCGAACCCTTTCTCTTACCTTGGTCGGTCGTGACCGGCCCCTGGCACCGGCCGGACGACGACCGGTCCGGCCTGTAGTAAACCGTGTCCGGCGGAGGTCCCCCACCTCCGCTTCCTACTCATTAGTAGGACATCACCGGGAAACCGCCCCCGAACCCAGCGTGCAGCCTCCGGCGAACTGGTACAACGACCCAGCGGCTGTTGTGGTGCCGTGCGGTGATCCCCGGATGCGCGGTGGGTGCCGATCGTGTGGTGGTTCGGCCCGCCTACACCGCTGCGGGCTGCGCCTCCACGGGCGCCGTCCCCGCCGTCCCCGCCGTCCCCGGCGTCCCCGGTGTCCGCGGCGTCCGCGGCGTCCCCGGCGTCCCCGGCGTCCCCGGCGTCCTCGGCGTCCCCGGTGTCCCCGGTGTCCCCGGCGTCACGGTCCCTGCCGGGTTGGTCTCGACCGGCACCGCCTCTCCGGCCCGGCGCGCTTCGGCCCGGTTCAGTCCCTCCGCGAAGTACGTGGTGTCGAACCAGGACTCGAACGTGCGGGTGAGCCGGCTCGGACCGAGCAGCCGGGCGTGGCCGGTGGCCAGCAGCTCACCGAACCCGACCAGGCCGACCAGCCAGCGGTGCATCTGCGCGGTGTCCGCCTCCACCGCGAGGTCCGTGTCCAGGCCCTGGTCGTCGCGGCAGACAGTGACCTCGGGCTGCTTGATGTCGAGCCAGCCCTCGGCACCGCCGTGGCCGGTCAGCACGACGTGCACCACGGTCCGGTCGGCGGGCAGCATGGCCGGGACAGCGTGCTGGTGCATCCGCCAGATCAGCGAGAGTCCGTCGCACTCCGCCTCGGTCGGGTCGCCGAAGAACCACTCCGCGGCCCAGTGCCCGAGCGCCCAGACGACCGGCGTCAGCGCCTGCCCGGCCGGGGTCAGCACGTAACCGCCCGGCCGGCCGCGGCCACCGTCCGCCCGGCTCACCAGCCCCTGCCGCTCGAGATGACGCAGACGCTGGGCGAGCAACGTCCGGCTGACCCGCGGAATGCCCCGGTGAATCTCGTTGAACCCACTCGCGCCGACCATCAACTCCCGGATGATCAGCGGCGTCCACCGGTCACCCAGCACGTCCACGCCGACGGCGATCGGGCAGTAGTCGGCGTAGTTCGTCATCCACCCATGGTCGCCCCGCCCGGCCGCCCCGAACAGCTGATATCGGCCATCCGACGCAGCGCCCCGCCCCAGTGCACCGCCACCGTCACCCGCCCACGCCGCCCAGCCCCACCCTCCATCCGCAAGCCACCACGCACACACCCCATCCACACGGCGCGCCCTCACCCCGCCCACCCCACAGCGCCCCTCACCCAGCTCACCCCACAGCGCCCCTCACCCAGCTCACCCCACGACGCCCCTCACCCACCCCACAGCGCCCCACACCCCCCCCCCCCCCC
>NZ_JAHWGU010000045.1 GCF_020873875.1 Actinoplanes sp. DH11
CCTCTCGGCCGGCCGCCCTTCCCGCGTCCGCCACCGCGCGCGCCGGTTCGTGCCGCCGGTTCGTGGCCGCTGGTTCGTCCCGCCGGTCTGTGCCGCCGGTCCGCGCCGGTTCGTGCCGCCGGCTCGGACCGGCTCTTGCTGCCGGGGTCAGGCCGCGGCGAGCTGGTCGCCCGCCGCGCCGATGCCGCTGAGGTCCGGGTGGCCGACCAGCCATTTGATGTACGCCTCGTTGCGGGCGATCACGTCCTGATAGGCCTCGATCGCCAGCTGCATGAGCTTCGGCGCGCTGCGGGCGGCCGGCGACTCCGGGTGCCAGCCGACGGCCGTGCGCCAGCGCAGCGGAGCGCCCTTGAGCGGCCGCGACGTCAGGCCCACCGGCGGGCGGAACGTCGGCTGGCAGAGACCGACCGCGAGGCCCAGCTCCACCATGTCGACGCAGGCGCGGACGTCCGTCTCGAGCACCTTCCTCGGGGCGAACCCGGCGCGGGCGCAGGACGCGGCGAAACAGTCGGCGAAGCAGCCGTCGCCGGCACCGGCGACCCACTGCTCGTCGGCCAGGTCGGCCAGGTCGACCTCGAGCTCCTTGGCCTGCGGGTGGTCCTCGGGCAGCAGGGCGCAGACCGCGTCGACCGAGATCGTCTGCCAGACCAGGCCGTACTCCGCCGAGGGCAGGGCGTCACCGCAGACGCCGACCTGGGCGTAGTCCAGCTTGCCGGCCAGGACCATGGTGGCCAGCTCGTCCACGTAGTAGGAGGCGTGCGTGGAGATCTGTGCCTCCGGCTGGGTCGCCGACAGCCGGTGCAGCAGATGGGCGACGACCGGCCCGCCGATGGCGCCGATGCGGTACCGGGTCATCATCATGTCGTCACCGCCCGCCGCCAGCCGGGCCGCCTCGTCCTGGAGGCCCTTCATGGCGGGCAGCAGCACCCGGGCACGGGAGAGCACCAGCTCACCCAGTGCGGTCGGACGCGCGCCGCGGCGGTCCCGGTCGAACAGCGGGCCGCCGAGCGTGCGCTCGATGCGCTGCAGTTGCGCGGTCAGCGCAGGCTGGGCGAGACCCAGCTGCGACGCCGCCTTGGTGACGCTGCCGGTCTCGGCGATGGCGCAGACCACCTTCAGATGCCGCAGCTCGAGGTTCATAGCGTGACGTTAGGACCAGAACGGGATCCAAAGCTAGTCCTGCATACGCCCGAAAGATCGGCAAGCAGTGACAAACATATTAACGAACAGGACAGACGGTACTAACCGCCCGTATCTCGGCTTCGGTTACAGATCGCGCACGTATGTTGTGCGAGCCGTCACCACATCGCGCACCTTGTCCACCACCCCGACGATCGGGTCGACCACCTTGTTCCACGGCGGCGTGGACGGCGTCGCCGGGTGCGGGCGGGTCGGCGCGGCCTCCTCGGCGGTCTCCAGCCGGTTACCGAGCCGGACCAGGTCCTCACCCGGAACCATCTGCTCGAGCAGCGGCAGCAGCTCCTCGGCGTCGGCCGCCACGTGCCGGCGGATCGCCTCCGCCGCGTCGGCCAGATCGGCCCGGTCACCGGACCGCTCCAGCTCGCCCAGCAGCACCATCAGGGCCTGATCCTCGGTCAGCTCACGCTCGGCGAGCTCGTTGCCGCCGGGCACCGCGGTGCGGACCGCGGGATAGAGGTACTGCTCCTCGGCGCACAGGTGACGCGACGCGGTGGCGACCAGCACGGTCGTCAGCTTCCTGTCGTCCGGCGCGGCCTCGAGCCGCTCGGTCAGGGTCAGCAGCTCCCGGTGCTGCTTGTTGACGATGTCGATGATGCTGCGCCCGGGAGTCTCACCGCCGGTCGGCGGCAACGGGGGGAGATTCACTTCAGACACGGCGGCGTTGTTCCCCGAACCGTGATCCCGCCAAACACTCGTCACTCCCTGATCGCACTGACGTCCGGCAACAGCAGGCTGGTATGAAAGGCAGATGAACACCACCGCCGTGGACGAGGTCGTCGGTCTCTGCCGCGACCTGCTGCGTATCGACACCACCAACACCGGTGACCCGCGGACCACCGTGGGTGAACGGGTAGCCGCCGAATACGTCGCCGAGAAACTCGGCGAGGCCGGTGTCGAGGCCACGCTGCTCGAGTCCGCGCCGACCCGGGCCAACCTGGTGGCCCGGATCCCCGGCGCCGACCGGTCCCGCGGCGCCCTGCTCGTGCACGGCCACCTCGACGTGGTGCCGGCGGACGCGGCCGAATGGTCCGTGCACCCCTTCGCCGGCGAGGAGAAGGACGGGTACCTCTGGGGTCGCGGCGCCGTCGACATGAAGGACTTCGACGCCATGGTCCTCGCCGTCGTCCGCGAATGGAACCGGGTCGGATACACCCCTCCGAGGGACATCGTCCTGGCGTACACGGCCGACGAGGAAGCCGGCATGGAGTACGGGTCGCAGTGGCTGGTGCGCAACCACGCCGGTCTGTTCGACGGCGTGACCGAGGCCATCGGCGAAGTCGGCGGGTACTCGTACACCGTCAACGACGACCTCCGGCTCTACCTCGTGCAGACCGCCGAGAAAGGCCTCGACTGGCTGCGCCTGCACGCACACGGACGCCCCGGCCACGGCTCGTTCATCCACGACGACAACGCGGTCACCGCCCTCGCCGAAGCCGTCGCCCGGGTCGGCCGGCATCAATTCCCGACCGTGCTCACCCCGACCGTGCGGCAGTTCCTCGAGCAGGTCAGCGACGCCCTGCAGATCGACCTGAACCCCGACGAGCCGGAACTGGCCATCGCGAAACTCGGCCCGATCGCCAACCTGATCGGCGCCACCGTCCGCAACACCGCGAACCCCACCCGCCTCGAAGCCGGATACAAGGACAACGTGATCCCCGGCAAGGCCACCGCCACGATCGACTGCCGGACGCTGCCCGGCCACGCCGACGCGTTCCTGGCCGAACTGCGCGACATCATCGGGCCCGACGTGGAGATCGAACACGTACACCAGCAGTCCGCCGTCGAGACCGAGTTCGACGGCGCCCTGGTCGACGCGATGGGTGCCGCGCTGCGCGCCGAGGACCCGGGAGCGCGTACCGTGCCGTACCTGATGTCCGGGGGCACCGACGCCAAGGCGTTCGCCACCCTGGGCATCCGCTGCTTCGGCTTCGCGCCGCTGCGGCTGCCACCCGACCTCAACTTCAGTGCCCTGTTCCACGGCATCGACGAGCGGGTACCGACCGAGGGGCTAAAGTTCGGCGTGCGTGTGCTCGACCGACTGCTCCGAAACAGCTGACCTGCGGAAGGAAACCATCTCCATGACCGACCAGAATGCGGAGCTCGACGCTGCCCTCGAGGCTGTCGTCGAGGCGGCGCGGTCGCACCTCGCGGCCGTCAAGGCAGCCGCCGGCCGCATTGACGACGACGACGTCTGGCAGGCGTACGTCAACCTGAACAACGCCTCATACGCGTACGACGAGAAGTTGCTCGACGCGTTCGGCGAAGTGACGCCCTGGGATGTCGAGTCCATCGACCCGGACGAGGCGGACCACCGGTTCGGGCTGGTCGGCGCGGGTGCGGACGGTGCCGGCGACGACCCGCACGAACGGGTGATCTCGGTCCGGCAGCGCCGCGACTACCGGGTGCCCAGCGTCGCCGCGCTGCTCAAGGTCGCCGAGACCGCCCGCCGCGGCTCGGTGCCCGACGACGAGGACGCCGGCCCCGTCGAGTCCGTCGGCGAAGCCGTGCTGGAGCTGCTCCAGGCGGGAGACGGGTCGCTCGCGTCCCTGGACGTCCCGGAGCTGGAGCCGCTCGACGGCCTGCTGACGGTGACCGAGGTTACGGCGCCGCTGGATCTGGAGGCGTTCGACGACGCGGACGGGTCGGGGCCGTTCGCGCCGGCTGAGGACGACCTGCTGGTCGGGCGGCTGGATGAGCACCCGTTCCTGCCTGACGACGAGGACGACCACGCGGGGCACAACCACTGAGGGTCGGGCTTTCGGGTGTTCGGACAGTGGGGGAAGGCTTAGCGGTATCGCGCCTGCTTGCTGTGCTTGCTGGCCTTCGCTGTCGCTCGGCGGGCATTGCGCCCCCTTGAGTCGGTGTCGAGGGCACCGAAATCGACCACGGCTTCGCCTCGCCGATTTCGGCACCCTCGACACCGACGGGCGCAATGCGACTTTGGTTACGGTTAAGGCCCTGGGCTGGGAGGAATGGGGGCCTTCGGGGGCGGCGGCTTCAGAGTTCCGCTGCCAGCCCCGACTTCCGCTGCCGGCGCCCCGACTCCTCCCGCTGACTGCCCGGTTCCCGATGACTGCCCGGTTCTCGCTGTTGGCACGGGCTCTCGCGGCGGCTTCCCGGGTTTCGCTGTCGGCATGGGTTTCGCGGCGGCTTCCCGGGTTTCGCTGTCGGCATGGGTTTCGCGGCGGCTTCCCGGGTTTCGCTGCCGGCATGGGTTTCGCAGCCGGCATCTGGCTCCCGGCGCCCGGCCCGGGCGCTGCACCGGAATCGTCGTCCAGCCGGTGCCGCCCGCGCATCAACCCAGCGTCCCCATACTGGCGCTGGTGGGCTCGATGGGGTGGGGCTGGAGGGATGTTGATCTGCTAGCGATGCGAAATCGCGGTTTTGGGCCCATGATCACAGCGATTTCGTAGCGCTAGCAGATCAACATCGCTGGTCAACGCCGGCGCGGAGCCTGGGGCGGTCGAGGACGGCTGTTCATGCGGGGGCGCGACAGAGGTGGGGGCGAGCACCAGCGCGTCAGATTTGTCTGCCTTGTCCGGTGGGGCTTGGCGTCTGGCGCGCCGGGCTTCGTGCCCGCAACCCTGTTACCGGCACAGATCGGCAGAGCAGGTCGTACTCGCTGGTTGACAGCCGCAGGGGCACCCCGGACTCTCGCTGCCGGCCCCGGCCCCGGCCCCGGCCCCAGCCCCAGCCCCAGCCCCGGCTGCCGGCTTGGGCGCGGGGTGGTGGTCAGTAGCTGAGGCCTGGCTGGGGGGCTGCGGCCAGGCGGCGTCGGAGCATGACTTTGCGGGTGCCGTCGGCGAAGAGTTGCACCCGGGCCAGTTCCCAGCCGGAGAACTCCGCCTGGATGGCCAGCTGTGCCGCAGCGGTCAGCCTGTCGACATTTGAGGGCAGCCTCAGCGGCGCGTATTCGTACTCCATGAGATCTAATATGCCTCCGCCCGGAGGCGTGCCTCAAGCTTCCGGGTAGCCGGTTCCCTCACGTTCCGGGTAGCCGACGTCGATCGCGGACACGTCGTCCAGCGCCAGCGCTATCTCCGCGGGCAGCATCAGCTGCTCGCTGCGCAGGGCGCCCTGCAGCTGCGCGGCGGTGCGGGCGCCGAGGATGGCGGACGCCACACCGGGACGGTCGCGCATCCAGGCCAGCGCCACCTCCAGCGGGGAGACACCCAGCCCGCCGGCCGCGATCACCACCGCCTCGACGATGCTGGAGCTGCGCGGCTCCAGGTAGGTCCGCACGAACGGCGCCATGTGCTCGGAGGCGGCCCGGGAGTCCAGCGGGCGGCCGTTGCGGTATTTCCCGGTGAGCACCCCGCGGCCGAGCGGGGACCAGGCGAGCACCCCGAAACCGAGTGCCGCGGCGGCGGGCAGCATCTCGCGTTCGATGCCGCGTTCCAGCAGCGAGTACTCCATCTGGGCGGCGACGATCGGGGCGCGACCCGGGTACGCCGACTGCCACACCGCCGCCCGCGCGGTCTGCCAGGCCGCGAAGTTGGAGACCCCGACGTAGCGCACCCGGCCGCTGGCGACGGCGTGATCCAAAGCGGACAGGGTTTCCTCGAACGGCGTCTGGGCGTCGTACCCGTGCACCTGCCAGAGGTCGACGTAGTCGGTGCCGAGCCGGCGCAGGGACGCGTCGAGCGAACGCAGCAGGTTGCCCCGGGAGCCGTCGCGGGGCCGCCAGCCGCGCGGGGTGAGGCCGGCCTTGGTGGCGATCACCACCTCGTCGCGGGGCACCAGGTGGTCGAGCAGCGAGCCGATCACCGACTCGGCGTCGCCGTCCCCGTACACGTCGGCGGTGTCGATCAACGTGCCGCCGGCTTCCAGGAAGAGCTTCAGCTGCTCGGCCGCGTCGTCGGGGTCGGTGTCCCGGCCCCAGGTCATGGTGCCGAGGGCGAGCCGCGAAACCGCTAGCCCGCTTCGGCCGAGCGGTCGCTGATGCATGAGTGAACCTTATTCAGACCATGCACTTCGCGAAATGCTCAAGTACCCGCGCGGCGCGTCGGTTACCGGACGGAAATATGCTTTGCGATGACCACCATGATCTCGGGAGGGCACGTGCGGCTCGGACTCAGCCTCGGCTACCAGACGGCGTGGAGCACTCCCGCCGATCATCTCGCGATGGCACAGGAGGCGGACCGGCTCGGTTACGCCGTCGTCTGGGCTGCGGAAGCGTACGGTTCGGACACCGTCAGCATGCTCGCCTGGATGGCCGGGCAGACCGAGCGGATCGACCTCGGCGCGGCGGTGATGCAGATCCCGGCGCGTACCCCGGCGATGACCGCGATGACCGCCGCGACCGTCGACACGCTCTCCGGCGGCCGGTTCCGGCTCGGGCTCGGCGTCTCCGGCCCGCAGGTCTCCGAGGGCTGGCACGGCGTGCGGTTCGCCAAGCCGCTGGGCCGCACCCGGGAGTACGTGGACATCGTCCGGATGGCGCTGGCCCGGGAGCGGGTCTCCTACGACGGCGAGCACTACCAGCTCCCGCTGCCCGGCGGCGCCGGCAAGGCGATCAAGCTGGGGTTCCACCCGCAGCGCTCGGACATCCCGATCTACCTGGCCGCGGTCGGGCCGAAGAACCTGGAGCTGGCCGGCGAGATGGCGGACGGCTGGCTGGCGATCTTCTTCGCGCCGGACGCCGCCGCCGACCACGTCGCGCACATCGCCCGGGGCCGCGGTGACCGCGGGATGGACGGCTTCGACATCGCCCCGACGGTCCCGGTCGCCCTCGGCGACGACGTCTCGGCGTGCGCCGACGTCGTCCGGTGGTACGCGGCCCTCTACATCGGTGGGATGGGCAGCCGGGAGCAGAACTTCTACAACAAGCTCGCGGTCCGGATGGGCTACGAGAAAGAGGCCAGGCTGGTCCAGGACCTCTACCTGAACAAGCAGGTGGCCGAGGCGGCCGCCGCGGTGCCGCAGGAGTTCATCGAGCGCACGTCGATCCTCGGCACGAAGGAGAACGTGACGAGGCGGCTCCAGGAGTACGCGGCCGCCGGTGTCGGCACGCTGTCGATCAGCCCGTACGTCGGCGACCGGGAGTCCGGCATCGCGACGCTGCGGACGGTCGCCGAGGCGTTCGCAGAGTCCGGCGTCTAGTGGCCACCGTACTGCTGCTGCGGCACGGCCGGACCACGGCGAACGCGACGGGCGGGCTGGCCGGCCGGCAGCCCGTGGAACTCGACGAGACCGGGCGCTCGCAGGCCGCCCGGGTCGGTGAGCGGTTGCGGGCGCTGCCCCTGGCGGCGGTCGTGACGAGCCCGCTGATCCGCTGCCGGCAGACCCTGTCGATCGCGCTGCCGGACGTGACCCCGTCGGTGGAGGACGGGCTGATCGAGTGCGGGTACGGGGACTGGGAGGGCCGCCCGCTGGCCGAACTCGCCAAGGACCCGCTCTGGCCGGTCGTCCAGCAGCACCCGAGCGCCGTGGTCTTTCCGAACGGGGAGGCGATGGCCGAGATGTCGGCCCGGGCGGTCGCCGCGATCCGCTCCTGGGACACCCGGATCACCGAGGAGCACGGTCCCGAGGCGGTCTGGGTGGCGTGCAGCCACGGCGATGTGATCAAGGCCATCGCGGCCGACGCTCTGGGTCTGCACCTCGACCAGTTCCAGCGGATCGTGGCGGACCCGGCATCGATCACCGCGATCCGGTACACCGCCACGCGCCCCTTCCTGGTGCGGCTCAACGAGACCGGTGACCTGGGATCCGTCGTGCCGCCGAAGCGGGTGGAGAGCGACGCGGCGGTGGGCGGCGGCGCGGGCGGTGGCAGCGTCTGACAACTCTGCGTGGTTGGACAGTCGTCGCTGTGTAGGGGGCATTGCGCCCTCGGCGAACCGGCCCCGGCGACCCGCGCGGTTGCCCTCGCGGATGGTTAGGGTTGGCGGTATGACCCACCAAGTACATGCCTTCGAGCCGCCCGAGCGGTTCGTCGCCGGGACGGTGGGCGAGCCGGGAGACCGCACGTTCTTCCTCCAGGCGCGCGGCGGCGGTCGGGTTGTCAGCGTTGCGCTGGAGAAGGTTCAGGTGTCGCTGCTCGCCGAGAAACTGGAGGAGCTGCTCCTCGAGGCGAACAAGCGGTTCGGTGTGAGCCTGCCCGAGGGCGTGCTGCCCACCGCGCACGACAACGAGCCGCTGGACACCCCGGTCGACGAGGAGTTCCGCGTCGGCACGCTGGGCCTGGCCTTCGACGTCGACACCGGCACCGTCGTCATCGAGGCGATCGAGGCCGGCGAGGCGGAGGCGGACCTCTCCGGCAGCCCGCTCGACGAGGACGACGACGAGGATGTCGAGGACGACGACGACGAGGACGAGCCCGACGACGACCTCGACCGGCTGCGCGTGCGGCTGACCCCGGAGGCGACCCGGGCGTTCATCGACCGCGCGCGCCGGGTGGTGGCCGCCGGCCGGCCGCCGTGCCCGCTCTGCGGCCAGCCGCTCGACCCGGCCGGTCATCTCTGCCCCCGGCACAACGGTTACCACCGGTGACGGCCGAGCCCGCGGCCGTGCTCGCCGAGGAGGATGCCCTCGAGCTGCTCGGTCACGGGACGATCGAGATCGAGGGGCGTCTGGTCGACGCGTCCAACACCACGCTGCGCGCCGAGATCAGCCTCAACGGGGTGACCCGCCGCTGCGTCTACAAGCCGGTCCGCGGCGAGCGCCCGCTCTGGGACTTCCCGGACGGCACGCTCGCCGGCCGTGAGGTCTCCGCCTACCTGGTGTCCCGCGCCACCGGCTGGGACCTTGTGCCCCCGACGATCCTGCGGGACGGCCCGCTCGGTTCCGGGGCCCTCCAGCTCTGGATCGACGAGCCGGAGGACGCCGAGGGCCTGATCGGGTTCGTCCCCGCCTATGACGTGCCGACCGGCTGGTTCCCGGTGGCCGCGGCGCGCGACGACGACGGCGACGCCTACGCGCTGGCGCACGCCGACGACCCTCGCCTGGCCCGGCTGGCCGTCTTCGACGCGGTCATCAACAACGCCGACCGCAAGGGCGGCCACGTGCTCTACCCGGCCACCGGCGGCATCCACGGGGTCGACCACGGCGTGAGCTTCCACGTGGAGAACAAGCTGCGTACCGTCTTGTGGGGCTGGACCGGCAAGCCGCTGCCCGACGAGGCCGTCGCCACCCTCACCCGCCTGGTCTCCGACCTGAAGGGCCCGCTCGGCGAGGCCCTGGAGGACCACCTCACCCTTTCCGAGGTGCAGCACATCGGCCTGCGGGTCAAGCGCCTGCTGCGGGCCGCCCGCTTCCCCCAGCCGCCCCAGGACTGGCCGGCCATTCCCTGGCCACCCATCTGAGGTCGCGCTGATCACCTGGCTGCCGCGACGCGGGCCCGCCGGCCGGGAGAGGTTTAGGTCACGCGGCTTGCCGGTAAGGTGATCGGCTCATTTAGGCTCCGAGCATGGATGCTTGGATCGGCCACGACGTACCCCGCCTGCCGGAGTCCGCGGATCGACCGCCGCTTCGGCTCTTTGACACGGCGCGTGCTGCGGTCGAGCCGAGTGCGCCGCAGGGCACCGGGACGATGTACGTCTGCGGGATCACGCCGTACGACGCCACGCACCTCGGGCACGCGGCCACGATGATCGCGTTCGACCTGGTGAACCGGATGTGGCGGGACGCCGGGCTCGACGTGAAGTACGTGCAGAACGTCACGGACATCGACGACCCGCTGCTGGAGCGCGCGCAGCGCGACGGCGAGGACTGGGTCGTGCTGGCGATGCGGGAGACGGCGCTGTTCCGGGAGGACATGGAGGCGCTGCGGATCATTCCGCCGGCGCACTACGTGGGCGCCGTCGAGTCCATCCCGAAGATCGTCGGGCATGTCGTCGAACTGGTCGGCAAGAACGCCGCCTACCGCCTCGAGGACGGAACCGGCGACGTCTATTTCGACATCACCGCGGCGCCGGACTGGGGGTACGAGTCGCACCTGTCCCGCGAGGAGATGACCGTGCTCTCCGCTGAGCGGGGCGGCGACCCGGAGCGGGCCGGCAAGCGCGACCCGCTGGACCCGCTGCTGTGGCGTGGCGCCCGCGAGGGTGAGCCGGTGTGGGACGGTGGCGAGCTCGGCCCGGGCCGGCCCGGCTGGCACATCGAGTGCGCCACGATCGCGCTCGGGCTGCTCGGTGACACGATCGACGTGCAGGGCGGCGGCAGCGACCTGCTCTACCCGCATCACGAGTGCTCGGCCGCGCACGCCGAGGTGCTGACCGGCGCGGCGCCGTTCGCCCGGCACTACGCGCACGCCGGCATGATCGGGCTCGCCGGCGAGAAGATGTCGAAGTCCAAGGGCAACCTGGTCTTCGTGTCCCGGCTGCGCGGCGACGGCGTCGACCCGATGGCGGTCCGGCTGGGTCTGCTGGCCGGGCACTACCGCAGCGACCGGGAGTGGACCGACGAGGTGCTCAAGGCCGGCCTGCAGCGGCTGGCCCGCTGGCGTGAGGCGGCGGCGGCCCCGTCCGGCCCGTCCGGTGCCGGACTGCTCGGCGCGGTCCGGGAGGCGCTCGCCGACGACCTGGACGCCCCGGCCGCGCTGGCTGTGGTGGACGCGTGGGCGGACGCGGCGCTGGCCGGTGCCGGTGACGACGCGGCGGCGCCCGCACTGATGGCCCGTACGGTCGACGCGCTCCTCGGTATCCACCTGTAAGAAACGCATTGTCGAAAGGCCCCCGCATCAGTGGGGGTCTTTTGGCCTGTATGGGACAGAATTGCGGCCGGTTGGCACTCCGGGGCCGGAAACGGCGTCGCGCAGAGAGCACCCCGCGCGACCCTAGACGCCACTGACCTGCACCGAAGTAAAACGGCGAAAAATTGCCCTATTGCTTGTTTATACGCGGAATACAACGCAATACGGATACGGAGGCGACAGACTGGATCGCGGTCAACCCATCTCTGAAGGGAAAAATCATGCGTCGTACGGCTCTGTTCCTCGGCGGTCTCTTCCTGGCCACCGGCGCGAGCCTCGCGCTGGCCGGCCCGGCCCAGGCTACCGAGGGCATCGACACCAAGGACCGCGGCGGATACTCGAATTCCGTCGCCTCGGTCGGCAAGGATGACGACCGCGACATTCTCATCGTGAACAACGATCGTGGTGGTTACGACAACTACCACCGTGGCCACCACTACGGCGGCTACAACGCCGGCTACTACCTGGGCCTGGGCTTCAACTTCCAGCTCGGCGTCGGCGGCAGCTACTACCCGGGCTACGGCTACGGGTACTGGGGCTGGTAATCCCGGCGTCCCCAGCGAGCCACAGTCTGACCCGGGGTGCCGCCGCGCTCCGGGTCCGACCCGTTTCTCCCGGCCGTTCCGTGCGTCCACGCCGACGGCCGTCGCTGTTCCTCGTAGTGACCGCCGGGATCAGCCGGCCGGGCCCCCAGGTGGCGTGAGCCCGGCGTCGTGCACGAGCATCGCGATCTGGACCCGGTTGTTCAGGTCCAGCTTGGTCAGCAGGCGGGAGACGTGCCCCTTCACTGTCGGCAGGCTCATCCCGAGCGCGGCACCGGCCTCGGCGTTCGACCGGCCGTGGCCCACCAGCACCGCGACCTCCCGTTCCCGGTCGGTCAGCGCGGCCAGCCGGGCGCGGGCGCGGGCCCGCCGGTCCGCGGCGGCCGGGTCGGCCACGTGATCGATCAGGCGCCGGACGGCGGTGGGTGACAGGGTCGCCGCCCCGGCGGCCACGGTGCGCACGGCGGCCAGGATCTCCCGCGGCGGGGTGTCCTTGAGCAGGAAACCACTCGCGCCGCCGCGCAGCGCCTCCAGCACGTACTCGTCCGCGTCGAACGTGGTCAGCACGATCACCTGCGGCGCACCCGGCCGGGCCCGTATCCGGCGGGTGGCGATCAGGCCGTCCACCCGGGGCATCCGGATGTCCATCAGCATCACGTCCGGCCAGTGCGCCTCGGCGGCGGTCACGGCCTGCGCGCCGTCGCCCGCCTCGGCCACCACCTCGATGTCGTCCGACCCGCCCACCAGGATGCGCAGACCCGCCCGGACCAGCGGATCGTCATCGACGATGGCCAGCCGGATCGGCCGGCCACCCGGCCCACCGAACGACGGCTCAGCCACGGCGACCCCCGCCCCGGCGTACGAGGCCGCAGCGCCCCCCGCCCGGGCGTGCGAGGCCGCGGCGTGCCGGGTCCCGGGATGCGAGGCCGCGATGGGTCAGGCCGGCCATGGCAGCTCCGCCTCGAGACGGAATTCGCCCTGCTCGGGGCCGTACCGCACGGTCCCGCCGGCGAGCGCCACCCGTTCGGCGATGCCGACCAGGCCGAGGCCGCCCGGGGAAGCCGCTTCGCCCGTACCCCGCAGCGGGTTGACGATCGTGATCCGCAGACCGTGCCCGGCGGCACCGCGCAGGCGCACCGCCGCCGCCGGGCCCGCGCCGTGCCGGTGCGCGTTGGTGAGGCCTTCCTGAACGATGCGGTACGCGGCGCGGCTCAGCACCAGCGGAGGCGCGTCCGCCGGCACCGCGCTGGCGAAGTCGACGGCCATCCCGGCACCCCGCACGCCGTCGACCAGGTCCGGCAGGTCACCGAGGCCGGGCTGCGGCGGCTCCGGCCGGCCGCGCGGCACCCCCACCACCGCGCGCAGCTCCTCGAGCGCCTCGTGCGCACCGGCCCGGATCGCCCCGGCCGCCGTCGACAGCTCCTCCGGCGCCACCGTGCCGCGCACCTCCAGCGCGCCCGCGTGCAGGCTGATCAGTGACATCCGATGCGCGAGCACATCGTGCATCTCCCGGGCGATCCGCGCCCGTTCGGTGAGTCTCGCCTGGTCGGCGCGGAGGTGCTGCTCGGCCTCGAGGCGGGCGGCGTGCTCACGCAGGGAGGCGGTGAGCCGCCGGTACGCCTGAGTGAACAAGCCCCAGCCGAGCGCCACCGCGGCCGTCAGACCGCGCATCACGACGTCCACCCAGATGTCCCAGGCCGGGTTGTCGTGCAGCAGGAAGTAGACGCCGGCGGTGCCGACGTCGGCGGCACCGAGCGCCAGCAGGACCGGCGGGCGCAGCCGGATCGCCGCGGTGAAGAGCGCCACCAGGATCGCGCCGGTCGCCATCACCGAGACCGCGCCGAACGGGAGCAGCGCGACGGTCAGCGCCAGCGGGTGCCGGCGGCGCACCAGCAGCGCGGCCGCGCAGGCCAGGCCGATCGCGACGTCGGCTGGCCAGGGGAGCAGCGCGCCCGGGTCGGTGGCGTCACCGAGCCGCACCATCACCGCGCCGTAGGCGACGGCGAGGACGATCGCGAGGCCGTCGGCGACCCGGTCCCGGCCGCCCCGGTCGCCGGCTGGCGGAACCAGCAGGGCGAAGAGCATGACCGCAGCCTAGGTGCCGGGAGCGGCTCCGCACAGCTACCAAAGTAGGGCCCGGACCCGTGCCGCCGGCCGGTGCGGGCGCTGCGCCCGGAGACTCATTGTCGGCGGCATGATTCCCGTCGTGATCTGGGGCGTGCTGTCCGGCTGGTGTACGCCGCGCGGCCCGCTGACCGCCACCGGGGCGATCGTGACGATCGTCGTGAGCGTCGCCGCGGGCGTGCTCGCCGCCCGTACCCGCCGGCCGTACCTCGTCCTCCCGCTGCTGTTCGTGGTGGCCGCCGAACTCGGCCGCCTCCCCGCCTCCGGGCCGTCCGTCGACACACCGCGGCTCACCGCGTTCGGCATGATCGCGCTGGTCACGGTGCGCGGCGTGCACTGGCTGACGGCGCTCGTACCGCTGCTGCTCGGGGTGGTCGCCGCCCGCTCGTTCCGCGCCCGCACCTGGCACCGCTGGCCCGCCCTGGCACTGCTCGCCGCGCTGCTCGTGGCGTTCGCCGTGCCGGCGCGCACCACGCCGGTGCCGGGCGGTGTCGCCGCGATGGCCCGCGTGGACGGGCTGACCGTGATGATCCGCGGCGCCCGGCCGGACCTGCCGGTGCTGCTCTTCGTGCCCGGCACACCCGGCGGCTCCGAGACCGGCGCCGTGCGCGAGCACCTGGCCGGGCTGGAGCGGCACTTCATCGTGGCGACCATGGACCGGCGCGCCTTCCCCGGCCCGTCGGTGAGCCTGGACTCCGAGGTGGCGGACGTGCTGGCGGTCACCGCCCACCTGCGGTCCCGGTTCGGCCGGCACCGGATCCACCTGCTCGGCTTCTCCGGCGGTTCCCTGGTGGGCGCGGTCGCGGCGGCGCGGTCGCCGGCCCAGTTCCACGCCTACGTCGGCACCGGGCAGGCGGTGGACCTGCGGGCCAGCGACGAGATCTTCTACGCGGACATCCTGGCCTGGGCGCGGGCCACCGGGCGTACGGAGGTCGCCGACGGCCTGGCGGCGCAGGGGCCGCCGCCCTATCCGGGTTTCCGGGAGTACGAGCTGTTCCTGCTGCACGAGACCGAGGCGTACGGGCAGGGGACCCCGCCGGTCGGCGTGGGCGGGCCGGAGCGCACCCTGCTGGCGAAGGCACACACGCTGACCGCGATCATGGACACCTGGGACGCCCTCTACCCGAAACTGCAGTCCGTCGACCTGCGCCGGGACGTGCCACGTCTCGCGGTGCCGGCCTGGTTCGTGCAGGGCTCGGAGGAGATGCGCGGGCTCGAGGAGCTGTTCACACCCTGGTACGAGCAGTTGCAGGCGCCGGCGAAACGGCTCTTCGTCGTTCCCGGCGCGGGGCACCGGGCGATGTTCGAGCAGCCGGACCGGTTCGTCGCGATCATGGCGGAGATCGCCGCCGCGACCTGAGCGTCCTCCGGGTCGGGCCTTTCTCAGGCCAGGGTCAGGCCGGGGTCCGGGTCGGGGTCGGGTGTCGGCGCCGGGATGCGGTACTCCTCGGTCAGCGTCGTCATCGGCCCCGGCCACGTGGCCGTCGCGACCTCGATCGGCTTCCGGGTCTCGTCGAACGCGACGTGCAGCAGGTGCAGCACCGGCGTGTCCGGCCGGATCTGCAGGATCTCCGCCTCGTCGCGGCTGGGCTGCCGGGCGCTTATCGTGTCGGTGGCCTGAGCGTACCGGCGGCCGATCGCCTCCTCCGCCTCCTGGTAGAGGGGACGGCCGAACGCTTCCAGCCGCTCCAGCGAGGTGCCGCCCGCGTCGGTGATCCGGAACCACGACGCGCCGACCTCGACCGTCGCCTCCTCGGTGCGGACCACGTGCCGCCGGACCACGAGCTCGGTGCCGTCACGCACCCCGAACGCGTCCGCGACCTCCGGCGGCGCGGGTTCGCGGCCGACGCGGACGAGTTGCTGGCGGTACCGGGCGGCCAGGTCGGCGTGGTACCCGCGGTGCACGCCGTACCGGCCACGGGACAGCCGGTTCAGGCGGCGGCGGGTGCCGCGGACGTACGTACCCGATCCGGGTTTGGTGATCAGGATGCCCTCGACCCGCAGCTGGTCGATGGCGCGCTGCACCGTCTGCTTCGCCACACCGAACAGCTCGGCCAGGGCGGGAATGGACGGGAGGCGCTCACCCGGCTGCCATTCGCCGCGCCGGACGCGGTCCTTGAGCTGATTGGAGATCTGCCGGTGCGGGAACTCCGCTGCTCCCGGATTGATCGTCATCTGCCCTCCCCGAGCTTGCGGCTCAGCTTGCACGCTAGGTTCCTAGGATGCCTCAGACGCGGTGTTCGGTCCGGTACGACACGCGGAGAGCGGTAACGGCTGTGCAGCAGATAGACGTATAGCGATCATGCGGCTGCGGGCTACATACTTCTGTTACGGAGAGTGGACCGCTCGTTACGAACAGGGTTCGTACGACAAAGACGGCGGCACCCAGCTGCAACTGGATGCCGCCCGGGTCCGCTCTCCGTAGGAGGGGACTCACTCATGGTTCATCCTCACGCACCTCCCCTCCTTCGGCAAGCCCCACCTGGGGGGAGGAGATGGAGTTGTCGGTTTTCTATCGAGGGCCACGCGTCCTGATCACCGAGGAGTACTTCGAGGTGGCGACGGGTGTGGCGGGGGTGGCAGGGCCGATGGGAGTGCGGCGGTACCCGGTACGGGCGCTGCGCGGTGTCCATATCGTCCGGCATGACACCACCGGCCATGCGCTGCACCAGGCCATGGGCCTCTCCGCGCTGGCCGCCGCTGTCGTGGCGATCCCATTGGTGGGGCGGCTGTCGATGATTCTCGGCGGCCTCACCGTGGCGGTGCTGCTGGTGCAGGCGGCGATCTCGCTGAGCCGCCGGCCGCCGGCCAGCTGGGAGCTGGTGGCGGCCTGCGACGGCCGGTACGCGGTTCTGTTCAGCTCCGTCAAGCAGCGCGAGTTCGAGCAGGTCTGCCGCGGGTTGCAGCGTTGCCTCGAGCATCATGCCGGCGGAATGCGCTAGGCGGCGTCTGTGCACCATCAGAGCGCGTACAGCGGAGAGGGGTCGCCTCGTCACTCAGAGTGCTAGCTTTCTTCTGACATGTAGCTGATCGATGTACGGCTTTCAGCCGGGACGGGATGGCATGGTTGCCATGCAGGGCGAACCCCCCGCCGTCGCCAGGCGGCGGGTCCGCTTGGCCCTGATCGGTTATCGGCAGGCCAAGGGGTTGAATCAGACCGAGGTGTCGCACCTGCTGGGGTGGTCCCTCTCCAAGGTCCAGCGGATCGAGGCCGGCGACGTCGGTGTGTCGGTCACCGATCTGCGGGCGCTCCTGCAGCTGTACGGCGTCGACGACCCCGTCGAGGTGGAGAGGCTGACCGAGGACGCACGGGTGTCGCGCCGCCAGCGGTGGTACGAGGCGCCCGAGTACCGCCGGCACCTCACCAAGAGCATGCGGCAGCTCCTGCAGTTCGAGGCCGAGGCAACCGAGATCCGGGTGTACCAGCCGAGCCTGGTGCCCGGCGTGCTCCAGACGCCGGCCGTGGCCGAGGCGGTGTTCGATTGGTGGACGCACGGGTTGACGCCCCGGCTGACCGCGGAGGACCGTCGGGTTCGTTACGACGTGCGGATGCTGCGCAAGCGGCAGATCCTGGACCGGCAGAACGGGCCGGACTACTACCTGATCCTGGATGAATCGGTCCTGCTGCGGAAGGTCGGCGGCGCCAAGGCGATGGCCGAGCAACTGGAGTCGCTGGAGCAGACGTCGCACCTGCCGCGAATCCACATCCGGATGATCCCGCTGGACAAGGGCGGCGAGAGCGGGATCCTCGGGCCCTTCCAGATTGTCAGCCTGAGCGAGTCGGGCTACCAGGACGCCGTCCTCTACCAGGAATTCTACGGGCGGGACCGGGTCGTCTCGGAGTCCACCGAGCTCGATTTCCACAGCCAGTTCTTCGAGCGCCTCTGGTCGCTGGCGGCGGACGAGCACCTGACACGCATCGCCATTCTCGCCGAGGCGTACCGCTTGCGGCGTTCCCTGGACGAGTGACCCGATCTCCCGCAAATCGGGCCGGAATGCGCAAATTGCGGCAAATAATCAGCTAAGCTCTCCTGCGGCCCTTTGACGAGGGCGGCCCTCGCTGTGCCTTGCCGCGAGGGCCCCTGGGGGGAGGGCCGTGGCGCGGCAGTGACCCTCCACAATGTAGGGTTCGCTCCGTTCGTCGCGGCCCGCGAGAGGGAGGAGCCGGCGGATGCTGGCATGGACCCGTAGCAGTTCTTGCGCTGATCATGCGTGCGTCGAAGTGGCGCCCGTCGATGCGGAGTTCGTCGCGGTGCGCGACTCCAAGAATCCGGAGCAGCCATTCCTGACGTTCACGCGCGAGGCCTGGTCGCAGTTCCAGGATGACGTTGTCGCAGGTCGAGTGGACCTTCGCTGACCGCCATCCGTTCATAGTCATCAATGACACCCGGTGGCGCGGGACGTACTCTGAGTGAGTCCAGCGCCCATCGGAGGTTACGGCGTATGTCCAAGTCGATCAATTGGCGACGCAGCAGTCGCTGTGCGGACAACAGCTGTCTGGAGATCGCGCTTCGGGATGACGAAGTCCTGATCCGCAACAACAGGCGGCCCGACCGGATCGTGGTCGCGACGCGCGAGGAGTGGCGAGCCCTTGTCGCCGGCATCAGTGATGCCGGCGACTTCCGCGTCTAGACCCCTACCAGGAGCCGGCGGTGGGACCCGCCGACCCACCCCGGCGCCGTAGGTACTTCTCGAACTCGCTGGCGATCTCGTCGCCGGTCAGCGGCTGGATCCCGGCGTCACCGACGCGCTCCTCCAGCTCTCGCACGTACTCCCCGAGCTCCGCGTCCTGCTCGGCGGCCGCGCGGACCCGCTTCTCCCACTCGTCGGCCTGCTCGGCCAGGTCGGCCATCGGCACCGGCAGGTCGAGCACGTCCTCGATCCGGCTCAGCAGGGCGAGGGTGGCCTTCGGGCAGGGCGGGTTGTTCGCGTAGTGGGGCACGTGCACCCAGAACGACAGCGCGTCCAGCTCGGCGCGGGAGGACGCCTCCTGCAGTACGCCGACGATGCCGGTCGGGCCGTCGTAGCGAGTCGGCACCACCTTGTACTTCTCGGCGATCTGCGGGTCCGACGCGCTGCCGCTGATCGGCAGGGGCCGCGTGTAGGGCACGTCGGCCAGCAGTGCGCCGAGCAGCACGATCCGGTTGACCTCGAGGCTGTGGCAGATCTCCAGCACGGACTCGCAGAACGTGCGCCACCGCATGCTCGGCTCGATGCCGCGGATCAGGACCACGTCGCGGTCGCTGCCGGGCGGACTGGCCACGGTGAACCGGGTTGTCGGCCACTCGATCTTGCGCGTCTCACCTTCGGCCATGGTGATGGTGGGACGGCTGACCTGGAAGTCGTAGAAGTCCTCCGGGTCGATGGTGGTGATCTCCTTGGCCTGCCACACCTGATCGAGGTGCTCCACGGCCGCGGTGGAAGCGTCCGCGGCGTCGTTCCAGCCCTCGAAGGCAGCGATCGCCACGGGGGAGCGGAGCAGCGGGAGGCCGTCGAACTCAGTCATGGGACACAGCCTACGTGCGGCCTGCGGAAGCCACCCGGCGGCCGCGCCGGGACGGCGGTCCGACGGAGTCCGCCATCTATCGGATCAACCGGGAGATATACGCGCATAATCACACCATGACCGACCATGTGGATCAGGTACTCGGGCCGACCGACGACACGGTGATCTTCATCCAGGCGCGTGGCATGTTCTTCGTGACGGCGCTCTGGGTCCTCGCCGCCACCTGGGTGCCGATGCTCGGCGTGTACCTGCTCATCAAGGTCGCGGCGGGGCATCGGCCGGACCCGGCGGACATCGTCGTCTACATCGAGGCGGCTTTGGTCGTGCCGGCGGTCTCCGCGGCCGTGGTGATGCTGGCCGTCTGGCGCCGGCTGGGCTGGCTGCACACCTCCGTGCACGGCATCGACTTCGCCGCCACCGGCCGCCGCCCGGTGCACATCCCCTGGTCCGGCATCGCCTCGGTGGCCCTGCACGGCCGCGGCCCGTTCACCGAGCTGGTGGTGACGCCGGTGGCCGAGGACTACGCGACCGAGCTCGACGGTGCGGGCGGCCACCCGCGAGTACGGCGCCGGGGCACCGAGATCGCCTACGTGGTCGACGTCGGCCTGATGTCACCGGGCCCCGAGGTTCTCCTCGCCGAGCTGCACCGCCGGGTACCCAGCAAGGTTTGACAGCGGCCGGAGGCGCGGTCAGGTTCTTAACTCACTCGTTAATTAACCGAGGTGTTAAGTGGCCGACCGGCTCAGTGTGATCTTCGCGGCGCTCGCCGACCCGACGCGCCGGGGGGGCCGGGGCCAGGGCGCCGGCCCGTTCCGGCCGCTTCCGCAGAGGGCGTGACATCTGACTGCCCGCGAGGCTGGCCGGTGTCCGCCTCGCGGTCCGTTTCACGGCTGCCGGCCATTGGGTGGTGTCCGCCTCGCGGTCCGTGCCACGGTTGTCGGCCATTGCTCGCGGCCGGTGCCACTGTCGTCGGCCATTGACCGGTGTCCGCCTCGTGGTCCGCTGCGCGGTTGCCGACCACTTGAACGAGGAGCGCCTTGTGCGGGATCGCTCGCTCGTTGTGCTTCGCGGAGTGGTGCGACGGGTGGCGATGCCGCTCCGGAGTCGGCTCCGACCCCGCCCGGACCGATTCGCCTTCATCGTCCACCGCGTATGCGGGCACACAGGGCGCCTTCACACAGCCCTGGGCGCGGCGCACCCCGATCGCCGCCCAGCCGATACCGCCCATGTGCCTTTCCTGACCTGGGACACCGGACGGCCGTCAACGCGAGAAGTTGATCTGCTAGCGCTACGAAATCGCTGTGATCATGGACCTGAAACCGCGATCTCGTATCGCTAGCAGATCAACTTCTCGGCATGGGCAGCGCGTCCGGCGTCACCCGGGCCGGAAAGGGCACGGGGAACGGATTATCCGCGTGTGCGTGTTCGGCCTCGCGTAGGCCTGGCCCGTCCGACTTGCTGCAGGCGGCCGGGCAGTTTCGGCCTTGCGCGCGGGCTCAGATGCGGGCCGGCCCGAATACGTCGCGACTTTCTGGGGCCGGCCGGGCAGGTTCGGCCTTGCGCCTGGGCCGGTTGCGCCCGAATTTCTGCAAGCAGCCGGGCGGCCAGGCAGCCGGGCGGCCAGGCAGCCGGGCAGGCGGCCGAGCGGCTGCGGCGTCGCGTGCGGGCCGGATGTGCTGACCGTCCGTGTGCGTTCGGGTGGGTCCGACCTTGCGTGCAGGCCTCGACGGAACCGGCCTTCTGCGCACGCCTGGCTTTCGCCGGACGGCTTGGGGATACGCCTGGCTTTCGCCGGATGACTTGGGCGCAGGTCTGGCTTTCGCCGGTCGGCTTGGGCGCAGGTCTGGCTTTCGCCGGTCGGCTTGGGCGTACGCCTGGCTTTCGCCCCGACTGCCCGGGCGCCCGGCCGCAGAACCGGTGCGGCCGGGCGCTTGCTCGGGGGAGGGTGATGTTCGGTGTGGCGGGAGTGAAGCGGTGGCGTCGTTGTCGTTCGGTGGGTGTCAGTCGTGGGCGATGGCGTTCAGGACGTTGAGCCGGGCCGCGCGGATGGCGGGGGCTACTGCTGCTATGACGCCTACCAGGGCGGCCAGGGCCAGGTAGGTGGCCATGCGTTCCCAGGGGAGCACGATCTGGGTGATGCCGTCGTTGGCCAGGGCGCGGGCGACGGCGCTGCCCATGCCGGCGCCGACGGTGACGCCGAGGAGGGCGCCGAAGACCGAGATCACCACGGCCTCGACGGTGATCATGCGCATGGTCTGTGCGCGGCCCAGGCCCACCGCGCGGAGCAGGCCCAGTTCGCGGGTCCGTTCCAGCACGGACAGGGCCAGGGTGTTCACCACGCCGAGGACGGCGATCAGGATGGCCAGGCCCAGCAGGATCTGGATCATCGTGATGATCTGGTCGAACGCGGCGGCCTGGTCGTTGACGAACGTCTCCTGGTCCGTGGCGGAGACCTCGGGACTGTCCGCCACCAGGGCCTTGACCTGCGGCAGAACGGCCGAGACGGGCACGCCGTCGTCGAGCCGGACGAATCCGAGGACCGGCTGGGTGATGCCGAAGTCCTTGATCGCGGCGGACGGCAGGATGATGCTGCCGGGTAGGGTGTCCTCGGTGAAGACGGCGGCGACCGTGTAGGTGCGTTCCTCGCCCCGGGACGTCTGGATCGTCACCGGCGAACCGGTCTGCCAGCCCTTCTCGGTGGCCTTCGGCGCGCTCACCGCGATCTGGTCGGCCCGCAGCGTGACCGCTGTCGTCCCGTACGCCTGACCCAGGGTGGCCAGGTCCTCGGTGGCGGCCACGTACTCCCGGTCGCCGCCGATGACCACCATGTCGTTGTAGAGGCCGGCGGCGGCCTGGACACCGGGGATCGCCGCGGCCCGGTCCACGACGCCCGAGTCGTACGTCGGTGGCCGTGGCCCGTTCTGATCACCGCTGATCATGATCTGGGCCTTGAGGATGCTCGCGGCCTCGGCCTTGAGGCTGCTCTTCGCCGAGTCCATCACCACGGTGACGCCGGTGACCAGGGCGATGCCGACCATCAGGGCGGCCGCGGTGATCGCGGTGCGCCGCGGGTTGCGGCCGGAGTTGAGCCGGCCCAGCCGGCCCGGCAGCGACCACGAGAAGAGGCGGCCGAGCAGCGACACCACCGGCCGGCTGATCGCCGGGGTGAGCAGGGCGACGCCGATGAACGTGACGAGCACGCCGCCGAAGAGCAGCCACAGGTCGGCGGCGCCGGCGTCGGCGAACAGGCCGATCCCGAGGGCGGCCGCGCCGATGGCGGTGACCGCGGCACCGCTGACGGTGATCGCGGTGAGCGGGCGGTCCGGGATGGCGACGTCCTGCATCGCGGCGACCGGGGCGATCCGGGACGCGCGCAGCGCCGGCAGCACCGCTGCGACCACGGTCACCAGGACACCGACCACGAACGAGCTGATGATGGCGGCCGGTGGCACGCCGACCGGGGCGAGGTCGAGCCCACCGCCGCCCATGCTGCTGAACAGGTAGCCCAGGCCGGCGCCCGCGCCGACCCCGGCCGCCAGGCCGAGCACCGAGGCGATCAGGCCGACCACCACGGCCTCCACGAGCACCGAGTTGATCACCTGGCGGCGGCCGGCGCCGAGCGCGCGCAGCAGGGCCAGTTCACGGGTGCGCTGCGCCACCACGATCGAGAACGTGTTGAGGACCAGGAAGATGCCGACGAACAGCGCGATGCCGGCGAAGCCCAGCAGGATCTGACCGAAGAAGCCCATGCCCTCCTTGAGGCTCGCGGCGTTCTCCTCGGCCAGCTCGTCGCCGGTCTTCACCACGAAGCCGGCACCGAGGGCCGGGGCCAGCCGGTCCCGCAGCTCGGCCGGGGCGACACCGTCGGCGGCGCGGACCGTCACCGAGGTGAACACGTTCTTCTCGCCGAGCATCAGCTCCTGCGCGACGGGCGTGGTGAACGCGACCTCCTGCACGCCGCCCAGACTGGCCCGGTCACCGGTGTAACCCCAGACGCCGACCAGCGTGAACTCGCGCTTGGGCTGCTGGGTGAGCACCGGCACCCGGTCGCCGATGCGGTAACCGGAGAGCTCGGCGGTGGTCGCGTTCATGGCGATCTCGCCGGGCGCCACCGGGCCGCGACCCTCGCGCAGTTGCATGATCTCGTCGGTGCCGGTCCAGTTGGAGCCGATCCGGGGCGGGCCCATCGAGGTGAGCACCTTGCCGTCGGACCCGATCACGCGGGCGCCGTCGGCGTCGACACGGCCCACTGCCTCCCGTACACCCGCCTGGGTCTTGATCTTGTCCACCGTCGCGGCCGGCAGCGGCGCGGCGACCTGCTCCCCCTCGAACTCGCTCAGCTCGACCTTGGGTTTGGCGGTGACCGAGACGTCGGTCGCCGCATAGGCGTCCGAGAAGATCGAGTCGAAGGTGCGGTTCAGCGTGTCGGTGAGCACGAAGGCGCCGGACACGAACATCACGCCCAGCAGCACGGCCAGGCCGGAGAGGACCAGGCGCAGCTTGCGGGCGAGCAGGCTCTTGAGCGTCGCGCGCAACATCAGAGCGTCACCGGCTCGGCATGCGTGTCGAGGCGTTTCATGGTGTCCAGCACGGTCTCGGCCGTCGGGTCCGCGAGCTCGTCGACGATGGCGCCGTCGGCGAGGAAGACCACCCGGTCGGCGTAGCTCGCGGCCGCCGGGTCGTGGGTGACCATCACGATCGTCTGGTCGTGCTCGCGCACACTGGCCCGCAGGAACGTGAGGATCTCGGCGCCGGCCCGCGAGTCCAGGTTGCCGGTCGGCTCGTCCGCGAAGATCACGTCGGGGCGGCCGACCAGGGCCCGGGCGCACGCGACCCGCTGCTGCTGGCCGCCGGAGAGCTGGCTGGGCCGGTGCCCGAGCCGATCGCGCAGCCCGACCGTGCCGATCACCGTGTCCCACCAGGCCGGGTCGGCCTTGCGGCCGGCGATGTCCAGCGGCAGCCTGATGTTCTCCGCCGCACTGAGCGTGGGCAGCAGGTTGAACTGCTGGAAGATGAAACCGATCCGATCACGCCGCAATCGGGTCAGCGCCTTGTCGCCCAGGCCGCTGATCTCGGTGCCACCGATGTGGACGGTGCCCTCGTCGACCGTGTCGAGCCCGGCGAGGCAGTGCATCAGCGTCGACTTGCCGCTGCCCGACGGCCCCATGATCGCCGTGAATCGGCCCCGGCCGAACTCGACACTCACCTGTCGCAGAGCCACCACCCGGGCCTCGCCCGAACCGTAGACCTTGCCGATCCCGTCCGCGCGCGCCGCCACCGCCCCGCCGGCATTCGTCGCTGCCACTGTCTCGTCCCCCTGAGGTCCGTCGCTGCCCGAGCACCCGCCCGGCCAGCCCAGTGTGTCGGTGCCGGCGCTCGCAGTCGTCCCACCTGTGGGGGAGCGGAGGGCGGAGATTTCGGTGGGGGAGTCACGTAGGTAGGTCTCAGGGACGACCCTTAGTCCGGTCGTACCGAGCGCATCCGCGGAGCCCCGTCTACGGTGGATCCATGCGCGTTCGAGTGGCTCTCGTCGTCGTCTCACTGACCGGCCTGCTCGCCGGCTGCGGGCTCGAACCGGTTCCCCCGGCCGACGAACCCGCCGCCACGGCGATCACCGCCGACCAGGACGGCACCGACTCGCCCGAGGAGTTCACCGCCGACATCGAGGCCGCCCGGGAGATCGCCGCGGAATACTGGGGTGAGCGGCTCGGCGCCGGCTTCGAGCCGATCAAGGACCTCATCGCGTACGAGCAAGAGGGCGACGTGGCCTGCGCAGGCCAGCCGCTGCCTCGCAACAACGCGGTCTACTGCTCCGCCGGTGACTTCATCGCCTACGACGTCAACTGGGCGTACGCGGCGTTCCAGCAGGTCGGCGACGCGTTCCTGTTCTATCTGCTGGGCCACGAGTACGCGCACGGCATCCAGGCCCGGCTCGGCATCCAGAAACAGTTCACCATCGAGCAGGAGCTCCAGGCGGACTGCATGGCCGGCGCCTTCATCGGCGACAAGGTGCGCGACGACCGGCTGCGGATGCAGGACAACGACACGCAGGAACTGGCCGACGGGCTGGAAGCGGTCGGCGACCAGCCGGGGCAGCCCTGGTTCGCCGAAGGGTCGCACGGGACGGCCGAGCAGCGGATGCAGTCGTTCGCCAGCGGGTACGAGAAGTCGCTGGCCGCCTGCGGGCTCTCCTGAACCACCGGCCTGTCAGGGTGGTCACATCCGCTCGGTGCTGACGCCCGCGGCACCGCAGAATGGCGGCGATGGACGCCGTACTCTTCGACATGGACGGCACGCTGGTCGACAGCGAGCGACTCTGGGGCATCGCGCTCGCCGAACTGGCCGTGCACGCCGGGGGCACCCTCTCCGAGACCGCCCGGCTCGCCATGGTCGGCACCAGCATGAGCCGCAGCATGCAGATCTTCCGCGACGACCTGGGCCAGCCCGGCCGCCCGGAAGCCGCCGACGTGACCTGGCTGACCGACCGCGTCTGCGAACTCTTCGCCGACGGGCTCGTCTGGCGGCCCGGCGCGATGGACCTGCTGCTCGCCGTCCGCGCAGCCGGGATCCGGACCGCCCTGGTCACCTCGACCGGGCGGCGGCTCGTCGAGGTCGCCCTCAAGACGATCGGGGCCGAGAACTTCGACGCCGTCGTCTGCGGTGACGAGGTGGCGATGCCGAAACCGGACCCGGAGCCGTACCGGACCGCCGCCGCCCTGCTCGGCGTCCCGATCGGCCGCTGCGTGGCGATCGAGGACTCACCCAGCGGCGTCGCGAGCGCCCTGGCCGCCGGCGCCGCGGTCCTGGCCGTCCCCGCCGAGCTGGAGCTTCCCCCGGTCGACGGGGTTCACCTCAGGTCGTCCCTGGTCGGTGTCGACCCGGCTTTCCTGGCCGCCCTGATCCGCCGCTGACGGGACCGGCTTTGTCGCGTCTCTGGCGGCATCCGCCGGGGTTGTCGCTGACGGGACTCGCCTTGTCGTGGCGCTGACGGCACCCGCCGGGGTCTGGCGCCGACGGTCTCCGCCTGGTTGAGGCGCCGACGGTCTCCGCCGGGATCAGGTGCCGGGCTTCACCAGGCCCGTCTCGTAGGCGAGCACCACCGCCTGGGTGCGGTCGCGCAGGCGGAGTTTGGCGAGCATGTGACCCACGTGCGTCTTCACGGTGGTCTCGCTGACCTGGAGCAGGTCGGCGATCTCGGTGTTGGTTCGGCCGCGGGCCACGTGGGTGAGCACCTCGCGCTCGCGGGCGGTGAGGGCCGCCAGTTTCGCGGCCCGGTCGACGGCGGTGACGGGCACCGACTCGGCGAGCCGGGCGAGGATCCGGGCCAGCAGCTGTGGGGTGATCACGGCGCCGCCGGCGGCGACCGCGCGGACGGCGGCGATGAGTTCGGCCTCGGGCGCGTCCTTGCGGAGGTAGCCCTTGGCGCCCGCGGCGAGCGCGGCGACGACCCGGTCGTCGGCGTCCTCGTCGGCGACGATCAGCACCTGCACCGGCAGGCGCGCCTCGGTGATCGCCCGGGTCACGGTGAGGCCGTCGGTGCGGGGCAGCGCGAGTTCCATGACGAGGACGTCCGGCAGCAGCCGGCGGGCCAGGTCGAGCGCCTCCGTGCCGTCGTCCACCTCGCCGACGACGACGATCTCCGCCCCGGCCGGCGGCGGCGTGGTCAGCAGGATGCGCAGCCCGGCGCGCTGCAGCGGAGCCGGGTCGGCCAGCAGCACCCGCAGCGGCGGGACGCGGTGGTGCGCCGGTTCCCGGGGCGGCCGGGCAGGGCCGTGCGGTCGCGCGTCAACCGCGCCGGTCGTTTCGCGGCCGGGCACAGGGAAGGTCGGCGCGGAGGCCGGCGCGGGCGCCGGTGGGGGTGCGGGGGTGGCCGGCGGCGGTGCCGGGGTGGGTGGTGGTGGAAGGCGGGGGCGGGACGGCCACGGTGCGGGGTGGTCAGTCAACGGGGTCGTCCCGCAGGCGGGGGCCGACGGGGGCGGGCTCGGAGCTGAGCACGGTGACGGGGAGCTCGGGGAAGGGGGGTGGGGTGCCGCCGAACTCGGGGCAGAGCTGCTGGTGGCGGCACCAGCCGCAGAGGCGGCTGGGCTTGGGGCGGAAGTCGCGGTCGCGCTTGGCCCGTTCGATGGCGGCGGAGAGGGCGGTCAGGGTGCGCTCGAAACGCTCCAGCTCGCCGGCCTCGGGGCTGTAGTCGAGGACCTCGGCGTCCTTGAGGTAGAGCAGGCGCAGGACCCGGGGCACGACGCCGCGGGTGCGCCACAGGACCAGGGCGTAGAACTTGAGCTGGAACAGGGCGCGGCCCTCGAAGGCCTCGCGCGGGGCGCCGCCGGTCTTGTAGTCGACGACCCGCAGGTCGCCGGCCGGGGAGACGTCGAGGCGGTCGATGTAGCCGCGCAGGAGCAGGTCGTCGCCGACGAGGGTGGAGATCAGGGTCTCCCGCTCGGCGGGTTGCAGGCGCTGCGGGTCCTCCACCGCGAAGTAGCCGTCGAGCAGGGCGCTCGCGCTGGACAGGAACGCGGCGAGGCGGGCCGCCTCGGCCTCGCCGGGCGGCAGGTCGAGCAGCGCGGCCTGGCCGGTGGCGTCGGCCTCGGCGGCGACGGCGGCCGGGTCCGGCACGGCCGGGCCGGCGGACACACCGGGCGGGACCGGGTCGGTGGTGAAGATCTCGGACACGGACGGGTCCTGGGCGACCAGCTTGGCCCACTCGGGGGCGACGAGCGCCGCCGCGGCCTCGGGGGTGCGGTCGGCCGCGGGCAGGTCGAACAAGCGCTCCAGGACGGCGTGCACCAGGGTGCCGCGGATCTGGTCGGCGGAGGGCAGCTCGGGCAGCTTGTCGATGGTCCGGAAGCGGAACAGCAGCGGGCACGTCTTGAAGTCGGCGGCCCGGGACGGCGAGAGCGAGGGGCCGGCCGGGGCCTCCGGGCGGCGCCCGCGCGGGGCGGGTGCGGGGCCGCCGGCGGGGGCGGGGACCTCGGATGCCGTCAGGGATGGGTGCGCCGTCATGTCACAGAGGCTAGGGCAGGGGTACGACCAAAACGCCGGGGTGGGTCGCCGGGCGGCGTGTCCGTAGCATCGATCGCGTGGAGGAACAGGCGCGCGCATCCCGGAACCCGCCGTCGCGGACGGGCCGGCCGGTCGGGCACGTGCTCGGCATCCCGGTCCATGCGAGCGCCTCGATGCTGCTCCTGGCCGTGCTGGTCACCGTGGTCTACGGCAACTACGCGCAGGCCGAGCTGGATCTGGCGCCGCCGTGGTCGTACGCCATCGGTCTGGGTTTCGTGGTCTGCCTGCTCGGGTCGGTGCTGCTGCACGAGCTGGGTCATGCGGTGACCGCCCGCCGGCACGGGATCGGCGTGCGGCGGATCACGCTGGAGCTGCTCAGCGGCTGGACCGAGATGGAGCGGGACGCGCCGACGCCGAAGGTGGACGCACTGGTCTCGCTGGCCGGGCCGCTGGTCTCGCTGCTGCTGGGCGGGGTCGCCACGGCGGCGGCGCTGCTGCTGCCGGCGGACACCGTGCCCGGTCAGATCGCGTTCCAGCTGGCGGTGAGCAACATCCTGGTGGCGGTCTTCAACGTGCTGCCGGGGCTGCCGCTGGACGGCGGGCGGGCGCTGCGGGCCGCCGTCTGGGCGGTGCTCAAGGACCGCAACCGGGCGACCGTGGTGGCCGGCTGGGCGGGCCGGGTCCTGGCGCTGCTCACCGTGGTCGTGGTGGTGGCGTTGTACCGGTTCGGCTTCCTGACCGTGTTCGGACTGGTCTTCGTGCTGCTCGTGGTGCTCACCCTGTGGCAGGGTGCCGGGCAGTCGATCCGGCTGGGCCGGATGACCGGCCGGTTCCCGCTCGTCGACCTGGGTGCGCTGGCCCGGCCGCTGCTGGCGGTGCCGGCGGGCACGCCGCTCGGCGAGGCCCAGCGCCGGCGCGCCGAGGACCCGCGGCCGGACGTGGTGCTCGCGGTGTCCGACGCGGCGGGCAGTCTCACCGCGGTGGTCGACCCGGTCGCCGCCGAACGGGTGCCGGTCGACCGGCGGCCCTGGGTGAGCGTGGAGAGCGTGGCCCGGTCGCGGGACGCGCTGACCGCGCTGCCGCTCGGGCTCAGCGGTGAGCAGGTGGTCCGGGCGCTGCAGGCTCACCCGGGTGCGCAGTACCTGGTGACGGCAGGGGAGGATGTCGTCGGCGTCCTGCGGGTCGCCGACGTCGCCGCGGTGCTGGAACCGCGGCGCACGGTCCCGAGCCCGAGAAAAGACAGCTGAGAGAAGACCTGTGACCACGACCCCGACCACCGCCGCCGACGAGCAGGTGCCCGCGCACCGCGGACCGTTCCGGGTGGGCGACCGCGTGCAGCTCACCGACCCGAAAGGGCGGATGCACACCATCGTGCTGGAACCCGGCAAGGCGTTCCACACCCACCGCGGCGCGCTCGAGCACGACGCGCTGATCGGGCTCCCGGACGGCAGTGTGATCACCGCCACCAGCGGTACGGCCTACCTGGCGCTGCGGCCGCTGCTGAGCGACTACGTGCTCTCCATGCCGCGCGGCGCGCAGGTGATCTACCCGAAGGACGCGGCGCAGATCGTCGCGATGGGTGACGTCTTCCCGGGCGCCAAGGTGCTCGAGGCCGGCGCCGGCTCGGGCGCGCTGACCTGCTCGCTGCTGCGGGCCGCCGGCAGCACCGGCGAGGTGCACAGCTACGAGGTGCGCGAGGACTTCGCGGCGATCGCCCGCAAGAACGTGGAGGCCTTCTTCGGCGGCCCGCACCCGGCGTGGCACCTGCACAACGGTGACGTCGCGGGCAACGAGATCGGCGGCTTCGACCGGATCATCCTGGACATGCTGACCCCGTGGGAGGCCCTCGACATGGTCGAGCGCTCGCTGATCCCGGGCGGCGTGTTCGTCGGTTACGTGGCCACCACCCCGCAGCTCTCCGAGCTCGTCGAGGCGCTGCGCGAGCGCGGTGGCTGGACCGAGCCGCGCGCCTGGGAGTCGCTGGTCCGGGACTGGCACGCCGACGGCCTCGCGGTCCGGCCGGACCACCGGATGATCGCGCACACCGCGTTCCTGGTGTCGGCGCGCAAGCTGGCGCCCGGTGTCACCGCGCCGCCGCGCCGCCGCAAGCCGAGCAAGGGCGCCGAGGCGTACGCGTTGCGCAAGGCCACCCAGGCCGCACTGCAGGCCCAGAAGGAGGACCCCACCGGGGAGTGACCGTCATCGTCGCGTCGGGTAGGTTCCGTTCGAGCGTCCAGGGGAGGGCGCCAGGGGAGGTGCACGGTCAGCATGAGCTCTCCGCCGTTCGGTGGCAGCAACGAGATGCCGGCGGTCTTCCCCGACTGGTCGCCCTATCCGGATCTGGATTCGGCGGCCCGGGCCTACCTGCGCGACCCCGACGTTGCCCTGGACGCGCTGTTCGGCGTGCTGCGCGGCGCCTCGGTGCTCTGCTTCACCCTGGAGCGGTTCGTCAACGAGGTGAACGGCGTCTGGCAGGAGGTCGTGGTCTGCGACGGCAGCCGCCTCGTGCTCTGGCACGGTGAGGACGTGGCGCCCGGCGACGGGCCGGCCGGCTCGATGACCTCGTCGTTGCGGGTGGTGCCGCTCTCCACGGTCACCGAGGTGGGCTGCCGGCGGCGGCTCACCCGCACCTCGAACGGGCAGGCCCGGGTCGACAGCATCGACGTCTACCTGCTGCTCAGCTCGGTCGACGACGCGGTGCCGCCGCCCGGTGTCGGCGAGGAGGAGGGCCGGGCGCCGCTGCGGCACGACGCGCTGCGGTTCGGCAAGACGATCGACGACGGCGGGCCGGGTCAGATCGCCCGCCTGGAGGAGTTCTCCCGGGTGGTCGCGTCCCTGGTGGGCCGGCCGACCCTCTAGCGCCGGCGGCGGATCAGCACCCGGCTGGCGCCGGCGGCGGATCAGCACCGGCTGGCGCCGGCGGCCAATCGGCACCGGCTGCGGCGGGCCGGGCGGGCCGCCGGCGTGTCAGTCCGGCGCGTCGGGCCCGGCGACCGGGGCGCCGTCGGCCTGGCGCACGACGTGGATGCAGTCGCCGGGGCACTCCTTGGCGGAGTCGATCACCTCTAGCAGAAGGCGGCGCGGCACGCCCGCGCGCACGCCCGGGTCCTGCAGAAGGTCACCCGTGGCATTCTTCACGTAGGCAAGCCCGTCGATGTCCAGTTCGAAGACCTCCGGCGCGTACTGCGCGCAGAGGCCGTCGCCGGTGCACAGATCCTGATCGATCCAGACCTGCAGGTCGTCCGCGGTCTCCGCCGGCACCTTACCTCCCACAACACGGCCTCTCAGCTCCCGCGACGGGTCCGCGCGCCGGCCCGGACAGGCAGGCGTCCGCCCCGTGGCGAGACGGCACCGACGGTACCCGAAGATCCGATTGACCGATCGGCCGCGGGTTGATCAATCGATCAAGAGTCGGTGACGAGGGTGTTGCAGGGCTCGAAAACCGCCTCGCAACGGCTAGTGTTGACCCAAGACGTTCGAGCCCCCCGGGGAGGTGGGACGTGGCACGTAGCGACGAAGCGGACTCCCGCGCCGCACGATGGGAGAAAGAGGCCAACGATCTCTCCAGTCAGGTCGCGTTTCTGCAAGAGGAACTCGCCCTGGTCAGGCGGAAGTTGACCGAAAGCCCCCGACACGTCCGGCAGCTTGAGGAACGGCTCGCGGCAACGCAGGCGCAGCTGGCCCGAGTGACCGAGAACAACGAGCGGCTCGTGGCGACCCTCAAGGAAGCCCGGACCCAGATCGTCACTCTCAAGGAAGAGATTGACCGGCTCGCCCAGCCGCCCAGCGGCTACGGCGTTTTCCTGTCCGCTCACGAGGACGGCACGGTGGACGTGTTCACCGGCGGCCGCAAGCTGCGGGTGGCGGTCTCGCCGTCGCTCGCCGCCGACGAGTTGCAGCGGGGCCAGGAGGTCCTGCTCAACGACGCGCTCAACGTGGTGGACGCGTTCGGTTTCGAGCGCACCGGCGAGGTGGTCCTGCTCAAGGAGGTCCTGGACAACCCGTCCGGCGGCCCCCGTGACCGGGCCCTGGTCGTCTCGCACGCCGACGAGGAGCGCATCGTCTTCCTCGCCGACTCGCTGGAGATCAGCAAGCTCCGCGCCGGCGACTCGCTGATGATCGAACCCCGTTCGGCGTACGCCTACGAGCGGATCCCCAAGAGCGAGGTCGAGGAGCTCGTCCTCGAGGAGGTCCCCGACGTCGACTACACCGACATCGGTGGCCTGCACTCGCAGATCGAGCAGATCCGGGACGCGGTGGAGCTGCCGTTCCTGCACGCCGACCTGTTCCGGGAGCACCAGCTGCGCCCGCCGAAGGGCATTCTGCTCTACGGCCCGCCCGGCTGTGGCAAGACCCTGATCGCCAAGGCGGTCGCCAACTCGCTGGCGAAGAAGATCGCCGAGCGGCGCGGCGAGGAGAAGCACACCAGCTACTTCCTCAACATCAAGGGTCCGGAGCTGCTCAACAAGTACGTGGGTGAGACCGAGCGGCACATCCGCCTGGTCTTCCAGCGGGCGCGGGAGAAGGCCGGCGAGGGCACGCCGGTGATCGTGTTCTTCGACGAGATGGACTCGATCTTCCGGACCCGTGGCTCCGGTGTCTCCAGCGACGTGGAGAACACCATCGTTCCCCAGTTGCTCAGCGAGATCGACGGCGTCGAGGGCCTGGAGAACGTGATCGTCATCGGCGCCTCCAACCGGGAAGACATGATCGACCCGGCGATCCTGCGCCCCGGCCGCCTCGACGTGAAGATCAAGATCGAGCGGCCGGACGCCGAGGCGGCGAAGGACATCTTCGCCAAGTACATCCTTTCCGACCTGCCGCTGAGCTCGGACGACCTGACCGAGCACGGTGGCAACCGGGACGCCACGGTCGCCGCGATGATCGAGGCGGTCGTGCTCCGGATGTACACGGAGACCGAGGAGAACCGCTTCCTCGAGGTCACCTACGCCAACGGTGACAAGGAAGTCCTGTACTTCAAGGACTTCAACTCCGGCGCCATGATCCAGAACATCGTGGATCGCGGCAAGAAGATGGCGATCAAGGAGTTCCTCACCTCCGGCAAGAAGGGGCTGCGGCTGCAGCACCTGCTCGACAGCTGCGTCGACGAGTTCCGGGAGAACGAGGACCTGCCGAACACGACGAACCCCGACGACTGGGCCCGGATCTCCGGCAAGAAGGGCGAGCGGATCGTCTACATCCGCACGCTCGTCTCCGGCGGCAAGGGCGCGGAAGCCGGCCGGTCCATCGAGACGGCCAGCAACACCGGTCAGTACCTGTAACGACGCGCGCAGCCGGGGCCGCGGGGACAACCCCGCGGCCCCGGCCTCGTTCAACCCCGTGTGACCACCGCACCCCGACTCGCGTGGCTCGACGCACTCCGCGGTTACGCGGCCGTCGTGGTCGCCCTGTTCCACCTGAGCCCGGTCGTCCTCGGGGCCGAGACGCACCTGCGGATCTACCGGGAGTTCGACTTCGGCAAATACGCCGTGCTGCTGTTCTTCCTGGTCAGCGGATACGTCATCCTGATGTCGCTGGAACGGCACGGCTCACTGCGCCGGTTCTGGGTGGGGCGGCTGTGCCGGATCTACCCGGCCTACCTGGTCACCGTCCTGCTCGCGGCCGGTCTCGCGGCGGCCGGCCTGCACCGCCTGCCGGATCAGGTGCGCACCGAGACCACCGCGAGCGTGCTGGCGCACGCCACGATGCTGCAGGACCTGCTGGGCGTACGGGGAGTGGTGCGGCCGTTCTGGACGCTCAGCTTCGAGATGGTCTTCTACTTCCTGGTGGCGGGACTGTTCGTGTGGCGGGTGCACCGGTTCAGCGCGTGGTGGGCGGCCGGGCTCACGGTGGTGGCGCTGGCGGGCGGGACGGGCCTGCCGGACGCCCTGGGCGGGGTATTCCGCGATGCCCGCTGGGCGAGCGCGGCCGGTGCCCTCCTCCTGGTGGCGTGCATGCTTGGCGCGTACCTCCGGAATTTCCGGATCCGCGTCGCGGGGGCCGCCTCGCTCGCCCTGATCGTGCTGCCGCTCGCGAACGGGCATGCCAGCAAGTGGGTGACGAGCGGTTCGTCGGCGCAGGCCCTGGTGATGCTGGCGGTGATGTTCGCCGGGACGGTGGTCTATCGCGCGCAACACCGACAAATACGGCGTTTCTCGGCACTGGTCAGTCTCGTCGTGGTGCTCGCCGGAGTGACAGCGCAGTTCGGCGGTCCCGTCGCCGTCGCGGTGACCGGGACGTTCGGCGTCGCCTTCGCCCTGCGGCACCGGGCCGTCCCCGGCGTGCTGACCTGGCTGGGAACCGTCAGCTACTCGCTCTACCTGCTGCACCTGCTGGTCCTCGGTGTGCTCGCCCGGCTCGTCGAGAACCGGCTGCTCGTGCTGCTCGGCTTCGTGGCCGGGACGATGGTCGCCGCCTGGGCCTGCCACCGATGGGTGGAACAGCCCGGCCAGCGCCTCGCAAGGTCGCTTGTCGCCACGGAAGGTGAAACGCCGCGCACGGGCAGCTTCGGCAAGCACCGCGAGAGCGTCTAGGCTCGATGCATGAGCACGTACGGCTTCGTGGCGGACAGGGTGGTCGCATGAGCGTTCGACGGATTATGGGCACCGAGGTCGAATACGGCATCTCCGTGCCCGGTCAGCCCGGCGCCAACCCGATGGTGACCTCGTCGCAGGTGGTCAACGCCTACGGCGCGCGGCCCGAGCTCAACCGCGGCGGCCGGGCCCGCTGGGACTACGAGGAGGAGTCGCCACTGCGCGACGCGCGCGGCTTCACCTACTCCGGCGCCGCCTACGACCCCGCCGAAGCCCTCGCCGACGAGGACCTCGGCCTGGCCAACGTGATACTGACCAACGGCGCCCGGCTCTACGTGGACCACGCGCACCCGGAATACAGCACACCCGAGTGCACCAACCCGCTCGACGTCGTGAAATGGGACAAGGCCGGCGAACGCGTGATGGCCGAGGCCAGCCGCCGCGCCGCCACCATCCCCGGCACCCACCGGATCCAGCTCTACAAGAACAACACCGACAACAAGGGCGCGTCGTACGGGTCGCACGAGAACTACCTGATGCGGCGGCAGACCCCGTTCGCCGACATCGTCGCCCACCTCACGCCCTTCTTCGTCACCCGGCAGATCTTCACCGGCGTCGGGCGCGTCGGCATCGGGCAGGACGGCACCGGCTCCGGCTTCCAGATCTCCTCGCGTGCCGACTTCTTCGAGGTCGAGGTGGGTCTGGAGACGACACTCAAACGGCCGATCATCAACACCCGCGACGAGCCGCACGCCGACGCCGACAAGTACCGCCGGCTGCACGTGATCATCGGCGACGCCAACCTCTCCGAGATCGCCTCCTACCTCAAGATGGGCACCACCTCCCTGGTGCTCAACATGATCGAGGAGAAGGTGTTCACCGGCGAACTCGGCATCGCCGACCCGGTCAGCGAACTCAAGGCAGTGAGCCACGACCCGTCGCTCAAGCACCTGATGCGGCTGCGCGACGGCCGCCGGCTCACCGCGCTCGACCTCCAATGGGCCTACTACGAGCGGGCTCGCGCCTTCGTCGACGAGCGGTACGGCGCCGACGCCGACGAACAGACCACCGACATCCTGGACCGGTGGGAGGACACCCTCGACAAGCTCGGCCGCGACCCGATGGAACTCTCCGACTCGCTCGACTGGGTCGCCAAACTGCGGCTCCTCGAGGGATACCGGGAACGCGAGAACCTCGGCTGGAACTCGCCGAAACTCCAGCTCGTCGACCTGCAGTACGCCGACGTGCGCCCGGAGAAAGGCCTCTACCACCGGCTGGTCGCCCGCGGGTCGATGAAGACCCTGCTCGACCCGGACGACACGCAGCGCGCCATGTACGAGCCGCCGGCGGACACCCGGGCCTACTTCCGCGGCCGGTGCCTCGCCCAGTACGCCTCCGAAGTGGTCGCCGCCAGCTGGGACTCGGTCATCTTCGACGTCGGCCGGGAGTCGCTCGTGCGGGTGCCGATGATGGAACCCGAGCGGGGCACCAAGAAGCACGTCGGCGCGCTGTTCGACACGTGCGAGAGCGCCAAGGACCTGCTCGAGGTGATCACCAGCCGGTGATGCGTTTCGTCACAGGCGCGAGGTAGGTTTTTCCCAACCCGATGTTGCAGGACTTCGGGTGGCTGAGAAGGGGGACATCCATGGCAACCCGAGACACAGGTGGTCAGTCGCAGAGCGGGAAGGGCCGCAGCGATCAGGAGACCGAGGACGTCACCGTCGAGGCCAATCCCGAGGTCGCCGAGCGGCATGCGGAGATCACCGAGGACGTCGACGATCTGCTGGACGAAATCGACTCGGTTTTGGAAGAAAACGCCGAGGAATTCGTGCGTGGATACGTGCAAAAAGGTGGTCAGTAAGTCATAGCCGGGTAAAACGGACATGCCTCAGGTCTGTTCCGGGCGGACATCGCGATTGCTCTGACTGCGGGGAGACGAAGCCGCTGGCCGACTTTCCCCGCAGTCGCCACGACAGCGGAGGGCACGGCAGATACTGCAAGCCCTGTGCGGTTTGTGGCGCGGACGACCCGCAACACGTAGACCACGATCATCGCACCGGATGGGTGCGCGGGATATTGTGCTTCAACTGCAACGGCGGTCTGGGGCAGTTCCGGGACGACCCGGTTCTCCTCGCCAATGCGATCACGTACCTGAAAGGAACCACGTGGCGACGGGCTTTGATCCATCCGGGCGTCTACCGGATTTCTTCACCAGCACGGGGACGTCCTCCTTCACGCAGTTCCTGAGTCAGGCCGCGCCGGAGATGCTTCCGGGCCGGCGGCCGCTTCCGCCGGGGCTCACCGGCGACGTCGCCCCGCACGGCACCACGATCGTCGCGATCGCGACGGCCGACGGTGTGGTGATGGCGGGTGACCGGCGCGCGACCATGGGGAACCTGATCGCGAGCCGCGACATCAGGAAGGTCCACCCCGCCGACTCGTACTCGCTGATCGGCATCGCCGGCACGGCCGGGATCGGCATCGAGCTGATCCGGCTGTTCCAGGTGGAGCTGGAGCACTACGAGAAGATCGAGGGAGCGATGCTCTCCCTCGACGGTAAGGCGAACCGGCTGGCCGCGATGGTCCGCGGCAACCTGGGCGCGGCGATGCAGGGCCTCGCCGTTGTCCCGCTCTTCGCCGGCTTCGACCTGTCGCCGGTGGACCCGGCGCGCGCCGGGCGGATCTTCAGCTTCGACGTGGCCGGCGGGCTCTACGAGGAGACCGGCTACGAGGCGATCGGCTCGGGCTCGCTGTTCGCGAAGTCGGCGCTGAAGAAGAGGTACCGGGCGGGAGTGAGCACCGACGACGCGATCCGGCTCGCGGTGGAGGCGCTCTACGACGCCGCCGACGACGACACGGCGACCGGCGGGCCGGACGTGACCCGCAAGATCTACCCGGTGGTGATGACGGCGACGGCGAACGGCACGCAGCGGCTCAGCGACGAGGAGATCACCGCGGTGGCCGAGCAGGTCGTCCAGGGACGCATGGAGAACCCGGGCGGTTGATCCAGCCCCCTGACCGGACGACCAGCGAGACAAGGAGCAGCCACCGTGGCCATGCAGTTCTACGCATCACCGGAGCAGGTCCAGCGGGACCGCTCGGAGTACGCCCGTAAGGGCATCGCCCGCGGCCGGTCGGCCGTGGTGCTCACCTACGAGGGCGGCATCCTGCTGGTCGCCGAGAACATCACCACGCTGCGGAAGATCAGCGAGATCTACGACAAGATCGCGTTCGCGGCGGTCGGGCGGTACAACGAGTTCGAGAGCCTGCGCCGGGCCGGTGTGCGGATGGCCGACATGCTCGGCCTCAGCTACGACCGGCGGGACGTGACGGGGCGGGCGCTGGCGAACGCGTACACCCAGACCCTCGGTGCGATCTTCTCGGAGACGCAGAAGCCGTACGAGGTGGAGATCTGTGTCGCGCAGGTCGGCGCCACGCCCGAGGACGACGAGCTGTACCGGGTGACCTACGACGGGTCCGTCATGGACGAGCCCGGTTTCATGGCGATGGGCGGCCAGGCCGAGGCGATCTCCAACGTGCTGCGCGAGCGGCACGACACCGCCGCCGACCTGCAGACCGCGCTGGCGCTCGCCGCGGAGGCGCTGGGCAGCGTGGGCGGGGAGAACGGCCAGACCCGCACCCTGGACGCGAAGCAGCTCGAGGTCGCGGTCCTGGACCGGCGCCGGCAGGGCCGGGCGTTCCGCCGGCTCACCGGTGCGTCGCTGACGACGCTGCTCGGGCACGAGTCGGTGCCGGAGGCCGACCTGGGCGATGTGGACGCGGCGCCGCCCGCCCCGGCCGAGGCGAAGCCGACGATCTCGGCGGCCTCGTCGGACACCGAGAAGGCAGCGTCCGACCCGGGCAAGGCGTCGGGCACGGACAAGAGCACGGACAAGGGCACGGGTACGGCGCCGGAGGCCGACTCCTGAGCTGAGCCGGGCCGGCGGCCGGGCGACGGGAAACTGTCCGCCCGGCCGCCGCCGTGCGTTCACGCGTACCCCGGACGGAGCCGTCACCGGCGTGCCTGCAATGCCCGTCGCGGGGTGTGTGCGGGAAAGAGCGAGTTGTGACTGCCGCTGAACCGTTTCTTGCGGCTAGTGTTTCGTCATGGAACGGCGAATTTTCGGCCTCGAGACCGAGTACGGAGTCACGTGCACCTATCGGGGGCAGCGGCGGCTGTCTCCGGACGAGGTGGCCCGCTACCTGTTCCGCCGAGTGGTTTCCTGGGGACGCAGCAGCAACGTGTTCCTCCGCAACGGCGCCCGCCTTTACCTCGATGTCGGTTCCCACCCTGAGTACGCGACCCCCGAATGCGACTCCGTCACCGATCTGGTCGCCCACGACCGGGCCGGGGAGCGCATCCTCGAAGGGCTCCTCGTCGACGCGGAGAAGCGTCTGCACGACGAGGGCATCGCCGGGGAGATCTACCTCTTCAAGAACAACACCGATTCGGCCGGCAACTCCTACGGCTGCCACGAGAACTACCTCGTCAGCCGGCACGGCGAGTTCGGCCGGCTCGCCGACGTCCTCATCCCGTTCCTGGTCACCCGCCAGCTGATCTGTGGCGCGGGCAAGGTGCTCCAGACGCCGCGCGGCGCGGTCTTCTGCCTGTCGCAGCGGGCCGAGCACATCTGGGAGGGCGTCTCCAGCGCGACCACGCGCAGCCGTCCGATCATCAACACCCGCGACGAGCCGCACGCCGATGCCGAGCGCTACCGGCGCCTGCACGTGATCGTCGGCGACTCCAACATGAACGAGGTGACGACGCTGCTCAAGGTGGGCAGCGCCGACATCGTGCTCCGCATGATCGAGGCGGGCGTGGTGATGCGCGACCTGACCCTGGAGAACCCGATCCGGGCGATCCGCGAGGTCAGCCACGACATCACCGGCCGCCGCAAGATCCGCCTGGCGAACAACAAGGAGGTCTCCGCGCTGGAGATCCAGCAGGAGTACCTGGCGAAGGCCACCGAGTTCGTCGAGCGCCGCGGCGGTGACCCGGTCGCCAAGCGGGTCGTCGAGCTCTGGGGTCGCGTGCTCAACGCGATCGAGAGCGAGAACCTCGACCCGGTCGCGCGGGAGATCGACTGGGTCTCGAAGTACAAGCTGATCGAGCGCTACCAGGCCAAGCACGAGATCCCGATGTCGCACCCGCGGATCGCGCAGCTCGACCTGGCGTACCACGACGTGCGCCGGGGCCGCGGCCTCTACGCGCTGATGGAGAAGCGCAACCAGGTCGACCGGATCGCCAACGACCTGCAGATCTACGAAGCGAAGGAGACGCCGCCGCAGACCACCCGGGCCCGGCTGCGCGGCGAGTTCATCAAGCACGCGCAGGAGAAGCGGCGCGACTTCACCGTCGACTGGGTGCACCTGAAGCTCAACGACCAGGCGCAGCGGACGGTCCTGTGCAAGGACCCGTTCCGGGCCTACGACGAGCGAGTGGAGCGCCTGATCGCCAGCATGTAGCGGCTGCCACAGGACGTCGGTGGAGCGGAACCGGGCCGGCCGGTTCCGCTAGGCTGGCCGGGTTATGACGATGCCTGGCCGGCCCGGCCTCCCCGACCAGCCCGACCCAGCGGAGCGTTCCGAGCAGGACGTCCGGCTGGGCCGGGCCGAGCGCCGCCGTGAGCGCGTCTACCAGCAGATCAAGAAGGATCGGGCCGGCAACCACAAGATCCCGACCTGGGTGTACGCGACGATCCTCGGTCTCGTGCTGGCCGGCTGGCTGTACCTGATCATCACGTCCTGAGGCCTGTCGCCTGGTTCTGAGGCTGATAGTCACGTCCCGGGACCGGATCGCCTGGTTCTGAGGCCGCGCAACCCGTTCGCCACCGCACCGGCACCGGCGGCCCACCCCGGATGCCGTTGTCTGAGACGGTGTCGAGTGAGCGTGGAGCGGGGCGGGTCTTCGCGGTGGTCGCCGTGCTGGCGGTCGCCGGGTACCAGCTGCTGCCCGAGAACGTCTGGGCCCGCACGGCCTGGCAGGTGGCGGCCGGTTACGCCGGCACCGCCGCGATCCTGATCGGGGCGCACCGGCTGTCCCGCGACGACCGCCTGCCGTGGTGGTGCTTCGCGGCCGGGGTCTTCCTGAACACCACCGGCATCGGGGTCGCGGTCGTCGGGGAACGGTACTTCGGGTTCCTCGACCTGCCGACACCGGCGGACCCGTTCTTCCTCGCCCTCTACCCGGCCTGCGCGCTCGGCCTGGGTGTGCTGGTGTGGCGCCGGGACCGGCGGCGGGACTGGACCGCGCTCGTCGACGCCGCCACGATCACCACCGGTTTCGGGCTGCTGGCCTGGGTGTACGTCATCGAGCCGGCGGCGCTGGGCGACCGGATGAACCGGTGGGCGCACGCGACGCAGGTCGCGTACCCGATCGGTGATCTTCTGCTGCTCGGCATGATGGCCCGGCTGCTGCGCAGCGGTGGCAGCCGGGGCGCCTCCTTCTGGTGGATCACGGGGGCGCTCGCCGCGTTCCTGATCGGTGACAGTACGTGGGTGGTGCTCGGCAACCTGGGCGACACCGGGATCCTGCTGGAGAACGCCCGCTGGTTCCGCCGGCCGCTGGAGTCGGTGTTCCTGATCGGGTTCCTGCTCTTCGGAGTGGCCGCGCTGCACGCCGACGCCCGGCACGTGGCGACCGCCGCGGACCGCCCGCCGGCCCGGCTCGGCCGTGGCCTGCTGACGCTGCTCACCGTCGCGTCGCTCATCGCGCCGGTGCTGCTCGGTGTGCAGGTGCACCACGGCAGGGTGGTCAGCGGCTGGGCGTTCGTGTTCGGTTCGGCCACGCTGTTCCTCCTGGTCGTGGCCCGGATGGCGCTGCTCGTCCGGGAGCTGGAGTGCCAGGCCGCACAGGTGCGGGACCTGGCCCGCTCGGACGAACTGACCGGCCTGCCGAACCGGCGCGCCTGGAACGACGAACTGCCCCGGGCGCTGGAACGGGCCCGCCGCGACCGGAGCCCGGTGACCGTGGCGATCCTCGACCTGGACCGGTTCAAGACGTTCAACGACACGCACGGGCACCCGGCGGGGGACCGGCTGCTCAAGGCGGCCGCCGCGGCCTGGCACTCGGCGCTGCGCGACGTCGACCTGATCGCCCGGCACGGTGGCGAGGAGTTCGTGGTGCTGCTGCCCGGCGCCGGTCCAGCCGAGGCCCGGCAGGTGCTGGCCCGGGCCCTGGCGGTGACGCCGCTGGGGCAGACGTTCTCGGCGGGCGTCGCGGTCTGGGATCGGACGGAGACCTCGGACGAGCTGCTGGCGCGGGCGGACGCGGCGCTCTACGCGGCGAAGGCGGGCGGCCGCAACCGGATCACCCAGTCCGGGGAGCTGACGGCCGCGGGCTGACCGGGCGCGTCGCCGGATGCCGGACGGTTATGGGAGCAGCCCGGCCGCGTGCCGGCCGGCCGCCGCGGCCGCCAGGAAATAGCCGTGGTCCTGGTCCAGCTTGCGGCCCATCGTGGACAGCGGCACCGGGCACGCCCGCAACGCCTCGTCGAGCCCGGCGCAGGGGACGCGGACCAGGTGGTGACGACCGGTAAGGGGGGCGAGCGCGGCGTCGACCCGGGCGGCCAGGGACGGTTCCAGGCCGTCCGGCACCGGCAGGTCGGCGCGGGCGAGAGCGACTTTCCCGTACGCGGTGAGGCTGTGATGCGACACGCCCCGGTGCCGGTCCCGGCCGTCGCCGTCGGAGATCCGCAGCGAGCCCACCGGGCGGCCGCCGAGCACCGCGACCGCGTTGACCGCCTCGCCGAGCGCGACCCCGGAGAATCCCCAGGTGGTGCCGGTGCCGAGGTTGCCGGGTCCCTGCGCGACGATCGCGATGTCGGCGCCGAGCACGTGCCGGGCGGCGAGCAGCCCGGTGTGCACGGTGCTCGCCTCGAGGTCGCCGCCGAAGGACTGGCCGGTGGTGACCGTGCCGGTGAGGTGGCCGCGCAGGCCGTCGAGGGTGCGGGAGAACCAGGCCGGCAGCGCGCCGCCGTCGGTCATCACGTAGGCCACCCGGGTGCCGGGGCGGTCGGCGGTGATGCCGGCCAGGATCGCCGGCAGCGCCGAGTGCAGGTCGGCGGTGACCACCGGCATGCCGTCGATCGAGGTGGCCTCGGCCATGACCTCGCGGTGCGGTGACGCCTCCTCGTCGACGCCGAGCAGGATCGGTTGCAGCGGGGTGTAGCGGGCCTTGACGAGGTGGCCGCTGTCGCGGGTGCTGCCGTCGGCGGGCGGGTCGGGGGGCAGCCGGTCGGGCAGGGCGACGACCAGGGCGTACCCCCCGGTGCCGAGGCCCATCACCAGCGCGCCCACGTTGAGCAGCACCCGGTCGCCGGGTTCGGGGGTGCCGACCAGGTGCGGGTAGGCCAGCGCGCGCAGCGGGCCGTCGCCCGTCTCGACGTCCAGTTCGGCGGCGCCGCGCCAGGAACGCCGCACCGCGAGCACCGTGCCGGACCGCCATCGCACCATGGCCGCGACCTTACAAGCCGGTCGCGGCGCCCCGGTGCGGCGGGTTCACCCGCCGACCCCGCCGTCGAGGTGGGTGCGGCCGGCGGCGCCGCGGGTGGGGTCGAGGAAGACGTAGCGGATCTCCGGGTACCGGGCGCGCAGCCGGTTCTCGGCGTCGTCGGAGGCCGCCTCGATCTGGGCGCCGGTCACCTCGTCGGCGAAGTCGACCTTGGCGGCGACCAGGATGTCGCCGGGGCCGATCTGCATGGTGAACAGGGTGGGCACGCCGGTGACGACCGGGATCGCGGCGATGTCGTTCGCGATCTCGTTGTGCAGCCGGCGCGGCACCGCGCGACCCACCAGCAGGGACACGTTGCTGGCGGCGAGCACCACCGCGACGGCGAACAGCAGCAGGCCGATCAGGATCGAGGCGACACCGTCCCACAGCGGCGAGCCGGTGACCTCGGCCAGACCGAGACCGGCGGCGGCCAGCACCAGGCCGATCAGGGCGGCCGCGTCCTCGAAGAAGACCGCCTTGACGGTGGTGTCCGAGGTGAGCCGCAGGAACCGGCGCGGCGTGGTCCGCCAGCGGCGCGACTCGTTGCGGACCTGGCGGCGGGCCTTCAGGAAGGACACGCCCTCGGCCACGAACGAGACGGCCAGCACGATGTAGGCCGCCAGGTAGGGCCCGCTCTCCTCGCCCTCCACGATCGTCTCGATGCCGTGGTAGATCGAGAAGCCGGCGCCGGCGACGAAGGTGAACAGGGCGGCGATGAACGCCCACACCCAGCTCTCCTTGCCGTACCCGAACGGGTGTTCTTCGTCGGCCGCCTTGGTGCCGCGGCGCAGCGCCACGAAGAGGAACACCTCGGTCACGGTGTCGGCGAACGAGTGCGCCGCCTCGGAGAGCATCGCGGCGGATCCGGAGACGACGCCGGCCACCACTTTCGCGACCGCGATCGCCAGGTTCGCGGCGCCGGCCAGGACGACCGTGCCGACGCTCTCGGACTCTTTCGGTTCTGTCACGGCAGGCACCTTCCCCGGTGGCCGCGCGAATAACCGTCCGTGTGACGAGGCTGCTAGCGTTGCGTCTCGTGTCGCGCACTCGCACCGAGCGCCTGGTTAATCTGGTCATCTGCCTCCTGTCGACGCGCCGGTTCCTGACCGCCGCGCAGATCGCCGCGACCGTGCCCGGTTACGAGCACGACCCCTCCGATCCGCGGGACCACGAGGCGTTCCAGCGCAAGTTCGAGCGGGACAAGGCGGAGCTGCGCGAGCTGGGCGTGCCGCTGGAGACGGGCACGGCAAGCATCTTCGACCAGGAGCCCGGTTACCGCATCGCCCAGCGGGAGTACGCGCTCCCCGACATCCTGCTGCAACCCGACGAGGCCGCCGCCGTGGGCATCGCGGCCCGGCTGTGGCAGCATGCCGGCCTGGCCGCCGCCGCGTCGTCCGGGCTGGCCAAGCTCCGCGCCGCGGGTGTCGAGGTGGACCCGCAGGCCACCCTGGGCGTGGAGCCGGTGGTGACGGTCGACCCGGCGTTCGGCCCGCTGACCGCCGCCGCCCGGCAGCGCCGCGCGGTGACCTTCAAGTACCGGGTGCCCGAGCTGGACGAGCCGAGCACGCGCCGTCTCGAACCGTGGGGTGTGGTCTGCTGGCGCGGCCGGTGGTACGTGGTGGGCCACGACCGGGACCGCGACGCCACCCGCTGCTTCCGGCTGTCCCGGATCGTCGGCGACGTGAAGGCGACCGGCCGCCCCGAGGCGTTCGTCCGCCCCGAGAACACCGATCTGATCAGTCACGTGGCGCGCTCGACCGGCCCGATCGCGCGCAACGGGCGGGGCATCGTCACGGTGCGGCCGGGCCGCGCGGCCGGGCTGCGGCGGATGGCGAGCGCGTCGGTCACCCTCCCCGAGGGCGATCGGCTGACCATTCCGTACGGGGATGCCGAGTGGCTGGCCGCCCGGATCGCCGGGTACGGGCCCGACGTGAAGGCCGAGGGGCCGCCGGAGCTGCGCGACGCGGTGATCCAGAATCTGAAGGAGCTGGCCGCCCGGCACGAGCAGGTGGCGTTGTGACCGGCCCGCGGACGTCCGCCGACCGGCTGGGCCGGTTGCTGAACCTGGTGCCGTACCTGCTGGCCCGGCCCGGGATCCTGATCGCCGAGGCGGCCGGTGACCTGGGTGTCACCGAGAAGCAGCTGCGCGAGGACTTGGAGCTGCTCTGGGTGTGCGGGCTGCCCGGTTACGGCCCGGGTGATCTGATCGACATGGCGTTCGACGGCGACCGGGTGACGATCAGCCACGACGCCGGCATCGACAAGCCGCTGCGCCTCAACCAGGACGAGGCGCTGGCGCTGGTGGTGGCGCTGCGGATGCTCGCGGAGACGCCCGGCATCGGCACCCGGGACGCGATCGAGCGGGCCCTCGCCAAGATCGAGAGCGCGGCCGGTGACCTGGCGGACGCCCCGGTCACCGTCCGGCTGCCGGCGAACCAGAAGAAGCTGGAGGCGATCCGGTCCGCCGTCGACTCCGGTCACGCGCTGCGCATCACCTACTACACGGCCGCGCGCGACGAGACCACCGAGCGGGTCGTCGACCCGATGCGGATGCTGATGGTCAGCGGCTTCGCCTACCTGGAGGCCTGGTGCCGGCGGGCCGAGGGCACCCGGATGTTCCGGGTCGACCGGATCGACGCGTTCGCCGAGCTGCCCGAGCCGTCCGCGCCACCGGTCGACGCGGTGCCGCACGACGTCAGCGAGGGCGTCTTCCGGCCCGGCCCGGAGCTGCCGCTCGTGACGTTGCGGGTGGGCCGCGGTGGCCGGTGGATCACCGAGTACTACCCGGTCGAGGAGGTGCAGCGCGACGCCGCCGAGTGGCTGGTCACGATGCGGGTCACCGATCTGGGCTGGGCGCAGCGCTTCCTGGCCGGGCTGAGCCGCGACGTCACCGTGCTCGGCCCGCCGGAGCTGCTCGACCGGATCCGCGCGCAGGCCGCCACCGCCCTCGACCAGTACGCCGCGCCGCACACGCTCGAACCCGGCACGCCGGCCGGCCGGTAGGGTGACGGCGTGCTGATGTGGGTCTGGATCGCCGTCGTGGCGATCGCGCTGATCGTCCTGGTTTCGGCTGCCGCGCGCCTTCTGGGCCGGTTGCCGGACCTTCGCCGCGCCGCGGTCCGGCTGCAACGCCGGCAGGAGGAGGCGATGAAGCTCCAGGCCGCCGGCGAGCTGTTGGAGCGCACCGTGCTCACCCTGCAGCAGCGCGCGGAGCTGGCACAGGACGCGGTCACCCAGATCAAGGCGAACCTGGGGCGCTGACCCCGGGGTGTTACCACCCCGTTGTCCGAGACTTAGCAAGATCTTGGGAATCCCGGACCATCCGGCAAGCAACATCTGCGGAATCCACACGTACGATGGACCCCGCAACCTGATCCGACCGACTGGAGTCATTCCATGGGCGCCCTCAAGCCATGGCACATCATCGTTCTCGTCGTCGTGCTCGTGCTGCTGTTCGGTGCGAAGCGGCTGCCGGACGCCGCGCGTTCGCTCGGGCGTTCCCTGCGGATCATCAAGGCCGAGACCAAGGGCCTCGTCGATGACGACAACAACGTCGGGGAGAAGGCGGAGCCGCAGCACAGCCGCACCCCGCTGCAGGGCGAGGTCCAGCAGCCCTACCAGCCGCAGCCGGGTTACCAGCAGGCGCCGCCGCCGGGTTACCAGCAGCAGCCGCAGGGTTACCAGCAGACCCCGCCGCCGGCCGGTTACCAGCAGCCGCCCGCCCAGCCCTATGTCGACCCGGTGCAGCGCACCAACGACCGCTGACCTGAGCCGATGGCACTGAGCCTGAGCCTGCGCCGGAAGCCCAAGAAGCCGACCAAGTTCCAGCAGGCGGCCGACGGCTCGATGACCCTCATCGAGCATGTCCGGGAGCTGCGGAACCGGCTGTTCTGGGCCTCGCTCGGCATCGTCGTCGGCCTGATCGTCGGGTTCATCCTGGCGAACTCGGTGTTCGAGCTGCTCAGCGGGCCGTACTGCAAGCTCGACAGCTCCTGGGTGCTGAACGCCGACGGTGTCCGCGAGTGTCGTTATCTGACGCTCGGTGCCACCGACGGCCTGATCCTCAAGCTGAAGATCGCGCTCTGGGTCGGCCTGATCGTGGGCGCGCCGGTCTGGCTCTACCAGCTCTGGGCGTTCATCGCCCCCGGTCTGCACCGGCACGAGCGCAAGTGGGCCTACGTCTTCGTCGCGATCGCCGCGCCACTCTTCGCCGGTGGCGCCGTGCTGGCCTACTTCGTGGTCGAGCACAGCCTGCACTTCATCATGGAGGCAGGCGTCCTGCAGGACTCCCAGCAGCTCGAGGTCACGGCCTACATCGGGTTCGTCACCACGATGATCATGCTGTTCGGGGTGGCGTTCGAGTTCCCGCTCGTACTGCTGATGCTCAACTTCACCGGCGTGGTCTCCGCCCGGCGGTTGCTGAGCTGGTGGCGGGCCGTGGTGTTCCTGTCGTTCGCGTTCGCCGCGATCGCCACCCCCGACCCGGGCCCGTTCGGCATGACCCTGCTCGCGGCGTGCATGTCGCTGCTGTACTTCATCGCGGTCGGCGTCGCGTTCCTCAACGACAAGCGCAAGGGCCGCGGCAAGGAGATCTACGCGGGCCTCGACGACGACGCGATCTCGCCGCTCGCCGAGGAGCGGGTGCCGGTCGGTGCCTCCGACCCGATCGAGGCGCCGGTCGCCGTCGACGCCCCGGCCCCGGTGGAGAGGCCGGCGCCGCTGGAGCGCCGCTACGACGACATGACCTGAGTTCCGCCACCCCACCGGCTGTCGGTGGGGTGCCCGGGACGCCAGCATCCGGCCACCTTCGGGCACCTTCGTCAGGTCTCCGCGCGAACGCGACTGCCGGCGACCCGACGCATGGGCGCCCGCCTCGCCGAGCAGATCCGTCAACCCTGACCGTGGCCGTTCCCGGCGCCACCGCGGCCGACGCCATCCTGCTGCGGCCGGGGCCATCTCGCCGTGGCGGAGGCCATCTTGCCGTGGCGGAGGCCATCTTGCCGAAGCTGACGGACAGCCTGCGTGACCTGCTGAAGCATCGCGACGGAATCGGCGGCCACGCGAAGGAGATGCCTGCCGCAACGGACCCGGGGACGAAACACCACGCCGCTCTCGGGTCCCGGTGGCGCCGGACGGCCCCATGGCGAGATGTTGATCTGCTAGCGACGCGAAATCGCGGTTTCGACCCCATGATCACAGCGATTTCGTAGCGCTAGCAGATCAACTTCGCCGCGCGGACGCCGAGCAGCCGACCGCGACCGCTCGTTCGGCGACCGCAACAGAGGTGGGGGCAAGCAACACCCGGCCGCACTCGTCTGCCTTGCCCGCCGCCGCGTCGACATCCTGCGCGCCACATCCTCCGCGCGCGAACCTTGCTACCAGCACAAACCGGCATAGGCGCATGCACTCCCTGCTCGACATAGCCATAGAGACACCCCGGGGCCGGGGCGGGGCGGGAGGCCGGGTGCCCTGCGCCGGGGTGGGGCGCCGGGGTATACGGTCCTCGGCTGTGACGAGCGACTTCATCGCGGTGCTGGCCAACCCCTCGGCGGGGCGCGGCCGGTACCGCGGTCTGCTGCCGGGGGTGGTGCAGGCCCTCGGCGTCGCCGGGCGGCCGGTGCGGCTGCTCACCGCGGCCGACGGTGCGCAGGCGGAGACGGCTTGCCATGACGCGGTCGGCGAGGGTGCGGCGGCGGTGGTCGCGGTCGGCGGGGACGGCACGGTGCACCGGGCGTTGCAGGCGGTCGCCGGTACCGCGACCGGGTTCGGCGTGGTGCCGGCGGGCACCGGGAACGACTTCGCGAGCGCGGTGGGCGTACCCCTGGCGCCGTTGCGGGCCGCGGAGGCGATCGGGCTGGCGCTGCGCGACGGGCGCGCCCACCGCGTCGATCTGGCCCGGACTGAGAATGATCAGGGTGGATCACGCTGGTTCTGCGCCGTCCTGGCCGCCGGGTTCGACGCCCTGGTCAACGAGCGCGCCAACCGGATGCGGCTGCCGCGCGGCCCCCGCCGCTACGACCTGGCGATCCTGCTGGAGTTGGCCCGGCTGCGGGCGCGGGAGTACGTGCTGCACGCCGACGGCGTCGAACATCGGTTCGCTGCCGAGATCGTCGCGGTGGGCAACTGCCCGAGCTACGGCGGAGGGATGCGGATACTGCCCGGCGCCGACCCCACCGACGGCCTCCTCGACGTGATCTTCGCGGCGCCGCTGGGGCGGGCGCACCTCACCCGGCTCAAGCCGCGGCTGCGCCACGGCACGCACGTGAGCGATGCCCGGGTCACCGTGCTGCGGGCGCGGCGGGTGCGGATCCAGGCCGAAGGGATCATCGGGTACGCGGACGGCGAGCGACTCGGCGCGCTACCCCTCGAGGTCGCTTGCGTTCCGGGTGCGGTCCGGTTGCTGCGGTGATCCCGGGGTCAGTTTCCGCCGGACCGGCCGAACTGACGGGCATGACGAACTCGATCGCCACCAAGACGTCCCCGTTCGGCAACGCTGCCTCCGGTGTCGCTGCCCCCGGCAACGGCGGGCCCGGCAGGACGGCGCCCGGTGACGGCGGGTCGGGCACGGTGGCGCGGGGTGACGGCGGGTCGGGCACCGTGACCCGGGGTGAGGGCGGGTCGGGCAAGGCGGCGTCCGGTGACGGCAAGGCCGGGTTCGGTGGCGGGGTGCTCGGCAGCGCGAAGCAGGCGCTCAAGGCGATGGCCGAGGCCGCGACCGCCACCTCGCCGGAGCCCGCGGCGGCCGCCGAGGCCGCGAAGGCCAAGGGCCGCCGGGGCACGGTCCTCGACGCCTACGCCTGAAAGCGTGCGGTCCGGTCCGACCGGTCAGGCGCAGCCGGCCAGGGCCAGCGTCGCGCTCAGCCCGTTGGCGTGGCCCGCCTCCGCCGCCGGTAGCACCAGCGCCGCGCAGCCGGCCTTGACCGCGCCCGCGTCGGCAGGGGTGTCACCGACCATCAGTGTCCGTTCCGGATCAACGCCGAGCATCCCGCACGCGCGCAGGAAGATCGCCGGGTCGGGTTTGGTGCGCCCGATCTCGTAGCTCAGGGCGAACGCCCCGACGAGCGACTCCAGCCCCCAGGACGCGAAGTGCGGGCGGATGTCGAAACCGACGTTGCTGACCACGGCGATGCGTACCCCGGCATCGTGCAGTTTGCGCAGTGTCGGTTCGGTGTCCGGATAAGGCAGCCAGCCGTCCGGGGTGAGCAGCCGGTCGTAGAGCGCGTCGGCGAGGCCCTCGACGTCGGTGTGCACGGTCGACGCCAGGCCGGTGTAGGCAGCCCGGTGGCTGTGCTCGTAGAGATCACGATCGGCCCAGTGCTCGGCCAGGTGCGGCGGCACCCGGTGCGGCGGCGGCCCGCCGGCCCGGCCCGCGGTGAGCAGCCGGTCGGCCAGGATCGTCGCCTTGCCGCGCTCCAGCTCGTGCCCGCAGGCGGCGGCTGCCGCGGACACCCAGGTCAGGGGATCCTCCACCTGGGCGAGCGTGCCGTGGAAGTCGAACAGGACGGCCTCGACCGGGCGCGCGGTAGGTAAAGAGTGGTTGGCTTCCGGCACGTGTGCACGATACCGATGCCCTGCGACGCTGCCGACGGCCACCACCGTGCTGCGTTTTGTCACAGGTAGGAACTAGCCTTGTGGTCATGACTAGTCCCGCCGAACGGTATGCGGCTGCGAAGAGGCGGGCGGCGCGGGTCGCCGAGTTCCCGGCGCTCGAGGACTTCATGGTCGACGTCGGCTTCGACCTGGATGATTTCCAGCGCGACGCCTGTCAGGTCCTGGAGCGCGGCAACGGCGTGCTGGTCTGCGCGCCGACCGGTGCCGGTAAGACCGTCGTCGGCGAGTTCGCGGTGCATCTGGCGCTGCGCTCGGGCGAGCGGAAATGCTTCTACACCACGCCGATCAAGGCTCTTTCCAATCAGAAGTACAACGATCTGGTGCAGCGGTACGGTGCGGACAAGGTCGGACTGCTCACCGGTGACAACGCGATAAACGGGGACGCCCCGGTGGTGGTGATGACCACCGAGGTGCTGCGCAACATGCTCTACTCCGGCTCCGACCAGCTGCGCAACCTGGCCTATGTGGTGATGGACGAGGTGCACTACCTCGCCGACCGGTTCCGGGGCGCGGTCTGGGAGGAGGTGATCATCCACCTGCCGGCGTCGGTGACCCTGGTCTCGCTGTCGGCCACCGTGAGCAACTACGAGGAGTTCGCCGACTGGCTGGTCACCGTCCGCGGCGAGACCGAGGTGGTCGTCAGTGAGCACCGGCCGGTGCCGCTCTGGCAGCACATGCTCGTCGGCCGGCGGATGTTCGACCTGTTCCACGACGCCGACGCGGCCCGCAAGCACGACGTGCACCCGGAGCTGCTGCGCTACACGCGGGAGATGGAGCGCCGCCTCGAGCTGACCGACCGGGCCGGCGCCGGGTGGTCCGGTCGCGGTGGCCGGTCCCGGCGCTGGCAACCGCCACCGCGCGCGGAGGTGATCGACAGGCTGGAGCGGTCCGGGCTGCTGCCGGCGATCCTGTTCATCTTCAGCCGGGCCGCCTGTGACGCCGCGGTGCAGCAGTGCCTCGCCGCGGGGCTGCGGCTCACCGACGCCGACGAGCGGGCCGAGATCCGGACCATCGCCCAGGCCAAGGTGGCGAACATCCCCGCCGAGGACCTGTCGGTGCTGGGCTACTGGGAGTGGCTCGACGGCCTCGAGCGCGGGGTCGCCGCCCACCACGCCGGCATGCTCCCCGCCTTCAAGGAGGCGGTCGAGGAGTGCTTCGTGCGCGGCCTGGTCAAGGCGGTCTTCGCGACCGAGACGCTCGCGCTGGGCATCAACATGCCGGCCCGGTGCGTGGTGCTGGAGCGGCTCGTCAAGTTCAACGGCGAGGCGCACGTCGACCTGACCCCGGGGGAGTACACACAGCTCACCGGCCGGGCCGGCCGCCGCGGCATCGACGTGGAGGGTCACGCCGTGGTGCTGTGGAGCCCCGACGTCGACCCGCGGCACGTGGCAGGTCTCGCCTCCACCCGCACCTACCCGCTGCGCTCGTCGTTCCGCCCGTCGTACAACATGGCCGTCAACCTGGTCGGCACGGTCGGCGCGGACAAGTCGCGGGCCCTGCTGGAGTCGTCGTTCGCCCAGTTCCAGGCGGACCGCTCAGTCGTCGGCCTGGCCCGGCAGGTGCAGCGCAACGTGGACACCATGCAGACCTACGCGGAGGACGCGGCCTGCCACCACGGCGACTTCGAGGAGTACTTCGGGATCCGGGTCGCGATCGCCGACCGGGAGAAGTCGCTGTCCCGCCAAGGTGTGCAGCAGCGCCGCTCGGCGGCCGTGGCCGGGCTGGAGAAACTGCGGGTCGGTGACGTGATCCGGGTGCCGCAGGGCCGGCGGGCCGGTCTCGCGGTGGTGCTGGAGCCGGCGACCGCCGGGTTCGGCGAGCCGCGGCCGATGGTGCTCACCCAGGACCGGTGGGCGGGCCGGGTCAGCCCCGGCGACTTCGGCGGCGCGGTCGAGGTGCTGACCCGGGTCCGGGTGCCCCGCAACTTCAACCACCGCTCGCCGGCGGCCCGCCGCGACCTGGCCGCCCAGGTGAGCGCGACCGGGCTGGACCGCCACCCCGACCGCCGCCGCCGCGGGCGCGCCAACCCCGGTGAGGACGCCGAGGTCGCCCTGCTCAAGGTGCGGTTGCGGCAGCACCCCTGCCATGCCTGCCCGGAGCGGGAGGAGCACGCCCGCTGGGCCGAGCGGCGGCACCGGTTGCAGCGTGACACCGAGGCGCTGCGCGACAAGGTGGCCGGGCGCACCGGTTCCCTGGCACGCACCTTCGACCAGGTCTGCGCGGTGCTGACGGCCCGCGGTTACCTGTCGGCCGACGGCGAGGTGACCGGGGCCGGCCGGATGCTGGGCCGGATCTGGTCCGAGGCCGACCTGCTGGTCGCCGAGTGCCTGCGGCAGGGCGTCTGGGACGGTCTCGCCCCCGACGAGCTGGCCGCGGCGGTCTCGATGGTGCTCTACGAGTCGCGCCGCGAGGGCGAGGACCGGACGTCCGTGCCGAAGGGCCCGATCACCGCGGCCGTCGACGCCTGCGCCAAGCTGTGGGGCGAGATCGCCGCCGACGAGGCCGAGCACGGGCTCACGCTCACCCGCGAGCCCGACGCCGGGTTCGTCTGGCCGATGTTCCGGTGGGCCCGCGGCGAACCGCTGGCGCGGGTGCTGGCCAGCGGCAATCAGTACGACGCCGAGATGCCGGCGGGTGACTTCGTGCGCTGGGCGCGGCAGGTGCTCGACCTGCTCGGCCAGATCAAGGAGGCCGAGGCCGCCTCGCCGAGCGTCAAGGAGACCGCCCGCAAGGCGATCACCGCGGTGAACCGGGGGGTGCTGGCGCTGCAGCGCGGTCTTTGATCTCGTGGTGTGGGCCGGGGTCTGACGGGTACAGCGAGATCAAGACCGTGCAACGGTCGGATCGGTCAGGCGGCCGGGCGCACTGCGGTGCGGCCGGCCGCCGTCCGCGCCGGGTTGCACCCGGCCGCCGGTCCGGTCCGATCGCCGGGGCTCGTCGTCGCGCATGGTGAATCTCCGTTGACGCTGTCTTGCCGGTATACCAAGAATTGCGGCGGCAGTATTGACACAGCTGATTGCATTTGCCGGGAGAAGGCACATGGCCGCGGGCTCACCGCATCTGATCGGTTGGTCCGGTGACGCCTTGACCGATTCGGTGCTGGCGGTGATCGACGCCGACACCGCCGTCATCGAGTTCTCCGTCTGGGGGGAGTGGGACCGGGCACTGTCCACCCAGGCGCGCACGGTCCTGGACAAGTGTCTCGCCGAGCACCCCACCGGGATGATCATCGATCTGCATCAGCTCGACGACCCGCACGCGGTCAGTTCGCTCCTGTGGCTGACCGCGTGCGTGCAGGGCGCCGCGATGGAACCGCCGGTCGCCGTGGCGGTCTGCGTCTCGGCCGGTGCGCCGCTCGCGCGCCGGCTGCGGCGTCTCGGCGCCCGGGACTGGCTGGTGCTCTACGCGACGGTGTCCCAGGCCCGCGATGCGCTCGCCGGCCGGCACCCGCTGCCGGACCGGATGCACCTGGCCCTGCCGGCCGCCCCGGCCGCCGCCGTCCTGGCCCGGTCACTGATCAACGACGCCTGCCGGAACTGGGACATGCCGCAGCTGTGCCAGCGGGCCCGCCTGGTCATCTCCGAACTGGTGGTGAACGCCGCCGAGCACGCCGGCACCGACATCGAGGTGATCGTCTCGAAGCGCGGCTCGGGGGCGGCGGCCGCGCTGCACCTGGCCGTCTACGACGGCGACCCGATCCTGCCCCAGATCCGGGACCCGGTGCCGGGGCTGCTCGGGCCGTCCCTGGTGGACCGGGGTCTTGGTCTGCGGATCGTCGGCGCCGCGGCGTCGGCGTGGGGTGCCCTGCCGGCTCGCGGAGGCAAGCTGGTGTGGGCGATCGTGCGAGCCCGGCCCGAGGAGCACTGATGAGCCGTTACGACGGTCCCGGCCCGACCGGCCCGAGCGGCCCGACCGGGACCCGGATTGCCGGGGAGCGCGACGGCGACCGGTTGCTGATCACGCTCCAGGGCAGCCTCGACGCGATGTCGGCCACCGCGTTGCAGACCCAGCTCTACGACCTCACCCAGGTCCACGAGCTGATCGGGCTCGGTGCCCCGGTCCGGCACATCCACATCGACCTTGCCGGGGTGGACTTCTGCGACGCCGCCGGCCTGCGGATGCTGGTGGCGGCCCGCCGGGTGGCCGAGGCCCGGCACGCGACGTGCCACTTGCACGCGCCGCAGCCGCACCTGCGGTGGCTGCTGCGCGCCACGAAGGCAGCCGACCTGTTCCACCTGCACGCCTGACGAGGGCGGCGGTGCGGGCGGCCGGGATCAGGGCCAGGTGCGCGCCGTACGGTCGAAGAGGTCGCCCTCGCTCTGCACCGGCACCACGCAGAACAGGTGGCCGCCGGGCGCCCGCAGCGTCCGGTGGCCGCCGTTGTCGACCTCGACCACCGCGCCCAGCGCTGTCAGCCGGGCCGCCTCGGCCGCGACGTCGTCGGTCTCGATGTCGACGTGGTAGCGGGGTGTGTCGTCGACGGCCTGCACGTCGACGGCGAGGCCCGGGAACGCGTCCCGCAGGGCGATGAACTCCTCCTCGCCGGGGACCGGTGTCGCGGTGGTGCCGAGCGCCGCCGACCAGAAGGCGGCGGCGGCGCCGGCCTCGCCCTGCGGGGTGTCGATGAAGATGCCGAAGAGGCGACTGCGATGCATACCCGCCAACTTACGTGTACAGATCGTCCAATTGCGACTGATAGCGGTTCTCGATCGCCCGGCGGCGCAGCTTCAGGGAGGGTGTGAGGTCTCCACCTTCGACAGCCAGGTTCTCCTCCAGCACCGCGAACTTCTTGATCGACTCCCAGGAGTTGAGGGTGGCGTTGAGCGCGTCGACGCAGCGGGAGACCTCGGCGCGCAGCGCCTCGGACCGGGCGATCTCGGCGTGGCCGGCGTCGCCCAGCCCGTGCTCGGCGGCCCAGGTCCGGGCCGCGTCGGGGTCGAGGTCGATCAGGGCGGTGACGTACTTGCGGTTCTCGCCGTGCACCACGATCTGACCGGCGAGCGGGCAGATCGCCTTGAAGCGGGCCTCGATCGCCTGCGGTGCCACGTACTTCCCGTTCGATGTCTTGATCAGGTCTTTCTTGCGGTCGGTGATCCGCAGCGAGCCGCGGGCCGTGATCTCGCCGATGTCGCCGGTGTGCAGCCAGCTGTCGACCAGGGTGGCCGCCGTCTCCGCCGGCATGCCCTGGTAGCCCTGCATCAGGCCGGGGCCCTTGAGCAGGATCTCGCCGTCCTCGCCGAGCCGCACGCGGGTGCCGGGCAGCGGAAGGCCGACGGTGCCGTACTCGGGGCGGTCCGGCCGGTTGAAGATCGTGGTGGCGCAGGACTCGGTGAGGCCGTACCCCTCGGCGACCGGCAGGCCGATCGCGTCGAACCATTCGGCGATCTCCGGGGCCAGGGCGGAGGCGCCGGAGATGAAGAACCGCATCCGGCCGCCGAACCGGTCGCGGACCCGGGCCAGCACGAGCCGGTCGGCGACCGGGCGCAGCACGCCGCCGCGTTTCGCCACGCCGATCGCCCAGTCGTAGAGCCGGGCCTTGACGCCGCCCTCGCGCCGCACGGTGGTGGTGACGGCGGCGTACACCTTCTCGAAGATCCGCGGGACGGCCGGCATGATCGTCGGGCGGACCTCGGTGAGCCGCCGCACGATCGCGCTGACGTCGCCGTCGACGGCGAACTCGAAGCCCACCGAGAGCTGGCAGGAGAGCAGGGCCTTGCCGAACGCGTGGGACAGCGGCAGCCACAGGTAGCCGAGGTCGTCGGGGCGGACGATGCCCATCGCCTGGATCGCCAGACCCTGGTAGATCCACGCGTCGTGGGCGACCCGGACGCCCTTGGGCAGCCCGGTGGTGCCCGAGGTGTAGATCAGCGTGGCGAGGTCGTCCGGGCCGATCGCCGCGGTCGCCGCGGTGACCAGGCCGGGTTCCTCGGCCAGCCGGTCCCGGCCGCGTTCGCGCAGGCCGGCCAGCGTGAGGGCGCGGGGGTCGCTGCCGTCGACCAGGATCACCCGTTCCACCGGGGACCCGGCGGCCAGGAACTTGTCCAGGTGCCCCGGATCCTCCACGATCGCGAAGCGGCTGCCCGAGTCGGTGAGGATGTGCCGCACCTCCTGGGGCGACGAGCTCGGGTAGACCGTGGTGGTGGCCCCGCCCGCGCACATCACCCCGAAGTCCGCCTCGATCCACTCGACCCGGGTGCCCGAGCAGATCGCCACCCGGTCCTCCGGGCGCAGGCCGAGCGCGAGCAGGCCGGCGGCGATCTCGGTGACCGCTTCCGCGGTCGAGGACCAGGTGTGCGAGACCCAGCCACCGTCGGCGCCGGGTGTGCGATAGGCCGGGGCGTCGGGGGTACGGGCACAGCGGTCGAGGAACATGGCCCCGAAGCTGGACGGGCTGTCCCGCCGCAGCCGCACCAGTTCGGCCTCCTCGGCCGCGGGTGCGGCGCACTCCTGACTCATGGGGTTCTCCTTCACGGCTCCACCATCCGGCAGAGCCAGGTGGACAGTTCGTCGACCAGGGACGACAGGTCGGGGTCGGGTTCGGCGTCCAGCGCGTCCGAGGCGCTCTGCCGCAGCGCGTGGATGGCGCCGAGGTAGGCACTGAACGGGACCTGTCCGGCCGTACCCGGGAATCGCTCGGCGCGCAGGTCGCGCACGACGCCGGCCAGTTCGGTGAGCGCGGCGCGGCGGCGTTCGCGGGCCGCGCGGCCCAGGGTGTCCATCTCCACCTGGAACGCGCGGGCCGCGACCAGGTCGCTGCGCAGGGTGGCGAAGTACGACGAGACGAACGCCCGCACGCACCCCGGCCAGTCGGTGCCGGCGGTGCCGCTCTCGGTGAGCCGGTCCAGGAAGACCGCGATGAACCGGTCGTAGGCCGCGTAGACGCAGGCGTCCTTGTCGGCGAAGCACGCGTAGAACGCGGCCCGGGACACCGCCGCCCGCGCGCAGATCTCGCGCACGCCGAACCCGCGGTACCCGGTGCCGGCGAGCAGTTCGGTGGCGGCGATCAGCATCCGCTCCCGCTGGGCTGCGGTCACCTCGTCGCGGCTGAGCACGTGCCGGCCGCGCGGCAGCGACGGTGGGGTCGTGAAGACGACGCCGCTGGTGATCCGGTCCGGCACGGCATTCCTATCGGAGTACGTGTTGTTACTTGAATCTTGCCACGACGTTCCCGCGTCACTCGACAAGCCCTTGGTGCCCACCGGGCAGGATGGTGACGTGACTGGAGATCTCGAAATCGCACAGGCGGCGGCCCTGGCCGGCGCCCAGGAGGCGCTGCGGCACTTCGCGGTCGTCGCCGACCTGCCCCGGGAGCTGAAGGCGGACGGCTCGGTGGTGACCGTCGCGGACCGGGCCACCGAGACCGCCATCCGCGCGGTGCTGACCCGGGAGCTGCCGCAGGACGCGGTGCTCGGCGAGGAGCACGGCGCCACCGGCGGGGACGCCGGCCGCCGGTGGATCATCGACCCGATCGACGGGACGGCTCTCTTCGTCGAGGGCGACGACCGGTGGCTGGTGCTGGTGGCGCTCGAGGAACAGGGCGCGATCACGGCGGCGGTCGCGGTGGTTCCGGCGCAGGCGCGCCTCTGGTGGGCGGGGCTCGGGACGGGGGCGTACGAGGGACGCGTCCACGACGGCCGGGCGGTGGGCCACCGGCGGATCTCGGTGGCCGCGACCGGCCCGCGGACGCTCGAGTCGGCGACGCTCGGCGTCGTACCGGATTGGGGTCGTGCGCCCGCCGCCCCGCTGATCGCCGCCGCCGACGAGCGGCCCTGGCCGCTGCACCCGCCGCTGATGGTGGCCCGGGGTGACCTGGACCTGGCCGCGCAGACCAGCGGGCAGATCTGGGACTTCGCGGCGACCTCGCTGATCGTGGCCGAGGCCGGCGGGTGCTACGCGCGGTTCGACGGGGACGGGCGGCCCGGACCCGGGGCGTCGATCTTCGCGCGCAGTCCGGAACTTCGCGATGCGGCGCTGAAGGTCGTCGGCTAGCGCGGTACGGTCCGGGTGATCCTCGTACCCGGCGGTAATCCCGATGAACAGGGACCAATCACCCAGATCGCCGGTAACGTGGCGGTATCCCGAAGGAGCGATCTGTGAGTCGACGAGGACCCGTCCGCCGGTGGCCGGCCCTGGCCGCGGCCGCGGTCATGCTCGTCGCCGTCACCGGCTGCGGTGGCGACGAGCCCGAGCCCGGCACCACGAGCCCGAGCACCGCGGCGACCGTGAAGTCGTACGAGAGGTCGGTGGCCGGTGTTGTCGAGGCGGCCGAGGTCTTCCTCGCCACCCTCGACGACGACCAGCGCGCCGAGGTGCAGCTCGAGTTCACCGAGCAGAACGCGACCTCGTGGTCGAACCTGCCGTGCGGCTCCACCTGCCGGCCCGGCATCGGCCTCGGTGAGCTCGACGCCCACCAGCTCGCCGCCGCGAAGAGCGTGCTGAAGACGGCGCTCGGTTCGGAGCCCGCCACCGGGTACGAGCGGGTCGAGGAACTGATGCTCGCCGACGACGTGCTGGGGGAGACGCAGAGCAGCAGCGGCGGCAACGTCGGGCCCGGTGGCAGCGTGTCCGGTGGCCCGCAGGCCGCCACGTCCGGCGCGCCCTCCGGCGGCCCGTCCGGCAGCCCGTCCGGTGGCCCTTCGGCCGGCCCCGCGTCGGGCGGCCCGGGTGCCGGCTCCGGCGGGCCCGGCGGTGCGGAGAGCGGGTACGGCAGCGACCTCTACTTCCTGGCGTTCCTCGGCGAGCCCAGCACCACCGGCACCTGGCAGCTCGACTTCGGCGGGCACCACCTCGCCGTGCACCTGACCTACCGGGCCGGCCAGGTGATCTCCGCGTCGCCGTACTTCGCCGGTGTCGAACCGACCGGCTGGACCGATGACGCCAAGGCCACGCACGCGCCGCTCGAGGACATGCGCAAGGCGATGCTCGCGATGACCGGCAGCCTCAGCGCCGCCCAGCAGAAGAAGGCCAGGATCGGCCAGACGTTCATCGACGTGCTCGCCGGGCCGCAGAAGGACGGGCAGTTCCCGGACGTCCGGCAGGGGCTCGCGGCCGGTTCGCTCACGGCGGCGCAGAAGAAGCTCGTGCTCGCGGCGATCACGCCGTGGGTGGCGGCCGCCGACGAAGCGGCCGCCGAGGAGCTGATGAAGGCGTACGAGGCCGAGCTGAACCAGACGTACATCGGCTGGTCCGGGACCACCGGGCTGAACCGGCACGCCGACTACGTGCGGATCGACGGCCCCAGCGTGTGGATCGAGTTCGTCTGCCAGAACGGTGTCGTCATCGAGAACAAGATCCACTACCACACGGTGTACCGGGACCGCACCCGTGACTACGGTGGCGGGTTCTCCTTCTCCTGACCGGGGTGGCGCTCCTGATC
>NZ_JAHWGU010000046.1 GCF_020873875.1 Actinoplanes sp. DH11
TTCGGTGGTCATAGCGGAGGGGAAACGCCCGGTTACATTCCGAACCCGGTAGCTAAGCCCTCCAGCGCCGATGGTACTGCACTCGGGAGGGTGTGGGAGAGTAGGACGCCGCCGGACTCAACGTATGAAAAGGCCCACCCCTTCGGGGGTGGGCCTTTTCGCGTTCCCCGGCGGCTTTTTGTTGTTGGTGGTCACGGCGCGGGTTGGAGTTGAGGAGTGCGGCGAGGTGTTGCGCGCCCTCGGCCCTGTTGCGGTTTATGGATAGGTGGCCGCTGTTGGCCGCGGGGGCGGCTCGGGGCGGTGTTGATCTGCTAGCGATGCGAAATCGCGGTTTCAGGGGCATGATCACAGCGATTTCGTAGCGCTAGCAGATCAACATCCTGTTCGCAGGATGGTGGGTAGCACCCCCTCGCTATCGATGAGGTCGGGTTGGTTGCGCTACACCGTTTGCCGCTGCCGGTAGCGGCGGGCTGCGGCCAGCTGTCGGTTTGGCAGATCCGGATCGCTATACCGATGGCTTGGGGCACGTGCGGCGTCTGCCCCGCGGGGAGACCGGTGTTTCCTTGGCGGGAGGGGCATTGCGTTTCGGCGCTGGGTCGAGGTGCCAAGCCAGCCCAGGTCGGCCAGCCCAGGCCAGGTCGGCCAGCCCAGCCCGGTCGGCCAAGCCCAGCCCAGCCCGGGCCAAGCCAGCCCAGGCGAGTCGGCCAGGGCGGGCGAGGCCAGGTCAGGCAAGCCCAGCCCAGGCGAGTCAGCCAGGGTGGGCGAGACCAGGTCAGGCACTCAGCACCGCGTCCGGCCCGGCGGGGGTGGGTCAGGGGCGGGTTTGGGTTGCTGTTCGGATTTCGCGCAGCAGGGGGGCCGCCTCGGTTTCGGGGCGGTCGAGGAACATCGCTACGGCGAGGCTTCCGTGGTCGGCCCAGCCGCAGACCGAGAGGGGGGTGCCGTCGGCGGTGGTGGAGCCGCACTTCATGGTGCCGCCCAGGGAGCCGGCGTCGACCTCGTGGATGCCGGTGACGCTGCCCTCCTCGTCGCCCAGGAGGGTGAAGGCGTTCTCCAGTTCTGAGTCCGGGGTCCAGAAGAGGGCGGTGCCGCCGAAGAACAGGACGCTCTTCTTGTCGTCGCCGGAGTAGACGCCGCCGACGGCCTTGTCCATGGTGATCTCGGCGGAGATGGCGCTCTGCAGGTAGTCGGCGGTGCTGGTGGCTTCTTCGCTGTCGTCCAGTTTCAGGTTGCCGATCGAGGCCGGGATGGAGAGCGTCGTGTGGCGCTGCGTGTTCACCTGCCAGGCGACGTAACCCAGGGTGGCGGCGCCGGCGAGGGTGATGGTGAGCAGCGCGATCAGCAGGACGGTGCGGATCTTGCGGCGGGAGCCGGTGGTCTGTTCGCGCTCCTGGTCGGTCGTCTCGACGAGCCGGAACGGCCCCGCGGCGATCTCGACGGGGTCGGGCGACTCGGGGCGGGAAGACATCCCGCGAGCCTATCCTCCCCCGTGCGCGGAGGTGCGCATTGCGGCTCCGTAGACTTGTCGGGTGACCGATGCGACCGAAACCCGTACTCCCGACAGCCGGCCCACCGGTGGCCTCTCCGCCCAGTACCAGCCGGGCGAGGTAGAGCAGCGGCGGTACGAGCGTTGGGTATCGGAGGGCTACTTCACGGCGGACGCCAAGAGTGACAAGCCGCCGTTCACGATCGTCATCCCCCCGCCGAACGTGACAGGTTCGCTGCACGTCGGCCACGCCCTCGACCACACCATCCAGGACACCCTGGTGCGCCTCAAGCGCATGCAGGGGTACGAGGTGCTGTGGTTGCCCGGGATGGACCACGCCGGCATCGCCACGCAGAACGTCGTGGAGCGCAAGCTGGCCTCCCAGCAGCTGTCCCGGCACGACCTGGGCCGGGAGAAGTTCGTCGAGAAGGTCTGGGAGTGGAAGGCCGAGTCCGGTGGCGCCATCCTCGGGCAGATGCGGCGCCTCGGTGACTCCGTGGACTGGAGCCGGGAACGGTTCACCATGGACGAGGGCCTGTCCCGTGCCGTTCAGACGATCTTCAAGCGGCTCTACGACGACGAGCTGATCTACCGGGCCAACCGGATCATCAACTGGTGCCCGCGCTGCCTGACCGCGCTCAGCGACATCGAGGTGGAGCACAGCGACGACGAGGGCGAACTCGTCTCGATCCGGTACGGCGACGGCCCGAACGCGATCGTGGTCGCCACCACGCGGGCCGAGACGATGCTCGGTGACACCGCGGTGGCCGTGCACCCGGACGACGAGCGTTACCAGCACCTCATCGGGACCGAGGTGGAGCTGCCGCTCACCGGCCGGCGCATCCCGATCGTGGCGGACGAGCACGTGGACCCGTCGTTCGGCACGGGCGCGGTGAAGGTGACCCCGGCGCACGACCCCAACGACTTCGAGATCGGCCAGCGGCACGGGCTGCCCAGCCTCACCGTGATGGACGAGCGCGCCGTCATCACCGTACCCGGCCCGTTCGAAGGCCTGGACCGGTTCGAAGCCCGCCCGGCCATCGTCGACGCCCTGCGGGAGCAGGGCCGGATCGTCGCTGAGAAGCGACCCTATGTGCACTCGGTCGGCCACTGCTCGCGGTGCAAGACCACGGTGGAGCCGCGCCTGTCGCTGCAGTGGTTCGTCAAGACCGGCCCGCTCGCCCAGGCCGCCGGGGACGCGGTGCGCGACGGTCGCGTGAAGATCGAGCCGGCGGAGCTGTCGAAGCGGTATTTCGCCTGGGTCGACAACATGCACGACTGGTGCATCTCCCGGCAGCTGTGGTGGGGTCACCGGATCCCGGTGTGGTATGGGCCGGCCGGCGAGGTCGTCTGCGTCGGACCGGACGAGCAGCCGCCGTCCGGCGAGGGCTGGCGCCAGGACGAGGACGTGCTCGACACCTGGTTCTCCTCGGGTCTGTGGCCGTTCTCGACGCTGGGCTGGCCGGAGCAGACCGCCGAGCTGGAGAAGTTCTACCCGACAAGTGTGCTGGTCACCGGGTACGACATCCTGTTCTTCTGGGTTGCCCGGATGATGATGTTCGGGTTGTACGCGATGGACGGGAAGCAGCCGTTCGACGTGGTCAACCTGCACGGCATGGTCCGCGACCAGTTCGGCAAGAAGATGTCGAAGTCGTTCGGCAACGTCGTCGACCCGCTGGACTGGATCGACCGGTACGGCGCCGACGCCACCCGCTTCACCCTGGCCCGCGGCGCCAACCCCGGCTCCGACGTGCCGGTCAGCGAGGAGTGGTGCCAGGGCTCGCGGAACTTCTGCAACAAGCTGTGGAACGCGACCCGGTTCGCGCTGATGAACGGCGCGACGGTGTCCGGCGAGCTGCCCGACACCTCGGAGCTGTCGGCCATCGACCGGTGGATCCTGTCGCGCCTGCAGCACACCATCGCCGAGGTCGACGGCTACTTCAAGACCTACGAGTACGCCAAGGTCTGCGACACGCTCTACCACTTCGCCTGGGACGACGTCTGCGACTGGTACCTCGAGCTCAGCAAGCCGGTGCTGGCGGCCGGCAGCAGCACCACCCAGCGCGTCCTCGGGTACGTCCTCGACCAGCTGCTGCGTCTGCTGCACCCGGTCATCCCGTTCGTCACCGAGGAGTTGTGGATCGCGCTCACCGGCGGTGAGACGGTGATGCGGGCCGCCTGGCCGGCGGTTGCCGAGGAGCTGATCGACGACGCCGCCGAGGAGGAACTGGCCGCCCTGCAGAAGGTGGTCACCGAGGTGCGCCGGTTCCGGTCCGACCAGGGCCTCAAGCCGAGCCAGCGGGTCTCCGCCGCGCTGACCGGCCTCGGCAACGTCGGGATCGACACGCACGAGCCGCTGATCCGTTCGCTGGCCCGGCTGGACCGGCCCGGCCCGGACTTCACGGCGACGGCGACGCTCGCCGTGACCGGTGCGATCACGGTCGACCTGGACACCCGGGGCACGATCGACGTGGCGGCCGAACGGGCCCGCCTGGAGAAGGACCGGGCCGCCGCCGAGAAGGAGGCGACCCAGTGCCGGGCCAAGCTCGGCAACGCCTCGTTCATCGGCAAGGCACCCGAACAGGTCGTCACCAAGATCAAGGAGCGCCTGGCGACAGCCGAGGCGGACCTGGTGCGAATTGCCGCGGCTCTGGAAGCGTTGCCGTCAGCATGAGCGAGTACACCGAGGTCGAGGCCGCACTCAACGAGCGCGGCTTCACCCGCATGGTCTTCGACATGCAGAAGATCCGGGACCTGATGGACGTGCTGGGCAGCCCGCAACGGGCGTACCCGGCGATCCACCTGACCGGCACCAACGGCAAGACCAGCACCGCCCGGATGATCGACGCGCTGCTGCGGGCGCACGGTCTGCACACCGGCCGCTACACCAGCCCGCACCTGGAGACCGTCCGCGAACGGATCAGCCTGGACGGGGAGTCGATCTCCGAGGAGCGGCTGGTCACCACGTACAACGAGGTCGCTCCGCTCGCCGACCTGCTCGACGCGCGCAACGCGGAGCCGCTGACCTACTTCGACATGACGACCGCGATGGCGTACGCCACCTTCGCCGACGCCCCGGTCGACATCGCCGTGGTCGAGGTGGGGCTCGGCGGTGAGGAGGACGCCACCAACGTCATCGAGGCCGGCGTCTGCGTGCTCACCCCGATCGGGCTGGACCACACCGAGTGGCTGGGCGACACGATCGAGGACATCGCCTGGCACAAGGTCGGCATCATCCACCGGGGCGCCACGGTGATCACCGCGTTGCAGGACGAGGACGCCATGCGGCCCATCCTGGAACGCTGCGCCGACATGGACGCCACGCTGGCCCGGGAAGGCAGCGAGTTCGGGGTGATCGAGCGGGCGCAGGCGGTCGGTGGGCAGGTGCTCACCCTGCAAGGACTCGGCGGCGTCTACGACGAGATCTTCCTGCCGCTCTTCGGTGCCCACCAGGCACAGAACGCGGCCCTCGCCCTCGCCGCGGTCGAGGCGTTCCTCGGCGCCGGCCCCGGCAAGCAGCTGGAGGCCGACCTGGTGCGGGAAGGCTTCGCGCAGGTGGACTCGCCGGGACGGCTGGAACGCGTACGCAGCGCGCCCACCATCCTGCTCGACGGCGCCCACAACCCGCACGGCATGGCCGCCACCGTCACCGCGCTGGAGGAGGAATTCACTTTCCGCCACCTCGTCGCGGTTGTCGCCGTCCTCGGCGACAAGGACGTCAGCGGCCTGCTCGACCTGCTCGAACCGGTGGTGGCCCGGATCGTGGTCACCCAGAACAGCTCGCCGCGTTCCATGCCCGTCGCCGAGCTGGCCCAGCTGGCGACCGACATCTTCGGCGAGGACCGGGTCCGGGTCGCGGAGAACATGCCGGACGCCATCGAAGAGGCCGTGGTGCTCGCCGAGGAGGACACCTCCGGCGAACTCAGCGGCGTTGGCGTGCTGGTCACCGGGTCGGTGGTCACGGTCGCGGACGCCCGGAAACTGCTGAAGCGATGAGCGAGCCGGAGGAGGGCGCGATGCCGGTGAAGGGCGAGCAGGCCGCCGCGGCGCGGCCGTCCGGGTTGAAGAACCCGCAGGCAGCGGTACGGGGACTCGGCGCGGCCACCCTCGGCATGGAAGCCCTCGTGCTGCTGCTGGCGATCGCACCGCTGAGTGTCATCGGCGGCGACCGCAAGGGCGGTGCCATCGCGGCCGTCGCCGTCGCGGCGGTCCTGGCGATCGCCCTGGCGGGCAGCATGAAACGCGGCTGGGCGTGGCACGCCGGCACCGCACTGCAGGTGCTGCTGCTGGCCGGCGGCCTGCTGCACTGGACGGTCGCGGCGGTCGGCGTCATCTTCGGGCTGGCCTGGTGGTACGCCCTGCACGTACGCCGCACCATCCTCGGCTGACAGCACCCGCGGAGCCGGCCGGCCATCGTGCCGGCCGGCATCCTCGGGTCAGCGGATGGCCCGCCACTGCGTGATGGCGATGTTGTGGTTGTCCGGGTCCCGGAACGTCGCCGACCAGAGCTCCAGCTTGCCGCCCCGGTTCACGGCGCGCGGCGTGTGCACGAACTTCACGCCCTTGGCGCGCAACTCCTCGTACACCGCCTCCACGTCACCGACCTCAAGGTTGAGGTGTATCAACCGCCCGGCCTCGGCCGGAAGATTGTGCACGGTACGCAGCACGAGCCGGGTGTCACCGGACGCGAGCACCGCACTCCCGTCGCCACTGTCGATCTCGTAGAACCCGAGGGTGTCCCGGTAGAACGCGATCGACTGAGCGAGGTCCGTGACAAGCACCGTGATCCCGACTCCGTGGATCGCACCGGCAGGTCCGGGGCGGGCGCTGGGGTAGGCGGTGAACAGGTCCCCGGCATGCTCGTCCGGTTCCGGGCTGCCGCCGAAATCCCCCCACGGGTTGCTGGGCGCCACGCCCGGACCTGCGGCTTGACCTGCGGCTGCGGCTTGGTCTCCGGCGGCCGTCTGCTCCGCGGCCACGGACAGCGGTCCGGTCGCCGCTTGCTCCGCGGCCATGGATTGCTCTTCCGCCGCCGCGTGCTCCGCGGCCAGGAACTGTTCTCCGGCTGTTGCTCGATCTCCGCCGCCGGCCCCCGCTTGCGCAGGGGGAGTGTCCCAGGGGCTGGCCGAAGCGGTGCCCGCGCCGGGCATGGCATCCGCCGCGTCAGGCGACGTAGTCCCTCCGGCGTAGGCGGAGATGGTGTCCGTGGCGTAGGCCGGTTCGGTCTCCTCGGCGTGGGCCGGTGGCGCCACCACGCCGCTGTCCACGGCCGGAGCGGCTTGCGCGGTGGTTTCCGGGGCCGGTTCCGGGTTGTCCTCGAGCGGGATGTCGATGTCGTCGAAGTCCGGCGGCGGCGCGGCCGGGCCGGTCATGGCCTCCGGCGGCGGCGCGCTCGGGAACGGCTTGTCGGGCTCCGGGGCGACCGGCGGCGGCGCTACCGGAGAGGGTGTGGAGGCGGTGGCCGCCGGGGTGGGTTCCGGACGCGGCGCCGGCTGTGCGGAGTCGTCCGGAGCCTTCTCGGACCGGTTGCCCCGGGTGGCGGCGAAAGCCCCCGCGGCTGCCGCACCGACAGCGGCACCGACAGCCGCCGCGGCGGCCTTCACGGCGCCGAAGGAACTGTGCGGGGCGCCGGCCGCCTGCCCGGGTTGCTCGAAGAAACGGGTGCGCCCCGACGACGTACGCGGGGCGTCCGCAACCCCACCGGCCTGCGCCTCGCCAGAAGTCCCGGCCTGCGCGTCATCTGTCGCCTGCGGTGAGGTCTTGGCAGGATCCGCGAGTTCGGGTGCGGCCTCTGCGGAATCCGACCGCTTCTGTGACGTTTCGTCATCATCTGTCGAATCCTGCGAGCGGTGCGGCTCCGGGCCTGAGGCGGCACCGGTCACCGGCCAAGCCGCCGGCTCAGACCTCGGAGCCGGAGCGGTGACAGGCCAGGCTGCGGCGGTAGAGCCCGGGTCGGTGCCCGCCCGAGCGGAGGATGCGCTGGTGGGCTCGGCGTCTGCGGGGGTGAAGGCTGCGCCGGTGGTGGGCTCGGCATCTGCGGGGGCGGAGGCTGCGCCGGTGGTGGGCCAGGCCGCAGGGGCCGAACCGGTGGTGGATCCGGTGCGTGGCCAGGCCTGGGTGGCGTCGTCGCTGGTGGGAGAGGGCGCGGGTTCGTCCAGGGGGAGGTCGATCAGTGGGTCGGCGCTGGGTTCCCGGGTGGGGCGGGTGGTGGATTCGGTGGAGGTCCGCTGGGTGGGTGGCATCCCGGCTGCTGCGGTCGGCTCGGTGCCGGGGAAGGGTTCGTTCGGCGGCAGCGGGTCGTCGCGTTCGACGGTGGCTGTGGTGGCGCCGCCGCCCCGGGGGCGAGGGCTGGGCCGTGCGCCGGGCGGGCGGGAAGCGGTGGTCGTCGCGCCGGAACCCGTCGAACCTGAGCCGGCCGAACCCGAGCGGGCAGAGCCCGAGCCGGCCGAACCCGAGCGCGAGCCCGAGCTGACGAAGCCAGAGCCGCCTGAATCGTCAGGGCCAAAGCCGGTCGGAGCGGCAGCGGTCGCATGCACCGGGTCGGGATCCGGAGAGCCGGCACGGCCGCCGGAAGCTCCCGGATCCGGGTCGGCAGGGTCGAAGGACCGGTCGCGGTCCGCGGGATCGAAGGACCGGTCGCGGTTGGCCGGGGGGAAAGCAGGGTCGCGGTCGGCGGGATCGAAGGACCGGTCGCGATCGGCCGGGCGGAAGGCAGGGCCCTCGTCGGCCGGTCCGGAGAAAAGGTCGCGGTCGGACGGGTCGCGCTCGGACGCATCGCGCTCGTAGGGGCCCGGATCGGAGGGGTCGCGGTCGGACGTGCCCGGGTCGGACGAGCCGGAGGGTGAGCCGGCGTCGGCCGGGCCGGGGGCGGGCTCTGCGCCGGCGGCGAAGGGGGCCGGTGAGGTGGGGGTGGCCGGGTAGGGGTCGTCGTCGCCCGGTGTGGTGAAAGCGGCGCCGGCGGCGCGGCGGGGCAGGGGTGGGGGCGGGTCGTCGTCGTTGCCGACCACCTGGCCTTCGAGGATTTTGCCGGTGGGGGTTTCGCGTACCACTACGGGTGTGGTGGTGGCGCCGGCGAAGCCGGCCCGGTGGGCGGGCTGCGGCGGGGGCGGCGGGTCGTCGCTCTCGAACTGCCAGTCGTGGTCGCGGCCCTCCCACGGTGCCGGGCCGATGTCGCCGAACAGGTCGTCGTCGCGGTCGTCGGGGTCGGCGACCGGCGGGGGTGGCGGCGGGTCGGCGCTGTCGTCGCGCAGCGGGGCGTCGTTCCAGTTGACGCGGACCCGGCGGGTGTCGTCGACGTCCACGGTGATCGGCACGGTGGCGCCGACGGCGGGCCATTTGGCGACCGGGATGCGGGATTCGCGCAGCACCGTGTCGAAGGTGCCCAGGCCGGGCGCCACGACGATCACTTCGAGGTCGGCACGACCGTACGCCGCGGCGGGTGGGGGCGGCGGGATCACCTTGACCTCGGCGTTGCCGGCGACCGTGGCGCGGCCGCCGCGCCGGGGCACGGTGAACATGGCCAGGACGACGGCGAGCACCAGGACGGCCAGGCCGAACAGGGCGACCGGCCAACTCGACATGCCTAGCCCGTACACGATCACGAAGACCGCCAGCGTGCCCATGACCGCCGCCACCAGCTTGCGGGCCGGTGCGATGGGCCGGCCGGTCTGGTTCGCCACTGTGGACCTCCCGGTTGTTCCCGTCAGGTTATTGCGCGGCCCGGCTTCCGCGAAAGTGCGGTGGTACGGACATCGCCGCTCGCCGGATTCGCGGTACCGATAGGCTGAACTCCCGCGTGTCGCCCGGCCCTTTACGGAGGAAATGCGTGTCCAGCACCACCGAGCGTTCGCTCGTGCTCATCAAGCCCGACGCGGTGCGCCGCGGCCTGCTCGGCGAAATCCTGTCCCGCTTCGAGCGTAAAGGCCTGGTCCTCGAGGCGCTGGAGTTGCGCACGATGGATGCCTCCCTGGCGGACGCGCACTATGCCGAGCATGTCGACAAGGCTTTCTACCCACCGCTGAAGGACTTCATGACGAGTGGCCCGCTGGCCGCCCTGGTCCTGTCCGGCGACTCGGTGATCGAAGTGGTCCGGGCCATGATCGGTGCGACGGACGGCCGCAAGGCGGCTGCCGGCACCATCCGTGGTGACCTGGCCCTCTCCAACCGGGAGAACCTGGTGCACGCCTCCGATTCCCCGGAGAGCGCCGAGCGCGAGCTGGCCCTCTGGTTCCCGAAGCTGTAGATCAGCAGCGCACCGCCTGCAGAGCGCCGCCCCCTGGACGTGATCCAGGGAGCGGCGCTCTTTGTCATCCCGGGGAGTGAGCGTGAGTGATTAATCAGTCAGACGCTTCACGCGCGACGGCCCGAGGCCGAAAGGAGTGCGAAAGGAAGCGAGGCTGACATGAGTTTTGTACGGCGATTGCGGCTGCGTACGCGGCTGCTGTCGGCGTTCGGAGTTTTCTGTGTGCTGGTCGCGACGATGACCGCGGTCGGTGTGGCCGAGTCCCGCGAGCAGTCCGAGGACGCGGACCGGGTCGCGAAGTTGCAGGTGCTGACCCGAGCCGTCATGCAGTTGAAATACCGGAACGCGGACGTCAGTGGCTGGCAGCTGGCCTACGGCTGGGACGCGTCGTTGCACGGCACGGCAGCGGCCATCGATCCGGCGTCGGAGAACCGCAAGGGCACCGTCGAGGCGCTCGACGCCTTGGACGCCGAGCTGGCGGCGGTGGCCGGGGCGGACCTCACCGGCACCGAGCGGGCCTACTTCGCCGAGGTCGAGGAGAATTTCGAGCGCTTCCGGGAGTACGACACGCAGGTCGTCGCGATTCTGCGGACGAACGAGAAGGGCGCGATCGCCCGGGCCGCGTCACTGATCAACAACGAGGCGTACGACGTCTTCCTCGCGATCGTCGACAACACCGACCGCCTGGTCGGGTCGGTGACCGCGCGGTCCGACGAGGCGCAGCGGGAGCTCGAGGCGGCCGGTGCCCGCCTGCGTACGGTGCTGCTGGCCGGCTGTCTGCTGGCGCTGGTACTGACCGTGCTGCTCGGGTTGGTGCTGACCGCCAGCATCGAGCGCCCGGCGCGCCGGCTGCTGACGGCGCTGCGGGTGCTCGCCGAGCGGGACGTCACGACGCGGCTCCCGGTGGACGGCCGCGACGAGCTGACCGAGATGGCCGTCGCGTTCAACGACGCCGCCGAGGCGGTCGGTGGCGCCCTCGCCGGGGTCGGCGAGCGGGCCACGTCGCTGGCCGACGCCGCGCAGCGGCTCACCGACGTGGCGCACCGGATGGACGGGCAGGCGGTGGACACCAGCAACCAGGCCACCCTGGTCGCGGGTGCGGCCGGCGACGTCTCCGGCAACGTGCGGACGATGGCGGGCGCGGCGCAGGAGATGGTGGCCGCGATCGGTGAGATCTCGCGCAGCACCACGTCGGCGGCCGGGGTGGCCGCGGACGCGGTGCACACCGCGCAGCAGACCTCGGCGTCGGTGGCCGAGCTGGTCAGTGCCAGCGCGGAGATCGGCGCGATCGTCAAGACGATCACCGGGATCGCCGAGCAGACCAACCTGCTGGCGCTGAACGCCACCATCGAGTCGGCCCGCGCCGGCGAGGCCGGCAAGGGGTTCGCCGTGGTCGCCGGTGAGGTCAAGGACCTCGCGCAGGAAACCGCGCGGGCGTCCGCCGACATCATCAACAAGATCGCCGCGATCCAGCAGACCACCGGGGAGGCGACCGCCGCGATCGGGCGGATCACCGACGTGGTGCGGGAGATCTCCGAGCTGCAGGGCAACATCGCGGCAGCGGTGGAGGAGCAGTCCGCCACCACCGGCGAGATCAACCGGAGCGTCGCCGAGGTGGCGCAGGGTTCCGGCCAGATCGCCCGCAACGTGGCGAGCGTCGCGGACATCGCCACGGCCACCACCCGGGACGCCACGGCCACCCGGGACTCGGCGAAACAGCTCGGTGAGATGGCCGATGACCTGCGGACCCTGGTGTCGTCGTTCCGGTACTGACCCCGGCGGGGTAATGCGGATGAGGGAATCCCGGGGTGGCCGGTATCGTTGTGCTCACGCAGGCGACGAACCGGCCATCACCGGGGAGCCTCCGGAAGAACGGGGTGTGTGCCTCCATCGGCAGAGGTGTTCGCCCCCAGTAGAACCGGGCGTCCTACCGGCACGTGCGCAAGCCGGCGAATGAGCGGGCGGGAAACCGTCAAGCGAGGTGGTACCGCGGGCCTGACGGCTCGTCCTCGCAGTCACGATGACCGTGAACTGCTTGAGGGGAACCATGTCTTATCCGAAGCACAGCGACGCCACGGGTGTGCCGGCGTCTCCGGACCTGCCCGCGGTCGAGCGGGCCGTGCTCGAGCACTGGGCCGCCGACAAGACCTTCGAGGCCTCGGTGGAGCAGCGCCCGGCCGGTGCGGACGGCGCCAACGAGTACGTCTTCTACGACGGCCCGCCGTTCGCGAACGGCCTGCCGCACTACGGGCACCTTTTCACCGGGTACGTGAAGGACCTGGTCCCGCGCTACCAGACGATGCGCGGCCGGCGTGTCGAGCGCCGGTTCGGCTGGGACACCCACGGCCTGCCCGCCGAGGTGGAGGCGGAGAAGCAGCTCGGCATCACCACCAAGGCGCAGATCGTCGACCTGGGCATCGACAAGTTCAACGACGCCTGCCGGACGTCGGTGCTCGCCTACACCAAGGACTGGGAGCGGTACGTCACCCGCCAGGCCCGCTGGGTGGACTTCGAGAACGACTACAAGACGCTCGACCCGGCGTACATGGAGTCGGTCATGTGGGCGTTCAAGACGCTGCATGACAAGGGCCTGGTCTACGAGGGCTTCCGGGTCCTGGCGTACTGCTTCCGGTGCGAGACGCCGTTGTCGAACACCGAGACCCGGATGGACGACGTCTACCGGGACCGGACCGACCCCGCGCTCACCGTGAAGTTCCGGCTCGATGCCGGTTCAGGGCCGGAGGCGCTCCTGGAGGGTGCGGACATCGCGGTGTGGACCACCACGCCGTGGACGCTGCCGTCGAACCTGGCGCTCGCGGTCGGCCCGGACATCGAGTACGCGGTCCTGGAGAAGGACGGGCAGAAGCTCATCGTCGGTGCTGCGCGCGTGTCGGCGTACGCCAAAGAGCTCGAAGGTTTTGATCAGGTCGGCACGGTGCTGGGCCGGGACCTCGTGGGCCGCCGGTACACCCCGCTCTTCGACTTCCTCGTCGAGCAGGGTGGGGAGAACGCTTTCCAGGTCCTCGGCGCCGAGTTCGTGACCACCGAGGACGGCACCGGCGTGGTGCACATGGCGCCCGCCTTCGGTGAGGACGACCAGAACACCTGCAACGCGGCGGGCATCCCGACCGTGGTGACCGTCGACGAGCACACCCGCTTCACCGCGCTGGTCCCGGACTTCCAGGGTCTGCAGGTCTTCGACGCCAACAAGCCGGTGATCGCCACGCTGAAGGAGCGCGGCGTCGTGCTGCGCCACGACGGGTACACCCACTCGTACCCGCACTGCTGGCGCTGCGACACCCCGCTCGTCTACAAGGCGGTCTCCTCGTGGTTCGTGGCGGTGAGCACGTTCCGTGACCGGATGGTCGAGCTGAACCAGCAGATCAGCTGGACGCCGTCGCACATCAAGGACGGCTCGTTCGGCAAGTGGCTGGCGAACGCCCGCGACTGGTCGATCTCCCGGAACCGGTTCTGGGGGTCGCCGATCCCGGTGTGGAAGTCGGACGACCCGAACTACCCGCGGGTCGACGTCTACGGTTCGTATGAGGAGCTGGAGCGCGACTTCGGCGTCAAGGTCACCGACCTGCACCGGCCGTACGTCGACGAGCTGACCCGCCCCAACCCGGACGACCCGACCGGGCAGTCGACGATGCGCCGGGTGCCGGAGGTGCTGGACTGCTGGTTCGAGTCGGGTTCGATGCCGTTCGCCCAGGTGCACTACCCGTTCGAGAACAAGGACTGGTTCGAGCACCACTACCCGGGTGACTTCATCGTCGAGTACATCGGCCAGACGCGCGGCTGGTTCTACACCATGCACGTGCTGGCCACCGCGCTCTTCGACCGGCCGGCGTTCCGGAACTGCCTGAGCCACGGCATCCTGCTGGGCGAGGACGGCCGGAAGATGTCGAAGTCGCTGCGCAACTACCCCGACGTCTACCGGGTGTTCGACACCCACGGCTCGGACGCGATGCGCTGGATGCTGATGTCGTCGCCGGTGCTGCGGGGCGGCGACATGCCGGTCACCGAGGTGGCGATCCGCGACTCGGTGCGTCAGGTGCTGCTGCCGCTCTGGAACGTCTGGTACTTCTTCAGCCTCTACGCGAACGCGGCGGGGCACGAGGCCGGGTTCCGGACGGACTCCACGCACCTGCTCGACCGGTACGTGCTGGCCAAGACCGGCGAGCTGGTCACCGAGGTGCAGCGGCAGATGGACGACTACGACATCTCCGGTGCGGCGGCAAGCGTACGGTCCTACCTCGACGCCCTGACCAACTGGTACGTCCGGCGTTCCCGGGACCGGTTCTGGGAGGGTGACCGGGACGCGTTCGACACCCTGGCGACCGTGCTGGAGACCCTGTGCCGGGTGGTGGCGCCGCTCGCGCCGCTAACCACCGAGGAGATCTGGCGTGGCCTCACCGGCGGCCGCTCGGTGCACCTGACCGACTGGCCCGAGGCGGACGCGTTCCCGGCCGACCACGAGCTGGTCGCGTCGATGGACGCGATCCGGGACGTCGCCTCGGCCGCGCTCTCGCTGCGCAAGGCGAAGGGCCTGCGGGTCCGGCTGCCGCTCGCGACGGCGACCGTGGCGACGCCGGAGGGCGCGAAGCTCGCCGGCCTCGGCGACCTGCTCAAGGACGAGGTGAACGTCAAGGACGTCGTCTTCACCGACGACGTGGCGGCGTACTGCCAGCAGGTGCTGACCGTGGTGCCGCGGGCGCTCGGCCCCCGGGTCGGTAAGCAGGTGCAGCAGGTGATCAAGGCGGTGAAGAGCGGCGACTGGCAGCTCGTCGACGGCGCGCCGGTCGCGGCCGGCGTCACCCTGGCGCCGGGGGAGTACGAGCTGAAGCTGGTCGCCGCCGACGTGGAGAACTCCGCGCCGCTGCCGGCCGGTGGTGGCGTCGTCGTGCTGGACGCCGTGGTCACGCCGGAACTGGCGGCCGAGGGCGTGGCCCGGGACGTGATCCGGGTGGTCCAGCAGGCCCGCCGGGACGCGGACCTGGACGTCAGCGACCGGATCGCGCTGACCCTGTCGGCTTCGGACGACGTCCGGGCGGCGGTCGAGGCGCACCGCGAGTTCGTGTCCGGGGAGACCCTGGCGACGTCGCTGGAGTTCCGGCCCGCCGGTGGTGCCGGGTTCGCCGGTGAGGTCGGCGAGGGCGAGCAGGTGGCGGTGACCGTCACAGCGGTGTGATTCGTCACGCCGGTAGGAAACGGCCGATTAGCCCGGATGTTCGCTTGGTGAGGGCGAATGTCCGGGCTTCGGTCCAAGATCGTTAGGTGCATCGGCGCTCCGGTCCGATAACCTCACAACACCCCATCCCTACTTACGCACCCCCGTGTGCTCCCGGAGGACGAGTTGCCGCTGCTCTACTCGATCGGCAAGGTCATCGTCGGAACACCGTTGATGACCGGCTGGCGGCCGACCGTCGAAGGTCTCGAGCACATTCCGCACACCGGTGGGGCGATCTTCGCCGGCAACCACCTCTCCGTCGCGGACGAGCTCTTCCTCGGCGCGGTGGTGCCGCGTCACCTGGCGTTCTGGGCCAAATCGGACTACTTCACCGGCACCGGCGTCAAGGGTTTCCTCAATCGCAGGCTGATGGCGGGCCTCGGCGCGATCCGGGTGGAGCGGGCCGGTGGCCGTGCCGCGCTCACCGCGTTCGACGCAGCGATCCCCGCGCTCAAGAGCGGCGACCTGGTCGCGGTCTACCCGGAGGGCACCCGCTCGCCGGACGGCAAGCTCTACCGCGGCCGCACCGGCGTGGCGCGGCTCGCGGTCGCCGCCGGAGTGCCGATCATCCCGGTCGGCATGATCGGCACCGACAAGGTGCAGCCGATCGGCCGGCTCTACCCCAAGCTGATGCGCGACACCGTCGTCGTGAAGTTCGGCAAGCCGATCGAGACAATCGGCCGGGCCGACGACCGGACCGCGCTGCGGGAGCTCACCGACCAGGTGATGGCCGAGATCCAGAAACTGACCGGCCAGGAGTACGTGCCTCGCTACGCCCCGAAGCGCGAGGAGAAGGCCGACCCCGCCTAGAGGCCGGCCCCGTTTGGAGGCCGGCCCCGTTTGGAGGCCCGCCCCGTTTGGAGGCCCGCCCCGCCTGGGGCCGGCCCGCTTGGAAGCCGGCCCCGCCTGGAAGCCGTGTTTTGCCGTTCTTGTGGGAGCGGCAGGACCGCCTGGCGCGGTCGGCCCGTCCCGTCTCAGAAGGGCGGGGCCAGCACCTGGTCACGGAGCTGGGCCACCAGGTCGGCGCTCTCCTCGAGCGACCGGCGGGTGAGCAGCACCGTGGCGAGGCTGCCGTGGTCGGCCCAGGTGCAGGCGACGACCGCCGAGCCGTCCAGGCGGCCGACGCCGCAGCGCTCGTGCACGCCGAACTCACCACTGTCGTAATCGGTCACGTCGGTCAGCTTCAGTTCGCCGGAGAGCCGGTCCAGCTGCGTGGTGACGTCCCGGCCCGGCAGCAGCCGGAAACCCGTGACGCCGTAGACGGTGACCCGCTTGCCGTTGCCGTCGGCGTAGACCCCGGCGAAGGCGTCACCGGACGATCCGCTCTGCTCCAGCTGCTCGGCGAGGCGGTCGACGGCCCGCTGGGCCGACGCGTTGTCCCGCAGGCTCAGGTCCGCGAAGGAGTCCGGCAGGACCGCCGAGACCGGGAACTGCCGGGCCGCCGGCAACTGCCAGTAGGCCAGCGGCGCGCCGCAGCAGAGCACCAGGCTGACCACGCTGAACGCGGTGAAGCGGCGCATCCAGCGACGCAGCCGGCTCGGGCGCCGGGCGGGCCGGGCCAGCCACGGCGGCGGCGCCGGGTTGACCGGGGGCCGGGGTGTGCGCGGCTGGACCGGCGCCTTGGTGCGCTGCTGGATCGGGAACCGGGTGGCGGTCGCCGGCGCCGCCGCGGTCTTGCGGGAGAACCCCCAGCCGCGCGGCTTGCGCGGAGCGAGCGGCGGAAGACCGGTGCCACCGGCCGGCGGCGGGTAGGTGCCGGGCGCCGGAAAGGCGCGCCGGGCCTTGGCCTGTGCCTCGGCGTCCGCCTTGGCCTTGGTCTCGGCCTCCGCCTTGGCCCGGTTCTCGGCCTCCGCGGCGGCCTTGCGCTCGGCCAGCATCCTGGCGACCGCGACCCGCGCCGCCTCCGCCTTGGCGGCCGCGGCCCGGGCCGCCTCGGCAGCCTTCTTCTCCACCACGTCGGCGGCGGCCGCCGCCGCGTCCAGCCGCGCGTTCACCGCGGCCACCCGGTCCGGCGGCGGCGCCGCGACCGGATCCATCCGGGTCGGCGGGCCGGCCGCCGCGGCCTCGTTCGTCGCAGCCTCGTTCGTCGTGGTCCGCTCGGTGCCGGCCGCGGCCTGCGCCGCGGCAGTGGTCTGCGGCGCGGTTGCGGCTTGCGCCGTGGTTGCGGCTTGCGCCGTGGTTGCTGCCTGCGCCGCGGTGGCTGCCTGCGGCGTCATTGCTGCTTGCGGCGGGCTTGCGGCCTGCGGCGTGGTCGCTGCGTATGGTGCGGCCGTGATCGGCTGCGTGGGCGGTTCGGGATCGCCGGCGCCGGGCATCGCCGGTACGGGTGCGTCCAGGCGCGTCGGCGGCAGGTGGGCCGGGGAGACCGGCGCGGCCGGGTACGCACCGGCCCAGACCTGCGTGTCCTGGTCTGCCCAGGGGTCCACCGCCGGCACGGTCGGCCACTCGTCGTCCTGGTGTCCGCGCGGCCCGATCACCCGGTCGCGCCAGCGCGCCCACATCGACTGCCGCGGCCCGGCCTCCGGGATCGCGGCCGCGCCGCTCCAGCGGGCCGGCGGCATGCTCAGCGTCTTCGGGTGGTCGGCGTCGCCGGCCCGGGCCGGCGCGTCCGACGCGGCTGCCGCTGCCGCCTCCGCCGACGCCTCCGCAGTGGCGTCCGCTGTCGCTTCTGCCGTCCGTCCCGCCGAAGCCGGGCGGGCCGCTGTCACATGATCCGGATGGGTCGCTGTCACATGATCCGGGTGGGTCGCTGCCGCCGGCGCCGGGCGGGCCGCAGTCGTCTCGTCAGCCGTCCCGGTTCCCGCGGGCCTTCCGGCGACCAGGGTCGGATCAACCGCCTGTTCGTCGGCCATATTTCGATCTCCTCCCGCGCGCCGGGGTTCGGGCGTCTTCTCCCAGGTTAGGCATGGTGCGCCAGCGGGACGGTGACGCCGGTTCGGGACGGCGGACGCGAATGGCGGACAACGGGGGCGATGTGCAAGACGCTCCGGAGTCGTATGGTTACCCGGAATCGGCATCGGCCCGGCCCGCCGGACCGGAAAGTGCCCGGAGTCACCCCTACCGCGACTCCGCACATGGACCACCCGCCCGCCCGGAGGGTTTGTTGCGCATGAGCACCACGCAGAAGAACGCCGTCACGTTCACCGGGGCCGAGTCCGGCCGGCCCATGCTGTTCGCTCACGGATACGGCTGCGACCAGAACATGTGGCGGTATGTGACACCGCACTTCGCGGACACTCATCGCATCGTGCTGTTCGACCACGTCGGCAGCGGCAAGTCGGACCTGTCGGCCTACCGCGACGACCGGTACGCCACCCTCGAGGGCTACGCCGACGACATCCTGGCGATCATCCGGGAGCACGACCTGCGCGACGTCGTCTTCGTCGGCCACTCGGTGAGCGCCATGATCGGCTTGCTGGCGGCGAACCGGGAACCCGAGCGCTTCGCCGGCCTTGTCATGATCGGGCCGTCGCCGCGGTACATCAACGAGGAGGACGAGGGCTACGTCGGCGGTTTCGACCGGCCCGACATCGAGGAGATGCTGGAGTCCCTGGACAGCAACTACCTCGGCTGGTCCAGCGCGATGGCCCCGGTCATCATGGGCAACCCGGACCGCCCGGAGTTGGGCGAGGAGCTCACCAACAGCTTCTGCCGCACCGATCCGGACATCGCCAAGAAGTTCGCCCGGGTCACTTTCCTCTCCGACAACCGGGCTGATCTGTCCCGGTCACGGGTGCCCTCGCTGATCCTGCAGTGCTCGGACGACGTCATCGCGCCCACCGTGGTCGGGGAGTACGTCCACAAGCACACTCCGAACAGCACCTTCGTGTCGCTCAACGCCACGGGTCACTGTCCCAACCTCAGTGCTCCACAGGAAACGGTTGACGCGATCAAGTCCTGGTTGTAGACAGCGGGCATGATCGGCGGAGCTGTGGCGTGAGCGAGACTGGTGGGCCGGACGTGACGAACGAGTTGCGGCTGCCCTGGGACGACGATCCTGAGGACCTCTACGAGCATGCGCCGTGCGGGTACCTCACGACGCTCCCGGACGGCACCATCGTCCGGGTCAACGAGACCTTCCTGGCCTGGACCGGGTACACACGTGCCGCCCTGATCGGTCACCGGCGGTTCCGTGACCTGCTCACGGCGGGTGACAAGATCTACCACGAGACCCACTACGCACCGTTGCTGTCGATGCAGAGCGAGGTGCACGAGATCGCGCTCGAGGTGGTGGGTGCGGACGGGCAGCGGCTGCCCGTACTCGTCAACTCGGTCCTGGAACGCGGTGCCGGCGGCACGCCGCGGATCATCCGCACCATGGTCTTCAACGCGGCCGAGCGGCGCAGCTATGAGCGTGAGCTGCTCGCCGCCCGCCGGGTGGCGGAGGCCTCCGAGCAGCGTGTCCGGGTGTTGCAGAGGATAGTGGCCGACCTGGCTGCCGCGCCGACCGAGGCCGAGGTGGCCGAGGCGGTCGTCCGCGCGCCCGAGCCGGCCTTCGAGGCTGCCAGCACCAGCATCTACCTGGTGGACGTGGAGCGCGACCAGCTGATCGCGGTCGCCTCCACCGACCCGACCACCGGCAACTGGGAGGACATGCCGTGCTCCTCGGACCGGGCGGTGGCCGAGGTCGCCCGGCGCGGTGACCTGCACGTGATCGGCACCGTGGCCGAGGCCGAGGAACACTTCCCGGACCTGGCCGAGTCGATGCGGCGCTCCGGGCGCAACACCGTGGTGCTGCTGCCGCTCACGACCGGCTCCGGCGACGAGCAGGCCCTCACCGTGCTCGGTGTGCTGGCGTTCAGCTTCCGCGAGGAGCGCTCGCTCAGCGACGGCGAGCTGCGCGTGATCCGTTTGCTCGGTCAGCAGGCCGGCCAGGCGCTGGACCGGGCCCGGCTCTACGACGACGCCCGGCGCCGCGAGGAACGGGCCGGCTTCCTGGCCCGGATGACCCGGTCGCTGGAGGAGGAGCACCGCCTGCTCCAGCGGGCCCGCCGGCTGGTGGAACGGGTGATGGAGTTCGCCGACTGGGCGGAGGTCCGCCTGCAGGTCGGCCCGGCCGGCCTGCTGGAGCACGCCGGCACCCAGCCGCCCGACCCGGACCTGCTCGCCGAACGGGTCGCGGTGGCCACCCGCGACGCCCAGCCGATCTACGCGGCCGACGACGACGGCCTCGCCTGCACCGTGCTGCCGCTGACCGCCCGCGGCCGGGTGCTCGGCACGCTCGCGCTGCGGATGACGCCGGACCGCAGGTTCGCCGCGGGAGAGCGGCTCTTCCTGGCCGACCTGGCCGACCGGGCCGGTCTCGCGCTGGAGAACGCCCGGCTCTACGAGCAGGAACGGGCCATCGCCCGGACACTGCAGCGCAGCCTGCTGGCGGCGGACGTGCCGGGTGGCGACCCGCGGTTCGTGATGGAGACCTACTACCAGGCCGCCGCGCAGGACCTGGAGGTCGGCGGCGACTGGTTCGACGCGTTCCTGATCACCCCGAGCAAGCTGGCCGTGGTGGTCGGCGACGTGGTCGGGCGGGGCATCGACGCGGCCACCACGATGGGGCAGCTGCGCAGCGCGATCCGCGCACTCGCCTCGGCCGAGCACGGCCCGGCCCGGCTGCTGGAACAGCTGGACCGGTTCTGTGAGCGGGTCGACTCGGCCCGCATGGCGACCGTGGTCTACGGCGAGATCGACCTACTGACCAGCGAGTTGTCGTACGCCTGCGCCGGTCACCTGCCGCCGCTGCTGCACGAGCCCGCGGGTTCGCCGCAATATCTCCTCCAGGCCCGGTCGGCACCGATCGGCTCGCGGGCCGGCGACCGCCGCCGCACCCAGCACAAGGTGCGCCTGGCCGCCGGCAGCCGGCTGCTGCTCTACACCGACGGCCTGGTGGAGCGCCGGGGCCGCCCGATCGACAGGGGTTTCGAGATCCTGGCCCGGGAGTACGCGCGCCGCCGGGACGCCCCGCTCAAGGGCCTCACCGCGGGTCTCGCCGACACCATGGTCGGCCGGGACCACGGCGACGACGTCTGCCTGCTCTGCCTCACCCTGGGCGCCGAGGAACGGCTGGAACGGTCGATCGGCGCCGACCCGCTGCAGATCTCGCTGCTCCGGGCCGACCTGCGCGGCTGGCTGGTCGGCCACGCGGTCGACACGGACTGCGTGAACGCGGTGCTGCTGGCCTGCTCCGAGGCGGTGGCGAACGCGATCGAGCACGGCTACCGGGACGACCCGTTCGGTGTGGTGGACGTCTCCGCGACGGTCAGCGCGGACGCGGTCGAGGTCCGGGTCACCGACCGGGGCAGCTGGCGCGGCCCCGGCGCCGACTTCACCCGTGGCCGCGGGTTGCAGCTGATCGAGGAATCGATGGACGAGGTGTTCTTCGACCGTGGCGAGGGGACGACGGTGACCATGCGGCGCAACCGGGGAGAAAGACGGCAGCCATGACCGATCAGTGGGTGAGTTTCTCCCGGCACGGCGTCGCCGAGCTGGTCCATCTGAAGGGCGAGATCGATCTGGCGAACGCCAACGACATCGGCCGGGCCATCGTGGCGCGGACGACCGGGGCGAGCGCCGTGCTGATCGACCTCACCGCCGTCTCTTTCCTGGACAGCGCCGGTGTGCGGCTGCTCGATTTCATCGTGGGTGATCTGGACGACCGGGGGAAGCCGATCAAACTGGTCGTCGGTGAGCGTGGGGCCGCCCGGATGACCCTTCAGCTCTGTTCGTTCCGGACGGATCTGCTCGCCACCGATCTGGACCGGGCCGCGGCGGAACTGGACCGCTAGTCTCGCGTACCCTGGACACCCATGAGCGTCAGTTCCGTCTTCCCGCAGCTCGAGCAGTTGCTGCCCAGGGTCAGCAAACCGATCCAGTACGTGGGCGGCGAGCTCGGCGCCGTCGTCAAGGACTGGGACTCCACCGTCGTCCGGTGGGCGCTGATGTACCCGGACGCATACGAGGTGGGTCTGCCCAACCAGGGTGTCCAGATCCTTTACGAGGTGCTCAACGAGCAGCCCGACGTGCTCGCCGAGCGGACGTACGCGGTCTGGCCGGACCTCGAGGCGCTGATGAAGGAGAACGGCGTCCCGCAGTTCACCGTCGACGCGCACCGGCCGGTCCGGGCGTTCGACATGTTCGGCGTCTCGTTCGCCACCGAGCTCGGCTACACCAACCTGCTCAGCGCGCTCGACCTGGCCGGCATCCCGCTGCTCAGCGCCGACCGCACCGAGGACGACCCGGTGGTGCTGGCCGGCGGCCACGCCGCGTTCAACCCGGAGCCGATCGCCGACTTCATCGACGCCGCGGTGCTCGGTGACGGCGAGGAGGCGGTTCTCGAGATCACCGGGATCATCCGGGAGTGGAAGGCGGAGGGCCGCCCGGGCGGTCGCGACGAGCTGCTGCTGCGCCTGGCGCGGACCGAGAGCATCTACGTGCCGCGCTTCTACGACGTCGACTACCTGCCGGACGGCCGGATCCAGCGTGTCGTGCCGAACCGGCCGGACGTCCCGTTCCGGGTCGCCAAGCGCACCACGATGGACCTGGACGCGTGGCCGTACCCGAAGAAGCCCCTGGTCCCGCTCGCCGAGACGGTCCACGAGCGGTATGCGGTGGAGATCTTCCGCGGCTGCACCCGGGGTTGCCGGTTCTGCCAGGCCGGCATGATCACCCGCCCGGTGCGGGAGCGCTCGATCACCACGGTCGGCCAGATGGTCAAGGAGGGCCTGGAGTTCTCCGGCTTCAACGAGGTCGGCCTGCTCTCGCTCTCCAGCGCCGACCACTCCGAGATCGGTGACATGTGCTCCGGTCTCGCCGAGCAGTACGCGGACACCAACGTCTCGCTGTCCCTGCCCTCGACCCGGGTCGACGCCTTCAACATCGACCTGGCACAGGAGTTGTCCCGCAACGGCCGGCGCACCGGCCTCACCTTCGCGCCGGAGGGCGGCTCGGAGCGGATCCGCAAGGTCATCAACAAGATGGTGACCAAGGAGGATCTGATCCGTACGGTCGTGACGGCGTACTCGAACGGCTGGCGGCAGGTCAAGCTCTACTTCATGTGCGGCCTGCCCAGCGAGACCGACGAGGACGTCCTCGAGATCGCCGACATGGCGCACGAGGTGATCCGGGCCGGTCGGGAGGCCGCCGGCACCAAGGACATCCGCTGCACCGTGTCGATCGGCGGTTTCGTGCCGAAACCGCACACCCCGTTCCAATGGGCGAGCATGGACCGGCCGGAGGTCATCGACGGCCGGCTCAAGCTGCTCAAGCAGGCCATCAACAGTGACCGGTCGCTGGGCCGGGCCATCGGTTTCCGCTACCACGACGGCGAGCCCTCGCTGATCGAGGGCCTGCTCTCCCGCGGCGACCGCCGGGTCGGCCAGGTCATCCGCCGGGTCTGGGAGAAGGGCGGCCGGTTCGACGGCTGGTCCGAGCACTTCTCCTACGCCCGCTGGATCGAGGCGGCCGACGAGGTGCTCCCCGGTCTCGGCGTCGACCTGGACTGGTTCACCACCCGCGAGCGCGACGAGCTCGAGGTCCTGCCCTGGGACCACCTGGACTCCGGTCTCGACAAGGACTGGCTCTGGCAGGACTGGCAGGACTCCATGTCCGAGTACGAGCAGGACGACTGCCGCTGGACCCCGTGCTTCGACTGCGGTGTCTGCCCGTCGATGGACACCGAGATCCAGATCGGTCCCACCGGCAAGAAGCTGCTTCCCTTGACCCCGGTTAACAACCTGCGGGTCCCCGCTTAGGAGAAGGACTATTCCCCCGAAGAACCAACCGGTGGGCGGTCAGGCCCCGGTGGTGCAGCGGCTCCGCCTTCGCTATGCGAAGCGCGGACCGCTGCGTTTCACCTCGCACCGGGACTTCGCCCGCGCCTTCGAACGCGCCCTGCGGCGTGCCGCGGTGCCCATCGCCTATTCGCAGGGCTTCACCCCACACCCCAAGATCTCGTACGCGAGTGCCGCGCCCACCGGTGTCGGCAGCGAGGCGGAATACCTGGAGATCGGCCTGCAGGCCCCGGTCGACCCGGAGGAGTTGCGTGTCGCACTCGACGCGGCGCTCTCCCCGGGCCTCGACATCCTCGAGGCAGTGATCGCTGTCGAGGGCAGCCTGGCCGACCGGATCGACGCGTCCCAGTGGCGGATCGAGCTGCCCCAGGTCGAGGAGAAGACCGCGGTGGACGCCGTCGCGGCTTTCCTCGCGGCCGAAGAAGTGCTGGTCGAGCGCATGACCAAGCAGGGCCGGCGCTCGTTCGACGCGCGCGCGGCGGTCACTTCCTGCACGGTGACGCAGGAGGCAGACCTACCTTCCGGGGCCACAGGAGTACCGTGTGCGATAATCGACCTTGTCGTACGGCAGGTGACACCCGCCGTGCGGCCCGATGACGTCCTTTCCGGCCTGCGCGTGGTGGCCGGCCTGGAGCCGCCGGTGCCCCCTCGGGTAACCCGGCTGGCCCAGGGCACACTCACCGCGCAGGGGGTTATCGTCGATCCGTTGGACACGGATCGCGAGGGCGCCGGCATCGGAGGACGCTGACCGGGGTCTCCGGTCGGTGTTCGTTGGCAGACTTCGGCAGCCCGACCGTGCGGCCGGGCCCGGAACACTTTTGCAGTGACCCTGCGTGGCAGCGCTTACCCGCGCCCGGGGTCGCCGAGAACTGGAGAGCGCCCCATGCTCGATAACGAGCCCCCAGCGAACCTGGGAGAACCGGGCGGTGAACGGGACGGAGCAGTTCCTCCGACCGGTGATACCGCCGCAGCCACGACCCCCGCACGCCGGACGCGCGCACCGCGTCGCAAGGCGGCAGCGCCTCCGCCGGAGGCCGAGGGTCCGGAGAGCACCACCCCTGTCGCTTCCGGCGAGTCCGCCGGCGCCGAGCCCGGCGCCGCCGCGGAGATCGCGGCGACCGATCCACCGCCGGCGAAGAAGGCCACCCGCAGCCGCCGCAAGGCTGCCGCGCCGGCCGCCGCCGCGTCCGCACCTGCCGGTGAGGCGCCCGCTTCAGCTGCCGGTGAGGCGTCCGCGTCTGCTGCCGGGGGGCCGGCAGGTCAGGTCGCGGGGATCCCGGCCGCCGGGACCGCCGACGTTCCGGCTGAGGCGGCTGCCGACGCTCCGGCTCCAGCTCCGGTGAAGAAGGCCACTCGCAGCCGCCGCAAGGCTGCTGCTCCTGCTGCCGAAACTCCCGCGACGGAAGCCGTTGCCGCCCCGGCGGCCGCTGCCACCCCGACCACCGCTGCCACCCCGACCACCACTGCGACCCCGGACGCCGCCGCCGAGCCGGCCGCGACGTCGGCCACCGCGGCACCTGCTGTCGCGCCGGACGCCGTTGCCGCTGAGGCCCCGGCTCCGGTCAAGAAGGCCACCCGGGCCCGCCGCACCAAGAGCCAGCCGGCTCCCGCCCCGGTGATCGAGCCGCCCGCGGCCGAGACCGACGTGGAGGAGACCGAGGAAGAGCTGCTCGCCGACGCCGCCATCGAGGCTGCCTCGGCCGCTCGTTCGGCCGGCGCACCGGTTGTCGGCGTGTTGCCGCTCGACGACGACTTCGTCGAGGAACTGCCGGCCGGACCGTCGCCGGCCCGCCGGGCCGCGCTGCCGCCCGCCGTACTCTTCATGCCGCCGGACCCCGCCGAGGCCCAGCCTGCCGCGCCGGTCGGCCGTCGTCGCCGTGGCGCCGCCGAGCCCGTTGCCGAGCCGGTGGCCGAGGAGCAGACCGCTCCGGCGGGTCGCCGCCGTCGTGGTGCCGCCGCCGAACCGCCGGCCGAGGTCGTCGCCGAGGCGCCCGCCGCTGAGCCGGCCGAGGAACTCGAGGTTCCGGCCGAGACGAACCGCCGGTCCCGCCGCCGCCGCCGTGGCGCCGGGGACGAGACCGCCGAGGTGGCCGCTCCCGTCGAGGAGCCGGTGGCCGAGGAGACCGACGAGTCCGCCGACGACGCCGAGGACGGCGCCGACGACGACTCCGAGGACGACGAGGAGTCGGGTCGCCGCCGCCGTCGCCGGGGCCGTCGTGGCCGTGGCCGCGGCAAGGGTCCGTCGGACGAGTCGGACGAGGGCGACGCCGAGGACGAGGACGGCGAGGACGCCGAGGAGAGTGCCGAGGCGTCGTCCGACGAGGGCGACGAGGGCGATGAGACCGACGGTGACGGGGTCACCCGCCGCCGCCGTCGCCGCCGCCGCAAGGGCTCCGGTGGTGACGCCGAGGTCGGCGGCATCGAGGACGGCGTGCACACCGTGGTCCGGGTCCGTGAGCCGCGCCGCACCGACGAGGTGCAGGGCGTCTCCGGTTCGACCCGGCTCGAGGCCAAGCGCCAGCGCCGCCGGGACGGCCGGGAACAGCGCCGGACCCGCCCGCCGATCCTGAGCGAGTCGGAGTTCCTGGCCCGCCGCGAGGCGGTCGACCGGGTCATGGTGGTCCGGCAGAAGGCCGACCGCACCCAGATCGCGGTCCTTGAGGACGGCATCCTGGTCGAGCACTACGTCGCCCGGGCCACGTCCGGCACCATGGTCGGCAATGTGTACCTCGGCAAGGTGCAGAACGTGCTGCCCAGCATGGAGGCGGCCTTCGTCGACGTCGGCCGCGGCCGCAACGCGGTGCTCTACGCCGGCGAGGTCAACTGGGACGCCACCGGCCTGGAGGGTCGCGCCCGCTCGATCGAGCAGGCGCTGCGCTCCGGCGACTCGGTGCTGGTGCAGGTCACCAAGGACCCGATCGGCCACAAGGGCGCCCGGCTGACCAGCCACATCGCGCTCTCCGGCCGGCACCTGGTCTACGTGCCGAACGGCAACGCGTCCGGGATCAGCCGCAAGCTGCCGGACAACGAGCGCAAGCGGCTCCGCGACATCCTGAAGAAGCTGGTCCCGGACGGCGCGGGCGTGATCGTCCGGACCGCGGCCGAGGGCGCCAGCGAGGACGAGCTGGCGCGGGACGTGAAGCGGCTCCAGGCGCAGTGGGAGGACATCCAGGCCCGGGCTGCCGAGGGCAACGCGCCGCGGGCGCTCTCCGAGGAGCCGGACCTGGTCATCCGGGTGGTCCGCGACCTGTTCAACGAGGACTTCCGCGAGCTCATCGTGCAGGGCGAGCAGGCGTACGCCGAGGTGGAGAACTACCTCGACTCGGTCTCGCCGGACCTGGTGGAGCGGCTGCGCCGGCACACCGGTGTGGCGGACGCCTTCGCCGAGTGGCGGATCGACGAGCAGATCATGAAGGCGCTGGACCGCAAGGTCTTCCTGCCGTCCGGCGGTCACCTGGTGATCGACCGGACCGAGGCGATGACGGTTGTCGACGTCAACACCGGTAAGTACACCGGCGCCGGCGGCAACCTCGAGGAGACGGTCACCCGCAACAACCTGGAGGCGGCCGAGGAGATCGTGCGTCAGCTGCGGCTGCGCGACCTCGGCGGCATCGTGGTGATCGACTTCATCGACATGGTGCTGGAGAGCAACCGCGAGCTGGTGCTGCGGCGGCTCACCGAGTGCCTGGGCCGGGACCGGACCAAGCACCAGGTCACCGAGATCACCTCGCTCGGCCTGGTCCAGATGACCCGGAAGCGGATCGGATCGGGTCTGCTCGAGGTCTTCAGCGAGACCTGTGACCACTGCAAGGGCCGCGGCGTGATCGTGCACCCCGAGCCGGTGCCGGAGAAGCGTTCCAACGGCGGCGGTGGCGGTGGCAGCCAGGTGAAGGCGGTGGCGGCCGCGGTGCGGACCGAGGCGCCGCCGCAGCAGCAGCAGACGCAGCAGCCGGCAGCGAGCGGCAAGCGCCGCCGCCGCGGTGGCGACAACGGCACCGCGGCCGAGACGGCGCAGCCGGAGGTCGTTCAGCCCGAGACCCGGTCCGAGGCCGTGCGGCCCGAGCCGGTCGAGGGCGCGGTCGTGGCGGAGCCCGCGGCTCCGGGGCCGGGCGCGGACACCGCTACCGGCCGGACCGAGGGCGAGCAGGCACAGGCCGACCCGGTCGTGCAGGCACAGGCCGGCCCGGTCGCGCAGGTCGCCGAGGCACCGCCGGTGGTGACCCCGCCGGTCGCTGCTCAGCCGGTCGCTGCTCAGCAAGCCGTGACTCGGCCGGTGTCGACGCCGCCGGTCGCCGGGTCCGGGATCATCTCGCGGCCGGTGAAGCCGGCACTCACGTCGAACGACGGCAGTGAGTACGACATCAGCGGCTACGACCTGTCCCGCTACGACTCCCCGGAGCCGAGCGCCGCGCCCGCGGCGAGTGACGCGGCGGGGGCGAACGGCGTGGAGTACGCGGAGGCTGAGGAGCCGCTGCGGCTGGCCGGCTCGGACGACCCGGACGCGGCCGAGGACGACGAGGACGAGGACTCCGTCGGGGCGGGCACGACCGGCCGGCGCCGGTCCCGCCGGAGCAGCACGCGACGGCGTACCCGGCCCTGACGAGGTCATATCCGGCCGGTTCGGCACCGCTGCCTGGCGACACCAGGCAGCGGCACCGGGCCGGCCGGAGTTAGTTGTAAAGAAACTTAACTGCGGATACCCTCGGCGGGATCGATCCCTGCCCCCCGAGGAGACCGAATCCATGCGCATCCACATCCACGCGGCGGCAGGCCTGTCCGCCCTGCTCCTGGCCCTCGCCGGCTGCTCCGGCGGCGACTCGGGTGACGCCGGCGACTCCGGTGCGACGGCCGCTGCCCCGGTGGCCACCGCTCCGGCCGGGGCGTCCGCGGCCTCGGCTGCGGCGTCCGCGCCCGCCGCCGGTGAGTCCACCGGCAAGGGCGGCACCCCCGCGAAGGGCGACGCCGCGCTCTCCGCCGACTCCGAGGCGATCTGCGAGCAGGCATCCCGGACCAGCACCGCGTTCGGGCAGACGTTCGCCGAGGACTACCGCCTGCTGACCGAGGCGGCCGGCCAGGGCGGCCAGGCCAAGACGAACGCTGAGCAGAAGGCCGCCCGGGACGTGCAGAACTTCTCGTTCGCCCTGCACGACATGGCGAAACTGGCGGCCGACGCGAAGCTCAAGGACGCCCTCGCCGCGATGGGCGACCAGGTGACCGCGCTCAAGGGCGACCTGGAGAAACTCGACGACAAGAAGCTGGCGGCCCTGCACGCCACGCTGGACAAGGCCTGCGGGCGGGGCTGACGCCCGGCAGGTCCGGCCCGGTTTGGGTCTCGGGCCTGCGATGAAGTAGTCTTGCCGACGGTGCCTTTCCGGGCACCTGTTCCGTGCGCGCCTCGCAGCGCCTGCCGGAGCCAAGCAACATCCGCCAGCAGCCGTTTCCGGTTGCGCAAGTCTCAGGGAGTCCGCGTCCGATGTACGCGATCGTCAAGACCGGCGGCAAGCAGTACAAGGTTGCCGAGGGCGACGTGATCGAGGTCGAGAAGCTCACGGGTCAGCCCGGCGACGCCCTGACCCTGGCCGCGGTGCTTCTCGTCGACGGTGACAACCTGGTGACCGATGCGGCCAAGCTTGCCAGCGTGACGGTGTCCGGCGAGATTGCCGAGCACACCAAGGGACCGAAGATTCGGATCCACAAGTTCAAGAACAAGACCGGTTACCACAAGCGCCAGGGGCACCGCCAGCCGCTGACGCGCGTCAAGGTGACCGGCATCTCCAGCGGGAAGTAGGCGCAGCCATGGCTCACAAAAAGGGTGCATCCAGCTCGCGTAACGGCCGTGACTCCGCCGCACAGCGCCTCGGCGTGAAGCGGTTCGGTGGTCAGCTGGTCAGCGCCGGCGAGATCCTGATCCGTCAGCGCGGGACGAAGTTCCACCCGGGCGACCTCGTCGGCCGTGGTGGCGACGACACGCTCTTCGCTCTGGCCCACGGCAACGTGCTCTTCGGCACGAAGCGTGGCCGCAAGACCGTCAGCATCGTGCCGGTCGCGGAGTAGTTTTTCTTTACAGCGGGCCGTGGACCCTCGGGTCCGCGGCCCGTTGTTGTTTTTATACGTCGCTAGGAGTGCGAAGTGACCACGTTCGTCGACCGGGTAGTGCTGCACCTGCAGGCGGGTGACGGCGGGCACGGGTGTGTCTCCGTGCACCGGGAGAAGTTCAAGCCGCTGGGCGGACCGGACGGCGGCAACGGCGGGCACGGCGGCAGCATCAAGCTGGTGGTCGACCCGCAGCAGCACACGCTGCTCGACTTCCACTTCCACCCGCACGTCAAGGCCAACAACGGCGCCGGTGGCGCCGGCTCGAACCGGGACGGCGCGACCGGCCGGGACCTGATCCTCAAGGTGCCGAACGGCACTGTCGTGCAGACCCTCGACGGCGAGGTGCTGGCCGACCTGGTCGGCAACGGCACCGAGTTCGAGGTGGCCCGCGGCGGCCGCGGCGGCCGGGGCAACGCGTCGCTGGCGAACACCCGGCGCAAGGTGCCGGGCTTCGCCGAGCTGGGTGAGCCGGGCGACCAGCTCGACGTGGTGCTGGAGCTCAAGAGCGTCGCCGACGTCGGCCTGGTCGGTTTCCCGTCCGCCGGCAAGTCGTCGCTGATCGCGGTGATGTCCGCGGCCAAGCCGAAGATCGCGGACTACCCGTTCACGACCCTGGTGCCCAACCTGGGCGTGGTCCAGGCCGGTGACGAGACGTTCACCATCGCCGACGTGCCCGGCCTGATCCCGGGCGCGGCCACCGGCAAGGGCCTCGGCATGCAGTTCCTGCGGCACATCGAGCGCACCTCGGTGCTGGTGCACGTGCTCGACGCGGCGGCGCCGGAGATCGAGCGGGACCCGCTCGCCGACCTGGACGCGATCGAGGCCGAGCTGGCCGCGTACGGCGGCCTGGAGGACCGGCCGCGTCTCGTGGTCCTCAACAAGATCGACATCCCGGACGGCCGGGACCTCGCCGAGATGGTCCGCCCCGATCTCGAGGCCCGGGGCTACCGGGTCTTCGAGATCAGCGCGGTCACCCGCGAAGGTCTCAGGGAGTTCGGCTACGCCCTGGCCGCGCTCGTCGCGGAGAACCGGGCGGCCAAGCCGATCGAGGAGCCGACCCGGATCGTGCTGCGTCCCCGCGCGGTCGACGACGCCGGCTTCACCGTCGAGCAGGACGAGGACGGCGTGTTCGTGGTCCGCGGTACCCAGGTCGAGCGGTGGGTCCGGCAGACGAACTTCGACAACGACGAGGCCGTGGGCTTCCTCTCCGACCGCATGGACCGGCTCGGTGTCGAGGCGATGCTGGGCAAGAAGGGCGCGCAGGCCGGCGACCCGGTCCGGATCGGCGACCGGGAGTTCGACTGGCAGCCGAACGCGGGGGAGTACATCACTGGCCCGCGCGGCACCGACTCCCGTCTCGAGGAGCTCGACACCCGGCCCAGCGCGGCGCAGCGTCTCGCCGCCCGCAAGGCTCGCCGGGTCCGTTCCGAGGACGAGATCCAGCACATGGCGGCGGACGGCACGGTCACCAGCGTCAAGAACTCGAACGTCCCCGTGCTGGTCAGCGACGACGACGATGACCTCGACGACGAGGGCGACACCGACGAATAGGGCATAGGCCAGTTCTCGGCAACCCGCTGGAAAGGCTCGTCACCTAGAGTCACGCCCGTGCTGATCGAGAATCGTCCCGCGCTCGACCCGGAACTGGCCGCCCTGATCACCGCTCAGCAGCGTGAACTGGCGGAGGCCGGTATCGGCGGCGGTGACCGGATATTCGAGCCGCACGACGACGTCGCGTACCTGGTGGGTGTGGTCAACGGCCGGGCGGTGGCCTGCGGCGGCTGGCAGGCCACCGGCGCCGGCGCCGCCGAGATCACCCGGATGTACGTGCGCCCCGCGCACCGCGGCCGAGGCCTCGCCCGCCAGATGATCGTGGCGATCGAGGAGGAGGCGCTGGCCGCCGGCCGGCTGGTGATCCGGCTGGAGACCGGCGCCCAGCTGGCGGCGGTGATCGCCCTCTACCGATCGTCCGGCTATGCGCGGGTGCCCTCGGCCGGCGACCCGCGCACGGTCTGCTTCGAGAAGACGCTCCCGGCGCTAGTCCAGTAGGCCGATGGCGGCACGCGTACGGCGTACTGTTGCCGCGGCGATCGGACGCACCCGGGCCGCGCCCCGCGCCAAGATCTCGCGGACGTGGGCCGGGTCGTCCGCCAGCTCGGCGTACCGCGCCCGGATCGGCTCGAGCAGCGCCTCGATCGCGTCGGCGACCTCGCGTTTCAGGGCGCCGTAGGAGACCGGATCGGCCGGCTCCCGTCCGCTGCACCCGGCCAGGATGTCGATCAGGTTCGTCACGCCCGGCTGGTCCGGATGACGGCGGACCTGCGCGAACTCGTCGGTGACCGCCCGCGCGACGGTGCGGCGTACCGTCTCGGGTGGGTCCAGCAGACCGATCCGCCCGGCTCCCGACGCGTTGCTCTTGCCCATCTTGGTTCCCGGGTCGGCGAGGTCCATCACCCGCGCGGCGCTGCCCGGCCGCACGCCGCCGGGCAGCCGGAACGTCTCGCCGTAGCGCCCGTTGAACCGCTGCGCGATCGTCCGGGTCAGCTCCAGGTGCTGGTTCTGGTCCTCGCCGACCGGCACTTCGTCGGTGTCGTAGAGCAGGATGTCGGCGGCCATCAGCACCGGATAGGTCAGCAGACTGAGCCGGATCGGCCCGTCGGCGGCCGACTTCTCCTTGAACTGGATCATGCGAGACGCCTCGCCGAAACCGGTCGCGCACTCCAGCAGGTAGTGCAGCTCGGTGTGCTCGGTCACGTGCGACTGCAGGACGATCGGGGTGCGTTCCGGATCCACTCCGGCGGCCAGCATCACGGTGGCCTGTTCGAGGGCGAGGGCCCGTACCCTCGCTGGTTCATGATCCATCGTCAGCGCGTGCAGGTCCGCGATGAGCGCGATCGACTCGCTGCGGTCCTGCGCTGCGATCAGCGGGCGCAGAGCGCCCAGCAGATTGCCCAGATGAAGGTGCCCGGTGGGCTTGAAGCCGGTCAGGCGGCGGGTGGGTGCCATGTCGATCTCCTTGCGGGTGTACGGGTGACCGCACCCGCCCGGAAGACCGTGGTGAAACGCGTCGCGGCCGCCCGGAGGGGCGGCCGCGGGAGTGGATCGCGCGTGTCGGTGTGCCGCCCGGTCAGGGCAGCCACCAGTTGTGGTTCAGAACGCGCATGTGACCAGGTTAGCGCCGGTGGTCACAGTGGTCGAGTGCCCCTGTCCGGGCGTCACCGGTTGACAGGCATGATGTTGACATGCCGACCCTGACCCGTGCCGAGGCCGCCGAGCGGGCGTCCGTCGTCGACGTCGAGACCTACTCCGTCGACCTGGACGTCACCGAGGGCGGCGACACGTTCCGATCCCGGGCGGTTGTCCGTTTCCGCGCCCGGGCCGGTGCCGCGACGTTCCTCGAGTTCGAGCCCGCCGAGATCACCTCGCTCACCCTGAACGGCGTCGCCGTCGACCCGGGCACCGTCCGCGACGGCCGCCTGTGGCTGACCGGTCTGGCCGAGGAGAACGAGCTCGTCGCCGACGCCGCGATGCGGTACTCGATCGACGGCGAGGGCCTGCACCGGTACACCGACCCGGCGGACGGCAACGTCTACCTCTACCAGCACCTGTTCATCAACAACGGCGGCCGGGTGCTGCCCTGTTTCGACCAGCCGGACCTGAAGGCGTCCTGGCAGGTGAGCGTCACCGCGCCGGCGGACTGGACGGTCGCGACGAACGGCACGCTCGTCTCCCGGGACGGCGGCCGCTGGGAGTTCGCGCCGACCAGGCGGATCTCCACCTACCTGGCGTCGATGATCGCCGGCCGGTACCACGTGCGCACCGACGAGCACGACGGGATCCCGCTCGCGCTCTACGCCCGGGCCGCGCTCGCCGAGCACCTGGACGCCGAGGCCGCCGACATCTTCGAGGTCACCAAGCGGTGCCTGGACCGGTTCCACGAGATGTTCGACATCCGCTACCCCTTCGGGCACTACCAGCAGGCGTTCGCCCCGGAGTTCAACTTCGGCGCCATGGAGTACCCCGGCCTGGTCGTCTTCCGCGACGAGATGATCCCCCGCTCGGTGGTGACCGAGAGCGAGCGCGAGCACCGGGCCAATGTGATCGCCCACGAGATGGCCCACCAGTGGTTCGGTGACCTGGTGACCATGGCCTGGTGGGACGACCTCTGGCTGAACGAGTCGTTCGCGGAGTACCTGGGCACCCGGGTCGCGGCCGAGGCCACCCGGTACCGCGGCACCTGGACCACGTTCGCGATCCACCGCAAGGCGTGGGGGTTGCGCGCCGACCAGCGGCCGTCCACCCACCCGGTGGCGCCGGCCGAGGTGACCGACACCGACGCGGCGCTGCTCAACTTCGACGGCATCTCGTACGCCAAGGGCGCGGCAGTGCTCAAGCAACTCGTCGCCTGGCTCGGTGACGAGGCGTTCCTGTCCGGCTTGAACGCGCACTTCGAGGCGCACGCGTACGGCAACGCCACCCTCGCCGACCTGCTCGGGGCGCTGTCCAAGGCCAGTGGTCGCGACCTGTCCGGCTGGGCCGAGGTGTGGCTGCGCCGGGCACAGGTCAACACGCTCCGGGCCGAGGTGCGGCGGGACGGCGCGAACTACGCCGAGGTGGCAGTGGTGCAGACCGCGCCGGACGGGTTCCCGACGCTGCGGCCGCACCGGATCGGCATCGGCCTGTTCGACCGGGCCGCGGACGGCACCGTGGTCCGGCGGCGGCACATCGAGGCGGAGCTGGACGCGTCCGGGCGTACCGTGATCGCCGAGCTGACCGGCGCGCCCGCCGCCGACCTGCTGCTGCTCAACGACGGTGACCTGACCTACGCGAAGATCCGCCTGGACGCCGGCTCGGCGGCCGCGGTGCCCGCCCTGCTGCCGCTGCTGGACGACTCTCTGGCCCGCGCGGTGATCTGGGCCGCCACCCTGGACGCCGTGGTGGACGGTGAGCGCCCGGTCGCCGAACTGGTCACCCTGGTGCTCGCCGCGCTGCCGACGGAGACCGAGGTGGTCATCGTCGAGGACGTCCTGCGGGCCGCCCGGGGCCTGGTCGACCGGTACGCCACCCCGCAGACCCGCCCGGCCGCGCTGGAGCTGCTCGCCCAGGCCGCCGACCGGCTGCTCGCGGCGTCGCCGCCCGGCAGCTCCGGCCAGCTCGCGGCGGTGCGCGGCCTGATCGGCTCGACCGTCGACGTGGCCCGCCTGCGCGGCTGGCTGGCCGGCGAGAACGTCCCCGCCGGGCTCACCGTCGATGCCGACCTGCGCTGGCTCGTCCAGTACCGGCTCGCCGTGCTCGGCGCGTCCAGCACCGGCACGATCGACGCGGAACTCGAGGCCGACAACAGCGCCAGCGGCCAGCAGTGGGCCGCCCGCTGCCGGGCCGCGCTGCCCGACCCGGCCGCCAAGGAGGCCGCCTGGACCGCGGTGGTCGCTGACGGCTCGCTCTCCAACCGGCTCGCCGAGCTCACCGCGGCCGGTTTCTGGCAGCCCGAGCAGCTCGACCTGCTGACCGGGTACGCGGAACGCTACTTCGCCGACATGCCGGAGATGATGCGGGTGCGCAGTGGCATGAGCGCGGAGAAGGCGGCGATGGCGGCGTACCCCGACGTGGCCGTCTCCGCCCGGACCCGGCAGCTCGCCGCCGCGTTGCTCGCCCGCACCGGCCTGAACCCGATCCTGCGCCGAGTGGTGCAGGACGCGGACGACGACATGCGCCGCGCGCTGGCCGCGCGCGGTTGACCGGATTCTCCCGTCCATCACCCCTGTGACCTCGTAACCTGTGGTCACGGGGGTGACGCGTGGAGTGGTCCGAACAGCTGGCGAGCGGTCTGCTGCAGGCCGCACCGGACGCCATTCTGGTCCTGGACGGTGCGCGGATCGTGCTGGCCAACGACCGGGCCGGGCAGATGTACGGCTGGCCGCGCGCGGAACTCGAGGGCCAGTCCGTGACGGTGCTGTTCACCGACCGGTCCCGTGAGCTCTACGGTGAGCGGGAACGGCTGATCGCGGAGTCCGGGCCCGGCCGGATCGGCACCATCGTGACCACCGCCCGCCGCCGGGACGGCAGCGAGTTCCCGGTGGAGTCGTCCACCACGGTGGTCGTGACGCCGCAGGGCCGGTTCGCGGTGGCCGTGGTCCGGGACATCACCGAGCGGGTGCGCGCCGAGGAGGAGCAGGCCCGGTTGCGGGCCGAGGCCCAGACGCACCGCAGCCGGCGGCTGGAGAGCCTGGGCCAGCTGGCCGGCGGCATCGCGCACGACTTCAACAACATGCTCGGCGTGATCCTGAACTACGCGAGTTTCGTGATCGAGGAGGCCGAGTCGGCCGACCCGGACGTCTCGATGATCGCCGCGGACGCCAAGCAGGTGGTCCGCGCCGGACGACGCGGCACCGACCTCACCCATCAGCTGCTCGCCTTCGCCCGTCGCGAGGTGGTCCGCCCGCAGCCGGTCGACCTGAACGCCCTGCTCACCGGGAGCCGGGAACTGCTGTGCCGCACCCTCGGCGAGCAGGTCCACCTGATCCTGCGGCCGGAGCCGGGCCTGCCGGCGGTGCACTGCGATCCGGCCCAGATCGAGCAACTGCTCGTCCACCTGGCCCTGAACGCGCGCGACGCGATGCCGGCCGGCGGCAACCTGGTGATCGACACCGGTCGGCTGGACGACCGGATCCGGCTCCGGTTCACCGACTCCGGCCGGGGGATGGCCGCCGACGTGCTGGACCGGGCCTTCGAGCCCTTCTACACCACCAAGGGCAGCGCCGAAGGGTCCGGCCTGGGCCTCGCCACGGTCTACGGCATCGTCACCCAGGCCGGCGGCGAGGTCGCCATCAGCAGCGAGGTCGGGCTGGGCACCACTGTCACCGTGCTGCTGCCGGCCGGCGCCGGGGTGGTTCCCGAGGAGGCGGCCGGTGAGCTGCCGGTGATCGACGGGCACGGCGAGACCCTGCTGGTCGTGGAGGACGAGGACGCGCTGCGCGACGTGGCCGGGCGGATCCTCAGCGGCGCCGGGTACCGGGTCCTCTGCGCCGCGGGCGGCACGCAGGCGCTGGACCTGGCCGCCCGGCACGACGGCGAGATCGACCTGCTGGTGAGCGACGTGGTGATGCCCGGGATGCTCGGCAACGAGCTGGCCGAGCGGCTGACGGCGCGGTGGCCCGACACCCGGGTGCTTTTCATGTCCGGTTATGCCCAGCCGGTGCTCGCGTCGCAGGGCACCCTGGAGGAGGGTGTCGCCCTGCTGGAGAAGCCGTTCACCGCGACGGACCTGCTGACCGCGGTCCGGAAGCGCCTCGACGGCTGAACCCGCCCGCTGCCAAGATATTCTTCGGTGATGTCCGGACGGCGTGTGGGGATCATGGGTGGGACGTTCGACCCCATCCATCACGGTCACCTGGTTGCGGCGAGCGAGGTGCAGGCCCGCTTCGACCTCGACGAGGTGATGTTCGTGCCGACCGGCCAGCCGTACGAGAAGGGCCGCGTCTCACCGGCCGAGGACCGCTATCTGATGACGGTCATCGCCACCGCCTCCAACCCGCGCTTCCACGTCAGCCGCGCCGACATGGACCGGGACGGGCCGACCTACACCGTCGACACGCTGCGCGACATGCGTGCGGTGTACGGGCAGTCCGCCGAGCTCTACTTCATCACCGGCGCCGACGCGCTCTCCCGGATCATGTCGTGGAAGGACGCCACGACCATGCTGGAGCTGGCGCACTTCATCGGGGTGACCCGGCCCGGCTTCGAGCTCTCCGGTGCCGGCCTGCCGGAGGACAGCGTGACCCTGGTCGAGGTGCCGGCCCTGGCGATCTCGTCGAGCGACTGCCGCAGGCGGGTGGCCGCCGACCTGCCGGTCTGGTACTTGGTGCCGGACGGTGTCGTGCAATACATCAACAAGCGGAGCCTCTATCGGGACTCGGGGAATGTCAGTCCCGTGTGAGACGCTTGAAGTCCTGGAACTCTACTGAGGGGACTCTTTTGCCCGTCACCGAACGCGCTCTTGAACTCGCGATGGCAGCCGCTCAGGCCGCCGCGGACAAGAAGGCGCAGGACATCTCCGTCATCGACGTCGGCGACCAGCTCTACATCACCGACGCGTTCGTCATCGCCTCGGCGTCGAACGAGCGCCAGGTGGTCGCGGTCGTGGACGCCATCGAGGAAGCGCTCGTCAACCTGCCGGAGAAGGCGAAGCCGGTGCGTCGCGAGGGCGAGCGCCAGGGCCGCTGGGTGCTGCTGGACTACGTCGACATCGTGGTGCACGTGCAGCACACCGAGGAGCGCGAGTTCTACGCCCTGGACCGGCTCTGGAAGGACTGCCCGACCATTCCGTTCGTCGACCGTGACATGGTCGACGCCGGAGCGGCCGCTCCCGAAGCACCGTGACCACCACCCGTCTGATCGTCTGGCGGCACGGCAACACCGACTGGAACGCCGCCGGTCGCGTCCAGGGCCAGACCGACGTGCCGCTCAACGATCTCGGCCGCCGGCAGGCGGCGGAGGCGGCTCAGCTGCTCGCCGCGCTGCGGCCGGACGCGATCGTGGCCAGCGACCTGCGCCGCGCCGCGGACACCGCGGGCGCCCTGGCCGCGCTCACCGGGCAGACCGTCAGTCACGACGAGCGGCTCCGGGAGCGGTTCTTCGGCGCCTGGCAGGGCCTCACCACCGCCGAGGTGGCGGAGCAGCGGCCGGACGAGTTCGCCCGGTGGAAAGCCGGTCAGGACGTCGTCGGCGGCGACGTGGAGACCCTCGACGACCTGGGCAAGCGGGTCGCCGACGGTCTGCAGGACGCGGCCCGGTCGGCGCCCGGCGGCATCGTCGTGGCGGCGACACACGGCGCGGCCGCCCGGCAGGGCCTCGGTCACCTGCTCGGCTGGCCGATCGAGCAGGTCCGCACCCTGCGGGCGCTGCAGAACTGTCACTGGGTGGAGCTGACCCAGGACGGCGACCGGGCGTGGCAGATGTCGGCCTACAACGTCGGCGTCTTCGGCAACCGGCCGGTCCCGCCCGCGGTCTGAGGACCTCCGGCGGGTCCGGTGTCGGTCCGGGGGGAACCCGGGCGGGTCCGGTAGCGTCTGACAATCATGTTGATTCGTCGAAGCGTCGTCCCCGCCGCGCTGTTCCTGGCGCTTTCCGCCGGCTGCGCGAACAACACCGGCACCAGCACCGAACCCGGCGCCCCCGCGCCGGCCCCGTCCTCGGCTGCCGCCGTTCCCGAGTCGGCCACCACCTCGGCGCCGGCTCCCTCGGAGCCCGGTGCCGGCAAGCCGTCCGCCGGCAAGGGCACCACCACCCTGACCGGCACGATCACCGCGGGCGTCGAGCCCGGCTGCATGCTTCTCGACGGCCACCTGCTGATCTTCGATGACGCCGCCACCAAGCAGTCGATCAAGGCCGGTGACCAGGTCACCGTGGTCGGCACGCCGGCCGGTGACGTCATGTCGACCTGCCAGCAGGGCGAGCCGTTCCGGGTCTCCTCCGTGGCCGGCAGCTGACCCGAGGCTTCATCAAGTACCTTGCCTGCATGACCATCGCGGTCGTCACCGACTCCACCGCGTACCTGCCGGCCGAGCTGAGCGGCACGTATGAACTGACAATCGTGCCGCTCACCGTCGTCATCAACGGCTGGGACGGTCTGGAAGGCCAGGAGATTTCGCCCGCCGAGGTGGCCCGCGCCCTGGGCACCCGCCGGGCCGCGGTCAGCACGTCCCGGCCGGCGCCCTCGCAGTTCGTCACGGAGTACCGCCGGCTGCTCGACGACGGCGCCGACGGCGTGGTCTCGGTGCACCTCTCCGCGAAACTGTCCGGCACCTACGAGGCGGCGATGCTGGCCGCCGCCGAGGTCGGCCCCCGGGTGCGGGTGGTGGACAGCGGGACAGCCGCGATGGGGCTGGGCTTCCCCGCCCTGGCGGCGGCCGCGGCGGCGGCCAAGGACCACGACCTGGAGACGGTACGGGCTGCCGCCGCCGACAACGCCGCCCGGGTCAGCACGTTCTTCTACGTCGACACGCTGGAGTTCCTGCGCCGCGGCGGCCGGATCGGCACCGCCTCCGCCCTGCTCGGCACCGCGCTGTCGGTCAAGCCGATCCTGCACGTCGCGGACGGTGCCATCGTGGTCCGCGACAAGGTCCGCACCGCCGGCCGGGCCCTGAGCCGCCTCGTCGACCTGGCCGTCGAGGCCGCCGGCGACGGGGAGGCCGACATCGCGGTGCACCACCTCGGCACACCCGACCGGGCCGCCGCGCTCGTCGACGCGATAAGCATGCGGCTCGGTGACCGCCTGCGGGACTGCTACCTCACCGAGGTCGGCGCGGTGGTCGCCGCGCACACCGGTCCCGGGCTCGCCGGAGTCGTCATCCACCGCCGGTGAGCGGCGGCCAGCCCTTCCCGCGCCAGCGGACCGGGTCCAGGTCCTCGGCGGCCTTCAGGTGTGGCGCCACCGCATCCCACGGCACCACCCGCTCGCCGAGCTGCACCTCGTCCGCCTCCGGGAGCAGGGCGCGCGCGTCGACCGCCCAGACGGCACGGGTACGCCAACCGGCCCGCCCGTCGGCCCGCAACACCAGCGGCGCCAGCGGCTCCGGCGACTCGGCGGCCTGCCGGCTGTACTCCCGGACCGCGAGCAGCCGTTCCGCCCGGCCCACCAGGTGGTGCAGCGGATGGCCGGCCGGCGCCGGATAGGGGATCGTGCAGCCCTGGTCGTCGCTGACGTACGCCATCGGGCTCAGCGCCCGCGCCGACCTCGCGTAGATCTCCTCCGCCTGCATGAAGAGCCCGGGCAGGTGCTCGCTGCCGTCCGCGGTGACCAGCAGCGTGCCGCGTTCCGGCGCGAACGCCACCGGCACGCCGCCGACCTGTTCGGCCAGCCGGTCCAGCCAGCCGGGCAGCAGCAAGTGCGACGTCCAGTACGCGTCACCGTCGTCGACGAACCGCACCACCACCGGGCCGGACGCCACCCCGGCGAGGACCGCGCCGGAGAGGTTGCCACGGGCGGTCGCGAACACCCGGTCCGCGGACACCCCCCAGACGGACAGCTGGGCCGGTGTCACGTACGTCATCGTGTCCGGCTGATCGACCACGACGAACTCGGAGAGGAACGGCATCGCCGTCCGGCGCAGCGGCGCGCCCGGCGCGGCGCCCCGCAGGACCGGGCGCAGCAGCGGTGCGGCCTGCGCCCAGGTGGTCGGCAGGCCGGGGGTACGCACCAGGCCCGCCACGAACTCTCGCAGCTGCCGCCGCCGGATCCGCCGGGCCAGCAACGGCCGGAGTTGCAGCATCGTCGGCCGGTCGTCGCCGGGCACGGTGAACCGCACCCCGAAGACACGTGGTAGATAATGCGCATCTCGGACACCGACGCGGCGCAGGCAACGGATCACCCGGCGTGCCAGCCGAGCGCGGACGATCCTTCGTAGCACGCCCACATCCGTCTCCCGAATGCCTATCGCCCCGGCGCCGGCCGGGCGATGATCGCGCAGGCGTCGAGATCATCGTCGGTGACGACCGTGGCCGTCAATCCGTTCCCACCGGCGATCGCCAGCGCGGTCGCCGCCTGCGCCTCGGTGATCTCCGTCAGCAGCAGCCCGGCCGGTGCCAGCCACTCCGGCGCCCCGGCCGCCACCGCGCGGAAGACATGCAGGCCGTCGTCGCCGCCGTCCAGGGCGGCGCGGGGCTCGTGGTCGCGGGCCTCGGGCGGCAGGAACGGGAGGTGCGCGGTGGCCACGTAGGGCACGTTCGCCAGGAGGACGTCGATGTGGCCGCGGAGGTGGGCCGGCAAGGCGTCGTAGAGGTCGCCCTGGTGGACGTCGCCTGCGCGGCCTCGGCCGGTCACGTCCTCATCTCCGTTGCCTTCATCTCCGTCGCCGGCTTTCCGGCTTTCGGCGGTCAGGTTCTCCTTGGCGCAGGCGACGGCGGCCGGGTCCAGGTCGGCGGCGTGCAGGGTGATGCCGGGGACGCGGTGCCGGACCGCGAGGCCGAGCGCTCCCGAGCCGCAGCAGAGGTCCACCACCAGGCTGCCGTCCCGGGCCTCGGCGGCGGCGGTGCGCACCAGGAGTTCGCTGCGGACCCGGGGGACGAAGACGCCGGGACGCAGCCGGACCCGTACCCCGCAGAAGTCGGCATGCCCCACCACCTGCTCCAGCGGCTCACCGGCGACCCGGCGGGCGACAAGCGCGTCAAGGTCCGGCGGACCGGCGGCGGCATCGGTCAGCACGGCCGCCTCCTCCTCGGCGAACACGCAACCGGCGGCGCGCAGCTCACGAACGATATCCGGATCCGGTGTCACAGGCAGTCCTTAGCAGGTTCCGTCGGCCCCCGGGAGTTGTCCACAACGCCAGGTTGTCCACAGGGGTGCGGGCGGGCGGCTCGTGAAGTTCCTAAGTTTCCGGCTGTGCGAGAGGCGAAGGATAGCGGTGACGTCGTCACGGCGCGGCTCCGGGCCGTGCTGCGACCGGGTCCGGCACCACGGCCAGCAGCCGAAACCGGGCCGCTGAGCTGGTCGGACATCATCCCGAGTTGGGCGGAGGAAGACCTTCCACGGTCCGTTCCCCCTTTCGGGGCGTCGTCCGCCGGTGGCGAGCCGGAGGCGGGCGACGGGCCAGGCGACGGCTCACGAAGCTTTCCGCGGGGGACGGCCTGGGCGGGCGGATCCGGCCCAGGCCCTTTGCCCGACCCTGAGCCGGTCGCCCGGCCCGGTGCCGAGGTGGTTGCGCCGCCTGGTTCTGTGGCCGTTGCACCCCCTGGTTCTGTGGCGGGTTCGGCGTGGGAGGACGCTCGGGGCTATCCGTGGGACGAGGCGTTCGCCCGGACCGCCGCCCCGCCGGGTCCATCGACTGATGTGCCGTATTTGTCCGGTGCTTACGCGGCCGGCGCCGGGGCGGTGGTCGAACGCGACATAGACACCTATGTCTGGCAGGACATGCGCGACGTGCCGCAGCCTTCCAGCGGTCCGTCTCCGCGTTCCCTCACGCGGCCTGCTGGGCGCTCCGCTGCGCGGCCTTCCGGGTCCTCCGCTGCGCGGCCTTCCGATGGGGCTGCCGCGTCGCCTTCGGACAGCGCGGACGGCGGCGGTGAGTCGGCCGGAGCGGCCGGAGCCGCCGGGGCGGCCGGGGCGGCCGGGGACGGCGGTGGGGTCGGCGCTGTCCGCGGGGACGAGCCGTCGCTCGGTGGTGTCGGTGCGTTCGGTGGGGATGAGCCGTCGCTCGGTGGGGCCGGCGCGTTCGGCGGGGAGAAGCGGTCCTGGGCGCAGGCCTTCGACCCCGGCCGGCCCGGTGTGCGGGCGCTGGCTGCGGTGGCCGTGCTTGTCGTCCTGGTCGCCGCGTTCCTGGCCTGGCGGGCCCGGCCCCGGGTGGAACCGATCGAGACCACGGTCGACGTGCCGGCGGTCGGCACGATCAGCCCGAGCGACGCGCCGAGCGGAACCGTCTCGGAGGTGGTCGTCGCGGTCGGTGGCAAAGTGCGCAAACCCGGCCTCGTCCGCCTTCCGCTCGGCGCCCGGGTGGCCGACGCGCTCGCCGCGGCCGGTGGCGCCCAGCCCGGCGTGGACGTGGCGGCGCTCAACCTGGCCCGGCGGGTCGCCGACGGCGAACTCATCATGGTCGGTGTCCCGCCGCCGCCCGGCACAGTGACGGTGCCCGGCGCCTCGCCGCCGGCCGCCGCGCCGGGAGCGCTGCTCAACCTGAACACGGCGGAGCTGCGCGACCTGGACGAGCTGCCCGGCGTCGGCCCGGTGCTGGCCCAGCGGATCCTGGACGCGCGGGACCAGCAGGGCGGGTTCCGGGCGGTCGGGGATCTGCGCAAGGTCGACGGCATCGGCGACGCCCGGTACGAGCAGCTCAAAGACCTGGTGACGGTCGGATGAGCGGGGACCGGCTGCCCGACCTGCGTCTGGCCGGCTTCACCCTCGGCATCTGGTTCGCCTCCCTCGCGGGGCTGTACCTGTCCGCGCGTACCGGCCTCCTGATCGGCGCCGCCGGCCTGATCACCGGCGGTCTTCTGCTCCTGCTGCGCCCCGCGGCCGCACCGCCGCGCCGCCCGGTGTCCGTTCGGCCGTGGATGCGACGGGTGCGGTGGATCGCGGTGACGGTCGTGCTCGGCGTGGGGTGCGGGGCCGTCTCCACGGCGGCGCGGCTGTCCGTGCGGGAGGCCCCGGAACTGGCGGCGCTCGTCCGGGACGGCGTGTCCGCCGAGGTGGAGCTCGTGGTCCGGGACGATCCGCGGCTGCTGCCCCGGGGGTCGGGGCCGCCCACCTATCTGGTCGCGGTCGAGTTGCGTACCGTGCGGGCTGACGAAGCCGCACCGATCCGCCTGGCCGCCCGCGCGCTGGTCCTCGGCGCCGACCCCGGATGGCGTGGCCTGTTGCCCGGGCAGCGGGTGATCACTACCGGCCGGCTGCTGGAGCCGCGGCCCGGTGATCTGCGTGCGGCGGTGATCTCGGCGCGCAAGCCGCCGCGGCTGGTCGGGCGGCCGTCGTGGGCGCAGCGCGGCGCCGGTGTGCTGCGGGCCGGGCTGCAGCGGGCGTGCGAACCGCTGCCGGATGACTCCGGCGGCCTCCTCCCAGGCCTGGTGGTCGGCGACACGAGCCGGCTCGATCCGGCCCTGGAGGAGGACTTCCGGGCGACCGGAATGACCCATTTGACGGCGGTTTCGGGTACGAACGTCGCGATCCTGCTCGGTGTCGTGCTCTTCCTGGTGCGCCGGGCCCGGGCCGGTCCGGTGCTCTCGGCAGCGGTGTGCGCCGTCGCGCTCGCCGGCTTCGTCATCCTCGCCCGGCCCTCGCCGAGCGTCGTCCGGGCCGGGGCGATGGGCGCCGTCGGGTTGCTCGCCCTGGCCGGCGGCCGGCATCGAGCCGCGGTGCCGGCGCTCGCCGCTGCGGCCGCCGTCCTTCTCGTCGCCGACCCGGAACTCGCCGGCGACGCCGGGTTCGCCCTCTCCGTGCTCGCCACGTCGGGGCTGCTCCTGCTCGCCCCGTCCTGGCGGGACGGCCTGCGACGGCGGGGCTGGCCGGCCGGCGCCGCGGAGGCCCTCGCCGTGCCGGCGGCCGCCCAGGTGGCCTGCGGCCCGGTGGTCGCGGCCCTGTCCGGGACGGTCAGCCTGATCGCGGTGCCGGCCAACCTGCTAGCCGTGCCGGCGATCGCCCCCGCGACACTGCTGGGTGTCGCGGCGGCCGTGATCTCGCCGTTCTGGCCGGCCGGCGCGGAGTTCCTCGCCTGGATCGGGCACTGGCCCACCGCGTGGCTGGTCGTGGTGGCGCACAGCGGCGCACGGGTGCCGGCGGGTGCGGTGCCCTGGCCGGACGGTACGGCCGGCGGCCTGCTGCTGGCGGCACTCACGGTGGCGTTCCTGTTCGCGGCGCGACGGGCGGTGGTCCGGCGGCTCGCCACAATCGTCGCGCTGGGGGCGATGCTGGGCGCTCTGCCCGTACGCCTGCTCGCCTCGGGCTGGCCGCCACCGCAATGGCTGGTCGTGGCGTGCGCCGTCGGTCAGGGCGACGCGGTCGTGCTGCCGGCCGGCGCGGGGCGGGCGGTGGTGGTCGACGCCGGGCCGGAACCGGACGCGGTGGACCGCTGCCTGCGGCGGCTCGGTGTGCGGGAGGTGGTGCTGTTCGCCGTCAGCCACTTCCACGCCGACCACATCGGCGGGGTGGACGGGGTGTTCCGCGGCCGGCGGGTGGCGTCGGTGATCGGGCCGGACTGGCCGGAACCGGTGGCCGGGCGCGCGACGGTGGAGAGCGCGGCCGGAGCCGGCGGGGTCGCGGTGCGTACCGTCCGGCCCGGCTGGGTGTGGACCGTGGGCGACCTGCGGCTGGAGGTGGTGGGGCCGGGTGAGCCGCTGCGCGGGACCAACTCCGATCCGAACAACAACTCGCTCATCCTGCGGGCCGTGGTCGGCGGGCGCAGCGTGCTGCTGCTCGGTGACGCGGAGACCGAGCAGCAGGATGACCTGGTGAGCCGGATCGGTGCGGCCGGGCTGCGGGCGGACGTGCTGAAGGTGGCGCATCACGGCAGCGCACTCCAGTCGCCGGAACTGCTGGACGCCGTGGACCCGGCGGTGGCCCTGGTGTCGGCCGGCCGGGACAACGATTACGGGCATCCGAACGGCGCGCTGCTGAACCGGCTGGCTCGAGGCGGTGCGCGCATCCTGCGTACCGATGAGTCGGGTGACATCGCCGCCGTGGCCGCAGCGGACGGGCTGGCTGTCGCGGCTCGCGGCGAACCGCCCGCTTGAGGGACGTGGTGGCTCGCGGCGAACCGCCCGCGTGAGGGGGCGCGTGGTGGCTCGCGGAGAACCACCCGCGTCTCTCACAGGGATGCCGGTTGTGTGTCCCTTTTGGGGCGACACGCCCGGATCGGGGACCCGACTTGGTGGACATTGCGGGTGACAATGCTCAATAACGGACGAAACGCCACCGTAGCGGTAGGGGCCGATTCGGCCTGGGCAGCCGACTCTACGAGCGGCGGGGCATCTTCGTCCACCGATATGTCGGGTTTCGCGTTCGGTGATCGGCGTCCATGCGCGAAGGAGTGAGCCGCGCGGAATTGTCGGTGCAGCGTGCGACGATATTGAGCGTGAATGCCGCGCCACCCGCCCCTTTGCTGCTCGTCCACGGTGATGAGGAGCTGCTCGCCGCCCGCGCCATCGCCGGCGCGGTCGAGGCCGCCCGTGCTGCCGACCCCGGCGCCGACGTCCGGGAATACGAGGCGGGTTCGCTCGTCGCGGGCGAGGTGGCCGAGATGCTGAGCCCGTCGCTCTTCGGCGGGCGGCGCGTGCTCGTGATCAGAAGCGGTCAGGATGCGCGCAAGGATCTGACTGCCGCGCTGCTGGCCTACGCGAAGAACCCCGACCCGGACGTGACGCTGATCGTCGCGCATGTGGGCGGGGCCAAGGGCAAGGCCTTCGCCGACGGCCTTCGTGCCGCGGGCGCCGAGGTCATCCCGGCCGCCAAACTGAAAGGCGATCGCGAGCGGATCGCCTTCGTCCGTGACGAGTTCCGGCGCAACGGTGTCCGCTGCGACGAGGCGGCCGCGTCCGCGCTGCTCGCCTCGGTCGGCAACGACCTGCGGGAGATCGCGGCCGCCTGCTCGCAGCTGCTCGCCGACACCGACGGCAAGATCACTGAGGCGGTGGTGGCGCGTTACTACAAGGGCCGCGCCGAGGTCAGCGGGTTCACGGTGGCCGACGCCGCGATGGTCGGTGACCTGCCCGGCGCGCTCGAGGCGCTCCGCTGGGCGCTGCACGTCGGTGTCGACCCGGTGCCGATCGCGGACGCCCTGGCCGACGGCGTGCGGACGGTGGCGCGGGTGGCTTCGGCCGGCCGCGGCAATCCCTACCAGCTGGCCAGCACCCTCGGCATGCCGGCCTGGAAGATCCAGCGGGCGCAGGAGCGCAGCCGCGGCTGGACACCGGACGGTCTGATCGACGCGATGCGCGCCGCGGCCGACTGCAACGCGGCGGTCAAGGGCGGCGCCGAGGACCGTGGCTACGCGCTCGAGCAGGCGGTCTTCGCGGTGGCGGCGGCCCGGCGGAACGGTGGTGCCCGATGACCCGGACGGTGAGATCGCGTCGCGCCGAGATTGCGAACCAGCCGCTGTATTCGCGAGCGTTACGCCTGCGGCACCTCGCCCCGAGCGGCCTGCTCTGCTTCGTCTTCCTCGAGGGCGCCGTGGTCCTCGGCATCCTGCTCGCCCTGGCCGAGCTGGTCAGCTGGTGGGGCGTGCTCGTCCTGCCGATCACCGTCGCCTTCATGGTCAAGTTCAACGACCTCATCGCCGGCGCGCTCACCCAGCAGCCGGTCACCACCGAGCCGACCACGGCCCGCGCCCCGGTCCTGCGCCCGGCCGCGATGTCCGGCTCGGAAGGGCAGACCGCCGTCATTCAAGCGGTCACCGACGCCCCGGCGGTCGAGCACCGGATGACCGGCCCCGGCTTCGGTTTCGCCCCCGCCGGTTCGGCCCGGGATGGCGCGGTGTTCGGGTTCCCCGGCTCCGAGCAGCGGAGCTATGAGCAGCGGGGCTCCGAGCAGCGGGGCTCCGAGCAGCGGGGCTATGAGCAGCAGGGCTATGAGCGGTCGGGCTACGAGCATCAGGGCTACGAGCGGCAAGCTTACGAGCAGCAAGGCTACGAGCTGCGGAGTTACGAGCAATCGGGACACGAGCCATCCGGATACGAGCAGCCGGGACACGAGCGATTCGGGTACGAGCAGCCGGGAGACGGACGAACCGGATACGAGCAGCCGGGATTTGAGCAACAGGGTTACCAGCGGCCGGGGTACGAGCAGTCGGGGTACCAGCAGTCGGGGTACCAGCAGTCGGGGTACCAGCAGGCGGGATACGAGCAGTCCGGGTTCGAGCGGGCCGGCGCCCAGTTCCGGCTCGCCGCGCCGGAGGAGTCCGAGTTCCCGGCGGCGGGTCAGGCCTTCGGCGCGGCGCAGCCCGAGTTCGGCAACGCCGGCGCCGGGTTCGCGACGGCGGGCATCGACCAGAGCGGTTACGTGTCGAACTCGGTGTTCACGCACTCGGGCCAGGGCGGATCCAACACTCCGGCACGGTCCGGCTTCAGCGATGCGGGCGAATTCACCGACGCCGGCTCGGGGCAGGGCGGCGCGGTCTTCGGATTGTCCGGTGCCGGGCACGGTGGTTTCGGTTACGCCGGCGGCAACGAGAGCCATGGAAGCCGCGGCCATGCGGCGGGTCAGCACGGTTATGGTCCGGTGCAGCCGAGCTACGGCTACCCGGTCGACGACGCCGGTCGGCCCGGCATCCCCGCCACGAACGCGCCGGTGCGGCGTCAATGGGTGGACGAGCTCGATGTGCGTCAGCAGATGGCCAGGCAATCAGCGGTACGTCGCTACGAGTAACACTCACGATGTGAGGTGAGCCCGGACGTCTGCGCAAGGCCGTCCGGGCTCCTCACTTCCCACGCCAGTTCGGTGCCCGATGCCCGCCCGCCTGCCCCCCCCAGCCCCCCCCCCCAGCCCAGCCCCAGCCCCGCCCCCCCCCCCCCCCCCCCCCAA
>NZ_JAHWGU010000047.1 GCF_020873875.1 Actinoplanes sp. DH11
GGGGGGCCCGGCCCCCCCCCGCCGCCCACCACTGCGAACAGGATCAGAGCCCGAGACCGCGAGCGATCAGCATCCGCTGCACCTCGGACGTGCCCTCGCCGACCTCGAGGATCTTCGCGTCCCGGTAGAACCGGCCCACCGCGGACTCGTTCATGAAGCCGTACCCCCCGTGCACCTGGGTGGCGTACCGGCTGTTCTCCATCGCGGCGTTGCTGGCGTTCAGCTTGGCGATCGCCGCGTACCGCTTGAAGTCCGCGCCGGCCAGCATCCGGGCGGCCGCGTCGTAGTAGCCGAGCCGGGCCACGTGCGCCCGCATGTCCATGTCGGCGATCAGGAACTGCACGGCCTGGTTGTCACCGATCGGCCGGCCGAACGCGGTGCGCTGCTTCGCGTACGCCACCGACTCGTCCACGCAACCCTGTGCCAGTCCCACCGCCAGCGCCGCGATCGCGATCCGGCCCTCGTCAAGGATCCGCAGGAACTGGGCGAGACCCCGGCCGCGCTCCCCGAGCAGATTGGCGGCCGGCACCCGCACCTCGTCGAACGACAGCTCATGAGTGTCCGAGGCGCACCAGCCGACCTTCGAGTACTGCGGCGCCACGGTGAACCCCGGCGTGCCCGACGGCACGATGATGGTGGACAACTCCTTGCTGCCGTCGGGGTTGCGCCCGGTCACCGCCATCACCGTGACCAGGCAGGTGATGTCGGTGCCGGAATTCGTGATGAACGCCTTCGTCCCGTTGATCACCCACTCGCCGGTCGCCTCGTCGAGCACCGCCCGGGTCGTGGTGCCGGCCGCGTCGGAGCCGGTGCCGGGCTCGGTCAGGCCGAACCCGGCGAGGGCCTCCCCACTCGTCAGCCGGGGCAGCCAGCGCTCCTTCTGCTCGTCGGTCCCGTACCGATAGATCGGCATCGCACCGAGGGAGACCGCCGCCTCCAGGGTGACCGCCACCGAGCTGTCCACTCTGGCCAGTTCCTCGAGCGCGACACAGAGCGCGAAGTAGTCGCCGCCCATGCCGCCGAACCGTTCGTCGAAGGGCAGGCCGAAAAGACCCATCTTGCCCATTTGGCGCACGATCTCGTAGGGGAAGGTCTCGCGCTCGTAGTGCTCGGCGATCACCGGAGCGACCTGCTCCCGCGCGAACTGGCGCACGCTGACGCGCAGCTCCTCGTACTCGTCGCCGAGCCGGAAGTCGACCATGACGAAGCCTCTCTCTACACAGGAGTGACGCCGTGCCGGCGCCGGGAGAACGCGCGATCCCGGCCGCGGGCCGCGGCGAACCGCCTGACCAGCTCCGCTCGCAGATCGGCCGGCTCGACGACGGTGTCCACGACGAGCTCACTGGCCAGGCGCATGATGTCGATGTCGCGCTCGTACTCGGCGCGGCGGTCGGCGACGAAGGCGGCCCGTTCCTCCGGGTCCTCGATCGCCGCGATCTTGTTGGCGTAGACCGCGTTCACCGCGGCCTCGGCGCCCATCACCGCGATCTTCGCGGTGGGCAGGGCGATCGTGGCGTCCGGGTCGAAGCCGGGGCCGGCCATGGCGTAGAGACCGGCACCGTACGCCTTCCTGACCACCACGCAGATCTTGGGCACCGTGGCCTCGGAGATCGCCGTGATCATCTTGGCGCCGTGCCGGATGATGCCCTGCTTCTCGACGGCCGTGCCGACCATGAAACCGGGCACGTCGGAGAGGAAGAGCAGCGGCACGTTGAAGGCGTCGCAGAGCTGCACGAACCGGGCGGCCTTGTCGGCCGAGTCGACGAAGAGCACGCCGCCCTTGAACATCGAGTTGTTGCCGACCACGCCGACCACCTCGCCGTTCAGGCGGGCGAACCCGACGGTCAGCTCACGGGCCCAGAGGGCGTGGATCTCGAAGTACGAGTTCTCGTCGACAAGCCCCTTGACGTACCTCCGCATGTCGAAGGCCTGGCGCTCGCTCGCCGGGACCAGCGCGGCGAGATCCCCCTTGCCCGCCTCGGCGGCGGCAGCCGACGGCGGCTGCTGCGTCCAGTTGGCCGGCAGGTACGACAGATAGTTCCGCACCACGTCGAGCGCCTCGCGCTCGGTCTTGCAGAGGAAGTGGCCGACGCCGGACTCGGTGCAGTGCACCCGGGCGCCACCCATCGCCTCCAGCGTCGTCTTCTCCCCGGTGACCATCTCGACCATCCGGTCGGAGCCCAGGTACATGCTGGCGTTGCCCTCGACCATGGCGACTACGTCGCAGAAGGCCGGGATGTAGGCGCCGCCCGCGGCGGACGGGCCGAAGAGCGCGCAGACCTGGGGGATCGACCCGGAGGCACGGACCTGGGTGTGGAAGATCTTCCCGGCGCCGCGACGGCCGGGGAAGAGGTCGATCTGGTCGGTGATCCGGGCACCGGCCGAGTCGACCAGGTAGACCATGGGTACGGCCTCCCGGTACGCCCGCTCGATGATCCGGACGATCTTCTCGACCGTCCGGGCGCCCCAGGAGCCGGCCTTGACCGTCGAATCGTTCGCCATGACACAGACGTCCCGGCCGTCGATCCGCCCGGACCCGGTGATCACGCCGTCGGCGGGCAGGCCCTCGGCCAGACTGTTCGCGTAGAGGCCGTCCTCGACGAACGTGCCCTCGTCGATCAGCAGTGCGATCCGCTCCCGGGCGAACAGCTTGCCCTTGGCGGCGTTGGCGTCGTGGTACCGCTCGGCGCCGCCGGCGAGCACCCGCTTGCGCACTGCCGCGAGCGCGTCGCTGTCCATGCGTTCCCTCCGCATCCCGGCGAGCTCGCCGGCCTTAACGGTCGTTAGAACTTAACGAGCGTTAGGCTAGCCCATCGGCGCACCCGGCGGCAACGCACGAACGGGAGCCCCCGCAAGTCGCGGAAGCTCCCGTTCGTCCTGACTACGACCAGCGCTGTGGAGGAGCGCCGGCCGCGTTTCAGCGCAGGCTGTTCAGCAGGCCGAAACCGGTGAGGCGGCTCAGCGTGGTGTTCTCCGAGGTGCGGCCACCGTTGCCGTCGCCGTACGCGGCCGGAGCCTCGTCGCCGTAACCGTCGTCCATGACGTCGGTCGGCTCCTCCACAGCGTCGGGGGCCTCGTCGCCGTAACCGTCGTCCATGACGTCGGCCGGGGCCTCGTCGCCGTAACCGGCGTCGTCGGGCAGCTCGCCGGCGTCGCCACGGACGTCACGGTCGTGGTCCTTCGGGCCGTAGCCGGCGTTGTCGCCCTTGACGTCACCGCCGGGGGCCGCCGGGCCCTCGTTGTCGCCCTTGACGTCCTGGACGTCCTGGACGTCCTTGCCGCCCTTCACGTCGGTACCGATGACGTTGGCGCAGTTGGCGCTGCTGTGCGAGGCACCGAGGAACGACAGCGAGTTGCCGCAGACGTTGATCGGGACGGTGACCGGCGCGCCGTAGTGGCCGCCGCCGAGAATCCCCAGGTGGCCGACGCCGCCCTGGTGGATGTCGTGCCAGTCGCCGCCGTGGCCAGACTTGTCACCGCCCGCGTGGTGGCTGCCGAAGTGGCCGGCCGTCGGGGCGATGTGCCCACCCGGGACGAAGTTCCCGATCCCGTGGTTGCCGCCCAGGCTGTGCGCACCCGGCACGAGGCTGCCCATGCCGTGCCCACCCGGCACGAAGTGGCCGGCGCCGTGGTTGCCCAGCACGTGGCTGCTGCCGAGGCTGGACCGGGAGCCGGTGCCGTGGGCCAGGTTGTGCGCCATGTTCCCGACGGTGTTGTTGCCCAGCAGGTGGCTGCTGCCGTCACTGGACCGGGAGCCGGTGCCGTGGGCCAGGTTGTGCGCCATGTTCCCGACGGTGTTGTTGCCCAGCAGGTGCGTACCGGTGCCGTGGTTGCCCGGCAGGTAGTTGCTGGCACCGTGGTTGCCCAGCACGTGGGTACCGGCACCGTGGTTGCCGAGCACGTGGTGGCTGGCACCGTGGTTGCCCAGCATGTGGCTGCCGGAACCGTGGTTGCCCAGCATGTTGTTGCCGCCGAGGTTGCCCAGCACGTGGCTGCTGCCCAGCGCGTGGCTGCTGCTGAGGCCGGACCGGGCACCGGTGCCGTGGGCCAGGTTGTGCGCCATGTCGCCGACGGCGTTGTTGCCGAGCAGGTTGCTGCCGCTCTCCTGCCGGACCGACTGCCCGCCCTGGTCGGGGCCGGCCTGAGCGGCAGCGGCGGGAGCGAGCAGCAGGGCGCCGGCGGCGAGCACACCGATGCTGAGAGTCTTACGAACCCACGTCTTCTTCATCAGGTAAGAAATGCCTTTCACGAATGGTCAGCAATGAATTTCCGCGTACTCAATTGCTTGGTCCTGGAACCTTGAATCCGGGCGCAGCGGTGCCCCGGCTCTTCTCGTGGTCTGACCCCACCTCTCGGCGAACGCCCGTGGCGCATCGATGAGCTGTGGTGCGGTGATGTGCTGCCCGAGCCGTCGGCCGATTCGCCGCCTGTGCGCAAGCGGTTCAGGAATCGTGACCCGGACACTCGGCGTCGAACGCCGGCGTGCGGGTGGCGGCAGCAAGCCGCCGATCCATCACTAGTCAGGTGAGACGGTCGGTTCACCGGCATCGTGCTGCCGGACCTCGACATCGTTCGCGACCGGGGACCGGTGGTCGGCCACCGCGCCGCTCGCGACCCGAGCCGGAAGAACGGCCACCGGGCCGTACTCCGGGGACGGTCCCGGCCCGCTGGCCGGGATGCCGCTGACTGTCCCGAGGTTCATCCGCGCCGGGGTGGGCCCGTCGTCGACGGGCGCCTCCTCGCGGACCGTCTCCGTGGTGGCCGGCCGGGCGGCCGGGACACGACGGTGGACAGTGGACCGGGACGCGGCCTTCGCGTGCCGGGCCGGCGACAAGCCGGCCGGAGCACGGTGGGCCCTGATGCTGTGATTCGCCGAGACGTGCGCCGCCGCCCGGGTGGCCGGCCGGACGTCACCGGCGGCCGTCGGCCGCACAGGTTCGGTCGCGGCGGCCGGGGCCGCGGAGTCTTCGGCCGGGGACGGCACGGCCACCGGCGGAAGGTCCGCCTCGGCGGCCGGCTTCGCCGGCTCGGTCACGGGTTCCGTGGCGTCGTCCGCCGGTTCGGGCCGCGTCCGGTCACCCTGCTCGCCGGCGCTGGTACGCGCGGGAGCGGGCTTCGTGCGCGGTTCCGTACCCTGCGGGTCCGCGTCGATCACGGTTCCGTAGTACGTCTCGTCGGGCAACTCCACCGGCCGGGACAGCATCCGCTCCGCTGTCGTGAGGATCGACGCCACGACGCGCCGGTGGATTTTCGGTGCGGACTCGTACTCCAGCGGCTGGACGGCCGCCTGCAGGAGTTCGCCGACCAAGGGTTCGTTGCCGGACACCGGCGCGACACTGTGCGACATGGACTCGGACAGCGAGCCGGCGGGCTCGACGTCGTGGTCCGCGGCGTGTGCGGCGGTGCCGGTGAACAGCCAGGCCACTCCGGCCAGGCCACCGATGACCAGTGCACGCAGGACCCACCGTGAGCCGGCGTGTCCTGCGCGGCGCTCCGGACGCCGCTCCACCCCCTGGCTCGGGGGCGGCATGAGCGTGGAGCTGCCGGCAGGGATCGACCGGGACAGGCGTGCCGTGCGCGTCGGGCGCTCGACCTCCCAGCCCGTCATGATCACCCCTCGTCGTCGACGCCGGCCGTTGGCTGCACCGCCCTGAACCTGTGCGAACAAGGCGATATTGGCCACTCGGTATTGGTAACGACGCGAGCGAACGAGAAGTCACGCGGACAAAAAGGAAAAATGGTCGCAGGGAAAGGGCTTCGAAATCACGCCAGCCGGGTACGCGGCCCGGCTCGCAGAACACCCGACGGAAGTTGCCGGCCGACCACCTGTTCGGCCAGTTCAGCCGCTTCCAGAAGACGATCCAGGTCGATTCCGGTGTCGATGCCCATGTCGTGCAGCATGTGGACGACCTCCTCGGTGGCGACGTTCCCCGAGGCGCCCGGCGCGTACGGGCAGCCGCCGAGCCCGCCCGCACTGGCGTCGAACTCGGTCACCCCGAGATCCAGCGCGGTCAGGATGTTCGCCAGGCCCGTACCCCTGGTGTTGTGGAAGTGCAGCAGGTCCGGCCGCACCTCGGCGAGAAGGTCACGCACCCGGCGCGGGGTCGCCATGCCCGTCGTGTCGCCGAAGGCGATGCGGTCCGCGCCGTCCGCACGCACACGCGCCACGATCGCCGCCACCCGCCCGGGGTCGACATCTCCCTCGAAGGGGCAGCCGAAACTGGTCGCGACGATCACCTCCAGCGTCGCGCCCGCCTCGTGGACCAGCGGGATCAGCCCGGCGATGTCGTCCAGCGACTCCTCGGTGGAACGGTTCAAATTGCGCCGGTTGTGCGTGTCACTGGCCGACACCACCACCTCGATCTCCCGGAAACCCGCGGCGATCGCCCGCTGCGCGCCCCGGGTGTTGGGGATCAGCGCCGAGTAGCGCACCTCCGCGTTGTGCCAGGCCTTCGCCCAGACCTCGTCGGCGTCGGCCATCTGCGGAATCGCCTTCGGATGCACGAACGAGACCGCCTCGATGCGCCGCACCCCCGTGCCACTCAGCGCGTCCAGCAACCGGATCTTGTCGGCCGCCGGCACCGGGTCCTCGTTCTGCAGGCCGTCCCGCGGGGCGACCTCACGGATGCTCACCGAAGTCATGACTCACCTCATCCGGGAAACGATGCCGGTGTCGTAGTCGCCGGAACGGAACTCCGGGTTCTCCAGCAGCTCGGCGAAGAACGGCAGGTTGTTCTTGGGACCGGCGATCTCGAAGCCGGACACGGCAGCCCGGGCCTTCGCGATCGCGTCGTCCCGATCGGCGCCGAAAACGATCAGCTTCGCCATCAGCGAGTCGTAGTTCTGGCTGACCGTGTTGCCCGCGGTGTAACCGGAATCCACCCGCACGCCGTCGCCGGAGGGCTCCACCCAGGTGGTGATCGTGCCGGGTCCGGGGAAGAAGCGCTTCGGGTCCTCGGCGTTCACCCGCAATTCGATCGCGTGTCCTGTTTGTCGTTGTTGCAGCGTGGGCTCGTCGCCCGACGCGATCAACAGTTGCTGCTCGACCAGGTCGATGCCGTGGATCAGCTCGGTGATCGGGTGCTCGACCTGGAGCCGGGTGTTCATCTCCAGGAAGAAGAACTGGCCTGTCGCCGGGTCCAGCAGACACTCCACTGTGCCCGCGTTGCGGTAGTTCACCGCCTCACCGGCCGTCACCGCCGCCGCCAGCAGCCGCTCCCGCAACTCCGGGGAGACAGCCGGGGACGGCGCCTCCTCGACCAGCTTCTGATTGCGCCGCTGCACCGAGCACTCCCGCTCGGAAAGGGCCACCACCCGGCCGTCGGCCAGGCCGAGGATCTGCACCTCGACGTGACGCACCCGGGGGAAGAACCGCTCGATCAGCACCGAACCGTCACCGAACATCCGCTCGGCGAAGGAGCGCACCTTCTCGTACTCCTTGCGCAGCTCATCACCGTCACCGGCGACCGCCATGCCCATGCCGCCGCCGCCCGCCGCAGCCTTCACCATCACCGGGAAGCCGATCTCCGCGGCCGCGGCCAGCGCGGCCTCGGCGCTCTCCGCCGGCTCCTGCGAACCCGGCGCGACCGGCACACCGGCGGCAGCCATCAGGTTGCGCGCATTGATCTTGTCACCCATCGCGCTTATCGCGTCGGCGCCTGGTCCGACCCACACCAGGCCGCTGGCCTCGACCGTACGGGCGAAGTCCGCGTTCTCACTCAGGAAACCGTAACCAGGATGGATCGCCTGGGCGCCCGTCGACTTGGCCGCCGCCAGGATCGCCTCGGCGTTGCGGTAACTCAGTGCCGGATTCGCCGGGCCGACACAGACCGCCTCGTCCGCCTCGGCGACGAACGGCAGGTCCGCGTCGGTCTCGGAGTGCACCGCGATGGTCCGGACACCCAGCCGGTTGGCGGTCCGGATGATCCGGCGGGCGATCTCCCCCCGGTTCGCGATGAGCAACGACTCGATCATTCCGCTCCTTTGCGGGTCCGCGCCCTTGTGGGGCGCCCTCGCGGCGCCGCCCGTGGTGCGGCCGGCGCCGGTGACATGTGCGAGTACGTGCGCGCCCGCGGACCGCGCCTGCGGTGCGCGCGGGTCAGTGCCCGGCCAGGGCGTGGATCGTCGCCTCGCGCAGCAGGTCGGCGCGGCGCCGGCGCTCCACCTCGCCACCGAGGAACGGTGTGGAGTTCATCAGGCCGAACGCGGCGTGCGCCAGCACCCGGGCCTCCGGCGCGGCCAGCTCGGGGCGCACCCGGGAGAGCACCGCGACCCACTCCTCGACGTAAAGCCGCTGCAACCGGCGGATCTGCCGGCGCGGCTCGTCGGGCAACCGGTCCAGCTCGTGCAGGTGCAGGGCGATCACGGCCGGGTTGGCGAGCGCGAAGTCCACATGGAAGTCGATCAAGTCGGCGAGTGCCGCCTCGGCGTCCTCCGAGTGGTGGGCCACCCGCTCCCGGCCGCCCGCGAGCAGGCTCTCGCTGACCGGGATCAGCGCGGCGACCAGCATCGCCTCCTTGCCGGCGAAGTGGTGGTAGAGGGCTGGGCCGGTGACGCCGGCAGCGGAACCGATGTCATCCATCGACACACCGTGATAGCCGCGGGAGGCGAACAGGCCGACCGCGATCTCGAGGATCTCGTCGCGGCGAGACCGCCGCCGAGGCGCCGGAGGGGTGGTCCGGTGCTGTTGTTCTACCGTCGTCACCCGGCAACTGTAACCCGACGTCAAGCCCTCACTTAACGGTCGTTCAGCTCTTTTTCGCGTCGCGTGCCCCCGCCAGAAGATCAGTTGCTGTCTGCCGGGCCTGCGCGTCGGGAGCCATCCCGGCCAGCGCCGCCTCCAGCAGTTCGACAGCCTCGTCCGGGTCACCCGACCGGAGCAATGCCTCGGCGAGCATGCAGGTCACCCGATCGGCGTCCTCGGCAGCCCCGATCTCGCGCAGCCGTTCCGGCGCACCGCGCAGATGCGGCACCGCCTCGGCGGCCCGGCCGCGGCGCATCAGCATGTTGCCGACCTCGAAAGCGAAGATCGACCGGCCCCACCGCACGCCCGGTTCCGCGGCCAGTTCCTCGGGGAGTGACGCGTACCTCTCGGTGACCGCGCCGATCAGCTCCTCGGCCGCGGGCACCTCGTCCGCGTAGTTCAGCGCCATCAACCGGCGGCGCAGCACCCGCAGCTCACCGGCCAGGTCACCGGCCTCCCGCAGCGACTGCGCGGCGGCCTGGAACGTCAGCGCCGCCTCCCGGTCGCGATCGAGGTCGTAAAGGAGGCCGCCGGCCTGCTCACCGACCTGTCCCCGCCCGGCCGGGTTGTCCGCCAGCCGCTCGATCAGCTCCCGGTAGACCTCGAGTGCCCGGTCGGTGTCGCCGATCTCCCGGTAGAGCCCGGCCAGGAGGAACCGGCAGTTGTCAGCCGGCTCCTCGGCGCCAAGGCCCACGAAGCCCAGCAGCGCCTCCTCGGCCACCTCGACGGCCTCGGCGGGCCGGCCGGTCGCCTCGTAGGCCAGGGCAAGATCGTGCCGGGCGAACACGCCGGCCTGCTCCTCACCGTGCTCGGCGCAGAGAGCGATCGCCTCCACCAGGTCGTCGACCGCCTCGGCCGGCCGGTCGAGCGCGAGCAGGGCCCGCCCGCGCTGGAGCCGGGCGACGAGTTCCGGACCGGCGATGCCGGCCGCCAGCACCTCGTCGAACGCGGCAACCACCTCGGCCGGATCGTCCGTCAGCTGCCCGACCGTGACGGCCGCGTGCCCGCTCATCCGAGCCGGACCGTGCACCTGGTAGAACTCCCACGCGACCCGCCCCGCCGCCAGCGCCTCCTCGCGCCGATCGGCCGCCACCCGGTTGCGCGCCCGCACCAGAGCATGCCGAGCCAGCCGCCGCCGAGCCGTCCCGTCCCCGCCCGCGCCGCCCTGCCCGCCGGCTGCGATGCCGCCCGCCTCCTCGGACTGCGCGCCGGGTGCGGCGCCGCCTGCCCCATCGCCGGACGCGGCGGATGCCTGACCAGCGGCCGCGCCGGCCTCATCCGCGTTGCCCTCGTCCGCGCCCGCCTCATCCACGGTCGCGCCGGCCAGGGCGTCGGCCCGGTCGCTCGCCTCGTTGGCCGCGGCCGGGTCGCCGAGCACGAGGTACATCGTGGACAGGCGGAGCAGTGCCGCGGCTTGCTCGGCAGGGTCGCCGTGCTCGTCCTGATGAGCGACGTCCGCCAGCACCGCGTCGAGGCCGCCCTCCGGGCTGCCGGCGAGGCCGCGCACCAGCGCGGAGGCGGCCCGCAGCCGGCTTGCCTCCCCCGGCTCCCCGATCGCCTCGAACAGCTCGATGGCCCGCTGCAGCGCCGCGATCTCTGCGTCGGTGTCGTCCCTCGGCTGAAGCCGTCGAGCCCGCGCACGCCAGAACCGGGCCGCAAGACGCGGGTCCATGAACTCGCCCGAACAAGCCGCGGAGCCCGGCTCCGCCTCCGCCGACGCGCCCGAACCAGCCGCGGGACCGGCATCCACCGACCCACCCGAAACAGCCGCACGGGCGGCATCGACCGACCCACCCGAACCAGCGGCACGGGCCGCATCCACCGGTGCACCGAAGCGGGCCTCGATCGCGTCCACGACGGCCGCGAACTCGTCCTCGCGATCGTCGAGCCAGAGCGCGTCCGCGAGATCCAGCAGCTCCTCGGTGGTCGCCGTGCCGGGCATCTCGACCGCCGGGGCCGCCGCGGCCCGGGTAGGGAGTGACGTCCCGGCGGCGGGCGCCGGGACCGGGGCCGGGCGGGCCGTCGGGGAGAGCCGCACCTCGATGCCGTAGGGCGCCTTGTCGATCGTGTCGCGGATCAGGCGGCTCTGATGGTCGGTGCCGTTGCGGGCGTCGAATCGGGCGGCCAGGTCGGTGGCGAACGTGGTGAGCTCGGCGGCCAGCTCCGCGGCCGTGGTGTCTGGTTTGCCCGTGCGGCGGATCGGGGCATCGCCGTGACCGAGTTCGGTGATCCGACGCAGCAGGAGGGCCGAGTCGGCGGCGAACCACATCGCGGCCGACGGCGACGGGGCGCGGTCGAGCCAGTCGATGTGCCGTTGCAGGATCTCCAGGCCGCGGTGCTCGTTGCCGCTGCGGGCACAGAACTCGATGTGGTCGCCGATGCCGCTCAGGTCGGCCAGGTTGTTCCGCTCGATCAGGTAGGACCGGCGGTGCGCATCGGCCGCCTCAGCGGGCCGGCCGGCCAGCAGGTAGGCCACCATGACCTCGCTGAGGATGCTCTGTGGCTGCTCGTTGCAGGAGAGGTGGCCGGCGAGCACCGGTTCGGCGAGTTCGACCGCCTCCGCGTACTTTCCCTGGCCGACCAGGTGGTTGGCGAGCGAGCTGGGGTCGCAGCCGGCGCAGTCGGAGAGCGAGTCGCGCGGGGCGGCCTGCCATTTCTCGAACCAGGCCTGCGCCTCCTCGGTGGCGCCGACGTGGTCGGCGACCAGGTAACGGTGCTTGTAGACCGGCTGCATGCCGTGCCCGGCCTCGCGGTAGCGCCGCTCCATGTCGTCGAGCACCGCGTAGGTCCGAGCCAGCGGCACCTCGGGGAAGTCGGTCATCGAGCTGGCCATGTTCTTGAAGAGCCAGAGCAGGTTGTGCGTCCACTGCCCGTGGTAGTCGGCCGGCTTGCGGTCGAAGTCGGCCACGCACCAGGAGAAGGCCGGGAACGATTTCACCGGCTCGCCGCCGTAGATGTACGCCGTCGTCGCGAACAGTCGTGTGTAGAACGCCAGCGCCGGGTCACCGGCGCCGTCCACCTGCCGCATCACCTGCTCGACCAGGGCGATCTGGGCGGCACCGTACGGCAGGTCCTGTGCCTGGGACAGCAGGTCCCACAGTTCGTCGGCGGTCTTCACGCGGAGGCCTCCCCGGGGACGGCCCGCTCCAGCAGGCCGAGGAACGACGTGGTGAGCAGCGCGGCGTCGGCCGGCCGGATCGGATGGTGGCCGAGCATCAGCGCCTGACCGTAGAGCGTCTCCACGGCGAGGCCGGCCAGCTCGGGGTCGGCGATCGCGGCGATCCGCCGGACCAGCGGGTTGCGATGGTTGAGCACGAGCTGCGGGCGATCGGTCGGCACGGTGCGGGACAGCGCGTCGAGCACCCCGCCCCAGAGATCGTCGGCCTGCTCGCGGCTGCTGGTGAACTCCTCCTGGAAGGCGGCTGCCCGGCTCACCAGGTAGAGCGCGGGCAGGGTGACCGGGTCGAACGCGCGGATGACGACCTCGCAGCCGAGCCGGTCTAGCCGGCGTTGCGCGGCCGCCAGGAACGGGCGCAGCAACAGCTCGGCCGCCGCGTCGACGGGCAGCAGCCGGGTGGTCAGGTCGGACGGGTCGAGCCGCTCGGCGCGCACGTCCGGGTCGAGGGCGGCGAGCCGCTCGATCAGCTCGGCGTCGTAGACGTAGCCGCCGTTGATCAGCGCCACGTCCTGCGCGCCTGCCACGGCGGCGAGCTGCCGGAACTCGTCGTCGGTCGACGCGTACCGCAGGACGCCGTGCCGGGCGTGGAACTCGGCGAGGGTGACCTCGCCCATGTTGGTCTGCATCGGGTACCACTGCTCGACCAGGCGCAGCATCTCGTCGTCGTGCAGGGCCAGCGATTTCACACCGAGATGGTGGATCCGCAGGAACTCCGCGAGGCGGCGCGGGTCGGTCGCGGACAGCCGAACCAGCCAGCCACGCAGCTGGTCGGCGATGGCGTCCCGGGTCTCGGCGAGCTGGCCGTCGTCGTAGAGCGCCTCCCGGCTCGCGGTCGGCCGCAGCTCGCTGCTGTCCACCACGCAGCGGGCGAAAAACGCCCACTCGGGGAGCAGCCCCTCGACGCGCTCGGAGAGCAGCATTCGTTTCAGGTAGACCCGGTGACCGCCGCGGTTGGCCGGGTTGACCGGGGTGGGCAGCACGAATGCGACGCCGCTGAGGCCTGCGGCCGGCACATCCAGGTCGATCACGTCGAACGGGCGGAAGCCGAGCGTGCTCTCCGCGTAGGCGAACCGATCGGCACGTGACTGCTCCCAGGGCGGGGCGCCGCCGGTCACCGCGTGGCCGTCGACGGTCACGGCGACCGGGAGCAGGGAGCCGTAGAGGGTGGCGAGCTCGGCCACCGTCGTACCCCTGAGGAACTGTTCGGCGCCGCGCCGCGGCAGGAGGGTGACAGTGGTCCCCGGCTCGCGGTCCGGCCCGGGACGCACCTCGTAGCGGCCGTCGGAGTGCCCGGTCCAGAGGACCGCGGGCGCGTCGCCCCGGCGGGTGTGCACCCGGATCTCGTCGGCGACCATGAAGCAGGAGAGCAGGCCGATGCCGAACTGGCCGAGGAACTCGTGCCGGGCGAAACCCAGCTCGTCGCGTTTGGAACTGCGGCCGATCGTCGCGAGCAACTCGTGCACCTGCGCCTCGGTGAGACCGATGCCGTTGTCGCTGATCCGCAGGCCGTCCCCGGTGACGATCTCCACCCGGCCGGCGTGATCGGGACCGACCGCGGTGATCGCGTCGACGGCGTTCTGCAGAAGCTCACGGATGTAGACGCGGGGGCTCGCGTAGAGGTGGTGGCTGAGCAGGTCGACGATGCCCCGGAGATCGACCTGGAACGTGTTGCTCACGATCGAGCACGCTACCGGGCGGCACCGACAGAAACGGTGGCGCGCCCGGCAGCGCGTCTCAGCTGAGGCCGCCCGGCTCCGCGCCGCGGGCGATCGGGGCGCGGACCAGGTTGCCCCATTCCGTCCAGGAACCGTCGTAGTTGCGGACCTGCGGGTATCCGAGCAGGTGGTGCAGCACGAACCAGGTGTGCGACGACCGCTCGCCGATCCGGCAGTACGCGATGATGTCGTCCCCGGACTCCAGTCCGAGCTCGTCGGCGTAGATCTTGACGAGTTCGTCGTGCGGCTTGAAGGAGCCGTCGTCGTTCGCCGCCGACTTCCACGGCTTGCTGACCGCGCCCGGGATGTGGCCGCCGCGCAGCGCACCCTCCTGCGGGTACGCCGCCATGTGGGTGAGTTCGCCGGTGTACTCCTGCGGCGAGCGCACGTCGACGAGCGGCCGGCCACTCGCGATGTGTCCCATCACCTGGTCGCGGAAGGCCCGGATCTCGGCGTCGTTGCGGACCGGCACCGGGTACTGCGCGGCCGGCCGGACCGTCTTGTCCCGGGTCAGCGTGCGGCCCTCGGCTGCCCACTTCTGCCGCCCGCCGTCGAGCAGCCGCACGTCGCGGTGACCGAAGAGACTGAAGACCCAGAGGGCGTACGCCGCCCACCAGTTGAAGTTGTCCCCGTAGAAGACGATCGTGTCGTCGCGGCCGATGCCCTTCGCCTCGCACATCGCGGCGAACGCGGCCGGGTCCAGGTAGTCCCGGGTGAGCTGGTCGTTCAGCTCGAGGTGCCAGTCGACCTTCACCGCACCCGGGATGTGCCCGGTGTCGTAGAGCAGCACGTCCTCGTCCGACTCGACGACGACCAGGCCGGGCGTGTCCAGGTTCGCGGCGAGCCACTCGGTGGTGACCAGTTTGTCGGGATGCGCATAGGCCTGAAGCGCCTGCGCCGGATCGTTCGGTACGGACATGGTTGTCACGCTAGCGCTTTCCGGCCCGTCCGGTTTCGGACCCGGCACGGACGACACGGAGATTCGACGGTGACGTCGGAACGGTTTCGTTCTATGATCACCGCGATCGATCAACACCGCCCCTCGTCCGGCCCATCGGCACGCTGGTTCGCCGCGAAAGGTGACGACATTGCATCTGTCCTGGCTGGCGCGGGTCGGCCTCACCCTTCTTGTCACCGGCACGACCACCGCCGTGGCCGGGCCGGCCGAGGCTGCGTCCTTCAGTTACGCGACCGCCGGCACCACGAAGGTCAACTTTGAGGCGGACCACGGCGCCAAGAACGCCGTGGTGATCACCCGGTCCGGGCGGGCCGTCACCATCGACGACCGGGTGCGCCTCAAGCCCGGTAAGGGCTGCAAGCAGGTCAAGGGCGACAAGACCCGGGTGCGCTGCACCACGAAGAAGACGCCCACGGCCGTGTCCGTCAAGGTCCACGATCGCAACGACTCGGTGGTCAACAAGAGTGACCTGCGGCTGGTCGCGGTGGGCGGCCCCGGCCACGACAAACTGGTCGGCGGGCCGAAGGCGGACGTGCTCCAGGGCGACGACAACTGGTGCGACACCAGGTCCAAGCACGGCAACGACAAGATCTACGGCGGTGCCGGGAACGACAAGATCTACGCCGACGACGGCGCCGATTACGTCTCCGCGGGCAACGGCAACGACACTGTGCACGGTGACAGCGAGTGCGTCAGCCACCGCAACTACCCGGGCAACGACGTCCTCCACGGTGGTAGCGGCAACGACAGCCTGTTCGGCGCGGCCCGCGACGACAAGCTGTACGGCGGCCACGGCCACGACTTCATCGCCGGATCGACCGGCCGCGACCGCCTCGAAGGCGGCGCCGGGAACGACCAGCTCTACGGCGACGTGAACGACCGTTCCGCAGTGGCCGATGTGATCCTCGGCGGGTCCGGCCGGGACTGGGCGGACTACGGCGCCTACAAGAAGGCCGTCACCGTCGATCTGGACGGTGCGAGCGGCGACGACGGCGCGCCGGGCGAGCGCGACACGGTCGGTGCCGACGTCGAGATCCTCACCGGCGGTTACGGCAACGACCGCCTCGTCGGCAACGCCGCCGCCAATGAGATCAACGGCTGGGGCGGTCACGACGTCATCCACGGCCGTGGCGGCAACGACCAGCTCAACGGCTGGGACGGCAACAACAAGGTCTACGGCGAGGAGGGCGCCGACACCCTCACCACCTATTCGGGCGCCGGCCACCTCGACGGCGGGCCGAGCAACGACATCTGCTCGTCGAACCCCGCCTTCACGCTGGTCGGCTGCGAAGAGCTGCGGCCCTGGTGATTCAGGGCGGGTATTCGTCGACCCCGACGTCGAGCGAGTTCAGCACGTGACCGGCGACCCGGCGGTGCCCGCCCTCGGATGTCGTTGCCGCCGGCCGCGAAGCTGACCAGATCGGGCCGCATGTCCAGGGTCGGCTCGAGCTGCTCGGCGAGCACCTGGTCGAACAACCGGCCGCGGATCGCGAGGTTCGCGTACTGGAAGGCCGGGCCGATCTCGACGGCCAGGCGGGTGGCGACCAGGTCGGCCCATCCCCGCGTGACCCGATTGCGACAGCCGGTGCCCCTTGTGGACATCACGGGTGTAATCACCGCGGCCCTCGGGTAACCGATCCGTAACTGCGACGGAGGGGCGGGTGGCATGGTCAGACTGGTCGCGGACGCGATGACCCGGCAGGTCGTCTACCTTCCCGAGGACACCACGCTCGACGAGGCCGCGCAGGCCATGCGTGACCAGGGCATCGGCGACGTCGTGGTGACACACGGCCCGACCATGGCCGGGATCGTGACCGATCGCGACATCGTGGTGCGGGCCGTCGCCGAGCAGCTGCCGCCGGCGACCACGACGCTCGGCGACGTCGCCACCCGTGAACTGATCATGATCGAGCAGAGCGCCACAGTGGAGGAGGCGGTACGCGCCATGCGCAGCCGTGGCGTACGCCGCCTGCTCGTCTGCGACGCGGACCGCAACGTGGTCGGCATCCTCAGCCTGAGTGATGTGGCCCTCCTGCCCACGTCCACCGCGGCGTAGAGGTTCCCCGCGTAGGGTCGGACCTGTGACTGACATGCCACCCAAGCTCGCCGAGATCGTCGATGAGTTCGCCTCCGCACCGCGCGAGGTCGTTCTCGAGATGCTGCTGGAGTTCGCGGACGCCGTGCCGCCGCTGCCCGGGTCGCTGGCCGGCCACGAGGGCATGGAACAGGTGCCGGAGTGCCAGACCCAGTTCTTCCTCAAGGCCGTGGTGCAACCCGACCGGACCGTGACGACCCACTTCGACTGCCCGCCGGAGGCGCCCACCACCCGCGCGTTCGCCGGCATCCTCGCCGAAGGGCTGGCCGGGGCGGACGCCGAGGAGGTCCTGGGCGTACCCGATGATCTCTATGCCCGGATGGGTCTCACGCAGGCCATCAGCCCGCTGCGGATCCGCGGCGGCACGGCCATCCTGGGCCGGCTCAAGCGGCAGGTCGCCGAACAGGTGGCCGGCGCGAAGGCGGAGTGAGTGGACATCCAGGTCTGGTCCGACGTCGTGTGCCCGTGGTGCTGGATCGGCAAGCGGCGGCTGGAGAAGGCCGTCGCGACGTTCGGCGGCTCGATCACCGTGACCTACCGGGCCTACCAGCTCGACGCCGGCCCGGTCCCCGAACCACTGCCGATCAAGCAGGTGATGGCCGCCAAGTTCGGCGGGGCGGCCCGCGCCGAGCAGATGTTCGCCCATGTCACCTCGATCGCGGCCACTGAGGGCCTGACCCTGGACTTCGACCGGGCGATCGCCGCCAACACGTTCGCGGCGCACCGGCTGATCGCCTGGGCAGCCCTGCGCGAACGGCAGGCCGACATGCTCGAGGCACTCCAGGTCGCGCACTTCTCCGGCGGCGTCGACATCGGCTCACTGCCGGCGCTCGCCGCGGTCGCCGGCTCGATCGGGCTCGACCCGGCCGACGCCCTGGCCCACCTGGAATCGGAGGCCGGCAGTGCCGCCGTCCGGACCGACCTGGCGGAGGCGCGCGAGCTCGGGATCACGAGCGTGCCGACCTTCGTGATCGACGGGAAGTACGCGGTGCAGGGCGCACAGGAGCCGGCGACGCTTCTTGCCGCCTTCGAGGAGATCGCCCGCCGAGAGGCCGTCGTCTGACGAGGTCGCCGGTTCTCACCCTCGGCGGCCGCGCTTTCGACGCTGCTCATGGGGTCGCCGCACTTCCGGTGCCGCCCATGCGTCGCCGCACTTCCGGTGCCGCCCATGCGTCGCTGCGCGTCGATGTTGTTTCACGTGGAACGACATCGAGCATCGTGACTATCCTGCTTCGCGGGCCAGTCCGTCGATCACCACGGCGCCGGGCAGCGCCCCGAGGGCCGGGCCGGCGATCGCGATCTTGCTCTGCCGCACGCCGGAGCCGATGATCACGTGCGGTGTGGCCACCACCCGGGAGTCGACCAGAATCGGCCACGATGCGGGCAGGCCGATCGGGGTGATCCCGCCGTACTCCATGCCGGTCAGCGACACCGCCTCGTCCATCGGCGCGAAACTCGCCTTCCGCACGTCCAGGTGCTTGCGCACGACGCCGTTCACGTCGGCCCGGGTGGTCGCCAGCACGATGCATGCGGCGTACCGGGTGACGTCGCCCCGGCGGCCGGCAACGATGACGCAGTTGGCGGACTCGGCGAGCGCCACACCGTACGCCTCGCAGAAAGCGGCGGTGTCCGCCAGGCCCGGGTCGATCGGCGCGACGAGCACCTGGTCGGCGTCGATCGGCGCCTCAACCGGCCAGACCTCCAGGGCCTTCGCGACCGGTGCGGCGAGCAGATCCAGGCGGGACTGTGCGGATTCGGTCTGCAGACTTCCCAACATGTCAGTAATCCTCGTCCCGGCCGGCCGGGACCCCGTCACCGGGGCCGTTCCCCGGTCCGCCCGGCTTCCTCAGATTCTGCGCGATCTTGCCGACCTTCTGGGTTTGTGGAGGACCGTCGGAGTGCACGCGTCGGGACCGTGAGTGGCCTCGCCCTGCTCACCGGCGCGACAGCCCTGGTCGCCGCCGCTGGCGGTCATCGATCATTTTTCGCGACCCTGCTGCTCGGGCTGCTCGCCGGCGGGATGGCGCACGCCCTCGTCGTGGAGATCCAGCGCCAGGCCCGGCGCGGAGCCCGCGCCTGGGGCCGGCACGACAGCGTCAACGCGATCCTGCTCGCCTGCTGGGCGGTGAGCGCCGTAGCGCTGACCACAGCCGACTCCCTGCCGGTGCGGATCCTCGGCTGCGTGCTCGCACCCGGCTACGCCGCGGCCGGCGCCTATTTCGTGGTGGAGCGCCTGCGCACCCTGGCGGCAGCATCCGCAGTCGCCGCAGACCCCGCCGGCACAGCACCTGCATCCGGCGCTGCGGCACCCTCCCGGCCCGCGGAGGGCTTTGGCGCGGCACCTTCCCGGCCCGCGGAGGGCTTTGGCGCGGCACCTTCCCGGCCCGCGGAGAGCTTTGGCGCGGCACCTTCCCGGCCCGCGGAGAGCTTTGGCGCGGCAGCCATGCCGGCGGCGGCGTCCGGGGTCGAGCCGGTCCTGCCCGCACCTGCCGCCGGCGAATCCACGGTGGACCCCGCGACGGCCGCGTGATCCGACGGGGTGGGCAGGACCACCATCAGGGGTGGCACCGGCACGCCGTTCGTCTCGATGGGCAGTTCGGGGACCGGTAGCCAATCCACACCGAGCGGCTCCGGCCCGAATCCGTCGTCCTCGCCGGCACGTGGCTCCCCGTCGGCGACCGTCACCGTGAAGACCGACGTCATGCCCGAGGGGTAGGGCATCTCGAGCACGTAGCGGGCGTCACCGACCACCAGGCCGGTCTCCTCGAAGACCTCGCGGCGCACCGCCTCCTCGGCCGTCTCACCGGGGCGCAGCCCGCCGCCCGGCAGGGTCCACCACTCGCCGCCGCCGGAACGACGGCTGCGCTCGTGCACCATCAGCACCCGGCCATCCCGGACGATCACGGCAGCTGCACGTTGTCGTTGGCTCACGAATCGCAGGCTAACCGCAGCGACCGCGGTGTGCAGGAGTGATTCATTCCTCTGTGGATGACGTCAGCCATCGAAGAACTCACAAATGCGCCTCTACTGCTTCGGAACGGTGACCAGCAGATATGTCCGCTCGACGAGCACCTGCCGGGTGAGCTGGATGCCGGTGCGGTCGGCGAGGAACGCCAATGCCGGTCCAGTGGGTTCCGTCACGTCCGTACCCCCGATGAGGCCGGCGTCCCGCATCGCGGGCACGAACTCGCCGGGCCGGTCGCCGCCCCAGCGTTCCGGGTTGCGTGAGTCGAAGTCGAGGAGCACCTGCTCGTCGCGGAGCACGAGGAGCCGTCCACGCCGGGTGTCGTCGCTGCGGTAGGCGAGGACGCTGCGTCCGGCCGACAGCGGCCGCACGATGTCGCGGGTGACGCCGAGACCGCCGTTGTCCTCGACGATGACCGTCCAGTCGCCGAGCCGGGCCAGCCCGACGAAGAACCGCCGCGACGCGTCGACCTCTCCGTTCCCGGGCCCGACCAGCTGCTGCCATGCGACCCGTTCCAGTTCGGTGCCCCCGAGCTGTTCCAACACCTGGTTCGGCGTGAGTCCCTGCACCAGCGTGAAGCAGAAGCCGGCCGCCAGATCCTGGTCCCGCAGCGGCCACGACAGGTCGGCGGCCGGATCGACGGACGACGTGACCTCCGGCACAGCGACCCCCGGTGATCCACAACTGCCCACCCCGAGAAGGGCCAACCCTAGAACAAGTGCGGAACGCCGATTCACCGAGCCAGTAGATCAAAGCCGCGCCACCCCCGGCCCCCGGCCCGCTCACAAGCCCGCTGAGCCCTCAACACCCACCAGCCACGGGTCCTGAGGGGGGAAGCGCGGACGCGGCCCGCACAGGCGGCGTCCGCCGGTCGCGTCACCGCCAGGTGAGGCCCAGCGGCAGGTCCCTCAGCAGAATCGGGTTGACCTCCGCGACATTGTTGTAGTGGAACCACATCTGGAGACCGCTGACGACATGATCGGGTGCTTCTGATCGTCAGTCATCAGGAAGTATTCGTCGGAGTCTTTGGAACTGGCGATATGGACGTCGGCCGACAAGGGCGCGCCCTTGCTGATCTCCAGGATGTCGGCCCGCTGCTTGATCAAGTCAAAGCTGCGGAACAGGATGTGGAACGCCGCATCATGCGGGAGATGTCGCCGGTGACCCGACGGATCGATCAGGTACAGCTCGTCCATCACGATGCCGTCCGTGTCGGTGATGAGCGAGCAGGCGAGAGCGGGACGCGGCGCCGGCAGGCCGGGCGCCGCCGACGCCACAGCCGGAACCAGGCCACCGTTTCGAGATCTGGCTGACCGAGGTCGCCCACATCGGCAATTCTCTGCGGCGCCATAGCCACACGGATCACCATCGCGCGGGCTTGAAAAACAACTCGGCCGCTGGCAGCCACGCGCGACCATCAGTGAGATGGTCGCAACAGGATGGGCTTGAAAGTGGAGCCCAGGGGACTTGAACCCCTAACCCCCGCCTTGCAAAGGCGGTGCTCTGCCAGTTGAGCTAGGGCCCCGCTCGCTTCGTCAGCGAAGATCGGGAGCGGTGGTCGCCTCGTGCCACAGAGCCCGCTCGTCGCTGGACTCCCTGACCTTCTTCACCACCAGGAAGGTCGCGCCAGCAACACCAGCAATGATCAGGAGCTTCTTCAGCACGAAGACTTTCCCCTCACTAGTGACGGACCAGCCAAGTACATACCAAGTACCAAGTAACCAACCGCAACCAAGCAAAGCCCAGCCGCAGCCATGCAACGAAGCGCGAGCATCCCGTCCACCGCAGCCCCCGCAACGCGGGGCGTCCGGGGGCTCGGCCCCCGGAGCAGACATGACGCAATGCCCCGGCCCGCGTTTTCTGCGGGCAGAGGCATGCGCATTGCGTGGGGCTAGCTGGAATCGAACCAGCGACCTCAGAGTTATCAGCTCTGCGCTCTAACCGACTGAGCTATAGCCCCCTCAACTGCGGACTGAACATTACCGCACCGGGTTGCGAGCCTCCAAAGCGGGGGTGGCTCACAACCCGGTGCGAATGTCAGTCCCGTTCGGCGAGAGTCAGCTCGACGCCGCCGACGAGGTCGGCACAGACGTTGTAGATGAACGCGCCGAGAGTGGCCAGGGCGGTGAAGAGCACCACGTTGACCGCTCCGATCAGCATCGACGTGCCGATCACGCCCCAGGCGGTGATCCGGAAGGACTCACCGGTGCTGGCCTCCGCGCCGCCGCTGGCGGTGACGAGGTCCTTGAGGCTGTTGTTGACCGAGCTCCACACGCCCATGGTGTCCAGGGCGAGGTAGAGCACCGAGGTCGCGACCACGACGACGATGAAGAGCACGATCGAGACGGCGAACGCGAACTTCATCACCGACCAGGGGTCGATCCGCTTGAGGTTCAGCCGGGCCCGGCGGGGTCCGCGTGCCGCGGCCGAGGAGACCGTGGAACGGGCGGAACGCACCGCCTCGGAGACACGGGCGGCACCGACCGCTGCCGATCCGGCGGCGGCCGGCGGACCGGAGCGCTGCTTGGCGGCGGTGTTCGGCGCGGCCGCCGACTGGGCCGCGGCGGGCCCTCCGGCGGGACGCTGCGGGCCGGTCTGGCCCTGGCTCGGGGTCTGGCTGCCGCCGGTGCTGGAACGTCCCTGTGTGGTCGTCCCGGGCGCTGCCCCCTTGCCCTTGGTGACGACGGGCACGGCGGCCGATCCCTTCACCGCGGACGGACCGCCGGGCCGCTTGGTGTCGGCCTGGCCGTCCGCGGCCGCTGCCGGCTCACCCGGTGGCGGGGCCATGCCCGGCGCCCGGGTGAACTTCGGCGGGGACGGCGCATCGGCGGGGACAGCGGCGCGCCCTGCGGTCTCGCGCCCGTTCGCTGCGGCTGCGTCCTTTTTCGCCGCATCGTCCGGAGTCGCTGAGCTCCCCGGGCCCCCCGACTTCGCCTGTGTCTCCGGCATCAACTAGTCCTGTTCGTCAGGCTCGTCGGCATTGCGAGCAAGCGCCACGATGGTTACACCTTCAGGGAGGTCCATCAGCTTGACCCCCATTGTGTTCCGATCCCTCGTCCGCCGTACAGGCTTCACGGGAGTCCGGATGACACCACCATTGCTGGTGATGGCAAACAGTTCATCCTCCGGGCTGATCACCAGAGCACCGACAAGTCCACCACGACGCTCCGTGATCTTGGCGGTCAGCACCCCCTTGCCGCCGCGGCCCTGCACGGGATACTCCTCGATCGGCGTGCGCTTCGCATACCCACCGTCAGTGGCGACCAACACATCCATGCCCTCGCGCACCACTTCCATCGCGAGCAGCTCGTCGTTGTCACTGAAGCGCATGCCGATCACACCGGAGGTCGCGCGGCCCATCGGACGCAGTGCCTCGTCGGTCGCGTTGAAGCGGATGGCCTGCGCCTTCTTGGAGACCAGCAACAGGTCGTCCTCGGAAGCCGCCAGCGCCGCGCCCACCAATTCGTCATCCTCCCGCAGGTTGATGGCGATGATGCCACCGCTGCGGTTGGAGTCAAATTCCTCCAGGCGCGTCTTCTTCACGAGACCATTCTTAGTGGCGAGCACAAGGTATGGCGCGACCTGGTAGTTCGGGATCTGGATGACCTGGGCGATCTGCTCGTCCGGCTGGAAAGCCAGCAGGTTCGCGACGTGCTGACCCTTGGCCACGCGCATCGCTTCGGGAAGTTCGTACGCCTTTGCCCGGTACACCCGACCCTTGTTCGTGAAGAACAGGATCCAGTCGTGGGTCGAGATGACGAAGAAGTGCGAAACGATGTCGTCCTGACGCAAGGTTGCGCCGCTCACGCCCTTGCCGCCGCGCTTCTGGGACCGGTACATGTCGGTCTTCGTGCGCTTGGCATAACCGGTTCGTGTGATGGTCACCACAACGTCCTCGCGCGCGATGAGGTCCTCCATGGAGACCTCGCCGTCGAACGGGATGATCTGGGTGCGCCGGTCGTCGCCGAACTTCTGCACGATCTCGCCGAGTTCCTCGGAGATGATCGACCGCTGCCGCTCCGGCCGGGCGAGGATGTCCTGGAGGTCGGCGATCTCAATCTCGATCTTGACGAGCTCGTCCACGATCCGCTGCCGCTCCAGGGCGGCCAGGCGGCGCAGCTGCATGTCGAGGATCGCGGTGGCCTGCACCTCGTCGACGTCGAGCAGCTGCATCAGGCCCTGACGCGACTCCTCCACAGTGGGCGAGCGCCGGATCAGGGCGATCACCTCGTCGAGCATGTCGAGCGCCTTGGCCAGACCACGCAGGATGTGCGCGCGCTCCTCGGCCTTGCGCAAGCGGTACGCCGTACGCCTGCGGATGACCTCGATCTGGTGCTCGACGTAGTAGCGGATGAACTGCGCCAGGTTCAGCGTGCGGGGCACGCCGTCGACGAGCGCCAGCATGTTGGCGCCGAACGTCTCCTGGAGCTGAGTGTGCTTGTAAAGGTTGTTCAGCACGACCTTGGCGACCGCGTCGCGCTTGAGCACCAGGATCAGGCGCATACCGGTACGCCCGGAGGACTCGTCCCGGATGTCCGCGATGCCGGTGAGCTTGCCCTCCTTGACCAGCTCGGCGATCCGCTCGGCCAGGTTGTCCGGGTTCACCTGGTACGGCAACTCGGTCACCACGAGGCACGGCCGGCCGCGCGGGTCCTCCTCGACCTCGACGACCGCGCGCATCCGGATCGTGCCGCGACCGGTGCGGTACGCGTCCTGGATCGCCTGCTGGCCGACGATCAGGCCGTACGTCGGGAAGTCGGGGCCCTTGACCAGCTCGAGCAGCGCCTCGAGGGTGGTGGCCTCGTCGACCTCCGGGTTGTCCAGGCACCACTGGACGGCCGAGGCGATCTCCCGCAGGTTGTGCGGCGGGATCTTCGTGGCCATGCCGACCGCGATGCCCTCGGAACCGTTGACCAGCAGGTTCGGGAACCGGGCCGGCAGGATCGTCGGTTCCTTGGTGCGCCCGTCGTAGTTGTCCTGCATGTCGACGGAGTCCTCGTCGATGTCCCGCAGCATCTCCATGGCGAGCGGCGAGAGCTTCGACTCGGTGTACCGCATGGCTGCCGGCGGGTCGTTACCGGGCGAGCCGAAGTTGCCGTTGCCGTCGATCAGCGGGTACCTCAGGGACCACCGCTGCCCCATCCGGACCAGGGCGTCGTAGATCGACGAGTCACCGTGCGGGTGGTAGTTGCCCATCACGTCGCCGACGACGCGCGCGCACTTGACGTAGCCGCGGTCAGGCCGGAAACCGGCGTCGTACATCGCGTAAAGGATCTTGCGGTGCACCGGCTTGAGGCCGTCGCGGACGTCGGGGAGCGCCCGGCCGACGATGACGCTCATGGCGTAGTCGAGGTACGAACGCTGCATCTCGACCTCGAGGCCGACGGGCTCGACCCGCTGGGTCACACCACCGCCGGCATCGTCCTGGATCTCGTCGCCGTCCGGGGGCTCGGGAGTGTCAGTCACTGTTAACCCTTACTCAAGGTGATACCAGGCAAGTGCGGCCAAAACCGGCAAAATGCTGTGGATAACTTTGTGGAAAGTACCCGTACGCTGTGGATACGGCTCAGATGTCGAGGAACCGAACGTCCTTGGCGTTGCGCTGGATGAACGACCGGCGGGCCTCCACGTCCTCACCCATCAGCACGCTGAACAACTCGTCCGCGACGGCCGCGTCGTCGAGTGTGACCTGACGCAGGGTCCGGGTGTCCGGGTCCATCGTGGTGTCCCAGAGCTCCTGGAAGTTCATCTCGCCGAGACCCTTGAACCGCTGGATGTCGTCCGGCTTGGCGTTCGCCTTCTTCTGCTGGCGCAGCGCGATCAGGCCGTCTCGCTCGCGGTCCGAGTACGCGTACTGCGCGTCGTCACCACGCTTGTTCCACTTGATCTTGTAGAGCGGCGGCGACGCCAGGTAGACGTGGCCCTGCTCCACCAGCGGCCGCATGAAGCGGAACAGCAGCGTCAGCAGCAGCGTCTGGATGTGCTGGCCGTCGACGTCGGCGTCGGCCATCAGGATGATCTTGTGGTACCGCAGCTTCGAGATGTCGAACTCGTCGTGGATGCCGGTGCCCATCGCCGTGATCAGCGCCTGGACCTCGTTGTTCTTCAGCACCCGGTCGATCCGGGCCTTCTCCACGTTCAGGATCTTGCCGCGGATTGGCAGGATCGCCTGGATGCGGCTCTCCCGGCCGGACTTCGCCGAACCACCGGCCGAGTCACCCTCGACGATGAACAGCTCGGTCTCGCGCGGGTCGGTGGACTGGCAGTCGGCCAGCTTGCCCGGCATCGAACCGGACTCCAGCAGCGACTTGCGACGGGCCAGCTTGCGGGCCTGCTGCGCGGCGATCCGGGCGCGAGCCGCCTGGTCCGCCTTCGTGATGATCAGCTTGGCGTCCGCCGGGTTCCGGTCGAACCAGTCGGCGAGCTGCTCGTTCGCCACCTTCTGCACGAAGCTCTTCATGTCGGTGTTGCCGAGCTTCGTCTTGGTCTGGCCCTCGAACTGCGGCTCCCGCAGGGTCACCGAGATGATCGCGGCGAGGCCCTCGCGAATGTCCTCACCGGACAGCTTCTGGTCCGCCTTGAGGAACTTCTTCTCGATGCCGTACCGGTTGACGATGCTGGTCAGCGCGGCACGGAAACCCTCTTCGTGCGTGCCGCCCTCGTGGGTGTTGATGCGGTTCGCGAACGTGTAGACCGACTCGCCGTACGACTCGTTCCACTGCATCGCGATCTCGACGCCCATGCCGGCGTCGTTGTCCTCGGTGCCGAACTCGATCACCGACTTGTGGATCGGGCTCTTCGTCGCGTTCAGGTGGCGGACGAAGTCGGCGATGCCGCCCGCGTACATGAAGCTGACCTTACGAGGCTCGCCCTCGTCCTCCAGCGACTCGGACCGCTCATCGGTGAAGTTGATGGTCAGCCCACGGTTCAGGAACGCCATCTCCTGGAGCCGGCGGTAGATCGTCTGGAAGTCGAACTCGACCGTCTCGAAGACGTCCGGGTCCGGCCAGAACTGCACGGTCGAACCGGTCTTGTCGGTCGGCTCGCCCTTGTCCAGCGGGCCCGGCACGGAGTGGTCGTACTTCTGGCGCCAGACGGAGCCGACCTTGTGGATCTCGACAGCCATCTTGCGGGAGAGCGCGTTGACGACGGAGACACCGACACCGTGCAGACCGCCGGAGACCTTGTAGGCCTGGCCGTCGAACTTGCCACCCGCGTGCAGGACGGTCAGCGCGACCTCGACGCCCGGCTTCTTCAGCTTCGGGTGCAGGTCGACCGGGAAACCACGGCCGTTGTCGGTGACCGAGACCCCGCCGTCGGCGAACAGAACGACGTCGATGGTGTCGCAGTAGCCGGCCAGAGCCTCGTCGACCGCGTTGTCCACAACCTCCCAGACGAGGTGGTGCAGGCCGCGCTCACCGGTCGAACCGATGTACATACCGGGACGCTTGCGAACTGCCTCGAGGCCCTCGAGCACGGTGATCGACTCAGCACCGTACTCCTGCTTGTTCTCTGACACCCTCGGCCACTTTCTCGCTGCGGACCCATCGGCCCCGCAGCGGGGTTGGCGGGCGCCTGGCAGCAGCCGGCCACGCACGTGTGGCACCGGGGACGACACCCGCGGGGAGAGGCGGACCACCGGTGGAACCGTGCGCGCCGGTCGCCGCGGACGGCCCGCGGATCGTGATCGGCTGAGAAAACCGCGTAGCGTGACGATGGTGTAGGCCCGCCGCCGCCGTGCACAGTTTTCCCGGTCGCTGTCGATTCTACTCCGCCGAAGCGAGTTGGCGAGGGTGCGGCACCCCTTCCGGGTGCCTGAGAGTCCCGTAGCGCGATTTGGGTCGCTACCCACGTGTTCCCCTACACGCAACTACCGCCCACCGCAATGGCAACTGATACGGCTGTCTCGCCGGCCGGGCGCGCCTGCCGGGTCCGACCGGCACTCACTGCGACACTGCTCGACAGCGGCACGGGGTGGTGTCGTAACCTCGCCCGCGCGGGCCGGTGACACCGGACGGCCGCATGACACAGTCCGAGGAGGGGTGGCCCCGATGGCTCACGACAAGGGCCTGGACAACGTCGCCGTGCACTGGCCGCGGACCAATCAGTACTACGACCCGGTGGCGCCGGCCGAGTTCGTCGACTTCGGGACGATCGCCGACCGCCCCGAGATCGCGGCACCCACCGGCGCGCTGGCTCTGCACATCGCGAAGACCGGCACGGTACGCGCGACCGCGTACACCGAGCTCGTCGATCTTCTGCTGGGTCTGGAAGGCGTGCTCTACGCGACCGACGCGGCCGCCGAGGACGAGGACCCGGTGATCGACCCGGACGGCTGCGCCTGGATCGCCGGCGGCCTGGAACGCTTCGTCGAGGGCCACGACCAGTTCGGCGACCTGGTCACCTTCGACTCGGTGGCCGCGGTCATGCGCACCGCGATCGCCGGTGGACGCCTCGCCGACCAGCAGCTGCGCTGGCTCGAACACCGCCTCACCGCGCTGCGCGACGACGCCGGCAACGCCCCGCACTGGAGTTTCGCCCGCACCGAGCTCGCCGTCCTGGCCGGCTTCTACCGCCGCTGCGCCGAACGCGGTTTCGCCGTCTTCGCCGACTACTGACCCGCCGCCTTTGCCGTCTTCTGAACCGCCGCCTTTGCCAGCCTCTGACCCGCCGTCTTTCGGCGGCTTCTGAACCGCCGCCTTACGCCGGCTTCGGACGCCGTCTTCGCCGGCTTTCGACGTGGCGTCCCCGCCGGCTATCGACCCAGCCGGCGGGTCTTCGGCTGGCGGAGCACCGGCGTCAACGCGGCCGACACGATCAGGACGACCACGCCCGTCGCAACCCAGAACACCTGCGTACGGTCGGACGCCGCGCGCTCCACCCGGGCACTCTGCGTGGGCGACGCGACGAGCAGCTCGTTGCCGCTGCACAGCGACGTGGTGCCGGCCACGGCGTGCACCCGGTAGCGCCCGCCCTCGTGGAAGCGGTATCCACAGGCCGCCTCGGTGTCCGATGTGGTCAGCGTCACCTCGGCGCCCGCCGATCCCTTGACCACGGCTTCGACGGCGAAGCGGACGTGCTCCACACCCTTGCCCCGCGACACCGATCGCACCACGCCGTCGAACGCGAGTTCCGCATCCGCGAGCCCGGCCTTGCAGGAACACGCCCAGGCCGGGCTCGCGACAACCGGTGTCAGCCCGATCACCAGGAGCAACAGAACAAGCAGCCGTCGTACGATCATGTCTGTTCCGACGCTCCGAGCCGCCAGAAGGTTGCACCCCGCACCGGATTCCGGTCGATGCCCTGCCCGGTTCACCGGGCGGCCACGGTGCTCAGCCGGAGGGGTGTCCCGATGGTCTTGTCAAGCAGCGAGTACGGGCTCTATCGCCGTTTTGTGCTGGTAGAGGTCGACTTCGGAGCGGGCCCAAGATGCCGACGCGGCGGCAGGCGCGGCGTGTTGTTGCTTGCCCCGGCTCTGTCGCGGTCTCTGGATGGTTGAGCCGCGGTCGGCGGATGGAGGCGCCGCAGTCGGCTGCGGTGGGTCTGCGCCGCGGTGTTGATCTGCTAGCGCTACGAAATCGCTGTGATCATGGGGTTAAGACCGCGATTTCGTAGCGTTAGCAGATCAACATCTCGACACCGGCGGCGTGGTCGGCGCCACCGGGGCCAAACGCGGGAACTGCGTGTGCGGGGCAGCATCGGCTGGCCCGCGATCGGTTTCGGGCAGCCGCGGTGCTCAGCCGGGGCCGGCCCAGCCACGGGGCTCAGCCGGAAGCCGGGTCCGCCACGGGGCTCAGCCGGGGGCCGGGTCCGCCATGGTGCTCAGCCGAGGAGGGCGGGGCCGGGCGCGGTGCTCGGCCGGGGCGGGCCGAGCGCGGTGCTCGGCCGAGGCGGGTCGGAGGCTTCAGCCGTAGGTGTCGCGCGGGCCCCGGCCCTGCACCCGGCGCGGGCCCCGGCTCCAGGACGGCGCCGCCGGGCCGTGGATGTTGAGTTTGGTGACCACGTTGTGGCCCACTTCGCCGGCGATCTGCCGCAACAGCGTGGCGGCGAGCATGCGCAGCTGGGTGGCCCAGGCCGTCGACTCGGCCTCGACGGTCAGGACGCCGGCCTCGAGTTTCACCGGGCGGCTGTGCGCGGCGATGTCTGGGCCCACCACCTTCTCCCAGGAACCGAAGACGGTGGCTTCGGCCTTGGGTTTCTCCCAGCCGCGGGCCTTCATCAGCCGTTGCAGCATGTCACCGAAGAGCTGCGGGTCGCGCGGATCAGGCCCCGGACCGGAGTAGCCGCGCAGTCGCCGCTCACCACTCCCGCCCTTGGCCCGTTTCCGCGGCTGCCGGGCGGATTCGCGGCGATGGGCCAGGGCCGCGTCGAGCACCGCCCGCGCCAGCTCCGGCCCCGCCAAAGCATCAGCGTCAGCCACGGCGGCACCTCCGTCCGGCACGGCAGCGTCCGCACCGTCCGACGCCGCGGCACCCACACCGGGCGGCACCGCGGCACCCACACCGGGCGGCTTTGGCGCATCCGCGCGCGCGGCGGCACCGGCCCGGGCAGGACCACCCGAAGCCGCACCGAACGGACCGGACCCGCCACGAAGGGCCTGGTCAGAGGCCCTTCCGCGACTGTCCACAGGCTTGCCCCCAGGCACGTTGCGACCACCGCGACGGCCCTCGGCCGCGGAGTTGTCCACAGGCTGTGTATTGCCCGTACTCGTGCGGTCCTGTCCGGATCGTCCACCGGCCCGCCACTCCGGGGTGGCCGCCCAGCGATCGGCCGGACGTCGCCCATCACTCTCAGCGGGCGCTGTCCGGCCCGGATCACGCGCACCCTGCCCCGGGGCACCCCAGAGATCCCCGAGCGCCTCACCGAAGAGCTGAGGGGGCTCGTAGGGCACGTCCGGCTCGTCGACGGTCCATTCCTCCTCGGGCCAGCCCTGCTCGGCCCAGGATGACCGATCGTGATCAGTCGGCACGGGTCACCGTCCCTGAGGTCACGTCGTACCGGGCACCGTGCAGGGATGCCGGGACGTCCTCGGGGACCGCGCAGGTCACCAGCAGTTGGGACGCGTCCGAGACGAGGCCGGCCAGGCGTTCGCGGCGGCCCGCGTCGAGTTCGGCGAAGACGTCGTCCAGGATCAGGACCGGCTCGATGCCGTCCGATCGCAGCAGGTCGTAGGCGGCCAGTCGCAGCGCCAGCGCGAACGACCAGGACTCGCCGTGGCTCGCGTAGCCCTTCGCCGGCAGCTCGCCCAGGCTCAGCGAGAGGTCGTCGCGGTGCGGGCCGACCAGGGTGGTGCCCCGTTCGATCTCGGCGGTCCGACGCTCCTCCAGCGAGGCGAGCAGAGCCTCCCGCAGGGCCTCGCGGTCCGCGGTCAGGGCGTCGCCGAGCCGCGCGGCATAGGTGATCGAGGCCGATGCGCGGCCGGCTGCCACGGCGTCGTACGCCTTCGTCAGGTGCGGCCCCAGCGCGGCTGCCAGTTCGAGCCGGCCGGCCAGCAGTTCGGCACCGTGATGCGCCAGGTGCTGGTCCCAGACCGCAAGCGTGGACAGGTCCTGACCGCGCGACCCGCCGACCTTGCGGGTCAGATAGGCGGTACGCAGCAGAGCGTTGCGCTGCTTCACCACCCGGTCGTAGTCGGCGCGCACCCCGGCGAACCGCGGCTGGCGGGCGACGAGCAGGTCGTCGAGGTAACGCCGCCGCTCGGACGGGTCGCCGCGGACGAGTTCCAGGTCCTCCGGGGCGAACAGCACCATGCGCAGCGCACCGAGCACCTCGCGGGGGCGGCGCACCGGCGAACGGTTCAGGCGGGCCCGGTTCGCCCGGCCCGGCACGATCTCCAGCTCGACGAGAAGCTCGCGCCCGTCGTGCACGACCGCGCACCGGATCACCGCCGAGGTCGCGCCGGCCCGGACCAATGGGGCGTCCGTGGCCACCCGGTGACTGTCCAGGGTGGCCACGTAGCCGAGTGCTTCGATCAGGTTCGTCTTGCCCATGCCGTTCTGCCCGACCAGCACGGACACGCCGGGGTCGAGATCAACGGCCACCCGCTCGTACGAGCGGAAGTCGGTGAGCTCGACCCGGCGTACGTGCATGGATCAGCGCTTGACGGCGTGGCCGCCGAACTGCTGGCGCAGCGCGGCGACGGCCTTCATCGCGGGAGAGTCGTCCTGACGCGACTCGAAGCGCGTGAAGATCGACGCGGCCAGGACGTGCGCGGGCACGGCGAGCCGGACCGCCTCGTCCACGGTCCAGCGACCCTCACCGGTGTCCTCGACGTAGCCCTTGAGGTTGGCCAGCGTCGGGTCCTCGTCGAGTGCCCGGTCGAGCAGGTCGAGCAGCCACGACTTGACGACGCTGCCCTCACGCCAGCTCTTGATGACCGCCGGCACGTTGTCGACAAGCTCGGACGCCAGCAGGATCTCGTAACCCTCGCCGTACGCCTGCATCATGCCGTACTCGATGCCGTTGTGGATCATCTTGGCGTAGTGGCCGGCGCCGTGCGTGCCGGCGTGTGCGAAGCCGAACTCACCGGCCGGCTTGAGCGCGTCGAAGATCGGCCGGCAGTGCGCCACCTGCTCGGCGTCGCCGCCGACCATCAGCGCGTACCCGTTGGTGATGCCCCAGACGCCGCCGGAGACACCGACATCCAGGTAGTGGATGCCCTTCTCCTTCAGCCGGGCCGCCCGCGGGCCGTCGTCGGTGAACTTCGAGTTTCCGCCGTCGATGACGATGTCGCCCGGGGAGAGCAGCTCTCCGAGCGCGTCGATGGTGTCTTCAGTGATCTTGCCGGCCGGCACCATGGTCCAGACCACACGGGGACCCGACAGCTTCTCGACCATCTCGGCCAGGCTGGCGACGTCGCGCTTGTCCGCGTTGTGGTCGAATCCGACGACCTCGTGCCCCGCGGCACGCAGTCGTTCTCGCATGTTGCCACCCATTCGGCCGAGACCGATCAGGCCGAGTTGCATGGTCTTCCCCCTAGAAGTGCGAATGTTCCTCGCCCAGTATCAGCGCGTTACCCGGATCGGCATGATCAGATAGCGGTAACCCGGGATGATTTCGCCACTTTCGCCCGCGGGGGAGATCACAGCGGGCTTGAACGCGTCGACGAACGACAGCAGGGCGGTCGGTGCGCCGAGGTTCTGCAAACCGTCGATCAGGTATTGCGGGTTGAAGCCGATCGTCAGCGGCTCACCGGTGAAGGTGGCCTCCATCGCCTCGCTGGCCCGCGCCTCCTCGGTCCCACCGGCCTCGACCACCAGACCGTCCTCGCTGAAGCTCAGCAGCACCGGGGTGGTGCGCTCGGCGACGAGCGCGACGCGACGGACCACCTCGACCAGCGACGAGACGGCCACCCGGGCCTCCGCGTTGTGCGCCGCCGGGAAGAGCGAGCGGACCGGCGGGTAGTTGGCCCCGTCCAGCAAACGGCTCGTGGTGCGGCGGGTGCCACCGGCGAAACCGATCATGCCCTCGCCGGCACTGCCCTGCGCCAGGGCCAGGTTGACCGAGCCACCGAGCGGACCGAGCGCCTTGGCCGTGTCGTTCAGGGTCTTCGCCGGGACCAGAGCGTTGATGCTGATCTCGGGGTCGTCCGGGTTCCACTCGATCTCGCGCATGGCGAGCCGGTAGCGGTCCGTCGCGAGCATCGCCATCGACGAGCCGTTCAGCTCGATCCGCACACCGGTCATCATCGGCAGGGTCTCGTCCCGGCCGGCTGCGATGGCCACCTGGGAAACCGCTGAGGCGAACGTGGCGGCGTCGACGGTGCCGGTGCTGGACGGCATCTCCGGAAGGGCCGGATAGTCCTCCACCGGCATCGTGGGGAGGGTGAAACGGGCACTGCCGCAGACGAGCTCCAGGTGCGCACCGACGGCGGCGATGTCCACCGGCTTGCCGGGCAGTGCCTTGGTGATCTCAGCGAGCAGGCGGCCGGAGACCAGAGCCGCGCCGTCCGCGTCGGCCTGCACCTCGACACTCACCTGGCTCGAGACCTCGTAGTCGAACCCCGAGACCTGCAGCCGCCCGTCGGTGACCCGCAGCAGGACGCCGGCGAGCACCGGAACCGACGGACGGCTCGGCAGGCTCTTGGCTGTCCAGGCCACGGCGTCGGCAAGTGCGTCTCGCTCCACCCGGAACTTCATGCTGTCCTCCGCGATGCTTCCTCGAACGGGGGCGTCGACCCCACTGAACTCTATGGCTCCGGCGGTGCCGGCGTGCGCCCGACCCTCGGTGCTGCGCAGTCGAGCCGGGGCGTCGAGGAGCCGCAACGGGCTCATCCACACCATCCACAACGCTGATGATTGTTTTTTGTTCTCTATTAAAGAGATAACTAGTCGTCTTCATCGGTGCTGTGCATACTGTGGAGAACTCGAGTTTCCGCTGGTCACAGGGTTATCCACCGGTGACTCACAGGTGGATAACCAGGGTATAAACCCCCGTCTGCGTCCACAGCCTCGATCGTGGCGGGCGTTGTCCACCGCTGTCCACAGGCTATCCACCGGTTATCCACCGGATTTATCCCCCGCCCTGTGCATAACGTCGGGACGCTTCAGCCCCGTCGTCCCCAGAACCTTCAACAGGATATCCACAGGCATCCACAGGCTGTGGGCAAAGATGTAACTCCTTGTGTCTGTCCACATCGATTTCCCCAGTCTCTGTCCACATCTGTGGGTTTCACTGTCGGGCTCTGTCCACCGGTTGGGGACAAAGCCTGTGGACGCCTGTGGATTAGTGTGGATAACGTTGGCACGAAACCGATCCGTTCCGACGTTGACAAGTAGCCGTTTTCCGTCCTCGCTTTAAGGGTCTTGTAAGCGTCGATTCCTGCGCTGAGCTGCGATGATCTGGGTATAACCTGTGGACGAGCCGGTGCATAACTCGACCCGTTTTGGAGTAGTCGCAGGTTAAGTGCCTGTGGGTATGTGGCCACAGTGGTTGCACAGCCTGTGGGTAACCGAATTCGGCCGTCCCGCGGTGCCGAAGCGGATCCGGCCGACGGCGGGAGACTTCCCGTTGATCTCGGCAGCCTGTGGACAACTTGTGCCCGTACCCCGGTGATTGGCCCTTTTGGCTGTTCAGGGCCTGTGCACAAACTCGGCTCCCGGTGCGTTCCAGCTGTGGACATGCCGAAGAGGCGCCCGGTGGGTCAGCGCCTGTGTGTGCCGGTACGGCGAGGGTGGATCAGGTGTTCTGCTTGATCCGGTTGGTCAGCTCGGCGATCTGGTTGTAGAGCGAGCGCCGCTCCGCCATGTGCTGCCGGATCTTGCGGTCGGCGTGCATGACCGTGGTGTGGTCGCGGCCGCCGAAGGCCTGCCCGATACGGGGCAGGGAGAGATCGGTGAGTTCGCGGCAGAGGTACATGGCCACCTGGCGCGCGTTGACCAGGACCCGGCTGCGCGAATGGCCCCGCAGGTCCTCCAGGGAGACGCCGAAGTAGTCCGCGGTGGAGACCATGATCTGGTCGGCGGTGATCTCCGGGCCGGCGCCGTCCGGCATGAAGTCGCGCAGGACCTCCTCGGCCAGCGAGAGCTGAACCGGTGACCGGGTGAGGCTGGCGAACGCGGTGACCCGGATCAGGGCGCCCTCGAGCTCACGGATCGAGTTGGAGACGCGCGAGGCGATGAACTCCAGCACGTCGTCCGGTGCGTACATCCGTTCCTGCGCGGCCTTCTTCTGCAGGATCGCGATGCGCGTCTCGAGGTCGGGCGGCTGGATGTCGGCGAGCAGGCCCCACTCGAAGCGGGTCCGCATCCGGTCCTCGAGGGTGGCCAGCTGGCGCGGCGAGCGGTCCGAGCTGATCACGATCTGCTTGTTCGCGTTGTGGAGCGTGTTGAAGGTGTGGAAGAACTCCTCCTGCGTCCGCTCGCGGTTCTCCAGGAACTGGATGTCGTCGATCAGCAGGATGTCGACGTCGCGGTACCGGCGCTGGAACGCCTGCGTCTTGTCGTCCCGCAGGCTGTTGATGAAATCGTTGGTGAACTCCTCGGTCGACACGTAGCGCACCGAGCGGGCGTGGCCCAGGGTGGTGGCGTAATGACCGATGGCGTGCAGGAGGTGCGTCTTGCCGAGTCCGGAGCTGCCGTAGATGAACAGCGGGTTGTACGCCTTCGCCGGCGACTCGGCGACGGCGACCGCGGCGGCGTGCGCGAAGCGGTTGGACGAGCCGATGACGAACGTCTCGAACATGTACTTCGGGTTGAGCCGGTTGCCGTCGTTGCCGCCGGGGCGGGGTGAGGCGCCGGGACCACGCAGGTCCAGCGGCGGGCGGCCGGGGCCGTTGTCGCCGCGGGTCGGCATCGCGTCGTCGCGGCGGTCCGGGCCGGCCATGCCGGGGCGCTCGTCCGGGCGGCGCTGGTTGTCACGCAGGTGTGCCGGGTCGGCCGCCATCCGGTGGACGTTGGAGTCGTTCGGCGACGGCGGCTCCGGCGCCTTCTCCGCCGGGCGGGCCGGCGGGCGGTTCATCGGCGGCTGCGGCATCTGCGGCGGCAGCGGGTCGGCGAAGAGCGCCTCCTGGCCGTCGCGCGCGGTGGGCACGCTGCGGGAGTGCTGTGCGGATCCGGTGGGGTACGGCTCCTGCGGGTACGCCGGTTCCGATGCGCGTTGCTGTCCCGGATAACCCGGAAGCTCCGGCTGATAGGGGCCGGCGTCGTTGTAGCGCGGGGGTTCGGCATAGTGCCGGGGCTGCGGCTCCATCGGTGGCTGCGCGGCCTCCAGCGGAGTGCCGTAGACGGTGCCGGGCATGCCCGACCCGTCCTCCGGCGGGCGCACGGTGACCGCGACCTGTATCGGCCGGCTCAGCCGGCGGGTGAGGGCCTCGGTGATCGCCGCGCGAAGCCGGGATTCGATGACATCACGGGTGTACGTGTCCGGAACTGATAGGAGAGCAGTGTCCTCGACTATCGCCCGGAGCCGGACTAGCTGAAGGTAGGCGCGCTGCTGCGGTGAGGCGATCTCGTCGGACAACTCGCCCAGAGTTGCCTTCCAGACCTCACCAAGGTCGACCTGATCGGCCACCGCCGCGCCACCCCCATCGCCACCGACCCCCGGTGGACCTTGTGTCCGGCCTTTCCGCCTGTGCCCGTCGGCGCCCGTGCAGGCGCCCGTCGGCCCCCCAACCCAGCACAGCTGTCGTGCTGAACACGCACGGCGCCACCGACTATCCACAGGTTATCCACAACCTGTGGCATTGCCAGTGACCGCTCCCGGCCGGATTGGTCGGCAGATTTACCGGAGCCTGTAGTGGCGCGGGCTGAAAACAGGCTCACCGTGGCGAACGATCCACCTGCTTGTCCGGTTTTGGCCGCCGCTTCGCGGTGTGCGAACGGCCGATGAGACCAGCAACCGCGCACGCTAACAGCGGTGACACACGGACTACAACCGCCGACCTGACCGCACACCGCCCGTGCGCGGGAAAAGATTCACTTTGTGCGCGGAAAGACCTGACACCTGTGTTTCTGCCGGACCCGTCGGCGTGCCGGACAAGGATATGGTTGACCGTCGGAGAGCCTCTCCGTAGGGTTGGGCGGTTGCTCCGCCGCACTCTGCTAAAGTGGCGTCTTGCAGCGGATGCCCCCTGGACTAAAGCACGAAGACGGAGTTTTCACGTGAGCAAGCGCACCTACCAGCCGAACAATCGCCGGCGTGCCAAGACCCACGGCTTCCGGCTGCGCATGCGCACCCGTGCCGGTCGCGCCATTCTCTCTGCCCGCCGTGGCAAGGGCCGTGACAAGCTGTCGGCCTGATCCGACACTTGGTCCGGCCAGGATGCCCAGGTAGTCGTGCTAGCCGCAGCGCAACGACTGCGGCGTAGTACGGACTTCGCCGCAGCGATTCGTGGTGGCCGTCGAGCCGGTCGCGGAACCCTGGTCGTTCACCTGCTTGTCGATGAGCCGGCGTTCGCCTCACAGGCGCGCGCCGGCTTCGTCGTATCCAAAGCGGTGGGCAACGCGGTGGTCCGCAACAAGGTCCGCCGCCGGCTGCGTCACCTGGTCCGGCCACTGCTCGCCGAACTCCCCGAGGGTGCTTCCCTGGTGGTCCGGGCGTTGCCGCCGGCCGCCGGTGCGACACAGGCGATCCTTGCCGCCGATCTGGAGGGTGCCGTCGCCGCCGCCCGCCGACCCCGGCGGCCGCGATGAGCGTCGCCGCCCGGCTCCTGACCGCAGCCGTCGTCGCGTACCGTCGATACTTGAGTCCGGTGCTGCCGGCACGCTGTCGGTTCTATCCCTCATGCAGCGCGTACGCCCAGGAGGCACTGGTGCGGCACGGTGCGCTCAAAGGGACGGGCCTCGCAGTCTGGCGGCTCCTGCGCTGCCACCCTTTCCACCCTGGCGGGTACGACCCGGTGCCTGAGCGGATCCGTCACCGTCCTGCCGATGTGACTGGAGCTTAGATTGAGTCTCGACTGGATCTACAACGCCATCTCGTGGATCCTCCTGCGCTGGCATGCCCTGTGGGACGCCATCGGCGTACCGGACGGCCGTGTGCTCGGCACCAACTGGGCCTGGATCCTGGCGATCATCTTCCTGGTCGTGACGCTGCGGATCATCCTGTTCCCCGTCTTCGTGAAGCAGATCAAGAGCCAGCGCGCGATGCAGGCGCTGCAGCCGAAGGTCAAGGCGCTTCAGGAGAAGCACAAGGGTGACCGGGAGACGCTCCAGAAAGAGATGATGGAGCTGTACCGGACGGAGAAGGCCAACCCGCTCATGGGCTGCCTTCCGATGTTCCTGCAGATCCCCGTCTTCTTCGGCCTCTTCCACGTGCTCCAGCACCTGGACCCGAGCATCTCGGAGAAGTACAAGCTGCTGTACGGCTGGTCGCTGGAGCAGTTCGACAGCGCCGCCAACGCGCACCTGTTCAACGCGCCGATCAGTGCCAAGTTCGGTTCCAGCGCCGCCGAGCTCGCCGCGGTCGACGCTGACGGCACCACCGTGAAGATTCTGGCCGGCATCCTGGTCCTGATCATGATGGGGACGACGTTCCTCACCAGCCGGCAGATGATCCTCAAGACCGGCTGGGCCGAGGACCCGCAGCAGAAGATGATCCAGCGGCTGATGCTGTACGGCATCCCGTTCTCGCTGCTCATCTCCGGCGCGCTGTTCCCGATCGGTGTCGTCATCTACTGGGTCACCAACAACCTGTTCACCCTGGCGCAGCAGCAGTGGGTGCTCCGGAAGTTCCCGCCGATCCAGATGAACAACGGCAAGAACACCTCGTCGGCCCGGCCGGCCTCCTCCGGCGCGCGTGCCGGCATCAAGAGCCCGGTGCAGCCGGCCCGCGCCGGGGGCCTCTTCGGCCGCAAGCCCGCCCCCGAGCCGGTCGTCCCGGCCGTGGACACCAAGGCGCTGGCCCCGAAGCCCGGTGCCAAACCGGTGAATCCGAAGAAGGGCACCCGGCCGGCGAACAAACCCAAGGGATGATCGCAGCTCAGGCCCGGACCGGGCCTGAGCGCTCCCCTCGGCAGCCACAGACCTCCCCGCGAAGCGGGAAACATCGGACACAACGGAGATGAGACCGTGACCGACACCAGCACTCCCCCTTCCGCCGAGCCGGCCGAGGCCGTCGCTGAGCAGAGCACATCTGCTGAGCCCACGGAGGCGAAGAAGTCGGAGAGCGTCGCCTCGGACAGCGACCTGTTCCGCCAGAGCGAGATCGCGGCGGACTACGTCGAGGGTCTGCTGGACATCCTCGACTACGACGGCGACATCGACGAGCTGGTCTCGGCCGGCCGCCCGATGGTCGAGGTGGTCGGTGGCCGGCTGCAGCCGCTCGTCGGCCAGCGCGGCGCCACACTCGAAGCCCTCCAGGAGCTCACCCGCCTGGCGATCTTCCGGGCCACCGGTTCCCCGAGCCGGCTGCTGCTCGACATCGGCGGCTACCGCGCGGCCCGCCGCAAGGAACTGGCCGCCGTCGCCCGCAACGCGGTCGAGAAGGTCAAGGAGCACGGCGACCCGGTCCGCCTGGAGCCGATGTCGGCCTTCGAGCGCAAGTGCGTGCACGACGTCGTCAACGCGCTCCCGGGTGTGCAGAGCGAGTCCGAGGGCGTCGAGCCCAACCGTCGCATCGTGGTGCGCGCGGCGGACTGACCATGACAGACCCACGCTCCGGCGCGGGTGACCTCGGCCCGGGCCTCGACGCGCCCGGGCCGTCGTCTTTCCCGCTCACAGATCCGCCGGCTTCTTCGCCGGCTCTCTCGCTCACTGAACCGCCCGCTGAGTTTCAAGCCGCGGCTGCGGAAGTGTTCGGTGAGCGGCTCGCCCTGGCCGGCCGCTACGCCGAACTGCTCGGCACCGACGGTGTCGTCCGCGGCCTGATCGGTCCCCGGGAAGCACCCCGGCTCTGGGAACGCCACCTGATCAACTGCGGTGTCATGAACCCGTTGATCCCCTCCGGCGCCTCGGTCGTCGACGTGGGGTCCGGTGCCGGTCTGCCCGGTCTCGTGCTCGCGGTCGCCCGGCCCGACCTCGCCATCACGCTTGTCGAGCCGCTGGCGCGGCGCACCGCGTTCCTCGACGAGGCAGTCGAATTCCTCGGCCTGGACAACGTCACCGTGATCCGCGGCCGGGCCGAAGAGGTCGCGGGTCATCTCGAGGCCGACATCGTCACGGCCCGCGCGGTGGCCGCCCTCGACAAACTGGCCGGCTGGTGCCTGCCACTGGCGAAGGTCGGTGGCCGGCTGCTGGCGCTCAAGGGCGCCTCCGCGGCGGACGAGATAGCCGAACACCGCGGGGCGCTGGCGGGTCTTGGTGGGGGCGACGTGACGGTACGCCTCTGCGGCGTCGGCCTGATCGACCCGCCGGCCACGGTGGTCGATGTGGTGAAGGAGCGGCATGTCGCGGCGGGGCGGGCCGTGAAGGCGAGCTCGCGGGCCGCTGGTGCCGAGCGTGGTGGGCGGCGCAAGGGTTCCCGGCGGAGGTAGCCGGCCGAGTGGACGGCCGAGGCCGGGCGCGGGGCGGACGGTTGTCCTGCCCCGCGTTGGCTTGCGGCCTTGGATTGCGAGTTCCGGGTACGCGTTGCGGTCGCGGCCTTGAGTTGCCGCGCCGACTGTCCATGCTGTGGTTCACCCGTCCGGGGATTGGGTGGACTGACCGAAAGTGAATGTAGGTCGGACCGATTGGGGCGGTCTGCCTCCTGCGGTTCGCGCTGGTCGGGCGTTGGTGGAGATGGGGATTTGGAGCGCCTGAACGGCACTGTGGCGCCCGAAGCCGTAGTGGTCGAGTGTGGGGCGGGGTGCGGTGATTCCGGGGCTGAGGGCGAACTTGGGGCGGCGGGATGGTTTGGGTGCTTTTGTGGATGTCCTCGCGCGTACAAAAGCGATTTCAAGCCTGCTTTGAAGCCGGCTGGCGCTGAATCCGGGGTTTCGCTTTCGCTCATCTCGGGAGTGATGATCTTTCGGAACGCGGCGCCGGTGGGTGATGCTCGCGGGTTGCGCTCGACTCATCAGCTTTCGGACCATGGCGACACATGCCCGGCACACGTAGGCTGGCTGGGCGTCGATAGTCTGGACCAGATTCCTCCAGCCGGGACCAACGTTCTGCCGGCCAACCCGTTCCTAGTCAACAGGGATAAAGCGGTGCATGAGTACGGTGTTTCACGTGAAACCGAGTCGCCTCTCGACAGGCCGTCGGGAATGAGCGTGGGCGGACCGCACGCAGGCGAGCAGAACGTTCCGCTGCCTCGTGCGGGCGGATATGGCCCACCTTCGCAGTACGGCTATGGCTCTCCCTCCAATCCCGCCGCGACGCCCGTTCCGGCGTCGCCGTCCTCGGGCGGGCCTATCACCGATGAGTCGGTTCAGCCCGACGAGCATGTTTCACGTGAAACGCCGGGCGGGGTTGAGGACGATCCGCCCCTTGCCATGGAAGCGTTGCGAGCTGTGCAGATCCTCAACCCGAGCGGCGAGATTGTCATGCCGCGCCCAGACCACCCCAGGGTGATTTGCGTCGCCAACCAGAAGGGCGGCGTCGGGAAGACGACCACGACGGTGAACCTGGCGGTGGCGCTTGCCCTGCACGGCAACCGCGTCCTGGTGGTGGACCTCGACCCGCAGGGAAACGCCTCCACCGGACTGAACGTGCCGCACCACGCCGGCGTGCCGGACGTCTACGACTGCTTGATCGACAACGTGCCGCTGGCCGAGATTGCCCAGGCGGTCGAGGGCATTCCGAACCTCTTCTGTGTACCGGCGACGATCGACCTCGCCGGCGCCGAGATCGAGCTGGTCTCGGTCGTCGCCCGGGAGTCCCGCCTTGCTCGCGCGATCGCCGGGCACCCGGAGAAGTTCGACTACGTCTTCATCGACTGCCCGCCGTCGCTCGGCCTGCTGACGGTCAACGCCCTCTGCGCGGCGCAGGAGGTGCTGATCCCGATCCAGTGCGAGTACTACGCGCTGGAAGGCCTCAATCAGTTGATCAACAACATCAACCTGGTACGGCAGCACCTGAACCCGACCCTGGACGTCTCTACGATCCTGCTGACGATGTACGACCGCCGCACGCGCCTCGCGGACGCCGTCGAGCAGGACGTCCGGAACCACTTCGGGACGAAGGTTCTGAACGCAGTCATTCCCCGAAACGTGCGAGTCTCGGAGGCTCCGAGCTACGGCCAGTCTGTGATGACCTACGATCCGGGATCACGGGGTGCAACAAGCTATTTCGAAGCCGCCCTGGAGATCGCTATGCGTGGGGTCAACACAGGAGGCACGGAATGAAGAACCGTCCGCGGGGTGGCCTGGGCCGTGGCCTGGGCGCGTTGATCCCCACGGCGCCCGCTGCCGACACGGCAGCACCCGCCTCCGTTCCCACCCCCTCGGCTCCGCCGTCGGACATCGCGGTCGCTGATCCGGCGCCGGCTTCAGGCTCGGTCTCGGCCTCGGCTCCGGCCGCCCCGCCGGCACCCGTTGCTGTGCTCGATGAGGACCAGCTGGCACCGGTCCCGGGCGCCCGGTTCGCCGAACTGCCGGTCGCCAGCATCGAGCCCAACGCGAAGCAGCCCCGGCACGTCTTCGACGAAGAGGCCCTGGAAGAGCTGAAGACCTCCATCCAGGAGGTCGGTTTCCTTCAGCCGATCGTGGTCCGCGACATGGGCGACGGTCGATATGAGTTGGTCATGGGCGAGCGTCGCTGGCGGGCCGCGCAGGCCGTCGGCAAGGAGACGATCCCGGCGATCGTGCGGGACACTCCCGACGACGCGATGCTGCGGGACGCTTTGCTCGAGAACATCCACCGGGCCAACCTGAACCCGCTCGAAGAGGCGGCCGCGTACCAGCAGCTGCTCGAGGAATTCGGCGCCACGCACGAGGAACTGGCACGGCGCATCGGGCGGAGCCGGCCGCAGATATCGAACACCATACGGCTCATGAACCTTCCGGCCCCGGTCCAGCGCCGGGTCGCCGCGGGCGTGCTGTCCGCCGGACACGCGCGGGCATTGCTCGGCCTCGACGACTCCGAGGCGCAGGAGAAGCTCGCCCTGCGGATCGTGGCCGAAGGGCTCTCGGTCCGGGCCACCGAGGAACTGGTCCAGCTGGCCGTCTCCGACGGTCCGGTCAAAAAGGCGGCCCCGGCCCGCCGGGCAAAGGTGCACGCACCCGCGCTGAACGATCTCGCCGATCGGTTGTCGGACCGGTTCGACACCCGGGTGAAGGTCGACATCGGCCGGAACAAGGGGAAGATCACCATCGAGTTCGCCACGGTCGATGACCTTGAGCGGATCGTCGGGATGATCGGTGTCGAGGAAGAAGGAGCCCGGGGGGACGGGGCTTCGCCTTCTGAGTAGTTTCTTTGGCGGATGGTGAGCGCGTGCCCTTGGGGTGCGCGCTCTTTGCTTTTTGCTCACCGGTTTTGGCGTTGGGGGACGTGAAAGGGTCTTCGCTCGGTTCTCCCAGAACGATTCTCCTGGGGTTTTGGAAGGTCTTGCTGGGGCCCTGATGTGGGTTTGGTTGTCGCTCTGGGTGGCTGGGCGGGTGCTTAACGTGTTGCGCCTTTGATCTCGGGCTTGGCCGCTATTGGTTCTTGCAGCTTCACTGGTATGCCCGAGTGCCTTCTTCATGATCGTCCTGCGGGCGGCTGGCGCTTCAGAAGGGTGCGGTTCGGCGCGTCCGGGGGGTTGCGGAGGGCCCGAGCCGAGCTATCAATTCTTCGTCACTCTGGGTCGGCTTCGGGAGTCGTCGCTTCCTTGAACTCGATCGTCTCGCTTGCGGAAGGTGCCGGCTTGCGGAAGGTGCCGGCTCGCGGAAGGTGCCGTGTCGGGGAAATGCGGATCAGCCGGGATTCGCTGGTTCGGTGTCGGATGCGCGATGGCGGGCACTTGATCCCATCGTGGTGGACGTCGCCCACGAGAGGTTGGCTGTGGTGTGGTCGGCTGCGGTTGATTGCCGTGACTTCGGTCCGGCCGCAGGACGCCGTGGGTCGATGAAGCGAGGTCTTGTCGAGAGCCGGCACAGTCTTCGATTCCGGCTGATGCCCGTGTGTCGCGTGCCGCCCGAGTTCGCGTGATGCTTCCTTCCGCCCCCTGGCCGGCCTACTCGGGTACGCGTCGCTTCGCGGTGGACCCCGATTGCAGGATTCGCCTGGCATGATCCGTACCGAGAGTCGCCTTCCTGCGCCGCTGATGTGTCGCACGGTCTGCGGATCGCTCGGGTTCGCAGGTTCGCAGGGTCCCGTGAGTTCGGTGGGTTTCTTGAGCTTTCGCGGCGGGCTTCATGGCTGGCCCGACTGCGCTCGCGGCACCTTGCGGCATCGCAAGTCGGGGATTGGCCTTGAGTGGTTCGGGTAGCGCGGATTGTGCGGCGCTCCTGGGTTGAGCCACGCCTTGACCGGTCTCGAGCGCTGGGTTCGCTGCCGGCAGATGGCGCAGCCTTCACGCCTGACTCGCTGAGTCGCTGAGTCGCTGAGTCGCTGAGTCGACAGCACTAGCCCTAGGCGCTCCCGTCGCAGAAGGCATGCTCCACGAGCTCTCTCGGCAGGCGCGTACCGTTCTAGCGTTCGGCTCGGGTATCCAGGTCTGCCAGAGTGCGGGAATCAGGTATCGCGCGCAGGCGGTCACCACGCAAGACCGACGACTACGTTCTCTTCGCCATAGTCAGCGAGGTCGTCGCCTGATGGTGTGGGGCCGTGATGGAACACGGCTGCCCGGAGTGGTCCGTGCCCTTCTTAGGGCTGCGTTTCAGACGGCTGGAGGAAGGCCGTTCTTTCATCCGTGCTGGAGCCGGGCCTCCTGTGCCTGTTGGCCAGAGCCGAGTACGAGCATTCTCGGCGATCCCCATTTGGTGTAGTTGGACACCGGGCCGCATGCCATCCCGTGCGGTCGCGGCGATGCTGGCGAAGTTGAGCTGAGGCAGGCACATGCGCCTCATGCGGTGGAGGTGGCTGCCGCCTCATGCGGTGACGGCAGCGATGCTGGTGGAGTCGAGCTTGGGTAGGCACATGCCGCCTCATGCGGCGGCGGCCGGTGATGGGAGTCGAGCTCGGCCAGGCTTCCCAATGGGGTGGAGGCTGCGATCTGTTCTTGGTTGTCTGCCTGGTGCCGTCTGCCTGGTGCGGCAGGACGCGGTCTTTCAGCTCGGTCAGGCCACCAGTGCCAGCGGCGACCGCTGTGCTCGGCCGACGTGGGTGCGATCGTGCGACGGGCGCATGTTTCACGTGAAACGGTGCTGAGAAAGTGGCGTCGCTGGTTCCGCTCCCCTCAGAGGTGGAGATTCAGAGTGGATGGGTGGCTGCGGTCGCTACTTCAACCCGCCCGCCCGCGGCTGCCGCATGCTGAGAGGCCTGGCGGCTATCCAATGGAATGCTCAGGGCGGTAAGCAGTAGGTGGGTTCGGCCGGCTGAGCCGAGTTGTGCGAGCGGAGTCGCCGTTCGCCGCCCGTCGTCAGCTGTTCCCTGTCCCTGTTCCCCGTCCGCTGTGTCCGGGTGAGATGAGCCTCGCCGGTTGTTTGACGCAGCTGATCGCCCCGTGCAGTTGCAACGCCGGCAAGCTCCCGGCGTGCTTGAGGCGGGTAGCTGACGTCTACGCGATCTGTCGGGCGCGGCCCACGTGGGTCATGCGCGTATGTCCGGGACGGCTCGCAGCCCATGGGGATGAGGTGCCGCGGGATCCTGTTAGTAGGCATTCGTGGTGCAGGCGGCAACGACTACGGCAGCTTCGCCTCTAACCAGAGACGGAGGTTGGAGTGCTCGCCTGCGATTTGGCGCCCTCATCACGTTGCCGGCCTCCGATCCGGTCACCGGTCTTGCTCAGGGTCAAGGCGATGTCGTTCTTGGGCCCGCTCGGGTAGCGCTGGCGGATTCGCGGACGCGACTGGATCATCCGGTGGCCGGGCCGGGCCGGGCCGGGCTGAGCTGGGCTGAGCTGGGCTGAGCTGGGCTGAGCTGGGCTGAGCTGGGCTGAGCTGGGCTGAGCTGGGCTGAGCTGGGCTGAGCTGGGCTGAGCTGGGCTGAGCTGGGCTGAGCTGGGCTGAGCTGGGCTGA
>NZ_JAHWGU010000048.1 GCF_020873875.1 Actinoplanes sp. DH11
CGCTATGACCCCGCTCAGACACCACGAACGCCTCCGCAGGCCGTCATCCGCGCTCGTAGACCGGCGGGGCGCGTGCGCCCTGGGGAGTACGGGCGGTGGTGACCTGCGCCCGCTCCAGACCACCGGTCATGGACGCAGCGGTCCCGGCCCCACAGCGCTCCCCAGGCGCAGGTAGGGCCGGGTGCGGCCGTTTTGTGCACTATGCCGTTCCCGGCTGCCGCACCTTCCGTCGCTGAGGTCTGTGGCTGGGGAGGGGTGCGGGACCGTGATCGATGCCCGGCGCTGCCGTCCATGGCGTGCGCCGCCTCACCTGCCCCACGCTGCGATCTTGGAGTGCGGTGGGGAGGGCGCGACGGGGTTTGTGGTTGGCAGTGGGGCCTATAACACCCACCAGACTCCACGCAGGCGTTGTCCACATTCTCTAACTCTCCACAGACCGCGTGGCGATCTCGGCGAGCACGGCGCAACCTCGCTCGCATGGCAATACTCGAGGACATCAAGCGCCGGCAGCGGGGCGTGATCACCACAGCGCAGGCCCGGGAGGCGGGGCTCGGGTGCGGCGGGCCGGGGCTTGGGTGCGGCGCGCCGGGGCCCGGGTGCGGCGGGGCGGGGGCCCGGGTGCGGCGGGGCCCTGGGTGCGGCGGGGCCCTGGGTGCGGCGGGGCCCTGGGTGCGGCGGGGCCCTGGGTGCGGCGGGGCGGCGTCGGATGCCGGGCGGCGCTGGATGGGCGGGGCAGGGGGGGTGCGGCTCAGGGCGGGTCCGGGCGGGCGGTCAGCACGCTGCCGGCCACCGCGCACAGCAGCAGGCAGAACGAGAGAACATAGAGCCAGCCGATGTATGTGAAGGCCAGCCCGATCGTCCCGTACCGGTCGGCGCTGGCCTGCAGCGCCCGCGGCAGGTAGATCGAGCCCACCGCCCGGACGCCGACCATGGCGGCACCGAAGATCGCTGCGGACAGCAGCAGCCGGGCGCGGGGGAGCCCGGGGCCGAGCAGGATCCGGGGCAGCAGCGCGGCCAGCGCGAAGTCGGTCACGAACGTCAGCACGGCCCCGGTGACCTGCGGTGCGGGCAGCAGGCCGGTGAGCCACCCGACGAGCCGGCCGCCGATCAGGAAGAGCGCCAGCAGCAGGACGGTGCCGATCTGCCAGACGGTGGCCGCCGGGCCGCCCCGGCGGCCGCGTTCCGACCAGATCGCCCGGTAGGAGCGGGTCAGCGCCCGGGCCAGGCCGGTCGCCGAAATGATCACGACGAGGCTGCCGGCCACGCCGAACGCGTTGCTGCGGCTGCCGCTGAGCGCGTCGTCGATGAGCCGGGCGCTGCTGTCCGGCACCTGCAGGATCCCGTCGAACTGGTCCCGGGCCCGGTGGCCGACCACCGCGCCGAACATGATGAGCAGCGGGATGATCGAGGTGAAGGCCTGCGCGGCGAGGGTCATCGCCCGGTCGAAGATCTGCACCCGGATCAGCTCGCCCGCGGTGCGCAGCAGCAGCGCCCCGGCCCGGTTGCCGAGGATCAGGGCCGCGCCGGGCCGCAGCCGCCGGGGCACCGCGGCGAGCACGCCGCCGGGCGTGAGGCTGCGGTCGGGCTCGGTCACCCCGCCATGGTGGGCGACGCGGCCGGGGGCGGGCATCATCCGCTGCGGATGGCGTACGGCCCCGGGGCGCCGCCGGCACTTGCCGCATGCCCTCGACGACCCGCGCCGTCCCGGTCCTGTCCACGCTGGTCACAGCGGGTCCCACCGGTGCGGCGCTGGGTTTCGCCGTCGTTCTGCTGCCGGGCATCACCGCGGCGAGCGGTCCCGGGCGTGCACGTGGCCGGGTTCTGGCCGGCGTTCTGGGCGTCCTGGCTCGTCGCGGCACTGGTCAGCGTCGGCCTCTGGGCGATCACCGCGGGGCAGGCGGGCACGGTCACCGAGCACCTGCTGCGGGTCAACCGGCGTTTCCGGAGCACCGTCCCGCGGACCGCGACGCCGGGCGTTGTCATGATCCAGATCGACGGGCTGTCGGCGCCGCTGGCCCGGTGGGCGCTCGAGGCGGGCAACCTGCCCACGCTGGGCCGCTGGTTGCGCGACGGCAGCCACACGCTCACCGAGTGGCACGCGCAGCTGCCGGCGACGACGCCGGCCAGCCAGGCCGGGTTGCTGCACGGCGCGAGCGATCAGGTGCCGGCTTTCCGGTGGTACGAGAAGACGACCGGCCGCCTCGTCGTGACGAACCGCCCGAAGGACAGCGCCCTGGTCGAGTCCCGCTGCTCCGACGGCCGGGGCCTGCTGGCCGGTGGCGGCGTGAGCGTCAGCAACGTCTTCTCCGGTGACGCCGGCACCTCGCTGCTGACCATGAGCACGGCCGGGTCGCGGGGGCCGTCCGGTTACCTCAGCACGTACCTGCTCGACCCGTTCGGCCTGACCCGGTCGCTGGTCCTGACCGTCGGCGAGATCGTCAAGGAGCTGTACCAGGCCCGGCGGCAGCGGCTGCGCGACGTGCACCCCCGGATGCGCCGCGGCGGCTGGTACGTGCTGCTGCGCGGCGCCACCAACGTGCTGCTGCGGCACCTCAATCTGGCTATCGTGGCCGAGCACATGATGCGCGGGTCACCGTCGATCTTCTGCGACTTTGTCGACTATGACGAGATCGCGCACCATGCCGGCCCGGCCCGGCCGGAGGCGCTCGCCGCCCTGGAGGGCATCGACGGTGTGCTGGCCACGCTGGAGCGGGTGGCCACGGCGGCGCCCCGGCCGTACCTCTTCGTAGTTCTCTCCGATCATGGGCAGAGTCAGGGCGCCACGTTCGCGCAGCGGTACGGCGTGCGGCTGGAGGAGCTGATCGGGCGGCTGACCGCCGGTGTCCCGGTGGTGGCGACACGGGACGACGAGCAGGAGGGCCGGGCGCGGGCGCTGCGCACGGACCTGACCGCCGGGCCGGACCCGGAGCCCGAGCCGGACGTGGAGGCCGAACGAGACCCGGAAGCCCGGCCGGACCGGCCGGACAGCCCGAACAGCTCGGCCCGGCCGGAGATCGTCGTGGCGTCCTCCGGGAACCTGTCGCTCGTCTACCTGGCCCGGCTGCCCGGCCGGGTGACCCTGGAGGAGATCGAGGAGCGGCATCCGGGCCTGCTCGACGGGCTCACCGGGCACCCCGGCATCGGCTGGGTGCTGGTCCGATCCCGCGAGCACGGCGCCGTGGTGCTGGGCGGCGCCGGCCGCCGCCGGCTGCGGGACGGCCATGTGACGGGACGCGACCCGCTGCTCGGCTTCGGCCCGCACGCCGCCGGGACCTGCGCCGGCACGACGGCCTCGCGAACACCGGCGACCTGGTGATCAACAGTTGCTGGGACCCGGAGGTACGGGAGGTGGCCGCGTTCGAGGACCTGATCGGCTGTCACGGCGGGCTGGGCGGCTGGCAGAGCCGGCCGGTGCTGATCCACCCGCGGTCCTGGCGGGTGCCGGCCGAACTGGTCGGCGCGGACGCGGTGCACCGGCTGCTCTGCCGGGCGCTGGCGGAGACCGGCTGCCGGCCCGCGGACCGGGACCTCATCCGTCCGGGATGAGCCTGGCGGCCGGGCCGGGACCGCAGGCTGGGGCTTTCCGTCGTGGAAGGAGCCTTCATGTGCCGCTGGCTGGCCTATTCCGGTACCCCGATCCGGCTCGAGGAGCTCATCTACAAGCCGCGCTTCTCGCTCATCGACCAGAGCATGCACTCCCGGCTCGGCGTGGAGACGACGAACGGCGACGGCTTCGGGGTGGGTTGGTACCCGATCGACGGCCCGGCTGAGCCCGCGCTGCTCCGCGGCACCGGGCCGGCCTGGAGCGACGCGAACCTGCGGGAGATCGCCCGGTCCACCGTCTCACCGATCTTCCTGGCGCACATCCGGGCCAGCACCGGCACGGCGGTGCAGCAGACCAACTGCCATCCGTTTCGCTACCAGAACTGGCTGTGGCAGCACAACGGCGCGATCCGCGACTTCTCCCGGCTGCGGCGGGACCTGGTCCTCGCCGTCGACCCGGAGCTCTACCCGTCCATGGTCGGCTCCACCGACTCCGAGGTGATGTTCTACCTGGCGCTGACGTTCGGCCTGCGGGACCGGCCGGTGGCCGCGGTGGAGCGGATGGCCGGGCTTGTCGAGTCGGTCGGCCGCGCCTACGGGGTGCCGTACCCGCTGCAGATGACCGTGGCGACCACCGACGGCGACCGGATCTGGTGTGTCAGGTACTCCAGCGAGGGACACAGCCGGTCGCTGTTCTACAGCACCGCGACGAGTGCCCTGCACAAGCTGTACCCGGAGAACCGGCAGCTGGCCCGGCTCTCCGACGAGACCCGGCTGGTGGTCTCCGAGCCGCTCGGCGACCTGGAGGGCGCGTGGCAGCCGGTGCCGGAGTCCAGCTACGGGGTGATTCAGAAGGGTGACGACGAGCTCGGCCACTTCGAGCCCGCCGTGCCCTGATCGCCGCAGCCGGATGACGAGGGACCCGGTGGTCGTGGCGCACCTCTCCGACCTGCATCTGGGTGCGCACGACCGGCGGGCGGTGGCGAGCGTGGCTGCCGACGTCGCCCGGTTCCGGCCGGCCCTGACCGTGGTGACCGGGGACAGCACCATGCGGGCCCGGACCGGGGAGTTCCGCCTGGCCCGGGACCTGCTCGACCGGCTGCCCGGCCCGCTGCTCGTCGTCACCGGCAACCACGACCTGCCGCTGATGAGCTGGCGGCGGCTGCTCCGCCCGTACGCCCGGTATCGGACCTGGATGGACCCGGACCTGGAACCGGATCGCCGGGTCCCGGGCCTCACCGCCCTGGGTCTGCAATCGATGCCGCGGTGGCGCTGGAAGAACGGGCGGGTGACCGCCCGGCAGGCCGCCGCGGTGGTCCGGGTGCTCGGCGGCGCGCCCCGGGGTGACCTGCGGCTGCTGGCGCTCCATCACCCGCCGCTGGCCCGCGGCACCGTCCGGCTCCTCGGCCGGGACCGGCTGCTGCACGCGATCCGCGCGGCAGGCGTCGACCTGGTGCTGGCCGGGCACACCCACGTGCCGGACGTCCGGGTCCCGGTGCCGGGCGGCCCGGTCTTCGTGGTCGCGGGCACCGCGGTCAGCCGGCGCACCCGGCAGGGCATCGGCTGCTCGTGGAGCCTGATCAGCGTGCGCCCGGACGCGACGGAGGTGCGGGAACGGCACTTCCGGGACGGTCGCTGGAGCACCGGGCGGGTGGTGACGGTCAGTGCAGCAGCGTCTTGAGGGCGACGAGCGCGACACCGAACATGCCGGCGATCACGGTGGACAGCGTCCGCTCCCACGCGGTGAAGTTGCCGGCCGCGCCCATCCGCCAGCCGGCCACGCAGAGCAGCACCGTGGTGCAGGTCAGCGACAGCAGTTCCGCGGTGATCAGCCGGGTGCCGACCAGCCGGGCCACCACCAGGACCAGCAGCGGCAGCGCGGACGCGGTGACGATCTCCCAGCCGGTGGTCAACTGCTGGCGGACGGTGTGCCAGGTCGGCCGGTGTCCCTCGTGGATGCGCTCGGCCATGATCCGGGCGTACCGCTCGGCCGCCCAGTAGATGGTCAGCGTCACCACCTCGGCGACCACCGCCGCCGTGGCGGTCTTGGGATGCGCGGCGACGAGCACGGCGGCGCCGACGATCAGGCCGTAGATGCCGGCCGCTGTCGCTTCCTGGTTGTCGTGCGTGAGGCGGACCCCGAGTGCCATGGCCTCAGCGTCCACCGGCCGCCGCCCGCGGTCCTCGTCCGGCGCGGATGAATCACCCGCTGCGAATGGGTACGGCGACGCCCGTTCTCGCGATGCTCGTCGCCATGGGCAATCCGCTGCGCCGGCGTTCGGACCGGATCGAGAGTCTGATGCTCTTCACGATCGTGATGGCGTTCCTGGCCGGTGCGCCGGCGCCGAGCTGGTGGGCATGCCGGAACCGGCGGCCGGAGGTGGCTCGTACACCGCGCCCTACACCGCCCCGGCGCGGTGGACCGCGCCGGACGGCATGCCGCGCAGCGGTCCCGTGCCGGTCGAGGCGACCGGCCGGCCCGGGGAACGGACCCCGATCTGGGTGGACGACCGGGGGCGGCTGCGCGGCCCGCCGGTGGAGCGTGACTGGCCGGCGCCGGGGTGATCGGCCTGGCGGCCGCGGCCTTCCTGCCGCGTGTCAGCCCGGCCCGACCGGCGCCCGCCGATCCGGACACCCTTCACCCGGGGGAGCCGCGCCGGCGGTAGCGGACCTGATCGCCCGGTGTGCGTTCCGCCCGCCACGCCGGCGAACGCGCCGTAGACCCGGCCGGTCCGCCGCACCAGTTCGGGCAGCATCGAGGTGCCCAGCTCGACGGTCGTGGTGACCGCCACCGCGCCCAGGACGGCGGCCGGCCAGAGTGCGCGCAGCGGCGCCGGGCGGGCCAGCAGGAGCCGGGCCAGGGCCAGCAGCACCAGGAACGCGGCCAGGGCGGAGCCGAGCAGCGCGCCGGTGCGGGACAGCCACGGCAGTACCGGCACCTGGGCGGCCGCGACGGCCAGCGCACCGATCGCGACCGACCCGGTCAGGATCACCGCCAGGCCGGCGACCACCCGGGGCGTACCGGGAGAGCACCCCGCGCTCGCGGAACGGCACCGCGGCGACGTGGTTGAGCGTCTCGTACACGGAGAACACCACCCCGGTCCCGGACCAGACGAGCCCGAGCGCACCGGCGACCCACGCGGCGGAGGACTGCGACATCTCCACCATGCCCGCCTCGACACCGGGCCGCAGCCGCGGCGGCACGATCGCGGCCACCAGTTTCTGCCGCAGCTCCGGCCGCCCGGCCAGCACCTCGGTCACGATCGCCGCGCCGAGCAGCAGGGCCGGGAAGAGGCTCAGGAACCCGTAATAGGTGATCAGCGCGGCCTCACGGGCGCCGCGGTCGTCGAGGTATTTGCGGGCCACCGCCCAGACGAAGGCCGGCCCGGCGTGCCGCCGGTGCAGGTCGTCCAGGCGGTGGAGGATCACTGACCCTGCGCGTCCGCCACCTCGGCGCCGTGCCTGGCCACCGCCCACATCACGGCGACGGCCAGCATCAGCCCGATGCCCGACCAGGTCGGGTGCGCGGCCAGGAACAGGAAGTCGACAAGCGCGATGAGCAGGGCCAGCTGGAACGCCACGATCCGGGCCCAGAGCCGGCCGACGAACAGGGCGACGCCGGTGATAACGGCGAGCGCGCCGATCGCCATGTGCAGCCAGCCGAGCAGGGTCAGCGAGACCGGCAGCAGCAGGTCCCCCCGGGTGCCGGCCAGGATCTCGGGATCACCCAGGGCCAGCGACCCCATGGTGAGGTGCACGGTGCCGAGCAGGACCAGGGCGATGCCGCCGAACAGCACGACGCCCACCCAGGCGGTGGCTCGGCTCTCCTCGACCTCCATCAGCAGGTACCGCCGATCGCGTCACGCAGGGCCTGGGCGCTGGTGCGGACCGAGGCCACCGCCGTGCGCACGGTGGCGAGGGTGGCGGCGCCCGGATCGGCGCTCGCGGACTCCACACTGGCGGAGAGCTGGTCGACGGACACGCGGAGCTGGTCGGCCTGCGGCTGGAACTGCGCCTTCGCGTCCAGGACGAGCTGGTTGAGCTGGCTGAGGAGCTCGGCGACGTACGGCCGGACCGCGACCAGCCCGTTCTCCGAGACGTTGGTGTTGCGGATCTGGGTCACCGTGTTCTGCACGGTCGCGAAGCTCTCGCACACCGCCGGGGCTTCCGGTTCGGAAGCCGCGCAGCCGCCGGTGCCGAGGACCGCCGCCGCCAGGATCGCGGTGAGAAGCCCGGGGTTTCTAGTCATGGGGCGATCGTGCCGCCGACCGCCCCGGGCTTCCTCATCCCTGCGGGGTGACGTGCCACCGCCCGCATCGGCGCAGGCTGGCACCACCGGCGAGGCGAGGAGGGCCGATGGGGCTCAAGGCGGAACGGGATCTGCGCCCCTGGCAGGTCGAGCTGCTGAAGCTGCAGAGGCACCTCGAGGCGGAGCAACTTCGCATGATCGTGCTCTTCGAGGGGCGGGACGCGGCCGGCAAGGGCGGCACCATCCGCCGGGTCACCCGGTTCATGAACGAGAAGCACTACCAGGTCGTCGCGCTGGGCCGGCCGACCGCGGAGCAGCGTACGCAGTGGTACTTCCAGCGGTACGTGGCGCAGTTCCCGGCCGGCGGCGAGATGGTGCTGTTCGACCGGAGCTGGTACAACCGCGCGATGGTCGAGCGGGTGTTCGGCTTCTGCACCCGCAAGGAGTACCGGGACTTCCTCCGCGGCGTGACCGGTTTCGAGAAGGACCTGGTCCGGCAGGGCACGATCCTGGTGAAGCTGTACTTCAGCGTCACCCAGGAGGTGCAGGCGCACCGCTTCGAGCGCCGCCGCACCGACCCGCTGCGGCAGTGGAAGCTCAGTGGTGCCCGGGCCGATGGAGACCGCCCTGATGGAGGCCGATCGCCGACGGAGCGGCAGGTTCACCGGATGACCACTCGGAGAGGGAGGGGCAGCTGATGCCCGACGCGACGTACCAGCTGCGAGTCTCCGGGGAGATCCCCGCGGAGGTGCTCGCCGAGCTGCCGGGCCTCACCGTGAGCATGGAGCCGCCGGAGACGGTGCTGCACGGCTCGCTGCCCGACCAGTCGGCGGTGGTCGGCCTGATCTCCCGGATCCACGGGCTCGGGCTGCGGCTCATCGAGGTGCGCCGGCTGCCGCCGGACGAGGACCCGGGGGCGCCGCCGGACACCGTACGCCGATGAGCCGTCCCGTCGCGGCGCTGGTCTTCCTGCTCGCCCTGGTGACGGCGGTGGTCGGCCTGCTCGTCCGGGAGTCGCCGCTCGTCGGCTGGACGTTCCTGGCGGCCAGTGCGCTCTACCTGCTGGCGCCGGTTCCGATCGTGCGGGACCTGGGCTGGCGACCCGTGGTGGACCGGCAGACGCTGCTCGGGGCACTCGCCGCGTACCTGCTGATCGGCATGTCGTTCGGGTTCGCCTACGAGTGCCTGGCGGTGCTGCAACCGGGCCCGCTGTTCGGCGCCGAGGGCGACCCGCAACTCGCCGACGCGCTGTTCTTCAGCTTCGTCACGATGACCACCACCGGGTACGGCGACCTCGTCCCGTCCGGCAACCCGGCGCAGAGCCTCGCCGTCCTGGAGGCGCTCACCGGTCAGCTCTTCCTGGTCACCGCGGTGGCGAAGGTGGTGGACAAGTGGCGGCCCCGGGCCTGGCAGGGCCCGGGTCAGGAGTCGACGAAAGAACTGTGAAGGGAGCACCGGAATGTCGGACACCCGTACATCTGCCGCGCCCGGAAGCGAGGTGTGGTGATGGACCACTCGCGTTCCTGGCACTGGGCCCGGCTCGTCCTCGGCGTCCTCGCCGTCGTGGTCGGCGTCGTCGCGTTCGCCTGGCCGTCCGCGACCCTGCGGGTCATCGGTTTCCTGTTCGGACTGAACCTGCTGCTGATGGGGGTCACCCGGACGCTGCTGCTGCTCTTCTACGCGCCGAACCATCCGGTGCTCTACCGGGTGCTCGGCATCCTGCTCAGCCTGCTGGTCGCAATCGTCGGCCTGCTCTGCCTGCGCAACATCGTCGCCTCGCTGTCGCTGCTGCTGGTCCTGGTCGCGATCGGCTGGATGCTGGACGGCCTCGCCGAGATCTTCGTCTCGCTCGGTTCCGGCCGGGAGGCCGGCGGCTGGCGGATCGGGCTGGGCATCGTGACGGTGCTGGCCGGCATCGCGATCCTGGTGTGGCCCGGTATCGGCCTCACCGCGTTCCTGTTCCTCGGCGCGACGACGATCGTCTTCGTCGGCCTGCTCCTGATGGTCAGCGCGATCGCGGGACTGCGCGGCGCGCGTACGGTGCCCGCCTGAAACACACGCGAAGCGGGTCCGGCCCCGGTGTGCCGGACCCGCTCGGTGTGCCCGACCGGGTCTCGGTGAACCGGCCGCCGTACCAGGTGCTGAAGATCGCGGCCGCCAGGCCGAGCAGCTCCATGACGACCAGCCCGGCCTCCGCCACCCGGCCCGGGCTGCGCACCCGCAGCAGGGTGAGCACCGCGAAGAAGATCAGCACACCGGTGTCGAGCAGCAAGCTGAGGAAGGCGGCCCGGGCCGCCCGCGGCCCCCGGGCGGCGAACGCCTCGTACCCGCCGGCCAGTGCCGCGAGCAGGCCGCCGGCCAGCCCGGCGATCAGATTCAGGAAGGCCAGCGTGCCGAACAGTGCCGGCGCGCCCAGCAGGTGTGCCACGTCGAAGATGACCGCCATGGCGAAGAGCCCGAGCGGGAACATCAGCAGCACCGGCTGGACCGGTTGCCCCCCGAGACGAAGCCGGCTCTGCATGCGGCGATCCCCCTGGGCCGTGCGCGGGTGCACCGGACGTGTTCCAGCCTCGGCTGCCGAGCCCGATCGCGCCTCACCCCGTGGGGATGACCGGCGGTTCCACGGGGTGAATCTTCGTACCGGGAGCCCGGTCCGGTCACGGGATCCGCCGCAGGCCGCGGGCGAGGCCCCGGTAGAGCGGGTGGCCGCAGAGCACGCCGAGCGCGACCGCGAGCATCGAGGCGCCCGCGGCGGTCAGGTCCTCGCCGCCGCGCACCGGGTCCTGTCCCAGGTACTCGGTCATCCCGATCAGGGTGAGTGCGCCCGGCACCAGCAGCCAGAAGCCGGGCAGGAACGAGACCAGGGCCGGCGGCCCGGTGGGCCGCCGCTCCACGAGGTACGCGACGACGGTGAGGACCAGCGCGCCGACGAAACCGCTCAGGTACCCGCCGAACACCAGGTTGCCCAGGTACTGGCCGGTCCAGCCGGCGAGCAGCACCAGGCAGAGCCAGCCCAGCGACCGGGGCGGGCCGGCCAGCATCAGGTAGTTGCCGAGACCGACGAGCAGCGTGCCGGCCCACGGCCCCCACCAGCCGATCCCGGCGACAGCGACCGCCGCACCAGCCTCCGGCGGTGGCACCCCGACCGCCTGCGCCGCCCCGATCAGCCCGAACGTCAGCAGCAGCAACTGCATGATCCCGGCAACCAGGCGGCTGGCTCCGGTGACCATCTCGTACGCGGAGAGCTCCACCACCGCCATCGTCAGCATCGCGCCGGGCAGGAACGTCGCCAGCGGCGCCACCATGGCCCGCAGGTCCGCGTCGACCCAGCCGGACCGGGCCAGCAGAAAGGTGATCGAGGCGACCGTGAACGCGGCGATCACCGGCATCAGCATCTGCAGACTGGGCCAGCGGCGGCCGGTCAGCTTGAAGACGCCGACCAGGATGCCGAAGAGGCCCGCCAGCAGCAGGTCCTCCCCGGTCGGCAGGAGGATCATGCAGACGCCGACGGTCAGCACGGCGTGCCCGAGGACCCGGACCACCGGGCCGAAACGGGCCGGCATCGCGACCAGGTCCAGGACCTGCCGGGCACCGTCGGCCGGGTCGATCGCGCCATGCTCGGCCGACCGCAGCAACCGGTACAGCGCGGCGGTCTGATCCAGCCGCAGCCCGCCGCCCAGTTGCCGGGCCGGTTCCTGGGTCACCGGCAGGCCCGGTTCCAGCGACACCACCAGGAACGTCGGGAAGACGCTGATCCGGGCCTGCGGAGCGCCGTACGCGGTGGCCACCAGCAGTAGATGCTCCTGGATCCGGTTGACCGCCTCGCCGGCCGCGGTGAGCGCGCTGCCCAGGTAGAGCAGGAACTCGTGCAGGTCCTGATCCGACGCGATCCGTCCCGCCATGGGCTCACCTCCGCAGCGCCGACGGTAGGCGCGCCGGTGCCGGATGAAATCACCCGGCGCGAAGGATGCCCGGCGGCCGGCGCGCGACGAGTCTGGCGTCATGAGCCTGGGCCATGCACCTGCTCGGCAGGGGACAGCGCCGGCCACCGCCTACCGAGCCGTACTACGCGTGAGCTCCCCGCCGAGCGCCGGTGACGCTTTGCTGACGGTGGCCGGGCCTGCGTGATGCGAGGATGACGCACTGTGCCGCCGGCCCGGCGCCCGGAAGCGCTCCGACCCGAGGACGGGGTGACCATGAGTTCCACGGATCGGCTGCCCGTCGCGGAGCCGCATCTGATCCGCCCGCGCCTGCACCGCCTGCTCGACGAGGGGGCGCAGCGGGCGGTCACGTCCGTCCAGGCCGGACCGGGGTGGGGCAAGACCACCCTCGTCGCCGGCTGGGCCGCGGGGCCGCAGCACCGGGTGGCCTGGCTGACGCTGCGCGAACGGCACCGGCGCGTCCCGATCTTCTGCTCGGACGTCGCCGCGGCGCTGCGGGCCGCGTTCCCGCCGGCCGCGGTGCCCGGCCGGTCCGGGAACGTCCCGGACGAGGCCGGGCTGCGCCGGCTCGCCGCCGGGTTCGGCCGCCCCGTCTCGCTGGTCCTCGACGACCTCCAGGTTGTCGACGGGTCGCCGGCGCTGGCGGTGCTCGCCGGGCTGATCCGCCGGCAGCCGGCCGGGCTGCGCCTCGTGCTGCTGAGCCGGACCGGGCCGGAACTGCCCCTGGCCGTGCCCGGCTCGACCGGCGGGCTGCTCCCGATCAGCGCCGCCGACCTGCGCTTCGACGACCACGAGACGGCCGCGCTGGCCGGGCTGCTCCGGCCTGGCTTCCCGGTCACCGAGGTGGCCGCGCTGGCCGAGGGATGGCCGCTGGGGGTGCGCCTGGCCGCCGGGACGCACGGCGCCGACCCGGGCGAGGTGATCGGCGACTACCTGGCCCGGGAGGTGATCGCCGGGCAGAGCGCGGCGGTACGCCGGTTCCTGATGTGCACCAGCATCGTCGAGGAGGTGATCCCGGAACTCGCCGACGCGCTGACCGAGGGCACCGGGAGCCGGCGGATCCTGTCCGTCCTGCGGCGGGACACCGGCCTGGTCGACGGCGCCCGGCTGCACGGGCAGTTGCGGGCGGAGCTGCGCCGCATGCTGGGCCGGGAGGCGCCCGGCGAGGTGCCGGCGCTGCACGCCCGGGCCGCGCGCTGGTACGCCGGGGCACGGATGGCCCCGGAGGCGTTGCGGCACGCCGCCGACGCGGGGGACTGGGCGTACCTGAGCCACCTGGTCGTCACCCTGGCACCGGGCCTGGGCCTCTCGCCTCATCGGCGGACCCTGATCGAGGCGATCCGGCGGATCCCGCCGGAACTGTTGCGCACCACCCCGGAGTTCGCCGTCTGCGCCGCGCTGGCGGCGCTCGCCGACGGCGACTTCCGCGGCCTGCCGCGGGTGCTCGGCCGGGCCCGGGAACTGCTGGCCGGCCGGCCGGCGGCCGACCGCCTGGCCGTCGATACGGTGCTGGACGTGATCGAGACGACGGCCGTGCCGCGGGTCACCGGTGACATGCCGGCCATGGCGGCGGCGGCCGGCGGCATCCTGGAGCGGATGGGTCACGCCGACCCGCGGATCCTGCCGATCGCGCCGTACGTCAGCGCGATCGCGAAGGTCAGCAAGGGGCAGGCGCTGATCTGGATGCTCCGGTTCGCGGAGGCGCGGCAGCACCTGACCGTCGGCCAGGCCGAGGCCCGGGAGCTGGGCATGCCGCTCACCGCGGTCACCGCGGAAGGGCACCTGGCGCTGCTGGCGTGCTTCGACGGCACCCTGGGCGAGGCCGAACGGCGGGCGTGCGCGGCCTACCACGAGGCCGACCGGCTCGGTGCCACCGGCACCGTGCAGGCCACCCCGGCATATCTCGTGCTCGCCCTGATCGAGGTGGAACGCGACCATCTGGTGCAGGCGCAGGCCGTGCTCCGCCACGCCCGGCACTCCGAGTCGGACCCGCCGGAGGCCACCCTGGCCGTGGTGTCGGTCCTGGTCCGGGCCCATCTGGCGCTCGCCGGCCGCGACCACGCGGCGGCCGCGGCGGCGCTGCGCCAGGCCCGCGACGAAGCGGCTCCGCCGCTGCGGGCGCCCCTGCTCGAACGCTGGCTCGACACCGTGGCATGCGAGATCGACCTGGCCGCCGGCGAACCCGGGCGGGTGTTGGACCGGCTCCGGGAAGTGGCCGACCCGGCACCCGCGGAACACGTCGTCCTCGGCCGTGCCCACCTGGCGCTCGGCGACACACCCGCCGCGACCGACCTGCTGACCCGGGCCGCCACCGGGACCGACCCGCTCGCCGCGGTCTCCGCCTGGCTGGTCCTCGCCCGGCTGGCGGAGTCCCGGGGCGACCCCGGCGGCGCGGCGGCGGCCGGTGCCCGGGCCGTCGTGCTGGCCGAGCCGGACGGGATAAGCCGGCCCTTCCGGGTCCTCGGCGCCGAGCATCTGCGGCATGCGCCGGCCGGGACGCCGCCCGAGCCGCTGAGCGCGCGGGAGTCCGAGGTGCTGCGATACCTGCCGTCCGAGCTCACCGCCGGCGAGATCGCCGCCGAACTGGGCGTCTCGGTCAACACGATCAAGGCGCACATGCGGTCGATCTACCGCAAGCTCGGCGCCAACCGCCGCCGGGAGGCGGTCACCCGGGCCGCCCACTTCGGGCTGCCGACCGGACCGCTCCCGGGTTTCCACGACCGCTGAGCGGCGGCGGCGCCTGCTTCAAGCCGCGCGCGGCCGCGCGGCCGCTGCCGGCGGGTTCGCTGCCTGCTTCGAGCCGGTCGCCGCCCGCGGCCGCTGCCGGCCGGTTCGCAGCCCGGGTCACGCCGGGCGCCAGGCCTGCCAGAGGCGGGCGTACCGGCCACCGGCCGCCAGCAACTCCGCATGGCTGCCCTCCTCGGCCACCCGGCCCCCGTCCAGCACCAGGATCCGGTCCGCGGCGGCGGCCTGGGTGAGCCGATGCGCGACGATCAGGGTGGTCCGGCCCTCGGTGGCGGCGAGCGCGGCGCGTTCCAGGTCCCGGGCGCCGGCACTGCCCGCCTCGGCGGTCGCCTCGTCCAGGACGGCCACCTCCGGATCCGCCAGCACCAGCCGGGCCAGGGCCAGCTGCTGGGCCTGCGCGGCGGTGAGCCGATGCCCGCCCTCACCGACGTGGGTGGCGAGGCCGTCCGGCAGGGCCTTCAGCCAGCCACCCGCGCCGACCGCCTCCAGCGCCGCGGTCAGCTCCGCGTCGCCCGCCTCCGGCCGGGCCAGCCGCAGATCGTCGGCGAGCGGACCGGCGAAGACGTGCACCTCCTGGCTGACCAGCGCGATCCGGCGGCGGGTGGCGTTCTCGCCGAGCTCGCCCAGGGAAACACCGCCGAGGCGGACCGAGCCGTCGGCCGGCGTGATGATCCCGGCGGCGATGGCGGCCAGGGTGGTCTTGCCGGCGCCGCTCGCCCCGACCAGGGCGACCCGCTCGCCGGGCCGCACGGTCAGCGTGACACCGGCGAGCACCACCGGGCCGTCCTCGTACCGGTGCTCGGCGACGGTCACCTCGAGGACGCCGGACGCCGGCCGGACGGCGGCCGGTGCGGGCAGTTGCGGCAGCGAGGCCACGCCGACCAGGCGGGCCAGGCTCGCGCCGGCCTGCAGCACGGTGTCCGCCTCCATCAGCAGCAGGCCGATCGGGTTGAACAGCCGGTGGAAGTAGAGCGCCGCCGCGGTGGCCGCCCCGACCGTCGCCGAGCCGTCGCGGACCAGCAGGAACCCGGCGATCAGCACGGCCGACAGCCCGATCAGCTCGGCGGCGTTGATCCGCGAACTGAACCGGGTGTAGAGCGTGAACACGTCCAAGGCCAGGTCCCGGGTCGCCGCCGACCGCTCGTCGATGTGCGCGACCTGCTCGCGTTCCCGCCGGTACGCCCGGACCGTCGCGGCACCCTGCAACGCCCCCGCCATCGCCTGCGCCCGTTCCGACGACGCGACCCGTTCCCGCACGTAGTACGGCATCGAGCGGGGCAGGTACCAGCGCAGCGCCAGCGCGTACCCGGGTGCCGCCGCCAGGCCGGCCAGCCCGAGCCGCCAGTCCAGGGCGAACAGGCCGGCCGCGGTCAGCACGATGGAGAGCAGCGCGCCGACGAACATCGGGCCACCGCCGGTGATCGCGTTCGCCACCACTGCCACGTCGTCGCCGGTCCGGGCCACCAGGTCGCCGGTGCCGGTCCGCTCCAGGGTGGCGGACGGCAGGTGCAGGGCCCGGTCCACGACACGTTCCCGCAGCCGGGCCAGCACCGTCTCACCGAGCCGGGCCGCGGCGGCCGCACCGGCCGCGGTCAGCAGGCCACCGGCGACCGCGGCCGCCGCGATCACCGCGACCCGGTACAGGATCTGCTCGGTGCCGGCGCCGGCTATCACGTCGTCGACCAGCCGGCCCAGCACCCACGGGGCGACCAGGCCGGTGGCGGACGCGCCGACCAGCAGCGCCACCGCGGCGGTGGTCAGCCCCGGCAGCCGGGCGAACTCGGCGCGCGTCGCCGCCCAGGTCTCCCGCGGGGTCGCGGTCGGCAGCAGCGGCCGGCTCATCGCAGCACCATCTCCCGGTAGCGCGGCTCGGCCGCGACCATCTCGTCGTGGGTTCCCTCGGCGACCACCCGGCCGCCGTCCAGCACGGCCACTCGGTTCGCGGCTTTGAGCAGCGCCGGACTGCTGGTGATCACGATCGTGCCGCGCGGCGCCCGCTGCCGGGTTTCCGCGAGCCGGTCCGCGACAAGCGCCTCGGTGACCGCGTCGACCGCCGTGGTCGGGTCGTGCAGGACCAGCACCGGCGGATCCGCCGCCAGCGCCCGGGCCAGCGCCACCCGCTGCCGCTGCCCGCCGGAGAGGTTCGCGCCCCGCTCGGTCAGGGCCTGGTCGAGGCCGCCGGTGAGCACGTCGTCGGCGGCGGCCGCGTGCACGGCGGCGTGCAGGACGGCGTCGTCGGCACCGCCCAGGTTCTCCCGCAGCGTCCCCTCGAACAGGGTCACGTGGTGCTGCTCCACCAGCACCACACCCCGGGCGGCCGCCGGGTCGAGCGTCTCCGCCGGTACGCCGTCAACGAGGACCGTGCCGCGGTACGCCGACCGGTCCACATTGCCGGCCAGCAGGTCCAGCAGGGCCTCCGCGTCCCGGGCGTCGTACGCGACCACGCCCAGCATCTCACCGGCTTCGACGCGGAGCCCGAACTGGTCGAGGCCCCCGTACCCGATGCCGTCGAGAACGACCCGCTGCTCCGCCGGCACCGGAACGCCCGCGTCGCCGGGCCGGATCGCCGGCGGCGCCTGAAGGACCCGGACCACCCGCCCCGACGAGGCCCGCGCGGTCGCGAACAGCTGCACGCACCAGCCCAGCGTCTGCACCGGCTCGGCGATGAACTGCGCCAGCCCCACCACCGCGACCAGCTCACCGACGGTGATCTCGCCGCGCAGCGCCAGCCAGCCGGCCACCCCGGTGATCGCCGCCAGCAGCAACCCGTTCACCGCGGTCGTCAGGCCCAGGTGCAGGCCCTTCGTGTTCGCGGTGCGCAGCGTCTGCGTCAGGGTGTGCTCGCTGGCGTCCGCGTACCGTCGCGCCGCGTGATGCTGCGCCCCGATGCCCCGCAGCACACGCAAGCCGGTGACCAGGTCCACCGCGAGCGCCGTGGTCTGCGCCAGGGCCGCCTGCTGGGCGTCACTGCGGCGGGTCAGCAGCGGCGCCAGGCGCTGCAGAGCCAGAAGCACCAGGGGTACGCCCACCAGCACCCCGGCACCGAGCGGCGGATCGATGACCAGCAGCGCCACCGCCGAGACGAGCAGGGCGGTGCACGCCGCCGCGGCCAGCCCGACCGCCCGTACCCCCTGCACCGCCTGCTCGGTGTCCCCGGACGCGATGCTGAGCAGCTCACCGTCCCGCAGCCCGGTACGCTGCCCGCGCGGATCCAGCGCCTTCTCGGCGATCTCCACCCGGAGCAGATGCGCTTCCCGCTCGGCAGCCCCGAACCCCAGCCGCGACCCGAACCGCCACGCCATCGCCAGCACCGTGAACAGCGCGACAAGCCCCGCCAGCGACGCGACGAGCGCACCGGTGTCGGACGTGGCGACAGCCCGGTCGATGACCACGCCGATCGCCACCGGCACCATCGCCTCGGTGGCTTGATGCAGGCAGAGCAGCGCGACGCCGCCGCCGAGGCGTACGCGATGGCGCTTGACGGCGCGCAGGAGCAGGTTCTCAGTCATGGTTAGGACAGGCTAATCAACCGCCCGGACGCGCTCTTCCACAGGAGCGGTCCGCCTTGATCGTTCTGGATCGTTCTGGGTCGCGCTCTGTCCACAGGGCGGTCCGCCTTCACCGTCCCGGGTTGCGCTCTGTCCACAGGGCGGTCCGCCTTCACCGTCCCGGGTTGCGCTCTGTCCACAGGGTGATCCGCCTGGTCGTGCCTGGTCGCGCGATGCTGGCCGGATGCCCCACCCGTTCCGCGGTTCCGAGGCGATCCGGTCCGGCCTGCTCACCCGCGCCCAGCTGCGTGGCGCCCGGTGGCGCCGGCTGCTGCCGGACGTCTACCTGCACCGTGACGTACCCCTCGACCACCACGTCCGATGCGCCGCCGTAGCACTCACCCTGCCACCCGGTGCCGTGATCGCCGGCCTCAGCGCCGCCTACCTGTGGGGCGCCGAACTGATCCACCCCGACGCGCCGGTGTCCGTGGCCACCCCACGCACCCGGCGAGTGCACCGGGGCAGCGCCGTAGTCCCGCACCACACCGTCCTCGCCCCCGCCGACCGCACCACGATCCCCCTGCCCGACCCCACCGCGTCCCGCCCGCCGGTGGTGGTGCCGGTGACCACGCCGGAGCGGACGGCTTTCGACCTCGGCCGCCGGTTGCGCCGCGGCGACGCGCTGGTGGCCCTGGACGCGATGTCGCGCACCGGGCTGGACCTTGCGGCAGTGGCCGGCCTCGCCCGCGAACGCCGGCACTGGCCGCGCACCGCCCAACTCGACGAGATACTGCGGCTCACGGACCCGCGCGCCGAATCGCCGATGGAGACGCGGATGCGGTTGCTCTTCCACGATGCGGGCCTGCCGGTGCCGCAACCCCAGTACGAGGTGCTCGACTCGCGTGGCCGCCTGATCGCGCGGGTGGACCTGGGCTGGCCGGCGGCTCGGGTGGCCGCGGAGTACGAGGGTGATCACCACCGCGATCGTGACCGGTACCGGCGGGACATCGCGCGGGTGAACGCCCTGCGGCTGGCCGGCTGGTCCGTGCTCCGGTTCGCCGCCGACGACCTGTTCCGCACGCCGCGCCGCACAGTAGCCCTGCTGTCCGCCGAACTGTCCCACCGCACCCGCCCCTCCCAGCCGTAGCCCGCGGCTGCCCCAGGCCCCGAAACCCAGCCGTGCGTGACAGCCACCCCCGCCCCGGCTGTCACGTACGGCTGTCCCGCGGCCGGTAAAGCAGCCGTGCGTGACAGCCACCCTCGCTCGGCTGTCACGTATGGCTGTCCCGCGGCCGGCAAGGCAGCCGTGGGTAGAGCAGCCGCCCCGGTCTGGCTGTCACCCACGGCTGTCGAGCGGAGGGTAGAGCAGCCGTGGGTGACAGCCGGGCGGCTGGGGCAGCCGTGGGTGACAGCTCCCGCTCGGCTGTCACGTATGGCTGTCCCGCGGCCGGCGGAGCAGCCGTGGGTGACAGCTGCCCCGGTCTGGCTGTCACGTATGGCTGTTGTGCGGCGGGTAGAGCGGCCCCCGGTGACAGCCGGGCGGCTGGGGCGGCCGTGGGTGACGGCTGGGCGGGGTGGGCAGCCGTGCGTGACAGCCGGGCGCGGGTGGGGAGGGTCAGTGGGGGAGGACGGTCAGGAGGGAACGGACGGCGTCGAGGATGGGGCGGCCGTCGAGCAGGACGCGATCGTTGTGGTCGGCCGCCTCCACCACCTCCTCGTGGATCAGGCGGGCCGCCCGCGACGCCACGTCGGCGCTCTGGGCGGCCGGCACCACCGAGTCCGCCGTACCGTAGATCACGACCGTCGGCGCCGTCACCTGGGAGATCAGTGACGTCACCGGGTAGCGATCACGCAGCAGCAGGCCCACCGGCAGCCACGGATAGTGTTCGCCGCCGGCCGCGGCCAAGGAGCGGAACGGTGACCGCAACACCAGCCCGGCCGGTGGGCGCCGGACCGCCAGCGCGGTGACGACGGCCGCGCCGAGACTCTCGCCGTAGTAGATGATCGGCTTGCCGAGCGCCGCCAGGTAGGACTGCGCGGCGTCCGCGTCGGCGGCCAGGCCGGTTTCGGTGGGGGAGCCGGGGTTGCCGCCGTACCCGCGGTATTCGAGCAGCAGCACGGTCAGTCCGAGTCCGGCGAGCGCGGTACCGAGTGGCATCCGGCCGGCCAGGTTGCCGCCGTTGCCGTGCGCGACGAGGGCGGCGAGCGCGCGGTCCGGCGTACCCGGCGGCGGTTCGAGCAACCACGCGCTCAGCCGCAGCCCGTCCGCGGTCCGCAACGTCACGGCGGTCGCGCCGGGCGGGAGGGGCGGCGGCGTACGCTCCGGGAAGTAGATCAGCTTGCGCTGCAGGGACCACGCAAGCGCCAGGATCAGAATCAGGGCCAGGAGTACGCCCATCCCGCGCAACAGAAGCACCCGGCTCATCCCGTCATTCTGCGGTGTCCCGGCGCGTCCGCATGCAAGGACATCGCCGATACCCGCCCGGCGGGGCATTCGTGACCCCCGATGCCGCGCACAGGCTGCCCCATGGTTCGATGGTTAGGCTAGCCTTACTTCTCCGCCGCCCCGGAGGTCCGCCCGATGTCGAACTACAAGATCCGCAAGCCGATCGACCCGCACGTGCTGATGCTCGAGGTCACCGGCACCGAGCGGGTCTCGCCGAACGTGGTCCGGGTGACGTTCGGCGGCGAGGGGCTGGAGAAGTTCACGCCGCTCGGCTTCGACCAGTGGTTCCGGCTGTTCCTGGCCCGCCCCGGCCAGGACAGTCTGAAGCTGCCGACCCGCACGTCCGGCCTCTGGTACGCGCAGTACCTGGCGACCGCCAAGCAGAAACGGCCGTTCGTCCGGAACTACACGGTCCGCGCGCACCGGCCGGGCGCGCTCGACGTCGACTTCGTGGTGCATGTGGACGACGACGGTCACAGCGGCCCGGCCAGCATGTTCGCGCTGAACGCCCGGCCCGGGGAGCAGGTCGGCCTGCTCGATCAGGGCTGCGGCTACAACCCGCGCGGCGACCACGACTGGACGCTGCTGGTCGCGGACGAGACCGGCCTGCCCGCGGTCGCCGGCATCTGCGAGTCGCTGCCGGACGACGCCCGGGGTGTCGCGATCGTGGAGTTGCCGGCGTCCGCCGACAAGCAGGACTTCCGGGTGCCGCCCGGGGTCCAGCTGACCTGGGTGCCGCGCGACGGCGCCGGCAGCCGGCCCGGGCAGCTGGCCCTGTCCACGCTGCTCGCGGCCGACCTGCCGGCCGGCAGCGTCTACGCCTACCTGGTCGGTGAGTCGGCGCTGGTCACCGGCGGCCGCCGGCACCTGGTCGGCGAACGTCAGGTGCCGAAGCAGAACATCGACTTCATCGGGTACTGGCGACACGGTCACGCCGCCGGCAACTGAGGTTCCGGAGCGCCACCGGAAATTGAGCCTGCGAGCGCGCCGGGTCAGCGCCGATTCAGGGCGGGGGAAGGCGCAGCTCAGATGACGTCCATGAGCTTGCCGAACATCGCGGCGATGTCGGCGCGCAGAGCCTGGATGATGATGATCAGGGCGCCGGCGATGAGGGCGGCGAGCAGCGAGTACTCGACAGCGGTGGCACCTTCGTTCGGCTTGCTGGTGGAGCGCAGGTACGAGGCGAGAAGCTTGAAGATCTCCACAGCGATGTCCCCACGTTCGGGAGCCCGCCCAGCTTGGCAGCCTCGTGCCATACGTATCGGGTGCTGCTGTCCCGGTTTTGATAGCCGAACGGTTACGCTCCGTTGCAGGTCGGCTGCTTTCCGGACGGTGCTGCTGTCCGGCCGTTCGCTGTCGTCCGGACTGTTGCTATCGCCCCGCCGAGGCCGAGCCCTGCGCCAGCACGGTGCGGAGCATGCCGGCCAGCACGTCCGCGGTGTACGGCTTGGTGACGAACGGCGACCCGGCCTCGATCAGGCCCTTCTTGACCGCTGTCGCCTCCGGCAGGCCGGACACGTACACCACTTTCATGCTCGGCCGCACCGCCGCCGCGGAGCGCGACAACTCCCCGCCGGAGACGCCGGGCAGACCCAGGTCGGTGAGCAGGATGTCGATCGGGCCGTCATGCACGCGGCACTTCATCATCGCGTTCACCGGGTCCTCCGCGGCCAGCACCGAGAAACCCCGTAACTCCAGCATCCGGGTGGTCACCTCGCGCAGGTCCTCGTCGTCCTCCACCAGCAGGACGACCGGACCCTGTCGTTCTGTCGGCTGCCACATCGTCTGACCCCAGCTCCCCGCGGAAAACGTCTCACCGACACGCTATCGAGGTCGCCCGCCGTGGCGTCTCCGAATGGGCAGAACGCCGATCGCCCGGGACCTGGTGAGGTCACGGGCGATCGGATGGTGTCGTGGTCAGCGGTCCAGCAGTCGGACCGCGTGGTGTCCGCGGTCCTCGAGCACCGCCACCGCGCGCTCGTCGAACGCGTTCGGGGCGGCGGCGAAGGCACAGAGCGTGCCGACCACCGTGCCGCCGACCCGCAGCGGCACGCCGGCGTACGCGCGAATGTTGCCGTACAGGGCGGCCGGGCGGAACGGGCCCCAGCTCTCGGCGTGCAGGTCACCCACGAGCAGCGGTTTGTCCGGGTTCACCACGCGCGGGCACACCGACCAGCCGGCCGGGACCCCGCCGCACTCGGCGATCCACCCGGTGACGCCCGTGGCGGCCGCGAACAGGACCGCGTCGTCGCGGACCAGGTTCAGGGCGGCGACGGGCGCGTTCAGGCGGGCCGCGACGTCGTCGACCACCGCCTGCAACTCGTCGCGCACCGGCGCGCTGGCGGCAAGCAGGGTGCTGACCATCTCGGTACGGCTGTCGACCAGCACATCGAGAGAGGTCGCCTCGTAGCTCGACTGGGGCATGCGGGATCCTTTCGGTCGGCTGACATCCCCAAGGTCCCGAGCCGGCGTTGCGACGGTGGACCCCGGCGGGGTGCCGCCCGGGTGCGGCTCACCGGACCGCCCTCGATCGTCAGCTCAATCCTAGCCTCCTAGGATGCCTTAGGGGTGGCGCTACAGTGCGATCTCGTGACTTCCGCCGAGATCTCCCTCGCCACACCGGCCCACCGCAACCGGATCGTCGAGTCGCTCGTCGCCGCGTTCCCCGCCGACCCGGTGCTGCGCTACCTGTTCCCGGACGACGCGACCTACCCCCGGCACGCCGCCGCCTTCTTCGGTCACCTCTTCGACAAGCGGGTGCACCGCAACGCGATCTGGACCATCGGGGACGGCGCCGCCGTCGCGATCTGGGAGCCTCCCGCGGAGCCCGGTGCGGCGGCCCCCGCGGGGGAGCTTGAGCTTCCGGAGGCGGAGCGGTCACGGATGAAGGCGTACGACGTCGCCCTGCACGCCGTGCTGCCGCAGGAACCGTACTGGTATCTCGGTGTTCTCGGCACCCACCCGGACTGGACCGGCCGCCGCTGGGGCCACACCCTGATGGCCGCCGGCCTGCGCCGGGCCGCCGAGGACAGGCTGCCGGCGGTCCTGGAGACCTCCACGGAGGGCAACGTGCGGATGTACGAGAAGGCCGGCTGGCAGGTCACCGCCTCGTTCCGGGACCCACTGCCGGTGTGGGTGCTGCGCCACGACGCCTGAGCGGAGACCGGTCACGGGCAGGGCGGGTCGTCCAGGCCGAGCAGGCGGTCGAAGAGGCGTACCCGGAACACGACCGTCAGCGTGCCGTACCAGATCAGCAGGGCGGGCAGCACGACGAAGAAGACCGGGCGGGACGGCCCGATCAGCCCGAAGTACTGCCAGAACACCGGGACGCACAGCACCGCGCTGAACACCGCGCACAAGCCGAGCACCAGCAGCGCCGGCCGGGTGTCCCCGGTCGGCGCGGTCCACGCGGCGAAAAACCTCGACCGCGGCGCCAGGAACAGGATCAGGCCGAACGAGGCGAAGCAGAAGAACGTCGACAGCCCGGTCTGCGCCATGATCGTCGCGGAGGCCGTGGTGAAGTCCGCGTCGATGCCGTACGTCAGGCCGGTGTAGCTTTCGAACTCCGCGATGATCTCGTGTGGCGTCCGCCGCCCGTGGCTGAACCCTTTCACCACGATCTCGTAGAGGGCGGTGTAGACGGCCGCCCCGAACGTCGCCGTCACCACCGAGGCCGGCACCACGAACCGCACCAGGTTGCGCAGCAGGAACGGGTCCGGCCGGTTCGCGCCGGCCCAGAACGTGAGGAACACCGTGGGCACGCCGACGGTGAACATGGTGAGCCCGACCTGTGTCGGCGAGTACGGGAAGCCGAGCCCCAGCATGGTCACGGTGAGGATCACCAGGCCCTGACTGACCACCCGGGCCAGGAAGACGTAGAGCGAGATCCCGATCCCGTTGATGATCTTACGGCCTTCCAGCTGGGCCGGCGGCAGCGCCGCGAACGAGTCGTCGACCAGCACGATGTCGGCGACGTCCCGGGTCACCGCGCTGCCGCTGCGCATGGCCACCCCGATGTGCGCCTGCTTCAGCGCCCGCGCGTCGTTGACGCCGTCCCCGATCATCGCGACGTACCGGCCCTGCCGCCGCAACGACCTGACGATCCGTTCCTTGTGCTCCGGCGCCACCCGGCCGAACACGGTGGTCCGGCCCACCAGGGCGTCCAGGGCGGCGTCGCCGAGGCCGTCGATCGCGGCACCCGGCACGGGCTCGCCCGCGTCGATCCCGGCGCGGCGGGCGATCGCGGCGACGGTACGCGGGTCGTCGCCGGAGAGCACCTTGAGCGCGACACCCTCCTCGCCGAACCGGCGAACCGTGGCGATCACGTCGTCGCGCAGCTCGTCGGCGAGCGCGACCAGCGCGATCGGTTCCAGCGACGGCAGTTCCGGCCGCCCGGCGTCGTCCCGCAGTCCCGTACCGGCTTCGCCGGCAGGCCGCAGTCCCGTACCGGCTTCGCTGGCAGCCGGCAGCGGTTCGGCGCCGGCGGGTTGCGCCGCCCGGGCCAGCAGCAGCACCCGCAGGCCGGCGCCGGCGCGTTCGGCGACCTGATCGGCGGGCGCCGGCCGGACCAGGTGGGGTGCCAGGGCGTCGGGGGCACCGAGCACCCATGTGCCCTCCGCGGCGACCAGGCCCGACCAGCGGGACGCCGAGGAGAACGGCACCTCGTCGCGGACCTCCCACGGGTCGCCGGGCAGCGCCGCGGCCAGGGCCAGCGCGGTCAGGTTCGGCGTCGTCGTGTTGTGGGCGAGGCTGCCGAGCGCGGTCGCCACCTCCCCGTACTCGTGACCGCCGAGCGGCACGACCTCGTCGAGCGTGAGCTGCCCGGTGGTCAGGGTGCCGGTCTTGTCGGTGCAGACCACGTCCACGTTGCTGACCGACTCGACGGCGTTCACCTGCTGCACGAGGGCGCCGTACCGGGCGATCCGGACGGCGCCGGCCGTGTAGGCGAGGGCGATGAGGAAGAAGAGGCCGTACGGGACCAGGCCGGACAGCACCGCGGTGATCTGCACGACCCGCAGCACGCTGAAGCCCTCGATCGCCGCCTGCGCCAGGATCGCCCCGCTCATCAGCGCGGTCAGCACCATGACGAGCCGCACGATGAACTCGATGCGCCGCTGCAACGGCGTCTTGTCGGTGGTGGAACGCCGGGCCTCCGCGGTCAGCCGGCCGGCGTAGCTGTGCGGGCCCACGTCCCGGGCCTGCTGGTGCCCGTCGCCGGCCACGCACACGCTGCCCGACCGCAGTTCGTCGCCGGGGTGTTTCACCACCGGGTCGCTCTCGCCGGTGAGCAGCGACTCGTCGGCCTCCAGCCGGCCGCCGTCGAGCAGCGGCCCGTCCACCACGATCTGGTCACCGGGCCGGACGTGCAGCACGTCGCCGCGCACCACCAGCTCCGGGACGATCTCGACCTCCCGCCCGTCCCGGATGACCAGCACGTTCGCCCGGTCGAGCAGCTGCAACCGGTCCAGTTTGCGCTTCGCCCGGATCTCCTGTGCCGCGCTGATCACCGCGTTGATCAGGCCGAGCCCGACGCTGACCAGCGCGTCGCTGTACCGCTCCAGGGTCAGCAACGCCGCCCCGATCGCGAACAGGATCAGGTTGAAGAAGGAGAAGACGTTCGTCCGCAGGATCTCGCCGTACGTGCGCGAGCCACCCTGCACCGAGGTGTTCGCCTCACCCCGGCGCTGCCGCTCCTGCGCCTCCGCCTCGGTCAGTCCCCAGGCCGGCGCCAGTGTCGCCCGTCGCATCCATCGCCCCGTCCCAAAAGTTACATTTCCGACGTAGTCGCGCGTGCGCTTTCCCGGGTCACCGCCGGATCCGGGCATCCACTCCATTGATTCATCTGACGGTCGGGGGCTGTTCCCGCAGGCGCGGGCCGGCCCTCGCCTGCCGCACCTAGCGTCGGGCCTCATGTCCTCCGAGCCGGATGTCAGCGTCGTCGTCCCGACGTGCAACCGACCGCAACTCGCCGCCCGCGCCGTCACCTCCGCCCTGACACAGACCCACCGTGACCTCGAAGTGATCGTGGTCGTCGACGGACCGGACGACGCCACCGTCACGGAACTGGCCCGCATCGGCGACCCGCGGCTGCGCGTCGTGGTGCTGCCGGAACGCGGCCGCGCCCCGCACGCCCGCAACGTCGGCGCCCGGGAGGCCCGGGGCCGCTTCGTCGCCTACCTGGACGACGACGACGAATGGCTGCCCGCCAAGATCTCCACTCAGCTGGGGCTGGCGGCGGCGTCCGGTGTCCCGTACCCCGTCGTCGCGAGCCGCCTGATCAACCGCACCCCGCGCGCCGACTCGATCATGCCGCGCCGGCTGCCGGCCGCCGGGGAGCCGCTCAGCGAGTACTTCACCGTGCGCCGCGGCCTGTTCTACGGCGACGGCTTCATCCAGACCTCCACGATCATGGCGCCGGCCACGCTGATGCGCGCGGTGCCGTTCACCGTCGGTCTGCGCCGCCAGCAGGAACTCGACTGGACGCTGCGGGCGGTCCGTGAGGACGGCGTCGAACTGATCTACGCGCCGGAACCGCTGGTGCTGTGGCACCAGGACGAGGACCGGCACCGGATCAGCCTCGAAATGCCTTACGAGCAGCAGCTGGAATGGCTGCGGACCAACCGGGACCTGTTCACGCCCCGGGCGTACGCCGCCTTCGCCCTCAGCGTCCTCAGCTCCATGGCCGCGCCCACCCGCGACGCCCGGCTGTTCCGCGAGCTGCTCGCCGAAGCCCGGGGCAACGGCCGTCCCGGCGCGCTCGACTACCTGACCCACGCGCAGATCTGGGCGCTGCCGCCGTCGCTGCGGCACCGGGTCCGTGACCTCGTGGTGAGCCGCCGGGCGTCGCAGAATGCCACCTGAGACCGCCGGCCCGCGCGTCGTCATCTGGCGCAGCGCCCTGCTCGCCGGGTCCGAGACGTTCGTCCGCGGGCAGGGCGACGCGCTGACCCGGTGGCGGCCGACCTATCTGGGCGCCACCCGCACCGGCTCACCGCTGGCCCGCGCCGACGACGTGATCGTCTTCGGCGGCGACCGGCGCTCCTTCCTGCGGCTGCGGCTGACCGGCAGCTCACCCCGGCTCGACCGGGCCCTCGCCGATCAGCGGCCCGACCTGGTGCACGCCCACTTCGGCGGCGACGGCTGGCTGGTCAGTGGCGCGGCACGGCGGGCCGGCGTACCCCTGGTCGTCACCGTGCACGGCCACGACGTCACCCGTCAGCCCGAAGCCCCCGGGGTGCACGGCCTGCGCTACCGCCGGAACCTGCACACCGTGTTCCGCCGCGCCACCCTGATCGTCGCGGTCTCCGAAGTGATCCGCGACCGGGCCGTGGCGCGCGGCGCCGACCCGGCGAAGGTGCGCGTGCACCACACGGGCGTCCCCCTGCCACCGGCCCTCCCGGCGGTGCCAAAACGCTGGGACGTCATCTTCGTCGGCCGCCTGGTGCCCAAGAAAGGCGTGGACGACCTGCTCACCGCGCTCGCCACCATGCACTCCCCGCGCCCCCGAGCCCTGTTCATCGGCGACGGCCCGCTGGAGACCGCGATGCGCGCCCGGGCCGGACAGCTGCGCCTCGACGCCACCTTCCTCGGCAGCCAGCCACCCGACGTGGTGCAGCGCCACCTGGCCGAGGCGAGAATGCTGGTGGCCCCGTCCAAGACCGCCCCCGACGGCGACACCGAAGGCCTGCCCACCACCATCCTCGAGGCCGCCGCCCTGGGCCTGCCGGTGGTGGCCACCCACCACAGCGGCATCCCCGAAGCCGTCATCCACCACGAAACCGGCCTCCTCTGCCCCGAAGCCGACCCCACCGCCCTGGCCGCCGCCATGACCCGCCTGCTCGGCGACGCCTCCCTGCGCCACAAACTCGGCGCCCAGGGCCGCCGGCGGGTGGCGGCCGCCTTCGACCTGCGAGAACAAACCAGAAAACTCGAGCACCTGTACGACGAAGCGGCCGCCCACCCACCCGTCCCGGCCCGCTGACCACCCGCTCCCCGCACCACGCCCGCACCACGCCCGTCGCCGGCCCGGCCGCCCCTTCGCGCCCGGCTGCGCCTCCCCGCCCGGCTGCCCTTTCCCGCCCGGCTGCCCTTTCCCGCCCGGCTGTCACCCACGGCTGCGCCACCCGCACAACGACCGCCCGTCACAGCCGACCTCGCCCCGCCCGTCCGCGCCCGGCCGCCCTGCCGCCCAGCTGTCACCCACGGTTGTTCATGCCGTCCGGCTGTCATCCAGGGTTGTTTCGTCGCCGGTATAGCAGCCGCTAGTGACAGCTGTGGCTCGGCTGTCACTGGGGGTTGCTTTGCCGGGCGCACAGCAGCCGTGGGTGACAGCCGCTGCCCGGCTGTCACCCACGGTTGTTCCTGCAGTCCGGCTGTCACCCAAGGTTGTTTCGTGGCCGGCGCAGCAGCCGCTAGTGACAGCTGTGGCTCGGCTGTCATCCACGGTTGTTCATGCCGTCCGGCTGTCACCCAGGGTCGTTCTTGCTGCCCGGCTGTCACCCAGGGTTGTTTCGTCGCCGGCGCAGCAGCCGCTCGTGACAGCCGGGCCATAGCGTCCTCGGAACTCCACACATGACGCCCAGGCCCTCGGGCATCACCCCGTTTCGACGGTCCGGACTCCACGGAGGCCGGTCGAGACCAGTGTCAGCGGAGCCCGGGGGTCTGCGTGCCGGTGGGCGGCGGGTCAGGGTTTGCGGAGTTGGTGCAGGGCCGTCCGGGCGGCTCGTTTGCCGGTGCGCAGCGCGCCTCGTACGGCGGTGGCCGCGCGACCGGGGACGGTGCCCTTGAGCAGGGAGATGATGCGGTAGGCCCGGGTCAGTTCGGCGTCGCGGGTGGACAGCCTCTGCTCGTACCACTCGGACTGTGCCCGCGCCTCGCCCAGTTCCCGCGCCAGACGGTCGCGGTCCGCCGCGACCTCGCGGAAGGCGGCGATGCCGGGCCGGTCGGCGGACTGTGGTGCTGCCGGGGCGACGCCGGCCATGGCGCCGATGAGTTCGGCGAGGTCCATCGGCGCGGCGTCCGCGAAACGCCGCAGCGCCGCCGCGGGATCGTCCCCGCCGGGTCCGGCCGCGTGCAACCGCCCGTCTCCGTCCACGACGATCGCGTCGGCGTCGGTGCCGGCGTGCTCACCGCCCTGCCATCCGGCGAGCAGCGCCCGCATTCCGGGCAGGTCGTGCGCCCGCGCCGCGACCAGCAGGATCTCCAGCAGGTTGCGTCCCGCCGGCACCGCGAACGGCGGCGAGGTGACGGCACTGGGGGAGGGGGCGGCCGGCCGCAGCAGCCAGCCGGTTGTGGCCCGCTCCAGGTGGCGGACGTCGCCGGAGGCGGATGCGAGCACAGCCTCGGGCAACTCGACGCCCCCGGCGTCGGCCGAAGCGGCAAGAAGGGCGGCGGGTGCGGCGGGTGCGGCGGCGGCCGGGGCGGTGGGTGCGGTGGGCGCGGCGGTGGGCAGGGCGGTGGGTGCGGCGGCGGCCGGGACGGTGGGTGCGGCGGCGGGTGCGGCGGCGGGCATGGCGGCGGGTGCGGTGGCGGGCAGGGCGGCGGGTGCGGTGGCGGGCAGGGCGGCGGGTGCGGTGGCGGGCAGGGCGGCGGGCACGGCGGCGGGCGGGGCGGTGCTGGTGGCCAGGAGGAACCAGGCGGGAGCGAGGTGGGTGGCCAGGTCGCTCCTGAGCAGGTGTACGCCCATCGGCTGCGGATCCGCCAGCACCGGCACCGCCGTCGGCCACGTACGCCGCAGGACGCCCGCCAGGAACCCGTGCAGCTCCGGGTCGGACAGCGCCGCGGTGCTGATCAGGGTCCCGGGTGAGCGCGGTGCCGGGAAGGCCGCGTACGCCCGCAGCACCTCGAGACCGCCGGCAGCGAGCCGCTCACGCAGGGCTGCCAGCCCAGCAGGACGCGTCGGGTCGTCGCCGAGCGGCGGCGCCCATTCACCGTCGGAGTCATCGGGCGCGAGGGCGAGCAACCGATGCAGGCCGGCCGGGTTCTGGCAGCCGAGCAGCAACCGCCCGCCGGGCCGCAGCACACCGACCAGCGCGGCGAACCTGTCCTCCCAGGTCAGGCCGACGTCCTCGGTGGAGCTCACGCGTTCGGGGCCGTCGAGGGCGAGCACCGTGTCGAACGCCGGGACGGCAGCCAGCTTCGACACGCTGCCGCACCACACCTCGACGCCGGGGCGGGTGGCGTAGCGGGTGGCCAGGGTTTCGGCGTCCGGTACGCCGCGGACCAGCACGGTGATCCGTTCGGCGGGGACGGCGTCGATGAGGGCCGGGTCGTGCGGGCCGGCGATCAGGGTGTGTCCCCGCACGAACGAGGTCAGCGACGTCAGGGCGGGCCCGCCGGTGGGCGCGGGGTCGGACCAGTGCGGCATCTCACCCCCGAGCAGATGCGGCGGCCGCGGCGGGTGCGGGGTCATGAGGCAGCCTCCACGACGGCAGGGGACGAGGCGAGCGGCCGGGCGGGGGACTGGGCTGAGGACTGGGCGGGGGACCAGTGGAACAGGGCGCGCAGTTCGGCGGGCGTGAGCAATCGGTCGGCGCCGAGTTCGTCGGCGGCCACGGCCCGGGCCACGGCGGGGTCGACCTGGGCGCCGTGCAGCGCGGCCCACTGCCGGCGGATCCGGGGGCGGCCGCCGAACAGGTCGCGTTCGTCGCGCAGTTGCATCGGGTCGCCGTAGACGGCCGGTTCGCAGCCGGCGAGGGCGCCGTAGAGCACGGCGCTGCACAGCCGGTTGGAGGCGACCCGCCGGTGGCGCAGCAGTTCGGCGAGCTGACGATCGAGGAAGCCGGGGTCGAGGTCCTTCCACCAGCCGCCCCGGTAGCCGTGGCAGATCACCCGGAAGCCGGCGCGCTCGTAGCGGCGGCGTACGGCGGTGGTGCGGTACTCCTGCCAGTAGAGGCAGACCGTCACCGGGCCCGGCTCGGTGGCCCGGATGTCGTCGATCAGCCGGTCGTGGTCGCCTTGGACGTGCTGACCCTCCCAGCCGTGGAACGGGTACCAGATGGTGCCCTCCCGGGGGCCGGTGACCGCCGGTGCCATGGTGAGCAGGTACGCCAGGGGCGCGCCGGTGACGTACACCCGGCGGCGCCCCATCGACGCGGCCCGTTGCCGGGTCCGTTCGCTCCAGACGAACGACGGGATGCCCGGCACGTACTCGTGGTCGGGCGCCAGCCCGTCGCCGATGTTCCAGCCGTGCTGCAGGTACCCGGGTATCCGGGGCGGGTCGGCGCCGTCGTAGCCGCAGTAACGGGCGAGGACGTGGCTGTGCCCGTAGTAGTGGTTGGCGTGGTGCACGGCTCATCGAAGCGCGCCGAGGCATCCGGCACACGAACGGCCCGTGAGCCCGGCGTTAAGCCTCGGGCGGGTCGGCGAGGGGCCAGCCGCCGGCCGCCAGGTGCGCGGAGACGCGTACCACGTCCTCCGGGGTGGCCTCCTGCAGGACCGTACTGCTGATCATCGCTTCGATGTCCTGCCCGGTGATCGGCTCGGTGACCTGGCCGGCGGCGAGGCCGCGGGCGATGGACCGGACCTCGTCCTCGGTGAGTTTGCGGCGCAGCAGGCCGAGCAGCGCCACGTAGTCCTGCCGGGGCACGCCTTGCGGGTACCCGGCGCGCAGCCATTCGAGGGCGCGGGCCAGGAAGCGCGAACGGGATTCCGCCATCGCGTCAGTCCTTGCCGGTCAGGGTGGGGTAGATGTGCTCGAAGCTGAGTTCCTTGCCGAACCCGGTCGCCACGACGAACGTGATGCCCAGCGCGACGGCGAGCAGGACGACGGCGAAGCAGGCGTACGCGCCGATCCGGCCGGCCGGGTGCGGGCGCGGTCCGGGGGTTCCGGTGGCGTGGGCCTCGGCGTCGCCGCCGGCGCCGTACGCCATCGACCGGATCCCCACCGCGAAGACCGCCGGCAGTCCGGCGCCGAGGAGCAGGCCGGCGAGCAGGATCTTCCAGGCGCTGTCCAGGGCCAGGGTCAGGTTGCCCATGGGTGTCTCCTTCAGCCGGCGGCGCGGGCGGGTTCGCGCGCGTCCTGCCACTCGTCGTTGACGTTCTGGTGGTCGACCGGGGACCGGCGGGAGAGCCGGTACATGACCGCGGCGGCGGCCAGCATCAGCACGAACACGGCGGCCGCGCCGGCCACGCCGCCGATCAGGTCGGCGCCGAACCACATCAGCGCGCCGGTGAGGCCGGCCGCGGGCAGGGTGATCAGCCAGGCGGTGACCATGCGGCCGGCGACGGCCCAGCGGACCGTTGCGCCGGGCCGGCCGACGCCGCTGCCGAGGATGGAGCCCGTGGCGACCTGGGTGGTGGAGAGGGCGAACCCCAGGTGGCTGGAGGTCAGGATGACGGTGGCGGCGGCGGACTCGGCGGCGAAACCCTGCGGGGGCGCGATCTCCACGAGACCTTTGCCGAGCGTACGGATGATCCGCCACCCACCGAGGTAGGTGCCCAGGGCGATGGCGAGGGCGCAGCTCACCCGTACCCAAAGGGGAATGTCCTCGGTGTCGGACCACTCGCCGGCGGCGATCAGCGCAAGGGTGATCACACCCATGGTCTTCTGCGCGTCGTTGGTGCCGTGCGCCAGCGAGACCAGGGACGCGCTGCCGATCTGTCCCCACCGGAAGCCGTTGTCGGTGAAGCGGGCCGCCACCCCGACGGTGATCCGGTAGATCAGCCAGGTGCCGGCGGCGGCGACCACCCCGGCGATCAGCGGTGACATCAGCGCGGGCAGGACGACCTTGCCGAGGACGCCGTCGAGTTTGCTGCCGTCGCCGGTCCAGTTCACGCCGGCCCAGCCGAGGCCGGCCACGGTGGCGCCGATCAGGCCGCCGAACAGCGCGTGCGACGAGCTCGACGGCAGGCCGAGCAGCCAGGTGAGCAGGTTCCAGAGGATGCCGCCGACGACGCCGGTCAGCACGATCACCAGGAGGGCGGTGCCGCCGTCGGCGAGCAGTTCGGGCCGGGGGGCGCCGTCGGAGTTCTGGATGTTGACGACGGCGTTGGTCACGGTGAGCGCGACCTCGATGGAGAGGAACGCGCCGATGAGGTTGAGCACCGCGGAGAGCAGGACGGCGACCTTCGGCCGCAGGGCTCCGGTGGCGATCGACGTCGCCATGGCGTTCGCCGTGTCGTGGAACCCGTTGGTGAAGTCGAAGCCGAGGGCGGTGATGACCACGAGGGTCAGGATCACAAGTGTCTCGGTCACACCTGGATCGTCACGCCGCCCCGGCCCGATCGCTCAGTGAGCTCGCCAATGTTCCACAAGCATTGGAATATCTGGATGACCGTGTTCACCGAACGCTCAGTTTATTCTCAGCCGGTCGCGCTGAGCAGGGCTTTCGCGTACGCCGCATAACCGTCCGCGTTCGGGTGGAACGACTCGGAGATGTCGTTGCCGACCGCGTGGATCCACGGCTCCTTCGTGCACGCCTCGTGGCCGGCGAAGGCCTTGCGTACATCGACGTAGGTGAATCCATCGTGCGCGGCGACGGTCTTCGAGATGGTCTCGGAGAGGGTGTCCGAGGCCGCGTTGAGGGTCTTGCGGCGGCCGTCCGTCAGCGCGTCGCACGCCACGCCCTTGCCCGGGTCGGCGACCAGGTGGGGATAGCCGAGCACGTACACCTTGGCGTTCGGCGCCTTGGCCCGGATCTCGGTGTAGAGGCCGTCGAGCGAGCCCGGCAGGTTCGACCCCATCGTGCCGACCGCGGTCTTCACCGAGCCCGCGCAGGTCTGGTCGGAGCCGAGCAGGCACTGCTGGAGGGTGGCGACGAAACCGGCGTCGTTGCCGCCGACGGTCAGCGTCACCCAGCCGGTCTGCTCGTCCAGCGCGGTGAGCTGGCGGTTGGTGACGGTGCCGACCAGGGCGCCGCTGCACGCGTTGTTGACGGTCTCGCCGAACGCGTCGGCGCCCTTGGCGTCGATCCAGAGCTGCGGGTACGAGTTCGCCTTGCTCTGCAGGCAGCTGGTGTCGACGTAGCCGCCCCCGCCGAGCCCGGCCGCGTAGGAATCGCCGAGCGCCACGTAGTCGCGGGCGACCACGGCCTGCACCGTCTCCTCGACCGGGTCGTCACCGGCCGGGCCCGAACATCCGGAACCGACAAGCAGGGCCGCCGCGCCGGCGGCGATCCATCCGAGCCTCACACCGTCTCCTTCGCCTCGCGCACCCCGCCTGCCGAACTTCGCGGAGCGCATCGCGGGATGATCATGCCGGACGGGGCATACTCGTCCGCGTGCCGACACCCCGCCTGGAAATCGAATACTGCACCCAGTGCCGCTGGCTGCTGCGCGCCGCCTGGACCGCGCAGGAACTGCTCACCACCTTCACCACCGACCTCGGCGAGGTGGTCCTGGTGCCGGGCGTCGGCGGCGTCTTCGAGATCCGGTTGGACGGCGAGACGCTGTGGTCGCGTAAGGCCGAGGGCGGTTTTCCCGAGCTCCCGGCCCTCAAACGGATGGTCCGGGATCGGGTCGCGCCCGGCCGGGACCTGGGCCACAGCGACCGCAGGACGGCCGGAACATCGGGCGAGAACTGATCGGCTACGGCAAAGTTGACCCCGATGAATCTGAAGATCCTGTACCAGTGGAACGTCGTCCTGCCCGTTCTCTCGGTGGTCGCCCTCGTGCTGACGTGGGGCCGCGACCTGCCACCGCCCGTGGTGGTGATCGTGGCGCTGCTGCTCGGCGGCGCCGTGCTGGCCGCGGTGCACCACGCCGAGGTCGTCGCGCACCGGGTCGGTGAACCGTACGGTTCGCTGATCCTCGCGGTCGCGGTCACCGTGATCGAGGTGGCGCTGATCGTCACCCTCATGATCAGCGGTGGCGAGAAGTCGCAGTCCCTCGCCCGGGACACCGTCTTCGCCGCCGTGATGATCACGGTCAACGGCATCATGGGCATCTCACTGCTGGTGAGCGCCCTGCGCAGGCGGATCGCGGTCTTCAACCCGGAGGGTACCGGAGGCGCGCTGGCGACCGTGGCGGCGATCGCCACGCTGAGCCTGGTGCTGCCCACGTTCACCACCAGCCGGCCCGGCCCGCAGTTCTCGCCCGCGCAGCTCGCCTTCGCCGCGGTCGTCTCCCTCGGGCTGTACCTGCTGTTCGTGGCGGTGCAGACCCGGCGTCACCGGGACTACTTCATGCCGATCACCACCGCGGGCGAGGTGATCGACGGCGAGGACCACCTGGAGCCACCGTCCGCGCGGACCGCCCTGATCAGCCTGGGACTGCTGCTCATCGCGCTGGTGTCGGTGGTCGGCCTGGCCAAGGGGATCTCGCCGGCCATCGAGTCGGGCGTGGCGTCCGCCGGGCTGCCGCACTCCGTCGTCGGCGTCGTGATCGCCCTGCTGGTGCTGCTGCCGGAGACGATCGCGGCGGTCCGCGCCGCGGCCCGCGACCGGGTGCAGACCAGCCTCAACCTGGCCCTCGGCTCGGCCATGGCCAGCATCGGGCTGACCATCCCGGCCATCGCCATCGCGATGATCTGGCTCTCCGGTCCGCTGCTGCTCGGGCTCGGCGGCACCCAGATGGTGCTGCTCGTGCTGACGTTCGTGGTCGGCACGCTGACCGTGGTGCCCGGCCGTGCCAACATCCTGCAGGGCGGCCTGCACCTGAGCCTGCTCGCCGTGTTCCTCTTCCTCGCGGCCAGCCCCTGACCCCGGACCGGCCAGCCCCTGACCCCGGATCGGCCAGCCCCTGACCCCGGATCGGCCGGCCCCGACCCGGGGCCGGTGAGACGATCACCCGAACGGGTCGGTGATCCGCGTCCGGGCGCGGTCAGCCGGTAGGTTCGCACGGTGACCGACACCCAGACGCTCGATCCCCCGGTGCGCCGCGACCGGGGGATCGGATCGGTCGAGGTGCTCGCCGCGCTGCTGATCCTGCTGGTCGTCCTGCGCGGGCACCTCGCCGGCCTGGCCGGCGGCGCCCGCCTGCAGACCTGGACCACCGTCTTCGTCTCGGTGCTCGTCCAGGCCGTGCCGTTCCTGGTCTTCGGCGTGGTGCTCTCGGCCGTCATCGCGGTCTTCGTGCCCAGCTCGTTCTGGGCCCGCGCGCTGCCCCGGCACCCGGCGCTCGCGGTGCCGGCAGCCGGCCTGGCCGGTGTGGCGCTGCCGGGCTGCGAGTGCGGCAGCGTGCCGGTCGCCGGGTCGCTGATCCGGCGCGGCGTCACCCCGGCCGCCGCCCTGGCGTTCCTGCTCGCCTCCCCGGCGATCAACCCGATCGTGCTGACCGCCACCGCCGTCGCGTTCCCCGGCAACCCGGAGATGGTCCTCGCCCGGGGCCTGGCCAGCCTGGTCGTCGCGGTCCTGATGGGCTGGCTGTGGCTGCGGGTGGGCCGCGCCGACTGGATCCGGCTGCCGCACCAGGAGGCCGGCGGGTCGAAGGGCCTGGCCTTCTGGTCCGCGGTGCGGCACGACATGGTGCACGCCGGCGGTTTCCTGGTGCTCGGCGCCGCGGCTGCCGCCTCGATCAACGTGCTGGTGCCGGAGGCGTGGCTGCAGACCCTGGCGGGCAACCCGGTGCTCTCCGTGCTGGCGCTGGCCGTGCTCGCCGTACTCCTCTCGATCTGCAGCGAGGCCGACGCCTTCGTCGCCGCCTCGCTGTCCCAGTTCTCGCTCACCTCGCGGCTGGTCTTCCTGGTGGTCGGCCCGATGGTCGACCTCAAACTGATCGCCATGCAGACCGGCGTCCTCGGCCGGCGCTTCGCGATCCGGTTCGCCCCGGCGACGTTCGTGCTGGCGGTGCTCGTCGGCAGCCTCACCGGGGTGGTGCTGCTGTGAACCGGCAGGCCCAGGCGGTGGTGCTGCTGCTCTTCGGCGGTGCGATCCTCAAGGCGTCGGCCACCGACCTCCACCTGCGCTACGTGAAGGAGGGCCTGCGGCCCTTCCTCCTGGTGTCGGGCGCGGTCCTGGTGGCGGCGGCGGTCATGACGATGTGGTACGAGTACCGCCCTTCCCCACCCAGCAGAAGGGATTCCGGCGTCCACGACCATGGGCATGGCGAACCCCGCGTCGGGTGGCTGCTCCTGCTGCCCGTGATCGGGTTGCTGCTCGTGGCGCCGCCGGCCCTCGGGTCGTACACCGCGCAGGAGTCCGGCACCCTGCCGGCGGCCGCCGAGTCCGACTACGCGCCCCTGCCCGAGGGCGACCCGGTGCCGGTCGGCCTGCTCGACTACGCCTCCCGGGTGATCTACGACGACGGGCGCAGCGTGGCCGGGCGCCGGCTGCTGCTGACCGGGTTCCTCACCACCGGCCCGGACGGCGCCCCGATGCTGGCCCGGATCGTGGTGAGCTGCTGCGCCGCCGACGGCCGGCCGATCAAGGTGGGGCTCACCGGCGGCCCGGCCGTCGACGTGCCCGCCGGCACCTGGGTGCAGGTCACCGGGCGGCACAGCACCCGGCGGACGACGGATCCGGTCAACCAGGCCGACATCGCCTACCTCGAGGTCGAACAGTGGCAGTCGATCACCGCGCCGAAGCAGCAGTACGAGTGAGTCGTACCCGCCCGATCAGCCTGGCCCTCGCCCTGCTGGCCGCCGTCGCGCTGCTCGCCGGTGGCCTGCCGGAGCAGGCGCCGGCGCCCGCCGTGACCGCCGCCCGTCAGGCCCTGGCCCAGGCGTGGCCGCAGGCCGCCCGCGCCGACCTGCGCGACCTGGGCCTCACGCCGCTGCTCTTCCTGGACGCGACGACACCCGCCGGCACCGCCGAGACGGCGGACGGCAAGCAGGTCCGGCTGCTGCTGAAGGACCGGGAACTGCGGCGGCTGCCGGTGGACGCGCGGTTCGACAACCTCACCCGCTCCGGCGACGACCTGCTCTGGACCGAGACCGCCGCCGAGGGCCGCACCGAGATCTGGGCGGCCCGGCTGACCGGCGACGACCGGCCGCGGCGGCTCACCGCGGACACCGGCGACATCCTGCTCTACGGCAACCAGCACGACCTGGTCGTGGCGGACGGCCGGGTGCACTGGGCGGCCGGTGACGGCGACAAGCGCACCGAGATCCGCTCGGTGCCGCTGACCGGCGGCGCCGTGACGGTCCGCGCCGAGGCCGGCCAGTGGGCGCTCGCCGGGTGGCCCTGGCTCACCGACGACGTGGGCGGGCAGTCCGGCACGATCCGGCTGCGCAACCTGGACACCGGCCAGGAGCAGCGGGTGACAGCCGGCCCGGCCGAGTGGACCATGTGCAGCCCGGCCTGGTGCCGGGTGATGGTGATGTCCGGCGAAGGGCTCGCCCGGATCGACCTGATGCGCCCCGACGGCACCGACCGGCGGCGGATCGCCGGCCCCGGCACGCAGGCCGCGGTCAACGACGTCGCCGTCCTGGACCGGTTCGAGGTGTTCTCCGAGCCGCGGCCGGACACCGACCTCACCGGCACGGCCGGCCTGGTCGTGCACGACATCGAGGCCGGCCGCACAGTCACCCTGTCCACGGCCGCCGACCTGGCCGCGAGCCGGGACGGCATGCTCTGGTGGTCGACCGGCGCGCAGGAGGCCGCGGTCTGGCACACCCTCGATCTGCGGACGATTCTCTGAAACTCGCAAAATCGCCGGGAACTCCGGCGGCCCGGGCAGCGACAAACAGGGGACCGGACCCGACGGCGGAGGCATCTCCGCCCTGTATCAAGCTGAGATGAACTGCCCCACCCCCCCGCCGAGAAGGACGCATGGACGACATAAGACTCCGCCGGCCGCGCCCGGCCCGCTCCGGTCCGGTCCGCCCCGGTCCGGGCCGCTCTGGTCCGGCCCGCCTGCTGGTTGCCGTGGCCGCCCTGCTCGCGGTGCTGCTGCCCGGTGTGCCGGCGTGGGCGCACAACGCCCTGACCGACGCGAAACCGGCCAAGAACGCCGAACTCGCGAAGGCGCCGGCGAGCGTCACACTGAAGTTCCTGCAGAAACTCGACCCGGCGAAGACCGTCATCACGGTCAGCGACGCGGACCAGCGGCAGGTCGCCACGTCGGCCCCGGAGGTGGACGGCGGGACCGGCGTCGTGGAGTTCGACGAGCCGCTCGGTAACGGGGTCTTCACGGTCGCCTACCAGGTCGCCTCGACGGACGGGCACACGGTGAAGGGCTCGTACAAGTTCACCGTCGAAGACCCGGCCGCCGCCGCGCCCGCCTCGTCCCCGTCCTCTTTGTCGTCCTCGTCCTCGTCCTCGTCCTCGTCCGAGGCCGTCGCCTCCTCGGTCGCCTCCGGTGCGGCGCCGGCCGCTGTCGACGCCGCTCCGGTGTCCGACTCGTCGTCGTCGGCGCTGGGCTGGCTCGCCGGTGTCGCGGTGCTGGTCTTCGCCGCACTCGCCGGCTTCGTGATCGTCCGCCGCCGTCGTCGGCCGGCCTCCTAGCCCGGTCCGCAGTTCCCCGACGGCCGCATCCCTTCCGCTACTTCGACCGCCGCATCCCCTCTGCCGCTTCGCCCGCCGCATTCCTTCCGCCGCTTCGACCCCCTAGCTCGCCTCCGCCGCTTCGACCCCTCACCCCCTCTGCCGCCTCGCCCCTCGGCGATCCTGTTTCCCCGCCGCCGATCCCATCGCTCGTCGCCGCCGTAAGGCGGGAAAGGTTCTCTCTTGATGAAGCAAGCAGTCCTCCGCCGTGCCGTGGCCGTCTCCGCCGTCGCGGCCGCCGTAGTCCTCGGTGTCGCCGTCCCGGCCGCCGCGCACGTGACGGTCAACCCGGGCGACGCCACTCAGGGCGGCTACGCCAAGGTCTCGTTCCGCGTGCCCAACGAGAGCGACACCGCGTCCACCACGAAGCTCGAGATCAACCTGCCGATGGAGAGCCCGGTCGGGTCCGTCTCGATCAAGCCGGTGCCGGGCTGGACCGCGGTGGCCGAGAAGTCGAAGCTGACCACGCCGGTGCAGGTGCACGGCGCCGAGATGACCGAGGCCGTCTCGAAGATCACGTGGACCGCCGCGAAGGGCTCGGAGATCAAGGCGGGCACGTTCCAGGAGTTCGACGTGTCGATGGGGCCGCTGCCGCAGACCGAGCAGATGGTGTTCAAGGCGCTCCAGACGTACTCGGACGGCAACATCGTCCGCTGGATCGACGAACCGACCACCGACGGCACCGAGCCGGAACTGCCCGCGCCGGTCCTCAAGCTCACCGCCGCCGGCGCCGAGACCGCGGCGAGCGCCGCCCCGGCCGCCGAGGCAGCCCCGGCGGAGAGTGACAGCGGCAGTGGCGGTACCGCGTGGGGGATCGCCGGTCTGGTCGCGGGCCTCGCGGGCCTGGTGCTGGGCCTGCTCGCCTACCGCAAGGCCGCCGCGAAGCCCTGACATCCCGGGCACGGCGTAGGTCTGACGTCCCGGGCACGGCGTAGGCCTGCCGTCCCGGCCGCCGCGAAACCCTGACATCCCGGACACGGCGGAAGGGCGCCGGCTCATCGGAGCCGGCGCCCGCTTCGTCAGCTTGCGCCCTTCGTGTGCCAGCTCTATCGCGACGAGCTCAGCGGCAGCGCCCGGACCAGCATCCGGTGGGAGCGCCACCCCGGGAACGGCACCAGGTCACCGACGTGCTGGAAGCTCAGCCGCTGCAGCGCGTGCCACACCCGGGTGTTCGTCTCCGTGACGGCCAGTGTCACGCGCTCCTCGGAACGCTGCTCCAGCAGGTCGTTGACCATCCGGACGCCGAGCCGGTGGCGGCGGTACTCGGGCAGCACGAACGCCTCGCAGATCGCGAACGTGCGCCCCTCCCACTCGACCGCCAGGTCCGGGTCGGTGGCGTCGGTCAGGTCCCGCCACCAGAGCGTCTCCGGCGGCAGCGGGCAGCCCATCACGGTGCCGACCAGTTCCCCGTCCACATAACCGACCGCGGCCTCGAAGCCCGGCGCCTCGGCCGTCCACCGCAGCCTGTCCTCCACGGAGGGCTCACTGTGGTCGACGAGGTGCAGATCCGCGGCGTGCACGCGCCGGTAGACCGCGGCGAGCGCCTCCAGATCCACATGATCAGTGATCTCCACGGCGCTCTTGACGCCGTCCACTTCCAGTGACATGAAAGCCTTCCCAGATAAGGTGAGGCTAACCTAATCAAACTGCGGCGGCGCAGGCAAGCCACCGCGTCGATGTCCGGTGTCACTCGGCGAGGTCGGCCGCCGGGAGCCGCATCCGGTAGGCGTCGGTCACCAACTCCGCCAGCCGGGCGACGGTCACCTTGGCCAGGCGGAGCATCACCAGCGGCAGGCCCTCGTACCCCGATGTGGTGAAGAAGAGGTCCGGCTCACCGAGCAGCAGTGCCTGCTTCTCGGCCTCGTCGCCGACGTAGAGCACGGCGATGTCGGTGCGGAGGCGACGCGGCTTGCCCGGCACGCGCTCCGGGTACGACCAGACGAACCCCTTGTTGCCGACCCGGAAGTCGAAGCCGTCACTGTCGATCTCCACCACGTCCGGCAGGGCCAGCGCGAGGCGGCGTACGTCATCCGCATCAGCCATGCCGCCATCCTGCCATCGCCGGTGTTCCTCGAAACGCCGTCTTGCCGCCGGAGGCGCAAGCAACTAATCTCCGATCTAACAAATAGGAAATGCAGGCCACGTCGGCGATGCAGCCTTGGGCTGAAACCGCACGTATCCACCCCATCCACCACTGGCGGTAGAGACATGCAGAAACTTCTCCTCCTGGCCCTCGTCGGCCTCGGTGCGCAGCTCGTCGACGGCAGTCTGGGCATGGCATACGGTGTGACGTCCACCACACTGCTGCTCGCCGTCGGCACCAACCCGGCCGCCGCGTCGGCCACCGTGCACCTCGCCGAGATCGGCACCACGCTGGTCTCCGGCTTCTCGCACTGGAAGTTCGGCAACGTCGACTGGAAGGTCGTCGCCAAGATCGGTGTCCCGGGCGCGGTCGGCGCCTTCGCCGGTGCGACGTTCCTCTCCAACCTCTCCACCGAGACCGCGGCGCCGCTGATGGCGATCATCCTGCTGGTCCTCGGCCTCTACGTCTTTCTCCGCTTCACCTTCCAGGGACTCCCCAAGGGGCACCTCGGCAAGCCGCTGCGCAAGCGGTTCCTCGGCCCGCTCGGCCTGGTCGCCGGCTTCGTCGACGCCACCGGGGGCGGAGGCTGGGGCCCGGTCGGCACCCCGGCGATCCTGGCCAGCGGCCGCCTCGAGCCGCGCAAGACCATCGGCTCCATCGACACCAGCGAGTTCCTGATCGCGGTCGCCGCCAGCCTCGGCTTCCTCTGGGGTCTGGGCGACGAGAACATCGACTACGGCTGGGTGGCGGCCCTGCTGATCGGCGGCGTCATCGCGGCGCCGATCGCGGCCTGGCTGGTCCGGCACATCCCGCCGCGGGTGCTCGGCGCCGCCGTCGGTGGCCTGATCATCCTCACCAACACCCGGTCCCTGCTGCGCAGCGACTGGATCGACGCGTCCGACCCGGTGCGCTACACGGTCTACGCCGTGATCTACGCGGCCTGGGCGGCGGCGCTGGTCTACGCCATCAAGCAGTACCGCAAGAACGCCGACGAGGACCGCCGCATCCTCGCCGAGGCCGAAGCCGCCGCAGCCGCCGACGCCGCCGGTGAGGCGCCCGGCGAGAAGGCATCCACCCCGGCCTGACCCCGCGCCGCACCTCACCCTGCCGAAACGCCCTGGGAGCCGATCTCCCGGGGCGTTTCCCTGCCTGCCTTGTGCCCGGGGTGCCGGCCGCCCCCGGTCCCTGCACCTTCTGACGCCGGCCGCTCCGGCGTCCGCCGCCGCGATGCCTGCCGTCCCGATGCTCGCCGCTCCCGTGGGCGCCGCCTCCGGCGTTCGCCGCCTCCGGCGTTCGCCGTTTCCGGTGGCTGCTGCCGTCAGTGGTCGGGCGTTCCCGGCGGGGCCATGATCCGCAGCGCGTTCGGGTCCAGCGCGATCCGCAGTGGCGTCCGCCCGCACGGCTCGCCGTCCACCTCGACGGCAGCCGGCCGGTCGGTCTCCAGCCACAGTTCGCCGACCGCCAGGAACGGGCGCTCGTGCAGCGTCCGCCGGTGCCCGGTCAGCGCGTTGCGGGCGGTCTCACGCAGCAGCTCGCGCCGCGTCGACCCACCCACCGGGTAGGCGACCAGCAACCGGTCGTCGGCATGCGCGTCCGCGGTGATCGGGCGACCGGCGTGGAAGCCCCCGTTCGCCACGTAGACCTGGTGCGTACTGAAAACGATCTCGTCGCCGCCGGCCCGCACGACGGCGCGCAGCGGCCGGTGCCGGGCGAGTAGACCCAGAGCGGTGATCGGGTACGCGAGCCGGCCCAGCGCCCGCTTCAACCGGCTCGGCACGTTGATCATGACTTCGGCGGAGAGCCCGACACCGACGTGGTTGGTGAACGGCATGTCACCGGCGATCCCGAGGTCCACATCGATCACCGCGCCCTCGGTCATCGTCGCGATCGCGGTGTCCAGATCGGGCGAGATGCCGACGGTCCGGGCGAAGTTGTTGGTGGTGCCCAGCGGCAGCAGCCCGAGCGCCATGTCCCGGTGCGTCAGCATCCGGCCCGCCGTACTGATCGTGCCGTCACCCCCGCCCGCGACCAGCAGGTCCGGCCCCAGGTCGATCGCGTCGCGCAGGCTCCGTTCCAGGTCGCGTTCCACTGCGAACGCCCCCAGCAGCGTGAACCCGGCCGCCACCAGCCGGTCGTGCGCGTCGGCGTAGAGCTGCCGGCCGCGCCGCGAGCGGGCGTTGACCACGAGAGCCGCGCGACGTTCCCGCCGGATGTCCTCGGTCAGCTGTTGCTTCGTGCGCACCGCCGCACCCTATCGTCCGCTCCTGATCATCAGCTGAAACCGCGCACCCACCCTCCCGTAGCTCTCCCGCACCTTCCCAGCCGACACCCCCAGCGCCCCGCCACCCTCTCCAGGGCGCGCCGCCCCACCGCGGTCCCGCCGCCCCGCCGCCCCTCCGCGCCCCTCCGCCCCGCCGCCCCGCCGCCCCGCCCCGCCGCCCTCCGCGCCACGCCGTCCCGCCGCCCCGCAGCGCCTCCGCGCCACGCCGTCCCGCAGCCCCGCCCCGCGCAGTGGATCTTGGAGTGTTGTGGGCGACGCACGAAGCGTTTGTGGTTGAAAGCGGGGCCTATGACC
>NZ_JAHWGU010000049.1 GCF_020873875.1 Actinoplanes sp. DH11
CCTCGGCCCGATGCAGCCGACGGATCTCAGCCCAGTCCTCCACCTTCAACACCCCTTCCAAGATCAAGGAGGAAGGGGGTCAACTTTCCCGGATCCCTACGGGGTCACTCTTCAGGAAGCGGCGACAACAGAACGCCCTGGGCCATCGATCACTCTCCAGGAGGTACTTGACTTCGTCACCAGTGCAGAGGCGGACATCCCCATCGTGGTTGATGGTGGCGTCTGCCCCCTCGCCAACCACCTCACCATCGTGCGCTGCGCCGCCGACGGCGCCGAAATGACTCGCGAAGGAGTGGTGCACCCGCGAGCTGTCGCCGCCGTCCTCGGCTGGGATGCGACGGAACGCCGATCGGAGGAAGTAGCCCGCCGGTGACCGCTACGGCACTTCGTGCGCCAGCGGGTGTCATCATCGGTCGACGCGTGGTGCGCTGTCTCGGCCTGCGTCGGAAATGCATTCGCCCATCTTGCGGCGCCACATCGGCGCCGCGGAGACGTGGGCCCGCAGTAAGGGCCTGTCGGTCGCCAGCGACTCGCCGTTCGCGCTGGTGTCTGGAGCGGATGCCGGACGGCCCGTTCCCGGGGTCATGCTGGGAAAATCACATGGCGATCTGAGCGCCCGCAACATCTTCGTGCAACGCGGGAAGAAGCTCAGAGGCGACTCCTACGTCCTGATCGATTACGACCATTTCATTGACGAGGCGCTCCTCGCGTTCGACCCTATGCACCTGGTTGTCGGGCTGGCCCTGGACGACTTCGACCGCGTCGCGGCGGAGAAGATCCGCGCCGACTGGATCCGGGCGATCGTCAATCCCGACGTCAGCGACGTCGAACCCGAAGCGCGCACCATCCGCAAGATCGCTCGCCAGGTGCGGGCCGGCGTTCTCGGAGCATTCCCGGACCGGGGCCTTCCGAGTCTGTGGCGTCGGCAGCTACTCCTCGGCCTGGTAGGCGCCGGTCTAATGCACGTCGGCCGGGAGCTGCGCACGAAGTCACCGGACGACGCCCGGCGGTGGTGCTACGACCTCGCGGCCGCCGCTGCGGAAGCCGCCCGGCGCAAACTGCCCGGCGCCGGGTCCGGGGAATCGCGCCCTCCGCCGCCGGCGGCGGCTCGCCAGGACAACCGGCGCAGACGCAGCACGACCATCATCAACCGGGAGTCCGAAAGGGGGACTCTGCGTCACCGGCTGACCGAGGGACCCTTCGGCGCGGTGGTGATCAATGGCCTCGCCGGCATCGGGAAGTCCGAGGTACTCCACACCGTCCTCGACGACATGGAGTCTGCCGGGGCCGCCGACCCTGCGCGCGTGTACCGCCAGGTCTTGGACGTGGCGACCCGGCTCGACCTGAAGAGCTTCATAGACGGCCTGGAAGGCCGCGAGGCCTCGCTCACCGAACCGGGCCACTCCTCGCTAACGCGGCTGGAACGGGTGCTCGATGAACTGGGCGGCCGGCGCGTCATCGTCGCGCTGGACGCTGCCCACAATCTGCTGGCGGAAGGCACCCACGAACTCGCCGACGTAGATTTGGACGAGGCCCTCGAACTGCTCACGAACGAGCGGGGTCACCAGGTCTCGGTGGTGTTGGCCTTCCGTGGGCACCCGACCTCATCGACCGGCGGCACGTGGCCGGGGCGCCACGCACCGATCCCAGTGCCGGAACTCGAAGTCGACGAGTTCTTCAAGTTCCTGAGGCACATCGATCGCGACGGAGTGCTCCGGCTCGGCGACCTCGACGACGCCTTCCGCGAGGAGCTGCACGGGCACCTGCAAGGTAACCCGCGCAGCGGCGAGCTCCTCCATGCCCTAGTGGCCGACGCCGACCGCCCCATGGCCCTTCGTGACCTGGCGACGCTGCTCTTCCAGCAATCACCCGCGCAGGTGCCGCACCAACTCATCCGCCTGCTGGCCGAACGTCTCGGCGAGCTCCGCGGCAGCGTGCTGCAGGCGTTGGCCGCGTTCGACACCCCGGTCCCAGACTCGGCCGTAATCTCGGCACTCTCCCCGAAACACCGGGCGGAGGACGTCCGGCCTGCGCTCGACGTGCTCAATCTACGGCGCGTGATCTACCGCAACGACGACGGCGACTACCACCTGCCCGGCGTCACCGGGACCACCTTCCTCGACCTGGTACCGATGGGCGACGCCGCCCGAGTCAACCTGATGTCGGCCGCGGCTCGCGCGCTGACCGTGCTCCCGGCCAGGCCGGTGACCGCCGTCCGCGACCTCCGGCTGCGGCTAGCGGAGATCAACGCACTCCTGGGCGCCCGACGGATGGTCGACGCCTACCGGGTCATCGAAGAGATCGACATGGCGTACCTGTTCGACTGGAACTGCCGCAAGCTGGTGCTCCGGCAACGCCGGAGGGTGCGTGGCAAGCTCGGCGATCACCACCGCGAGATGACGAACGAGGAAGCGCTCGCCGACATCTCACTCACGGTAGGCGACCTTCCGGCGGCGACGGACTCGTTCGCCCGGGCCTTGGCGAAGGCCCGCGCCCTGGGCGGGGCCGCCGACGCTCAGCGGATCCGGATCAACCAGGCTGGCGCGCATCTCGAGGCCGGCGAGACGCAGCAGGCCCGCGCGCGCTACCGGCTGGTTCGCGACGACCGGGACGGGGTCGGTGACCTGTCCTTGCGGATGGGCGCCCTCATCGGCCTGGCTGACTGCGACCGGAGGCACGGCCGCTACGGCGCCGCGATCCGGAACGCCGAGCAGGCGCTCGGTCTACTCGAGCTACCCGCGTACCCGCGCCACCGCGTTCACCGACCTGGAGAGGGTGTTCACCTGGTTACGCCTCTCCCGTTGGCACATCGAGCAGAACGACCTCGACCAGGCGCGGGATCGTCTGCGCGAGGCGGACTCCGCGGCGTGCCGGCGGGCACCGGACTGGCTGCTGGCCGCCCGGCGCGACGCCCTAGCCGATCTGCGCCTCGCCGAGGACGAGGCGGTCGAGGCGATCCTCCTGGCCGAGGAGGCCGTCGCGCTGGCCCGCGCCAAGCTCGACGAGGTGGTGTTGCTCCAGGCACGCACCACGTTGAGCGTCGCCCATCTGCGCCACGGCGATCCGGGCGAGGCCCGCCGGGAGATCGAGCGCGCCCACAGGCTCCGCCGACGTGACCGCCCGGGCCGCTCGCTGCTGATCCTGGCCGTGCTGGCGCTCACCACCGCACAGACCGGTGACCCGGGCGCCGCGACCGGGCACTTCCGCGAGCTCGCCCGAGAGGCAGAGCACCGGCTGCGGGTCGACCGCCTCGATTTCGCCGCCCGGGACATGCTCGGGTTCGGGCTCTGCGGCCTGACCCTGGCCGGCGACGCCGATGTGCGGGAGGCTGCGGTGCACTTCGATACAGCGCGCCGTCAAGTACGTGACGCACCGGGCCTGGCCGCCCGGCTGCGTTTCCTGGTGGAGCAGCTGGAGGGCTGCAGGAATCCGCCGGGCCAGTTGCAGTTGGCCCTCGACGTGCTCCCGGAGAACTAGGACCGACCCTCAGACCAGCCCCGACTCGCGGGCCCGCAGCACCGCCTCCAGGCGGGTCCGGACTCCCATCTCACGGTAGAGCGCGCGCAACATTCGATACATCGCACGCTCCGAGTAGCCCAGGCGATCGGCCAGTTCGGCGACGGTCCCGCCCGCCGCCAGATGGTGCAGCCACACGACGCGATCCATCGCGCCGGGCGCCACGTCCGGCGGCGCGTTGGCCGCGAGCAGCGCCAGGACGTCCGGCGGCAGAACGGATTGCCCGTCGATCGTCGCCTCGACCGTGCGCCGCAGGAACTCACCGGACACCGTGCGGGGCAGCACGGATCGGGCGCCAGCCCGCACCGCCTTGGCTCCCGCGAAGACGGTGGCGTCGTCGAGCAGCGCGATCACCGTGGTGGTGGGCGCAGCGGACAGACGTCGTAGAAGATCCCAGTCCGACTCGGCCCGGATCGACAGGAACACACAGCAGTCGTGCCGGCGCGACACCCAGCGCACCACATCGGCGGGCGTATCCACGACGCGGCCTGCGGCCGCCAGAGCCGTTGTGACGCCGTGCCGGAACATCGGCAGCGGATCGACGACAGCAACGCGGACGGCCACGCGAGCGGTCTCCTTCCCACAGCCTGTGCCCGGGCGGTGTCATCTTGCAACGATCATCGATCGCAGAGAAGCGGCGTGGCAGGACTCTGCCGGTTGATCCGTCATGGACCTGCACCACGCGCCGCTCGTAGCGTCGTTCCCGGGACCGCTGTGACGTGAGGAGGTGCGCGAATGACCTACGACGATGACCCCCGCCGGCGCGTCACCTACCCGAGCTGGAGCATGAACCAGCCTGCCCCGCCTCCGGTGTCACAGACCCCGCCGCGAAGGCGTAGGCGTCCGGCGATCAGCCGCACGCAGCACGATCTCATTCTCGGGCTGGCACGGCAGCATCCGGGGTGGACAGCCCGCGACATCCACCGCTGTATCCGTCACGAGATCGGCCGCAATGACGTTTCGCTGAAAGTGATCAAGCGGGTGCTCACGAAGGGATGACGAGGACGGATATCCGACACCTGCCCGTCGACACGATGTGCCACCTTGTCGTGACGCTCGTCGGTTTGGGCAGTCGCCGCGCGCGGGTGCGGTTGGGCAGGCCAGTACAGCCGGAACGCCGCTTGATCTGACTGACGGATGGGGCGAGCCGCCGCCGTATTGAACTCCGAGATCAGCGCTAGTTGAACGCTTGATGGCGGCAACGCTCTTGCCGCTGCTGAACGGCTCGTCGCTGGGTGGCGGGGTGCGTCGCTGTTACGGGTATGCCGGGTGAAGCGCCGCACACCCTCAGTGGTGCGGGAGCCGAGGACCGCGCCGATGTCAGCGGCGAACCGAAGACAGGCGGTCACGGCGTTGACAGTCATGATTCACCAGCGGCGGTCGGGTGACCGGGGCCGTAGCGCCGATGCTGGTGATGGTTCGGGTCGGCGTGACGGCGCTACGGCAGGTGAACGGTGAACCGGTCAGGATGTGCGTCTGCGGACGGCCGGTAGCGTCACGATTGGCCCCTGAGCTGCGGGAATGTGGTTCTTATTCTGCCAACTATGGTCCACCAACTATTTCCCCTGGTGAGGGGCCATGAACGGCACCTCCCAGCGTTGATGAGCGCGCTCGTTTTCTCTCAGCTTTCTGCCTTACGGCTGCGCGATCCTTCTGCGGTCTCATGCTTTGCGTCGGTGACGCTGGACATACGTGTGCCCCGGCGGCAGCGATCCCGCGACGACCTGAGCTTGCCGGACCGCCTCTTCGTAGAGTTCCAGTTGTGCTTGCGAGGCTTCGGCTCCGTCCGGGAGGCGGCGGACGAAGCCTTGGACGACGTGTGCCCTGCGCGCCCGGGCGTCCGTGGAGTCGTGGCCCCGGAATTTCTCGTCCAGGGGCACTGGCGTCGACCGGAAACGCAACAGCGGGACTCGTGCCCCGCTGGGGCGCGGCGGGCAGTGCGGTGTGCCGTCCACGTCGACGCTGCCCTCGACGCGGCTGAGAACGCCTTTCTGGAGAAGCCGGTCCACGGCCCGGTGCAGCTGATCGGCCCGACGGCCGGGACTGCCAAGACGTCGGCAGTTAGCGACAAGGCCCTGCTCTGCGATGATCACTGAGCCGTCAGTCCGCAAGTGCCCGAGAACACGCAGGGTCCGCAGCACCCACCCGGCGTCGCTGAGGTCGGGTGCGTCTTGATCCTGGTCGGAACCGGGCGCTAGTTCCCGGATCACCGTCCCGGAGTGGTAGCGGTCGAAGAACGCGACACCGTCGATCCGGACAGGCGGCCACAGCGCGCTGGTCTTCGCCGCGACGGACGAGCCGGCCGGCGCCCACTTGAGGGTGAGGATGACTCCGGGCGGTAGGTCCGAGGGCCAGTCCAGGCCGGTGAGTTCCCATTCGCCGCCTCGGTGCCGCAATCGCACCTGCTGCTCGACCGATCGACGCGTCCGGGAGCCGCCGTTGTAGTCCAGCCGCAGAGTCAGCGGGGCGCCGTCCCGGGCGAGCGGCAGGGTGATCTCCGGAATCGGGCACCAGCCGCCACGCAGGTGCAGCCGGTGCAGGATGACCTGCCAGACCGCGGGCGGACCGTCCGGCTGCGGGCGGCGGATCCACTCCGCCGGTTCGACGGGTTCGGCACCGGAGTCCATGGGGTCGGCGGGCGTCGACGGCTTCAGATCCGGTGCGGCGGCCACCGGCAGAGATGCCTGCGGCGAGGGCTCGGCGATCTTGATCGCTGGATCTACAAATGCCTTCGTACGCTGGACCTCGGCAGCGATTTCCCGGGCACAGCCGGAGCAGGGATGCGGAGACGTCGGCTCAGGACATTCCCGGCGGTGTCGGGCGCATGCCTCGGACACCGAGGCCGCCAGATCCGGCCAGTTCTGCGCCACCTCGGCGGCTGCGGCGTTCAGGCATTCCACCCGTGTCTGCTGCACCGTGTCGCTGTGGTAGGCCGCGAGGCACCGGATCCGCAGCTCCTTCTCGGCGTGCGCGGCGATCTCGCTGAGCGCGCATCCGACGGCGTACAGCCGGCAAGCCTCGCGAAGCTCCGCTGCGGCCGTCCGGCTCCGTCGGTGACGAGGCATGGCCTCCAGTCGGCTCTTGATGAGGTCACGATCCTCGCGGAGCCGTCTCGTGACCCGTTTGGAGACCGCGTCCCATCGCGATGTGATCGCCTCATGGGCGGGCAGGGGACTCGCGGCCTTGAGGCTCGCGATGACGTGGTCGGCGAACTCCGGGTTCGCGAGGTTCAGTAGCCGGCTGACGTCCTCCGGAATCGGAGCCAGGAAGCCGTGGCCGGCCATCCAGTCGCCGAAGTCGCGGCTCGGCTTGTCGATGGCGTGCGGACTCAACTGCCGTTGCCGCAGCACACCCGTCAGCGCCTTCGCGAAGGTCTTTCCCGCCAGGTGCCGCATGACGAGCGCCTCGAGGTGCCCCGATGCGGCTTCGCCGGCATCCGCGTCCGCGAGCCGCCGGCCGATCCGCGCATTGAGTGCCTTGCCGGCCCTGTTGTGCTCGGCGGCCAGGTCCACCGCGCCGCGTACCCGCTCGCCTCCCGTCAAACTGTTCGCGAGAATCTGCCCCTCGGCGACGACCGCCGCGTACCGGAGAGCGGCAACCCGTACGATGCCGGCGCTGTTGTGCCGGATCTTCTCCTGTTCGCCCGGAGTGAGGGCATCCCCCTGGGCCTGCCGGTACAGGAGTTCGCCGATCTCCACGGCCGGATGATCTTGCTGCACGTCGTGACGATACGACTCTCCCCGCCGCATAAGAAGGGCCTGCGGGCCAGGCAGGCGTTTCGAGTGCCCGCGCGAAGCATGAGCCGTCCGAACCGGAACGATGTCATCCGCCGCTACCGGGAACGCATCGCGACACTGCCGGTAACCACCAAGCCCGACCAGACACTACTCACGGCAGCCGACGTCGAGATCGAGCGACTGATCTCCGACCGCATCCGGGAGTTCGACCCCGACGCAGTCATCATCGGGGAGGAGGACGGGCGCGACGACGAACGCGCCGAAGTCACTGATGTGAGCAAGCTGCTCTACGTGATCGACCCCATCGACGGCACGGCTGAGTTCGTGCGCGCGGGTCACCGCGAGTTCGCCGGCAGGTAGGCGGTCACATGCGCTCCTCACCGGCGTCCTGCCCGGGGAGTTTCGCTGCGCTTGGACTCACGCAGACGGTGAGCCGTTGGTCTTTGCGGATGGGCGACGCGTGCGCGGCGGCGTTCTTGGTCACACCGCGTATAGGAAATTCAACCGATGCGGATGCCCATCGGTGCGTCTGAAGATTCTTCCCGACGGATCCCCACGGAAGGAATCTTCATGAACATCGACGAGAAGCGCGAGGCCCCCGGCCTGTCGGCATCGGTTGTCGCGCTGTACGGCAGGCTGGCCGACGGTGATGTGGCGGCTCTGCTGGAGGGCCTGGACCGTGACATCGAGTGGGTGGTGCCGGACGGACTGCACTACGGGGGTGTCTATCGCGGACGGGAGTCGGTGCTGACGAATGTGTTCGCCCGGTTCGAGACCGAGTGGGTCGGCTTCGCGGTGCAGCCCGACGAGATCTTCGAGGCGGGCGACGTCGTGATCGCCCTGGGCCATTACCGGGCCGCCAACCGGGTGACCGGCCGCCCGATGACGTCGCGGTTCGCCCATGTCTGGCGGCTGAGTGACGGCGTGCCGGTACGCTTCGAGACCATCCCGGACACCCACGCCATGGTGCGGACCATGACCGTCGAGCCGTCCTGACGCGGCCTGGGTGGGGCCCGTTCTGACGCTGAGAGTGGTCCCGGCGACCACATTCCGGAGGTGCTGTGCCGCCCATGCGAACGATCCGGGTCGCGGAGGTGCTGGCGGCGGTCTCGCTCACCACGGACGTCGCGGCCGGCATGTCGCTCGAGAAAGGGCTGCGGACCTGTACCGCCGCGACGCGTCTGGCCCGGTTGGCGGGCGGCGACGACCGGCAGGTCCGCGTGGTGTTCGAGACCGCACTCCTGCGGTCGATCGGGTGTACGTCGTACGCGCCGGAGCTGGCCGCCCTCTTCGGTGACGACGTCGCGTTGCAGGCAGTGCTCAAACGCGTCGATTTCGCCGACGAGGCGGTCGTGGACGGGCTGACCGCGGATTTCAAGCGCTGGGCCGGGGCTGCGGCGCCGGAGCTGGCCCGCACATTCGTCGAAGTGTTCCCGCACGTGGGCGTGCAGGCCATGCGGAACGGTTGTGAGACGAGCCGGGATCTCGGGCCCCGGCTCGGTGTGCTGCCCGAATCGGTCGCGGCGTTGGAGGATGTGTACGAGCGCTGGGACGGCCGCGGCATCCCGGAGGGGCGGTGCGGTGCGGATCTGTCACCGGCTGCCCGTACCGTTCATGTGGCCGAGCAGGCGGTCCTGGCCGGTGCCGTCGGCGGACTCGCCGGGGCTGTCGCCGAGGTGCGCCGCCGCTCCGGCGGCCATCTCGATCCAGCGCTGGCCGAGGTCTTCCTGGCCGCGCCGGAGGCGGTGCTGGCGGCACCGGACTCGGCGGACGCGGTTGCCGCGGTGCTGGAAGCCGAGCCGCTTCCGCACGCCACCGTGCCGGTCGAGTCCGTGCCGCAACTGTCGGCGGTGCTGGCACGCATCGTCGACATGAAGAGCCCGTGGCTGCTGGGACACAGCGAACATGTGGCTGACCTGGCGGAGGGTGCCGGGCGGGCCGCAGGGCTCGATGCGGGGACCCTGAGGGATTTGCGCAGTGCGGCGCTGCTGCACGACCTCGGCCGCGTGGTCATTCCGGCCGGCATCTGGGACCGGCCGGGGAGGCTCACCACGGCCGAGACCGAACGGGTACGCATGCACACCTACTGGACTCATCGGATCTTGCAGCGGGTACCGGCGCTGGCCACAATCGCACCGATCGCCTCGGCTCACCATGAGCGCGCCGACGGCGGCGGATACCACCGCGGTGATCCGGTCCGCGAACTGCCCTTGACCGCGCGCATCGTGGCGGCTGCCGACCTGTTCGCTGCCCTCACCGAGCCGCGTGCCCATCGGCCCGCGTACCCGCTCCCGGAGGCCGCGCGGATTCTGGTACGCGACGCCGACGAGGGTGGTGCCGACAAGGAGGCGTGTGCTTTGGTCCTTGCCGCAACGGGCATGTCGGCGCCGCGGCGCCCGCTGCCGGACGGACTGACCGACCGGGAAGTGCAGGTGCTGCGGCTCGCGGCACGCGGGTTGACGAGCCGGCAGGTCGGCGCCGAACTGTCGATCTCGCCGCGCACCGTGGACCATCATCTGACGCACATCTATGACAAGACGGGGCGGCGGACGCGGGCGGGCATCGCTCTCTATGCGATGGAGCACTCCCTGTTGCGCTGAGGCGAGCTGACCTCCGACAGCGCCTGACGTGCTCGCCCTGCCGTGGTCATCCTCGGCGGTGCCGGCGGTGCGCGTCGCTGCCCTCACGGTAGAAGACGTAGCCGCCGTGGTGCAGGACGTCCGCGTCGAACGTCCCGTCGGCGGTGAACCCGGTGTCGTCGACGTACTCGATCCGTGTACCGAACACCTGGTATGAGCCGGTGTAGGCGCTCTGCCGCCCGCCGCGCGCCTCGTCGTAGCGACCGTTGGCGAGCAGCTCCTGACGGATGTGGCCGTCAGCTGTCACCCACATTCCGACGTACGGGTGCGGCGGCTCCCGATGGGTGTCGGCCGGAGCGGCAACGCTGTCGCGGTCCGGCGATACGGAGCACGCCGCGAGCAGCATGGCGGCGGCCGCGCCGCTGAGCACGGTCCGGAGGGGGAATCTCATCAGAATCACCTCGTGGTCTCGTTGAGATACATGAACCGAGCGTCCGTGTGCCGGGCGGGGAGTGCCAGGGCGAGACGTTCCTGGGTGCACCGCACCCAGGAAGAACGTGAATTCGGCACCTACGATGCGGATATGAATCGCTCTGAACTGGGCGCCTATCTCCGTGCCCGCCGCGGAAAGATCAGCCCCGCTGAGGCGAACCTGCCCAGCACCGGGCATCGCCGGGTGCCGGGTCTGCGGCGCGAGGAGGTGGCCATGCTGGCCGGGATGAGCGTGGACTACTACGTCCGCCTCGAACAGGGACGCGAACGGTCGCCGTCGGCTCAGGTGGTCGACGCGCTGGCGGCGGCCCTGCGCCTGAGCGAGGACGAACGTCAGCATCTGTTCAGGGTTGCCGGGCTCAGCCCGCGGGCAGCGTCGGCGGCCGGCAGCGATCGCGTCGATCCGAGCCTGTTCACCTTGATGTCCGCCTGGCCCGACAACCCCGCCGTCGTCTACAACCGGGCCTTCGACGTCCTGGCCTCCAATGCGATCGCGGACGCGCTGTTCCACAGCTGGGCGCATTCGCGCAATCTGCTGCACATCGTCTTCACCGACCCGGTCGCGCGCACGTTCTACCGGGACTGGCATCAGGTCGCCCGCAACTCTGTGGCCGGCTTCCGCCTGGGTTACGGCAAGTCGCCCGACGATCCCCGGATCCAGCAGGTTCTCACCGAGCTGATCACTGCCAGCACGGAGTTCGCCGACCTGTGGACCGGCCATGACGCCCGCGGCAAGACCGCGGAGAGCAAGCACTTCCACCACGGCGATGTGGGTCCGCTGACGCTGACGATGCAGACCTTCGACGTCCGATCGAGCCCCGGGCAGGAGCTCGTCGTCTATCACGCCGAGCCGGGATCCCCCAGCGCCGAGGCCTTGTCGCTGCTGGGCTCGCTGGCTGCCAGCACATCCCGGTCCAGCTGAAACCGGCTCGCATCGGCGTGGATCGGGATGTCCGGGACGATGTTGTGATTCATCCGGAACATGTTCCCGGGATCCCAGCGAGCTTTGATCCGCGCCAGCCGGTCGTACAGATCGGCTCCGTACACGACGCGAACCTCGGCCGGGGTGGTCGCTTCGGCGGCGGACAGGAAGTTGGGCAGGGTCCGTTCGTCCGCCCACTGTCGCATCGTGTCGACGACGTACCCCAAGTGGACACTGAGCGATGCGGCCTGCTCCGCCGGCCCCACGCCGAAGCCGAACAGCACGAACGGAAGTCCTCTGGACGACACGGCGTTCGGCACCTCGGCCTGGCGGTCGAGGGCGCCTCCCAGGGCCCGGATCTCCACGCTCGTCAGCGGACACCGCGAGCCGGCACCCACGACGGCGAGCAGGGCGTCGACCGCCTCCGGCGGCAACGCGCGCAGCCCGGTCGTACGGTCGACATACGGCAGCGGGTCCACCGGATCCGAGTGGATCCTGCCGACCTCGGTGTATGGCATGTCGGCCACATCGTCGAGCAGCACGGGCGCTGCGGCACGCATCCGCGCCACCAAGCGCCTGCCTTCGCCGGCCGGCCCGAGGAAGGCCACCCGCAACGCCACGACGAAATTTCCGCGAATCGGTGCGGGCAGTTCCGGCGCGGGTGGAAGGCGCTGAATCGCGACCGAGGTCGTCATCTGCTCGGGAAGGGAGACGACCCAATCCCGCCAGGCGTGCAGAACCTCGTGTGCGTGTTCACCGGCGAAGTAAATCGCGCCACCATAGAGCCTCCGCACTTCGAAGAGGTCGATTTCAACTCCCGTCACGACCCCGAAATTGCCTTTACCGCCACGGACGGCGAAAAACAGATCCGGTACGTTTTCGGCGGTGACCCGATGAACCTGTCCGTCGGCGGTGACGACTTCGGCGGCACGTATGGTGTCCGCACCGTAACCTCTGGTGCGCCCGAGAGTGGGGCTCAGTCCACCACCCAGCAGATAACCGACCGCTCCCACTGTCATGGAGGATCCGTTCACCGGGGCGAGGCCGTGCGCGGCAGCCGCCTCCACGACCTCCTGCCAGCGGGCCCCACCGGCTACCCAGGCGGTTCGCCGAGCGGCGTCCACAGTGACGCCGGCCATCCGCCGCAAGGTGATGAGAACGGCATCCCCGGCCGGCTGCCGAACCTGGTGACCTGTCGCGGAGACGGCTACCGGCATGCCACGGCCACCGGCGAAACGGACCGCGGCCCGCACGTCAGCACTGCACGATGCTCCTACCACCAACGCCGGGCGCAGGGGGTTGAGCAGGTTGTACGTCGCGCACTCCGCAGCGAAGCCGGGCTGCCCGGGCAGCAGCACCGGGCCGCGCACCGCCGCCTGCAGAGCAGAAATGTCGTCACGTGCGTTCACGTTTCACACCGTTCATTACTAATGGAGAAGACGGCTGAGCCTCTCATTCGATACGAGGCCGTTCAATGTCCATCCGGTGACCGCCTCTTACCACTTGTCACCATTGTCGTCGCCTCTTCTTCCGACGCCACCGGTATCCGATTGCCCGGCCAATACCGGTACGCTTCGGAACCGTCTTCGGCATTCGGATGCCGTGGTGATGACTCGCCTCATCGAGGAGCTGCAGCACTCATGCCTGATCGTCCTTTTCCGACGCCGGCCCGGATGGCGGATCGTCTTCGGGCGTCTCGGACGCACCGCTTCGTCGGTCGTGCGGCACACCTGAACGAGTTCCGGTCCGCCCTGGCCGGCGAGCCGGGCGCATACGCGGTGTGCTTCGTGTCCGGGCCGGGCGGGATCGGCAAGTCATCGTTGCTGCGGCGGTTGAAGGACATCGCGGAGGACGATCACCGAACAGTGATCGAGATTGATGGCCGGGCGGTGGAGACCTCGCTCGCCGAGTTCTTCATGGCGGCGGAGACGGCACAGACCGATGATCGAACGGTGGTGCTGGTCGACACCTTCGAGAGGTGCCAGGGTGTGGAGGAGTGGCTGCGCGACCGTTTCCTTCCACGCGTCCTGACCGGCGTGGTCGTGGTCGTGGCCGGCCGCAGGCCGCCCTCGACGAGTTGGACCTCGGACGAAGCGTGGACGGACCTGCTCCGGGTGGTCCAGCTCGACGGGCTCACCCCCGCGGAGTCCGCCGCACTGCTCGAGGGCCGGGGTGTGGCGCCGGAGTTGCGGGAGACCGTCGTTGCTTTCGCCGGTGGCAATCCGCTCGCCCTGAGCCTCGCGGCGGACACCGCGGTCCGTGTCGGCGCCTCCTGGGAGGATTGGAAACCCACCCAGGACGTCATCGCGCCCCTGGTGAGTCAGATGGTGGGCGACGTGCCCAGCGAGGCCCATCGCTCGGCGCTGACCGTTCTGGCGCAGGCCCGGGTGACCACCGAGCCACTGCTGCAGCAAGTGCTGAGTCAGCCGATCGCCTCCCGGATGTTCGACTGGCTGATGCACCAGCCGTACGTGGAGGTGGGCGAACGCGGCGTGTATCCGCACGACGTCGTGCGGGATGTTCTCGAAGCGCATCTACGGTGGCGCAATCAGCAGCGCTATGCCGATGTCTACAACGAGATCTGGCCGCACCTGCTTCAGGTCAGCCGGGCCGCCGGCGAGTCCGATGTCCTGCCCGCCATCCGAGACCTCACGTACCTGCTGTTCCGAGATGTGGAGGACCGCTACTTCTACAAGACCCGTTTCGAGGGGTACGTTCACGAGGCGCCGATGGGCCCGGCCGACCGCGCCGAGGTGCTGGCGTTCGCGGCCGAGGTCAAGGGGCCGTTGCCGGCGGACGTCCTGGATTTCTGGCTGCGGCGGCAGCCGGGATGCGTACGCCTCTATCGTTCCTCGAAATCCAATGACCTGGTCGCGTGCATGGTGTGGGTCAGGCTCGGCCCGGATGACCGGGAAGCGATCGAGCGCGACCCGGCCGCAGCCGCGGCGTGGGCCCACGCCACCGGGCACAGCGCCCTGCAGGATCACGAGCACATCGGTATCGGCCGCTACCTCGTCCACCCCGCCGCGTATCACGTCGTCTCCGCTCCCATTCACCTGATCCAGCTGCGCACCGTGGCCGAATGGGTACGAGCGGAGGGCATGGCCGCGTCCTATTTCGCGCTGTCCAACCCGGATTACTGGCGTGAGCTGCTGGAACACCTGCTGCACCGGCCGATCCCGCAGGATCCGGAGACGGGCAGCCTGGACGTCGCGCTGTTCGGACGGAACTGGGAGCACTTCCCCCTGGAATTCTGGTTCGAGAACCGGCACAGCATGTCGCCCACCGCTCCGCCGGTCGACGGCATGCACAAGCTGTCGCGTGCCGACTTCGATGCGGCGGTTCGGCACGCGCTCGGCAGTTGGCGCAACGCCGGCGAACTGGGGGCCAATCCGCTTGCCCGTACCCGGCTGGTCCGGCATGCGCCGGGCGCTCCGCCGAGCGAGGAGGACGTCGCCGAGGCGTTGCGAGGCCTGCTCGACGAGGCGGTCGGCGCACTGCGGGACGACCCCCGGGCGATCAAGTTCTATCGTGCCGTGACCGTCACCTACCGTGACGGGGCGCCGACTCAGCAAGTCGCCGCCCGCCGGTTGGGCCTGCCGTTCACGACGTATCGCCGACACCTCACCAGGGGAGTCGACCGGATGTGTGAACTGCTGTGGCAGCGGAACCTTGCCCGGTGACAGGCACCGGATCCGACCACTCGTGCCGGCCGCTGACCCCCCGGATCAGCGGCCGGCGTGTCGCGTCGTCAGGACAGCCGGGCGTCGACCGTGATCGGAACCGACAGAGCCGCCGAGATCGGGCAGCCGGCTTCCGTGGTCTTGACGTGCTGGGCGAAATCGGCCTCGGACAGGCCCGGCACCTCGGCGGTCACCGAGAGCGCGACGCCGGTGATCGCAGGGCCGTCGCCCAGCGTCACGGAGGCGGTGGTCCGGACCGAGGTGACCTGCTTGCCCGCCCCCGAGATCACGTTGGCCAGGAACATCGAGAAGCAGGAGGCGTGTGCCGCGCCGAGAAGTTCCTCGGGATTGGTGCCCGCGCCCTGCTCGAACCGCGAGGCGAACGTATAGGGGCCGGTGAACATTTCCGAGCCCAGCGCCACCAGACCGGCGCCCTCAGCGAGGTTGCCGTTCCAGACCGCGTCGGAGTTGCGTGTCGTCATGCGCAGCAGCCTCGCCCACCCGCATGATCATCAAACAGATCTACCGACGGACCACTGGTAACCACAACTGACCACTTCGAGTGGTGACCGTTCCATGGAACGCCTGGCGTGATGCGCTTCCCGGGCGGCGGATCCGGTCAGCTGCGAGTCAGCCGGTAGTTGGCGTGGTACAGCACACCGTCGCGAACTCACCGAACGCCCAGAAGCCCAGGTCGTCCTTCGCCCGGGAGCATCAAGCCGAGGAGTGCGACACCCATGCACAGTGCCCGACCCGCCGGAGCGATGACCTGGGCGGGGGTTGGGCATGGAGGAAGCCCCGGCCTGGGAGGTCGGGGCTTCGCGGCAAGTGGGTCGGTGAGGGATGCAGGGGTTGGCGGCGGCCGGTGATCGGGGGCTGAGGCTGCCCGATCACCGGCCGGGTCGGATCGTCAGCCGATGCCGATGTTGTTGTGGGCGCTGACCGGCAGGTAGTAGCGGTTGCCGTCGAAGACGGCGTCGTAGCCGTTGACCAGGAGGTTGGCCAGCGACTGCGGCGGCGGGACCGGGCCGTTGCGGCACTCCGCCCAGCCGTTGAGGTCGGTGGTCGCCTCGCACATCGGGAACCGCTCACCGGTGGTGACGAAGTTGACGACCAGGTTCGGGACGGGACGTCCGCCCACGGTGATGAACCGGGCCTTCAGCCCGAGGGTCTCCCGGGCGATGATGTCGAGAGTGCCGTAGTACGCGGTCGCGATGAGACGCTGCCGCTGGAAGGCGGGCGCGGCCTGGGCCGGGGCCGGCAGAACCGCGATGAGACTCGCGGCCGATGCCGCGACGGCCAGCCAGCGCTTGATGGTGTGCTTCATGGCGCAGAAAGCTAGGCGGTCCGGAGCATGAATGCCAAGACGCCGCACTCACGAGTACCCGACTACCACTGAATCGGGTTGTCTTTCGTAACCCTTCTCCGTCTGCCGCGTTTTCACGCGCAGCGCCGAGCCGGTGAATTAGTTCGCCGGATCGAGTGTGCCGTGAATCATCGAACGTGTCCGACACCTTCCTAATCCCGTTCCGTTGAGTAGGAGTGCGTCGGGTCCGGCGCACGACATGAAAGGGAGAGGAGCTCGTTTTGTGCGCGGCGGGACGGGCCGCCGGAGAAATCTTTTCAGATGTGGTGAGCAGCCGGTGTTCCGGTGAGTATCAGCAGTTCACGTGCTTGATCGCCATAGGCGTACACCCTTTCGGGGGACCCTGCGGCGTGGTTGCCTAGGCAGCTGTTGTGAAGCACCGGCTACTGATACGAATTGGCCATGGCATCCAGGAACCCTTCCTGGTGCGTGTTGGTCTCTGCTCTGTAAGCGCACCGCCGACGGCTGTTCATCGGCGAGGACGGCGCTTTCCTGCCAGCTTTCCTGCCAGCTTTCCTGCCAGCTTTCCGGTCGGGCCGTCAAGGCACCGTAAGCATGGGGACAACAGTGGATATAGCGATCGTCGGCCTTTCCTGCCGTTTTCCGGGCGCTCGCGACGTCACCGAGTTCTGGTCGAACTCGTTGAACGCGGCTCATCAATTCAAACCGGTTCCGGCCGACCGATGGAATCACGAGACGTTCTTCTCCACCGATTTCCGGGAGAAGTACTCCACGTACACCGACCGGGTGGCGTTCCTCCAGGACGTGGAGCGGTTCGCCGCCCTGCACCACCGCATCCCGCCGCGCCGTGCGAAGGCGATGGACCCGCAGCACCGGCTCCTCGTCGACCTGGCCCGCGAGGCCGTGCAGGACGCCGGCTGGGAGCGTGGCGAGTTCGACCGTTCGCGGACCGGGGTGTTCGTGGGCCTCAGCTCGTCGGACTACCGGGAGATCGCCGGCGCCCGGGTCATCGCGACCATGCTGGCCGACGGCTCGCTCCCGGCCGGCGGGCACGACCCGGCGCTGATCGAGGCGGTGGCCGAGGCGGCCGCCGCGATCGAACCGGCGCAGTCGTTCTCGCTCGCCGGCAACCTGCTCAACATGGCGCCGTGCACGGTGTCCGAGTTGCTCGACCTGGGCGGTCCCGCGTTCGCCGTCGACGCGGCGTGCTCGTCGGCGATGGTCGCCCTGCACGAGGCGGTCAACCACCTGCGTACCGGTTCGTGCAGCACCGCGCTGGTCGGCGGGGTGTTCGTGAACATGACGCCGAACGCGCTGATCGGCTTCTCCCGGGTGGGCGCGCTCTCCGCGGCCGGGGTGTGCCGGCCGTTCGACACCCGCGCCGACGGTTTCGTGCTCGGTGAGGGCGGGGCGCTCGCGGTGCTGCGCCCGCTCGACGACGCGATCGCGGCCGGCGACCGGATCTACGCGGTGCTCAACGGTATCGGTACGGCGAACGACGGCCGCGGCGCCGGTCCGATGACGCCGAAGGCCGAGGGCCAGGAGGCCGCCATGCGGGCGGCGTATCACGACGCCGGTCTCGCGCCCGGCCGCATCGACTTCCTGGAGGCGCACGGCACCGGCACCGCGGTCGGCGACCGGGTCGAGGTCGAGGCGATCCGCCGGCTGCGCGCCGACGTGAAGGACGAGCGGCCCTGCTACCTCTCCTCCGGCAAGGCGATCATCGGGCACACGCTGCCGGCCGCCGGCGCCGCCGGGATCCTGCGTGCCGCGCTGGCGCTGCACCACAGCACGGTCCCGCCGCAGCCGGCCATCACCGAGAACCCGCAGTTGCCGCTGGCCGAGGCGGGCCTGTCGATCACGACCGAGCCGCGGGAGTGGCCGGAGGTCGGCGACGACCGGCGCCGCGCGGGCGTGAATTCGTTCGGGTTCGGCGGCACCAACGTGCACGCGGTGCTCAGCGAGGGTCCGGCACAGCCGGCCGAGGCCGAGGACCAGGGCGCCGACGGCCGCCCGTGGCTGGTGCTCGTCACCGCGGGCACGGTGGAGCTGCTTTCCGCGTACGCCCAGCGCCTCTCCACCATGGTCTCCACCGACCCGGCCCTGACCCCCGCCGCCGTGGCCCGCACCATGGCCACCCGCCGGCCGCTCCCGGCACGCCTGGCCGTGATGTGCCGGACGCGGGCGGAGCTCGCCGGCCGCCTCGCCCTCGCCGCGCAGGAGCTCGCCGCCGGCACGCTGGGCCGGCTCGGCCCCGGGCTGTACGCGGCGGACGCGCCCCTGGACGCCGACCGCCGCAGGCTCGCCTTCCTCTTCCCCGGTCAGGGTTCGCTGCGCCCGGGTGTGCTGCGTGACCTGGTCGAACGTTTCCCGGCCTTCGCGCGGCACGTCGGGCCGCTCGCCGAGACCGTCGACAAGCGCACCGGCACCGCGGTCTCCGACCTGCTCTGCGAGAACCCCGGCCCGGACGCGGAGGCGCAGGTCAGCGCCACCCGGATCTGCCAGCCGGGGCTCGGTGTCACCGGGATCAGCATGACCCAGCTGCTCGCCGACCTGGGCGTGACGCCGGACATCGCCCTCGGGCACAGTGTGGGCGAGCTGGTGGCCGCGGTGGCCGCCGGTGCGCTCAGCGCCGACGACGGCCTCGACTTCCTGATCGAGCGCGGCGCGGCGGTGACGGCCGGCGAGGAGCCTCCGCCGGGCACGATGGCGGCGGTACGGGCGGACGCGGCCACCTTCGAGAAGCTGCGCTCGGGCATCCGGGGCGTCTGGGCCGGCTGCTACAACCACCCGGCGCAGACCGTGGCCAGCGGTCACCGCGAAGCCGTCGAGCACCTGCTGGAGCGCTGCCGTGCCCGGGACGTCTCGGCGGTGGAGCTGCGGGTCTCGCACGCCTTCCACTCGCCGCTGCTGGCCGAGGTGGATTCCCGGGTCACCGCCTACGCGGCCGACCTGGCGGTGCGTACGCCCACCGTCCACCTGATCTCCAGCGTCGACCCGGAGGCGCCGGCCGAGCCGGATCAGTTGCGCGCGCTGTGGGGCCGGCAGACGTCGTCCCCGGTGCTGTTCCGCGACGCGATGGACACCGCCGTCGACGCCGGCGCCGCGATCCTGGTGCAGGTCTGCTCGGGCGACGCGTTGCTCGGGATGGCCGCGCAGATCCCGTCGGCGGCGGGCCTGGACCGGATCGCGCTGATGCCGGCCGAGCCGGACGGCGGGTACGCGCTGCTCGAAGGCCTGGGACGGCTCGCGGTCGCGGGCGTGCCGGTGGACCTGACGCCGCTGTTCGCGGATCTCGGCGTACCCCTGCTGACCCTGCCGCCGTTCTCGCCGGCCACCCAGCACTACTCGATCCGCCGTGCCGCGCAGGAGGGCGGTCCGCGCCGGGCCGCCCGCGCCGGCCGTCCCGCGACCGCCGCCGTGACCACGGCGCCGACCGCCGAGCTCGAGGTCCGTCTGCCGCAGCGTGCGGCGCCCCCGGCCGCACCGGTCGTCATGAGAAATGGAGATTCGACGCCAGTGAACGACGTCATCCTTTTGATGCGGGAGCAGCTCGCCGTCCTGCGGGGCATCGGCGCCGCTCCGGAGCTGTCCTTCGGCACGACCTCGGCGATCGAGGCGGCGCAGGCTGTCCCGGCACCGGTCCCGGTCGTGACCCCGGCGCCGGTCGCGGCGCCGGTACCGAAGGAGATCCCGAAACTCGTGCCGGTGCCGGCACAGAAGCCGGCGCCGGACGGTAGCGCTGAGATCGTGTCCGAGCTGGCGCTGATGATCGGTAAGATCAGCGCCTACCCGTCGGACCTGGTCCGGGCGAGCCAGTCGTTCAGCACCGACCTCGGCTTCGACTCGATCATGACGGCCGAGCTGGTCTCCTCGGTGAAGCGCCGCTGGCCGGACCTGGAGATCGACCCGGCCGAGGTGTTCGAGGTGAGCACGGTCGGCGAGCTCGCCGGAGTCCTGAACACCGCGCTCGGCGGCGGCACGCCCGCACCGGCGCCCGCGCACGCCGCCCCGGTGCCCGCGCACGCCGCCCCGGTCGTGCCGTCGTCGGAGCGGGCGCTCGTCGCACCGCCGCGCAAGGAGGTCGCCGACGTCGCGTACCTGCCCGAGGTCGTCGAGTTCCAGCGCCGCGGCGTGATGCTCGACCGGGTGCAGGTGACGAACCCGTACTTCCTGGTCCACGACGGCGTGATCGGCCGCGGCACCAAGGTCGGCGGCCGTCAGCTGATCTCCTTCTCCAGCTACAACTACCTCGGCCTCTCCGGGCACCCGATGGTGGCGTACGCGGTGAAGGAGGCCGTCGAACGGTACGGCTCCTCGGTCTCCGCCGCCCGGATCCTCTCCGGCAACCGGGCCCTGCACGACGAGCTCGACCGGGGCCTGGCCGAGCTCGTCGGCGCCGAGGACGCGATCACCCTGATCGGCGGGCACGCCACAAACGTCAGCGTGATCGGCCACCTGGTCGGCCCCGAGGATCTGATCGTGCACGACGCCCTCGCGCACGACAGCATCCTGCAGGGCTGCCGGCTCTCCGGCGCCAGCCGCCAGCCGTTCGCCCACCAGGACTACGCCGCCCTGGACGCGCTGCTGGAGCAGACCCGGGACCGGTACCGCCGGGTGCTGATCGTGGTCGAGGGCGTCTACAGCATGGACGGCGACATCTGCGGCCTGCCGAAGTTGATCGCGCTGAAGAAGAAGCACGGCGCGCTGCTCATGGTCGACGAGGCGCACAGCATCGGCGTGCTCGGCGCCCGCGGCGGTGGCGTCGGCGAGCACTTCGGCGTCGACCGGGCCGACGTGGACGTCTGGATGGGCACCCTCTCCAAGTCCCTGGCCAGCTGCGGCGGGTACGTCGCCGGCCGGCACGAGCTGATCGAGTGGTTCCGGTACACGCTGCCCGGCTACATCTTCAGCGCGGGAATGAGCCCGGCGAACGCGGCCGCGGCGCTCGCCGCCCTGCACATCCTCCGCGAGGAGCCGCAGCGGCTGGCCGCCCTGCACAACAACGCGGCCACCTTCCTGCGGCTGGCCCGGCAGGCCGGTGTCGACACCGGCCCGAGCGAGGGCACGCCCGTCGTCCCGGCCATCACCGGCGACTCGATCAAGGCGCTGCGGCTCTCCGACATGCTGCTCAAGAACGGGGTGAGCGCCAACCCGATCCTCTACCCGGCGGTGAAGGAGAAGCTGGCGCGGCTGCGGTTCTTCGTGACGGCGGAACACACCACCGACGACATCGAGAACACCGTCGACCTGCTGGCCCGTCACCTCGACCCGGCGACCGTGCCGCAACCCGCGTGAGCCCGGCATGACATCGACGACCCCTCGGCCGGCCACCACCGGCCGGCGCACCGCGACCACCGGCCCGGTTCCCGGGCCGGTGGTGCGGCTCGTCACCCGCCGCCCCAAGTCGGTCCTGTTCACCGCGCTGCTGCTCGCGGTGGTCGCGATCGCGTTCAGCGGTGACCTGATCGGCGCGCTCAAGACCGGCGGGTTCGACGACCCGCGCTCCGAGTCGGTGCGCGGCCGGGAACTGCTCGCCGAGCACTTCCGGGCGGCCGACCCGAACCTGGTCGTGCTGGTCGCCAAGCCGGGCGGCAGCGTGGACGACGAGGACGTCCGGGCGGTCGCCGGCCAGGTCACCGGCGTCCTGGGGAGCACCGGCGGCGTGACCGTGGTCGGCTCGTACTGGAGCGGCCGGGCACCGCAGCTCGCGGGCGCGCGGCGGGACAGCGGTCTCATCCTGGCCCGGGTGGACGGTGACGAGGACGCCAGCGCCGACCGGGTGGCGGACCTGCACGACGAACTGGCCGGCGAACGTGGCGCGGTGGAGGTCTCGTTCGGCGGCCTCACCCAGGTCAACAACGACATCAACGAGCAGGTGACCACCGACCTGGCCCGCGCCGAGGCGATCGCCATTCCGATCACTCTGGTGCTGTTGCTGCTGGTCTTCGGCACGGTCTGGGCGGCCGGGGCGCCCCTGCTGATCGGCATCTTCTCGATCCTCACCACGCTCGGCACACTGCGGCTGCTGGCGGTCTTCACCGACGTGTCGGTCTTCGCCGTCAACATGGCGACGGCGCTGGGCCTCGGCCTGGCCGTCGACTACAGCCTGCTGTTCGTCTCCCGGTACCGCGAGCAGCGGCTGCGCGACCCGGACCGGGTCACTGCCTTGAACGCGACGATGCGTACGGCCGGATCCACCGTCGTCTTCAGCGCGGCCACCGTGGCGGTCGCGCTGTGCAGCCTGCTCGTCTTCCCGCAGTACTTCCTCCGCTCGTTCGCGTACGCCGGGATCGCCGTCGTGATCGCCACCGTCTGCGCCGCGCTGATGGTGCTGCCGGCGCTGCTGATGCTCCTCGGCGACCGGATCGACAAGTGGCCGGTGCTGCCCCGGCGGCCGTCCGCGGGCGGGCACGCGCCGTTCTGGGGCCGGGTCGCCGCGCAGGTGATGCGCCGGCCGTTCCTGACCGCGGTGCCGGTGATCCTGGTGCTGCTGGCGCTCGCCCTGCCGTTCACCCACATCAAGTTCGGCATCGCCGACGACCGGGTGCTGCCGAAGGACGCGGAGAGCCGGGTCGTCGCGGACGCGATGCGTACCGGTTTCGCGGGCACCGGCAGCGGCGCCACCGTCGTCGTCACGGACGGCTGGGGCACCGGGACCAACGGCATCGCGCGGGCCGCCGTCTACGCCGCCCGGCTCTCCCGGGTCGAGGGCGTGGCCCGGGTGGACAGCATGGCCGGGGCGTTCGTCGACGGCGCCGCGGTCCCGGGGGCCCTGAGCGTGCACCCGCGCACGTTCGCCTCGGGACGCATGGCCACCTATTTCGCGGTGCTGAGCGACGTGGAGCCGTACTCCGCCAAGGGAGCCGAACTGGCCCGCGCTGTCCGGGCGGTGCCGGTGCCGGCGGAGGTCCCGGTCAGGGTCACCGGGCCGGCCGCGCAGCTCGTCGACATCACCGGCTCGATCGGCGGGCGGCTGCCGCACGCGCTCGTCCTGATCGCCTGCACCACGTTCGCGCTGCTGTTCCTGCTCACCGGCAGTGTGCTGCTGCCGATCAAGGCGCTGTTCTTCAACCTGCTGACGATGAGCTCGGTCTTCGGCGTCGCCGTCTGGATCTTCCAGGACGGGCATTTCGAAGAGGTGCTCGGGCACACCGCGACACCACTGACCGTGGCGATACCCGTCCTGCTGTTCTGCGTGGCGTTCGGGCTCTCGATGGACTACGAGGTCTTCGTGCTGTCCCGGATCATCGAACGGCACCGGCAGGGCGCGGACCTGCGTACCGCCGTGGTGGAGGGCCTGTCCCGCAGTGGCCGGGTGATCAGCGCGGCGGCCGCGATCCTGTCCGTGTCGTTCCTGGCCATGCTGGTGTCCGGGGTGTCGTTCATCCAGTTCTTCGGCCTCTGCGCGGCGCTGGCGATCATCCTGGACGCGCTGCTGGTGCGGCCGGTGCTGGTGCCGGCGTTCATGCGGCTGCTGGGCCGGTGGAACTGGTGGGCGCCGCGGCCGCTGCGCGCGCTGCACGACCGGTTGGGGCTGCGCGAGCACAGCTGAGTCGTCGCACGCCGTCGCCGGTCGGTCCGATCCCCGGGCCGGCCGGCTCGGTCTGTCCGCCGTACCCCGCGATGTGTTTTTGTCGGACCCCTCCGATAGAACTACCGCCCATGAGCATCCCCTACGAGCGCAGCAGTGCGGCGCCCGTCATCGAGCCCGTGCGACAGCGGAAACTGGCGAAGGTGCCCTTCCTCGAGCTCGCCGAGGGCCGGTTGCAGGGCGTCGTGTCGAGCGGTTCCGACGTCTCCCGGGTCTACGTCTCCTCGATCACCGCCGGTGACCACGGCCTGAGCTGCAACACCAACAACAACCGCCCGTGCGGTGGCCTGGGCGGGTCCTACCCGTGCAACCACCTGCGCCTGCTGCTCGCCGAGGCGACGGTGCAGTACGGTCCGGACCGCGTCGCCCGCTACCTGCGGATCGAGGTGGCCGAGGGCGCCGACCTGATCACCGGGTTGCACCCGGCCGTCGCGCCGAACCGGGCGGCCGAGGTGTTCAGCAGCTTCCTGCGGCACCTGTCCTACCTGGAGCTGACGCCGACCACCGACCCACTGCCGGAGTTGCAGTGGTTCCCGGCCTCGGGGGCGGTGCGCTGATGCTCGCCGACACCCTGCGCGCCCAGCCGGCCGGTCTCACCGAGGCGCTCGCCCTGGTCGACGGCCTCGACGACGCCCTCGTCCACGGGCTGGCCCGGCTCGACGAGGCACGCGCGGCCGCGCTCACCGGCCTGGCCGGCGCGTTCGCCGGCTCGCCGCTCGCCGATCGGGTCGCCGTGTCGATCGACAAGATCATCGTCGGCGCGGTGACGGACGAGCACCTGGCCGTCCTGGCCGGCGCCCGCTCGGCGCTGCTCGGCGCCGCGCACGACGCGCTGCTCGACACGGTCGGGCGCAAACGCTCCGACCACCCGCCGTCGGCGTCGCCGGGAGCGGCGGTGAACGCCACCGGGGGCAGCCGGTCCTGGCTGCGCGAGCTGGCCATCGCCGGGTGGCACGGCGTCGACCACGAGCTGGCCGCGGCCGGTTCGCAGACCGTGCAGGCGCTGCTCGCCGACCCGGCGGCCCGCCGCCTCGCGGTCCTGCTCGACGGGTTCGCCGCCGAGCTGCGTGCCGCCGCGCCGGTCGCCACGCTGGAGCGGATCCCGGTCCGCCGCTGGGCCGACCTCTGGTCCCGCGCCCTGCTGCTCTCGCAGGACGATTTCCCCACCGAGGTGAGTGAGCCGGTCGACGGGCGGTTCCTGCTGCTCGGCGTCGATCTGCACGAGCACCCCACGGTTTTCCGGGCCCAGGCGCACGGTCTGCTCGAGACCGCCGGGGGAGAGGTCCGGCTGGTGCGGACCTCGGTGGCGGCACCGAAGGTCGAGACCATCACCGGCCCGTCCGCCTGGCGGATGCTCGCCGCCTTCCCGATCTTCCGGGCCGCGCTCGCCGAGCACCGCTCGGTGGAGGTCGCCGGCCTGCTCCTGACCACCGCCGGCGACCTGCTCTGGGACGAGTCCCGGGTCACCGCGGGCGAGCCGGCCGACCCGTTCGCGACCGCCCGGGTCCGGCTCGACGCCGCGACCGCGTCCGGTGCCGCGCCGCTCGACCGGCACCCCGCCGCGATCGCCGAGCCGGTGCTGCTGGAGGGCTATACGGCCGGCCCGGACGGCCTGGACCTGGGCGGCGTCACCGTCGCGCTCGACCTGGACCGGCTGCCCGCGGCAGGTCCGCTCACCCCGGCCCTGGTCACCGCCTCCACCGCCTGCCTCGGCCTGCTCCGCTGGGACGCCGGCCGCTGGGCGGTGCAGCCGCTCGCCGTGCAGGCGACGGTGAAACGCAAGGCGGTCGCGGTGCACACCGGTGACTGGGCGCTCGGCCCCACCGAGGCGAAGGCCGCGAAGGCGGAGGCGACCGCCGGCACGGCCGTCGACGTGCTGCGTGAGCGCGCGGGAAGGCTGCTGCGCAAATGACGACCGCGGAGAACAGGCGGCAGGTCCTCTACTGGCGGCTGCTGGCCCGGCTCTTCGACCCGGAGGAGCAGGCCACGCTGGAGTCCGGGAGCATGGCGATCGTCGGCGACCTCGACCTGCCGGCCGCGCTGCTCGACCCGGCCGTCTCGGTGGACACGGTGGTGCAGCGCTTCCCGCATCTGGAGGCGGAGTTCGAGGGTCTGCTCAGCGGCGCCGACGGTGCCGGGCAGGACGCGGTGCGCCGCGCGGCCCTGGTGTCGAAACTGCTGCTCAACGTCTTCGGGACCGGCTCGGGCAACGTCACCGCCGGGCAACTCGCCCGCTGGCAGACCGACGCCGGGTGGTTCGAGCGGGCGCTCGGCTGCCGGCCCGGCGCGCTGCGCGGCCGTGCGGCGGCTGCCGGTGCCGGTGCGCCAGGTGCCGCGGCCGCCGGTGCCGGTGGCGGCGCCGGCGCTGCCGGTGACGACCCCGGTGGCACGACCGCGGGGACGGCGCCCGGCACCGGGTTCGACGTGAACCTCGGGCCCGCCCTCGCCGCGATCGAGGCCGACCTGGTCAGCCGGATGCACCTGCGCGAGGTGCTGGCCGACCCGCGGCTCGCCAAGCAGCTCACCCCGAGCATGTCGCTGATCGAGCAGTTGCTGCGCGACAAGGACAACCTGGACGGTGTCGCGCTGGCGAACGCGAAGGCGCTGATCCGGCGCTTCGTCGACGAGGTCGCCGAGGTGCTGCGGACCCAGGTGGCCCAGGCCAGCACCGGCACGATCGACCGGTCCGTCCCGCCGAAACGGGTCTACCGGAACCTCGACATCGATCGCACGATCTGGAAGAACCTGCCCAACTGGGACCCGGCCGAGGAGCGGCTCTACGTCGACCGGCTCTACTACCGGCAGACCGCGAAACGGATCACCCCGGCCCGGCTGATCGTGGTGGTCGACCAGTCCGGCTCGATGGTCGACGCGATGGTCAACTGCACGATCCTCGCCTCGATCTTCGCGGGACTGCCGAAGGTCGACGTGCACCTCATCGCGTACGACACCCGTGCGCTCGACCTCACGCCGTGGGTGCACGACCCGTTCGAGGTGCTGCTGCGCACCCAGCTCGGCGGTGGCACCGACGGCACCGTCGCGCTCGACCTGGCCCGCCCCAAGATCGCCGACCCGCGCAACACCGTGGTCGTCTGGATCTCGGACTTCTACGAGTGGAAGGAGCAGGCCGTCTTCGACGGGATGGCCGCCATCCACCGGTCCGGCGCCCGCCTCATCCCCGTCGGGTCGGTGAGCAGCGGTGGCCAGCAGAGCGTCAACCCGTGGTTCCGCCAGCGGTTCAAGGACCAGGGCACGCCGGTGCTCTCCGGCCGCATCAAGAAGCTCGTCGCCGAGCTCAAGAACTTCCTCGCCTTCTGACCAAGGAGATACCCCCATGAGTGACATGCTGCGCGCCCCCGCCGAGACCAAGTACGCCGAGGAGCTGGACTGGCTCGAGTCCATCGACGACGGCCCGAAGCCGTTCTCCTGGCGGCTCAGCCCCAAGATGGTGCGCCTGTTCATCCTCGGCTCGGAGCGCGCCGACGGCCTGGACCGCGAGGTCAGCCAGAAGTGGTTCGGCGACCGCAGCTTCGTCGAGCGGTCCATCGTCACCCTCGCCTCGGACCGCGGCCTGCTGCTGATCGGCGACCCCGGCACCGGCAAGAGCTGGCTCGCCGAGCTGCTGGCCGCCGCGATCAGCCGCAACTCGACCCTCGTGGTGCAGGGCACCGCGGGCACCACCGAGGACCACATCAAGTACTCGTGGAACGTCTCCATGGTCATCGCCAAGGGCCAGTCCCGGGCGTCGATGATCCCGTCGCCGATCATGACGGCGATGGAGGGCGGTGTGATCGGCCGCTTCGAGGAGCTGACCCGGTCCACCAGCGACGTGCAGGACGCGCTGATCTCAATCCTCTCCGAGAAGTACGTCTCGATCCCCGAGCTGGACACCGACAACATCGTCTTCGCCAAGCCGGGCTTCTCGATCATCGCCACCGCGAACAGCCGGGACCGGGGCGTCAACGACCTCTCGTCCGCCCTCAAGCGCCGGTTCAACTTCGTCCGCATCCCGGTCGTCACCAACAAGAAGAGCGAGGCGGAGATCGTCCGGTTCCGGACCGAGGAACTGCTGCGCCGGCACGACATCGAGCTGGAGGTCCCGCCGACCCTGCTCGACGTGCTGCTGCAGAGCTTCGCCGACCTGCGGGCCGCGGCCGGGTCCGCGACCAGCGACGAGGAGCGGCTGGAGTCGGCGCTCTCCACTGCCGAGCAGATCGGTGTCCTGGAGGACGCGATCCTGCACAGCAACTTCTTCGGCGCCTCGGCGCTGACCGCCGAGGCGCTTGCCGGTTCCCTGGTCGGTTCGCTGGCCCGGCGCAGCCCGGAAGACCTGGCGATCCTCAACAAGTACTGGCACGGCGTGGTCGAGCCGCGCAGCCGGGAGCACGGCGGTGAGTGGGGTGGCTTCCTCGAGGGCGGCCGCCAGGCGATCGCGACCCTCTCGTGAGCGGTCCCTTCGACGCGCTGCGCGAGCAGCTGCTGGGCGCGGCCGAGTCGCTGGCCGGCGGCCCGGACGCGCTGCCGGAGATCCTCGCCGGGATGGTCGACGACGTCGACCACGCGCTGCGCGAGCCACTGGAGATCTTCCCGGTCTGCCACCACTCGCCGGCCTCGGCGCTCGCCATGGCCCGGCGCCTGCGGCAGAAACAGCCGAAGGTCATCTACCTGGAGCTCTGCGAGGACCTCACGCCGCTGCTCACCGAACTGCGCAACTGCCGCCTGCCGGTGGCGTTGCAGGCCTTCGCCTCCGAGGTGGACGGCTTCCCGAAGGAGTCGGCACCGCTCAGCGTGATCGCGCCGATCACCGAGGCCTCCGCGGAATACCAGGCCATCGCGTACGCGCTGGAGACGCCCGGCGTCGAACTGGTACTCGTCGACCGGTCCACCGACCACGTCTTCCAGTGGCAGCCCGCGGCCGGACCGCACGTCGGCGAGGAACCCGAGGAGGACCTGCACGGCGACGCGGTTGGCGTGGAGATCGGTGACCTGCGGCCGCGTTTCGCCGAGCTGGAGGAGCACCTGCTGCACCACGGCCGGGTCCGGCACTGGTCCGAGTGGTGGGAGCAGTACGTGGAGCAGCCCCTCGCGGGGGCCGACCACGAGACGTACCGGCAGGTCATGGTCATGATCGGCAGCCTGTTCCGCCGGCTCGCGCCGCACGACACCCGGCGGCTGGCGACCGACGAGGACCGCGAGCGCTACATGTGGACCCGGATCCGGGAACACCTCGCGGCCAGCGGCGCCGACCGGGCCGACTGCCTCTACATCTGTGGCGCCTTCCACGCGGCGAGCCGGGTCGCCGAGGCCGGCTCCGCACCGGGCACCCCCGACTTCGAGATCACCGGGCGGACCGCCACGCAGTGGCTCTACGGGCTCATCCCGTCCAGCCACTCCGCGATCGAGGCACAGTTCGGCCTGGCGCCGGGTTCCGTCTCGATTGCGGCCGCCACCTGGCAGAAATCGCTGCTGCGGACGGGGGTGAAGCCGTTCGCCCTGGCCGGGCAGAAGAGCGGCCGGAAGAAGAAGGCACCGGCCCCCACGCCGGCGATCGGCACCGGGGCCGTCACCGACCAGCTCAGCGGCTACCTCGCCGGGCCGCCGGCACTCGACGGGCTCGACGAGGAGGAACTGCGCGGCTGGTGCGTCGACATCGTCCGGCTGGCACGGCGCAACGGTTACCTCGCGAGCACGGCCGACGCCATCGCGGTCTTCGAGACGTCGGTCCTGCTGGCCGGGATGCGCGGGCGGCGGCGGCCGACGCCGTACGACTTCCAGGACGCGGCGATCACCTGCATCGAGAAGGAGGTCGTGCCCGGCCGGCGCGACGTGCGCCGGCTCTGCGAGATCCTGCTCGGCGGCGACCGGATCGGGCAGGTCGGGTACGACGCGCTGCCCCCGCTGGCGCGGGACGTCTACGACCGGCTCGAACCGCTCGGGCTGAACCTCACCCAGCGGACGATCCAGCGCGCCCTGCTCGACCTCGCCGCCCGGCCCGAGCTGGTCGCCTGTTCCCGGCTGCTCTGGATGCTGCGCTACCTGCTGCCCGACCACGCGGTCCGCCCGATCATGGGCTCCCGCCGGCTCGGTGAGAAGCCCATTCAGGAGAGCTGGGACCTCGACCTCGGGCGCCATCAGCGCACCATCATCGAGCTGGGCTACGAGGGCGTCACCGTCGAGCAGGTGCTGGAGCAGCGGCTGCGCAGGTCCGCCTGGGAGCCGAAGGCCACCGCCGCGACCGCGCTCAAAGCCGTCGAGGACTCCCTGCTCTTCCTGAACAGCCCACGCCTCACCGAGGAACTCGGCGCGCGGGCCGTGGAGTTGCTCGCCGCCGAGCGCACGGTCGACGAGGCACCGGCCGTGTTGCGCCGCATCCGCCGGCTGATGGCCCACTACCGGGCCACCGAACCGGCGCTGCCGGCGTGGTGCGAACGGTTCGTCACCGAGGGGTACGCGCACTACTGCACCCTGCTGCCCACCGCGTTCGTCGACGACGAGACCGGCGTCCGGCAGGTCGGTGCGATGCTCGGCTTCCTGTTCAGCATGGAGAGCCTGGCCCTCTCGCTGGGCTGTGACCGGACCCAGCTGGAGATCGCGGTCCGCCAGTCCCACCCGGAGCCGCCGGCCAAGCTGGCCCTGCTCTGGGCGGCCCGGCACCAGCTCGGTGACCTGCCCCTGTCCGACCTCCGGGCGCGCGTCGACGACCTCCTCGGCAACCCGCTTGTCGTCCCGGCCGTCCCGCAGTACGTCTCCGGCTTCGTCCAGGCCCTCGAACCGGTGCCGCGGCTCGCCCCGTTCGTCGTCGAGATCCTGTCCAAGGCGTTCGGCAGTCTCCCCGACCCGGTCCTGCTCCCGTGGCTCCCGTCGCTGATCATGACCCTCCGGACGCAGGCCGCCGAACTGGTTCCGGTGCTGACCAAGGAGGCCGGCCGCACCTTCCCCGGCACCCTGGCCGGCATCGACTCGTGGACACCACCGTGGGAGTCCCGCCCGGCACCGTCGGCCGGCCCGGCCGTTCGTGCGGTCCGGCCGGGCGGCGGTCCGGCGGCGGCGCTGCTCGCCGCCCACCCGCAGGCGGCGGACGCGGCGGCGGTGCTCCTCGGCTGCCCGGGGGAGTGGACCCACCCGGCGGACCCGTCCGACGAGGGGGCGGCCGCCGCCGACGGCGGCGGTGCGGCGGTGCGGGCGTTGCTCACGGCCTACCCGGAGACGACCGGCGTCGTCGCCGGGCTGGTGGGCGCGGTGGTCTGACCGACGGCCGGAGCGGGGCCGGGTGGAACTCCGGCGGCGGGACAGGGGGCTGCTCCCCGCCCCGCCGCCGGACAACCCTGCCGCGCCGCCGGACAACCCTGCCGCGCCGCCGGACAACCCTGCCGCGCCGCCGGACAACCCTGCCGCGCCGCCGGACAAGCCCGGCGGCGCGGCTTTACGGGCGCGGCACCGTCGCGGGATCAGAGCGGGGTGCAGGCGGCGCCGTTCAGGGTGAATGCGGACGGTGCCGGGTTGCTGCCGGTCCAGCTGCCGAGGAAGCCGAAGGAGGCCGACGCGCCCGGCGCCAGGGTGCCGTTCCAGGAGGTGTTGGTGACGGTCACGGCGGGGCCGCTCTGGGTGAGCGCACCGTTCCAGAGTTGTGCGATCCGCTGGTCACCGGCGTACTGCCAGGTCAGCGCCCAGCCGCTGACCGTCGCCGCCCCGGTGTTGGTGACCTTGACGTCGCCCTGGAAGCCGCCCGGCCAGCTGCCGGTCACCCGGTAGGCGACCGCGCACGCGCCCGGCCCACCGGACGCCGACGGCGAGGTGGACGGTGAGGCCGACGACGGGATGGACGGTGAGGACGACGGCGAGACGGACGGTGACGGTGAGGTGATCCGGGACGGGTCGACCACGCCCCAGTACGCCGGCTTGGCCTGCAGGCGCGTGTCGAAAAGCAGTGGTGCGTCCTTGCGCGTGACCGGGAACGTGTCCAGCCACGTGTTGTCGTCGGCCAGGCCCCACAGTGTCACCGACGTGATCTCGGCGGCGTACCGCTGGAAGAGCGCGAACATGTCCCGGTAGACGTACGCCTGCCGCAGCAACCGGTCGGCGGGCGGGGTCGGGAAGCTTTCGCCCTCGCTCGTGTAGATGCTGACGTCCATCTCGGTGACCTGCTGTTCGACACCGAGCGGCATGAACCGGCGGATCATCGCCTCGGTCTCGGCGACGCTGGGCCAGCTGACGTTGATGTGCATCTGGTGCCCGACGCCGTCGACCGGCACGCCTTCGGAGCGCAGCTGAGCGACCAGGTCGTACAGCTTGTCGCGCTTGGCCGGGATGTTGGTGTTGTAGTCGTTGATGAACAGCTTGGCGTCCGGCAGCACCTCGCGGGCTACCCGGAAAGCCGTCCGGATGTAGTCGAGCCCGGTCACGGCGTACCAGGTGCTGCGCCGCATCCCGTCCGCCTGGTTCTCGTCGATCACCTCGTTGACCACGTCCCAGACCGCGATGTCGTCGCCGTAGTGGCCGGCGACGTTGCGGATGTGGTTCTCCAGGCGGGACAGCAGCAGTTCCTTGTCCTCGGGTGTCGCCGTCATCGGCTGCCCGTCGGCGCCGGTGAACACCCAGGCCGGGGTCTGGTTGTGCCACACCAGGGTGTGCCCGCGCACGGCGCGGCCGTTCGCCTTGGCCCAGGCGATCAGCGGATCGGCCTGCGCGTACGTGAACGTGTTCTCGCTCGGTTCGGTGGCGTCCCACTTCAGCGCGTTGCCCGGCGTCACCGAGTCGAAGTGCCGTTCCAGCAGGTCCCCGTGCGTGGTGACGGTCTCCGCGCCGGTGATGGCGGCGCCGACCGGGAACGAGGTGACGGCGTCCCGGACCGCCGGGATGTCGGTCTGGATCGGCAGCGACGGCACGTAGCTGACGGTGACGTCGTCGATGTGGAACGCACCGGTGCCGGCCGCCGTCTCCACGTAGATCCGGAGCAGGTCGACGTCGGTGGCGAGCGTGTACCGCCCGGTCAGCTCGACCCAGCCGCCCGCGTTGACAGCGGTGTTGCCGACCACCTGGTCGTAGGAGGCGACCTCGCCGGTGCGACGTTCCACGCTGAGCCGGGCGTTGTCGGTGCCGCTCACGGTCCGCACCCACGCGGAGATCGTGTAGGCGGTGCCTTTCTCGAGGACACCGAGCACGTCGAGCGACGGACCCTGCCAGCTGGCCGTCCGGCCGGTGATCTCGAGACTGCCGGTGCCGCCGTGCGCGACGGCGGTGCTGTGTGCGACCGTCTCGGCGGCGCGCCCGGCCCAGCCCTGGGCGGTCCCGTCCTCGAAGTCACTGGTGAGCACGGTGATCGGGACGGGTTCGTCGGCGGCGTCGGCGGCGGAGACGGTGACTGCGGCGAGTGGGGCCGCGACCAGGAGCGTGGCCGCGGCCAGCCGCGCGAGTGCGCGCATCTGCGTGGTCCTTCACGGGAGGGGGTACGCGTGAAGCGAAGTGACGCTCATCGTTACATGGGAGCGCTCCCATGACAATGTGGTGACGAGAGCATGTCCGCCGGCTCTCATTTCGCGGAGGAGGATGCGATGAAACCGATCGACAGCGACGAGCGGTTCCCGGATGCCGACGATCACCGGGATCCGAGATGGATCACCAATGCTGTACGAGTGGTGGAAGTGCCGAGCTTTTTGTGGCATATGGAGGAATTTGCGTTCGGGAAACCATTAGAAAGCTCATGGCAAATTCTTAGGAATCGCTTCTAGGGTCGAGAAATGCAGACTGTGGCGGTCGTGCCGTGATGACGGTGCTCCGCCCGGAGGGGGACCCTGGAGAGGATCCGCCCCCGGCGGGCACAGCGCGGGCTCGGACGTGGACAGGGCGCTTCCGGACCGGGACAGATGAGGTGCCCGCGCAGCCGGACAGGGCGTCGGCGGGGACCGGCCCGGCGCACTCGGGGATCAGGTGGACCGCGTCGCGGCAGGCTTCGGCGGGGCCGGATCGGCCGGACGCGGATCGGGCTGAGACGGATCCGGTGGAGACGGATCGGAAAGAGCGCTCGAAGCCCCGGTGGAACACTCCCGCGCGGCGACGCAGGGCGCTCATCGGTGCGGTCGCCCTCTGGGCCGTGGCGATCAGCGCGTTCGTGCTCGTCCGCGATCAGGACGAGACCGGGCCGCCGGCCGCCGTCGCCCCCGCGGCGTCGCCCTCGGCTTCGGACGCGCCGCTCACCGTGGCCCAGGTGCATCAGGCGCTCACCCCGTCCGTGGTGCTCATCCGGACGGCCGGCCGGGACGCGCAGGACCGTGCGGAGGCCGGTTCCGGCACCGGTGTGATCGCGAACGCGGACGGCACGGTTCTCACCGCGCTGCACGTGGTGGACGGCGCCGAGACGATCGAGGTGACCTATGCCGACGGGACCAAGGCGACGGCCACGATCGCCAGTCGCGACCCCGCGCAGGACATCGCCACGATCACCCCGCAGAAGCTGCCGGAAACCCTGGTCCCGGCCGTTCTCGGCGGCGGGGCCGCGATCGGCGACGACGTGGTGGCGATCGGCAATCCGCTCGGTCTCACCTGGAGCACCAGCAGCGGTGTGGTCTCCGGGCTGGACCGCAAGCTCGACCGCGACGACGCGGCGGACATCGCCGGCCTGATCCAGTTCGACGCGGCGGTCAACCCCGGCAACTCCGGCGGACCGCTGATCAACGACCGCGGGCAGGTGGTCGGCATCGTCGTGGCGCTGGCCAACCCGACCGGCGCGGGCACCTTCATCGGCATCGGGTTCGCGGTGCCGATCGGCGCCGCGCTCGGCGGCGGTGGCGACGGCAACGGGCAAGCACCGCCTCTCTGAGACATCGAAGGACGGATACATGAGCTGGACCGACGCACCGGCGGTCACCGCCGGCCCGATCGAGAAGGTCCTCTACGAGGTCAAGAAGACCATCGTGGGTCAGGACATCCTGCTCGAGCGGCTGATCGTGGCGCTGCTCGCCCGCGGGCACATCCTGGTCGAGGGCGTTCCGGGCCTGGCCAAGACCCTCGCCGTGAAGTCGCTCGCCGAGGCCATCGGCGGCGACTTCCACCGGGTCCAGTTCACCCCCGACCTGGTGCCGGCGGACATCGTCGGCACCCGGATCTATCACCAGCCGACCGGCGAGTTCCAGGTGCAGCTCGGTCCGGTCTTCACCAACCTGCTGCTCGCCGACGAGATCAACCGGGCACCGGCCAAGGTGCAGAGCGCGCTGCTCGAGACGATGCAGGAACGCCAGGTCACGATCGGCCGGGAGACGCACAAGCTGCCGGACCCGTTCCTGGTGATGGCGACCCAGAACCCGATCGAGAGCGAGGGCGTCTACCCCCTCCCGGAGGCGCAGGTCGACCGCTTCATGATGAAGGTGGTGGTCGGTTACCCGACGCCGACCGAGGAGTTCGTGGTGGTCGAGCGGGCCCTTGCCCCGGCCGCCGTGATCCAGAAGATCATCGACCCGGCGACGCTCGTCACGCTCCAGCTCCAGGCCGACCGGGTCTATGTGGACCCGTCGCTCATCGACTTCGCGGTGCAGCTGGCACACGCGACCCGTGACCCGGCCCGGGTGGGTCTCACCGATCTGGCGCGCTACGTGACGTTCGGCGCCAGCCCGCGCTCGTCGATCAGCCTGGTGCTCGCGGCCCGTGCGCTGGCCTACATCCGCGGCCGGGAGTACGTGGTGCCCGAGGACCTCAGCGACCTTGCCCTCGACGTGCTGCGGCACCGCCTCGTGCTGTCCTACGAGGCGCTCTCCGACGAGGTCACCGCGGACCTGATCATCTCGAAGATCCTGGCGAACCTGACGATCCCCGAACCGCGCGGCCGCTGACCGATGATCACCGCCTCCGACCGTCTGCTGCGGCGACTCGAGTGGAAACTCGGGCGCCGTCTCGACGGGCGCCTGCAGGGCGCGTACCGCACGGTGTGGCACGGCACCGGGCTCGACTTCACCGACCTGCGGGCGTACTCGGCGGAGGACGACGTCCGGCACATCGACTGGAACGTCACGGCACGGCTGGACGAACCGCACATCCGGCAGTACACCGAGGATCGCGAGATGACGGCCTGGTTCGTGGTGGACCGGTCGGCGTCCATGCGGTTCGGTGGACACGACGGGAAGGCGTCGGTCGCCACCGGCCTGGCGGTCGGCCTGGCCCGGCTCGTGGCGCAGGGCGGGAACCGGGTCGGTGCGATCCTCTTCGACAACCGGACGCGACAGGTGCTCCCGCCACGGGGCGGCCGGGATCAGATCCTGCGCATCGCGCGCGAGCTCACCCGTACACCCGCCGCAGGCTCGCCCGGCTCGACCACCGACCTGAGCGAGATGCTCCGCCTGGCCGCCACCACCACCTCGCAGCGCCGCAGCCTGATCTTCGTGATGTCCGATTTCATCGGCGACCCCGGCTGGGAACGGCCCCTTGCCATGCTCACCCACCGTCACGAGGTGGTGGTCATCCGGGTGGTCGACCCGGCCGAGCTGGAGCTGCCCGACCTCGGCCTGGTGCTGGTCGAGGACGCCGAGACCGGTGAGCAGATCCTGGTCGACACCAGTGACCCGCTGCTGCGCGGCCGGCTCGCCGAGCAGGTCGGCGTCCGCGAGGAGGCGCTCGCCGCGGCGATGCGTACGGCCGGGGTGCGCCCGCACCGGGTGACCACCGACCAGGACCTGCTCGCCGTGCTGATCGACATGGTCAGGCGGTCCGGCCGATGAGCTTCCTGCATCCGATGCTGCTGATCCTCGCCGTGCTGGTGACCGGTGCTGCCGTCTACGGCTACGTGAGGCTGCAACGCCGCCGGTCCGCCGCACTGACCGCGGCCGGGTTCGGCGCGATGGTCGGCGGGGGAGTGCGCCGCCACCTGCCGTACGCGTTGCTGCTCGCCGCCCTGCCGATCCTGCTCGTCGGCCTGGCCCGCCCGCAGGCCGAGGTCTCGGTGCCCCGGGCCGCCGGCACCGTGCTGCTCGCCTTCGACATCTCCAACAGCATGTCCGCCGCCGACGTGTCCCCGACCCGGCTCGCCGCCGCGCAGACCGCCGCCACCGGATTCGTCGAGGAACAGCCGGACACTGTGGACGTCGGCGTGCTCGTCTTCGGCGACCAGGCGTTGCTCACCCAGGCGCCCACCGGCGACCATGCCGCCGCGGTCGCCGCCATCCAGCGGGTCAAGGCGAGCGGTGGCACCTCGCTCGGGCAGGCGATCCTGGTCGCGCTCGGCACGATCACCGGCAAACCGGTGAGCCTGCCGCTGCCGGAGGGCACCGACCTGGGCTACTGGCCGTCCGCGACGATCGTGGTCTTCTCCGACGGCGAGGAGACGGGCGGGCCGGACGTGCAGGCCGCCGCCGAACTCGCGGCCGCCGCCGGTGTGCGCATCCAGACCGTGGGCGTCGGCACGGCACGGGGCGCCACCGTCGAGGTCGACGGCTTCCAGCTCGGCACCCAGCTCGACGAGTCGCTGCTCACCGCGGTCGCGCAGGTCACCGGCGGGACGTACCACCCGGCCGGTGACGCGACCACGCTCGCCGACACCACCAAGTCGATCGACCTGCGGCTGACCAGCAAGAAGGAGCCGCTGGAGCTGACCGCGCCGTTCGCCGCGGCGGCTCTGCTGCTGCTGACACTCGGCGGTCTGCTCGGCACCCGCTGGCACGGAAGGATCGTCTGATGTCGCTGAGCTGGCCGTGGGCGCTGCTCGCGCTCCTCGTCGTGCCGTTGCTGCTCGCCGTCCGCTGGTGGCTGAACCGGCGGCGCAAACGCTCCGCGATCACCGTCTCCAGCGTCGCGCTGATCCGCGCCGCCGTGCCCGGCCGCACCGCGTGGCGCCGGCGGATCCCCGTCTACCTCTTCCTGGCCGGGCTGCTCGCCCTGGCCGGTGCGGTGGCCCGGCCGCAGGCCTCGGTCGCGGTGCCCGCCAACAACACCACGATCCTGCTGGCGATCGACGTCTCCGGTTCGATGTGCAACACCGACATCGCCCCGAACCGGCTCGCGGTCGCCGTCGACGCGGCCCGCGGCTTCATCGAGGAACAGGAGGGCGACACCAGGATCGGCCTGGTCGCCTTCTCCGGGATCGCCGGCCTGCTCGTCGCGCCGACCACCGACAAGCAGCCCCTCCTCGACGCGATCGACACCTTGAAGACCGCCCGCGGCACCGCCATCGGGCAGGCCATCCTGGCTTCCGTCGACGCCATCTCCGAGATCAACCCGGATGTCGCGGCCACCGGCGTCGACCTCGGTGACACCGCACCCGCCGGGCCCGGCACCGATTACGAGGCGGACACCATCGTGGTGCTCACCGACGGCTCCAACACGACGGGCGTCGACCCGGTGACCGCCGCCGAGGAAGCCGCCGCCCGGCGACTGCGCGTCTACACGATCGGCTTCGGCACCACCGAGCCGCAACAGCTCGTCTGCACCGCCGACCAGGTCACCGGCGACTCCCCGTTCGGCGGCCGGCAGTTCAACGGCGGCTCCAACGGCGGTGGCTTCAACGGCGGCGGATTCGGTGGCCGCGGCGCCCGCGAGATCGACGAAGAGGCGCTGACCCAGGTCGCCGACCTCACCGGCGGCCGCTACTTCAAGGCCGAGGACGCCGAACAGCTCACCGACGTCCTCGCCGACCTGCCCAGCGAGTTCGGCCTGACCAAGCAGAACGTCGAGATCTCGGTCTGGTTCCTCCTGGCCGGCCTGCTGCTCACCGCCAGTGGCGCGGGACTCTCCCTCTGGTGGAACCGAGGCCCGGCCCCGCGCCGCCCCTGAGCCGGCTGCACCCCTGAGCTGGCCCCGCCCCTGAGCCGGCCCCGCCTCAGGACCCGGTCAGACGGCGGTGGCGCTGCGCGGCCATTCGCACGGGAGCGTTGGCCTCGCCGAAACGGTCGTACGCGGCACGGCGCTCAACGATCTCGAAGAAGACGCGGCCACCGAGGACGGCCGTGTAGAGGTGCAGGAGCGAGCCGCCGGAACTGTCCCGGTCGTACAGGATGCCGTGCTGTTCCAAGGCCTGCACGAACTCGTCGTCCAGGCCGAACCGTGCCGCCAGATCGGCGTAGTAGTTGGCCGGCACCGGCAGGCGCGGCAGTGTCAGCGACGCCGCGGTGGCGAAGATGTCGCCGGTCGTGAACGCCACGTGCTGCGGGTCGGCGACCGCCGGGGCCCAGTCGCCGCGGCGGAGCAGGGCAACCGTGAGGGCGAGGCGGACGGTGCGGCCGGGGTTCGTCAGGGCCCGGGAGCGCATCAGGCCGAACGGCGCCGCGTACTCCTGGGTGGACAGGTGATCGAGGCCGAGCACGGAGTGGTAGAAGAGGCCGGCCTCGTCGAAGTGGTCGAACGGCTGGGCGAGCCCTAGATGATCAACAGCCTGGAGCCCGGCACCGGCGGCCCCGGCACCGGTCCCGGCGGGGGGTACGGCGCCGGTCGGCAGGAAGTCGTTGCGCCAGTGATCGCCCGGATCGGTGACGAAGATGCTGGTGCCGTCCGGTGCGGTGATCGCGGCCAGTTCCGCCTCGCCGGGCTCGCGGACGTTGGGGTGCGCCGGCGCCAGCAGGGCCTCGGCGCGCCGCAGCGACCGGGACGGGTCCGCGGAGGCCACGGCGAACGCGGTGATCGCAGCGGCCTGCGGGCGGGCGACGGCGCTGTTCAGCACGATCCGGCAGTCGCGTTGCTCCCACAGTTCGACGGGCTTGGTGCGGTGCTGGCCGGTGTGCGCGAAGCCGAGACCGCGCAGGGCGGCGCGCAGTTCGGGACCGGAGTGCGCGTCGACGGCGAACTCGGTGAACGACACCCCGGCCAGTTCGGGGGTGTCGGGCAGGCGCCGACCGGCCGGGAGCGCGTGTTCCAGCGTGATCAGGGAGCGCATCGCGTCGACGGCGGTGCGGCTCGGGTCGGACTGCCGGAACACGTCGTTGAAGACTTCGAGCGAGAGCGGCCCGTCATATCCCGCGGCCAGCGCCAGCCGGGTGAAGCCGGGCAGGTCGAACGCGCCCTGGCCGGGGAAGAGCCGATGGTGCCGGCTCCACTGCAGGACGTCCATGCGCAGGTGGGGTGCGTCCGCCAGTTGTACGAAGAAGATCTTGCCGGGGGTGATGTCGGCGATGCCGGCCGGGTCGACCTCGCGGGAGAGCACGTGGAACGAGTCGAGGCAGAGCCCGACCGCCGGATGCCCGGCCCGCCGCACGATCCGCCAGGAGTGGTCCCAGGTGGACACGTGCCGGCCCCAGGCGAGCGCCTCGTAGGCGACGCGCATCCCGTTGTCGCGCGCCAGGTCGCCGAGGGCGGACAGCTGGGCCGCCGCCAGATCGTCGTCGTCGATCGCCGCCGGATGCACCGACGAGCAGACCAGCATGGTGTCGACGCCGAGCGCGGCCATCACGTCGAACTTGCGCTGCGCCCGTTCCAGGTTCGCTTTGAGCAGGTCCTCCGGCACGGCTTCGAAGTCACGGAACGGCTGGTAGAGCTCGATCGTCAACCCCAGGTCGGCGCACCGGGACCGGACTTCGGCGGGCGACCACGGCGACACCACGAGATCGTTCTCGAAGATCTCGATGCCGTCGAACCCGGCCGCCGCGGCTGCGGTGATCTTGTCGTCCAGGGTTCCGGAAACGCAGACGGTCGCGATCGAACGGCGCATCAAACCTCCTGTAGATAGCCGGTCACGAGGTCGCCGAGCATGGTCCGGTAGAACGTGCGCCGCGCCGGGTCGAGCAGATCCCGGTCGAAGAGCGCGCCGAACGTGTGCCGGTTGGCGACCCGGAAGAAACAGAACGAACTGATGAGCATGTGTACGTCCAGCGCGTCCACCCCGTCGCGGAAGACGCCGTCGCGCCGGCCGCGATCGAGCACGCCGTGCAGCAGATCCACGGCGGAGCTGTTCAGGTCGACGAGCCGGGCGACGTGGTTCATGTGCTTGGCGTGCTGGGCGTTCTCCACCCCGACCAGTTTGATGAAGGCGGGGTGCGCCTCGTGGTGGTCGAAGGTGACCTCGGCGAGCCGGCGCAGAGCCGCGACCGGGTCGAGGTGCTCGACGTCGACGGCCTGCTCGGCGGCGCGGATCTCCGCATACGCCCGTTCCAGCACCGCCAGGTAGAGCTGCTCCTTGCCGCCGAAGTAGTAGTAGATCATCCGCTTGGTGGTGCGGGTCCGGTTGGCGATCTCGTCGACCCGGGCGCCGCTGTAGCCCCGCTCGGCGAACTCCTCGGTGGCCACGTCGAGCAGTTCGGCCCGGGTGCGCTCGGCATCCCGGCGGCGAGGCTGCGCGTCCACCGACATCGATTTCTCCTGCGTCATGGGGGCAAGTCTGCCCGGGGACTTGACAGTGGTGCCCATCACACCCGATAACTAACGTACCAGTTAGTACATTGACGGCCCAGGGGCGTGACATGGCGAATTGCCGATGCGGGTTGATCGGATCGGGGATCGGCGCGTCGCTGTCACCCGCGCTGCACGAGGACGAAGGCCGCCAGCAGGGCTTCGACCTCACGTACACGTTGTTCGACGTGGACACCCTCGGCCGCACCCTCGACGACGCCGAACGCGCCGGCTTCGCCGGGGTCAACATCACCCACCCCTTCAAACAGCAGGTGCTCGGACTCCTCGACGACCTGTCACCCCAGGCCCGGGCCATCGGCGCGGTCAACACCGTGGTCTTCGCCGAAGGCAGACGGTACGGGCACAACACCGACGCGTACGGGTTCGCCGAGTCCTTCCGCGCCGGCCTGCCGGATGCCGCCACCGGGCATGTCGTGCAGCTCGGAGCGGGCGGTGCGGGGGCGGCCGTCGCCCACGCGCTCGTCGGCCTCGGCGTGAAACAACTGTCGATCATCGATCCCGACGCGACGAGAAGCCATGAGCTGTCGTCCGCCGTGGGGCAGGAACCGCGGAAGCCACTCGAACTGCCGGCCCTGCTCGAAACCGCCGACGGCCTGGTCAACGCCAGCCCGATCGGCATGCACCACCACCCCGGAATCCCGCTGCCCGCAGACCTGCTCCACCGCGGACTGTGGGTCGCCGACATCGTCTACATGCCGGTCGAGACGGAGCTGCTGCGAGCCGCCCGTGCCGCCGGTCTGCGGACCCTCGGCGGGACGGCGATGTGCGCCTACCAGGCCGCCGCCGCGTTCCAGCTGTTCACCGGAATCGCCCCCGATATCGCGCGGATGCTGCGTCACCTCGACGTCCTGCTTCGCGAACGCCGCTGACGCGCGACCGTCCCCCTGGAGCGTCACATGCTCACCGACACGACAACCCGGGAACTCCCGGAACCCCTGAGTCTTCGCCGCATGGTCGGCCCCGGCATCGTTGCCGTGGGCATCGGCATGGCAGCCGGCGAAATCATCCTGTGGCCGTACCTCACCGCCATCGGCGGCTTCGGCCTGCTCTGGCTCGCCTTCACCACGCTGGCCGTGCAGTTCGTCATCAACATGGAGATCGAGCGGTACACCCTGGCCACCGGCCAGACCGCGCTGATGGGCTTCTCCCGCTGGTGGAAGGGCTGGGGCATCATCATCTGCCTGGCCGGCGCCTTCCAGTACGTCTGGCCGGGCTGGGCCACGAGCGGCTCGACAGTCCTGACCTACCTGTTCGACGGCGGTGACCCGGTCTGGATCACGGTGATCGGCCTGGTGCTCGTCGGCATCCTGCTCAGCCTGTCCAAAGTGATCTACAAGACGGTCGAGCGCGTCGAGTTCGTGAAAGTCGGCCTGACCCTGTTCTTCCTCGCCGTCGTGGTCGTCTTCGTGATCTCCCTGAGCACCTGGGGCGAAGGCGCGAAGGCCACCGTGACCGAATTCGGGCAAATACCGGACGGCATCACGTTCACCCTCATCCTCAGCGCCATCGGAGCCGCCGGCGCCGGCGGCGTCCACAACCTGGTCCTCTCCAACTGGATCCGCGACAAGCGGTACGGCATGGGCGCGCACGTGCCCCGGCTCATCTCACCCATCACCGGGCAGGAAGAGGCCGCCGGCACCGACCGGTACGAGTTCCCCCTCGACGAGACGTCGCTGAACCGCTGGCAGGTCTGGTGGAAGCGGGCCAACGCCGAACACCTGGTCACGTTCGTGGCGGTCTGCTTCGTGACGATCAGCATCATGAGCATGCTCGCGTACGAGACGCTCTTCGGCCGCGACGACCTCAAATCCGACCCGTCGTTCCTGCGCATCCAAGGCGACATCTTCTCCGCCGAAGTCGGCGACTGGCTGCGCCTGCTCTTCCTCGCCATCGCGGCCGTCTCCCTCTGGGCCGCGGCGATGGGCCTGCTCGACATCATCGGCCGGCTCGCATCAGACTTCCTGCGCCGCACCTACCTGACCCACTCGGCCCGCTGGACCGAACCCCGCCTCTACCTGACCGTCGTCTGGGCCGAAATCGTCCTCGGCTCCATCATCCTGCTCGCCGGCTTCTCACAGCCCCTCGGCCTGCTGATCGTCTCCACCTGCGCGGCGTCCCTGGTCACTTTGCTCTACTCGATTCTGCTGATCCGCCTCAACACCCGGGATCTGCCCGGCCCCATCCGCCTGCGGGGGTGGCGGCTCGGCGGGATGGTGGTCGCGATCGGTTTCTACGGCTTCTTCGCGGTCGCGATGGTAGTCACCCAGCTGCAGAAGCTGTAGTTGGGATTGGCTGACTGAGCTGGCTGGCTGCGCTTCGCTCCGCGGCGATTGCTGAGCTGGCTGGCTGCGCTTCGCTCCGCGGCGATTGCTGAGCTGGCTGGCTGCGCTTCGCTCCGCGGCGATTGCTGAGCTGGCTGGCTGCGCTTCGCTCCGCGGCGATTGCTGAGCTGGCTGGCTGCGCTTCGCTCCGCGGCGATTGCTGAGCTGGCTGGCTG